>NZ_JBDWJN010000001.1:0-236646 GCF_039974175.1 Maribacter sp.
ACGGGGCACACCCCTTACCATTCCGAACAGGGAAGTTAAGCCCGTCTGCGCCGATGGTACTGCTACACCAAGTGGGAGAGTAGGTAGCCGCCTTCTTCGAAAGTCCCTTACAGCAATGTAAGGGACTTTTTTTATGGCATAGAGTCTAGAGAACCTATTCATCTTACCTTTTTACTATATTTGAGTAAAACCAAAAGGATGTTTTTTAGATATTGCAAACCTTTGTTCATCTCCTCCATCTTTCTTTTTATTAGCTGCAAACAAGAATTACCTACCGCTGTACATAAACCAAATGTGGTTTTTATACTGGTAGACGATTTAGGTTTATTAGATCTAGGTGTTACGGGAAGCACCTATTACGAGACTCCCCATATAGATCAACTGGCCAGAGAAGGCATGATATTTACCCAAGGGTATGCAGCCAGTAGAGTATGTAGCCCATCTAGGGCTAGTATTATGACTGGGAAGTTTACTGCAAGACATGGCATAACCGATTGGATAGGAGCAAAAACCGGAACCCAATGGCGTGATCACGGTAGGCACGATAAATTACTTCCGGCTGATTATGTGCATGAACTACCTAAAGAAGAGATAACCCTTGCTGAAACCCTAAAAGAAGCAGGGTATTCCACTTTTTTCGCCGGAAAATGGCATCTAGGAGAAGAAGGTTCCTATCCTGAAGATCACGGTTTCGATAGCAATGTAGGTGGTTGGGATAAAGGAAGCCCTATTGGAGGCTATTTTTCTCCCTGGCAGAATCCTAAACTGAAGAATCGAGTGCAAGGAGAAAATCTTTCATTGCGTTTGGCGAATGAAACCGCTTCGTTTATAGCGCAACATAAAGATGCTGCATTTTTTGCCTTTCTTTCCTTTTATGCCGTACACGGTCCGATTCAAACTACAAACGCCAAATGGAAAAAATATCAAGATAAAGCAACCAATGCGGGTATAGCCGAAAGCGGTTATAGTATGGAAAGAGTTCTTCCTATTCGACAAGAACAAGATAATCCTATCTATGCCGGATTAGTTGAAAGTATGGACGATGCTGTGGGCGTTGTTTTAAACGAAATCAAGAATCAAGGTATTGATAATGAAACGATTATAGTTTTTACTTCTGATAATGGTGGTGTTGCTTCGGGTGATTCTTTTTCAACATCCAACGTGCCTTTAAGAGGAGGAAAAGGATATCAATGGGAGGGCGGAATTCGTGAACCCTATTTTATAAAAGTACCCTGGCTCAAGAATGCCGGTTCTAAAAATGACTATCCAGTAAGCGGTACTGATTTCTATCCAACCATTTTAGATTTGGTTGGTATAGAGGCCCTGCCCAAGCAACACGTTGACGGTATCAGCTTGAAGCCTTTGTTGGAGGGTAAGGAGATAAATAAAGAACGTGAATTATATTGGCATTATCCGCATTATGGAAACCAAGGCGGCGAACCCTCATCGATTATTCAAGAAAATGGATGGAAACTTATTCACTACTGGGAAGATGATCGAGAAGAATTGTACCAGCTTAGCGCTGATATTGGGGAAAAAAAGAACCTGGTAAATGAACAGAAACTTCTTGCCAAGGAAATGAGCACAAAATTGCGGAACTGGTTAAAATCGGTTAACGCCAATATGGCCTCCCCAGACCCGGAATATAATTTAAAGCTAGCCACAGAGCGACGTCAGATGTTGATGAATGAGAAATTACCCCTTCTTGAAAAAGAGCGAATGAAAGTGCTTTCCCAAGATTTCAAACCCAATGATGACTGGTGGGGAAGTCAATTAACTAAAGACTAAGCATCTTATTTAAATTCGAGGCAGATCTCCTTCCCCTTTTAAAGGAAGATAAGATTCCCCCATTAAATACGTATCGATATGATGCGCTGCTTGCCTACCCTCTGAAATGGCCCAAACGATTAACGACTGACCTCTGCGTTGGTCGCCTGCAACAAACACCCCAGGTACATTCGTTTGGTAATCACTTTCAGAAGCTTTAATATTCGTTCTGGCATCGGCCTCTAGACCTAACTGCTCGGCAATAGTCATCTCAGAGCCAGTAAAACCCATAGCGAGAAGGGCTAACTCACATTTCCATTCTTTTTCGGTGCCTTCGATTTCTTTTAAGATCGGACGTTGACCTGCTTGCTTTATCCATTCTACTTCTGAAGTGATCAAACCTTTTAGATTTCCATTTTTATCACCAATAAATTCTTTGGTTGAAATACTAAAAAAACGCTCAGCTCCCTCCTTATGCGAGGAACTGGTCCTTAGCCGCATAGGCCAAAAAGGCCAAGGTTGCCCTTCAGGACGTTCTTCAGAGGCCATGGGCATGATCTCAAAATTTGAAACTGATTTAGCACCCTGTCGAATTGATGTACCAATACAATCAGAACCAGTATCACCACCTCCAATTACTACAACATCTTTATCCGCAGCTAGAACCTCTTTCTCAAATTTCTTTACACCATCGACCCGGCGATTGTTCTGAGGCAAGAAATCCATGGCTTGTACTACACCGTTTAAATCTGAACCTTTTATCGGTAAATTTCGTCTAACTGTTGCTCCTCCACATAAAACAATGGCATCAAAATCATCTTTTAACGCCTCTGCTTTTATATCAATACCCACATGAACGCCACATTTGAATTCAATTCCTTCTTCTTCCATGACCTTCAATCTACGGTCGATCACATGTTTTTCCATTTTGAAATCTGGAATTCCATAACGTAATAGTCCTCCAGGTTTTTCATCTCTTTCGAATACAGTGACGAAATGCCCTGCACGATTTAACTGTTGTGCAGCTGCCAATCCGGCTGGCCCTGAGCCTATTACAGCTACCCTTTTTTCTGTTCTTTTTGCTGGGGGTTCTGCAACAATCCATCCTTTTTCAAAGGCGGTTTCTACAATATTCTTTTCAATATTTTCTATGGTTACCGGATCTTCATTAATTCCCAGAACGCAAGCTTCTTCACAGGGTGCTGGGCATAACCTACCGGTAAATTCTGGAAAGTTATTGGTCGAATGTAAAATGCCAGCAGCTTTTTCCCACTTTCCTCTATAAACAGCATCATTGAAATCTGGAATCAGATTCCCCAGTGGGCAACCGCTATGACAGAAAGGAATACCACAATCCATACAACGCGCACCTTGGTCTTTCAGCTCCTTTTCTTTCATAGGAACCGTAAATTCTTTATAATTTCTTATACGTTTTTCAACGGGCGTGTAACCCTCTACTTTTCTATCGAATTCCAAAAACCCTGTTATCTTTCCCATGTCTCGATTTATATAGTTTGCAATTTCTCTTCTTCCAGTCGAATCAAAGCCTGACGATATTCCTCAGGGAATACCTTTACAAAATCTGGTAGACAATCTTCCCAGTTTTCTAGAATACGCTGAGCCAGAGGACTCATGGTATAATTGTAATGACTTTCAACAAGCTCTCGAAGTTGTTTAATATCTTGGTCTTCCTCAACGGCCAACAAGTTCAATCCTTCTTTACTACAATTCTTTTCAAAGGTTTTATTTTTGTCATAAACATAGGCGATTCCACCACTCATACCAGCGCCGAAATTTCTTCCTACTTCGCCGAGAATAACGGCAACACCTCCGGTCATATATTCACACCCATGGTCACCAATACCTTCGACCACGGTTTTAGCACCCGAATTCCGAACACAAAAGCGCTCTCCGGCTTTCCCATTAATATAGGCTCTACCCGCAGTTGCTCCATATAAAGTTACATTTCCTGTAATGACGTTTTCTTCTGGCACAATAGTAGAACCATCGGGTACTTTTATAACCAATTTGGCCCCAGATAATCCTTTACCCAAATAATCATTCGTGTTGCCATTGACCGTCATTGTCAAGCCTCGGGTGGCAAAGGCTCCAAAGCTCTGACCTGCAGAACCTGTAAAGTTCAATTTCAGTGTATTGATCGGTAATCCTTGCGCGCCATAAATTTTAGAAATCTCATTGCTGATTATGGCACCAACTGCGCGATCGGTATTACAAATGGGAAAATCTAGCGCTGCTTTTTCTTTTCGAAATAACGATGGATTCGCTTTTTCAATGATTTCAAATTCGATAGACTTGTCTACATCATGCTCTTGCTGCTGTGTATTGTAAAGCTTTGTTCCTGCAGGAACGTTTACTTGATGCAGAATAGGAGTCAAATCAATGCCCTGTGCTTTATAATGGTCAATGGCTTTTTTACGATCTAATTTTTGAACCTGTCCCACCATTTCATTCAAGGTTCTAAAGCCCAATTGCGCCATTATTTCTCGCAACTCTTGTGCTACGAAATACATATAATTTACCACATGCTCTGGCTTACCCTCAAATTTCTTGCGAAGTTCAGGGTTTTGAGTGGCAATACCCACCGGACAGGTGTTCAAATGGCAAACACGCATCATAATACAGCCTGAAGCGACCAATGGTGCAGTGGCAAAACCGAATTCCTCTGCTCCAAGCAGACAAGCTACAGCTACATCACGACCCGTTTTTAGCTGTCCATCACATTCTAGTACAATTCGATTTCTTAAATCGTTCATTACCAAAGTTTGTTGTGCTTCGGCGATACCTAATTCCCAAGGCAGTCCGGCATGCTTCAAAGATGTTAATGGCGATGCGCCCGTTCCGCCATCAAATCCTGAAACTAGTATAACATCTGCTTTTGCCTTGGCAACACCCGCAGCAACCGTACCAACCCCAATTTCGGAAACCAATTTCACATTGATTCTTGCCTCGCGATTTGCTGATTTTAGATCGAAAATCAACTGTGATAAATCTTCAATAGAATAAATATCGTGATGTGGTGGAGGTGAAATCAACCCGACGTAAGGTGTAGAATTTCTTGTTTTAGCAATTGCCGGATTTACTTTCGGACCTGGCAATTGCCCGCCTTCACCCGGTTTGGCACCTTGTGCCATTTTAATCTGTATTTCTTGTGCATTCGTTAAGTAGTCGGAAGTGACGCCAAAGCGACCTGATGCTACTTGTTTAATCGCGCTATTTCTCCAGTCACCGGTTGCATTCTTGTAAAAACGTTCTGAATCCTCACCGCCTTCACCTGAGTTGCTTTTACCGCCAATACGGTTCATGGCAATAGCAAGATTTTCATGTGCTTCTTTACTAATAGAGCCGTAAGACATCGCTCCGGTCTTGAAACGCTTTACGATTTCGGTCCAAGGTTCAACTTCCTCTTTTGGAATAGGATCATAGTTTGAGAACTCAAACAAACCACGAATAGTCATAAGATTTTTAGACTGCTCATTCACCATTTCAGAGAACTCCTTATAACTATCGGGTTCATTATTGCGAACGGCTTTTTGCAATTTTGCTACCGATAACGGATTGAACATGTGTTTTTCACCATCTCTTCTCCAGCGATATTCACCGCCCATGGGTACATCTAAGTTGGCGGCAACTTCTTTTTTTGCAAAAGCCTTGGCGTGCCGTTTGGCAATTTCCTTCTCGATTTCGTAAAGTCCGATACCCTGTATTCTGGTTGGTGTATTCGGAAAGTATTTGCCGACAACCTTAGTATTAATACCAATACATTCAAACAACTGTGAACCACGGTATGAATTAAGCGTTGAGATGCCTATTTTGTTCATCACTTTTAAAATGCCTTTACCTACAGCTTTGTTGTAGTTTTTTATGGCTTCATCAAAAGTATATTCAGTAATGTCTAGTTCTTCAATCTGTTCTCCAATAATTTCATTTACCAAGTACGGATTTACGGCACTCGCGCCAAAACCGAAGAGTAAGGCAAAATGGTGTACCTCACGGGGTTCAGCAGATTCTATTATAACACTTAGCTTTGATCGCTTTCCTAACTTCTGTAAACCACTATTTACGAAGGAACAGGCCAATAAGGCGGGAATGGGTGCTTCGGTATCACTAACATTTCTATCGGATAAAATAATAATGTTGGTTCCTTGGTCAACCGCTTGTGAAGCTTGCTTCAAGATAGATTCTAGCGCATCCTCCAAACCATTATGTCCTCTTTCAATATGGTACAATGTGGGAATCGACACTACCTTGTAATCCGGACTAGCATCGTAGTTTTTGATTTTGTCCAAATCTTCTTTTGATATGACCGGGTTCTGTATTTTTAATTTGCGGCAATGCAATTCAGAGAAATCGAAAATATTATGGTCGCTACCTAAAGTAAGACTGATATCGGTAATCAATTCTTCACGTATACCATCTAATGGCGGATTGGTAACCTGCGCGAATAACTGTTTGAAATAGTTGTAAATCAATTGTGGCTGTTCAGATAATACGGCAATAGGAGTGTCAGAACCCATAGAGCCTATGGGTTCCTTTGCGTTTTTGCCCATAGGAAGGATAATCGTATTGATATCTTCCAGGGTGTAGCCGAATACGGCCTTCCTTTTTTCTAAGGATGCTTCTCCCAAAAACAAAGGGCAATCGTTATAAGGAATGTCTTTCAGGTGCACCAGATTGTTATCTAACCACTTTTGGTATGGGTGTCTTTGGGCAATTTCCTCCTTAATTTCTTCGTCATTGATAATTCGGCCCGCTTCCATATTTACCAAGAACATTTTACCGGGCTCAAGCCTTCCGTGGAAATCTACATTTTCTGGAGCGATGTCTACCACCCCAACTTCTGAAGACATAACTACATAATCATCTTTGGTAACAGTATATCTTGAAGGGCGTAGTCCGTTTCTATCTAAAACAGCACCGATATAGTTTCCATCTGTAAACGGAACAGATGCCGGACCGTCCCAAGGTTCCATCATGCAGGAGTGATATTCGTAAAAAGCTCTTTTAGCTTCCGACATATCTGGATTCTTTTCCCAAGCTTCTGGTACTAAAATCATCATTACTTCTGGAAGCGAACGCCCCGTCATTAATAACAATTCTACTACCATATCCATGGTGGCGGAATCAGATTTTCCCGGTAGAATAATTGGAATTATTTTTTTAATCTCCTCACCAAACCAATCACTTTTCATTAATTCTTCACGAGATCGCATTCGAGTAACATTACCTCGCAGTGTATTTATTTCACCGTTGTGACACATATACCTGAATGGTTGTGCCAAATCCCAGGTGGGGAAGGTGTTTGTTGAGAATCGCTGGTGTACGAGCGAAAGTCTTGTAACCACTCTTGGATCCATCAAATCCTTATAATACAGGCTGATGTCTTTGGGCATTAACAAGCCTTTGAAAATGATAATCTTAGTGGAAAGACTAGGAACATAGAAAAAGCCACTTTCTGATAGTTTAGAATTGATAATGGAATGCTCAGTCAACTTGCGAGCGGTAAACAGTTTAAGATTGAAGTTGAATTCGTCTTGCTCAGCATGCTCCTTAGCAATAAAGAGTTGTTTGACGAAAGGTTCAGTTTCCATGGCAATTCTTCCAGGAACAGATCTATTTACAGGAACATCACGCCATCCTAACAGTTGAAGTCCTTGTTTTTTTATGTTGTCTTCAAAAACGGTGATACAGAAATCACGTTGATTTTCCTTTTGTGGTAGAAATACGTTACTAACCGCATAGGTTCCGGGTTCAGTGATCTCAAAATCGCAAACGGCCTTAAAAAAATCATGCGGAATATCGATAAGGATACCTGCGCCATCGCCCGTTTTGCCATCGGCACTTACAGCACCACGATGCTCTAGCTTATCTAGAATTTCAAGTGCCTTATGAATAATGTCATTCGACTTCTTTCCTTTCAAACTGCAAATGAATCCTGCGCCACAGTTATCGTGCTCAAATTCCGGTAGGTACAACCCCTGTTTCTCTAACTTCATAAATTGTCGTATTTCCTCAAAAATAACATATTTGTTAAGCTATTTTTATCGATTTAAATGAAATGAATTAAAATATTCAATGATATTAGATAATCGTTAAAAAATACTCAAATAGGGATTATTGTTACCCTCAAATTATCAATTTGATAAATTTAAGGCATTTGTGGTCTTTACGAAGTGAATTTTAGGGGGTAAAAGGTGCAGAATATTAATTTGTAACAAAAAACCCTTTCAATAGTATCGGGTTAACAAAATAAGAAGCAACTATGAACAATCAACCCCTCAAAAAGGAGGGGCTGTGTAATAAAACAATAAATAGTTTCTTTTTAATCTCTTAATATGCTTCTTGAAATTACAATTTTCTGTATTTCTGAAGTGCCCTCGTATATTTGGGTGATCTTTGCATCACGCATCAGTCGTTCTACATGATAGTCTTTCACAAAACCATTGCCACCGTGTATTTGAACGGCTTCCACTGTAGTTTCCATGGCTACCTGTGAGGCATACAATTTGGCCATTGCCCCTGAAAGATCGTAGTTATTGCCTTGATCTTTATCCCATGCTGCTTTGTAGACCAAATGACGTGCTGCTTGAATCTGAGTATGCATGTCAGCCAATTTAAAAGCTATCGCCTGATGGTTACTTATTTCAGTGCCAAATGCTTTTCGTTCTTTTGAATATTTCAGGGCCAATTCATAAGCCCCAGCCGCAATACCTAAAGCTTGCGCAGCGATTCCGATTCTACCACCAGAAAGTGTTTTCATGGCAAATTTAAAACCAAAACCATCTTCACCAATACGATTTTCTTTTGGCACTTTTACATCATTGAAAATTAGCGAATGCGTATCGCTACCTCTGATACCCAACTTATTTTCCTTTGGTCCGATCTCAAAGCCAGGCATTCCTTTTTCTACAATGAGGGCGTTGATTCCTTTATGTCCTTTTTCCCTATCTGTTTGGGCTATAACCAAATAAACCGATGCGGTATTGCCATTTGTAATCCAGTTCTTGGTACCGTTTATGACATAGTGGTTTCCCTTGTCTATTGCTGTTGTTTTTTGTGAAGTTGCATCGCTACCAGCCTCGGGTTCTGACAAACAGAATGCCCCAATAATTTCTCCTGAAGCCAATCGTTTAAGGTATTTTTCTTTTTGCTCTTCGGTGCCGTAGGTTTCTAATCCATAACAAACCAATGAATTGTTTACTGAAACGATTACGGAAGATGAGGCATCTACTTTGGAGAGCTCTTCCATAGCGATCACATAAGACATGGTGTCCATTCCGCTACCGAGGTATTTTGGGTCGACCATCATCCCTAGAAAACCTAATTCCCCCATCTTTTTTACCTGTTCAGCTGGAAACTGTTGATTGTCATCTCGTTCAATGACTCCCGGAAGCAGTTCGTTTTGGGCGAAGTCTCGCGCCGCTTCTTGTATCATTAGGTGTTCTTCCGATAGTGAAAAATCCATATGCAATATCTTTTACATTTTCTTGTGGCAAAGATAAGGTTAAGATGCAAATTAAGAGTCATAATACGAAGAGTTATAGCCTAAAAAAATACCCTTTTTAACGAGGAGAAAACTTTTAAACCCATCGCAAATTTTTATATTTGTTGACTTCGATTTTTTCGTATCGATCAAATATAGAATTATGGACCAGCAGTAACCCCGCAAGGGGATAATGAAAATTTCAAACGGAACACGAATGAAAATGGGATTACATAATTTTATAAATCAATTGTAATGAAAGAATTACTAAAGGCATACGAAAACAAACAACCTGAAATCGTTTTTAACTGGAAGGATCCCGAAACCGAGGCGGAAGGCTGGACGGTCATCAACTCTTTGCGTGGAGGAGCTGCTGGAGGAGGAACCCGTATGCGGGAGGGGCTCGATATGAATGAAGTACTCTCTTTAGCGAAAACTATGGAAGTCAAGTTTACAGTATCTGGCCCTCCGATTGGTGGGGCGAAATCTGGCATCAATTTTAACCCCAACGATCCGAGAAAAAAAGGCGTTTTAGAACGCTGGTATCACGCAGTGGCGCCTCTTTTAAAAAGCTATTATGGTACGGGAGGAGATTTGAATGTCGATGAAATTCACGAGGTCATTCCGATTACAGAAGATGCCGGTGTTTGGCATCCACAAGAGGGGGTGTTTAATGGCCATTTTAAACCGACCGAAGCAGATAAAATCAATCGCATAGGGCAGCTCAGAATGGGCGTAATTAAGGTCATCGAGACTGATAAATTTTCCCCAGGGGTGGGTCGAAAATATACGATAGCCGATATGATTACTGGCTATGGGGTAGCCGAAGCAGTGCGACACTATTATGATATTTATGGCGGAAATGTAGTTGGTAAAAAGGCAGTGGTACAGGGTTTTGGAAATGTGGGTAGCGCAGCAGCGTATTATCTGGCGCAAATGGGCGCAAAGGTGGTAGGAATTATTGACAGAGCCGGCGGAGTTATCAATGAGGAAGGTTTTTCTTTTGAGGAGATTCAACAATTTTTTCTCAACAAAAAGGGGAATAGTTTGATGGCAGATGGAAGTCAGTTAATCCCTTTTGAAGAGATCAATGAGCGCATTTGGAATTTGCCGACAGAGATTTTTGTGCCCTGTGCGGCCTCTAGATTGATTACTAAGGAACAAATTTCTCAAATGATTGATACCGGTTTGGAAGTAATTTCCTGTGGCGCCAATGTGCCTTTTGCAGATAAGGAAATTTTTTTCGGCCCTATAATGGAATATACAGATGGTAGAGTAAGTCTGATTCCAGACTTTGTAAGCAACTGTGGAATGGCCCGAGTTTTTGCCTACTTCATGGAAAAAAGAGTAGGTATTGACGATGAATTAATATTTAATGACACTTCGGATACCATTCGAAAGGCAATTTTAAATATCTTTAAGCAAAATCCGTCTAAAATTAATTTGTGTAGCACCGGATTTGAAATAGCATTAAAACAACTAATATAAACCAACCACTATATGGAATCAGCAATTATACTCGTATTCGTTTTAGGTTATCTAGCAATAACACTTGAACACAATTTAAAGATTGACAAGTTAATACCGGCTTTAGTCATGATGGCAATTTGTTGGGCTTTGATAGCTTTGGGTATAGATGGTTTCACAACCTGGTTTGATTCGGGAAAACATGCTTTAGTTGACAATTTTGCTGGCATGTTGCATGAGGATAAACTTCACTTGATGGAGGAAACTCTGTTGCATCACCTCGGAAAGACGGCGGAGATTTTGGTGTTCCTTCTTGGAGCTATGACCATTGTAGAAATTATTGATTATTTCGATGGTTTTGCGACTATTAAAGGCTTTGTAAAGACAAAGAGTAAAAGTAAAATCTTATGGATTTTCTGTGTGCTTGCTTTCGTGCTATCTGCTATCATTGACAACCTTACAGCGACGATCGTGCTTATTTCCATCTTGCAGAAAATTGTAAGAGAGCGCGACGTGCGCATTTGGTATGCGGGTTTAATAATAATCGCAGCAAATGCCGGTGGTGCTTGGTCTCCAATAGGTGATGTGACTACTACAATGTTGTGGATAGGGAACAAAGTGACCACTGTAAAGTTGATTAGTTTCCTCTTAATACCTTCACTAATATGTATGTTGGTACCTGCGTTTATCGCTTCTTTTTTGCCCGCATTCAAAGGTAAACTAGAGTCGTCAGGTGAAGATGATAAGCCGGCAAGTAGTTTAAGTGCGAGAATGTTGTATTTAGGTTTGGGGGCCATCGTTTTCGTGCCAATTTTTAAGACGGTCACCCATCTGCCACCATACGTTGGTATGATGTTATCTTTAGGTGTAGTGGCAACATTTGCTGAAATTTATAGCAAAAGTAAATTCAATATAAGCAGTGTAGATGATGCAGATGGAGAACATATATCAGCACATCATAGCCCTGTACATAGTTCCTTGTCTAAAATTGAATTACCGAGTATACTTTTCTTCCTTGGAATCTTGATGGCTGTTGCTGCATTAGAATCGTTAGGCCAACTCTTTGGTTTTGCTACTTGGTTACAAGATTCTATAGGTATGGTAGGTACCGAAATGGCAGGAACCCGCGTATCCGATTTGGTAGTGCTGCTATTAGGAGTTGGTTCAGCTGTAATAGATAATGTTCCATTGGTAGCGGCAAGTTTAGGGATGTTCTCTGAAGCACTTGATGATCAACTATGGCATTTCATTGCATATTCGGCTGGAACCGGTGGAAGTATGTTGATTATTGGTTCTGCTGCAGGGGTTGTTGCCATGGGCATGGAAAAAATCGATTTTTTCTGGTATTTAAAGAAGATTACATGGCTCGCGGCAATCGGATTTTTGGCCGGCGCAATCACCTTTATTTTATTGCGACAATTTATATGATCGTATACTTTTATCGATAAACTACCGTTATAAGGGCAACTATACACATTAAAGAATTCTATGTTATTATTTCAAGACCTTGCGCAAGACCCTGAAATGGGTGATGTGCTATCAGAGGAAAAAACACTTTCAGTAATTGATTTGATATTTAATGGTGGTACGGGTAGTGTGGTTATCATATCTGTGCTATTTATAATGCTGTTCGTAGCCCTGTATATCTATTTTGAGCGTATTTTTGCTATCAAAGCAGCCTCAAAAATAGATAGTAACTTTATGAACCAAATACGCGACCACGTAAGTGGCGGTAAATTGGACGCTGCGAAAATGTTATGTGCACAAACTGATTCACCGGTTGCTAGATTAACCGAAAAAGGCATTTCACGTATTGGAAAACCCTTGGATGACATCAACACCGCTATTGAAAATGCGGGTACTCTCGAAGTTTATAAGCTTGAGAAAAACGTTAGCATCTTAGCTACCGTTGCAGGTGCGGCACCCATGATTGGTTTCTTAGGAACCGTAATTGGTATGATTTTGGCATTCCATGAAATGGCTACCAGTGGGGGTCAAGCCGAAATGGGGTCATTGGCATCTGGTATTTATACGGCCATGACAACAACTGTTGCAGGTTTAATAGTAGGTATTATTGCATATATAGGCTATAACCATTTGGTAAACAGAACGGATAAGGTGGTACATAAAATGGAAGCGAATGCGGTGGAATTCTTAGATCTTTTGAATGAACCATTATAGGGTTATAGAGAAAAGAGCATAAGGACAAGGTGTTTTTTAAATCGTATTGTCGCTTTTCTTTGCATTTAGAAAACATATTTACATGCCTGCTGCCATAGGATGAATCATAACAACAAATAAAGTACGCCAAGTGAAATTAAAGGGAAGAAATAAAGTGAGTCCAGACTTTAGCATGTCTTCAATGACGGATATTGTATTCCTGTTATTGATATTCTTCATGTTAACGGCCAACTCACCAAACGCTTTGGATTTACTTTTGCCAAAGGCAAAAGGGAAGTCTACCAACACCCAAAATGTATCTGTAAGTATTGATAAAAACCTGCAGTATTTTGTAAACAGCCAGAGAATTAACGGAGATTATATAGAAATTGAATTAAAAAAGGCACTAGAAGGGCAAGAGAAACCCACTATTATTCTAAGGGCAGAAGAGAGTGTAGCTATTCGAGAAGCCGTAAATGTTATGGATATTGCCAACAGAAACAATTACAAAGTTATTTTGGCAGTCAGACCGAATTGATGCCATTTCAGCATTTGGGTTACTCATAAAACTGTTTTTTTTACTCATATTTCTCCAAAAAAAATCCTTTAGCTAAGGCTATGCTGATATTTTTTGTATCATATGAACAAGAAATAAATTGAATTAGTAATACGAGATTTAAAATTGAATTGACTTTATGTCATTCTTAGACACGAGACACAAAAAGAAATCCTTTACACTCACAACACTTCTGTTGAGCGTGCTTCTCCTGGTGCTTTTCTACATCGGTCTTACCTACATGGATCCACCCATCGAAAATGGAATTTCTGTAAATTTCGGAACCATGGATTTTGGCAAAGGTCAGGTACAACCAAAAGAAAAAATTAGATCGGAACCTGTAAATAAACCCCCTGTAGAGCCTACCAAACAAGAAGAGGTCAAAGAAGAAGTGGTTGAGGAGGAAGTTGTTGAAGAAGTGCCTGAAAAATCACAACCCAAAGAAGCCCCATCTGAAAAGGTATTGACCAAGGAAAGTGAGGAAGCCATAAAAATACGACAGGCCAAAGAGGCCAAAAAGAGGGCCGAAGATGCTGCAAAAGCCGAGCAACGTAGAAAAGAAGAGGCCATCGAAAGGGAAAAAGCAAAAGCCGCGAAAATTGCACAACAAAAACGGGAAGCCGAAGAGCGTGCAAGGCAAGAGCAAGAGGCAAAAAAGAAAAAGTTAGATGAGATGATGGGCGGACTGAACAAATCAGACGGCACTGCATCTGGTTCAGAAGGTGACGATGACCGCGCTGGTGATAAAGGGCAACCCGATGGAGATCCTTATGCAACAAGTTACTACGGCAGTCCCGGTTCAGGAAGCGGCACGGGTGGATACGGGCTCAACGGAAGGTCGTTGGTTCGCAAGGGTAAGGTACCCCAAGAATGCAATCAAGCAGGACGCGTAGTCGTTAAAATCGTTGTAGATAGAAATGGCAATGTTATAAGTGCAACACCTGGTGTAAAAGGTACTACAAATAATAGTCCTTGCTTACTAGATCCGGCTAAGAAAACCGCATTTAAGCACAAATGGAACCTGGATGCAAACGCGCCAAGTTCACAAGTCGGTTTTGTAGTAGTGAATTTCAAGTTAGGAGAGTGACCTATAAGGAGACTATAGCGTGGATGTTTGCCCAACTTCCCATGTATCAAAATCAGGGTAAGGATGCACTCAACCACAAGCTTGATAAAATACTTCAGTTTTCAAAGCATCTCGGCAATCCTGAGAAAAAATTCAAGAGTATTCATGTAGCAGGAACCAACGGCAAAGGTTCGAGTAGCCACATGCTTGCATCTATATTACAAGAAGCGGGTTACAAAGTAGGTTTATACACTTCTCCTCATTTAAAGGATTTTAGAGAACGGATTCGAATTAATGGCAAAACCGTAAGTCAGCGACATGTTATTGACTTTGTAGTTGAAAACAAATCTTTTTTTGACCACAATAAATTGTCCTTTTTTGAAATGACGGTCGGAATGGCCTTTGACTATTTCGCCAAGAAGAGCGTTGATATTGCGATTATAGAAGTGGGGCTAGGCGGTCGATTTGATTCTACAAATATTATTGTTCCAGAAGTTTCGTTAATCACAAATATTGGTTTGGATCATACTGATTTGCTTGGTGATAGTTTACAGAAAATTGCATTTGAAAAGGCAGGTGTAATAAAGAAAAATGTTCCTGTCGTAGTCAGCGAATATCAAAAAGAACCGGCTGAGGTATTTCAGAAGGTCGCTAAATCAAAGCATGCCCAACTGGTATTTGCGAGCAAAACGATAAAAACACTATATAATACTGCTTTACTAGGTAATTATCAATCGAAAAATGTAAAAGGGGTTGTTGCCTGTTTAGCGGCCTTAAAAGAATTTGTGATACAGGCAAGTCATATAGAAGCAGGGCTCAAAAATGTAGTTCAAAACACAGGGCTTTTGGGGAGATGGCAAATACTACGAAATCATCCAAAGGTAGTATGTGATACGGCTCACAACCGAGAAGGGCTATCATTAGTTCTAGAACAAGTAGCACGTCAAGAATTCGATAACCTACATCTTGTTCTCGGTTTTGTAAAAGATAAAAATTTGTCATTGGTGCTGCCGTTGTTTCCTGAAAATGCTACCTACTACTTTTGCAAACCAAATGTTCAAAGAGGGTTGGATGCTATGATTCTGAAGCAAGAAGCTGCAAAATTCGGATTGCATGGTGATGTATATCACTCTATTGAAAAGGCTCAAAAAGCGGCCCTAAAGAACGCAATTGCCACCGATTTTATATTTATCGGAGGAAGCAATTTTGTAGTCGCAGAAGTTGTGTGATTTTTTCCTTGTTTTTCTTTTGGAGTAATTAAAACTATTCTATATTTGCAATCCCTTTTTAGGGCTCTTAGCTCAGTTGGTTCAGAGCACCTGCCTTACAAGCAGGGGGTCACTGGTTCGAATCCAGTAGGGCCCACAAAAGCAGTCTATATAGACTGCTTTTTTTATATATGCTATTTCCCTTTTGGGTTTGTCTACATCTGCAACCATTATTTCTGGTTGGTTTTCATGGGCTTACCTTTTTACAAGACCGCTAAAACAACAGGTCTTAGCGGCCTCAGATTTAGACATCAATCAGCTAACCTTCGGTACTAAAGTAGTCTCGTACCATAGCCTTCACTTGATTATCAGTCATGCTATCGGCTTTGGTCACGGTTTTTATTTTGGCAGCCAATGTTTTATGGCTTTTTAATAGCTCTTTGCGAAATTTTTCGCTGGTATCAGCCGGGCCAAAAAGGGCTATGGCATCGGCATCCTTGATGGCTTCGGCCAAGTTGTTGAAGTATGCTCTTAGTTGGTGTTTTTCCCTTTCTAGATATTTACTGTCTTGTACAACATCTTGTGGACCCCATTTTGCTGTTTTGGTTCCTGATCCACCTGAAGGCTTGAAAAACTCCAATTCTGAAAAAACAGTTTCAAATGCTTCTTGCTCACCCTTAAGCGTTACCATATGGGCTTTTTCCTTATCCATCCAAATTCCTATATACTTCATTATTTTGTGTTTTATATATTTATAACTAGGGTAATGCTAGAATAGGCACGGTAGCATCGTACCCGATTTCTTTTATTAAAGGGCTTGAAAAAACACTGCTAAAGAAAAAGTGCTTTTTATTGATAAAGGCAATCATATCGCTCTCTCTGCTTGCTACAAATGCGGTTAGGCTTTCCGCAACGTTCTTCTTTGAAAGGGAATGATCACTGTGAGTCACCGTCTCCATTATATCCTCTAGCAGTTGTCTGTTACTTTCCTGGGCTGTAGTTAACTCAGGGTTTTTATTGACGTTAAGAAAGCGAATAGCGCTCTGATGCATTTTAGCAATCTCGATGAGGCATTTCATTTTTTTGCGTTTATATACTGACTTATAATTCGTTGGGAAAACGACTTCTTTCAGCGGTGAAAATTGAACGTCCGCTGGCACGGCTAAAACGGGGCATTCGGTTACTTTCTCCATGGTGTTCACGGTATTGCTACCGAAAATAACACCTTTGCTACCCGAGGCCCCTTTTGTACCCATAATCACTAGGTCGATATCTTTATTGGCTATCGTCTGCTTCACGGCTTCCGATAAAAAACTAAATGTCGAAATGGTATGATAGGTATGCTTCGGATTATCGTGGTGTAGTTCAAGCATGTCTAAAAGTTTTACTAATCCCTTTTCAGATGCTACCTTGGCCGTCTCATATGGAGCACTACCTGGTTCGGGAACAATAAGAGTGTCGGTAGTATAACCGTCTAGTCGAAAGACATTGAGAAAATAAAACTCGCAATTCAATTTTGCATATAAATCGACCGCATATCTTGCGGCGTTTAACGCATTTTTTGAAAAATCAGTGGGTATCAATATTCTTTTGTCCATCCTGTTTCTTTTAGATAATATTGCAACCTGATCATAGGTTTAACCATGACCATTGTCAATACGGGGCTTGGTTTATCGTTTTATGCCTTAGTTTCTTTTATTTGCGGTATCACCATAAATGGAACTGTTAGGTGAAAGCCTATTTTTTTGATTATAGGTTCAATAAAAAGACGCTCCATAAATGTATGTTTGTTTTGTACCATGACTAAAAGATTAATGTTTGTCTTGATCTGGAATTCGTTAACAGCTGTAATGATTCCGTTATCAGGTAGCTCATGGAAGAGTGCTTTTTTAAGAAACATTTCATCAAGTTCCGCTTTGTGTTTTTCCTGTTCACTGGTCAAGTCATAACCAGATCTTACATGCATCACATTCATGCGCGATTGGTGTAACCAAAGAAGGGTTAAAAGTGCCTCGAAATTTTCTTTTTTGAATTCGATTTCATAATCTGTAGGAAACAAGATTTCTTTGGGTGCCTCGTAAGTAAATTTTGGGGGTATAGCAATAACTGGGCATTTGGCCTGTTTGATGACATGAACAGTATTGGTGCCGAACAAGATTTCTTTTGCACCAGTCGCTCCTTTGGTACCCATTATGATAAGATCAATATCCTCGGCTGCTACCAAATCTTTAATCTCACCTAATAAGGAGTTGAAAGCACTATGAGTCATTAGGGTATGCTTTTCGTTTTGGTATTGACCTTCAAGTCGATTTTTTAATTTTTCCAATTGACTCATACTACTTTCCCTAAGTATATCGCCCAATCCAATTTGTCCAGGGCTTCCAATTAGGTAATCAGTGTGATATATGGCGGGAGTGTAGGTATGCAATAGGTAGAAGGTACATTCCACCTCTCTATAAACAAGCATTGCATATCGGATTGCTTCGAATGAATTGTCAGAGAAATCTGTGGGTAGTAATATTCGTGTCATGGCCTTATATTTAAGATTACGGGGTAAAACTATGATGGAAGTACCTTTTAAACCATGATATCGGTCAGTTTGAGACATTCGTTTTTTTGGTAATTTTGGTAAGCAAAAATTCAAAGTTCATGAAGGGTAGTTTTAATAACATAATTACGTCCGATACGCCGGTTTTGGTAGATTTTTTTGCCGATTGGTGCGGTCCTTGTAAAGTGTTGACTCCGGTCTTAAGACAGGTTAAGGATGAATTGGGTGAAGAAGTAACCATTGTGAAAATCGATGTAGATAAGAATCCTAGTATCGCTTCAAAATTTGATGTTCGTGGTGTACCCACTTTGCTATTGTTTAAAAGTGGAAAGCAGTTGTGGCGCCAATCCGGAGTCTTGCAAAAGAATGCCATTGTGCAAATCATAAGATCTCATTCCTGATCACGTCTTATAACGATTTTTTTGGTTTGGGTGTTCAAGTCTTATTTTTAACCTAAGTCTTCTCAAACCCGGCCAATGCAATATCTAAGCTAGTATTTGGAATAGCGTTAAAACTAGGCCCACCCATCGCATAGTCGACGCAATAAAAAAATAGGCAGGTAGCTATGAAGTATATGCAATTCCCATTCTTCAGATGTACATTCTAACGGGGTAAATTCTGCATTACTAAAAATGGAATCTTAGGTTGAAGCCCGATTTCATCAACCGTAGAACGATACAGTATATCTTCTAAAAACGAATGTCTTGAATTTACCATTACTAGTAGGTGCATCTCGTTTTGAACGATATAATCTAAAATGGCCTCTGCCTTGTTTTTGACCGGAGTTGTTTCAAAAAATACGTATGCTTTGGAAAGCTCTTCATGTAGAAAACGTTTATTGTCTATCTGACGATTACTCAAATCTTCAAAATCGGAAATGTAGAGGCAGTGAACTTCCGACTTGAACTCGGCGGCCAAAGTATTCAGTAGCTTTAGTTCTCTCCGCTTGTACGGTAACATGTAATCAGTTGGGAATACTATTTTTTTAGGTTTTTGATACTCGTAGTTTTCGGGTATGGCCAGAACGGGGCATGTCACATATTTAAAAATTTGAACGGTATTACTTCCGAAGGTTGTTTGCTTCTTGGCCGTCTGGCCTTGGGTACCCATAATGATTAAATCTATATTGAATTGATTCACTACATCATTTACAGCGTCAACTAACGAATCAAAAGCAGAAATAGCCTTAAAGGCGTGTTTTGGGTTGTGTTCTTTTTCTTTTATTTTTTTGATAATACGGTGGAGCTTTTCATCAACATTTCTTTTGATTAATTTGTTTTGCTGTTCAAAAGAGGTATCGCCGTTGTGTTTGAAAGGGCCATATACTTCGTCGGCGTAGGCGTGTAAAAAATAGAAGTTGGTGCGCTCACATTTATACAAATGCAACGCATAGTTGATTGCATGAATGGCATTTGCCGAAAAATCTGTGGGAATCAGTACGGTGCGCATCGTCTTTTGTTTTGTTTGCTTTTCAAAATTAGCAGAGACTTTAATCAAAAAATATGATAAATATCATCAGGAAGTTCTAGTAGGCCTTGGCCAAATACCCTTAGCTCAGAAGAGACACTATTGGAGCTTGCGGCTCGAAATTCACTTCTCTTAACGCAAGGGTTTAAAATTAGCCTATGACGTTCTGGTAGTACATTGAAAAATCAATTGAAATTGTTTTTTTTTAGCTGTTTTGTGAATGTACACTTTCCTAAAAGTAAATAAGGATTTTTAAAAAAAATGACAAGGCTCAGTTACGGCGTTGCTCTAAGTAGATAATTGAATTATTCATGCAACACCAATAAAGGTACCCTGGTATGAAAGCTTACCTTTTCTATTGTAGAATCGAAAAACAAATTTTGAAGAAAGTCTAGATTTTTGGCTACCATGATCACCATTTCCCCATGCTCGATAGCAATATGATGCTGTATAGCGGTCTTGACATTGTTGTTTCTAATATCATAGAAACGATGTTTTTCTTGAAAAGCTTCTTCTACATAGTCTTGTAAATAGGCTTTGTTTTTTTCTTGTTCCTGAGAAAGTCTACCCTTATTTTTTAAGACGTTCAAGATCTGCAGTTTGGCTTTTGCGAGGTGAATAATTTCTGCAATGGCCTCTAAAATTGAAAAGGAATAAAAGATATTATAATCGGTGGGAAATACAATTTCCTTTGGTGGTATGACAATGGTCGCTTGCTCTGGAACGACTAAAACATTACAGGCTACTTGAGTTATTACATTGCCTGTATTACTGCCTACGATAGCCGCCTTTACACCAGATGCTCCCTTGGTACCCATAACGATAAGGTTAATACTTTTGCTGGCAACCGTATTGCGAATAGCATTCACAATTCTGCCATATTCTTCCAAGGCAACGAAATGATGTCTTCTATTTCGGGGTAGTTGCTCTATTCGCTCGAACAAAACACTTAGTTTTTTTCGAATGGTGTTGTCTCTGGTGAGGGGAAGAGTAAAAGAATTACCTTTTGTAGATGATTGGTTTAATCGCCCAATATGAAGTATATAAAAGTTGCAGGGCACTTTTTCGAAGAGCCCGACAGCGTATTCTAGAGCGTTCCATGAGTTCGCTGAAAAATCTGTAGGTACTAAGACATTTTTCATTTACAGGGCTTGGTAAGCAAAAATAAACCTGCGATGAATCGTGAAATATGATATTTATCAGTTTAGGTCAAGGATTTTTAAATTTTAGCTAACATACTGTAGTGCTTTTAATTCCAATATTCGAATATTTCGACCTTCGATAGCTATAAGTCCTTCTTTTTTAAAACCCGAAAGGGTTCGTATGAGACTTTCGGTTGCAATACCTGCGACACTAGCCAAATCGCTACGTGATATTTTAATGGCATCTTCTGTTTTTTGATTCATGATTTCGGCGAACTGCAACAAGGTCTGGGCAGTTTTTTTACGCACTGAACTGTAAGCCATTTGCAAGAGCTGCGCTTTAATTTCTGTGATATCATTTGTTAGAAGTTCCATCAATTCCAAAGAAATAGTGTGGTTCTTTTCTAGAATAGTTTTTAGTGCCTCTTTAGATATTCCAGCAAGTTCTACGTTTTCCATAGCCGTTGCAGTTTCTTGGTGAGGTATATTGTTCATAAATGAAGTAAACCCCAAAAAATCATCCGCGCGCGATAACGAAGTAATCAATTCTTTACCATCTTCGTCCATAGCATGACATTTGATCACCCCTTTTGAAACCAAGTAGATTTTGTGCGAATGCGAACCTTTATTATATACGTTTTCTCCCTGTTTGAAAGTGACAATTTCACCATTGTCATCAAAAAAGTTCTTGAGTTCATGCAGCGTGCGCATTTCTTCTTCGGATACCTGGGAGATGCTAGTCGTTTCACCCACTGCGCGACTCAGGAGTGCAGCCTTGGCTAGTCTACTCTCAATGGCGCTGATAAGATCTTCCTCTTCAAAAGGTTTGGTCAGATAATCGTCGGCGCCAAGGTCCATTCCTTTTCGAATCTCTTTGTGCTCCGTTTTGGCGGAAAGAAATATGAAGGGAATAGGTTTGGTGTTTTCATCTGCCGATAAGTTTTCCAATACGCCGTAGCCATCAATTTCGGGCATCATAATATCACAAACTATGATATCAGGAAGATTTTCCTTGGCTACTTGTATGCCCAGTTTTCCGTTTGGCGCGGTGATCACTGAATAACCAGATAGCTCCAAAAGTTCTTCTGTGTTTTCGCGCAAGGCCCTGTCGTCTTCAATCAATAGTATTCTTTTCATTTTCTAGGCGATATTAAGTTCTAGGGGGATATGAACAGCAAAGGTCGAACCTTTGTTTTCAGTACTTGAGAATTCAAGACTTGCTCCCAAATTTTCTAAGTGCTGTTTTGCAATATTGAGACCAATACCCGTTCCCTGAGTCAAAAGAGCGTTCTCAGCTCTAAAGTAGCGATTGAAAATATGCTTTTGTTCTTTTTCAGGGATTCCTATTCCCTCATCAATTACTTTCAAAACCAAGGTGATATCTCCCTTTTCCACGAGCAAATTAATGACTGAATCTTCTGGTGAATATTTAATGGCATTGTGAATGAGGTTAGACAATACAAGTTCTAAGGTCTTTTCATCGAATTTGACGATAAGGTCATTAATATTCTCAGGATATTGGATTTTTTGTCCTGCTTTGAGGAGCATATTGGAGTTATACACTACTTCGTTCACGATTTTGCTCAAAGGAAATCTTTCAATCTTATAATTGACCTTGCCAGATTCCAAACGTTCTACAGAAAGAAAATCGTTTAAAATAGTATCCAGATATTTCACTTTATTCTTAATGGTGGTTACATGCTTATCTCGCTTCTCCTGTTGTTCTGTCTGGGTGTATTTGCCTAAAAGCGTAATAGAAGTTAAAATACTACTTAAAGGAGTTTTGAATTCATGAGAAACCAAAGATAAAAATCGTGTTTTTAATTCGTTCAATTCTTTTTCCTTGGCAAGAGCCTCGGTCAATTGTTTGGTACGTGCCTTAACCTGTTTTTCAAGTTTTTCAGTATAATTATAACGCTCGGTGATGTCAAGAATTATTGCCAAAAACACCTCCTTTTCTCCTAAAGTAGACATTTGCAAATGCACTTCGACAGGGTACATGCTTCCATCTTTTCGCTGGTGCACGGTTTCAAATTGAATCTTTCTATCGGTTTTTTCGAGTAGGGGAGCAATAGTTTTACGAAACTCAACTTCCGTATAATTGGGTTTGATATCAACAGGTGTCAATTGCAGTAATTCTTCTAACGAATAGCCAATATTCGTTAATGCCCCTTGATTCACATTGATGAACTGTAAAGATAGCGTGTCAAAAACAAAGATCTCGTTAAACGATTCGTCAAAGATCTTTGACCAGTGATTTCGCTCTCTTTCGCTATTTTTTCGATTAGTAATATCGTCTTGTATACCGATAAAGTGACTAATTTCTCCTGCCTCGTTTTTGATTGGTGTAATAGAAATCTCATTCCAGAACATCGAACCATCTTTACGATAATTCCGTAGCTCCACCTCACAACTTCTTCCTTCTTGAATAGCATTCCGCATTTCCACAATACCTGCTTGTTCACGATCATCCCTTTGCAGAAATCGAAGGTTTTTTCCAATGATTTCTGCATTGGAAAATCCTGTTAATTCTGCAAAAGAAGCATTTGAATAAACAACTGGGTTATCTTGCTGTAGCGCATCGGTTATCGTAATGCCATTAACGGCATGTTCAAGCGCCTCGCTCTTCATGGTAAGTTCTTCTTGGATTGCTTTTCGATCAGTAATATCGATGACCAAAGCCATTACATAACTGTTTCCATATAGTTCGAAAGGGTTCAGACCAGCCTCTACAGGAAATTCCTCCCCATTCTTCCGAACACCACTCAGATCACGACCAAGTGCCATCTGACGTTTTTCACTCTTTTTTATAAAGCGATTTGCATGACTTTTATGTGCATGATGGTATTTTGATGGAATTAGGGTGTCAAGCGGTTTTCCCTCGAGCTCGTCTGTATCATAACCAAACATTTCCCTTGCGGCAGAATTTGTTGCAACAATAAGCTGTTCGGCATTTACGACAATGATTCCCTCAGAAACTCCTTCAGAAAGGAGATTGAAAATATTACTATTTTTTTGGAAAACCTGCATGTATCAAATATAAAGATTATGAACTGACTTTTATCATACCTATTATACCTGTTGATGCATACATTTGATTATTAAAATAAAAATATTCGAAAATGCGCAATACGCAAAGAACAATGAACGAGCTCTATGAAAGCCTAGGTAAACTTTTCTATGCCATCGCCATAGTTGATGGAAGTGTGCATGCCAAAGAATGGGATAGAGTGAAGGAAATCGTAAAGGAGGAATGGCTGTATGTAGACGATTTTACCGATCGATATGGTACAGATGCGGCGAACTTGATCGAAATTGTTTTCGACGGACTTATGGAATATAATCAAAGTAGCGAATTGTGTTTTGACGAGTTCAAGGAATTCTATGACGCACACCCACATGCCTTTACAAAAGAAATTAAGCTGTTAACAGGGCGAACAGCCAATGCAATTGCCAATGCTTTTTCTGGAAGAAACAAATCAGAATTGGTGCTTCTCGCTAAGATCAACTTGTTGTTGAAGTAATTCTAAACTCTCTAGAACTTCGTTTTATTGAGCATAAATGTTCATCGTATTGCCGAATCAAAACTAGGGTTGTACTTTGAAAATAGAAATGATAAATAGCATCAATGAGGTCGACCACAGAAATGGCAAATTGATTGTGAGTTTTAAAGGAAGTGAATAAGTTTATAGCACGTCAAGTGGTTACATTCAAATACGTATTATTTCTGAACCAAATGTTTTGGAAAATCACGAACATCTTCACAGCATATTTGTTCCATCACTTGTTTTAACTGTGCTTTCAAAAGTGAGATGGTGTGGTTGCCGCCTTTACTTCCCAGGGCAGATACGCCATACATAAAAGAACGACCCATGAAGGCGAATTTTGCACCGCTGGCAAGGGTTCTGCCGATATCGGGCCCTGAACGCATACCGCTATCCATCATTACGGTTATTTGATTGCCATAAGCTTTGGCAATTCTAGTCAGCGGCTTTATAGTTGATTCTCCAGCATCTAGCTGTCTGCCTCCGTGGTTTGATACAATCACTCCATCTAGCCCCCAACTGATTGCCTTTTCAACATCTTGCTCTGTGGCAACTCCTTTTAAAACCAACTTACCTTTCCATAAATCGCGGATGGGTTTAATACGTTCTTCATTCAACCTTCCCGAAAAAGTTTGGTCCATAAAATTGCCCAATTGCCTCAGATCTAAATTTTTGGGCATATAGGGTTTTAGGGTTTCAAAATTCGGTTGGCCATGTTTTAGGGTTTCAAATGCCCAGGCGGGTTTGCCTAGTATCTGAAGTATATTTCTTAAAGACATATTGGGGGGTAGCGCCAGTCCGTTTCTGATATCTCTCGGTCGAAAACCAAAAGTAGGCACATCTGATAAAATGACTAATACCGGACATTCGGCGGCCGCTGCCCTTTTTATGATGTTATCACGTAGGTCGGCTTCTTTCGGATGGTACAATTGAAACCAAGCCCTTCCTTCGGTGATTTCGGAAATTCGTTCGATGTTGCTCGTGCTGACGGTGCTTAGTGTAAAGGGAATATTATGTTCAAAAGCGGCCTTTGCTAAAATCTCAGGAGAATTAGGCCACATCATCCCTTGTAATCCTACGGGAGCAATGCCAAAAGGGGCATCATAGGTATGACCAAAAAGCTTCGTATCAAGCTTTGACTCCTTATATTGGTTGAGGTAGTAGGGAAGGAGTTCTACCTCCCGAATTTCAGCGGTATTCTTATGCAGATTCACGTCTTCATTGCAACCACCGTCTAAATATTCAAATGCAAATTTGGGAATTTTGCTTTTCGCCTTTTCCCTTAAATCTTCTATCGAAGGATATCGGCTGTCAAACTTGATTATTTTTTTGTTTTTGGTCATACAATACTACTAACCTTCACCTATAATTACTTGAAGCTCCTCTTTACTTTCTTCCAATGATTTGGCATCGGCGGCAGTAACCTTAGTTTCCCAAAGGTATACCCTTTTAAGACCCTCCATTTTTTTCAAATCAGTTAGACAGGCATTAGTCACATCTGTTCCGTATAAGTTGAGTGCTTCTAAGTGTTTTAAATTTGAAATAGCTGCAACGCCGGTATCCGTTATCCGGGTCTTTTCTAATTGCAGTCTAGTTAGGTTTTCAAATTGTGCGATAATCGCAAGTCCTTCATCGGAAATATTCGTTCTAGCCAGTGAAAGCCAGGTGATGTGCTTTGCAGCTGGCTCGAGACTTTTAAGCTGTTGTTCTGTCACTTCTTTTCCAGAAAATTTAAGGTCTAAAAGGGGGTTTTGACCACCCAAGACGTTTACGGTAAAGCCACTTTCTTCCAAAGCGACAATTTGCAGGCTATCTAAGGGCGCAATGTTTACCATCTCGTAATACGGGCGGGGATTGGTGTCCAAATTATAGCGACGCATCAATGTTGGTTTTACACTTTCCACGACTTCAACATCAGTAATCATAGCATCTGCAGGTGCACCTTGTGCTATCCACCATTCTACAATTTTGATTTCATCATAGGTCAGCGGATCACCCACTGGGGGCATAAATTTTATATTTTTCTGTGGTAGGGTCATACGACGAAACAACTCACTTTCTTCTAAATTTCCTCCTAAAAATGCAGGTCCACCATCACCACCGGCTAACATTGAATCAATAGACGCCATATTAAGTCCTCCGCGTTGCACTTCATTGTTATGGCAGGCAAAACACTTTTGTTGAAAAATAGGCAGTACCAAATCATCGTAAACTCGTATTGAATCTGTCTTAGAGAGATCTGCTATTTCTGATTTTTCGTCTAACATCATATTGCGAATTCCTTCAGGAGCGTATTCAAATAAATACGCTTCCCCATGGGTCAGGTTTCCACCCAAATGACCTTCAAAAGAAATCAGCGCAATTAGAAAAATATTTACGCCTTGATGCACCATATTAGAATAGTTCTCCGCATTTTTCTTCAGCCACCATCCTCCAAAGGAAAGCAGTACGATGGCAATACCAATCCATCGATGTAGAAAAAGGTCGTCTTCGAAATACAAGCCTGTTTCACCCAACCACCACCCGCAAAAAGCAGCGAAAGCACCCCCTATGCCCCCTAAAAGCCAAGCGTAGCTGATTAGGTTGCTTAATTTTTCAGTTTTACTGATTCGTTGGTACCACTCCATTAAAACCCCTAAAATCAAGAACCCTATGGGGAGATGTACAAAAAGAGGATGAAAACGGCCTATAAAATTGGTAAAATCAAATGCCAGAAATAGATTCATTTTTAGGATTTGGCTTAAATGCGATTTAATTTAATTGGATAAGTTTTTCCAGATGCCCATTGCGGCACATACAGATTTTCATCATTGTCGACGAGAACATCGTGTGGATTTCTAAAGGTCTTTCCGTCGAAAATAGGTGGGATTAATTTTTGATCTGCATATTGCGGAGCACTTCCGCCAGGTAAGGAAATTACCTTGTTGTCTTTATCTAAAACGGCCAGCATACCGTCCCAAGAATCCCAAGTTTTGGTTACGATAACGGCAAAATATATGTTTTCTCCGTGAATTACCGGTCTGCAAATAGAACATCCCGGAAGGGAAATGGTTTCCAAATGTTTTCCATGTAAAGAAAATCGCTTAAATTCTTGGGTGGCACGTGATGTAATTAATAAAGTAGGATTGGAAGCATCACGAGTATCTAAGGTGATACCATGACAACAGCTAAACTGATCATTTTCTTTACCACTTCCTCCAAAATGACCTTGATACTCCCCTTTCGAATTATAGTGAATAATGAAGTTCTTACCATAACCATCTGCTACAAAGAAATCACCATTAGGCATAATGGCCGTTTCGGTTGGCTTGAATTCGTCGTCGCTGGTATAACCGGCTATTTCTTTGGGTCGATTTAGCGTCATAATAATCTTCCCGTCTAATGTTGTTTTATGCACTTGATGGGTGTCGGGATCAGTGATAAACAAAAACTGATCGTCTCCTTCCCCGGCAATTGATAAGCCATGAGCGCCCGGAAATTCAGTCCCCCAAGAAGAAAGCACCTTTCCTGATTTGTCATAGATAATGATGTTATTATTATCCGCTCCGGTTGTTGTCATAAATATGCGACCTTGAGTATCAAGCACCATTTCATGGCAGTCGTTCACTGGAATCTTAGTGGGGTCTTGCACCCCCCATTCCTTATCCACGGTATATTTAAATTCTCCGTGACCTACAACTTCTTTTACACTTTTTGCATGTACAATTCCGAAGGTATACTTGGGTAAAACTATTCCCGCCGTTGCGGCTACGACTGTTTTCTTAATAAAATCCCTTCTGTTTTTAGTTTTCATATCTTTTTGGTTTTAAGCCAATATTTCTTTTACAACTTCGCCATGCACATCAGTAAGTCGGTATCTGCGACCCTGTGATTTAAATGTGAGGCGTTCATGATCTATACCCAGCAAATGCATTAAAGTAGCCTGAAAATCATGAACATGAACGGGTCTTTGTACTACATTATATCCGAAATCGTCAGTTGCTCCTAATGAAAACCCTTTCTTAACACCCGCTCCAGCCATAAAAATAGTAAAGCATTTTGGGTGATGATCGCGACCGAAATTTGTGTCAGTAAGTTGTCCTTGCGAATAGTTGGTCCTTCCAAATTCACCTCCCCAAATAACCAAGGTATCTTCTAGCAAGCCTCTTTGTTTCAAATCGGTAATCAATGCGGCAGTGGCTTGATCGGTTTCTTTGCATTGTACTTTTATAGCATTGGGTAAATTGCCATGTTGATCCCAGCCTTGGTGGTACAATTGAATGAATTTTACATCACGTTCGGCAAGTCTTCTGGCAAGCAAGCAGTTGGCAGCAAAGGTGCCTGGTTTTCTACTGTCTTCGCCATACATTTCATAAGTTGCATCAGACTCATCGGAAGTATCCATAATTTCAGGTACTGATGTTTGCATGCGAAAGGCCATTTCGTACTGCGCCATTCGCGCTAAAATTTCTGGATCGCCAACATCATGATGGTTCAGTTTTTCTAGTTTTTGAAGCTGATCGAGTTGCTCTCTTCTGCTTGTTGCATCTATCCCGGGCGGGTTTGTTAAATACAATACGGGGTCTTTACCAGATCGAAACTGTACACCTTGGTGTTGAGAAGGTAAAAAACCATTTCCCCAAGAACGGGAATATAAAGGCTGACCATACTTATCTTTGGTAACCAAAACAACGAATTCAGGAAGATTCTTATTATCTGTGCCTAAACCATAACTTACCCATGAACCGATGGAAGGTCTTCCCGGAAGCTGCGACCCGGTTTGAAAGAATGTCACCGCGGGATCATGATTTATGGCCTCGGTGTACATTGATTTTATAAAACACAATTCGTCAACAATTTTAGCGGTGTAGGGCATTAAGTCGCTCACCAAGGCACCACTATCACCATGTTGTTTGAAAGCAAATGGCGATCCTGCTATGGGCAATGATGCTTGGCCCGAAGACATACCTGTTAGCCGTTGCCCTTGTTGTACACTTTCAGGCAAATCTTGGCCGTTCATTTTATTTAAGAGGGGCTTATGGTCAAATAGATCTAATTGAGACGGGGCACCACTTTGAAACAAATAAATCACCCGTTTGACCTTGGCCGGAAAATGAGGTTTGCCCATAACGCCTCCGCCATCTGGTTTGAACAACAACGGTTTTTCTTTTGCGAACAAACCCATCGGATCGAGCATTGAAGCCAACGAAAGCGCTCCCATACCCAAAGAAGTTTTGGTCAAGAAATCGCGCCTTGTATAATTTTTATTTTCGTCGTGGGTACACATTTTTTAAGTTCAAGTTCAAAAATCAAGTTCAAGTTCAAATGCTATTTTTGTTACAGCATGTATTTGAAATTGATGCTGTTATCTTTTCATATACGCTTCATCGTGATTTAGCATAGTATTCGCGACCATGGTCAACGCTGCTGTTGTGGCTTTGTCCAAGGCGTCGTCAATTTTCTTTTGGCCTACTGATAGTAGTTCCGAAGCTTCCTTCGGTTTTTGACGAAATCTTTCGGCCTGTTGTTGAAACAGTTCTTTCAAAATTTCTTTTTCCTCTTCTTTTGGTGAACGGCTCACCGCAAGTCGGAAGCCGTAGGAAAGCTGCTCGTCCAACGATCCACCACCTTCTTTTTGCATTCGTTCCGCAAGTAATTTGGAGGCTTCAACAAATTGAGTGTCATTCATTAGTACCAAGGCTTGCAATGGTGTATTCGTGTTCTCGCGTTTAATGGTACAAACCTCTCTGCTAGGGGCGTCAAAAGCGGTCATTGCAGGATGGGGTGAAGTGCGTCGAATAAAAGTGTATAGCCCTCTTCGGTATAGGCTATCGCCTTGAGATTCTTTATAGTTTAGCAAGATATGTGAGAAACTATTTTTTTCAATCCATAACTTTCCTGGTTGGTACGGTTTAACGCTTTTGCCGCCGACTTTTTTTACAAGTAAGCCGCTAGCGGCTAGCGCATTATCGCGAATCATTTCAGCCGGCAATCTGTAACTGTTACTTCTTGCCAAATACCTATTTTTCGGATCTTTTTCCCTTGTTTCCAAAGAAGCCTCTGATGATTGTCGATAGGTATGTGACATGACCATTGTTTTAAGCAAAGCTTTGACATCCCAGCCACTCTCCATAAACGAAACGGCTAACCAGTCGATTAACTGAGGGTGGGTAGGCAACGAGCCCTGAACGCCAAAGTCTTGTGGTGTATTTACCAAACCTTCACCAAAAAGGAGCTGCCAATAACGGTTTACCGTAACTCGTGCGGTAAGCGGATTGTCTTTAGAAAATATCCATTTTGCAAGTCCCAGCCTGTTTTTTGGATACTTTTCAAGGAATGCAGGTAGCACTTCAGGAGTGCGTGCTTCAACTTCATATATAGGTTGTGAATAGTCGCCACGATCATAGGCAAATGCTTGTCTGCTTTCTGGCATCTCTTCCATGACCATTACCTCCATAACCGGCATCATCAATTGAAGCCACTGATTTCGGAGTGCTTTAAGTTCTTGTTGAAGGGCGTTTACCTTTGGAGATTGTTTGATAGAAAATGCGGTGGCCAATTCTTTAGATAGGGGTTTGGAAGTATATTCTGGGTCGGCCAAAACCGTCATTTCCGCTTCGCTAAGTTCGCGCTTATATATCCGAATTTCATCAAGTGCCCCTTTGAAAATACCGTTTTCACCGGTAAAACCACGGTAACTCTTCGCCACTTTTACAGGTTGATTATAAACCGTATGAACCGCTGATCTTACGGTTTTAATTGATTTGTAAAGTTTGTCGTAACTAATTTCAAGATCGGCTTTGTTTCCGTCGATAAAAAGGGATAGTCCATTGGCTTTGCCCGAACCATCGTAACTGAAACCAACATGTTTCCATTCATTGATTTTTATAGAATCTTTCGATTTTACATGTATGTAGTTGTGCGGAAGCGAATGTATCAAGCGTGCGTTCAAGTGATTAAGACTATCTAAATAAAAATCCCAACCACGCCAAAAATTGTTTTTTTCTCCCGAAGTTCCTATGAGCTGTTGTGTTTTGAGCACTTCGCGTTTGGTAGTATTCATCCATAGGGTGCCTGAAAAGGCATCGGTCCATTCAAAATTGGGAATATTTCGGAGATATACTTCATCATATTCTCCGCTAAATTGCATCGCATTTCCTTGCTTTCCTCTGACGATTTTAGGCGCTTTACTTGCCGTCGCATTTTTATTGTTATCGACCCAAAAGGTGTTTCCATTTTTTGCAATTTTATTAAGAGGATACCGATCAACAAGTCCGTTTTCAATGCTGTTTTTAGGTAGTTGTTTGATGAAAGTGTCCAAATCTGCTATTTCTTTAGCAGTCAACTGTAACTGTTGTTCTTTTTCTTGAATAGATTTTTCAAGAGTTTGTAACTGCTTTTCGGTTTGTGCATCAGGCAGAGCAAGCATAGGGCCGTAATTGCCGTCATCACCGGTCATACCCAATTCTTTTACGTTATTGAAAAAGGCTGTTAACTGAAAATAATCTTTTTGGGAAATCGGGTCGAACTTATGGTCATGGCAACGTGCACAGGCAACTGTCAGTCCCATTAAAGCAGTACCAACCGTTTCGGCTCTGTCCCAAACATAATTCAAGCGAAATTCTTCCTCAATTGCCCCACCTTCGGCTGTCATGGGATGATTTCGGTTAAAAGCCGTGGCCAATTTTTGTTCTTTGGTGGCATTGGGTAGAAGATCACCGGCTAATTGCCAAGTAACAAATTGATCATAGGGCATATTTTCTTTAAATGAATTGATGACCCAATCGCGCCAGGGCCACATAAGTCGCCATCCATCGGCATGTAGTCCGTGAGAATCAGCATACCTCGAGATATCTAACCAATCAACCGCAAGACGTTCAGCATTTGCATCGGTTTGCAACAATCGGTCAACTATTTTTTCATAAGCATTGGGTGAATCGTCAATAAGAAAAGCATCAATTTCAGCAATGCTAGGAGGTAAGCCTGTTAAATCCATACTTACTCTTCTGATCAATCTTTCTTTCTCCGCCTCATGAGAAGGTTCGTATCCGTTCTGAAGAAGTTGCTGCTGAACAAAGAAGTCAATTTCATTATGGGCCTTCCATTTGACCTTTGCTACTGGTTTTGATTCAGGCTTTTCTGGTTTTGCGAAAGCCCAATGTGCCTTCCATTCCGCGCCTTGTTCAATCCATTTGATTATCAAAGCTTTTTCCCTAGACGAAAGCACAAGGTTGGATTCTGGAGGAGGCATTTGAATTTCTGGGTCGTCGTTCAAAATACGTTGCACACTCTCACTGTTACCAGGTTTGCCTGTAACAAAAGCACGTTCGCCACTTGCTAATTTTTTAAAGGCTTCTTCTTCTATATCTAAACGCAGGCCCGCTTGACGCGTATTGGCATCGGGACCATGACAACTATAACAACGATCGGAAAGGATGGGTTTGACGTGGAAATTAAAGTCAACTACTTCTGGTAAAGATTCGTAGGCAATCGCTACGTCCTCTGGCATGCTGGGTCCGCAAGACATAAAGAAAGTCAGAAGGCACCATAATGCGATATTGATTATGTAGGTCTTTGATTGCATAACTCCCTTTAAAAATACATGTTTTTTGATGAATTCGTTACCTATTCCACAGCGATTCACCATATCCATTGTCATTTTCAACATTTGTGTCGTGAATGACTGTGTTTATGTTAGTTCTAATTTAAGGCTCACGGCAACTTCTAAAGGAGCAGGTCTATTTGAAACATAGTCCATTTCGACAGGTTCTGAATGCATTTTTCGACCATCGACATCTCCACAGCTATCGTTGACATTTTGAAACATCATTACATTGTTCAATACGTTCAAAAAATCAAATTGGAAAAATTGAGTTTAGTTTTCAGAATAGCAAATATGTTTTACCTTAGCGAACTTTTAAGGCGTGTTGGCTCTGCCGCAAGTTAGTAGTGAGCTTGCAGAAACTGTCTACCAGTAAAGGTGGCCACCCTTGAAGAGACTTTGGGGTAGTATGCCCTCAAAAATATTGAAATAATGGGTTATTAGCTCAGTTGGTTTAGAGCGCTGCCTTGACAGGGCAGAGGTCACCGGTTCGAATCCAGTATAACCCACCAAGAGTATATTTCTTTCCTAATACGCATATTTCCCAAGCGAACAAGTGCGTCCACTCCTGTGCATTTTTATCGTCATTTGTAAAAATAACTTGACGATTACTGAGAAATTGACGTAATATTTATAAAAACTCTGCTAAAAAAAGTGACGCTTTAAATGGAAGTGTGTCTAATTAGATATACAAATGTTTAAAGAATGATTGTGAAGGTTTTACCAGAATTGCTCTTCGGAATAAGTACGTTTTTTTTCCTTTCAGTGTTGATCGTAATTTTATCCTCTTCAGATTTTGCAAAAAAGTGGCAATTAAGATTGATCAAACTGGTTCAATTGATAAGTAGAAAAGATTTTTAAATGTAGATGACCCATTGTTGAATGCAATACAATGACAGCGATTTTGGCAAGTAACTTGAAATGAAGTGATCTTTGGTTAGCCAATTTGAGATTACCCTAATTATACATTTTTGTTCTATGTGCCCTAAAGTTAAGATTTCGTAGAACCAAAAAGTTTGGTGGGGACTAAAGGGTTTGTTTTTTGAATTGGCCAAAAGCCCCGTTCTTCGGGGCTTTTAAATTTTCTTAGGCACAACTTGCCGCCCATAATGTTAGTGTGCCTTATTGCTAAAGATCTATATTTTGCAGTTATTCGGTTTGCAAAGTTATTATCTTATACTAGATTTTTGCAACCATCTGACTCCAAAAAGTGACTTTTGAAAATTAATGTGTCTTAATAGGTACGTAACCTAACTTTAAATTGGAAACCAATCCAACGGTAGCGCAAATGACCGATGAAGAGCTCGTACAAAATATTGTAAAGGGCAATAATATTCTGTTGTTTGAGGAAATTTACGATCGGTATTCCAAGGCTATATATAATAAGTGCAGGAGTTTTTCGAAATCTAATGTTGAAGCCGAAGACCTGACCCAAGATGTATTTTTACTATTGTTTGTTAAACTTGGCAGCTTTAAGGGGAGGTCCAAATTTTCAAGCTGGGTTTATTCTTTTACGTATAATTTTTGTGTGAACTATGTAAATAGAAATAAGGCAAGGAAGATTAGTGATAAATCAGATCCGATTTCAAATACTTCAGAAAAAGTATCTAATGATGTTGATGACGATAGCTTGTTTGAAATGCGTTTCGTTAAGTTTAAGAAAGCACTACAGCTCATTTCGCCAGAAGATAAAACCATACTGCTTTTAAAATATCAAGACAATGTTTCAATCAAAGAGTTGACCATACTAATGAAAGTAAGTGAGAGTGCGGTTAAGATGCGTTTAAAAAGAGCGAAAACCAGAATTTTGGAAATCTATAATAAATTACCTTAATGGCAAGAGAAAAGCAAAATCCGTTTAAGGAATTGGAAAAATCACTTCATGATGTACCTGCAGATATGAAGAAGAAAGTAATGAATGATATCGCAACAGCAAAGCTTGTTATGGATATGGCTTCATTATTCACCTGTAACTATAAATCCACTTTGGAAGGAATACTCAAAACAAATACTAAATTCAATACTAACTCAAACTAATTGGTACTCATGGAAACGATGAATAAATGGAAAGAAATAGGTTTAAACTCGATATCGTCAATTTTAGCTGATATCGCATCTGCCATTCCAACTATAATGGGTGCGTTTTTTGTTTTGCTACTGGGTTGGGTGCTAAGCAAAATAATTCGATTTGTTTTAAAAAAAATACTACGCTTGGCGAAAATTGATAAAATTTCTGACCAGGTTAACGAGGCCAAACTATTTGGTGAAGGTGTGACCAAGATCAATCTTGAAAAAATGATTCTCGGTTTTGTTAAATGGGCACTTTTATTGGTTTTTGTAATAATTGCCGCCGACATTGTCGAATTGACGGTGATTTCATCGGAAATCGCCAATCTTCTTCGTTATTTGCCAGTGCTTTTTAGTGCGATTGTGATATTTATGGTCGGACTTTATATTTCCAATTTTATTAAAAAAATGTTGGTGAAGGTTTTTGAATCTATGAGACTTGGAGGTTCAAAAATCGTTAGTGGAGCCATATTTTACATACTGGTGATTTTTGTTACAATTACGGCACTCAACCATGCAGGAATTGACACACAAATTATTACAAATAATTTCACACTTATTCTCGGTGCCTTTCTATTGGCGTTTGCCTTGGCATTTGGACTTGGTTCAAGAGCGGTAGTTGCCGATTTATTAAGAACATTCTATGCCCGAAAGAACTATTCAGTAGGCGATAAAATTAAGTTGAAAGATTTAGAGGGAACAATTCTGACGATAGATAGCATTTTTGTAACGCTCGAAACCGACGAGAAGAAATGCGTTGTTTTGCCAATTAAAGAATTGGTCGAAAACAGAATCAAACTCAATTAGCAACGTGGTTTTGGTTAATTAGGTTGTTGACAAGGTGTGGTCATTTTAGATCACACCTTTTCTAGTTTGTACCTAAGATATGGCCAGGGAGTTACCGCGAATTTACAATCAATTACCTAAGTTAGTAGGCCTTACTTCGTCTTTAAAGAATGTCTAATAATCGCTCGAGTGCCATTCCACGTGAGCCTTTAATAAGTACATTGCTCTTATTCGCTAAGGGATGTTTTTTGAGGTATTCAGCAACTTCTTCGAATGATTTGAACGTTTTCGCACTAGTATGTGCTTTTTTAAAATTCTCACCAATTAAATATACATCAGAAAAGTCGAGTTGAATTGCCAAATCTGATATGTCTTGATGTTCCTTGAAAGCGGTATCACCTAATTCGAACATATCGCCAAGGAAGGCTATTTTGTTTTGCCCCTGCATTGATCTAAAGTTTTCTAAAGCGGCCTGCATACTTGTGGGATTGGCATTATAAGCATCTAAGATAATACGATGACCATTTTTTTCTAAAAGTTGTGAACGATTGTTCTTGGGAGCATACGATTCGATTGCGCTTTTTACATCTTGCAGCGAAACATTGAAATATTTGCCTATTAAGATGGCAACAGCACAATTGGTAAAATTGTAACTTCCTATTAATTGAGAGTTGATATCAAGATCTTCAACTTTGATTCTTACAAATGGATCCGCTCCTAAAAATTCAATGTTATAGAATTGATGTTTCGCTGTACTGAAACCAAACTTCTTAATATAGCTACTCAATTTTTCAAATTGAATCAGGTCATCTGCATTTAGAAAAACACTGCGTTCATTTGATAATAAATAGTCATATAATTCGCTTTTCCCTTTTATAATTCCGGCCTCACTTCCAAAACCTTCTAAGTGGGCTTTTCCAAAGTTGGTGATATAACCAAAATCAGGTTGGGCGATAGTACATAAAAATTCAATTTCCTTTTGATGGTTGGCACCCATTTCGACTATCGCAATTTCGGTATCTGGTCTTATAGATAGTAAGGTTAAGGGTACGCCGATATGGTTGTTCAGGTTACCAACTGTAGCAATTGTTTTATACTTTTTTGAAAGCACTTTATTGATAAGTTCTTTGGTGGTAGTTTTGCCATTACTTCCAGTAAGGGCAATAACTTTAGCAGTGACATAATTGCGGTGGTAGCTTGCAAGCTCCTGTAGGCTTTTTAGAACATCTTCTACTAGAAGATAGGCATCTGATTCCGCATACCTTTTTTCATCGATTACGGCATATTTGGCTCCTTTTTGCAATGCGTCGGAAGCAAATTTGTTTCCATTAAAATTATCGCCTTTGAGGGCGAAGAAGATGCAGTCATTGGTGATTTTTCGTGTGTCGGTACAAACCTTGGGAAACTTCAGAAAAATGGAATGCAGCTCGGTTATCTTCATAAAACAAAAGTATAAAAAAAGCCCCGACATAAATGTCAAGGCTTCCTATCTTTCTCTAGCAATTACTTATTTTGCTCTCTTTCCTCTAGGGGTTTTGTTCTTTGTTTTTGACTTAGAACCTACTCTAGACATTGCACATCTGAAACCGATGTAGTCGGTTGCCATATATTGTGGCAAATATCTACGTTGTGCAGGATCTAACCAGTACGCTCTGTCTCTCCAAGAACCTCCTTTGAATACACGAACTTCATCGTTGATCAAAGTTGTTCTGTTATTGGATTGGTCATATTGACGCGTCAACTTTCCGGTAGAATCACGTTCTACTTTATGATTTGGAGAATCATACATTTTTCTTTGATTCTCTTCATCTTCTTCATCACTAAATCTATCGAAGAATCGCGAAGAGCTAGGGTCACCGTCTCTATACGCTCTATTATCACTAGAGTCGAAGTTGGTTCTTAAATAGGTTTCTTCTTCATCAACGGGTACCATTTTAATTTCACCAGGGAGATTAACTGCAACTACCTTACCATTGGGTAGCGTATCATAAACCACTGAATCTCTTAAGATGTTTACCTTGCCGTCTTCTCCAATTGCTGTTTTCATATAAATGTTACCTCGGTAGTAGTTGAAATCACTTACTTCATCATCTACAATAGGGCGATATACATCGGATACCCATTCAGCAACATTACCTGCCATATCGTACAATCCAAGGTCATTTGGCTTATATGACATTACTTCGGCAGTAATATCAGCACCATCGTCAGACCATCCTGCAATTCCGCCGTAATCACCTTTTCCTTGTTTGAAGTTCGCTAACTGATCACCTCTACCAACGCGCTGTCCGTTTCTGGTGTAGTCGCCTTCCCAAGGATATTTTTTTCTACCTCTATAGTTGTTGTATTCACGAGAACCTTGATTGGCCTGAGCGGCATATTCCCATTCAGTTTCAGTAGGTAATCTATATTCTGGAGTAATGACACCACTGCTTCGCTTAGCAAAAGTGTTAACACTATCCTTTTTCTGTTTTCCTTGTAAAGAATCGATTTGACCATTATAAACAGATTCTGGTCTATTCAAATAAGCCTCAGTACTAAAAGTACCTTCAACCTCACCAGTTGCGGCCTTGTATTTTGCATCTGAAGATAAATACCCCTCTTTTTCCAATAAAGCTTCATTCACACGATCAGTTCTCCACTCAGCAAATTGGGTAGCTTGAATCCAGTTTACTCCGACCACAGGATATTCTGCATATGCCGGGTGACGCAAGTAGTTATTGGTCATTGTTTCGTTGAATCCTAAACGGTTTCTCCAAACCAAAGTATCAGGTAACGCCCCTTTGTAGATGTTTGCATATTTTGGATTCTCAGGAGGATAAACACTCTTTAAATAGTCCAAATATTCAAGGTACATCACATTGGTTACCTCGGTTTCATCCATGTAGAAAGACTGAACGTGTTGCGAAGTTGGCGTGTTGTTCCAATCGTGCATGACGTCATCTTGTACCTTACCTTTGGTAAAAGTACCTCCCTCAACAAATACTAAACCTGGAGAGGTTTCCTGCTCTTTAAAATCAGTATTGTACTGAAAGCCGCCTTCTTTGGCATTTATTTTCCAACCTGTAGCTCTCGAGACGTTCTTTGAAGAAGAAGATGATTTTTTACAGCTGGTGACTGTAAAACCTCCTGCTATAACGACACAAGAAAGTACAACTTTGATAAACTGTTTTTTCATAATTAGGACTTGAGATTCAAATAAGTAAACTGCTTTTTACAAGTAGTTTGTGATTTGGATTTTGATTAAATTAAGTATCACTTTCGGCATATAAAACGATGATTTAGGTATAATATTTCATTGCTTCCAAAAATATTTTTTAAATCGCTCGAAAGGCTTTACAACCTATTAAGTAATGCTATTTAAAGTCATAACGGCATAATTTTAGGTATAGTATGGTTAACCTTCTCTTTTATTATACCATAAAGGTTTGGTTAATGATTACTGCCAGGCTGTTTATTTGGGTATTCGTTAGAAGTTTCTGTTTTTGGACGTCGATGAGCTAAATTCTTAAAAAATAATGGCGTACTTATATAAGATATCCTCAAAATACCCGTTTACGTGTCATACATCCGATATATTTTAGTTGTCGGGGATATTAAATGATTTTTGCCAATTAAACCTATTCTTGAGAGAAATGAAGAAATTATCAATACTAGTTTTACTTGCCTTTGTATGTAAATTATCTGCCCAAGATGGTGATAGGGTTATCACGGTTGCCGTTCCTTTCTTAACTATAGCTGCCGACGCGAGATCAGCAGGTATGGCTGATATGGGCGTTGCAACATCAACCGATGCTTTCTCACAACAATGGAACCCAGCAAAGCTGGCTTTTGCCGAACGAAAAATGGGAATCGGAGTAAGTTACACTCCGTATTTAGAGAGTATTATTACCGACATTTCGCTATTGAACGCCACGTTTCATAGCAAGATCGACGATCAAAGTGCCTTTGGTATTGGCATAAGATATTTTGGTTTGGGAGATATTGAGTTGCGGCAATTTGCAACCGATCCAGGAACTGTTGTTAGACCCAATGAATTTACTATAGAAGGTTCTTACGCCTTAAAATTAAGTCCCACTTTCTCCATGTCTGTAGGTGGTAGATTTATAAATTCTAACTTGAGGTTGCCGCAAGTGGAGAATGTTGATTCTCAAGCCGCAAGTTCATTCGCTGTTGATGTTTCCGGTTACTACCGTTCAAGGGAGAAAGCCTATAACAGTTTTGACGGCCGTTGGAGAGGAGGTTTTAACTTTTCAAACTTAGGTGGGAAAATTCAGTATGATGAAGGTGGACAACAAAACTTCTTACCTACCACTATGGCGTTAGGACTCGGTTTTGACTTTATTTTAGACCAAGATAATGTTATTGGACTAACAACACAGTTTAACAAACTTTTGGTGCCAACACCTCAAGATTTTAATGGTGATGGCGTTTTAGACAGAGCTGATAATGATGAGTACCAGGCCATCGGATTTTTCGAAGGTATCTTTAAATCTTTTGGAGATGCACCCGATGGATTTGGAGAAGAATTGAAAGAGTTTACTTGGGCACTTGGTGCTGAATATACCTACCAAGATTCTTTTATGATACGTACGGGTTATTTTAATGAAAGCGAGGAAAAAGGTTCTAGAAAATACTTTACACTCGGCGCTGGTTTTGCATTCAAGTCTGCACAAATTGATTTGTCATATTTGTTTTCAACTTCTCAAGTGCGTAATCCTCTTGAGAATACCCTGCGCTTCTCCTTAACCTTTAGTTTAGGTGAAGAGTATTTCAATGATTAATAAAGAAATTATAATTAGAAAACAAAACCCGCTTTAAAGCGGGTTTTGTTATTTTTAGAAAGTAGTTGTTTAAATTCAGCCCATGAAAATACATAATGTAGCTTTTGAGCTAGAGGTCTATGACGCGTTAGACGAACTTCATGATGCAGATCACAAGTTGATGTTAAAAGCTATAGCGGCCCGTAAAAATGCGTATGCTCCTTATTCAAATTTTCAGGTCGGCGCAGCATTGCGTCTGGAAAATGGCGAAGTGGTCATTGGTAACAATCAAGAAAATGCCTGCTATCCATCCGGACTCTGTGCTGAGCGTGTTGCTGTCTTTCAAGCTGGGGCCAAGTACCCGGGCGTTGTAATTGAAGCAATTGCTATTTCTGCTACTTCTTTAAACTATCAAGTCAATACCCCAGCAGCACCCTGCGGCAATTGCCGACAGTCGATATCTGAATATGAGGTAAAACAAAAGCAACCTATTCAGTTACTCATGATGGGCGAAATAGGTACCGTGATGAAATGTAATTCTATTGGCGATATACTTCCGCTTGCCTTTACCAATTCCTTTTTAAAATAACTTCCAAATCGTAGTGAAAATTACAATTTTGTAAGTCTTTGTTACAGGTATACAATTCAATGAACCTTTTTCTTCAATTTTTTTTCACTAATGATTTAATATGTATTTTTGTTTTTCGTTTTCAGGGAAATTATACAAATACGATAGTTAATGGAAAAAATCACCAAAGAGGTCTATTTAAAGTGGTATGAAGACATGTTGTTTTGGCGAAAGTTTGAAGACAAACTTGCCGCTGTTTATATTCAACAAAAAGTTCGAGGATTCTTACACTTGTATAACGGTCAGGAAGCAGTGTTAGCAGGAGCTTTACATGCGATGGATTTGACGAAAGACCGAATGATTACTGCATACCGAAATCACGTGCAACCTATCGGAATGGGTGTAGACCCTAAAGCGGTAATGGCGGAGCTCTATGGCAAAGTTACAGGAACCTCTAAAGGAATGGGCGGCTCAATGCATATCTTTTCAAAAGAACATCGCTTTCACGGGGGGCATGGTATCGTTGGGGGGCAAATTCCGCTTGGCGCTGGAATGGCTTTCGGTGATAAATATGCGGGTAGAGACAATGTTACCCTATGTTATATGGGTGATGGTGCCGTAAGACAGGGTGCCTTTCATGAAGCGCTTAACTTAGCAATGCTCTGGCAATTACCTGTGGTTTTTATTTGTGAGAACAATGGATATGCCATGGGAACATCTGTGGAAAGAACTTCCTATTCAACTGATATTTGGAAACTAGGTTTAGGTTATGAAATGCCTTGCGGACCGGTTGACGGTATGAATCCGGTTACTGTTGCTGAAGAAATGAGCAAAGCGATTGAACGTGCTAGAAGTGGTGGAGGCCCCACATTTCTAGAGATGAAAACCTATCGCTATAGAGGTCACTCCATGTCAGATGCGCAGCACTACAGAACAAAAGCGGAGGTTGAAGAATACAAGAAAATCGATCCTATTACTCAGGTTTTAGATATCATCAAAGAAAATAAGTACGCCACTGACGATGAAATCAAGGCTATTGATAAAGGCGTAAAAGCACGCGTTGCCGAATGCGAGAAATTCGCCGAAGAATCAGATTACCCGCCCGTGCAGCAATTGTACGATATGGTATATGAGCAAGAAGATTTTCCATTTGTAGAACATAAATAAAAGATAGATGGCAGTAGTAGTAAATATGCCCCGTTTGAGTGATACCATGGAAGAAGGCACCGTTGCTGCGTGGTTGAAGCAAGTGGGAGATAAAGTTGAAGAAGGAGATATTTTGGCAGAAATCGAGACCGACAAAGCCACGATGGAATTCGAGTCTTTCAATGAAGGAACCTTGTTGCATATTGGTGTTGCTGAGGGTGATACGGCTCCAGTAGATGTGCTATTGGCAATCATTGGAGAAGAAGGAGAAGATATTTCTGGATTATTAAATGGAAGTGCCGCACCTTCGGAAGCGAAAGAAGATGCTGCTCCAACAGCGACTGCATCAGAGGCAACCCCAACTACGAGTTCAGCAGCTGCTGAAATTCCCGAGGGAGTCGAGGTAATTACGATGCCACGTTTAAGTGATACCATGGAAGAAGGCACCGTTGCCGCATGGTTGAAGCAAGTTGGTGATACGGTAGAAGAGGGTGATATTCTTGCGGAAATTGAGACCGACAAAGCAACGATGGAGTTTGAATCTTTCTATTCGGGTACCTTATTGTACATCGGAATTCAGGAAGGAGAGTCTTCACCTGTTGATGAGGTTTTAGCCGTAATCGGACCGGCCGGAACCGATGTTGATGCCATTTTAAAAAGCGGTGCTTCCGGTAAGGCCGCAAGTACTACCTCTGAAGAAAAGAAAGAGGATAAACCCGCAGAAACTAAAACCGAAGCTGTTGCAGAAACTGCAGCTGCGAATGACGGACAACGTATTTTTGCATCTCCTTTAGCGAAGAAAATTGCCAAAGAAAAAGGAGTGAATCTAGCCGATGTAAAAGGTTCGGGAGATCACGGTAGAATCGTAAAAAAAGATATAGAAAATTATCAACCGGCTGCTCAAGCAGCAAGTCCGATTGCCGCCACTAAAGACGTAGCCGCGAGCAACGCTGCCGTTGCACCAATTGTAAACCTTCCGGTTGGCGAAGAGGGAAGTGAAGAAGTTAAGAATTCGCAAATGCGTAAAGTTATCGCGAAGCGATTGTCAGAATCGAAATTCACTGCTCCACACTATTATTTGAATATCGAGGTTGATATGAGCAATGCTATCGCTTCAAGAAAACAAATCAATGATCTGCCAGAGACAAAGGTTTCTTTCAATGATATGGTAGTGAAGGCTTGTGCGATGGCGTTGAAAAAACATCCACAGGTAAATACGACTTGGAATGGCGATACAACACGATATAACCATCATGTGCATGTGGGCGTGGCTGTAGCAGTTGATGACGGATTATTGGTTCCGGTATTAAAGTTTGCAGATCAAATGACCTTGACACAAATAGGGGCTTCGGTGAAAGACATGGCCGGTAGAGCTAGAAATAAGAAATTGACTCCTGCTGAAATGGAGGGAAGTACGTTTACCGTTTCGAACTTAGGTATGTTCGGTATCGTTGACTTTACCTCAATAATCAATCAGCCCAATTCAGCGATTTTATCGGTAGGGGCAATTGTAGAAAAACCGGTGGTACGTAACGGAGAGATCGTGGTTGGAAATACCATGAAGGTTACTTTGGCCTGCGATCATAGAACGGTAGATGGGGCAACAGGAGCGCAGTTCTTGTTGACACTAAGAGCATACTTAGAGAATCCTGTTACCATGTTGGCCTAATTGTGCAACAACAGTTGTCTCCTTAAAGTGATTTCTTGCAGGTTCTAGATAAACCTAATTGTTGATAAATCTAAAAAGCATCCGTCAAATAGCGGATGCTTTTTTTATCTTTAAAATCTAAACAAAACACAAAATGAAAAGACTTGGTTATTTGTTGATTGTACTTATCATGGTAGGTTGTGGATCTACAAAGATGAAAGAGACCGCGGCTGCGGACGTACAGCCAGCACCAGAAGGCGTTAAGGGAACTGTTGTTGAATCAGCAAAAACGGCGGAGACAAAAGCAATTGCCCCTGTACCTCAATTCTCAAATAGTGAGGGCATTGGTAAGATTATGAATTTCTTAGCTTCAGATGAGTTAGAAGGCAGAGATTCGGGCAGCGATGGGATTGCCAAAGCGGCGGATTTTATCGAAGAGATATTCAATGCAAACGCTATCAAACCGTATTTTGAAAATTTCAGGGATACCCTCTCAAACTTTAAAAAACCGGCATATAATATGGTCGGAATGTTAGAAGGAAACGATCCTGAATTAAAAAAGGAATTCGTTATTCTAGGTGCACACTATGACCATATTGGGCGTATCGAAGCAAAAGATGGTGATGCTATTGCCAATGGTGCAAACGACAACGCATCTGGTACTACCACCGTGTTAGAACTAGCACGTTACTTCGGAAATGCTAAAGTAAATAAGCGCAGTATTATTTTTGCTTTGTTTAGCGCAGAAGAGCAGGGGCTTTTAGGGTCTAAGCACTTGGCACAAAAACTGAAAGCCTCTGGACTCAATCTTTATGCCATGCTCAATTTTGAAATGGTAGGTGTTCCACTGCAGGATAAAGACTATTTGATGTATTTGACGGGATACAATTTGTCGAATCTAGCCGATGTTAGCAATAGCTATACGGCACAGAATATTGCAGGATTTCTACCAAAAGCAAAAGAATTCAATTTATTCAATCGCTCTGATAACGCCCCATTTCACGAAATATATAATGTACCCTCGCATACCTACAGCACCTTTGATTTTACAAACTTTGACCACTACCACCAAGTTGGCGATGAAGCTGCCGCAATGGATTTTGGGCATATGGCTAATGTGGTGAATGTATTGATACCGGTAATGGAGGGCATTTTAAATTCCCCAGAGCAAGAAATCAAATACAATTAGATGGCAAATATCATCATTACGGGCTCCAGCCGCGGTATAGGTTTTGAACTTGCAAAGCTTTTTGCAGATGACGGTCATCAAGTTTTGGCCTTGTCTCGGAACAGCAAACCCATTTCAGATCTACATCACACGAATATCTCCTCTTTTCCATTTGATCTTTCAACGGAATCTGATTTGGAAAAACTAAATGAGTTTCTAGCGGGATGGGAAACCGTTGATGTGCTTATCAATAATGCAGGGAAACTCTTGAATAAGCCCTTTTTGGAAACCAGCGTTTCTGAATTTGAAGCGGTGTACAAAGTAAATGTATTCGGTGTAGCCCGTATCACCCAAGCCGTTTTGCCTAAAATGCAAAAAGGGGGGCATGTAGTAACTATAAGCTCAATGGGAGGCGTACAAGGGAGTGTGAAATTTCCTGGTCTTTCAGCATACAGCTCTAGCAAAGCAGCCGTAATTACCTTGACCGAACTTTGGGCCGAAGAGTATAAGGAAACGGGACCTTCTTTCAATGTGCTGGCCTTAGGGGCGGTACAGACCGAAATGCTAGAGGAAGCTTTCCCTGGTTATCAGGCTCCGATCACTGCTTTAGAAATGGCAGCGTATATTAAGGGTTTTGCCCTTACTGGTAATAAAATGTACAATGGAAAGTTGTTACAGGTATCAAGTTCTACCCCTTAAATGAAGCCTTACAAATGTATCATCTTTGATTGTGATGGTGTCTTAGTTGATAGTGAAGTGCTAAGCAACCAAGTCATGGTAGATATGGCTAATGAGCACGGAGCAAACATTGATTTAAATTTTGCTATTCAAAATTTCAAAGGTGGGTTTTTAAAAGACTGTATTCAACAAATAGAATCGATTGTTGGAAATGCGCTGCCAGATGATTTTGAGAACCAATATCGTAAACGCTCCTTTGCCGTATTTAAGAGTGATTTAAAGGCTGTAAGCGGAGTCGAATCGGTTCTAAAAGCATTGGATATTCCTTTTTGTGTTGCCTCTAGTGGTCCTCAAGAAAAAATAAGATTAAACTTGAAGACTACAGGGCTATTATCCTATTTTAAAGAAAATATCTTTAGCTGTTACGACATCAATAAGTGGAAACCCGACCCAGCTATTTTCTTACATGCTGCCGCTACCATGGGTTTTGATTCTGAAGAATGCCTTGTTATCGAAGATACGTCAATAGGGGTAAAAGCAGGAAAAGCAGGAGGGTTTGATGTTTTCGGTTTCTCTGCCGATGATTTAAAGGAAAACTTTCAAAATCAAGCCACTAAAATCTTCTACACAATGGATGATCTTTTACCCATGATTTCTGCAAATCGCTAAACTTGGCCTATTTTTGTGATGAATGGATGACATCCTAAAAAAATATTTGCCAGATCGTGCCGTTTCTGCTTGTTTAGAATTGATTCAAAACAGTGGTGTACATTTAAAAATTGTAAACGAAAGGGTTACGCGACATGGAGACTATCGTAGAATGCCAGATGGGAAGCATCAGATAACTGTAAATGCCAATTTGAACAAATATCGGTTTCTCATTACCCTGGTCCATGAGATTGCGCATCTCGTTGCCTTTGAAAAATACGGTAGACGTATCAAACCACACGGATTGGAATGGAAGCATACCTTTCAGCGTTTAATGTTACCGTTCATACGGCCAGAAGTATTTCCTTCCAAACTTTTACCACTTTTGGCAAAACACTTTAGAAATCCCAAGGCGAGTAGCAGTACCGATGCCCAGTTGTCGGTTGCCCTGAAAAGTTTCGATACACAACATAGCGATAAATCCTACGTTTTTGAATTACCTTTGGGAAGTATTTTTCGCTTGTACAATGGCAAATTGTATAAAAAAGGAAAGCGACGCGTGAAACGCTATGAGTGTTTTGAAGTGGCCACGGGTAAAATGTATTTGTTTCAACCCAATGCGGAGGTTGAATTGATAAAATGCTAAAAACAGATTAGAAAATAAAGACAAGGTGAAAATTTGAGATACGGAGCAACAGATATCTTCGTACTCGTAACAACGAACGTATGAATAAAAATTATTACGCAGTTTTAATGGCCGGTGGAGTAGGATCACGTTTTTGGCCGATAAGCACATCGAGTTACCCCAAGCAGTTTCACGACATGTTAGGTACAGGTGATACCCTGATTCAAAAGACCTTTAAACGTTTGAACAAATTTGTACCGACCGAGAATATATTAATTTTGACCAACGAGCGCTACAACGAATTGGTTTTAGAACAACTGCCTTTGGTCAAACAAGAACAGGTGGTTTTAGAACCAGCAATGCGCAATACAGCGCCTTGTATACTATACGCTGCAATGAAGATTCAGAAGATGAATCCCGACGGGGTGATGATCGTTGCTCCCAGTGATCATTGGATTGAAGATGAAGAAGCCTTTGCTACTGATGTGACCACATGTTTTGAGAAATGCTCAAATGAAGAAGTGCTTTGTACTTTGGGAATAAAACCCTCTTTCCCCAATACTGGTTTTGGATACATAGAGTTTGAAAAAGACGGTGGCCCAAGACTCAAAAAGGTACATCAGTTCCGCGAAAAACCAGACTATGAAACGGCGAAAGAATTTCTCGCACAAGGCAATTTTCTGTGGAATGCAGGCATTTTTATGTGGAGTGTAAAAACCATTGTCAATGCTTTTAAAAATTTTCAAAAAGAACAGTACGATTTGTTCGATTCGGGAATGTCATGTTACAATACAAATGATGAAGCTGCCTTTATAAAAGAACATTATCCGAAGGCCGAGAATATTTCTATTGATTATGCCATTCTAGAAAACTCGAAGTCCATTTTCGTGCTTCCCGCCACGTTTGATTGGAACGACTTAGGCACTTGGGGGTCGCTATATGACAAAATGAATGGAGGCATTGACGACAATGCTGTAGTGGGGGCGCAAGTTTTGGCTCAAGATGCTTCCGGAAACATGATACGTGCTCCAAAAGGCAAGGTTGTGGTCGTTGATGGATTAAATGACTATATTATTGTAGATAAAGAAGAAGTACTTCTAATTTATCCGAAAACGAAAGAACAAGATATCAAACAAGTCCTGAATAGCGTAAAAGAAAAGTTCGGGGATCAATATGCTTAAGTATGAGCGAAAACCTAGACCAAGAAGACCAAAATCACTTAGATGAGCCGATTGAAAGTAAGGAAGAGATAAAAAAAGACTTTCAAGGCCTATTGGGGAGTACTAAAAAGTTCCTTTCAGAACTATTGGATATTCGTAAGAATACCGATCAAGAAGCAACCAAAGAGGCCATAATCGCTGATATTCCGTTCAAAGGGCACACTTCTTGGATTTTAATCTGTTCTATTTTTATAGCTTCTGTTGGGCTAAACGCAAACTCTACCGCGGTTGTGATCGGTGCGATGCTTATTTCTCCGCTAATGGGACCGATTTTAGGCATGGGCATGTCATTGGCAATTAATGATATTGATACCCTGCGAAGATCGCTCAAGAATTTGGCGGTAATGGTTGTTTTAAGTGTTCTGACAGCATTCCTATTTTTTTATATTTTTCCCTTGCAAGAGGAGTCTTCTGAACTTTTAGCGAGAACCAAACCAGATATTCGTGATGTTTTGATTGCATTTTTCGGAGGGCTGGCATTGGTAATTGCTAGGGCAAAAAAAGGCACCATTGCAACTGTCATCTTCGGGGTTGCCATTGCAACGGCCTTAATGCCTCCTTTGTGTACCGTAGGTTTCGGGCTGGCCATTGGCAACTGGAACTACGCTGGTGGGGCAATGTTGCTATTTGGAATAAATACAATCTTTATCGGACTTGCAACTTTTCTGGTGTTGAAAATACTCCGCTTTCCGATGGTACGCTATGCAAATTCTCAAAGACGAAGACTAATTGCACGCCTAGTTTCACTCACAGCATTAGCAGTTATGATACCGGCAGGATATATCTTTTGGGGCGTTTACAAAGAATTTCGATTTAAGAGCGATGCTAAAACATTCATTCAACAACATGTAGAATCGTATAAGTTCACCAAAGACGGTCGTTTCTTAGACAATTTAACCGACGTGGAATATGCCAACGGTAGTGCTCCGTCGATCGAATTGGTATTCATGGGGAATGAGCGCGTGCCTGATGGTGTTGTGGCAACTTGGGAAGCCGGAATGCAAGAATTTGCGAATTTAGAAAAGTGTGACCTAAAGATTATACAAGGTTCTCAAAATGATCAGGTGAATCAACTAAAATATGTTGATGAATTATACCAATCACAGAAAAGCGAACTGTTGGGGAAAGACGAAAAAATTCGCTTGCTCGAATCTGAGTTAAACAAGATAAAAAAGTCGGTATCGAAGCAAATTCCGTTTCAAGAAATTAGTGCTGAAGCAAAAGCCAATTATGAGAACTTAATTGAATTAGAGTATGACAATGCTATTCGCACTGATTTCAGTAAGGTAGATACGTTGACCATTTTTCAGGCAAAATGGAAGCGAAATGCGAGACGTGCGCAAATTGTTAACGACACCAAAAAACTACATAGTTGGCTAAAACTACGACTGAAAGATAGTACGATTCAGTTGAAAGAGATAGTTCAAGATTAATTCCGTTCCTCAATATACATTTGCCGCACTTTCTTAAAGAGTTCAGAAGAATACACAAAGTTGGTAACCGCTTCATTCTCGGTTTTAAAGATTTCATGTTTAGTGCCTTCCCATTCTTTGAGTCCGTCTTTAAGGAAAATAATTTTTTCGCCGATTTCCATCACAGAGTTCATGTCATGGGTATTGATGACCGTGGTAATATTGTATTCCTCGGTGATTTCTTTGATAAGGTTATCAATGACAATGGCTGTTCTAGGATCTAATCCTGAATTGGGTTCGTCACAGAACAAGTACTGAGGGTTCATGACAATAGCTCTTGCGATAGCAACCCTTTTCTGCATACCTCCCGAAATTTCAGAAGGATATTTGTGATGCGCGTCAACAAGGTTAACCCTTTTTAAAACAATGTCTGCCCGATCTTCCATTTCAGATTTGGCTAATTTGGTAAACATTTCAAGAGGGAACATTACATTGCCGGCCACAGTCATACCATCGAAGAGTGCACTTCCCTGAAAGACCATGCCCATATCTTGCTTAAGGGCCATCTGTTCTTGTACTGAAAGTTCCGAGTACTTTTGTCCGTCGTAACAAATACTTCCCTCCGTAGGTTTGAATAGGCCCAATAAACATTTGAGAAACACCGTCTTTCCCGAGCCACTTTGTCCTATGATAAGGTTCGTCTTTCCGGTATCAAAAGTGGTGGTGATACCCTTTAAAACATGGGCATCATCAAAAGATTTGTGCAAGTTATCTACTTCAATCATTAAGCTAGTAATAGTTGTGTTAGAACATAGTTCGAAATAATGATAACCACGCTCGTCCATACAAACGAGGTTGTGCTTGCTTTTCCCACCTCTAAGGCCCCACCTTTCATATAGAAGCCGTGAAAGGAAGGAATGGTGGCCAAAAGAAAGGCAAATACAAAGGTTTTAATAAAGGAATAGGTAACATGAAATGGAATAAAATCCATAGTTACGCCTTCAACAAAATCTGCACTGGTAATAAAGCCGCCAAACACCCCTGCAAACCAGCCTCCAAAAATACCCACATACATAGAGACCGCTATGATGAACGGATATAGCATCATGGCCACGATTTTTGGAAATACCAGATAGTTCAAAGCGTTAACACCCATAACATCAAGTGCATCTATTTGTTCGGTAACACGCATCGTGCCAATGCTGGAGGTGATAAAAGAGCCAACTTTTCCAGCCATAATTACAGAACAAAAGGTAGGTGCGAACTCCAAAATAATGGATTGACGTGTAGCGAAGCCAATCAAGTTCTTTGGTATTAATTCGTTGGTAAGATTCATTGCAGTTTGTATGGAAACTACTGCACCAATAAAAAAGGAAATAAAGACGATTATACCCAGAGAACCGAAGATGAGCTCATCGATCTCTTTCAGAATCAAATTCTTCATAATTCTCCATTTGGTTGGCTTTTTGAACAAATCGATTACCATTATCGCATAGCCACCAATATCAGCTAAATACTTCATCAAATGAATTTAGACATCTTGATGTAAAAATAAGAATAAAACATTCTCTTAACTGTGATTTAGATTTTAAAAGGGTATTTTATTTACTTTTACGCTTTCAATAAACAGCATTATGCGTAAGAGAAATTTACGACTGGTCGTCGTACTGATTTTAATGGTTTTTGGAGTATTTGATAGCGCTGCACAAAAAAAGTCAAAAGATGAATCTGGCACCAATCTGAAGACTTCTCCTAAATTAGTAGTAGGTATTGTTGTTGATCAGATGCGATACGATTATCTGACCCGATTCTGGAATCATTATGATGAAGGCGGTTTTAAGCGTTTGGTGAATGAAGGGTATAATTGTAAGAACAATCACTTCAACTATGCGCCTACAAGCACTGGCCCAGGGCATACTTCTGTTTATACGGGTGCTGCGCCTGCAACTCATGGTGTGATCGGCAATGATTGGTATGACAAGGAAACCGGGCTCAGTGTTTACTGTGCTTCAGACGATAGTTACGAATCTGTAGGAACCGCTACCGATGCCGGAAAAATGTCTCCACATAGAATGAACGTAACGACGATTACCGATGAGTTGCGGTTACATACACAAATGCGCGGAAAGACGATTGCAATTGCGTTAAAAGACAGGGGAGCAGTGCTGCCTGGTGGGCATACAGCAAACGCCGCCTATTGGTTTCAAGGAGCGGATGAAGGCAATTGGATCACAAGTACCTATTATATGAAAGAGCTTCCGAAGTGGGTAAATGATTTCAATACCTCTGATGCTGTTGAAAAGTACAAAAAACCCTGGAATACAACTAAGCCTATCAATACCTATATGGAAAGCGGCAGTGATAACAATAGGTATGAGGGGCTGTTTGAGACAGAAACTTCACCAACCTTTCCGCATAGTACACCCAATCTTTTAAACAAGAAAAAAGATTTCGAGATCATAAAATATACCCCATATGGTAATAGTTTGACTACAGAGTTTGCACTTGCTGCGATAGTTGGTGAGGATTTAGGAAGTGATGCAGTGACCGATTTTTTAGCTATTAGTTATTCAAGTACAGATTATATAGGGCATAAGTATGGGGTGAATTCTAAGGAAGTGCAGGATACATATATTCAACTAGATGCTGATCTCGAAAAATTGCTTACTACCTTAGATAAAAAAGTGGGAAAAGACGAGTATACTGTATTTCTTACCGCTGATCATGGTGCCATTGATGTACCAGCATATCTAAGTGATCAGAAAATTCCGGCTGATTACTTTGCTTATGATTCAATTGCGCCCAAGTTTAATGCTTTTTTGCAGTACAAATTTGGTACGGCTAATGTGGTTAAAAGCTTCTCGAACTACCAGTTTTTCTTAGATCATAAAGTGGTTAAAAACTTAGATATTGAAATAGCCAAGGCACAAGAAATAATTGCTGATGAGTTGTTGAATTACGAGGGAATTGATCGAGTTTACACAGGGCATCAGATGATGCAAAACAATTACACCAAGGGCATACCTTATATTCTGCAGAATGGATACAATCAGAAACGTTCAGGTGATGTTTTAGTCGTGCTTAAACCAGGAGTTATCAGTTATCCAAGAACAGGTTCTACGCATGGTTCACCACAAATTTACGATACGCATGTACCTTTATTGTTTTATGGAAAAGGCATTCAAAAGGGAAGCACCGTGATGCGAACAGAAATTCCCGATATTGCGCCTACGATTGCTGCCCTTCTTGGCATTGCATTTCCAAATGGTACTACTGGCGAACCCATCGTTAAGGTACTTGAATAAGTAAGATTGCATGAACGATAGTCCTATTGGTATTTTTGACTCGGGTGTTGGAGGAACTTCCATCTGGAAGGAAATTAAAACCCTTATGCCCCATGAGAACACCGTTTACTTGGCCGATAGTAGGTATGCGCCTTACGGAGAAAAACCCGAAGAGCGAATTCTACAATTAAGTATCAAGAATACAGAACTCTTACTATCAAAAGGATGTAAGTTGATTGTGGTAGCTTGTAATACGGCTACCACAAATGCAATTGCCCATCTTCGGAAGTATTATAAAGTGCCCTTCATCGGAATAGAACCTGCCATTAAACCGGCTGCATTGCAATCGCAATCAAAAAAAATAGGTGTTTTAGCTACCAAAGGTACCTTATCAAGTAGCCTTTTTCACAGTACTTCAGAAAACCATGCCAATGGAATTCAGATTTTGGAACAAGAAGGAACGGGTTTGGTTCCTTTAATCGAACAAGGAATGGTGAAGTCAGCTAAAACCAAAGAACTGCTTATAAAGTATCTTGAACCCATGTTAGCAGAGGGCATTGACTATTTGGTTTTAGGATGTACCCATTATCCATACCTGATTCCGGTCTTAAAGGAAATACTTCCAGAAAAGATCAGAATCGTTGATTCAGGCGAGGCGGTTGCACGCCAAACCAAAGCCATACTAGAAAAAAACGGGCTGCGAAACACCGCTAAAGAAATAGGTAGGCATCAGTTTTATACCAATGCTGATATTGCTATTTTAAGAAGTTTTTTAAATAGAGAACAGTCAAATATCGAAACGGCATTTCTCGACTTTTAAGGGCGTCTGCGAACATAGGTCAAATAGGTAAAATCATATTTGTGTTTCTCATCCCTTGGGTGATATTCTTCATCAATAAGTTCCCAATCGTTTAAATCAATTTCAGGAAAAAAAGTATCTGCTTCAAACGCCTTATGCACTCGAGTGAGTTCAATTTTGTTTGCAAATTTTTCACCTTGCCTGTAGATTTCGCCTCCGCCAATGATATAGGAGACTGCGTCATTTTCAACCAGCTTCAAAGCAGCTTCAATAGAATGAACCACGATACATTCGTCAAATTCAACAGTATAGTTCTTGTCTCTTGTAATGACAATATGAGTACGCTCAGGTAGTGGTTTTGGAAAGCTTTCAAAAGTTTTACGACCCATAATGATTTTATGGCCCGTGGTCAGTTTTTTAAAACGTTTAAAATCATCGGGTAAGTGCCACAACAAATCGTTGTCTTTGCCCAACGCATTGTTTTTTGAAGCCGCAGCGATCAGAATAATGGTATTCACAGTATTTCAAGTGTTTTGGTTTGTATTAGTACAAAAAACAGACCAATTTGATTTGCTGGTAAAGCCATGGTCTGGATTTAAAGTAAACTTACTCCTTTTTATTGATTCGGGATAATGGAAAATCGGTATCGATTTCTTTTTGCATTTCCGCAATTCTTGCTCTTTGCTTTGCAACTAATTTTTCACGTTGTGAACGTTCCCAGGCCTTGCCCATAAATCTTTGGGTTATCAATATGTTGAAAGCATGAAGTATGAACAAAAAAGCCCAAAATGTGATGGCCCAAATAAACCAATCATAGGTAGCACCGAACTTAAGTACTTTGTTAATCAGCACAAGAAATACGCTTCCTATTAAAAAAATAACTAAATGGGCAAAAAGCCTCTTCTTTTGTTTGACGCGCCTTTGCGCCGTTTCGAGTAGTTCGTGCTGCTCAAGATCTATAACAGCCTGATTTTTATTTTTGGAGAGCATTCTATTGGCTAACTTTACGTACTAAAGATACCACAAAACACTTTTATCCTCTTTATGGAAAATATTCGAAACCAATTCCCCATTCTTCGACAATATATTTATGCAAATACGCCTGTTTTTGGGCCCTTTTACGATGATTTATTAGAGTGGCGCCAAGAACATGATCTCGATTTTTTGTTGAAGGGGAGTGGTATGAGAAATAGAACCCTTGAGATCCTATCCGACACGAGAACGGCTGTAGGAAAGTTTTTTGATGCTAAACGACCGAACGTAGCGTTGGTAAATAATTTTTCTACTGCCTTGAATATGCTTTTAGATGGGTTAGATAAAAGTCAAAAAGTACTTTTATTGGAAAATGACTACCCTTCGGTTAATTGGCCGTTTGCTAGTAGAGGTTTTCCAATATCATATGCAAAAATCGACCAGCATTTGGAAACCAACATTCGAGAAGCGGTTGAAAGGGAAAATATTTCAATTCTTGCCCTAAGTGTTGTACAATGGCAAAATGGGATTAAAATAGACCTCGATTTTTTAAAGAATTTAAAACATGATCACCCGAACTTGTTCATCGTAGCAGACGGCACGCAGTTTTTAGGCAGCACGAATTTCAGTTTTGAAAACTCCGCCATTGATCTAATCGGGGCGAGTGCCTACAAATGGTTGTTAGCAGGCTATGGTAGTGGATTTATGCTTTTCAAGGATTCAGTTAAGGAACGATGCGACATACGAACGATAGGCTTTAATGCTGCCAATGGCGTTATAGAAAACAAAGGAAACATTCGCTTTGCCAAGCGATTTGAACCGGGGCATCTAGCATGTCTCAATTTTGGCAGTCTAAGATTTTCTTTGTATTTTCTTGAGGGTATTGGAAAGGATAAAATTGAGACTCAAAACGAAAAATTATCCCAGAAAGCAAAAAGAGAATTTACCGAACTCGGACTTTTACAAGATGCTGTAGTCTTTAGAAAGCATCACAGCACTATTTTCAATATCAAAGGTGACGACACCTTATTCCAACATTTAACCGAAAACGACGTGGTTTGTGCCCAAAGGGGCGACGGTATTCGGTTGGGTTTTCATTTTTACAACACCGAAAGAGATCTTGATGCTATTGTAGGAATCTTAAAAGCAAGAGGATAGCATTTACTTACTTAAGAATTTAAGCCTTCCTTTTTTATGGAGGAGGTGTTAATTGTTACCTAAATATTACGAAATTGATAAAAGTGACTTTAGTCATTGTAAATGAGCAGTTTAATGCTTTAGATTTGCAGTTAATTTAAAGGAATTTAGGTTTAAAATTTAATATTATGGCAATAGCAAAACAGTATTTAAAAACAAAGCCGGTTTGTAAAGTAACTTTTACGGTACCAGCAGAAGAAGCAAAAAAAGTAGCAGTAGTTGGTGATTTCAATAACTGGAAAGCAAACAAGGCTAGCTCTTTGAAAAAATTGAAAAACGGTACTTTCAAAGGCACTTTTGATTTGCCAAAAGAAAATGCTTACGAGTTTAAGTATATTATTGATGGCAATTACGTAAATGAAACTGAAGCAGATCGTTACCAATGGAACGATTATGCAGGTTCTGAGAATGCAGTCTTAGAATTGTAGTCAGTAACTGAAAAACAAAAAGCCGGTATGCAGTTTGCATTCCGGCTTTTTTGTTTTTCGGCATTGCTTCGTCGCTTTTGAAAGGGGAGTTAAATTAAACGCGCTGCGGGCTTCTCGCATAGAAGATTATTTTTACTTCTCTACTTTTACCCCTTTCCAAAAGGCTACCCTACCTTTAATACCTTTGGCCAATTCACTTACTTCAGGGTAGTACCAAGCTGCATCGGCGTTTTCTTGACCGTCGACTACCAGCGTGTAGTAGTGTGCTTGACCCTTCCATGGGCAAGTTGAATGCGTTTCTGAACCCTTGAAAAATTCTTTTTTAATGCTATCTGCAGGAAAATAATGGTTGTTTTCTACGATGACGGTATCATCACTTTCCGCTATCACTGTGTTATTCCAAATTGCTTTCATAAGTCTATTATTTTAGTTTATTCCTGTTCGGAAGTGAATACTTATTATACTGTTCTAAAAACGTAGTTTTTATATTGATTTTTCGAATCGGTGAATTGTGTAACTATTTGCAGGTCTGATTTTTCGGCAAGCCATTCTATTGTTCTATGATCATACTTTTGGGAGATTTCAGTATGAATAGTTTCCCATGGAGCAAAGTTGATTTTGAGACCCAATTTTGCTACGGTAACGGACTGTTGTTCTTTGGATACCAAGTAACTTTTGGCAGTGCCCGTTTCGGGGTCATAAACTTCCCAATGTAAAAATTTATCTAAGTCAAAGTTTCCGCCCAATTCAGAATTGATTCTAGCGAGAATGTTTTTGTTGAAGGCAGCAGTAATTCCTGTTTGGTCGTTATAAGCATCCAATATAGTCTGTGGATCTTTCTTTTGGTCAAAACCTACAAAAAACAAATCGTCATCGCCCATGAGTTTTTGTACTTGAGATAAAAATTCAATAGCCTGTAGATGCAACAAATTTCCAATGTTAGACCCTAAAAACAAGATAATCTTTTTGTCATTTGTTAGTGACGCGATTTCGTTTAAGGCTTCAAAATAAGTACCCTGTTGGGTTTCGACTACAACCTCAGGTATTTCAATTTTCAGGGAACGCGATAATTGGTCTAAAACATGCTGACTGATATCGATAGGAAGGTAGTTGAAATCTATTTTGTTATCAATCAGGTTTTGCAACAGAATTTTGGTTTTCTTACCATCGCCAGCGCCAAGTTCAATAAGATTAAAGTGTTTTTCATCTTTTGAAAAAAGTCGGGTTATTTCGTCAGTATGTGTTGAAAGGATATCAAATTCAGCATCGGTAAGATAATATTCAGGCATGTTCATGATATCCTGAAAAAGTTTATCTCCCTTTTCATCATAAAAGTACTTGGAAGAGAGGTGTTTTGGATAATCAGTCAGTCCAATATGCACTTCTTCTTCGAACTGTGTATCAAATAAGGTCTCTGTTTGTTCTTGCATAAAGAATATGTCGTTCTTTGGGGTGAAACTATACGTTGTGAAATGAAATTTATTTTACCAATCTTAGTCCGGTAAACTGCCAGCGTAAATCGGTTTGGAAAAAATTGCGATAGCTAGGTCGTGTATGTTTGGTCGGAGTTGCAACCGAGCCCCCGCGAAGTACCTTTTGATTGACCATGAATTTGCCATTGTATTCACCCAAGGCACCTTCCGCTTTTTGGTAGTTTGGGTAGGGCAGATAAGCACTTTCTGTCCATTCCCAGCGTTTGCCCCAAGGAAAATAGTTTTGGGCTGCTTCCCACTCAAACTCCGTTGGTAGTCTGCAGCCTTTCCATTGGGCGAAAGCAAAGGCTTCAAAATAAGAAATGTGGGTCACAGGCGCATTTAAATCTACTTTTTGGAGTCCCCCAAAGGAGTAATAATACCATTCTCCGTCAATGTTATGCCAATATTGTGGGGCTACAACTTTATGGGTCAAAACCCAATCCCAACCCTCCGCATGCCAAAGGTTGAATTTTGCGTAACCGCCTGCTGAAATGAAATCTAAATATTCGTTATTGGTAATTAGTTTGTTCGATATTGCAAAGGGATGTAAATAGACTTTATGCCTTCCCAATTCATTATCATAGCAGAAGTCACTGGAATCATGTCCAATTTCGTAAATACCCTCTTCTAGAGCTATCCATTCCTGATCATGTTCTTCTATAGGATGTTCTTCAATGGTTGCAGAATAGGCCGGAAGCAAAGGGTTGTTTCCTAAAATATATTTGATATCAGTAAGTAATAGTTCTTGATGTTGCTTTTCATGGTGAATGCCGATTTCAAGTAAATCAAGTAATTCTTGATTTTGATTTTCTGAGAACAAAATCTTCATTGCCGAAGTCACATAATACCGGTAGTCATATACCTTCTGAACGGAAGGCCTAGAAAGATTGCCACGGTCAGATCGCACCACGCGTTTGCCTACAGTTTCGTAGTAGCTATTAAAAACAAAGGAAAAATCTTCATCGAAAATCTGATAGTCTTCTGCATAAGGCTTAAGGATAAATTCCTCAAAAAACCAGGTGGTATGTCCCAAATGCCATTTGGGCGGAGAAACATCAACGACGGGCTGAACCACATAATCTTCAATTTCTAAAGGGGTGCAAATGTCTTCGGTCTGTTTTCTAGTCTCAAGGAAGAAGTCCAAGAGGGAATCGGTAAGAATCATAAAAAACAATTTTCCTCTAAGATACGGAAATTGATTCCTGAGCTTTTAATTCTGATAAATCTTAACTTAATTTTATTGTAACCTAAAGGTAATAGGAATGGCAAAAGGAATCTTAACAGGTTCGCCATTTGACAATGCAGGACCAAATTTTGGAAGTAATTTAATGATGCGAATAGCCTCTTCTTCGAGCAATTTATGTGGACCTCTGGTTCGAATGTTTTCAATATTACCTTCTTCGTTTATTTTAAACATAATACTGACGCGACCTTGCAATTCTCGTTCATGCGCTTCTTGAGGGTATCTAAAGTTTGTGGCGATATGCTTTTGCATAAGTTTTTGAAAGCATGCTCTGGCTTTGCTATCATCTCCTCTTTTACAACCTGGAAATTGTGGTACTTCTGCAATGATACCTCCGGTATATGCTGTATCTGGTTTTTCTATTGGGGTAAGCTGAATAGCAGTTGTTGATTTATCGACCAAGAAGTAAAATAACAACTTATGTGATGATACATAGGGTTTTGGCTTTTTGTATAGTACTTCCATTTGTGGAAGACCTTTGGTAATAGCTCTTAGTTGGCCTTCATAGTCATTTCGTAAGAGTGAATCGTTGATGTAGGTAAAATCTCTTCCCTCTAAGAGCTTCCCTTTTTTGTCAACTTCAAAAACCACTTGGGCTATTAAGGTATCTTTCGAGAATTTATTTTGTGCAATTGCCTCATTGAGTAATGATACAAGTTTTAATGATATGTTTTGCCTTAAGCAACTGTTTGGGTCAGCTGTGTTTTTGCAATCTGGATGAATAACTTGTTCTTGAGGAAAATACATAGATTCTTCTTTCTGTTGGGAATATCCAATCTGGAAAAGAAGTAATAACAGGGGTAGAATGAATTTCATGAACATAGGCTAAACCGCTACAACACCTTTAATATGAGGGTGAGGGTCATAATTCATCAACTTAAAATCTTCAAATTTAAAATCAAAGATGTCTTTTACTTCAGGATTGATAACCATTTTTGGTAGCGGTCTACATTCACGACTCAATTGGAGTTCCACCTGCTCCATATGATTGTTATAGATATGGGCATCACCGAAAGTATGAATGAATTCACCTGCCTCATAACCACAAACTTGGGCTATCATCATGGTAAACAAAGCGTACGAAGCAATATTAAAAGGAACACCCAAAAAGATATCAGCACTGCGTTGATACAGCTGACAAGATAGTTTGCCATCGGCAACATAAAATTGGAAAAAAGCATGACAGGGGGGTAAAGCTACCTTCCCGTTTGCGATGTTTTCGGCGAAAGATTTTGAAGTGTCGGGCAATACGCTTGGGTTCCAGGCAGATACCATAATGCGTCTACTATTGGGGTTATTCTTTAACGCCTGTATAACATCTTTGATCTGGTCGATTTCATCATTGTTCCAGTTGCGCCATTGATGTCCGTATACAGGGCCCAAATCTCCATTTTCATCCGCCCATTCATTCCATATACGTACGCCGTTTTCCTGAAGATATTTGACATTGGTATCTCCTTTTAGAAACCACAATAGTTCATAGACGATAGATTTCAAATGCAACTTTTTAGTGGTCACCATTGGGAATCCTTCACTTAGGTCAAAACGCATTTGGTGACCGAAAACGCTCATGGTTCCTGTTCCTGTACGGTCGCCTTTTTGATTTCCGTTGGCTAATACGTGTTTAAGAAGGTCATGGTATTGTTTCATAGGGGATAAAGGTAAAAGGTAAATGGGAAAAGGTCAAAGGTCATTTGCTTTGAGTTATTATATTTTATTAACCACCTAATTTCTACCCTATTTTATCCTAGAATCATTCCGGCTATAGTCGCCGAGAGTAGTGATGCTAGCGAACCACCTAAAACAGCTTTCATACCAAATTCGGAGAGGGTTTTGCGCTGGCCCGGTGCGAGTGAGCCAATACCTCCTATTTGAATCCCGATGGAAGCAAAGTTTGCAAACCCGCAGAGCATATAGGTGGCCATGATTACAGATTTGTTATAGGTAAAATGCGCAGCACTTGTAATGTTCTTTAATTCCGCCAATTGAATATAGCCTACAAATTCACTCGCCGCTAGTTTAATTCCTAGTAACTGCCCCATAAGCATGACGTCTTCGTTAGCTACACCAATAAGCCACATCAAGGGGGCAAAAATAGTGCCCAAAATGGCCTCTAAGGAAAGCTTGTCATACATACTGTTCGCCGCGATCATCTCATTTAGACCTGACAAGTCACCAATCCAACCAAAAATTCCATTAAACATGGCGATAAATGCAACGAATACCAACAGCATCGCGCCTACATTCACGGCTAATTTTAATCCTTCTGTAGTTCCTTTTGCGATAGCATCAAGAAAGTTTGCTCCAATTTTTTCTGAGGCAACCTTCACATCTGTTTCTATTGATTCCGTTTGTGGATATAATATTTTGGTAACTACAATGGCTCCTGGAGCGGCCATCACCGAAGCTGCTAACAAGTGTTTTGCAAATTGCAAACGCAATACCGGGTCATCTCCACCAAGAAAACCGATGTAGGCCGCAAGTACAGCCCCTGCAACTGTAGCCATTCCACCCACCATAACAAGTAATATCTCAGACCTGTTCATTTTTTCTAGATACGGTTTTATTAAAAGAGGGGCTTCTGTCTGACCGAGAAAGATATTTCCAGCGATACTCAGACTTTCTGCACCGGAGATCTGAAGGGCTTTCGAAAGAAGCCATGCCAGTGCCCTAACTACTTTTTGAATAATACCTAAATAAAAAAGTACCGAGGTCAAAGCTGAGAAAAAAACGATGGTAGGAAGCACCTGAAAAGCAAAGATGTATCCGAAGGTATTCATGTCGGCTACTAAACCCTCGAAAAGGAATTGACTTCCCGCTCTAGTAAAATCTAGAATACTTACAAATACTTTTCCTATACCTTCAAAAATTGCCTGGATAAATGGAACTTTTAAAACTCCTATAGCAATTAACAATTGAATTCCAAGACCAATTCCAACGGTTTTCCAATTAATAGCTTTTCGATTTGAACTAAAGAGAAAAGCAATGAGAATAAGCACTCCCATTCCCAAAACACCGCGCCAAAGGCTACTTATTGAAAACCCCTCATTCGGAATTATCTCTTCAACATCATTGATGACTGTAGTTTCTAATTGGGGTACTACCTCAAGGGGAATACTATCTTGGGCAATAGCCGGAAAACAAACGCATAAGGCAAGCAGAAGAATCCATAATCGGGTTTTCATAAAATACTTGCTTGGTGGTTAGTTTAGTTTCTTTTGGAGATCTCGTCTCTGAGTTTAGCTGCTTTTTCGTAGTCTTCGTTTGCCACGGCTTTATCGAGCTCTTTATTGAGTTCATCAATAGTTAGTTCAGTATAGCCATCTGTTGCACCCTGCTCGATTTCGACCGTTTCGCCCTCTTGCAAAATTTCATCGACCATAATACTGTCATCACTTTCGTCTTTATCCTTCTCCTTAGACGAGAACTTCAAGAAAATGCCCGCCTTGTCTAAAATGGTCTTATAGGTGAAAATGGGAGCGTTAAAACGTAAAGCTAGTGCTATGGCGTCACTTGTACGCGCATCGATTATTTCTTCAATTTTATCACGCTCGCAAATTATGCTCGAATAAAAAACCCCATCAACCAATTTGTGAATAATAACTTGTTTAATGACAATATCAAATCGGTCAGAAAAGTTTTTGAACAAATCATGGGTTAATGGTCGTGGGGGCTTGATTTCCTTTTCCAAGGCGATTGCAATAGACTGTGCCTCAAAAGCGCCAATCACAATGGGAAGTTTTCGATCTCCATCGACTTCATTCAAAATAAGGGCGTAAGCCCCATTCTGTGTTTGGCTATAGGATATTCCTTTTATTTTTAACCGTACTAAACTCATAAATGTTTCAAACTAAGAAGGGCTGTTCAAACAAAAAGGGATGACCAATTAGTTTGAACAGCCCTTCTTTGATAAGGGCAAATTAACAAAATTTAAGCGTTTTGTGCTTTAAATTCCTTTAATTTTTCGATAAGCTGTGGTATAACTTCGAAAGCATCACCAACAATACCATAATCGGCTGCTTTAAAGAAGGGAGCCTCCGGATCAGTATTGATGACCACTTTTGTTTTCGAAGAGCTAACGCCAGCCAAATGTTGTATCGCACCGGAAATTCCGATAGCGATATACAAGTTGCTGGCTACTGGTTTTCCGGTTTGCCCTACATGCTCTCCATGCGGCCTCCATCCTAAATCTGAAACGGGTTTAGAACATGCAGTAGCTGCACCTAGTACATCTGCTAATTCTTCTATCATTCCCCAGTTTTCAGGACCTTTAAGACCCCTTCCTCCAGAAACAACGATATCGGCATCGGCAATAGTAGCTTTTCCAACTACTTTGTCAACTTCCACTGATTGTGTAGAAAAATCTGAATCACTTAGCGTAGGGCTATAATCTGTTACGGCCGCAGCGGCCGCATTTTCATGTGCTCCAAAGGCGTTGTTGGAAACACCGATAATTTTAATATCCGTACTGATTTCAGTGTGGGCGAAACCCTTGTTGCTAAAAGCAGTTCTCTTAACCATAAACGGACTCGTACTTTCTGGTGCCGCCACTACATTTGGTACGTAACCAGCTTTTAATTTCCCGGCTACCAATGGAGCAAGAAATTTAGTATCGGTACTTGAACTTACGATTATTGTGGTCGCACTTTCTTGTACAACGGCTTCGCTAATGGCATTTGCAAATGCCTTGGCGTTGAAGGTATTTAATCGATCATTAGAAACATTCAAAACCTTGGTAACCCCATAATTTCCAAGGCTTTCATTCTCTGAAGCATTGAATGAAATCGCGGTTACCGAAGTACCTAATTGGTCTGCCACTGCTTTTGCATAGGAAGCAACTTCAAAAGCGTTCTTTTTGAATTTTCCGTTTTCCGATTCTGTATATACTAGTACTGACATAATTCTTTGTTAGATTGCTTTTGCTTCGTTATGAAGAAGGTTAACTAAATCATCTACGTTATCGACCAATTTCACAGCTCCTTTGGCAGCTGGCTTTTCAAACTTGGTGTCTTGGGTACCTTTTACGGCATCAACTGGTTCAATTACATTTAAAGTTTTCTTTCTGGCCATCATAATACCGCGCATATTAGGTATTCTAAGATCACTTTCCTCAACCAAACCTTTTTGTCCGCCGATAACCAGGGGCAAACCGGTTGCAATTTTTTCCTTTCCTCCATCAATTTCTCGCATGGCGGTTGCATTGTTTCCATCAACTTCTAGACTGATACAAGTGTTTACAAAGTTCATATCGAGTAAGGTAGCCAAAATACCTGGTACCATTCCGCCATTGTAATCAATAGATTCACGACCCGCTATCACCAAATCATACCCTCCGCTTTTTACAACTTCAGCCAGTTGTTGGGCAACGAAGAATCCGTCAGTCGGTTCTGCATTTACACGAATAGCTTCATCAGCACCGATTGCTAAAGCTTTTCTGATGGTAGGTTCTGTAGAAGGCCCTCCAACGTTGGCAACGTGTACGGTTGCACCTTGTTTTTCCTTGAACCACATGGCTCTGGTTAAACCGAATTCATCATTCGGATTGATTACAAATTGTACCCCATTGGTGTCGAACTTTGTATCACCGTCGGTAAAATTTATTTTCGATGTGGTATCTGGCACATTACTTATGCATACTAATATCTTCATTTAATGCTTGTTTATTTTATTCGAAAAGGATAATTGAAGTTCGCTGTTTCTTTTTAGGCAAACACCTAAATTTACCATAGCTCAATTCGTTCGTTTTTCATCTTTTAAATGACCGCGCTAAGATAGGTATTAATTTCTGAATTTACTATGCATGCATAGTATTTTTTGTAACTTTTTTTGATTTCTACTAGCAGATTTTTGAGATATAATTTCCTATTTTTGCATGCGTTTTTAGTACAAACAAGAAACAGCTTATATGAAGACACTACAATTCCGTGAGGCCGTTTGTGAGGCAATGTCAGAAGAAATGAGAAGAGACGAGTCCATTTATTTAATGGGTGAGGAAGTTGCCGAATACAATGGGGCTTACAAAGCTTCAAAGGGTATGTTAGATGAGTTCGGGGCCAAAAGAGTAATAGATACTCCAATATCTGAGCTCGGTTTTGCTGGTATCGGCGTAGGTTCTACTATGACAGGCAACCGACCCATCATAGAATTCATGACCTTCAACTTTGCGTTGGTAGGAATCGACCAGATAATTAACAATGCTGCTAAAATTCGCCAAATGTCTGGCGGACAATTTCCTTGCCCGATTGTATTTAGAGGGCCAACTGCTTCAGCTGGTCAATTGGCGGCGACCCATTCACAGGCTTTTGAAAGCTGGTACGCTAACTGCCCCGGATTGAAGGTTGTAGTGCCATCAAATCCTGCGGATGCCAAAGGCTTATTAAAATCGGCTATACGCGATGACGATCCAGTAATTTTTATGGAATCTGAACAGATGTATGGCGATAAAGGGGAGGTTCCTGAGGGGGAATATACAATTCCTCTTGGGGTAGCAGATATCCGAAGAGCGGGAAGTGATGTTACTATTGTTTCCTTTGGTAAAATTATAAAGGAAGCTGATAAGGCTGCCGATGAATTAGAAAAAGAAGGCATTAGCTGTGAAATTATCGATTTACGTACGGTTAAGCCGATGGACTATGAGGCAATACTAAACTCTGTAAAGAAAACAAACAGATTGGTGATCTTAGAAGAGGCCTGGCCCTTCGGCAATGTAGCTACCGAGATAACCTATCACGTTCAACAACATGCTTTTGATTATTTAGATGCACCCATACAGAAAATAAACACAGCCGATACGCCCGCTCCGTACTCTCCTGTTTTGCTTGCGGAATGGTTGCCAAATCATAAAGATGTCATAAACGCTGTTAATAAAGTGTTATATAAATAAGACAACAAGTTTTGTAACGATACATTTGCTTCGTCGACCAAGGGTAGGCGAAGCTTTTTAATTTTAAAGTATAAGGGCTCTCCATGCAACTGTTTTTAAAACCTACTGTATTTAAGTAGTAAATAGTGGTACGTTATTTGTTAAAGCAGTATGGAGAACATGAAAAACCACATGAAGTATTTTCTTTTTAGCCTAGCGGTATTCTTTGCTATAATCACCCAGGCGCAAACCAAAGTGGGCGGTATGATCGTAGACCAAGTCGGTGAACCCGTCGCTTTTGCAAATGTCATATTCAAAGATTCTAATGAAGGAACGATTACCAATGACAATGGTCGATTCTATATGGAATCAGACAGTTCATACCAAACCCTCGTCATTTCTTTTATCGGTTATGAGGATCAAGAAATTGCCTTGACTTCGAAGGTGACTTATAATATGAAAATTACGATGGTCGAGGCAACAGAGCAGTTGCAGGGCGTTACCGTAATTTCAGGGAAGCAATCTAAAAAGAACAATCCTGCCGTTGATATTTTAAAGAAAATTTGGGCCAAAAAACGCATTAATGGCCTGCGAAGATTTGATCAGTATGCCTATGACAAGTATGAGAAGGTTGAATTTGACCTAAATACCATAGATAGTGCCTTGATGAAGCGCAAGATTTTCAAAGGCTTGGAATTCATATTTCAAGACTTAGATACCTCACGGATTACGGGAAAAACGTATCTCCCTATTTTCTTAAATGAAACATTTTCAAAGGTACATGGTGATAATATCCTTAATGCAGAAAAGGAAGACATATTAGGAAATAAAAATTCAGGTTTTGATAACAATCAGGCCATCATTGCTTTTGTAGCCGATTTATATCAAGAATACGATATCTATGATAATTACCTGAAGTTTTTTGATAAGAGTTTTACCAGCCCATTATCTAGAACAGGGGTAGATACCTATAACTATGCCTTGCGCGATAGCGCGTATATTGATAATAAATGGTGTTACAATATTGTGTATTATCCTCGCCGAAAAAACGAATTGACCTTCAAAGGAGATTTTTGGGTAAACGATTCTACCTACGCGATCAAAAATATCAATTTAGAGGTTACTAAAAGTGCCAATATCAACTGGGTAAAGGAAATTTATATTGAGCAAGAATTTGATGTGGTCAACGATTCTGTTTTCCTTTTAAAGCGTGACTATATGCTGAGTGATTTCAGTTTTCAAAAAAAGGAAAAATCAAGGGGGGTTTACGGAAAAAGAACAACCGTTTTTGACAATTATATCTTTGATGAAGAGAAGCCCAAGGAATTTTATAAGGCCGATAAAAACCCTTTTGACCCAAATGCAGTTGTACAGCAAGATGCCTTTTGGGAAAAGAATCGATTAGAGGGCTTAAACAAAGATGAAGCGGGTATTTACAAACTCTTAGATACGTTGAAAACTGTTCCTAAATTTAAATCGTATTACAATTTGGTCAGTATTTTAGGATCGGGCTATGTTGAAATTGATAAATGGGATATGGATATCGGTTCTGTATATGATGTCTACGGATTTAATCAGGCAGAAGGACACCGCATTCGACTAGGTGCAAGAACGTACAGAGGTGAAAATGACCTATGGCGCTTAGAAGGTTATGCTGCCTATGGCTTTAGAGATCATAAGTTTAAACACGGTCTATCGGGTAAATTTTTGTTGGATAGAAAAAGCAGATTGATCCTATCTGGAGGAAATCGAAGAGATATAGAACAATTGGGAGTTAGCCTAACGGCCACCAACGATGTTTTGGGTAGAAGTATCGCATCTTCCTCACTGTTAACGGTGGGTGCTAACAATAGACTAACGAATATCAACCTAAGTGCGGCCAGTCTTGAAATAGAACCTATAACCAATTTAAGAATTGGTGTAGGGGGTACTTTTCGAACCTTAAGCTCCGCGCTTCCAGATGATTTTAGTTTAGATTATATCGATGCGAATGCTCCAAACGGAATTTCATCTGAAATCCGTCAGTTTGATTTTAATGCCTTATTAATTTACACCCCAGGCAAAAAAACAATCGGGTATGGCGTTGAGCGAAGAGGAATCAATGATAATTACAGTACGCTATTGTTAAAATATACTAAGGGAATTGAAGGAATTTGGGAAAGTGACTTCAACTATAGCAAATTGCAGTTTTCCTATGGCCAACCATGGCAGGTAGGTGGATTTGGAAGACTTTATAGCACCCTTGAAGTTGGAAAAACCTTTGGTGACGTGCCCTTAGGGTTGCTCAATGTGATACCGGGGAATCAAACGATTTTCTCGAATTACGGAACCTTTACCAATCTTGATTTCTATGAATTCGTAAGTGATACCTATGCATCGCTGCATTTACAACACAATTTTAATGGCCGCCTATTTTCAAGAATTCCATTCTTGCGTAAGTTGAATCTCCGAGAGGTCGTTGCGCTACGTGGAGTATGGGGTCAGTTGTCCGATTCTAATATTGCTTTGAGTGCGCCGGCAGCTGTAAATACACCTTTGCAGGCACCTTCTGATAAAATATACTACGAATATTCTGTGGGCGTAGGCAACATATTTAGAATATTGCGCATCGATTTTAATTTTAGGGGGAATTATTTAGATAGCCCAAATGCGAGACCTTTTGGTGTAACCGGAACTTTCGGATTTAGTTTTTAATTATTTCTATGAAGCTGCTGGTGAATAACTAACGGCAAAAATCTTTGCTCAATTTTAGATAGTGAAAAAGAGCAATAAAAAAGATTTTGGTCTTAGGCCTAGCTACCAAGTGGTCTTGCATCGTAAAGTGCAGTGCCCCTATTATTAACCTAGACTTAATACTAATACTAATGTTGTAACTTAACCGTTAGACTATCTTCGCACGCTTAAAAAATTAGAAATGACTAAAAGAGAAATCACCTTCGATGTGTTAATAGAAATCCCTAAAGGGAGTAGAAATAAATATGAATATGACTTTACATTAAATAAGATCAGATTCGACCGCACCCTTTTCTCATCTATGATGTACCCAGGTGATTACGGCTTTGTTCCTGAGACCTTAGCACTTGATAAAGATCCTTTAGATGTCTTGGTGCTGTGTACTGAACCAACATATCCCATGGTGGTAGTTGAGGTAAAGCCTATTGGTGTTTTTCATATGGCAGATGAAAAAGGACCTGATGAGAAGATAATATGCGTCCCGGTTTCAGATCCCATATGGAATCAGAAGAATGACTTGTCAGACATAAATCCTCATAGGAAAAAGGAAATTGAACACTTCTTTCAAGTGTACAAAGACTTGGAAAAAAAGAAAGTTGATGTTGGTGGCTGGGGCAACGCCGAGGAAGCTCGAAAGATATACCAAGAGTGTGTTAAGCGTTATGATGAAAGTGAACACAAAAAGAAACGCACTTTTACGATATAGTTAAATTTTACCTTGTTAAAAGCCATTTTTACCAGTAAAAATGGCTTTTTTTATTCTATTTGATTTTAGTACTTTAGCAGCCGTTAAAAAAAACTAAAAATAACTCAACAACAATGGATTTAATCGTAAAATTTTTACCCGCATTTGGAGTGTTGGCCCTACTTTATGTGGCTTGGAAGAATGTATGGGTAGGTAAGCAAGAAGTCGGTGATGAAAAAATGGCAAGAATTGCCAAAAATATTGCTGATGGAGCAATGTCTTTCTTAAAGGCAGAGTACAAAATACTATCGATTTTTGTGGTAGCGGTAGCCGTTCTTTTATTCTTTAAGGGAAGTAATGAAGTAGGCTCGAACGGTATGGTTGCGGTATCATTCATCGTGGGAGCCATCTGCTCCGCACTTGCTGGTTTTATAGGAATGAAGGTCGCAACTAAAGCAAATGTTAGAACTACTAATGCTGCAAGAACCTCTTTGGGTAAAGCACTCGAAGTAGCTTTTGCCGGTGGCGCTGTAATGGGTCTTGGTGTTGTTGGTCTTGGTGTTTTAGGACTAAGTGGCTTGTTTATGATATATAGTGGGCAAGGTTGGGAAATAGGTGAAGTACTAAATGTGCTATCCGGTTTTTCTCTTGGAGCTTCCTCCATAGCATTGTTCGCGCGTGTTGGTGGCGGTATATATACCAAGGCCGCAGATGTTGGTGCAGATTTGGTAGGTAAGGTAGAGGCTGGTATTCCTGAAGACCACCCATTAAATCCGGCTACTATTGCAGATAATGTTGGTGACAATGTTGGTGATGTTGCTGGTATGGGAGCTGATCTTTTTGAATCATATGTAGGTTCTATTATTGGTACCATGGTTTTGGGAGCTGCATTTGCACAAATTCCTGATTTTGCTGCGGCTTTTGACGGCTTAGGTGCAGTTTACTTGCCTTTGGTACTGGCTGCTATTGGTATTATCATGTCTATAATAGGTACTTTCTTTGTAAGAGTTAAAGATGGTGGAAATCCACAAACTGCCTTGAATATTGGAGAATTTGGTTCTGCTGCTTTGATGCTAGTTGCTTCCTTTTTTATCATTACCAATATGTTACCTGCTAGCTGGTCTTTCGGTGGTGTTGAGTATGGCGCGATGGGTGTCTTTTGGGCTGTATGCGCAGGTCTGGTTGCAGGCTTAGCCGTAGGAAAAGTAACGGAATATTATACAGGTACCGGCACAAAGCCTGTGAATTCAATTGTACGTCAATCTGAAACAGGTGCGGCTACTACGATCATAGCTGGTTTAGGAGTGGGTATGATGTCAACCATGATTCCCATCTTATTAATTGCTGCTGCTATTTTGGTTTCTCATCATTTTGCAGGATTATACGGAATTGCAATTGCTGCTGTAGGAATGTTAGCAAATACAGGAATTCAATTGGCTGTTGATGCGTACGGACCAATTTCTGATAATGCTGGGGGAATTGCCGAAATGGCAGAATTACCAAGTGAGGTTCGTGAAAGAACTGATAAATTAGACGCAGTGGGTAATACAACTGCTGCTATCGGTAAAGGATTTGCAATCGCTTCCGCTGCCTTGACAGCTTTGGCATTGTTTGCAGCTTTTATGCAAACGGCTAATGTAACCGCAATTGATGTTTCAAAACCGACGGTAATGGCAGGGTTATTAGTGGGAGGTATGCTTCCTTTTGTATTCTCTGCTTTGTCGATGAATGCTGTTGGCCGTGCGGCTATGGCGATGATTGAAGAAGTGAGACGCCAGTTTAGAGATATTCCTCAGTTGAAAGCAGCCTTGGAAGTGATGCGTGCTGTTGATTCTGATATGTCGAAAGCGACCGAAGCACAGCGAGCTATTTTTGATGCGGCTGATGGTGTTGCCGAGTATGATAAGTGTGTAGCAATTTCTACCAAAGCCTCAATCCGTGAAATGGTACTGCCAGGTCTTTTGGCCATTGCAGTTCCCGTAGCCGTTGGATTTATTGGAGGAGCCGAAATGTTGGGCGGACTTCTGGCCGGAGTAACCACCTGTGGTGTTTTGATGGCTATCTTCCAGTCGAACGCTGGTGGTGCTTGGGATAACGCTAAGAAAATGATTGAAGAGCAAGGTAGAAAAGGAACCGATGCCCACAAAGCAGCGGTTGTTGGAGATACGGTTGGAGATCCATTTAAAGATACTTCAGGGCCCTCTTTGAACATTCTTTTGAAATTAATGTCTGTTGTTGCCTTGGTAATTGCACCTAGTATTGCATTGAACGCAACAGGAGTTGCCAACTATGTTAACGATAAAGAAAAGGCAAGCGTCGAAATTACCATGAATGTTGAAAGTGCTGATATGGCACAAGCTACTATCGTAAGTACTTCAATTGTAAATGGAGAAGAAGTTGTAGAAGAGAAAATTTTAAAAGGAACAGAAGCCGATATAAAAGCGGAGTTGGAAACTTTAGAAAATGCTAAGGTGAAAACCAATAGCGATAAAACAGCGATTGTAATCAAAAAGGAAGTTAAAAAATAAGACTTCTTTTCTTCAGATCACAGTATAAAACCATCCGACAGCAACCGCTATCGGATGGTTTTTTTGTTTAAATAACAGTATCTCACCGATCAATATATCATGGTGATGTATTTTCAAAATTTTAAATACGGTTATACACTAGCAAACTACCTAGATCAAAACCCTTGGTGTCATGAGGAGTTCTCCATTCCAAAGCGATATAGATTAGTACCAATATAATTAGGAGCCCCAATACAAAGTAGAGTACCCTTATGCCATTCAAATCTTTTCCTGGATTCTTTTTTGGTCTCATATCAATTAATTTAAGAAATGCTAAAACCATCCTTCGGATAGCAGGATGGTTTTGGTGTTTCAAAAACTATTCCTAATTAGTTTAACTGAAATAGTATTGGAATCGAGAATGCAACTTTTACATTTTGATCTCTTTGTTTGCCTGGGGTCATTTTAGGTAGTTTACCTATAATGCGTTTTGCTTCCTTTTCAAGGTTTTTGTCAGGACCCCTCAGTAGAATATTCGCAATGCTACCATCTTTCGCAATGGTAAATTGCGTAAACACCTTTCCTTCTACACCCATTTCTTGAGCAATTACAGGATAGCGAAAGACTTTTCTGATATGCGTATTCATTTTATCCTGAAAGCACGCCCTTTTGTCTTCGGCATTTTCACAACCAGGAAAAATAGGTACTTGTTCAATGGTCACCCAGTTAACCTTAACTTCCTCTTCGACTTCGGCGTATTCTACTTCCTCGACTTCAACAACTTCGGTGTTTTCATCAATTTCCGATGATTCAATAACCGTTTCCTTAATGTCATCGTCATCTGGTACCACTTCAATAATTGGAGGTGCAATCGGAGGTGGAGGTGGCGGTGGGGTTTTCCATTCTACCACGGGAACTTCTTCATCGATTTGAGGTTCAATACTTTGTACAATATCGACATGCCCAATGTCATAAAATGTTTTCCATTCTACGGCAACATAGGTCAGAGCCAAAACCATGGCCATGCCAGCGGCAAAAAAAATACCGCTGCTTTTGTTCAGATCTTTTTTTGGATTCTTTTTTACTTCCATCATTTAAGGTTTTCTTCCACCGGCTGGTGGAAAGGTTTTACATTCTTTTCACATGTACCATATCATTATCCGGAATTGATATAGCTCGTTTTTAGGTTTGTTGTTGTTTGCTTAAACCTAGCACAAGAAAGATGCCTAAGAAATGAAGAATGAGTGAAAGCTAGTTTTCAATTAGCGAAAGGCCTTTCTCAAAAAGGGAAGAATTTTAGCTATTAATACATTTGCTACCTCAGGAACGCCAAAGAAGATTTGGCTTCGACTTCGTAGGGGTTTTTATCCTTTTCAAAAATACGAGCTGTGAGTCCTTCTCCCGCTAAGGTAGTTTGATGGTGCGCTACCTGTATCCAGCTACCTTCGCGTAAGCCGACCACTGGAATATCATTGAATTTATGAAACTCTTTAATACGAGTTTCACGGGTTTCTCCCTTGTGTTTTGAAGTGGGGTCTGGGTCTAAATAATGCGGATTGATATTAAAAGGCACTATACCCAAGGTATCAAAGCTGGGTAGATATACAATGGGCATATCATTCGTAGTTTTAACACTTGGTCCTGCAATGTTGCTTCCGGCGCTGGTTCCCAAATAAGGAGTTCCATTTTGGATGGCTTCTTGAAGCGGCTGAATTAAATTGTGCTTGTAAAGTTCATCGACTAAAATAAAGGAATTTCCTCCTCCGGTAAAAATACCCTTGGCATTTTGAATAGCTTCAACGGGGTTTTCATAAGTGTGTATTCCACGAATATGGGTATTGATTTTTTGAAATGCAATTTCGGCTATACTCGTATATTCATCATAAGAAATTCCGCTTGGTCTTGCATAGGGTATGAAGACAACTTCATCTGTAAAACGAAATATTTCTTGAAGCTCATCAAATAGATAGTCTAAATATTCGCCACCATAAATGGTTGAAGTGCTAGCAAGAATGCAGTTGACCATTTCGAATTTGGCTCTTAGAACAACCCGTTGATTTCAGCGTCGATTTTATTAATAATGGAACCCAAATCTTCTGGTTCATCAACAAAATCGAGATCGTCAACATCGATAACCAACAGATTTCCCTTTTCGTAACCATGTACCCAAGCTTCATAACGCTCATTCAAACGACTTAGATAATCGATAGAAATGGTATTTTCATATTCGCGGCCTCTTTTATGGATCTGTTTTACCAAATTGGGAATCGAGCTACGCAAATAGATGAGCAAATCAGGTGGTTGAACCAAACTTTCCATCAATTCAAATAAGCTTGAATAGTTGTTGAAATCTCGGTTGGTCATCAAACCCATGGCGTGCAAGTTGGGAGCAAAGATGTAAGCATCTTCGTAAATCGTACGATCTTGAATAATGCTTTTGCCCGATTCACGTATTTTCAGAATTTGGCGATATCGGTGATTTAAAAAATAGATTTGCAAGTTAAAACTCCACCGTTCCATTTGTGTGTAAAAATCATCCAAATACGGATTATCTACAACATCTTCGAAGTGAGCTTCCCACTTATAATGTTTTGAAAGTAATTTTGTCAAAGTAGTTTTACCGGCTCCGATGTTTCCCGCAACAGCAATGTGCATACCTATTTTTTAAGGGGTTGGTTGGTTATAAATCAAAAATTAGTTGGGCATACAATATACGAATGATCTTGGGTTGGCGAAAGAAATCGTTGTTGAAATACCAAGAAATAAGACAATGTAGATTCTTTAGCTATCCGCTTTAAATTGAGTACTCACCAACAAGATTTGTACAAAATAAATTTTCACCAACTAGTTTTGTACAAATCTGCTGAGAATAACTTTCTTAATGAAACTATTTCATATTTTTGCAAGCATAAATAAGAGGAAGGATTTGACTGATTGCAACCTCAAAACCTTGAATTCATTTCAGGATCTAGTTCTCATGAAAGGGAATTAGAAACTGAACCACGCTCAGTTTGAAAAATGCTAAAGCAGTTGATTATGATCAATCATAGTTATACTTCTCAAGGCTTTTGCGTCAGTCCGCTCTTTATAAAACAAAGAATCATATGTCGTATTTATTTACATCAGAGTCCGTTAGTGAAGGGCACCCAGATAAAGTTGCAGATCAGGTTAGCGATGCCTTGCTAGATAACTTTTTAGCTTTTGATCCTGAAAGTAAAGTGGCGTGTGAAACCTTGGTTACTACGGGTCAGGTTGTATTGGCAGGTGAAGTGAAAAGCAATACATACCTTGATGTTCAAAATATAGCTAGAGATGTCATAAATAAAATTGGCTATACGAAAGGGGAGTATCAATTTAGTGGCGATTCTTGTGGCGTAATTTCTTTGATTCATGAGCAATCTCAAGATATCAACCAAGGAGTTGATCGTGGTTTAAAAGAAGATCAAGGGGCTGGTGATCAAGGCATGATGTTCGGTTATGCGACCAAGGAAACGGAGAACTACATGCCCTTGGCCTTAGATATTTCTCATAAGATTTTGCAGGTATTGGCCGAATTAAGAAGGGAAGGAAACGAAATCGACTACCTAAGGCCCGATGCCAAATCACAGGTTACCATAGAATATTCTGATGCGAATGTACCACAACGAATCGATACCATTGTAGTTTCAACGCAACATGATGCGTTTGACGTAGATGATGAAAAAATGTTGGCAAAGATAAAGTCAGATATCATTTCGATTTTAATTCCAAGAGTGAAATCTCAATTGCCCTCCAAAATTCAAGAATTGTTCGATGACCAAATCGTATTTCATATCAATCCCACCGGAAAGTTTGTAATCGGTGGCCCTCATGGCGATACGGGTCTTACAGGAAGAAAAATTATTGTTGATACCTATGGCGGAAAAGGGGCTCATGGAGGTGGGGCGTTTAGCGGAAAAGATCCAAGTAAGGTAGACCGAAGTGCTGCCTATGCCTCTCGTCATGTAGCGAAAAATTTAGTAGCAGCCGGGGTTTCGGACGAAATTTTGGTGCAGGTAAGTTATGCTATTGGAGTGGTAGAGCCTACTTCGATTTTTGTGGATACTTATGGCACTGCAAATGTTGATTTAACCGATGGCGCAATTGCTGAGAAAGTAGCAGCGCTTTTTGATATGAGACCCTTTGCAATTGAAGATCGTTTGAAGTTGAGGAATCCGATTTATTTGGAAACTGCCGCCTATGGTCATATGGGTAAAGAACCTCGAACGCTTACCAAAGTATTTGAATCTCCTTACAATGGAAGAATAGAGAAAGAAGTGGAGCTTTTCACTTGGGAAAAATTGGATATGGTCGAAGCTGTGAAATCGGCATTTGGACTATAATCCTATAAATATTTATCGCCGCGAGCTTGAAGTAAAGCAGGTCGTTCAATTGAACTTGTAGAAATGCTTTGCTCCTTTTTGATTCCTCGTGTTTCCAAAAATTCACATTCTTTTAGTAGCTTTAACCTCCTAACTCATAAAGCTATGTCTAGACGATTCAAAATCTTCTCAATTTTTGTTATTACCTTGGTGTTTGTACTAAGTTCTTGCAAAAAAAACACCAAAACTACCCAAGATGAGGTTGCTGATACCTATGTTGCCGATAACTATACGAAACAAGAGGTAGCTATTGAAATGCGAGACGGTATAAAACTGCATACCACGATATACTCCCCTATAGATACCTCTAAAAAGTATCCCATTCTTTTGCAACGCACTCCTTATAGCTCAAGGCCCTATGGCGAAGGGCAGTATAAGGAAAAAATCGGACCAAATATTCACCTCATGAAAGAGGGAAATATTGTAGTTTATCAAGATGTTCGAGGTAGGTGGTTAAGTGAAGGGCATTATGAAAATATGCGGGCGTATATACCGAACAAAACTTCTGAAAAAGATGTCGATGAAAGCTCCGATACCTACGACACCATTGAATGGTTGGTAAACAATGTGAACAACAACAATGGAAATGTTGGTATTTGGGGAATATCTTATCCGGGTTTTTATGCTACCTACGCTACGGTTGACGCACACCCAGCGCTAAAAGCTGCATCGCCGCAGGCCAGTATCGGTGATTTCTTTTTTGACGATTTCCATCATAATGGGGCGTATTTGCTAAGTTATTTTAGAGCAACTTCTCTTTTTGGTACACCAAGACCTAGTGGCGATATGCCAATTGATACAGCATGGTATAGTTTACCCGATTTAAAGACTGAAGACCAATATCAGTTCTTTTTAGACGTAGGGCCGCTTAAGAACCTCAATTCATTTTTTGAATACGACATAAATGATGAAATTTCATTGGCACCAGATGATGAGACTGACGATTTTTTCTGGAATGAACTGAAAGAGCATCCAAATTATGACGAATTATGGCAAAGCAAAGGACTCATTCAACACTTAAAAGATGTAAAGTCACATGTAGCCACAATGGTCGTTGGAGGATGGTTCGATGCTGAAGACTTGTACGGTCCGTTGGAAACCTACAAGAACATAGAAAACTACAATAAGGATAACTACAATACCATGGTTTTTGGTCCTTGGGACCACGGCAGATGGGCAAGAAGAGACGGCCGAACGGTTGTGGGGAATTATTATTTTGGCGATGAGATTTCGGAATATTTTCAGGAAAACATAGAGACAAAGTTCTTTAATCATTTCCTTAAAGGAAAGGGTGATCATAATAGTGGTTTGCCCGAAGCCTATGTTTTTGATTCTGGTCGAAAAGAGTGGCAACAATACGACACATGGCCGCCCAAAGGAGTGGTAAAACAAGATCTGTTTTTATCGGAAAACCAAGAATTGACCGCTGAATTGAAAAGTACAACAGCCATTCAATTTATAAGTGACGTCAAAAAACCAGTACCATATTCTGAAGACGTAAAATCTGTTTTTACACCTAGAAAATATATGACCGATGACCAAAGATTTGCGGCCCGCCGTTCTGATGTTTTGGTTTTTGAAACCGAAGTTATGGAAGAAGATTACACCTTGGCTGGTGATATTCTAGCCAAGCTTCAAGTTTCAACTTCAGGTGATGCCGCAGACTGGATTGTAAAAGTCATTGATGTTCACCCTGCCACTACAGAGACCAACGAAGAAATGCAAGACCATTTGAAAATGAGCAATTATCATCTGATGGTACGTAGCGAAGTTATGCGAGGTCGATTTAGAAATAGTTTTACCAATCCTGAACCCTTTGTGCCGAACAAGAAAACAGCGGTAAACATCAAACTTCAAGATGTTTTTCATACCATAAAAAAGGGACATAAATTACAGGTTCAGGTGCAAAGCACTTGGTTTCCGTTGATTGACTTAAACCCGCAGACCTATGTAGCGAATATTTTTAAGGCTGATGAAGAAGATTTCAAAACCCAGACCCATACTGTGTACACCGATTCAAGCATAGAATTCAGCGTGCTATCCCATTAAAAAGGTAGGATTTTGTGAAATTTTTCTAAATAATTAGGTTTTAAAATAATTCTGACTTTTATTTGTTGCTTCAAAGTTCAAACACGTATTGAATAGTTATCAAGAAAGGTGGAGGGATTAGACCCTATGAAGCCTTAGCAACCCTTGAGTCTTCCCATAGCTATCGGAATCAAGAAGGTGCTACATTCTATCTCTTATACTGGAGACAGATAACGAAAAACAAATTACTAATAAGTAATTTTTCGCTTTCTTATAACTTTTTGATTTTACCACTTCCCTCGTCGGTGGAGATGGGTTTGACTTTTAATTATTTGTTTAACAATTAAAAATCGAAAAATCATGAGTGATCAAAAATTTTCAACAAATGCATTGCATGCTGGGCATGACACAACACAAACAAGTGGAACACGAGCAGTACCAATCTTTCAGTCAACATCGTATGTGTTCAACAACACAGACCATGCAGCAAATTTGTTTTCATTAGCGGAATTGGGTTTTATCTATACAAGATTAAACAACCCCACCAATCAAATTTTACAAGACCGTTTGGCAGCCATTGAAGGTGGCGTCGGTGCAGTAGTATTCTCGTCAGGTACGGCAGCCATTTCAACAGGTTTAATGACCTTGTTAAAGGCAGGAGACCATATTGTGGCGTCCAATAGTTTATATGGTGGCACCTTCAATTTATTGAATGTAACCTTACCGAGACTAGGAATTACAACTACCTTTGTAGACCCAGCTGATCCAACCAATTTTGGAAAAGCTGTTCAAGAAAATACCAGGGCAATTTTTGTAGAATCTCTTGGAAATCCAAAATTAGACGTACTCGATCTAAAGGCGATTGCATCCGAAGCGAAAGCTGCCAAAGTGCCATTTATTGTAGACAATACTGTGGCTACTCCCGGACTTTTAAACCCAATTGAGCATGGGGCAAATCTGGTCATTCACTCCCTGACCAAATATATTAACGGAAACGGTACTGCTCTTGGGGGAGCAATCATAGATGCAGGAACTTTTGACTGGACCAATGGTAAATTCCCTGAATTCACAGAACCCTCAGCGGGATATCACGGTTTGGTATACAGCGAAGCTCTTGGAGCAGCTGCATTTACCTTTAAACTGATTCTTGAAGGACTACGAGATTTTGGCGGTGCTTTGAGTCCGTTTAATGCCTTTCAAATCATTCAAGGGTTGGAAACGCTATCGGTACGTATCAAACAACATAGTGAAAGTGCATTGGCAATAGCAGAATGGTTGCAAGATCGCGAAGAGGTAAGCTGGGTGAATTATCCAGGACTTAAAGGCAACAAATATTATGATCTTGCACAAGAATACCTGCCGAAAGGACAAAGTGGATTGGTGACTTTTGGCGTAAAAGGAGGTTTTGAGGCGGCAAAACAGTTGACCGATGCGACTAAAGTATTTTCTTTGTTGGCGAACATTGGCGATACCAAGTCTTTAATCATTCACCCTTCTAGTACAACCCACCAACAATTAACCGAGGAGCAACAACTCGCAGCGGGAGTGTCGCAAGATTTGATACGCCTGTCAGTAGGTCTAGAGGATATCGCTGATTTAAAGACAGATTTAGAACAAGCTTTTGCGGCTATTGACAAGTCTGTACTGGCCTAAAACTTTAGCTATCACTTCGGCTACGCTCAGTGACCCAATGGGTTGGCTGAGCCTAGTCGAGGCATAATTGTAATTGATGAGTCAAATGCTCCACCAACTCAAAATAAAAAACTACAAAACCATAAGTGGTATAACTCAAGACATCGAGTTATCCTATCAACTTTTTGGTAAAAAACTATATTCGGCTCCGATCGTTTTAGTGAATCATGCCTTGACCGGTAATTCAAATGTTACCGGAAAAGAGGGCTGGTGGTCTGCATTGATCGGTGATGGAAAGTGTATTGATACGAATAAGTACACCATCTTATCGTTCAATATTCCGGGTAACGGATATGATAAGTTTGTAATTGAGAACTACAAGGATTTTGTTGCGGGAGATATAGCTCATATTTTTTTAAAAGGGCTACGTCAGCTAGAAATCGATCAGCTTTTTGCTGTCATTGGAGGTTCGCTAGGAGGTGGTATTGCTTGGGAAATGGCAGCTCTGAATCCTCAGTTGATTGAGCATTTGATTCCCGTTGCGTCAGATTGGAAATCAACAGATTGGCTTATTGCCAACTGCCAGATTCAGGAGCAGTTCTTAGTGAATTCGAAGCAACCTGTGCACGATGCTAGAATGCATGCCATGCTATGTTATCGTACCCCTGAGTCCTTTAAGGAGCGTTTTAAGCGCAGTACGAACGAAGAGCTTCAAATTTTTAATGTTGAAAGTTGGTTGATGCACCATGGCGAAAAGCTCCAAGAGCGATTTCAGCTTTCTGCCTATAAACTCATGAATCAGTTGCTTAAGACGATTGATGTAGCTAGAGATGGTGACGCCAATTTCATAAACCTTCAAAATAGTGAAACCAAAATTCATATTGTAGGCGTTGATTCTGATTTGTTTTTTACAGCGAAAGAGAACAAGGAGACTTTTAAACAAATTGCACAGGCCAATAGCAATGTTACCTATGGTGAGATACAATCGTTACATGGTCATGATGCCTTTTTGATCGAGTTTGAACAGTTACAAAAACTGCTCAATGGAATTTTCAATTCCAACGGTAAGTCTGAAAAAGTAAAGGTGCTCAAATTTGGGGGTAAGTCTTTAAGTAATGGGGTAGGAATCGGTCGGGTTTTAGATATTGTTTCCTCTAAGGTTAAGGCCGGAGAGAACATTGTAGTCGTACTTTCTGCTCGTGAAAAGGCAACAGACCAATTGGAAGCAATGCTTGATAAAGCTGCAGCCGGTAAGGACTATATCAAAGATTTTGAGGCTTTTGAAAAATACCAACAACATACCTTCGGAAATGTAAATCTGTCTAAGGAATTCAAAAATTTGGCTAAGCTTTTTGAAGGTGTTTCCTTGTTGGGCGATTACAGTCCGAAAATCAAAGATGAGGTATTGGCTTATGGCGAGTTGATTTCCGGAAAGCTAATGACCAAATTATTGATTGGCAAAAAAGTAAATGCCAAATTTATAGATGCTCGAGACCTTTTTAAAACAGACGATACCTTTGGTGATGGCAAGCTGTTGGAGAATATCTCTAAGGAAAACGTATTGCTCAAGTTTGCAGAATTGCCCGCTGACTCGGTCCCTGTTTTTACAGGATTTATTGCCTCTACCGTGCAAGGCGAAACAACTACTTTAGGAAGAAACGGAAGTAACTATTCTGCAGCCTTACTAGCCAACTTTTTAGATGCCGAAGAATTGCAGAACTATACCCATGTAGATGGAATTTTTACGGCTAATCCTGATTTCGTTCCTGAGGCCAAACGCTTATCGAATCTCTCCTATGAAGAAGCAAATGAGCTGGCCAACTTCGGAGCGACCATTTTGCATGCCAAAACCATTATTCCCTTAATTGAAAAGAACATTCCGTTACGGATTTTGAACACCTTTAATGGTGATGCAGCGGGAACGCTTATCAGTGCTAAATCTAGTAAGGAAGGCATCAAATCGCTTTCGATTATCGAAGATGTTGCCTTAGTCAACTTAGAGGGTAGGGGACTATTAGGAAAAGTAGGTATCGATGCCCGAATTTTCAAAGCGCTGGAAGAAAAAAATATCAATGTAAGTATCATATCACAAGGTTCTTCCGAACGTGGAATAGGCCTTGTGGTAAATGAAGGCAATGCCCTAAAGGCTAAGCTGGCTTTGGAAAAAGAGTTTTCCAAAGACTTTAAATCGAAAGACATCAACATGATTACGGTTGTCAATGATGTTTCGGTGGTCTCCATTGTTGGGCAAGATTTGAGCACCTTTCATAAACCCTATAATGCTCTGATCAAGAATCAAATCACCCCCTTATTGTTCAACAATACGATTTCAGGGAAAAACGTGAGTTTGGTAGTGAAAAAGTCTGATTTACATAAGGCCTTGAATGTTATGCACGGTCAAATCTTTGGAATCAGCAAGAAAGTGAACCTGGCAATATTCGGCCACGGAAATGTTGGAGGAACCCTGATTGACCAAATTTTAAAGTCTTCGGAAACGATAGCAAAACGAAAGGGAATTGATTTGAATGTATTTGCGATTGCAAATTCGAAGAAGCTTTTGATCAACAAAAAGGGAATTCCGAAATCATGGAAATCAGCTATCGATTCTAAAGGTAAAAAGTACAAAGTAGAAGACATTTTTGAATATGCAAGAGCGCATCACTTAGAAAACCTAATCGTTGTCGACAATACGGCCAGCGAAGACTTTGTGGCGAATTATTTTGATTTTGTAGAGAACGGTTTCGATTTGGTTTCCTCAAACAAAATTGCAAATACATTAGGCTTTGATTATTACCAATTATTGCGCGAAGAGTTGGTTAAAAATCAAAAGCAGTATTTGTACGAGACCAATGTGGGCGCAGGTTTGCCATTAATTGATACCATAAAATTACTGCATCTTTCTGGGGAGAATATCACTAGAATTAAAGGCGTTTTCTCGGGTTCTTTAAGCTACATTTTCAACACATTTTCGGAGGTCAATGCCCCCTTTTCACAGATTCTGAAAGATGCCATACACCAGGGTTTCACCGAACCAGATCCGAGGGAAGACCTTTCGGGAAATGATGTGGGTAGAAAATTATTGATTTTGGCTCGTGAATTGGATTTAAGCAACGAGTTCTCTGACATCAAAATACAGAATTTGATTCCCGAACAATTGCAAAAAGGCAAGGTGGACCACTTTCTAAAACATCTGAATATGTTGGACGATAAATTCAACGAGATCAAAAAGAATCAAAAGGAAGGCCATGTACTACGCTATGTGGGAAATCTACATGGTAACCTTCAAAAAGAAAAAGGACTTCTAGATGTAAACCTGATTTCTGTACCCAAGGAAAGTGCTTTGGGGCAGGTAAAGGGCTCCGATTCTATAATTGAGATTTACACCGCCTCTTATGGAGAAAAACCCTTGGTCATTCAAGGTGCCGGCGCCGGTGCAGCAGTAACAGCTAGAGGCGTTTTCGGAGATATTTTACGAATTGCAGAAAAAGGCTAATGGAAAACAAATTCGAAACAAACGCTATACGAACACAACTAGAACGTTCGCAAAATTTGGAGCATTCAGTACCTATGTACTTGACCTCTAGTTTTGTCTTTGAGGATGCTGAAGATATGCGCGCATCTTTTGCAGAGGAGAAAGAGCGCAATATCTATTCGAGATATTCGAATCCGAATTCTACTGAGTTTGTTGATAAGGTATGTCAAATGGAAGGCGCCGAGGCGGGATTCGCTTTTGCCTCAGGCATGGCGGCCGTATTCTCGACTTTTGCAGCCTTATTAGAAAGTGGCGACCACATCCTTTCGGCTAGAAGTATTTTTGGTTCTACACATTCGCTATTCAACAATTTTTTTCCGAAATGGAATATCTCCCATTCGTATTTCAAGATTGATGAACTCGAGTCGATTGAAAACTTGATAACACCTCAAACAAAAATCATTTATGCCGAATCTCCTACCAACCCCGGGGTTGATATTTTGGACTTGGAAGCCTTGGGTACCATCACTAAGAAACACAATTTGATTTTGGTCATTGACAATTGTTTTGCTTCGCCCTATTTACAGCAACCCATCCAATTTGGTGCTGATCTGGTGATACATTCTGGTACCAAACTGATGGACGGACAAGGGCGGGTTTTAGCTGGAGTAACGGTAGGACGTGCAGATTTGATTGACAAAATATACCGCTTTTCAAGAATAACGGGTCCGGCATTGTCACCTTTCAATGCCTGGGTACTATCGAAAAGTTTAGAGACCTTGGCCATTCGTGTTGATCGCCATTGCGAAAATGCTTTGAAATTGGCGGAGTTTTTAGAAGGGCATGAGAAAATCAATTGGGTACGTTATCCTTTTTTGAAATCGCATCCAAAATATAAGATTGCGAAAAAGCAGATGAAAGCAGGGGGCTGTGTGGTCGCTTTTGAAGTCAAAGGCGGTTTGCCGGCTGGACAAAAATTCTTTGATGCCATTAAGATGTTATCGCTCTCTGCCAATTTGGGCGATTCGCGAAGTATCATTACACACCCAGCATCAACAACTCATAGTAAGCTGACTACTGAAGAACGAGCTGAGACGGGTATTACAGATGGCATGGTTCGGGTTTCTGTTGGCTTGGAGCATATTGATGATATTATCAGCGATATTCGTCAAGCTTTGGAGTAAATTCCAATGTCACTTCAATGAATTGACCAAAAACGAACCCAATTATGTTCCGAAAGGATATGCGCTTCTTTTTCTCCCTGATGTATTGATACGTACTGATTTGGGACGTAAAATTCATACCTACAACTATTTCGCCTATTCCGTAAAAGAGGCCCTGCATATTTCAACAAAAGAGCGTAAAGTGATTTTGAGTTTGTTAGATAAGATTCAGTTTGAGTTAGAGCAGACGATAGACAAGCATAGTAAGAAATTGATTATGGCCAATATCGAACTTTTTTTAGACTATTGTATGCGTTTCTATGACCGACAATTTCTTACTCGGGAGACTTCGCACCAGCGTTCTTTGGCTAAATTCGATATGTTGTTGAACGATTATTTTACATCGGAAAAACCCCAAAAACAAGGCTTACCCTCGGTAAGTTACTTTGCTGACCAATTGCATTTATCGTCTAATTATTTTGGAGATCTAATTAAAAAGGAAACTGGGAGGTCGGCTCAAGAATATATTCAAAACAAACTTATAGCGGTAGCGAAGGAAAAGGTTTTTGACCTTAATAAGTCGGTTAGTGAGATTGCTTTCGAGCTTGGCTTTACGTATCCGCAGCACTTTAGCCGTCTTTTTAGGAAAAAAGTTGGACGCGCTCCGCAGAAATTTCGATCAATGAATTGATTTTAAGGTGTATTTTATAAATCATTCTTATAGACCTTTCCATCTTTCATAATCAATTTGAGATACTGCTGAGGGTTTGCTACTACGGCTATATTCTCTAGAGGATTGCCGTCATAAATCAATAAATCTGCGTAAGCACCTTTTTCGATGACCCCTAATTTTCCTTTGGTATACGGATTGATTTTTCCCGATAAAGAAAGCAAACGTGCATTTTCAGAGGTAGCCTGTTTTAAAATTTCTATAGGAGTATACCATTTGGCTCGTGAAGTAAATTCGGTAAGGGCATATGACTCATAACCTAAATCTCCGTAAGCGTCTGAACCAAAACCCACATTGATATCATATTTTTTGGCTAGTTTGAAAACGGTATCGGTTCCTTCTAAAACGGGTTTTATTTTCTTATTCAAAGCCTCAGGAATTACATTGCTTCCGGGCACCCAAAAACTTGCAGGAGTATCTGTCCAGAAAGCTTGAGGCACCAACCAGGCGTCTTTTTCTTTTATCAATTTTATCGTTTCCTCGTTAAGCAGATGACCGTGGTCCAAACATTTTACACCAGCATTCAAAGCGCGTATAGCGCCTTTTGATTCGTAAATATGAACCGCTACATAGGTATCCCAATCGGCTGCCGCCTGAACGGCGGCTTGGAGTTCTTCAATGGTGAATTGTACCGAATGTATGGGGTCGAAATCAGAAGCGATACCACCACCTGCCATCACTTTAAGTTGGGTAGCTCCTTTTCTTAAATTTTCACGTGAAGCTTTTAGCACTTCAGGAACTCCGTCAACAACATAAGACCAACCTAGTAAATCTGCAGGGTGCAATTGACCCCCAGATAGTTGAACACTTGGTTCATTGGCACTTCGAAAATCACCGTGTCCGGAGGTTTGGCTGATATACGCCCCTGAAGGGTAAATTCGAGGACCAACTATCAAGCCTTCATCAACAGCCCTTTTAATTCCGAAGACCGGCCCTCCCAAATCACGTACCGTTGTAAAACCCAACATCAAAAAATTCTCAGCGGCTTTAGCAGTTCGAATAGAGGTGTACATCCAATGGGCTTCATTTCGAGTTTCTCTATCGCTCATTGTTGCTGATAAATGAACATGGGCATCTGATAGTCCAGGGATCAACGTTCTGCCTTTTCCATCCAATATGGTAGCGCCATCGGGTTCAGAAATATTCTTAGATACCATTTTGATGAGGTTTCCCTCAATGAGAACGCTAACATTGTTGTTGAGCCTGTCACTAGTTCCATCCCAAACATTTACGTTTTTGATAAGAATATTATTTTGAGAAAATACAGCGAAGCTGAAAACTAAAAAAAGTAAAAAGAAAGATGAGGTTCTCATAGGTTGGTGGTTGTAATTCGTATTTTGAAATTTATCAAAGAAAGATACTCATTTAGATTAATAGCTTAACTTCTGCTTTTTCATCGCCCTTCTATAATTCATCGCCACAGCATCAAATTTTAAATGTAATTCTTCAGTAAAATCAAAAGGAACTTGCTCAGGCCGTTGCGACTCTACGATGCGCTTATCTTGGTCAAAAATTAGCTGTTCAAAATCTTGTAAAACAGTATCGGGCTCGTCATGGTCGTAATTGCGTCCAATAATGCAGAAGCCACGGCATTTTTTATTTGATATGGGTTGCGAAGTAAAAAAGTACACCATACCTTTTTCACCACCCCATCCTAATCTTAATACAATAGTGTAGGGAAGGTGAAGTTCATACACACTTCTTCGTTCTGGTTTTACAACATCATCATTGGCAAAAATGGGAAAGTCATCACTGTTGGTAGCTTCGGGTCGAACTACAGAATAATGCAAAACAGCATCTCTAACTGTCACTTTGCATTCTGGTACTTTGGGTCTCTCAGGGTCACCTAATAAGCCTGGGTGTACCCATGGGAAATGTCCGAAGTCGGTAAAATTTTCTAGCTGTCTTGAACTGTCGCTCTTCCAGTCAAAAGGTCCCGTTTTGACTAATTTCCAATCGGTACTTTCAAATTCTGGTATATCTGGAAGCTCATATTTTGGTGCTGCCAGTGCAACCCAAACCAAACCGAATTTTTCTTTGCAATGATAGGCCGGAGTTTTTGCTTTGGGTGGAATTGCGACTTCTGGGTCTTGCGGAATCTTAACGCAATTTCCTTTCGAATCAAATTGCCATGCGTGATACGGACAAACGAGGCAATCGTCTTTAATCCACCCTAAAGACAAGGCGGTACCCCTGTGAATACAAACATCGCGCATGGCGTGCACTGCGCTATCGGAAGTTCTCCAAACAACTACAGGTTCGTCCAACAGAAAAGTTCCAAAGGGTTTGTCTATTTCGATTTCGTAGCTATATGCAACAGGATGCCAGCAGGCGAATAGGTTTTCAGGAAATATAGTTTTAGAAGGTGTCATGTTATTATTTCGTAGGTGAACGTATGTTCATGTAAATATATATAATTGTTAATAATTCGCAAACTTTTCTTTCTTTTGTAGTACTTCAAATAGCATCGATTTAGACAAATGAATAAAAGCAGCAAGAAAGAACGGTTTTTAGAGGTGGTATTAAAACTAATTCATAAGAAGGGTTTTAAGGCTACGACAATGCGTGATATTGCCCAAGAGCTAAATTTTGAAGTTGCAAATGTTTATAATTATATCGATTCGAAACAGTCCTTACTTGAGGAATATCTTTTTGATATTCAAGACGAATTTCATACAGCTATTGACCATGTGCTAGCCTCCACTCATACAGCCGATAAAAAGTTACAACAGGCAATTTCATCTTATATTCAAATTACGACTAAAAGGCCATATGAACAGGCATTGCTTGTAAATGAGTGGCGTAATTTAAAGGAACCCAGGCTTCAAGAATTTGTTGAGCGAAGAAGGGGGTATGAACGAAAGTTGCAGGCCATCGTTGAAGCTGGGGTAAAACAGGGTCAGTTCAGGGCTTTAGATATTGAAATGGCAACACAAACGATTTTGGCCACCTTGCGTTGGCTTTATAATAAATGTCTCCATTCTGAGTCAATAGTCAACCCAATAGAAATCGAAAAGCAGTTGATTGAATTTATTTTTGTTGGTATTATAAAGAACTGATGCCATATTTTCGAGGATGCCGATTGGCCAACCTCTTTACCAAATTTCCCTATCTTAGCCCTATGCTCTCTAAAAAGACAAAATACGGACTAAAGGCCTTAGCTTATTTAGCTTCACGCAACGGAAAGCAACCCGTACAGATTGCAGAGATTGCAAAACAGGAAAATATCTCGCAAAAGTTTTTAGAAAGCATTTTGCTATCGCTGCGAAAGACCGGTTTTTTGGGTTCTAAAAAAGGGAAGGGTGGGGGCTACTACCTCATTAAAGATCCCAAAGAAGTTTTGATGACCGATGTGATGCGTGTTTTGGAAGGGCCTATAGCTATGGTGCCATGCGTTAGCTTGAATTTCTACGAAAAGTGTGATGACTGCCCAAGTGAAGAAGAATGTTCAGTACATATGTTAATGCTTAAGGTGCGAGATAGTGCTTTGGAAGTCTACCGCAACAATACGTTGGCAGACTTGATCGCTTAATTCGTCAATTATATGTTTGTTTTCGTTGCATATCTTCTAAAATTACTTTGATTTTTTTATTAATCTACTAAATCTATAGGCAAATAGTAATTTTGTGTTCTTTTTAACGTTATCCATTCATAAATAGTTCTATTTTTGAATTGCCTATTAAATCTATAGGGTAATTAAAGTTTGCTAAAAAGAATGATTGTAGACCAAATTTTACAGCAAAGAACCGTAAAGAAAAAGAAGTATTCAGAAGATAAAAGCTCTGAAAAACCGATTCGAAGTGTTGCCAAAGCAATTAGTTGGCGGGTTATTGGAACCTTAGACACCTTATTAATTTCATACTTGCTTACGGGTAAAGTAGTCTTGGCAGCGTCAATCGCTTCTATCGACTTTGTCACTAAAATGTTCTTGTATTTCTTTCACGAAAGACTTTGGAATAAAATTAACTGGGGTAAATAAATAGTTAGACATGGCTTTTACACAAGAACAAATAGATAAACTAAATATTCAATTCAAAGGCATTCCGCCGGCTGAAATCATTTCTTGGGCCGTTAAACAGGCTAAGAGAGCGGTGGTGACTACGAATTTTCGACCTTATGAAGTGGCCATTCTTCATGCAGTGGTTAGTGTTAAGCACGACATACCTGTTATATGGTGTGATACGGGTTACAATACACCAAATACCTATAAGCATGCCGAAGAACTAACCACCAATTTGGGTTTGAATATAGATCTGTATGTTCCGAAACAGACGTCAGCATATAGAGACGCTCTATTGGGGATTCCACAAATAAATGACCCAAGACACGCGCAATTTACAGATCAAGTTAAATTGGAACCTTTTAGAAGGGCCATGGTCGCACATCAACCTGATGTGTGGTTTACCAATTTGCGTAAAGGACAAACCGCCTTAAGAGATTCATTAAATATCTTAAATCTTGGTAAAGACGGCGTTTTAAAGGTAAGTCCGTTTTACCATTGGAACGATGTACAACTCGATGCCTACCTAGAGGAAAGAAACTTGCCCAATGAACATAATTATTTTGACCCCACTAAGGTTTTAGAAAATCGAGAATGTGGTTTGCACACATAAAAAATCCGAAGGCAAAAAGTAAAAACAAACACTGAAGATTTTTGCGTTTTGAAATTGTATTTGATTTTGACATTTGAATTTTATTATGAAAGATACCTCACATATTAACCCTTTAGAAAACGAAGCCATCTATATTTTTAGAGAAGTAGCGGCTCAATTCGAAAAGCCAGTACTCTTGTTTTCTGGTGGGAAAGATTCTATAACCTTAGTGCGATTGGCACAAAAGGCATTTTGGCCAGCGAAGATTCCATTTCCATTGATGCACATTGATACAGGGCACAATTTTCCGGAGACCATTGAGTTCAGAGATAGACTTGTTGAAGAGTTGGGCCTAGAACTCATAGTCAGAAACGTACAAGATTCTATCGATGCAGGAAAGGTAAAGGAAGAATCGGGTAAATATTCAAGTCGAAATTCGCTTCAAACCACAACACTCTTAGATGCAATCGAAGAATTCAAATTCGACGCTTGTATTGGTGGAGCTCGAAGAGATGAGGAAAAGGCTCGGGCCAAAGAACGTATCTTTTCTGTGCGAGATGATTTTGGACAATGGGATGAAAGGAATCAAAGACCCGAACTTTTTGATATGTTGAATGGGCAAATTGAATTGGGACAAAACGTTCGGGTCTTTCCAATTTCGAATTGGACTGAATTAGACGTCTGGTCCTACATTGCAAAAGAAGAAATAGAAATTCCATCCATCTATTTTGCGCACAAACGCAAAGTTTTTCTACGAGATGGATTGATTTGGTCTCATTCTGACTTTGTATTTCAAGAGGAAGATGAAGAGGTGCTGGAAAGAATGGTTCGGTTTCGAACCGTGGGAGACATGAGCTGTACCGCTGCCGTATTTTCGGAAGCTGCAGATATTGAATCTGTAGTGCAGGAAATTAGAGATTCAACCATATCGGAAAGAGGGGCTAGAATCGATGACAAACGCTCTGAAGCGGCAATGGAAAAAAGAAAACAACAAGGATATTTTTAATAAAAAGTAAGCAGCATAAAGCGAATAGTTAAAGGCTGTTACGCGTTACGCATAACTTTTTACGTATTACAAGAAAAAAATGGAAGTACTAAAAATAGCAACAGCAGGAAGTGTAGATGATGGTAAGAGTACCTTGATTGGTAGACTTTTATATGATACGAAATCATTGACTACTGATAAGTTGGAAGCCATTGAAAAGACAAGCAAACAAAAAGGATATGATTATCTAGATTTCTCTTTGGCTACTGACGGGCTAGTAGCTGAACGAGAACAAGGCATCACCATTGATGTGGCTCACATATATTTTTCAACAGACACCAAAAGCTATATCATAGCCGATACCCCAGGTCACGTTGAGTATACTCGCAATATGGTAACAGGTGCTTCGACTTCTCAGGCAGCTATCATTTTGATTGATGCACGAAAAGGAGTTATTGAACAAACGAATCGTCATTTTTTTATCAATAATCTGTTGCGTGTCAAAGATGTTATTGTAGCTATCAACAAAATGGACTTGGTTGATTTTTCAGAAGCAAAATACAATGCTATCAAAGCTGATTTTGAGCAGTTGATGGGTAAACGAGATTATCAAGGGCAACGAATAACCTTTATTCCAGTAAGTGCATTGAAAGGAGATAATGTAGTGAATCAATCTTTGAATACACCTTGGTACAAAGGTGAAACACTTTTAGAACATTTAGAAAGCCTAGATATGGCAGCGGTATCTAACGTAGGAACACCAAGATTTCCGGTGCAGTATGTGGTGCGCCCAAAGACGGAAGATTTTCATGATTTCAGAGGCTTTGCTGGTAAGGTTTACGGTGGAGAATTGAGTGTGGGAGATGAGGTAGTAGCCCTTCCTTCGCAAACAAAATCTAAAATAAAAGATATTTATTTCTACGACAAGAAATTCGAAACGGCTTCGAGGCGTTCCTCAGTAACCATCACTTTAGAAGATGAAATAAATGTGAGCAGGGGAGATATGTTGGTCAAAATTAATGATTTACCAACTATTGGAAAACAATTTACAGCTACCATTTCTTGGATGGATTCACAACAATTGACTGCCGGCAACAAATATATTGTACAGCACGGCATCAATAAAGTACTTGCTAAGGTAGAAAGCATTCACCATAAAATTAATCCTGATTATTCTGGTATTGATAAAGAGGTACGTGTTTTGGGAATGAATGATATTGCCCAGGTAAACTTTAAATTAAACAAACCTATTTTTTACGATGCGTTTAAGAACCACCGCACCAATGGCTCGTTCATAATGATAGATACGCAATCAAATAATACGGTGGGAGCAGGGTTTATAAGTTGAAAACTAGAATCCCGCTTTGACGGGGCTTAGTGAGATAAGGTAACTCTTTCGCTACTATTCTCATTTAACATATTAAATCTATAGGAAAAATAGGATAAAATTTATTCTAGCGTCTAACGTCTAGAGTTTAAAACAAATGAGATGCAAAGTTTTAGAACAGAAATAGAGAACCCGATTGTGGAAAGAGACATTCTTGAACTTGAAAGAAAAATTCATCAGTTCAAAGAGGGAAAGCTAGACGAAGAAAAATTTCGAAGTCTACGTCTGGCCCGTGGGGTATACGGCCAACGTCAACAAGGGGTTCAAATGATTCGTATAAAACTACCCTACGGCAAGCTCAGCTCAAGGCAACTTAATAGAATTTGCGATGTTTCTGATGAATATTCTACGGGTCGCCTCCATATTACTACGCGACAAGATATTCAAATACATTATGTTGATTTGGATAGAACCCCAGAACTTTGGGCAGAGCTTGAAAAAGATGAGGTTACGCTTCGAGAAGCTTGTGGAAATACCGTTAGAAATGTGACCGCAAGTGAAACTGCAGGCATCGACCTTGATGAACCCTTTGATGTTTCTCCTTATGCTGATGCATTATTTAGATATTTTCTTCGTAACCCTATCAGTCAAGAAATGGGAAGAAAGTTCAAGGTTTCCTTTTCTGCGAGTGAGGCCGATACTGGACTGTCTTACATGCATGACCTAGGGTTTATAGCCAAAATTCAAGGAGGCATAAAAGGTTTCAAAGTAATGCTCGGGGGTGGTTTAGGTTCGCAACCTAGACAGGCCGATGTGTTGTTCGAATTTCTGGCTGCAGATAAAATCATTCCCTTGATGGATGGTGTGATTCGCGTTTTCGATCGCTACGGTGAACGAAAAAGTAGAGCCAAAGCCAGAATGAAATTTTTGTTGAAAGATGTTGGCCTTGACGGATTTAAAAGGTTGTTAGACCAAGAACAAAAAGCAATTCCTCAAAAGACTATCCCTATTGATGCCTTAGCCTATCCTAAAATAAAAACTTCAAAAGCGATAGTACCCAAAGTAGAAATTGAAGATGTTCCTGCTTTTGAGAATTGGAAATCCACCAATTTGGTTCCCCAAAAGCAAGGCGGTTTCGTTGCCATAGGCATTAAAGTACTATTGGGTGATTTCTATACAGATAAAGCAAGGTTGTTAGCCGATTTGGTTGAAAAATATGCCGCTGGGGAGCTTCGTTTATCGCTAAGACAGAATATTTTGATTCCGTTTGTTCGCGTAGAACAAGTTCCCTTTTTCTACACCCAGCTTAAAAAATTAGGCTTCACTGAAGCGGGTTACAACAAAGCGCTCGATATCACGGCCTGCCCAGGCACTGATACCTGCAATTTGGGAATTGCCAGCAGTACTGGAATCGCAGAAGAGTTGGAACGCGTAATAAAAACGGAATATCCGAGGTATATCAACAACCCAGATGTGGTCATCAAAATTAGTGGCTGTATGAATGCTTGCGGACAACACAATATGGCCCATATCGGATTTCAAGGTATGAGCATTAGAACCAAAGACAAATTAGTAGCCCCAGCGCTACAAGTACTTTTGGGAGGCAGTAATGATGGTAATGGAAATGGTCGTTTTGCTGACAAAGTTGTAAAGGTACCGAGCAGGAGAGGTCCGGAGGCATTGCGGTTAATTTTAAATGATTTTGAACGCAACGGAAATGGGGACCCATTTGCTGATTATTACAAGCAAAAAGGAGAGCATTATTTCTACGATTTTCTAAAACCTTTAACCGATATCGACAATCTGACTGAAGAAGATTTTGTCGATTGGGGAAATACCGAAAAATATAAAAAGGAAATCGGCATTGGCGAATGTGCAGGGGTGGTAATTGACCTCATCGCCACACTGCTTTTTGAAAGCAAGGAAAAAATTCAAAATGCAGAAGAAGCCTTAAGAGAGCGAAAATGGGCTGCAAGTATTTATTATTCCTATTCCTCTATGGTCAATACGGCGAAGGCCTTGCTAACCGCCGAAAAGACCAAAACAAATACACATGCCAGTATAATTAGAGATTTTGATGAAAAATTCATCCAATCAGGCAGAGTTTCATTGTCCAAATCATTTGAGGAATTGGTATTGCAATTGAATAAAAATGAGCCTTCAAAAGAATTTGCTGCAAGGTATTTGGCAGATGCTAAAGGATTCTTAAGCAGCATAGAATCTTTTAGAAAATCCGAGTTGGAATATGCATAAAGAGCGCAAATTAACAGTGGTCGGAGCTGGTCCGGGTGATGTAGAGCTTATTACGCTCAAGGCTATAAACGCTTTGCATAATGCAGATGTAGTTTTATACGATGCGTTGATAGATTCCACACTATTGCAATATGCACCGCATGCTGATCATGTATTTGTGGGGAAACGCCGGGGTTGCTATAGCTACCAGCAAGAACAAATCAATGAACTGATAGTTAGTCAGGCAAACCGCCATGGGCATGTGGTGCGTTTAAAAGGCGGAGACCCTTTTGTTTTCGGTAGAGGGGCTGAGGAGATGGAATATGCTGCTAAACATGGCTTGGAAGTGGCATTAGTACCCGGCATTTCTTCTTGTCTTTCCGTTCCAGCGACACAAAATATACCAGTAACCAAACGTGGTTCTGCAGAGAGTTTTTGGGTCATTACCGGTACCACTAGAGAACACAAACTCTCAAGTGATATTCGCCTGGCGGCAAAGTCAAGTGCTACAGTCGTTATCCTTATGGGCATGTCTAAACTCTCACAGATTGTGGCACTGTTCAAACAGGAAGAAAAATCAGAAACACCCATAGCCATTATACAAAATGGTACGAGAGCAGATGAAAAAGTAGGGGTGGGCACCATAGCAACAATCGAAGTTGAGGTAGAAAGGAAACAATTAGCGAATCCGGCAATCATTATCATCGGCGAGGTGGTTCGTCATCGCGACCGAATCTTAGAAATTCAAGAAAAATATACTGCAACCGAATTAGCCTATTGATTATGCAACGGAATAACCTGTATCCTATATTTCTAAAAACGGCTAAGCTGCACATTCTGATCGTGGGGGGTGGTAAGGTAGCCGAAGAAAAATTGACCTTCTTAACCAAATCGAGTCCCGATGCGAAAGTTACAATGGTCGCACCGATGTTCCGAAAGGCAACAAAGCAATTGGCCTTAGAATTCGATGTTGAGTTGATAACCGACCTATACCACGCCAAATATTTGATGGGAAAGCACATGGTTATAGCTACAACCGACGACCCTGTAGTAAACATTCAGGTGTATACTGATTGTAGGTCTTTTGACAAACTCGTAAATGTAGCCGATAACCCCCCATATTGTGATTTTTATATGGGTGGAATAGTTACGAAAGGCAATGTGAAAGTTGCCATTTCAACCAATGGAAAATCTCCAACCACCGCAAAGCGGTTGCGACAGTTCTTTGAGGAAGTTATTCCAGAGGATATTAGCAAGATGGTTCAAAATTTGAATGATTATAGAAAAACCATAAAGGGTGATTTTGAGCAAAAAGTGGACAAAATGAACGAAATAACTCAAAAATTGGTCGAAAAAGTTTAAAAAGCGTAAAAAAGACGAAAAGACGTTCTGAGCCCAATAGAAGGCTAGACATACCGAAAATTGAATTTAAGAAGCTTCCCGACTTCGCAACTAAGCGTTTAGCAAAGGGAGGGAATGAAAATTAAATAAGCTATTTATGATAAAAACAGATATTTTAATAATAGGAGCAGGTCCAACCGGACTTTTCACCGTATTTGAGGCCGGTTTGTTGAAATTAAAATGCCATTTGATAGATGCCTTACCACAACCTGGTGGACAGTGCTCTGAAATTTATCCGAAGAAACCTATTTACGATATTCCTGCATTTCCAGAGATATTGGCTGGTGATTTGGTAGAAAATCTCATGGAACAAATAAAACCTTTCGAAGCAGGTTTCACATTAGGTGAAAGAGCCGAAACCCTGGCCAAGCAAGAAGATGGTTCTTTTGTAGTTACTACCAATAAAGGAACCCAACACCAGGCACCTGTAGTGGTTATCGCTGGCGGGCTTGGTTCTTTCGAGCCTAGAAAACCGCCAATTGAAAATATTCAAGATTTTGAAGATAAGGGTGTCGCCTACATCATCAAAGACCCTGAGGTGTATCGCAATAAAAAAGTGGTAATCGCTGGTGGTGGTGATTCTGCCTTAGACTGGGCAATTTATCTTTCCGATGTGGCTTCAGAAGTTTCCTTGGTTCATCGAAGAAATGAATTTCGTGGGGCCTTGGATTCTGTGGAAAAGGCATCTGAATTAGCCAAATTGGGAAAAATCAAACTATTTACCGAAGCTGAGGTGAAGAAACTTTATGGTGATGAACAATTGGAGGCCGTGGTTATCAAACATAACGATTCCAACAAAGGAGAAACATATTTAGAAGTAGACAACTTTATTCCCTTATTCGGACTATCTCCTAAATTAGGCCCTATTGGAAATTGGGGATTGGAAATAGAGAAAAATGCTATAAAAGTCAATAATGCTAAAGACTATCAGACGAATATTCCAGGGGTGTTCGCTATAGGCGATGTGAATACCTATGAAGGTAAATTGAAATTAATTCTATCTGGTTTTCATGAGGCTGCGGTAATGTGTCAATATGCTTATCAACTTATAAATCCTGGTAAGCGTTATGTAATGAAATATACAACAGTAGGTGGAGTAGAAGGCTTTGACGGCACTAAAAAAGAAGCGAAAAAGGAGGTAGTGCAAAGTATTGCATAACCTTTGGAGTTTATTCATTCTAAAGACCTTCCTAGAACGACTAGGAAGGTTTTATAGTTTATGGAAAACCGTTATTGTAAAATTTCAAAGTATACTTTTAACAGTTATTTTGCGTTAGATTATCATCTTTAAACACATTAAAAACCAATACGCAATGAAGTGGTATTTAAAAGTACTAAAACAATACGCAGACTTTAACGGTAGGGCAAGACGACAGGAATATTGGATGTTTGCGTTATTTAATATTGTAATTATAATAGCCCTAGCATTTTTATCTGGAATGCTTGGTAGCGCAACAAATTCTGAAGATTTGATGTCTCTTCCTGTTTTATTATACTATTTGGTAATAATTATTCCGTCAATTGCTGTTGCAGTTAGAAGATTACATGATCAAAACAAAAGTGGATGGTACTATCTGGTAACATTTATACCTTTTATTGGAGGAATTTGGTTACTTGTATTAATGTGCACCGAAGGAGATTCTGGTCCTAATCAGTATGGTCCTGACCCTAAAAACCCCAATACCGAAATAAACGATATAGGGGTTACCGAAGTTTAAAACTCTTGACTAGCAATATGGCATTGACTTAAATCGAGATGTGCCAATAATTTGATCTTTTTTTCGTTAGTCTATCATTACCCAAATCTTAAAACCTTAAACTATGAATTGGTATTTAAAAGTATTAAAACAATACGCAGATTTCAACGGCAGGGCGAGAAGAAAGGAATATTGGATGTTTGTACTATTCAATATGATTTTCTCTTATAGCTTGGCTTTTATCCCATTAATTATAGAAGTACCTGAGCTTTCAATTCTTTATACTATTTATTCTTTCGGGGTTCTCATTCCAAGTTTTGCGGTCGGCGTACGCAGAATGCACGACGCTGGAAAGAGTGGATGGTTTTTACTTATTCCTATTTACAATTTAGTTTTGGCTTGCACTGATAGTGAGGAAGGTGATAACAAATGGGGGTCAAACCCAAAAAACCCAAACACCGAATTAGATGATATCGGGGTAGCAGAAGCTTAAGCTTTACCATATAAACGTGTTAGAAAAAAAGAGCGAATTTCCTATTTCGCTCTTTTTTAGTTTTACATGTCTTTTGTAAAATGGTTATAGTCATTTATGATCGTCTTGATGAAGTTTTCTGTAGTAACATCAGCATCAGGTCTTTCTTCTATTACATTGATAATTTTTTCCTTAAGCACCAACATGGTTTTGTTGTCCTTATTTTTTCTTGCCCTAAGAAAGTTTTCCTTAATGATTCTCACATCATTGTCAGATAATTTAATGACGGAGGAATAGGATGGTTTATAGTCTTCCCTGATTTCCTGCAAAATGGTGTGATTAATACCAATTTTGTTTTTCAGGGTAATTACTGCTGTACCTGAAGCCATGCCGCCTAGACGTTGATTGTTTTTTGAACTTCCCATGGCGACAAGGGCCGGAATGCCCCAAAAAAGGCTAATTTCTACAAGACGCATCGCCCAGCGAATAAAATAGTCTAAAAATGTAGCCCGATAGCCATCTATTTTTACAACCCTTATGTTTACTAATTTTTTTCCCAATGTTTGACCCATAAGTAGCGTTTCTGAAACCAGAGTATAAAAAATTATCGGAGAACCGATAACAATAATAATGGCCATTACACTCCAAGGATCCTCGGCAAAATCATCTTCAATTAATCTGTCAAGGGGCTTTGCTGCTAGGGCAAATAAGAAGGATATGAAAAAAAGGTAGGCTAATTTTATAACTAGGTCAATAATATAGGCTAGAATACGTTCTCCTACTTCAGCGGCTTTGAAATTTATGGTTACGTTCTGAGTAGTAGTAATTTGTATTTCTGCCATTATATAATTTTATTTGCAACGTATGAGGGAAGTGGCTTTTATCCGACAAAATAAAGAAAAATGGTTGCAATTTGAAAAAGCAATTTCTCAAAAGAAGATTGAAAATCCAGACCATCTTTCCGATCTATACTTGCATTTAATCAATGATTTAGCATACGCTCAAACATACTACAAAAAGAGTAAACTAGTCGTTTATCTAAATAATTTGGCCGTAAATGTCTATCAAAAAATCTACTTGACCAAAAGAGAGGAATCGAATCTGTTGGTCTATTTTTTTACGATAGATGTTCCGGTGTTATTATACCGTTATAGAAGATACCTACTATACTCATTTTTATTTTTTTTCACCGCCATACTTATTGGGGTAGTTTCTGCCGCAAACGACGATTCTTTTGTTCGCTTGATATTGGGCAATGATTATGTGAACCAAACACTTCAGAATATTGAAAATGGCGATCCTGTGGCCATTTATAAAAGCGGAAGTAATTGGGGAAGTTTTATTGGTATAACCTTTAATAATTTAAAGGTAGGATTAACAGGATTTGTTTATGGAGTGACAGGGGGAATAGGTACGGCGTATGTACTGCTGCAAAATGGAATAATGTTGGGTGCTTTTCAGTATTTCTTTGAGCAGCAAGATGTATTATGGAAAAGTGCCAAAGGCATTTGGATTCATGGGGCGATGGAAATTTTTGGAATTGTTATAGAAGGTGCGGCGGGTTTTATCTTAGGTGCCAGTATCTTGTTTCCGAAAACCTTTTCTAGAATCGTTTCTTTTAAAAGGGGAATGCGTGATGGAATAAAAATTGTCATAAGCACATTTCCATTTACAATTGCAGCGGGTTTCTTGGAAGGTTATGTCACCAGATATTCAGATGTGTTGCCTAACTTTTTGGCTTTGCTGATTATTTTGGGAACCCTTTGTATCATTTCCTATTATTACCTGATCTACCCTTTTCGAGTAAATAAAAAAATAACAAGTAAAAGCTTTGAGGAGTAACAACTACTTACTTTTTGTGTTATGGTTTTTCTTGGGCATAATGGTATCCAGTGCCCAAGAGAAGGAGGTGCCTGAGCTACCAGAGGAGGTTCGGGTGCTCCCCAATACATTTAAAGAAAACTACACGGGAAAAGCCTATGATTATGTAGAAACAACTTCCTCATTAGCGCGCTTTAGAAACTGGCTTATCGATTTGATGTCAAGTTGGTTTAGCTTAGAAAGTGAAAGTGCCGGCAATATCTTTAAGGTCTTTCAATATCTGTTTTGGATTGCAGTTATTTTATTGGTCACATACCTTATTGTTAGAATTGTACTAAACAAAGAAATCAGGTGGATATTTAAAAGGAATAAAGAGGAAGCGAAGAATCTCAACTTCGATATTGGCGAGAACATTCGTGAGGTAGATTTTAAAAGTCTAATTTCTGAAGCTGTTTCCAAGAGCGATTATAGGTCTGCCATTCGCTATTACTATCTTTTTTTATTAAAGAAATTAGACCAGTTCGACGTCATAGACTATGATGTGCAAAAGACCACTTTTGATTATCAGACAGAAGTAGAGGGATCAAAATACGCCCTTGGTTTCAGTAAGGCTACCTATTACTACACCTATATCTGGTATGGCGAATTTCGTATAGATGAAAGTGAGTACAAGAAAACATCTTACGTATACGATGAATTATTAAAACAGTTTAAATAATGAGTAGAAAAGGAATCCTTGTACTCAGTTTCGTAATCGTAATGATTGTAGTCGTTGTCGCCAATAGAAGTCATACTGTAGATTGGACTCCGACCTTTAATGAGTTTGAAACTAAGCCGATGGATACCAAAGTGTTTTTTGACCAATTGCCCTTTTGGTTTCAGGGTAAGTCTGTTAAAAAAATACACACTACTTTTTATGAATATGATCAATACTTACGAGATCAACCGGTTGACTCTACCAAAAATTACATTAGCATTTCGCGAACCTATGATATCGATATTACTTCTTTCGAAGCATTGCTAGAATATGTTGCCTACGGTAATGATGCTTTTATTTCTGCCCATAGTTTTCCGTACTTCGTGAAGGATACCTTGGGCTTTAATACGGCCTATGAGGATACTGAAATCAAGGAGATAAGGAATACCTTGCATTTTGAATTTGCTAAAGATTCATTGACATACACGGCAAAGATTCCATACGGGATAGCCTATGTTAAGGATACGGTCACAGTAAAAAAGCTGGGGTATTTGGTTTCCGACAAAGGAGAGCGACGTACCAATTTTGTGGGCATACCATATTATGACGGTATTTTCTACATTCACACTACCCCAGAGATTTTTACAAACTATCAAATGTTGGAAGCCCCAAATACGAATTACTTGAGTACGGCTATTTCCTATTTACCGCAAGTACCTCTATTATTAGATAAAGCGATAAAAGTTGATCCAGAGTTCAGTCAAAGTAGATTGAGATACATTACCTCCAAAGAGCCCTTGAAATGGAGTTGGTATTTGTTATTGTTGGCCATAGCACTGTTTATTTTGTTCAATGCGAAACGTAGACAAAGAGTTATTCCCGTAATAGAACCATTAAAAAACACTACTACAGAGTTTGTTCATACGGTTAGTAATTTGCATTATGAAGCGGCCGACTACAATGGCATTATTCAAAAAAAGATCATTCATTTTTTAGAGTCTATTAGAAGCAAATACCAGTTGTCTACAGAGCGCCTCGATGCAAACTTTGTTAAGAAGCTAGCATTAAAATCAGGCAATTCAGTGGAGCAAGTACAACAGTTGGTAACACTGATTTTAAATATGAAATCACATAATTTTATGACTAAGGAACCACTAATAACCCTCAACAAAGAGATAGAAAAATTCTATAAAAAAGATAAAAAATAACCTATGGAAAACAATGATATTGAATTTGATAATCGGTTAGATCTTAAAGAATTACAGGCAAGCGTAACCCAGATTAAAATGGAATTGGCAAAAGTGATCGTTGGGCAAAAACAACTGGTCAATCTATTGTTGACAGCCTTACTTGCTGAAGGTCATGTATTATTGGAAGGTGCTCCTGGCGTTGCCAAAACCATAACTGCGAAACTTTTGGCGAAATCACTTGATGTCGACTTTAGTAGAATACAATTTACGCCAGACCTGATGCCTTCTGATGTTTTAGGTACCGCAATATTTAACCTGAAGAAATCTGAATTTGAGTTTAAGAAGGGGCCTATATTTTCAAATATTGTTTTGGCAGATGAAATCAATAGGGCTCCTGCAAAAACCCAAGCAGCCTTGTTCGAGGTAATGGAAGAAAGACAAGTGACTATGGATGGGGAAAAATATTTGCTCGATGCACCCTATATCATATTGGCTACTCAGAACCCTATTGAGCAAGAAGGAACTTATAGATTGCCCGAAGCTCAATTAGACCGCTTCCTTTTAAAAATTACCATTGACTATCCAAATTTGGAAGAAGAGGTAGAGATTATTACCAGAGAGCATAAGTTGAAAACAACGAAGTTGGCTCAAATTACCAGTAGTTTAAGTCGAGAAAAAATAATAGCTTTTCAGGGGTTGATCTCTCAAATAGTTGTAGAGCCTCATCTTATCAAGTACATCGCCGAAATTGTATTGAATACACGTACAAATCCTTTTTTGTATTTAGGTGCCTCTCCAAGAGCTTCGATAGCTGTTTTAAAAGCCAGTAAGGCTTTTGCCGCAATAAATGGAAGAGATTTTGTAACTCCAGAAGATATAAAACAGATTGCTGTACCCGTATTACAACACCGTGTTATTGTAACTCCTGAAAGGGAAATGGAGGGAATAACTTCAACACAGATAATTAACGATATTCTTCAGAGTGTTGAAATTCCTAAATAAATTGATGTAATGTCGGAAAACAAAACCTCAGCAACTACGAAATCACTCCCTGTAATACGATTTTTTAAAGATTTATTCTTAAACAATCGGTTTTTCTATGCGATGTTCGGTATCATACTGCTTTTTGTGCTGAGTTTTGTCTTTTCACCCGTATTGGAAATCGCCAAACTTTCGGGTCTTGTTTTTCTTGTGGTTGTAGTGGTCGATGTCTTAATTCTTTTTGGAACTAAAAAAGGAATTAGTGCAAAAAGAGTTCTGCCAGAAAAATTTTCCAATGGCGACGCCAATAAAGTTTGGATTGAAATTTCCAATGACTTTACCCTAAAGATGTTTTGCACAATAATAGACGAGCTGCCCTTTCAATTTCAGCAGCGTGATTTTTACTTAAGTAGAGCCATTGCTGCAAATCGTAAAGAATCTATTTCGTATGAAATTACCCCAAAAGAAAGGGGAGAATACGAGTTTGGTGGCTTGCATGTATTTACTTCGAGCAGAATAGGCTTTGCAATGCGGAAATTTTCTTTTGAAGCTTCAAAAATTGTAAAAACCTATCCGAGTTTCCTACAGCTCAAGAAGTACGATCTAATTTCATTGAATCAATTCAATCTTCAGTTTGGGATAAAGAAGATGCGAAGGATTGGCAATTCCTTTGAATTTGAACAGATTAAAGACTATGTTCAGGGAGACAATATTAAAGACATCAACTGGAAGGCTACCGCCAAACGCAATCAATTGATGGTAAATCAGTTTCAAGACGAAAAATCACAACAAGTATATTCGGTTATCGATAAAGGCAGGGTAATGAAAATGCCTTTTGAAGGACTCAGTTTGCTAGATTATGCTATAAATTCCGCACTTGTTATTAGTAGTGTTGTAGTGCGTAGACATGACAAAGCAGGTGTTTTCTCATTTTCAAAAAAGCCAGAGAACTTTGTGGTAGCCGAACGCAGAAATGCGCAGATGAATTTAATTCAGGAATCGCTTTATAATATAAACACCGATTATAGTGAATCTGACTTTGGAAATTTGTACGGCCTTCTTAAACGGAAGGTCACCACAAGGAGCTTATTATTGCTATACACCAATTTTGCCAGTTTAGACGCAGTGAACAGGCAATTAAGCTATTTGCGGGCAATGAACAAAAGTCATTTGCTGGTGGTCGTATTTTTTAAAAACACAGAATTGGAACTGCTTAAAAACCAAGAGGCCAGTACCATTCAAGAGATCTTTGATAAAACCATAGCTGAAAAGTTTAGCTATGATAAAAAACTTATTGCCGCAGAGTTGAATAAATACGGAATACAAACCATTTTAACGTCCCCTAGTAGTCTTACCATTGATACCATAAACAAATACCTAGAAATAAAGGCCAAAGGTTTATTGTGATTTGAAGGTCAATTTTTGCCCGAATAACTTGGTTTTGATTGAACAGTGGCTTTACTTTGTATTTAGTTCATTAAAAAATTGAAGTTGTTATCAAGAAAGGTGGAGGGATTAGACCCTATGAAGCCTTAGCAACCCTTGGTCTATCCTGATGCCTATCAGGACCTAAGAAGGTGCTACGTTCTATCCGCAAGTTAACGGACAGATAACTAGAGACAGGCTATTGCCTAAACCTTTACCTTACTTGATACAATTAATTTGGGCGTTTCCTTTGTGAAAATGAAGGTCGGGCTATTCGCGATGTTTTTTAATTTGTCGCTCTTGCTACTGCCTGAGGGTCTTTGATAAATAAAAAAGCTATCGCTGCTATTTCGAACGCAATCAAAATCAGGGAAATGACGAGGATAAAAGACATATTACAAGAACGAATTCTGGTGTTAGATGGTGCCATGGGTACGATGCTTCAGCGCTATAAGTTTCAGGAAGAAGATTTTCGAGCTGAGCGTTTCAAAGATTGGAAACACCCTTTGCAAGGAAACAATGATTTATTGTCCCTAACGCAACCAGAAGCTATAGCGGAGGTACATCGCAAATACTTTGCCGCAGGTGCAGATATTGTAGAAACCAATACCTTCTCTGGCACAACGATAGCAATGGCAGATTACCATATGGAAGACCTAGTTTATGAACTAAACTACGAATCTGCAAGAATCGCTAGAAAGGTTGCTGATGAATTCACAGTCAATGAACCAGATAAACCGAGATTTGTAGCCGGCAGTATTGGCCCGACCAATAAGACCGCTAGTATGTCACCTGATGTAAATGACCCTGGGTATCGCGCCGTATCATTTGAGGAGTTGCGAATCGCCTACAAACAGCAAGTGGAAGCTTTGTTAGACGGAGGGGCTGATATATTACTTGTAGAAACCATATTCGATACCTTGAATGCCAAGGCCGCACTTTTTGCCATTGAAGAAGTAAAGGAAGAACGCAATATCGAGGTCCCTATTATGGTCAGTGGAACAATAACAGATGCATCTGGTAGAACCTTATCGGGCCAAACTGCAGAAGCATTTTTAATTTCTATTTCGCACATTCCTATTTTATCTGTAGGCTTTAATTGTGCATTAGGAGCAAACCAATTGGTTCCGCATTTGGAAGTATTATCGAGTCGAACAGAACATGCGGTTTCAGCTCACCCCAATGCAGGATTACCCAATGCTTTTGGAGAATATGATGAATCTCCAGCGCAAATGGCAGCGCAGATAAAGGAATATGTCGAAAAGGGTCTGGTGAATATTGTCGGCGGCTGTTGTGGCACCACTCCCGATCATATTACGGCAATCGCCGAATTGGTCAAGCAGTATGAACCTAGAAATTTGATGGTTGAAAAAATATAAATGACAGTCACGAAACCAAGATATCTAAAATTGTCAGGCTTAGAGCCTTTGGTAGTTACTCCCGAAAGCAATTTCATTAATGTGGGAGAGCGAACCAATGTGGCTGGGTCAAAAAAATTCTTAAGACTTATCAAAGAAGAGAAGTTTGAAGAAGCTTTGGATGTGGCTCGTCATCAGGTTGAAGGCGGAGCCCAAATCATCGATATTAATATGGATGACGGACTTATCGATGGTAAAGAAGCCATGGTGAAGTTCTTGAACCTCGTCATTGCCGAACCTGATATTGCCCGAGTGCCCATAATGATTGATAGCTCCAAGTGGGAAATTATAGAGGCAGGTTTGCAAGTTGTTCAAGGTAAATGTGTTGTGAATTCTATTAGTTTAAAAGAAGGTGAAAAGGAATTTATACACCATGCCAAACTGATCAAGCGATACGGGGCTGCGGTAATTGTCATGGCTTTTGATGAAGTTGGGCAGGCCGATAATTATGAACGTCGTATCGAGATCTCAAAACGCTCCTATGACATCCTTGTCAACCGTGTAGGATTTCCCCCTGAAGACATCATTTTCGATTTAAATATTTTTCCTGTGGCTACAGGAATGGATGAGCACAAGTTAAATGCACTCGATTTTATAAATGCTACGAAATGGGTACGTGAAAACTTGCCTTATTGTAGTGTTAGTGGCGGTGTGAGTAATGTTTCCTTTTCATTTCGAGGGAATAACCCCGTACGTGAGGCAATGCATTCTGTCTTTCTTTATCATGCGATCAAAGCCGGCTTGAATATGGGTATTGTGAATCCGACGATGCTGGAGGTGTATGATGATATTCCCAAAGACTTGCTTGAGCATGTTGAAGATGTAATGCTCAACAGGAGAGATGATGCAACAGAAAGATTATTGGAATTTGCAGAATCTGTGGTAGGTAAGGCCAAAGAAAGCAAGGCAGATTTGTCTTGGCGTGAAGAACCACTTCAAGATAGAATTACAAGGGCATTGGTTAAGGGAATTGACCAATATATAACGGAAGATGTAGAGGAAGCTAGAAAAACCGCTGACAAACCTATCGAAGTTATTGAAGGAAACTTAATGGCCGGTATGAACGTGGTGGGTGACCTTTTCGGCAGTGGAAAAATGTTTTTACCACAGGTGGTAAAATCTGCGCGTGTAATGAAAAAAGCCGTTGCGTATTTACTTCCGTACATTGAAGAAGAAAAGTTATTGAATCCTTCAGCAGGAGACTCTGCTGGGGTTGGAAAAATATTAATGGCCACCGTTAAGGGAGACGTTCACGATATCGGGAAGAACATTGTAAGTGTGGTCCTGGCTTGTAACAATTACGAAATTGTAGATTTAGGTGTGATGGTACCCCCAGAAAAGATAATCGCCGAAGCTATTGCGCATAAGGTTGATGTGATTGGACTCAGCGGTTTGATAACACCGTCTTTGGATGAAATGGTGCATTTGGCGAAAGAAATGCAGCGCAAAAACTTTACGGTACCTTTATTGATTGGTGGCGCTACGACCAGTAAAGCACATACGGCTGTAAAGATTGACCCGCAGTACAGTCAGGCGGTGGTACACGTGAATGATGCTTCTAGGGCCGTAACAGTGGTAGGCGATTTGCTCCAAAAAGAAACTTCCGATAACTATAAAAAATCAATTAAAGAAGATTATGATGTCTTTCGACAGAAGTTCTTGAAACGTTCTGTTCAAAAGGAATACAAATCCATAGAAAATGCCAGGGAAAATAAGTTTAAAATAGATTGGAGTACTACCGAAATTATAAAGCCGAATGTATTAGGCATCCAAGTCATTGACGATATGGATTTAGAAAAACTAATTCCATTTATTGACTGGACCCCCTTTTTTAGAAGCTGGGAACTCCATGGCAAATACCCAGATATTTTAACGGACAATGTTGTGGGTGCTCAGGCCACCGATTTGTTCTCAGACGCCCAAAAAATGTTGAAAGAGGTTTTGGCAGAAAAGAAACTAAAGGCAAAAGCCGTTTTCGGATTATTTCCTGCAAATACAATCAATGACGATGATATGGAAGTTGATTTGTTTTCGGACAGTTCTAGCGTAGACGAGAACACGGAACCTAGTGGGAAAAGTATTTTTCGGAGTCTACGCCAGCAACTGCAAAGAAGAGAAGGAGTTCCAGATTATGCTTTGGCAGACTTCATCGCTCCCAAAGAAAGTGGCAAACAAGACTATATAGGATGTTTTTGTGTTTCCACCGGATTTGGTACGGCAGAATTGGCAGCGGCCTATGAGAAGAGTCTAGATGATTATAGCGCGATTTTGATCAAAGCATTGGCCGATCGATTGGCCGAAGCTTTCGCCGAGTATTTGCACAAAGAAGTACGAACCAAACATTGGGGTTATGCCGCGGATGAGGATTTGAGTAATAACGATTTGATTAACGAATCTTACAAGGGAATTCGCCCGGCACCGGGTTACCCGGCATGTCCAGATCATTTAGAAAAATTGACCATTTGGCAAATGCTTGAGGTAGAGGAAAAAATAGGAGTAAAACTAACAGAGAGTTTGGCCATGTGGCCAGCAGCCTCGGTTAGTGGGTACTATTTTGCCAACCCTGAAGCTCGCTATTTCGGGCTTGGGAAAATAAAAGAAGACCAAGTAGCAGATTTCGCAAACAGAAAGGGAATATCGATTGAAGAGGCAACAAAATGGTTAGCCCCTAATATTGCCGATGATTAAAATAGTTGATGGTTATAGCATCGATGCCAAAAGACAGCAACCGGCCGATAACCGTCAATTGACAAGTAAAAAAACATGAAAATAACAGACCACATAAAGGATGCCAAAGGAAAAACACTGTTTTCCTTTGAAATCATACCCCCAGTAAAAGGGCATAAAATTCAGGAACTGTATGATAATATAGACCCTTTGATGGAGTTTAAACCTCCTTTTATTGATGTTACGACTTCACGTGAGGAGTATATCTATATAGACCGTTCGGGACTTTTAGACAAAAAATTGACGCGTATGCGACCAGGTACCGTTGGTATCTGTGCGTCGATAAAACACAAATACGATGTTGATACTGTTCCGCATGTACTTTGTGGGGGTTTTACCAAGGAGGAAACTGAATATTTGTTGGTCGACTGTCACTATTTAGGAATAGAAAATGTGATGGCATTGCGGGGTGATGCCATGCGGGAAGAAAAGTATTTTGAACCAACTAAGGGAGGACATCCATTTGCTATTAACCTAGTGGAACAGATTCAGAATTTGAATTGTGGAAAATACCTGCATGAGGTCGTTGAAACCGATGATTGTTCAGATTTCTGTATTGGAGTTGCTGGATACCCTGAAAAGCACCTCGAAGCCCCTTCACTTCAATCAGATTTAAAACGATTAAAGGAAAAAGTAGATGCTGGTGCAGATTATGTGGTAACGCAAATGTTCTTCGACAACCAAAAGTACTTTGAGTTTGTAAATGCAGCGAGAGAAATGGAAATACATGTTCCTATTATTCCTGGAATCAAGCCGATTGCCGTAAAGCGACATCTGAATCTTTTGCCACAGGTTTTCAAAATTGATTTGCCAGAAGACTTGGTAGAATCAGTTGTTGACTGTAAAGATAATAAGGCCGTGCGCCAAGTGGGAGTGGAATGGGCAATTCAACAATCTAAAGAGCTGTTGGCTGCAGGGGTTCCGGTTTTACATTATTATTCTATGGGAAAATCTGATAATATTCAGGCAATTGCCAGCGCACTATTTTAGGCCGCTGACAAGCAAATAATGCCTATTTTTACACCCCATGAGCTTAAGGGTACTCCTACTAATCATATGCTTCTCAGGATCTTGCTTTGCACAAGATCAAGGAAAACGAACCAACTACACTTTCGAAGCGAATGCATTTTACGGTTCGATCATTTTACATAATCCAGATATCAATCATTTGATTACCAAACACCCTGAAGGTCTGATTTTTAGTTATAATCGAAAAACCTACGGATCAGAAGACTGGGAACAATGGTACAACTATCCTGATTTAGGGGCTTCCTTTATTTTTCAAAGATCAAACAACCCCACTTTAGGAGATAATTTAGGCTTATATGCCCATTTCAATTTCTATTTTTTAAAACGCAATGTCCAACTGCGAATTGGGCAGGGTGTGTCATATGCTACGAACCCGTATGATAAGATTAAAAATTTTCGGAATAATGCCTACGGTACAAGAATGTTGAGCTCCACCTTTTTGATGTTGAACTATCACAAGGAGAATATTTTTGAAGGCTTAGGGTTTAAAGCAGGATTCTCTGTAGTACACTATTCCAATGCAAATGTAAAAGCTCCTAATACATCTACAAATACCTTGGCTTTAAATGCAGGATTGACCTATACCTTAAAGCATGATGAACCCGACTATATCGTAAGAGAAAAAACTAAAATTACCGAACCTTTTAAATACAACTTAGTTTTTAGATCTGGTATTAATGAAAGTGATGTGATTGGCTCAGGTCAGTTTCCGTTTTATATAATTTCGGCTTATGCCGATAAGCGTTTGGGTAGAAAAAGTGCGATTCAATTGGGGACCGACCTGTTTTTTAGCAACTTTCTTAAGGATTTAATTCGATTCCAATCTATCTCATTTCCTGAGAATGAAGTAGCGGCAGATACTGATTATAGACGTGTTGGGTTGTTTATTGGGCATGAGCTTTTTATCAATAAACTCAGTATCATTAGTCAATTAGGATATTATATATATTACCCCTTCGATTTTGAGGGAAAGGTATATAACCGCATGGGACTTAAGCGTTACTTTGGTGACAAATGGTTCGGTACGGTTTCTTTAAAATCACATGGAGCAGCAGCCGAAGCCGTAGAATTTGGAGTCGGTATAAGGTTGTAAAGTTATGAATTCAAAGATATGAGTAATACGTTGGGAGTTTTTAAAATAGTGAATCCCCCTTTTAGGGTATACTACCATAGTAGTCAAATGTTTTTTATACTACTATCTACTTTTTTTGTTGCCTGCTCTTCAGATACCGCTCCAGACTGCTTTCAAAGTGCGGGTGATCTTATTCGGGAGGAAGTTGCAGTTGCCGATTTTACCAAAATAACGGTATTCGAAAACGTAGGACTGGTCTTGAAGCAGGGCCCGGAAATAAAAGTAGAAGTAGAAACAGGTGAATATTTGCGAAATGAAGTTGAGGTAAACGTGGTGGATGGTCGCCTGCTGCTAAGAGACACAAACGATTGCAATTTTTTTCGAGAGTACGGATTAACAACAATCTATGTTACAGCCCCAAATATTGGTGAGATTCGAGCTAGTACGGGATTGAAAATAGAAAGTGACGGTGTACTAGCTTATCCGATTCTAAGACTCATATCGGAAAGTTTTAATAATTCAGAAAGTGAAACTACAGATGGTGAGTTTGACCTTGAATTAGATACCGACGATGTCACCGTTCTCGTAAATGGAATTGCCTATTTCAGACTTCGTGGAAGAACTGAATTTTTTGGTGCTACAGTAGCCGCTGGAGATTCTCGAATTGAAGCCCAGAACTTGAGGGCGAATTTGGTAGATGTTGATCATCGTGGGTCAAATGATATCCTGGTAAATCCTCAGCAAGGTATAAAGGGCGAAATTAGAGGCACTGGCGACGTAATTAGTTTTAATACCCCTAATCTTATAGCCATAGAAGAGTTGTTCAAGGGGAGGTTAATTTTTACGGATTAGTACTTCTAAAAAGTGCCTGTCTTTGTATCAAGAGTGATTCAACTAGTCTGACCTACTATGGTAGAGATTGAATTTAAGCGTAGTACGAACCTAGTCGAGATAAGAAAACAAAGAATAAGATTTCATATACCGCCTTCTTCCATCAAATAAGGAATGCATTCTACTTTTTTTAAAGTGGCTTGGCGAAAAATTCTCGATTGACTATCGAGCTGTAAATGCGCTAAGGTTTGTGTCGAAACAAAGGATCTATTTCTGACGATTGCCACTAATGTTCGCTTTGAGAAAGTCTACTTTGTTTTAACTTTACCCACCAATGCCGAACCCAATAACGACATACTTAAAAAACCTCTTCGCCAAAAAGCGCCTTATAGGCGATAATGTTCAATTGCAAGGTGTCGTTAAAGCAGATGCACTTCTAAATGATTTGGTAAATAAAAAGAAGGTCCCCGGTTTGGCGATTACCGTTGTAAAAGATGGCAAAATACATCTTCAAAAAGGGTATGGATACGCTGACATGGAAGACAAGACTGCTATAAACCCGAGAAAAACCATTTTCCGAATTGCCAGCGTATCCAAGAACATTGCAGCTACTGCTTTGGCCCATATGGTATCTGAAGGTACAATTGATTTGGAAGCTTCTTTTTATGATTATGTACCTTATTTTCCTGTAAAGAAATACGACTTTACTATTCGCCAATTGGCAAGTCATACCGCTGGCATAAGAGGGTATCGCGGTACCGAATACGGACTCAACAAATGCTATACCATCAAAGAAAGTATTGAAATCTTTGCAGACGATGCACTACTGTTCGAACCAGGAACGGATTATTTCTATACTAGCTATGATTGGGTGTTGATTTCATTAGCAATGCAAGAAGCTAGCGGTATTCCTTTCGAAGAATATGTGCAAAAGAAAGTTTTGAATCCGTTGGGAATGGAAAGTACTTTTCCTGAAAATTCTGATTATAAACAGCTTGCAAGTTTCTACTCTAAAAATCGTCTGGGCTTCCGAAAAGCAATACCTGTGAACAATTATTTCAAATTGGCAGGGGGCGGTTACCTTTCTAGTTCCGAAGATATTGCCAATTTTGGGCAAGCCTATTTAGAAAATAAAATTTTAAATAAGGAAGTACTTTCCCCATTTATGACTTCTGAAAAGGTCAATGGAAAGAAAACTTACTACGGACTCGGTTGGCAAGTTAGTGAAGACAATAAGGGGAGGCAGTACTATGGACATGTAGGTAATGGAGTAGGGGGGTATTCCAACTTCTATGTTTATCCAAAACAGCGGATGGTTTTTGCTATTCTAATCAATAGTACTAATCCTAATGTACAAGACGTATTAGATAAGGTGGTTGATGCATTGATTTCCGAATCAACTCAAGAATCCTTGGTTTAAGTCGGCGGATCGTGATATAGTTTTCTAAGGATTAAGTATCTTTAAGTGGTTTGTCATCAATGCTTTAGAATTTATGAGAGGTAAAATATATTTGTTAACCGCTATTGTTGGTTTGGTTGCTTGTAAGTCAGAGACAAAAAGTAAAACCGATGGAGATTCCCCAAGGATTGTTCTGGAACAGCATTCTATAAAAAAAATAGATGTCCATGTTCATTACAAATATGAACGTGACTACTTATCAGACCTCTTTAAAAAATGGAATATGCAAGGGGTGTTGGTCGATGTTGCAATAGCAGATTCTGTTGGCGTTAAGCGTAGTTGGAATGAATATCTGGGGCACACCAAAGCCCAACCAGATTTATTCTTTTTATGTTCTTCGCTGATAGGTGTTGATATCGATAAACCTGATTTTGCTGAAAACGCTATCACTAGATTAAAACATGAGATCTTTTCGGGTGCACGAATGGTCAAGGTATGGAAGAACTTTGGCATGGTCACTCAAGATGCTTCAGGGAAATTTATACAAATAGATGATGCCCGTTTGCAGCCCATTTGGGATTTTCTTAAAGAAAGAAATATTCCGGTTATGGCGCATATTGGAGAACCTGTTCAAGCTTGGCGACCTCTTGATGATCCAAATAATCCACATTATGGTTATTACATGGAACACCCAGAATATCATGCTTACCAACACCCTGAAATACCTACTTATGAAACCATTTTGGAGGCTAGGGATAATTGGATAGCGAAAAATCCGAAATTAAAGATATTATGCGCTCACCTAGGGAGTATGTCGCATGATGTAGACTTGGTGGCGGAACGACTAGAAAAATTTCCGAATATCTATGTAGAACCAGCAGCACGTTTCGGAGATTTGGTAGGTCAAGATTCGGATAAGGTGAAGGCCTTCTTTGAAAAGTACCAAGACCGAATTCTATTCGGAACGGACTACGGTACTTCAAATTCGCAAATTGATAAGTCACTAGACGCGCTTAAATCTGAGGAACAAAACCTTGATGCAAGCTATCAGCGCTTATGGACGTATTTAAGCACTTCAGACTCAGTAGCAATACGAGGGCAAAGAAATAAGGGTTTGGCACTTCCAGAGGGGGTCTTAAAAAAAATCTATTACCAGAATGCCACGGATTTTTTGAAGTTGCAATGATAGATTAAACAAGGGGTATGTATTGTTTTAAAAGAATGGTATTGGGATTACTTATAATGGCTTGCATTTTAGTAGGCTGTAAGGAATCACCAAATCTCGAAAATGCACCACCTAATATTCTATGGATTTATCTCGAGGACACGTCACCACTCTTGAACAGCTATGGCAACACGCTTGTTCAAACTCCAAATATTGACAAGTTAGCGGACCAGGGTACAGTTTATAGCAATGCCTTTATGCCAGCTCCGGTTTGTTCGGCAAGTCGTTCGAGTATTATTACCGGTCTCATGTCGACTACTACGGGAACGCACAATCATCACAGTTCGCGTACCCCCGAATCTGCGATTCTTTTGCCCCAACATATCAAAACAATTCCTGAAGTATTTAGAATGGCAGGCTATTTCACTTTTAACAATGGTAAAGACGATTATAACTTTGAATACAATCGAAAAGACCTCTATAATCAGGAGTATTCGCAACATCCTTTGTACGGTAAAAAGGGTGAGCAGCTAGAATTTAGTGTAATCGCCGGTAGTCAACCTTTCTTTGGACAAATACAATTGGCTGGGGGGAAGGAAATTTTTTCTCCCAATTTTAAGTCGAAAGTTAAAACCCCAATTGATAGGTCAAAAATTGAATTACCACCGTATCTCCCAAACCATCCCAAAATTATAGAGGAATATGCCAATCACTTAGATGCTATTCAAATTACTGATGAAAAGGTAGGAGCACTTATGAAAGAACTCTCGAGTCATGAGTTACTCGATAATACCATTGTTTTCTTTTTCTCAGATCACGGTATGCGACTGATCCGTCATAAGCAATTTTTGTACGACGGTGGTTTGCATGTGCCCCTTATTATAGCAGATTTTAGAAAGGAAAAAGCGATTTTGCAAGGGTTCGTCAATGATGATTTGGTTAGCGGATTAGACCTCGGCACCAGTGCTCTGGCCTTGGCCAATATTCCTATTCCGGATTACATGGAAGGGAGAAATATTTTTGATGATTCCATCGCTTCAAGAACCTTTGTCATTTCAACACGAGACCGTTGTGATTTTACTATTGATAGAATTCGTTCGGTGCGTTCTAAAGAATTCAAATATATCCGCAATTTTATGACCGATAGGCCTTATATGCAACCTACTTATATGGATGTCGATGAGGTGGAATTTGTAACGACAATGAAACAATTATATGTTGATGGAAAATTAAATCCGGTACAAAGTCAGTTTTTTTCGAAAGAACGACCGGCTGAAGAATTGTATTACCTAAAAAAAGACCCTTTTGAAATCAACAATTTAGCGGAAGATCCTAACTATGTTGAAACGCGAACTAAATATGCATCCATTTTACAAGAATGGACTATTGCAACTGATGACCAGGGGCAATACCCTGAAAATAAGGAAGGCTTAAAACTCATGTTAGGTATATGGGGTGATCATGCAATAAATCCTGAGTATGAATCTTTACGCGAGGAATTTAGAGATTTGCCCGGTTCGCAGCTTTATCTAAAAAGGCAGCAATACTTGAAAGTAGAAGATTGAAAACCTTAGTGTTGGAAAAGGAAATTTTAATTCGGTGGTAAAACCTTTAAATGATTTGAAAATTTTTGACTCCTTGTTCCTAGAGTTTTTGTAAATAGAACGAATCGATTGCAAAACACTAAATTAGTGCCATACATTTGCATAGTATCATGATAAAAAGATTTTTGTTTTGTTTTTTAATTCTAAACGGCTCAGTGATCTACGCACAAAATGCGATATCAGGCTTTGTCGATTTAGAAAATGCTGAATCCGTACCCAAAGTGTACCTATCTCAAGTTGCCTTAGAGGATCTTTCTAATGATAGCTCTTCTACCCCAATAAGAACTATTGAGGAGCTGGCCACCACATCACTAGACAAGAATGGCTTTTTCAGTTTCAAACAAAGTCTGATTTCAGATAAGGAAGCCATTTACAAATTGCATGTAAAGCGTTTTGAAGCCGCTTTAAAAGACTCGGTACAAGTTGAGCAGTTGTTTTTGCTTTCCAATAGCGATACGATTCATTTTAAAAAGAGTGACATACCCTTTGCTGAATATACCAATACCAATTTGGCAGATAAAGAATGGCAAAAGCTACGTAGGTTTGAACGTCAATTGCGCAAATCAACTTTTAAAAAAGAGGATAGTTTGACTGAAGCGTATGTCGCTAGTCTAAAGACGTATGCGAAAGACTCTCTTGCAATCTTAATGGTGAAATTAATAGGTATTAAGCAATTGGATACCAAAGATTTGCTTGAGAAAGATATTGCCAAAAATCCTGACTATTATCTAGCCCTACTGACAGAGCTAAAAGAAAGTGATATTGAGCGTTCCGACTATCTATTTTTAGAGAACAAGCTAGCTTTTTTAACTACCGAGGCAGCTGAAAATAAATATGCCACAAGCAAGATAATCAACATGCTCTTGGGATTGATTGCCGTAGGATTGATAGTCTTGGTTTTTCGTTTGCAGCGAAGTAAAAAGCATGATCATAATGCTGATTTAAGCAGGCAAGAAAGGAATATTAAAGGATTAATCCTTGAGGGCAAGAGCAATAAGGAGATTGCCAACGAACTTTTTATCAGTTTAAGCACTGTAAAAACACATATCACCAACATATATAGTAAGTTACGGGTATCGAGCCGGCAAGAATTGCTGCGGAAAGCGCAAAACTCGTAGGGGTACTAGTACTTAAATCAGACTGCTTGTTTTCTTTTTTGGGTTGATTAGCTATTTACTTGCGTCATAAACTTCGATGATGCAAAAACTGACGTTATTGTTTCTTTTTCTTTTGGGAACTTCAGCATATACTCAGCACCAACATAGCATTTCTGGTAAGATAACAGATGTTCAAAACCAACCCATTGCTGTAGGTGACGTTTTATTGTTTTCCAGACAAAATGATACCCTTTTAAAATATGGCTCGATAGTAGATGGCCGTTTTTCTCTACAAAACATTGCCGTGGGTAGCTATCGCTTACGAATTTCTTGTTTGGGTTTTGAGAGCGTAGAAGAGGATTTAGACTTATATAAAAACATAGCGCTGACGATTCAGCTTACAGAAAGCGCTGTTGATCTAGATGAAGTTGAGATCATTGCAGCCAAACCTATTGTTACCAATGAAAATGGCAATTTGAGAATAGATGTGACCAACCCAGTGTTTTCATCAATACCTGACCCGATAGAATTGCTTGCGAGACTTCCGAACTTGCAAATTAGTTATGACAGAGAAGCTGTAGCAGTAATTGGAAAAGGCACGCCTTTGATTTATCTGGGTAATCAACGAATATCGTTAGAAGAACTAAATGCAATTTCAGTAGATGCGATTAGTGCTATTGAAATTATTAAGAATCCATCAGTTAAATATGAAGCAGATGGAAGAGCCGTGCTTTTAATTACCCTTAGAATAAGCGATACAGAAGGGGTTAAAGCAAACCTTTACGAAACCGTTTCGTTTAGACAAAATTTCAACAATTACTATAGTCTTAACGGAAGCTACAAAAAAAAGAAAATGACGTTAAAAGCCAATTTCGGTTATAACGATTTACAAACTTGGGAAAGTCATCAATTCGAATTTGGAATTCCCGAGGCGGCGGTGTTTACAGACTATCTCGTTTTAATCGACCCAAATAAAAGGACACAAATAAATTCTGGAGGGGGCATATTTTACCAAATAAATAGTGACGATTACTTCTCGGCAAACGCAACCGTTCGCCTGCAAACAGATGAATTTACTATAGATACCGATACTTTTCTAAGACAAGAATTGCAGATTGATAATGTCATTACTAAAACGAAAAATGATAATACCAAAGATTTTGTAAGTGGAAATTTTAATTACAATAAAAAACTGAGTTCAAATAGTAATGTATTTACAGGTGTTCAATACTCGTCTTTTATACAACGGTTGAATACAAAAATTTCTAATAACTTCAATGAGAGCGGGTTTGAACGTGCTCAAGATCGAGAGCAGAAATACCGTATTGATGTATTGGCGTATCGATTTGATTTAGTAGGAAAGTTTAAGAATAATATGAAATTTGAATTTGGGTCTAACTTTAGCTATGCTAAGGCGAACGCTTTTACAAATATTCTGTTTTTCGAATCGAACAGCATGGCAAACACAGATTTTGATTATTCAGAGAAAAATCTTGCTGGCTATGCGCAGCTATCTGGAAACATTGGTAAAAAGATCAACTTCAATGCGGGCTTACGCCTAGAAAATAATACCGTAAGAGGTGAGGTCGAAGCTATTGATATTCCTGTGGTAAATAGAATGAATACAAATCTCTTTCCGAAAGTGATGTTGAATTTCCAAATTGATAGTACCAAAAACCTCACGCTCAACTATTCGAGAAGTATCGAACGCCCTAACTATTCAAGAGCAAGTTCAATAAGCTCTTTTATAAATCCGTTTTTGGAAGGTGCGGGCAATGTGAATTTAAGACCTACGTTTGCAGAGGAGCTATCCGCTAATTTTCAAGTAAAGAATAGTTCCTTGTCTATCAATTATTTAAGACGCAAAAATCCCATGTTTTTTACTATTGGTTATAAAGATAATGACGATATGGCGGTCTTGTCTCTTCGAAATCTGCAAAGAGAATCTGGAATCGATATTGCCTTAACCATGCCTGTGTCGAAAGGTAGCTATACCTCAAACAATTCTGTAACCTTGTCATCAAGGCGAATTGAAGATAAAAACACCGTTTCTAAATCTGCAAAGCCATATTTGTATTTTTTTACAGACCATCAATTCAAAATTGGAAAGGACACCACGATTTCCTTCGGTGGCTGGGCATTAACAAAACGCGTTCAGGGTATTTTTGAAAGAAATGCTATGGTGGTTCTAAATTCGACCATCACTAAAACCTTTTTTGACAAGCTTCATTGTTCTTTACGTTTCAATGATATTACAGGTGCAATGAACTTTGAAGAACGCTATTCGATCAATGGCGTTAATGCTGAAGGTGTATATTTCGCCGATGCTCAAGAACTTGCTTTTTCAATGAAATACACCTTTGGCAAAATCAAAGACCCTAACTACAAGAACAAAGATGTAGATGAGAACTTGGATAGAATTCAATAATTGAGTCTGAATTTCATTTAACACTTTATAAGTTATTTGTTTAACGATTTTTTATTATCTTTAAACAAAAATTTATATCATGAAAAAATTAGTAGCTGCATTCTTATTTTTAGGTATGTGCACATCAGGTCTAAAGGCCCAGGAAATTACTTCCTTCCCTGGGATGTGGGGAGAAGCTTTTTATCAGGATAAAAAGAAACTTACGTGGAAGGAAATCGACGCCATTATGAAGGAAAGTCAAGTGGCAGAGATGCATTGGCAAAAGTCTAAAAAACAGGCCTTAGGGGGCTTACTTTTTGGAGCTGCCAACTTTGGTTCTACCGTTTGGTTGATTTCCAATCTTGATAAGAATGAACCCCTCACTGCTCCTTTGATCACTGCTGCGGGTACGGGTCTTATAGGTGCTATTTTCTTTCACGCCTCCTCCAAAAATAAAAGAACTGCTATTTTAGAATACAATGACGCTCTTGACAAGAGGACTTCATATCGCTTGGTTCCTACAAGTAATCAAAACGGTATAGGCTTGGCTTTGAAATTCTAAAAGCTCTTCTTTTCTGATACGTAGTTCCCCTTAAAAGGATAAGTGCTATTTTAGTAGGAAGCGAATACAAACTTCGATTTCAACTAATATGAAGTACCTTGTCCTTTTTTTTATGTTGCCCTGCCTCTTTTTTGGGCAAAAATCCAAATCACTTGATGAGCTTTCTAGTTCCTATGCTGTAAAGTCGTTTCCCATACTCAAAGAGCTGTTGAGTATACCAAATGATGCTTTTTACCCAGACTTCATAGAAAAGAATGTGGTATGGTGTGAGACGGCCTTTGGCCAAAGAGATTTTAGCACGAGGCGCATCGCAACTTCAACAGTGCCTTTACTATTGGCAGAACGAAAGCATAAGAAAGCCAAAAAGACGGTTTTGATTTATCTGCAAATAGATGGTCAGCCAGTTGATAGCACCCGTTGGTTTCAAGAAAGTCCGTATAAACCGGTGTTGAAAAAGAAGAACTCTAATGACGAATGGGAAGCTGTAGCCTGGGATAATATCAGGAACTACCAAGACCACTGGCGCGTGTTTGCGCGCTCCGCTAGTGACGCTAAAGGACCCGTAGCTATGTTTTTGGCAGCATTAGATGCTGCGGCCTCCGTGAAGATCGTTCCGAATTACAACATCAAGGTTATTATGGATTTTGAAGAGGAGTTGGGTTCTCCTAGATTACCTGATGCTGTGGTCAAAAATGCAGATTTACTCGAAGCAGATATGTTGATTATATATGACGGTCCGCGACATATTACCAATCGACCTACCTTGACCTTTGGTGCTCGAGGCATCGCCACCATACAATTGACTACCTATGGCCCCCGAGTACCGCAGCACAGCGGTCACTTTGGAAATTATGCTCCAAATCCAGCGCTTCGCTTGTCAAAATTGCTGGCTTCAATGAAAGATGAGGAAGGAAAAGTGATAATCCCAGGTTTTTATGATGGAATAGCGATCGATTCGAAAACCGAAAAGATACTTAGAGCAGTCCCAGATAATGAAGCCCAAATCAAAAAACGACTACAAATAGCGAAAACCGACAAGGTAGGGGGGTATTATCAAGAAGCCATTCAATACCCTTCTTTAAATATTAGAGGCATGCAATCAGGATGGATCGATGAAAAGGTTAGAACTATTATCCCGGGCTGGGCTCGGGCAGAAATCGACGTTCGCTTGGTTTTGGAATCAGATCCAGATCGACTTCTTAAACTTATTAAAAATCATGTTGCCAATCAAGGTTATTATGTGGTTGCTGGTGTACCTACTGAGAAGGACCGGCTAAAACACAATAAAATTGCCACCTTTACCTCTGAGATATCGTATCAATCCTTTCGTACCGATTTTGACTCCGAAGTGGGAATTTGGTTGAGAAGCGCCTTGCAAAATGCCTTCGGACAAGAACCCATAATGATTCGTATGAGTGGGGGGTCCATTCCCATTTCTCCTTTTGTCACTACTTTAGGAATTCCTGCAGTTACCGTTCCAACTGTAAATCGAGATAACAATCAGCATAGTCCGAATGAAAATCTTCGACTAGGAAATTATAGAGAGGGAATAAAAACCATGATTGCTATTTTAAAGGAAAAACTTTGATTTATCGATGCTGTAGTGGGACAACCTATAAAGCGATGCGTTAGCCCGATGTATTAACAAAATGTAATCAAAATGAAAAAAAATCTCCTGAAAAGGTGATTTTTAAATTTAATTCATACATTAGCCACAAGTTTAAGTGTATTATGACAAAGCAATATTTCTATAACAGATTTTTCTTCTACTTCTTTTTTAAGAGATGTGCAGGACTGTTGTAGTATATTCAAGTTAGATATAATATAGAAGTCCTGCGAAAAGCGGGACTTTTTTTATTCTTCAAATTCTCTGAATTCAAAGAATGGCTTGAACGCACTCACGCTGAATTAATTTTCGGTGATTCAGGGTCTGTTTAAAGAAAAACAAAATGAAACTAAAAATAGCTATCCAAGGAATCAAGGGCTCTAACCACCACCAGGTAGCCAAAGATTATTATGGAGATAAGATCGAGCTGGTGGAATGTTTGTCCTTCCATGGGTTGGTAGACCAATTGTTAAGTGGTGCGGCCGACAAGGGAATTATGGCCATCGAAAATTCAATTGCAGGGTCGATTATTCCAAACTACGCCTTAGTATATGACAACGGACTACATATTATTGGCGAACATTATTTGAACATCCATCATCACCTGATGGTTTCAAAAGGAGAGGGTTTGAATGATATTAAAGAAGTACGTTCGCATCCTATGGCACTTTTACAATGCCGAGAATATCTTAAAACTGTACCCCACATAAAAGTAGTAGAGGATGTAGATACCGCCGAAACTGCCAAACAGATTCAAGAGCGTGATTTAAAGGGTATTGCTGCAATTGCACCTAAGGTTGCTGCCGAACTTTACGGTTTGGACATCGTAGCGACAGACATACAGACGATTAAGAATAATGCCACTCGATTTATCATTGTAAAAACTAAAAACAAGGAGCTTCCCAAGGAAGACATTAATAAAGCGTCTGTACGCTTCATTACCGACCACAAACGCGGTAGTTTGGCGGCTATGCTTAATGTAATGAGTGATTGCAATTTAAACTTGACGAAAATTCAAAGTCTTCCGATTATTGAAACCCCTTGGAAATATGCCTTTTTTGTTGATGTAACTTTTGATGGTTATGCCAATTTCGAAAAAGCAAAAGCGTTGTTGAACATCATGTCAGAAGACTTTAAAGTATTGGGTGAATATAAAAATGCCAGAGGATGATACAGACTGCTGATAGACTTGATACGGTTCAGGAATATTATTTCTCAAAAAAGTTACGAGAAGTGCGGGGACTCATGGCCAAAGGCCGTCCAATTATAAATATGGGCATTGGAAGTCCTGATTTGGCGCCGTCTGAGGCTGTTATCAAGGCGATTCAAAATGCGGTCACCGATGGTGGGGCACATCAGTATCAAAGTTATCAAGGCCTTCTAGAATTACGCGAAGCGATTTCTGAATTCTACCTATCGAAATTTGGTGTTGAAGCCGATGCTACCAATGAGATTTTACCATTAATGGGTTCGAAAGAAGGTATTATGCACATCAGCATGGCCTTTTTAAATGAAGGTGATGAGGTATTGATTCCAAATCCAGGTTATCCCACCTACACTGCAGTCAGTAAATTGGTTGGTGCGAGTCCCAAGTATTACGATTTGGTAGAAGATAAAGGCTGGTTTCCTGAATTGGAAGAATTGGAAAAGGAAGATTTGACCAAAGTGAAACTGATGTGGGTTAGCTATCCGCACATGCCGACTGGAGCTACGGCAACCAAAATGCAATTTGAAAAGCTGATTGCCTTTGCAAGGCGAAACCATATCCTTATAGTCAATGACAATCCGTATAGTTTTGTATTGAACGAAAATCCTGCTAGTATTTTCAGCGTAGCAAGCGCAAAAGACGTTGCATTGGAATTAAATTCATTAAGCAAAACGTTTAACATGGCAGGATGGCGCGTCGGAATGGTGTTAGGGAATGCGGAAAACTTGAAATCCATTTTAAAAGTTAAAAGCAATATGGATTCTGGGATGTTCTATGGAATTCAAAAAGGGGCGATTGCGGCATTGGGAAGTGCTCAAGAATGGTTCGATGATTTGAATAGGGTGTATACTGCTAGAAAAGAATTGATGTTGCAATTGGTTAAGAAATTAGGATGTACCTATGATTCATCTTCTATTGGAATGTTCATTTGGGCAAAGTTGCCTTACGGAGTACCATCTGCAGAAAAGTTTATTGATGACATCTTGTATGACAAAGATATTTTCATTGCACCAGGAACTATTTTTGGAAGTAATGGGGAAGGATATATCCGTTTTTCACTTTGTGTAACAGAAGAGAAAATAATCGAAGCAATAGATAGATTTTAGAATGAACGTATTTGTAATCGGAATCGGATTGATTGGAGGGTCGTTTGCAAAAGACATCAAACGCATTGTGCCTGGTGCAGTAATCCATGGTATCGATGCCAGTGAAACGCACTTAGAAGAAGCCTTGGCTTTACATTTGATTGATGCGAAGTCTGACTATGATGATTTGGGCAAGGCCGATATGGTCATCGTATCCATTCCGGTAGATAGCCTAGTAAGGGAGCTTCCCAAAATACTAGATGCTGTAAGCGATGATTGTGTGGTTATTGATGGAGGTTCTACAAAGAATTTGATCTGCAAGCAACTGGAAGACCATCCGAAGCGAAGAAATTATTTGGCTTGTCACCCCATTGCAGGTACTGAATTTTCTGGACCTGCCGCAGCTATCGAAGGTTTGTACGAAGGTAAAACCAATATCATCTGCGAAGTAGAAAAGACCGCTTTTAAATTACAGGAAAGAGCACTTGAATTATTTCAAAAAATGGGTATGCGCATTCGATACATGAACCCAGAAGCGCATGATAAGCATATTGCCTATGTATCTCATTTATCGCACATTAGTTCTTTTATGCTGGGTAAGACGGTTATTGAGAAAGAAAAGAATGAACGTGACATTTTTGACATGGCTGGGTCAGGTTTCGAAAGTACTGTGCGTTTGGCCAAAAGTTCACCCGCCATGTGGACACCCATTTTTGAACAGAATAAAGATAATGTTGTAGAAACGCTTGAGGAGTATATTCAAAATCTAGAGGATTTTAAGCAGATGCTTGTAAAAAATGACTTTGAAGGTATTTACAGCGAGATGAATAACACCAATAAGATTAAAGCAATATTGAATGGTATTCCTTTGAATAAAAAGTGATTTTAGAAATAAGCAAATATCAAAAACAAAATAATTAATATTTAAATTGAAGAACGCGCAAGATGGTGCAAGCCTTTACCCTTGACCTTTTGCCCTTCACCCAAAAACAAAGTAATGGAGAATACAAAAGAAATGAGAACATGGTTGGATGATATGGGTTTAGACCATCCACTAGTAATAGCAGGGCCATGTAGTGCTGAAACCGAAGAGCAGGTGCTAGGCATAGCACACAGCTTAAAAGATACCGATGTCAACTACTATCGCGCGGGTATCTGGAAGCCCAGAACACGCCCTGGTAATTTTGAGGGAGTTGGTGCCTTAGGTTTGAAATGGCTCCAAAAAGTTAAAGCTGAAACAGGCTTGAAAACGGCTACAGAAGTCGCGAACCGAACACATGTAGAGTTGGCTCTAGAGCATGACATCGATTTGCTTTGGATTGGCGCTCGTTCAACGGTGAGCCCATTTATCATGCAAGAGTTGGCCGATGCCATGGCGGGTACCGATAAGATTGTTTTGGTAAAGAACCCGGTAAACCCTGATTTGGCTTTATGGTTGGGAGGAATTGAACGTTTACATACCGCTGGTATCTCAAAATTAGGAGCGATTCATAGAGGTTTTTCTACGTACGAAAAATCGAAATATCGAAATATTCCAGAATGGCAATTGGCAATTGAGTTTCAGAACAAATTTCCAGATCTACCATTGATTAATGATCCATCGCACATCACAGGAAAGCGTGATATGATCTTTGATGTTTCTCAAACTGCATTAGATTTAAATTTCGACGGTTTGATGATTGAAACGCACCATGATCCTGATAATGCATGGAGTGATGCTGCACAGCAAGTGACACCAGATCGATTGGTACAAATTATGAATGATTTGAAAATCAGAAAAGAAGATGACCCTGAGGCAGAGTACAATAGTAAGTTAAGTGGTTTGAGGGCGCAGATCGATGTTATTGATAATCAATTGATCGATACTTTGGGAAAAAGAATGAAAATCTCTGATGGCATCGGTCAACTGAAAAAAACAAGAAATGTAGCTGTTCTGCAAACCAATCGTTGGAATGAGATCTTGGGTAAAATGATTTTAGAAGGTGAAGCAAAAGGCTTGAGTGAAGAGTTTGTGCTTCGCATGTTCAAGGCGATTCACCAAGAGTCAATCAATCATCAAGAGAAGATTGTTAAGGCCTAAGAGCGGCATAAACCACATAAAAGTAGTTCCCTTTTGTTATTTTTAACAGAATTATTCTAACATAGGGTAAAAGATGAAGATGTGGCTTTTCTTGGCGATAGTACTTCTATTGAACTTTGCTTGTTCAAAAGATCAACCGGCGAATAATGCTGAAACAAAGCATTTTGTTCTTAAATGGAACGAGAATCAAGCCACTACCCAAGAAATAGAAGAAGCCAAACGGTTTGCGGAAGAGGTATATACCAAATATTTGGAATACTTCGGAGTTGAAAACTTACCCCAAGAAAAAACGATCATAAACTTAGGGGGAGACGCCTTTTCCGAAAATGGGGGAGCACCTAGAATACCTTTTGTCAACGAGAATGGAGAGATCTTCCTATTCCGATTTGAGACTGGATACCTTGGGGAGCTACCCCATGAATTCGCACATGTTTTGCGTTTTTATAAGGGATGGAGCTCTGACGGTTTTCTTGAAGAAGGGCTGGCAGAACTTATGTCCTCTAAGTTGTTTCCAGAAAATGTAGGTTTCAGTCTTTACGGATTTTCGACAACGATTGCAGCAGGCTTATGGCTAAATGAGGATAATCTAATTCCGCTGCAAGAATTAAAAGACAAGCATTTTGACTTAAACTTAGCATGTTTAGTTCAAAGTTATCCATTGCGAGCCGACTTTTTCAAGTTTGTTTTGGAGGAATACGGAAAAGAAGATTTCATGAATTTTATCTACGCCCCAGACGCAGGGTCATATGGGAGCTATGAACGTATTTATGGGGAAAACTTCGAAGCACTAGAGGAGCTATGGCTTCAAAATTTGCAACAACGCATAGATGCTCTTGGCGATACGCAATCACAGCTTCAAGCTTATCAGGCAAAGATTAGCAGTTTGCAGTTTTATATTTGCAAAAGGGGAATTGACTTTTAGTTTGTATCATTTGAAGCCAGAAAGCTGCAAATGATACAACCGTACCACAGAAATCATAAAAAAGACTTCTTGATACTTTAAAAGTTGAATTCCCCTCCTTGCGTTTTACTTTTTCTTAAATATATATCGGGTAATAAAAATGCCCTGCCCGTCGTCTCCACCTGCATCTGCTTCTACACCACTGGTAACGAACATCAACTCCCATCCATCTTTGATCATGGATGTCAGTTTTGAAGAAATAACGGCATCGTTTGCCGCGATATTTTGGAAACGAATTCCGGCGATATTATAAAAGTTAAGCAATTTGGTTTCTTCAAAATTCTTTACTCTGATATCGCCTCTTTTTGATTTGTTCCTAGTATTGTCTTCTGCGGTTTGAGTGGAAGTATATTCTCCAAAATTCTTCTCCTCTTGAGCATCCACAATACGAGAACGACCTAATCCACTTGGTACAATCGATTCTACACTGGTTATTACTTTGATTTGTTGCGCATTTACTTCCATTGCTGCAAGCATAATTAAGCTGGTAATAAGTACAATTTTCTTCATGATATAATATGTATTTGTTAGTATGAATAGACAGCCGGTTTGTTGAAGGGTTGCATATGTTCAATTTTAGAGGTACAAAATGACTTACGGGCGGATACTACCTTCTGAAAGACAGTAATATAAAAGTATTGCTTTTCTTTGTAGCCTAAATGTAGTTAATGTTAGGCATTGTTTATAAATCTACTGGTAGCTGGTATACTGTAAAGGCCGAAGATGGTACCTTTTATGAGTGTCGAATCAAAGGCAAGTTTCGTATACAAGGTATTAAAAGTACTAATCCGATTGCAGTTGGTGATGTTGTGCAGTTTGAGATTGAACAATTGGGTGATGATATGGTGGGAACGATCTCAGCCATTGAAGAACGCAAGAACTACATTATCCGCAAATCGGTAAACCTGTCAAAGCAGACGCATATTATTGCAGCCAACCTAGATCAGGTTTTTTTGTTGGTTACCTTAAACAATCCGAAAACGTATCCAGTTTTTGTTGATCGGTTCTTGGCTACAGCCGAGGCCTATGATGTTCCAGTGGTATTGCTTTTCAATAAAGTAGACACCTACAACCAAGACGAAATGCTTGAGGTAAAGTATTTAGCCGCACTCTATCGGAATATCGGCTATGAATGTATTGGCATTTCAGCAATTACCGGCAAAAATGTGGACATGGTTAAAGCGTTGATGACAGGCAAAACTAGTATGTTTGCCGGTAACTCTGGTGCTGGAAAGTCTACCCTGATCAATACCCTAGAACCCAATCTTAATTTAAGGACCAAGAAGATTTCAGAACAACATCTACATGGTCAGCATACCACCACTTTTGCCGAAATGTACGACCTGGGCTTCGATGCAAAAATCATAGACACTCCCGGCATTAAAGGTTTCGGAATTGTGGATATGGAAAAAGAAGAAATCGGCGACTACTTTCGTGAATTTTTTAAATTGAAAATCAATTGCAAGTTTAATAATTGCCTTCATTTAGATGAACCCAAATGCGCTGTAAAACAAGCCTTAGACAATGATGAGATTGCCTGGAGCCGCTATAAGAGTTATGTGCAAATGATAACAGGCGAAGAGGAAAATTATAGAATAGATATTTACGGAGAAAAAAAGTGAGGGCGGTAATTCAAAGAGTTTTACGAGCAAGTGTAAGGGTAGAAGGAAAATATGTTTCCAAAATCGAAACCGGATTGCTTATTCTGCTGGGCATTGAAAACAAGGATTCACAAGAAGATATTGAATGGCTTTCCCGTAAAATAACTAATTTGCGTATTTTTAATGATGCTGAAGGGGTCATGAATAAATCGCTACTTGAGGTAGCCGGCGACGCTATCGTGGTAAGTCAATTTACACTGCATGCTTCCACAAAAAAAGGAAATCGCCCTTCCTATCTAAAAGCAGCCAAGCCAGACATATCAATTCCTTTGTACGAAAAATTTGTTATTCAATTACAAACCGATTTAGGAAAATCTGTGGGCACAGGTATTTTTGGAGCTGATATGCAGGTTGATTTACTAAATGACGGTCCCGTTACCATTGTCTTCGATACAAAGAACAAAGAATAACTGCTTTCGTCGATTTTTTTTGACCCTTATGTAAGAAAATTACGAATATTACGTTTTGTATTCAACCACCGAACCTAATAAATGCGCTTCCTTTTTCTACTAAGTTCCCTATTCCTATCTCTAATTGGTATTGCACAAGAATCACAATATCAGTCCATTTTATTAGACAAAAGTCTTACTGATAATGCCAATGCTGTCGTTAGATTAGATGAGATGAAAATACATCTAGAGGCTACGAATAAGATGTCGTACGAAGTGAGACAGGTGACTACCGTTCTCAATAGTGATGGCAATAGTTTTGCCATAAACCGTGTGGCCTATGATAAAGAGCGAAAAATAAAGAGTTTAGATGTATACATTTATGATAAGTTAGGCAAGGAGATAGCGCGTATAAAAAAGAAAGATTTTAAAGATGTCAGCGCCGCGGATGGATTTTCATTATATACCGATGATCGACTGCTAATAAACAGGTATACTCCTACAAGTTATCCTTACACCATTGTATTTAGCTATACCGCGGAAACTTCCGATACTGGGTTTTTTCCTCCTTGGTATTTTCTTTCTAATTACAAGCTTAGTGTTGAAAAAAGTTATTACAGCATTACCTACGCTAATGCACAACTCAAACCCCAAATTAAGGAATTAAATCTCGAAAATATTTCGGTTGCTAAAAGAGATGAGGATGGAAAAATAGTTTATGAGGCATCAAATATCAAAGCCATTAAACCGGAAAGCTTAGGACCTTCATTTAGAGATGTTGTACCTCGTTTGAAAGTGCGCTTGAAGAAGTTCAATTTAAAAGGAGAAGAGGCGCAGGTAAATGACTGGAAAGATATGGGAGTCTGGATGAATAATTCCCTGCTAAAAAACAGGGCAGAATTGAATGAGGCTACAATTAGCAAGGCTAAGAGTCTAGTTTCTGGGGTTGACGACGATCTTGAAAAGGCAAAAATTATTTATAAGTATGTCCAAGACAATACAAGATATATTAGCGTTCAAATCGGCATCGGTGGCTGGAAACCGATCAGCGCAATAGATATCGACCGCGTAAAATATGGCGATTGTAAAGGCTTGTCGAATTATACGTATGCATTATTGAAAGCAGTTGGTGTTAAATCGTATTATACGGTTATTCATGCTGGGAACAGGCAGGTCGATTTTGATCCAGACTTTGCTGCCCTACAAGGTAATCATGCGATTTTGGCCATACCGTACAATGATAAATACTATTGGATTGATTGTACCTCGCAAGTTCATCCTTTCGGTTTTGTGGGTGATTTTACCGATGATAGAAAAGCTTTGGTGGTAAAGCCTGAGGGTGGTGAAATCGTAAATACGGTAGCCTATATCAATGCAGATAATCATCAATTTACCAAAGCGCAGTATACTTTAAACGCTTTAGGGGCTATAACAGGTAGGGCGAGTATTGTTACCAAAGGAATTCAATATGACAATCGCTTTAAATTAGAGCGAAATTCAGAAGACGATGTTTTAAAGCATTACAAAAGTTACTGGAGCAATATCAATAACCTGAAGGTTGATACTTATAGTTTTGAAAATGACAGAGCAAATGTTGTTTTTACGGAAAAAGTTGATTTGAACGCTACAAATTACGCCTCCATAAGTGGCAACCGCATTCTATTCACCGCAAATACGTTTAATAATAATGGGTATATACCCAACAGATACCGTAATAGAAAGCTTCCTTTTGAGATTCAAAGAGGGTTTTTAGATGAAGATGAGTTAACGATTCAACTTCCAGAAGATTATGAGATTGAAGCCATTCCATCAGAGAAAACCATTGACACCGATTTCGGTACTTATACGATATCTTTTGAAAAAGATAGGGAAACAAATACTATAGTATACAAAAGAAAACTCCTTATAAAAAAAGGGGTATATCCAAAAGAAAAATATGCTGCTTATCGCGATTTTAGAAAACAAACGGCAAGGGCCGATGATGCACAAGTAGTTCTTGTAAAAAAATAAACCATTCCAATACCAACAAATACCATTATCATGACCAAACTTCATAAATCTATACTAGTCGTTTTAGTGCTACTTGTGGCTAATGTAAGTGCCCAAGACTATAAATTCGGAAAAGTATCTAAAGAAGAACTTGACGAAAAATTATATGCCAAAGATTCTTCGGCTGCGGCTGCGGTGTTGTATCGCAATAAAAAGATACGATTCAATTATATACAGGGTGTTGGTTTCAAAGTATTGACAGACGTACATGAACGCGTAAAAATATACAACAAAGATGGCTTTGCTTATGCCACCGTTTCAGAAGTGCTCTATAAAAGTGGAGGCAGTAAAGAATCAATATCAAATTTGAAAGCCTTTACGTATAACTTAGAGGGTGAAAAGATCGTAAAACAGAAAATGGACAAGTCGGGCATTTTTTCAACAGCCTTAAATAAATACCGAAACGAGGAAAAATTTACGCTTCCCAATATCAAAGAGGGTAGTGTGATCGAATACGAGTATCAAATTACCTCTCCTTTTTATTATTCAATTGATGAAATTAAATTCCAATATGACATTCCCATAAAACGAATGGAGGTGTCAATAGCTACCCCAGAATATTTTGTGTTTAAGCCAAATATGAAAGGGTACTTAGCTTTGAGACCGCAGTATGGGAGCAAAACAGGAAAAATAAATTTGGTTTCGAAGAATAGAAATCGGGCAGGTGGTGTTGTTCAGGGTACCTCCTTTAGCAACAATCAAGTTGACTACCAAATTAACACTACCGAGTATATTATGAATGATGTGGCAGCATTGAAAGAAGAGCCATTCGTAAATGATATGGACAATTACAGAAGTGCAGTAAATTATGAGTTGCAATATGTACAGTTTCCGCAGTCTTCACGTGAAAGCTATACCACCACCTGGGAAGAGGTCATCAAGAAGATCTATGAGAGCGACGGTTTTGGAGGGCAGTTAAAACCAAGCAAGTACTACAAGGAAGATTTGGAAGCGTTGCAAGCTGCTAATAGTTCAGAAGCGAAGCTGGCTACCGCTATCTTTTTACATGTTCAAAGGCGAATGACTTGGAACAGTTATAACGGATATGGAACAGATAAAGGGGTCAAGGAGGCTTACAAAGAAAAATCAGGAAATATAGCGGATATCAATTTGATCTTAACGTCAATGCTTCAGAAGGCCGGATTAGATGCAAGTCCTGTTTTGGTGAGTACTCGAGATCATGGGGTTCCTTTATTTCCCACCAGGGAGGGCTTTAACTACGTAATTGCCTCGGTTCAAATTGATGGTAAAACCCTACTTTTAGATGCTTCAAACAAATATACCAAACCCAATCTTTTACCCACTAGAGCCTTGAATTGGTTTGGAAAATTAATCAAAAAGGATGGCACTTTTACTACCGTAAATCTGTTGCCAAAAAAAGTCTCTAAAGAGAATATAAGTATGGGAGTAACCTTAACAGAGCATGGTGATATAAGTGGAAAGTGCAGAACCACCTATAATGACTACGATGCCTATCTCTTTCGCAATACCAATGCTTCGGTAAATGAAGAAGAATATTTGGAAAAGTTAGAGAATAAGAATGAAGGTATGGAAATCTCAGCATACACCCTTAAAAACAAAATGGACATAGGCAAGCCGATTATGGAGAGCTTTACCTTTAATTTAGATGCTCAGGCAGATGTTATTGGTGATAAAATTTATTTTGCACCCATGTTTCATATGGCCTTAACCGAAAACCCTTTTAAGCTTGAAGAGCGACTTTATCCAATTGATTTCACATATCCCTGGCAAGAAAGGTATGTAATGAATATTAAAATGCCAGACGGATATGAGCTAACCTCAAAACCTGCAGATGTCAATATGGTGCTAGCCGAAAATCTAGGCGGTTTTAAGTATAAAATCGTGGAGAATGGAAAAAGCCTTCAGGTCATGGTAGACTTGAAAATAAACCATGCTGTAATTGGACCCAATTATTACGCAGATTTGAAAGAATTATTCAAAAATGCAGTTGAAAAACAAACAGAAAAAGTAGTTTTATCTAAAATTACTTCGGATGGAACTTCAAAAAGCGCAGAAGGCAGTAGATAATTGGATTACCGAACACGGGGTCCGTTATTTTAATGAATTAACAAATATGGCCCAGCTAACAGAGGAGGTGGGCGAAGTGGCCCGAATTATTGCTCGTAGATACGGTGAGCAAAGCGAAAAAGAATCGGATAAAAACAAGGATTTGGGCGAAGAACTCGCTGACGTGCTCTTTGTTGTGCTTTGTTTGGCCAATCAAACTGGAGTAGACCTTCAAGAGGCTTTTGATAAGAAACTCGATATGAAAACCAAACGCGATCACGACCGCCATCACAATAACAAAAAGTTGAAATAGTGTTATCTTTACCTCTTGATTTCGATGCGTCTGTAAGATTGCTTTTATTTACAGACTACCGAGAGTAGAAACCAACAAAAGAGCGCACTACCTTGAAATTACACCTATCTGGCCCATCCAATCATTTGCTACAAGAAACAATTCAAATTACAGGTTCGAAGAGTGAATCGAACCGTTCATTGTTGTTACAGAAGCTCTATTCGAATATAACCATAAGCAATCTTTCAAATTCTGATGATGCTGAGGTCATGCAAAAGGGCCTCCAAATTTCTAAAGGCCTTGTTGATATTCATCATGCAGGTACGGCGATGCGTTTTCTTATAGGTTATTTTGCGTCTCAGGAGGGTAAGGAAGTTACCCTTACCGGATCGCAAAGAATGACAGAACGCCCTGTTAAGGTTTTGGTAGATGCGTTACGCAGTTTGGGTGCCGATATTACTTATGCAAAGAATGAAGGGTATCCACCAATTCGTATAAGGGGGAAAAAACTGAACAAGCATACTGTAAGTCTTCCTGCTGACATAAGTAGTCAATATATTTCGTCATTATTGCTAATCGCTCCAAGCTTAGAAAATGGGCTCGTATTAGAGCTAATCGGCAAAATTACCTCTGTTCCGTATATTAAAATGACACTAGCACTTTTGAATGAAATAGGAGTTGAATGCTCCTTTAAAGGAAATACCATCAAAGTATCGGCAATGTCTTTCGCTGAACCTACTGATTTAGTAGTAGAATCGGATTGGAGTTCGGCCTCCTATTTTTACAGTGTTATGGCACTTTCAGCTATCGGATCGCAAATTACCTTATCGGCCTATAAAAGAAACAGTCTGCAAGGCGATAGCGTATTAAGTACGATTTATAAGGATTTTGGTGTTGAAACTATTTTCGATAATGCTAAAATCATATTGAAGAAAACGGGCAATTGTCTAAAGTCAACTTTCACATATGACCTGGCCAATGCACCCGATATTGCACAAACCATAGCTGTTACTTGTTTCGGTCTGGGGGTGGGTTGCCATTTGATCGGTCTACATACCTTAAAAATAAAGGAGACTGACCGCCTAGAAGCCTTATATGTCGAATTGACCAAGTTGGGCGCAAGCATCTCGGTAACGGACAAAGCATTGACTTTAGAGCCTTCCTCGAGCATTAAACCTGAAGTTGCCATTGACACCTATAATGATCACAGAATGGCGATGGCCTTCGCACCATTGGCATTGAAAATACCGATTGTGATCAACGACGCCCAAGTAGTCTCCAAATCGTATCCTGACTACTGGAAAGACCTGAAACAATTACAATTTTCAGTAAAGGAATTATAATCTGCATTTAATCATCGTTTTACTTGACATCCCCTATCTCGGGGTCGTATATTTGCAGCCGAAAAAAAACCGAATTAAAACACTGTAAATGAAATTATCACACTTCAGTTTTGAACTTCCAGATAACTTGCTAGCGGAGTACCCGTCAGAAAATAGAGATGAATCGAAATTGATGGTTATCCACAGGGAAACCGGAAAGATTGAGCACAAAATGTTCAAAGATATGATCGATTATTTTGATGAAGACGATATTATGGTCATCAACAATACCAAAGTTTTTCCGGCCAGGTTGTATGGAAATAAAGAAAAAACTGGGGCTCGTATCGAGGTTTTTTTACTTCGTGAACTAAATGAAGAACAACGCCTTTGGGATGTACTTGTTGATCCTGCTAGAAAAATACGAATTGGTAACAAGTTGTATTTTGGAGAAGATGAGACTTTAGTCGCTGAGGTAATCGATAATACAACGTCAAGAGGTAGAACCTTGCGTTTTCTTTATGATGGGTCGTATACCGATTTTAGAAGAAAGCTTAGAGAATTGGGTGAAACTCCCTTGCCTAAATATATCAAAAGAGATGTAGAGCCAGAAGATGAAGACCGTTATCAAACTATTTATGCAAAGCATGAAGGTGCTGTTGCGGCACCAACCGCAGGTTTACACTTTTCAAAACACCTTTTGAAACGTCTAGAGATCAAAGGAGTAAAATTTGCTGAATTAACGCTGCATGTTGGTCTTGGTACTTTTAATCCGGTTGAGGTCGAAGATCTTTCAAAACACAAAATGGATAGTGAAGAATTAATCATCGATGAAAAGGCCACCGAGATTGTAAACAATGCCAAGGCAAATAAGCGTAGAATATGTGCTGTAGGTACAACAGCTATGCGCGGATTGGAAAGCGCAGTTTCTTCACAACATACTTTAAATACGCATGATGGTTGGACAAACAAATTCATTTTTCCACCTTATGAGTTTAGTATTGCAAATGCCATGGTTACTAACTTTCATCTTCCAAAGTCTACCTTGTTGATGATGGTTTCTGCTTTCATGGGTCACGATTTAATGAAAAAGTCGTACAAAGAAGCCATCTTAGAAAGCTATAAGTTTTACTCCTATGGTGATGCGATGTTAATAATCTAAGCGTTCATTACCGTTTAGACTAAAATCAAATTCATCCCTCTTTAGATTGGTAACAGGTTAAAGAGGGATTTTTTTATCAAGTGAAAACAAAAAAGAAAGACATACGTGCTTTAACGCTCGAGCAACTGCGAGATTTCTTTGTTGAAAATGGTGATCAACCCTTTCGCGGAAATCAAGTTTACGAATGGCTGTGGCGGAAGTCTGCACATTCTTTTGATGTCATGACCAACATCTCAAAAGAGACGCGCGACATCTTGGAAGCCAATTTTGTTATCAACCACATCAAAGTTGATGTGATGCAGCGCAGCACTGATGGTACCATAAAAAATGCGGTACGTTTGTATGATGACCTAATAGTCGAATCTGTATTAATACCTACCAAAACAAGAACTACGGCCTGCGTGTCGAGTCAGGTAGGATGCAGTTTAGACTGTAAATTTTGCGCTACGGCAAGATTAAAACGCATGCGCAACTTGAATCCTGATGAGATTTATGATCAAGTGGTTGCCATTGACAACGAAAGTAGATTGTACTTTGATCGTCCGTTAAGTAACATCGTTTTTATGGGAATGGGCGAACCGCTTATGAATTACAAGAACGTTTTGAAGGCCATTAATAAAATCACTTCAAATGAAGGGTTAGGAATGTCTCCAAAGCGGATTACGGTTTCTACTTCTGGCGTGCCTAAAATAATTAAAAAGATGGCCGATGAGGAAGTTAAATTCAATTTAGCGGTATCTCTTCACTCTGCCATTGACGAGATTCGAACTTCGATTATGCCCTTTAACGCCACCTTCACCTTAGCTGATCTTAGGGAAGCTTTGGTGTATTGGTATCATAAGACCAAAAGTAGAATTACCTATGAGTATGTGGTTTGGAAAGGAATTAATGATACTCAAAAAGATGTAGATGCCTTGGTGAATTTTTGTCGGTTCGCCCCTTCGAAAGTAAATTTGATTGAATATAACCCCATTGATGACGGTAAGTTTCAACAAGCGTCGAACCAAGCTTTAGATATGTATGTACATACACTCGAACGAAACGGAATAGTGGTAACCGTACGTCGCTCGCGTGGTAAAGACATTGATGCTGCCTGCGGACAACTTGCGAACAAATCATAAACAGAAAGTGGTTAAGACTAACCAGCGGTTGAATCGTTTTCTGTAGACTAGTACTAATAAAGCTCCGTATCAAACTTCGTTTTAATGTTACCAGTTTAATACTGCCGTTTGAACACCATTTACTCCTTCCTTTTTGCTAATTTTATACTTCCAACTAACTTGTTTGCAAAATAGCTCATACTTTGAAGATAGTATCCCAAATAAAAGATCCGATTCGCCCTGAAATGGAACTCTTTGAGTCAAAGTTTCGCGAGTCAATGTCTTCAAAAGTTCCGTTAATCAACCGTATTACCCATTATATTGTCAACAGAAAAGGGAAGCAAATGCGTCCTATGTTCGTTTTTCTTACCGCAAAGATGCTTAACAACGGTGAGATCAATGAACGCGCCTATCGCGGAGCCTCAGTAATCGAACTTATTCACACCGCATCACTGGTGCACGATGATGTAGTGGATGATAGTAATAAAAGACGAGGTTTTTTCTCCATTAATGCGTTGTGGAAAAATAAAATAGCTGTGCTTGTCGGTGATTTTTTGCTGGCAAGAGGTATGTTGCTATCCGTTGATAATGGTGATTTTGATCTGCTGCGAATTATTTCGGTGGCAATGCGTGAGATTAGCGAAGGTGAACTTTTACAACTTGAAAAGGCGCGCAAGCTTGACATTACCGAGGCCGTATATTATGAGATTATTCGTCAAAAAACGGCAACGCTCATTGCAGCGTGTTGCAGTATGGGGGCTTGTTCGGTAAAGCCTGGTTCGCCTGAGGTAGAGACCTTCCGAAAGTTCGGAGAACTCTGCGGAATGGCTTTTCAAATAAAGGATGACCTTTTTGATTATGGAAGTACGGCTATTGGTAAACCTACAGGTATCGATATCAAAGAACAGAAAATGACTCTTCCGTTAATTCATGTTTTAAATACGTGTTCTAATGATGAAAAAAGATGGCTGATCAATTCTATCAAAAATCATAACAAAGACAAGAAAAGAGTAAAAGAAGTCATCACCTTTGTAAAAGAAAAAGGAGGGCTTGATTATGCCGTGCAAAAAATGCTAGCTTATAAGAACGAGGCTCTTGATTTGTTGAAGGCTTATCCTGAATCAGATTATAAAGGTTCTTTGGAGCTCATGGTCAACTATGTGGTAGACCGTAAAAAGTAACCAATCTAGGTGTTGAAGAAGAATGATTGGTACGAAGTCTTCAACCAAGTAACTGACAAGACCTAAGCTGACACTTAGGGAGAAAAAGTAGCAGGTGGCTTCATAGGGTAAAGCTCTAGCCATAACGCAAGACGTATTTTCAAAAAAATCGTTAGCCTCAGGCAACGATTTTGGAATACTCCCCGTCTATGCTAATAGAAGATAACCAAACTGTTTTGAAAATTATTCCATTCTATAAAAATGAGAGGCAGCTGATCAAAAAGTCAGCATCTGGCAATCGAGAGGCGCAACATCACCTTTACGAAAAGTATGCTCCAAAGATGCTAGGCGTTTGCAGGCAGTATATCAAGGATATTCATTTTGCAGAGGATGTAATGGTCAACGGTTTTGTTAAGGTGTTTAATCATTTGCACAGTTTTAGGTTTGAAGGAAGTTTTGAAGGATGGATACGCAGAATAATGGTCAGAGAAAGTATTACCCACCTGCGGAAGCGACAGTTTGTAGTGTATGACGATAATATATTTGATAAGACTGTAGTAAAAAGTGAGCCGCCTTCATCAGAACTTGACGTCGCACATATTCAACGCTTGATTGATACTTTACCTGAGGGTTACAGAGCGGTATTTGTGCTATTTGCGATCGAGGGATATTCACATACGGAAATAGGCGAGATGCTGAATATTTCTGAAGGAACATCAAGATCTCAATTGTTTAAGTCAAGAAAAATACTCAAGGAAAAATTAAAGCAACAAAATATTATAGGTTATGGAACCGAATAAGTTTGAAAAACATATCAAAAAGCAACTTCAAGAGCGTGAGATTCAGCCCTCGGCGAATGCTTGGCAACGTGTAGCTGAGAAGATAGGCACTGCTGCTCCCGAATCTAAGAAACGCCATTATGTCTGGTATGGTGTAGCGGCAAGCGTTATAGGGCTTTTGATTGTTTCGATATTGTATTTTAATTTTAGAAGCCCTTCAGATTCATCAGATATTCAAATTGTTGAAACTAGTGATGAACCTACCGAAACGAAGACCGATAGAGCGCGTGGGTTTGAAATGGAAAGCGAAGGAGCTGTTGTCGAAAATGACCAAATTGAAGCACCTTCTCCTGTGCAGGTAGCCAAGATAGTTAAAGATCAACTCCCAGAGTTAAAAGATGAAATTACCGCTGTAGCGGAAAAGACAGCAAACTTTAGTGATAACGCAACTGAAAAAGTGGTAGCAGCTAACCATCTTGAAGAGGAAATCATAAACACTAAAATATTGGAAATTGTTGCTGCGGTTGACTCCCTTGAACTAAATAGCGCAGCATTGACCGAAGCCGAGGTAGATAATTTGTTACGTAGCGCCCAAGAGGAAATAGTGCGTGATAAACTTTTTAATCAAAATGGATCGGTTGACGCGATGGCATTATTAACAGAAGTTGAAGACGAGTTAGATCAGTCGTTTCGAGACCAAATTTTCGAGTCTTTAAAAGCAGGTTTTTTAAAGGTTCGTACCGCCGTTGCAGACCGCAACAAATAGAGATTCATCAATCATTAATTTTTGGTTCCATTCACCCTTTCAAGCAGAGGGGTGGGTGTGAGCTGAACAAATCAAAATCAGTATGAGAACGATAACACTTTACTTTTTACTACTACTAGTGACATTTGTTTCACCAAACTTGAGTGCTCAAGAGGAGCAAAACAAAAGAAAAATAGAAGTTCTAGAGAACTTAAAAGATGACATAGTCATTCAAGAAAAAGATGCCCTGAAAAAGGAGGTTGAAAGAATTAACCAGCAACTGAAGAAAGATCAAATTACTAGCGAACAGGCCAAAGTACTAAAGGAAGAAGCAGCGAAAACTCATGCCCTAAATATTGAAAATAAAGTTGCTATTGTCGAAAATAAGATTGCCTTGCTAAAGCGAAATGAAGATGATGTGATAGCCATTCAAGATGACCAGTATGAAGATGATGGCATATTCAAAATAGATGTTAATGGAGAACGGGTTGTTTCTTTTAATTCTAACGATTGGAAAAGAGAGGTAAAGTATGATCGTCGTACCTATGTAGATCCGGTGATTGCTATTGGTATGAATAACGCAATCATTGATGGACAATCGCTAGAAGATTCTCCCTATAAATTGGGAGGAAGCCGATTTTTTGAATTGGGTTGGGCATGGCGAACCCGGGTATTTAAAAATTCCAACGCCTTGCGTTTGAGTTATGGAGTTTCTTTTCAATTCAATGGTTTAAAACCAAAAGACAATCAATATTTCGTTGTTGAAGACGGTCAAACTAACCTTCAAGAATTTGAATTTGATCTGAGAAAATCGAAGTTTCGAATGGACAACCTTGTTTTTCCCGTACATTTTGAATTTGGCCCCTCAAGGTTTAGCGAAACTGACAAAAGAATACGTTACTCTATTCGTAATCAATTTAGAATGGGTATCGGAGGATATGGAGGTTTCAATATTGGGGCAAGACAAAAGCTGAAGTATACTCGTGATGGTCGCAACGTAAAAGATAAATTAAAAGGAGGTTACAATACATCTAGTTTCGTATACGGGCTAAGTGCCTATGTTGGCTTTGATGGTGTTCAACTCTATGCAAAGTACGATTTGAATCCTATTTTTAAAGATGCGGATGTAGAACAGCGAAATATCTCTTTGGGGCTACGATTTGACCTAGACTAAGGGCCGTCTATAAATCATCTAAACCCGCTTTCATAGATGGTGTAAATTCTTCCTTGTAATAAACCCTTTTGCAATGTGAGCACTCGGCGACAGTAGAACTTGAAATTTTAAAGAGGGTAATCCAAAAAAAATGAAACCAATTGGTGGTTTGAGTGAGGGTAAGTGTGCCCATTTGTTCACAATATGGGCACTTTACACCCAATAGCGGCGAATATTGTGTCTTGCCTGGTCTTGTGCCAAAGAATAGAATCATGAATCTATTATTAATAGCACAAAATTAATCAATTTAAAACCGCCTCAAATCCGTTTTACTAAAAGTCCATTCGGGCGTACGCAGCGAATTCGAAATTTCAGAAAGGCTATACCAAGGGGTCAAATAGGCATTATTAGGGTTTGTAAGAATTTGGAGCTCTTGCGCTGGCATGTAGCTTTGGGCCAATAGGAAAACCTTTTCATTTGTGCTTATGTCAATTGCCATATCCACCACGATTACCGCGTGCCCGGGGAAGCCACCTTTAATGAAGACATCTCCCACACGCATGTTTTTCAAAGCAACTGATTGCATCTCTTTTTCTAAGGATGCGGTACCAGCATAGCTAAAAACCATTTCGAGATACTTCCAAAAATTGCTTGGAGAATCGGAAGCTTGGGATGTTTGCTTCCAAGTGACCTGATTTCCGTTTACGGCAATTCGTTTTCCTTTACGCCAATCTGCATAATCTGCTTCAAAGCCATTGGTAAATTTGAAATGAATGCTGTCGTACCTTCTATTTTGGTAAAGATAATTGGCTCGTAAGTGAATAACGGCATCAGCACATTGATGCAGATCTCTATTTCCAATGGGTAAATCTACCACGGCTTCGTAAATGCCTTTGTTCGGCTTAATTGCTCCATTATAGTAGGAAACCAAAGAACCTTCTGGTTTTAGAGGGAGGTTTCTAAGATAGCGTGCAAAGGAAGCACTATCGGTAGGTATCCTTGCAAAATCTTCTGGTGGGCTGAATCGTGATGCTATCGTACTTCCGGTGCCATTGCTATTTGATAAAACCTCGGTTTTTGATACGGGCCTTTCGTTATCGGGTTTCTTTTGACCGCAGGCGCAAAATAGCCAACAAAGAGATACGAAAAAGAATACTGTTTTGTGGTTCATGTTCATAGTTCAAAATCAGTTGTGAAGGTATGCGAAAACCCCATTGGCTTGGGCAAGCACAAACAGGGTTTTCATAAACAACCAACCAAATTCGTTATTGTAATTCGAAAGAAACGGTGATGTGATAATCTCTTGTTTCCTTTGCGTTGCCGTAGTACATAGATTCTGCTATTTTTTTGGTGTTGGTATCGCTTATATAAATGGCCTTGCCAATACTTCTACCAATTTTTATCGCAACAGTATTCGCCTTGTTTTTTGCATTTTCAAAAGCGGCTTTTGCATAATCTGCTATTTGAGCATCACTCAATTCCATATTGAGCGTAGTGTCTGAACGACTAACGCCAATGGACTTTACATTTAGGAACTGCTGCATTTCTGCTAGTGATTTGGTTTTAAACACAAGGATGGTACCTTCCTTTTCGTACCCTAAAAGAGCATAATGTAAACTATCTTCGGTCAAACGATCACTACTAATGCCGGCTTTGGCAAGTTTATCTAAGTACCCCGATTTTACCTCAGACATACTCATGGTTTGGGCGTCGTAGTAAACATTGTTTAAACTAACTATCATTTTGCTAGAATATTCAGGACTAATACTATAGGTATGTGATCCATTTACAGTTAAGTTATTTTGATAATTTTGTGCCAAAGCGCCTATAGTAATAAGAACCATTGCCAGGCTTGCTACAAGTTTTTTCATAATGATTTACTTTAATGTCTGCTCCTACAAGGAGGAGATCTTGTTTTAATTTTCCAAACTGAATTATCTCGCTATTTGGACTTGTGATTATTGGTTGAAATGCTAACGTTTTATTTGATGGAAACTTATGTAACCGTCCACATGAAGGAGGCTACAATCATCCATATTCCTACAATAATACCTAAAATACCTAGCTTACCTTGTTTAGGAGCAATTTTAGCCCTTATTTCTTCGGCCCTAGTCCTAGCCGCTTCGTTTTTAGACAGAAACAATCTGTTGATCAATCCAGAACTCAACATAAAGCCAAGAGCTGCAGATACAATGTTTCCAGCTAATAGCGTAATCCACCAAATTGGTGCGACACTGAGCCAATTAAGGTTTAAGACGGCTGTGATAATTCCCCAAACGCCCCAGAAGCAGAAGACAAGCCCAATCCATCCTTGATAGGGTTCTACTTTTTCCAAAAGTTCTTTTGCGTTTGGCTTTTTAGACAGTATCAATGAAGGCACTGCGATAATACTCAATAGAATTAATGTAATTCCCCAGATCATAATTTTTGTTTTTAAGGTTATTAATTTGGTTTAGTCACTGAAATGAACACAGTGGAAAATTGCTACGATACAAAGTTGCGCCAATCTTGAAGTAGATTTCACCCATTTCACAGTGAATTTTGACTCCCTGAAAACTGGGTATTCGGTGGCTAAACGTCTCTATGGGGAGGAAATATTACCATTTCCGTTTCCAAAACCCCTTAAAAGAGGCGCGGGGTCAGAAAGTGGAAGTGATTTCTCTTTTTCCGCTGAAGTTTGCATAGTACTTTTAAGCAATTATTTTCCATATTTAATTTATCTTCACGATATTGTGAGGCTACTATTTTAATAGCAAAACCCGATAGAATTGATTTCAAAATCCACCATAGATCAAGTGTATGAGACTGCCCGTTTGGAGGAGGTGATAGGTGATTTTGTGCAACTGAAAAAATCAGGTTCGAATTTTAAAGGATTGAGTCCGTTTTCCGATGAACGTACCCCAAGTTTTATGGTCTCTCCTGTCAAGCAAATTTGGAAGGATTTTAGTAGTGGTAAAGGGGGTAATGTGGTTGCCTTCTTGATGGAGCACGAACATTTCACCTATCCGGAAGCCATTAAATATCTCGCAAAGAAATATAATATCGAAGTAGAGGAAACCGAACGTACCGATGAGCAGAAAGAGGAAGCCAACGAACGTGAAAGTATGTATTTGGTTTCTGAATATGCGCAGAAATATTTCACCGAGATTTTATGGAAAAGTGAATTGGGAAAAGCGATAGGACTTAGCTATTTCAAGGAAAGAGGCTTTACCGATGAGACCATTAAAAACTTTCATTTGGGCTACTGTTTAGATCAATGGGATGGTTTTACTATGGCCGCTTTGGAAAACTCCTATCAACTCAAGTATCTAGAAAAAACAGGATTAACCATTGTGAAGGAGGATGCCTCTAACCCCAATAACACAAGGAAGTTTGATCGATTTAAGGCCAGGGTAATGTTTCCCATTCATTCGATGAGCGGAAGAGTTCTTGGTTTCGGAGGTCGTATTTTAACTAGTGATTCAAAGGCGGCTAAATATTTAAACTCGCCAGAAAGTGGTATTTACCATAAGAGTAAAGTACTGTATGGAATCTACTATGCTAAACAAGCAATTGCCAAGGAGGACAACTGTTATTTGGTGGAAGGATATACAGATGTTATTCAATTTTATCAAAGAGGAATTCAAAATGTAGTTGCCTCCAGTGGTACTGCCTTGACTGCTGAACAAATTCGACTTGTTAATCGGTTGACCAAAAACATAACGGTGCTTTTTGATGGCGATGCAGCAGGATTACGTGCTTCCTTACGCGGAATCGACCTAATTCTAGAGCAAGGCATGAATGTAAAGGTCTGTACCTTCCCTGAAGGTGAAGACCCTGATAGTTTTGCTAAGAACAACGCTTTGGAGGACGTTCGTGAATATCTAAATACGAATTCCAAAGACTTTATTCAGTTTAAGGCCAACCTGTTAGCGGAAGAAGCCGCCGACGACCCAATTAAACGGGCAGATACTGTTCGAGATATCGTGAATAGTATCGCAAAGATTCCAGATGTCATTAAAAGAGAAATCTATATTCAGGAATGCGCTAGCATCATGAAAGTTTCTGAAGGAGTGCTGTTTAGTACTTTGGCTCAGATTGGAAAGAAAGAGATGGCTGATGCTTCTAAAAAAGTGAGGCAAGAACAAAAAGTCTTCGATATCGTCAAGAATGAAAAGGCTGTAGAAAAAGTAGACGTGCAGTATGAGCTTGAACGCAAAATTATAGAAATACTATTGCTGTACGGAAATGAGAAACAGCAGTTTGAAGATTTGGTTTTGAAGGAAAACGAGGAAGGAGATTTGGTTTTAGAACCCGAATCGCTGGAAATCAAGGTTTACGAGAAAATCTATTTGGATTTACAAGACGATGAGATCGAATTGACCAACGAAAAGTTTCGAAACATTTATTTGAAACTTATCGCTGAACTCAACGAGAAAGAAGATTTTGCGGTAAATACCTTTCTAACTGATTTAAACCAAGAAATGGTTTCTGAAGTATCTTCTATTTTAATGGAAGAGGAGAAGTACGTACTTCACGATTGGGCCCGTAAAGATATTTATCCAAAGGAAAAGAAAACGGTCATTGCACAACTGGTAAGCGAAACTATCTTAACACTTCGTTGTTATTTGATAAAAAAGAGAATGTTGACCCTTCAAAAAGATACGGAGGTCAACCAAGAAGACAATCGCGAGACCTTAGAAGAGATTATGAACTACTTGCAGTTAAATACACTTCTCAATAGAAAACTAAATAGGGTTCTTTCCTAAGGTGATATGAGCTTGAAAAATAAAAAAGCCCAATAAAACTGGGCTTTTTTATGAGACTTTTATGTGCTGTTTCTAGTATAATTCTAGAGCCTTGGCCTGTTGCAATAGGTCAACCATATTGTCTACGTTTAACTTTTTCATTAAACGTGCTTTATAGGTACTGACCGTCTTTTCATTTAAATTCAGTCCTTTGGCAACATCTTTGTTGCGCTTTCCACTGGCCAATAACTTCAAAACTTCTACTTCTCTGGTAGAGAGTTTTCTGAAGAATCGACGTGGTTTTTGGGTGCCTTCATCGAAAGCTAAGCGCTGGGCAAGCTCATTTGTAATGAACATGTTACCTTCGCTTACCTTTTTAACGGCTGAAATAATGTAGTCAATATCGGAAGCTTTAGATAAATAACCGAAAGCACCAGCTCGAATCGTGCTCAATGCATAAACATCTTCTGATTGTCCACTATACATTAACACTTTAATGTCTGGATATTCTTTTTTGATTTTTCGTAGAGTGGCTATTCCGTTAATTTCAGGAATATCCATTTCCAACATAACAACGTCTGGAGTAACTTTCTGTAAACGCTCAAATAATTCGGCTGTGTTTGAAACAGCGTCCACGACTTGAAAACCGTTTGCGGAATCCAGTACGTGCTTTACCCCCATTCTAATGATTGGGTGGTTGTCTGCAATTAGTACTTTAATCATTTTTGATTATGTTTTTGGGATAAACTACCTTGGTTGCTTGGTCTGTCTATAATTACTGACACGCAATGTAAGGCTTAATTATCTAATTTGTTAACAAATTTGAAATTTTTTTTACAAAATACCTCCCATATGTGATTTTATTCGACTTAAACACAAGTATTTACGTCAAAGTGCTAAATTAGCGTACTCGGAATCTTACATATTGGTATCGGAATCATCTTATGCTTATTGGCAGAATTAAATCGCTTGTAAATCTTGAAAACTTCCTTATCCCTTCCCTCAAAATCATCGATTTTTTTACCCTCGTCATCCATTTTCATTGCCCACTCTAATTCGGGATAGGAAGCACCAATTTGGTCTTCATCCGTACGATTATCCCCCCAAAGTCCATCGGTAGGGGCGGCTTCCTGAATTTCATCGTTAATTCCTAAATATTTTGCGATCTCATATACCTCAGATTTATACAAATCTGCAATGGGGCTCAAATCTACTCCTCCATCTCCATATTTTGTAAAAAATCCGACTCCAAAATCCTCAACTTTGTTTCCTGTACCAGCGACCAAATATCCCTTCAAGGCCGCAAAATAATACAAGGTGCTCATTCTCAGACGAGCGCGAGTATTAGCCAAAGACATAAAGCGGTCTTCCTCATTTTCTACTGTAGGAAGAGCTGCTACCAAACTGTCAAAAACAGGAGTGAGTTTAACCATTTGACGCTCTACATTGGTAAAATTAGATGTTAACCATTCGATATGGTTCGAGGCTCGTGTTACCTGATTCGGAGCTTGATGAATAGGCATCTCCAAACACAAAAGATCAAGACCGGTCTTGGCACAGAGGGTAGAGGTAACTGCAGAATCAATACCGCCTGAAATACCAATGGTAAACCCTTTGATGTTAGCCTCAACGGCATAGTCTTTTAGCCAACTTACAATATACTCTACTACTTTATCCGTTTGCATGTTTTAGTTGTTTAAGTAGAGACTGTTATAAAAATTCTAATGACATATTTTAATACAGTCTCGTAAACGATTAACTTTGCCCCTAAAAATAAACCGAACCAGTTTAATATTAAAATGTTACGGATATTACTTTCTATGAAAAGACTCATTTTTATCGTTTTCCTAATTTTCTTTGTTTTTTTTGGATGCAATGATACCGACAAAGTAGCGTCGGAAATCGCAAAGATTCCAATAGAGGTTAGGCTATCAAGATTTGACAGGGAGTTTGCCGAAGCGACACCGGCAGATTTACCCAAGTTGAAAAGTACTTATCCTTATTTATTCCCTAAACAATACCATGATAGTATTTGGGAAACCAAACTAAAAGACAGCATACAGATCGAGTTGTTTGATGAAGTGGGGAAAGCTTTCCCTGATTTTGAAGATGAAACGCAAGATCTTACCGCCCTCTTTCAGCATATCAAGTATTACTTTCCGAGATTTAAAGTTCCAAAGGTAATTACATTGACCTCCGAGGTCGATTATAACAGTCGGGTAATTTTAGCCGATACTTTATTGTTGATAGGATTGGATAATTACTTGGGGGCCGAACATCGGTTTTATATAGATATTCAAAGGTATATTTCGGCTGGCTTGGACAAGAAATACATTGTAACTGACGTGGCAGATAACTTTGCACGCAAGGTTGTGCCACGCTTAAGAGATCGTACTTTCTTATCAGATATGGTCTATTATGGAAAGATTTTATACTTGAAAGATAAATTTATACCTAATGCAGATGACACATTGAAAATGGGATATTCACAAGATCAGCTCGATTGGGCAATTGCCAACGAGGTTCCCATTTGGCGAAATTTTATTGAGCAAGAACATTTGTACAGCACGGATGGTGAATTGCGCCTGCGCTTTTTGGAACCCGCACCCTTTTCAAAATTTGGCTTGGAACTAGATAATGAGTCGCCAGGCCGACTCGGCCAATATATAGGATGGCAAATCGTACGAGCATTTATGGATAAGAACGAAGTTACCGTTCAGCAACTACTTAATTTACCAGCCGAGGAAATCTTTAAAAAAGCTAATTATAAACCGGAAAAGTAATACCATATGGGTATTCACCCAGAAATTTTGGGGCCAAAAAACCAAACCTCCAATTTCAAGATGCAATTTGGGGTTGAAAACTAGATACAACGATGTCAGAATTACATACTTCAGAGATTACCTTAACCGTGGGCTTGGATGAAAATCGAGTGCCGGAAACCTTGAAATGGTCTGCCCAAGATGGGGGAGTGGACAACGAAGAAGCTAAAGCCATGCTTTTATCTGTTTGGGACAGTAAGAATAAGGAGTCTTTAAAAATCGATTTGTGGACAAAAGATATGCCTGTAGATGAAATGAAGATTTTCTTTCACCAGACCTTGGTTTCGCTTTCTGATACCTTTATGAAAGCAACCCAAGATGAAAAGATGACCGCCCAAATGAAGGATTTTTGTGCATATTTTGCCGAGAAATTAGAGCTGCAGTAATTTTATGGAAGTGGGGTACTTACCGTTATGGGCCAGCCTTCAAACTGTTCGGCATCTTCTTGGGTGACATCAACATAGCGCGGCCAGCATTCGAAAGTAGTCGTATGGTTTTTTTTGTCAAACCGTATGAATCCGTAACCACCGCCTTTGGAGTTACTTTCAGGATTGACATAGGCCATCATACTGATTTTATTGTTGAACCCATCGAGGTAATCTCCCGTCCAGGGCAATGAGGTATTTAGGTTGGGGTTGGCCCCAGGCTTTTCATTTTCAGGCCACCACCACCGGCTGTAATAATCGTTTACAATAGCAGGCACAACAAATGCCCAAGGGCCGTCGCCAAATTCATTGATGCCTTGTTTGATTACCGTCGCCAAATGCTGATCTCCTGCTATATGAACCGCACCGGCTTTTTGAATCAGTTCTAGCGCTTTCTTGCGCCCCGTCTGCGGCCAACCATTTGAGTCTAAATCGGCATGTAAGCGATTTGCCTTTTGCCCGTGGATATGAGCACCCCCACAAAAACCAGTTTGCGATAGCACCACCTTTATGACCTGTTTGTTGGCATTGCCCCAATGTTCCAAAAATGCCAATTGGCGATCTCCTAATAGCGTAAGTTCTGGTAAATCAATCGAAGTTGGATCGTAGTCGGCATTTCGAATATGATCTGGTCGCGGGCCTTGTTGCGGAATCTTTCCTTCCGGTCCCGACTTGAATTTGCGGTCTTCCAAAATAGCAAAATCTACACCGCCCAAAAGCAGGTTGGTATAATACACCCCAATACCTCGCTCAACTGGCGTAGGATCATAGGGGTCAGGAAGATGAGCAGTCTGACAACGTTCTACCATTTTTACATATTCGATATGATAACGATAACCTCCGTCGGCACTTCCTTTAGTAACCGATAACTTGCCATTTTCACCCCAAAGATTTCCTTGTCCGATATCGTGATCATCTGGAATTGTGATCGCGGGGCGATTGCGAAAGGTCTCGCGAAACTGTAGCCCAAACTTTAACCAGGCCGCTGTATGTTCGGTATGGTCGTACGATTGGTCGCCGGCAAAAAATATCAAATCAGGATTTTGATGGTTAATATTTCGCACGTAATTTTCACGCATGCCACGATCTTTATTCGAATTGCAAGAGAGCGCAGCAATAGAAATCGTTTCCTTATCCTTAGGGTCTTTGCGAATCAATCCTTCAAATTGCGATTTTAATCCATGACGAATACGGTATTTGGTGTCTTTAGTATCATTCCAATTTTCAACGCGAAACAAGCTAGACCAACCAATATCGTTTATTTTTTGTTTTTGGATTTCTTTCCAAGCTCCATTTTCTTCAATTTCCAAACGAAGCTCGCGTGATTCATCGGGGTATAACGGATATAGTTGAGCGGATAGTTTTAAAGTCTGATTTGAAACTGTATAAATTCCGAAGGCAATTACACTATCTCTGCTAACCTTTAAATTTAGTATGGGATTTTCGCCCCGGTTCCACCAATCATTTATGGCCAGCGTATCTAAATCGGAGAAGGGTGCAACCACAGGTGGTAGCTCATCCTTTCTTTTTTCTACTATTTCGCTACATCCGATTAATAAGAGTACTGCAAAAACAAGATTCAACACGTTTTTCATTATCAATTGGGCTTAAAGAGTTCTATAGTATAATCTAATAGTTCTGTGCTTCCGTACTTCCCATGACCAGGAACAACAACCTTTAAGTTCGGATAATTGTCCTTTATATTTTGTACCGTTTTACTCCATGTATCGGTATTAGCGTCTTCAAGATTACCTTTGGGGGCGTTTAGAGACTTTATCATACAGCCTCCAAAAATCAGTTCTTCACTAGGAATGTAACTTATAATATTATCTTCGGTATGCGCTTCACCGAAATGGCGGTTGATGATTCGTTCGCCTCCGATATTCAATTCATTTTGCATTTCAAACCCAATTTGAGGCGCTGTAACACTATCTTTCATAGCTAATGCTATGGTTCTAGTGTTGGCATAGGAAGCAATTTCAGCCTGGTGAAAGGTATTTAAACCTGCTAAACAATCTACATGAAAATGGTTGACCACAATTGCTTTTACCTTGACCTTTTTAGCATCGGTTAACCATTTTAATAATTCTTCTGAAGCTGCGAGATCGCTTGGCGTGTCAAATATTACAGCTTCCTTGTTTTTTAGGTAAATCATTCCGTTGCACGCTACCGTGCCAAAATCATTTGTGTTTAAATAGGAAATGTGTACATAGCTATTTTCAGAAATGGAGATTACCTTTAGGCTTTCTGACTTGTAAGCTACATCAGTTTTTTGTGACTTACATTGCAACTGAAAAAACACTGCAACGACAATTAGGGTATAGGTCTTTTTAATCCACATAAATGATTTCTTTGCGAATTATAAATATATAGCTTTACCGATCAAAAATGAAGGACACTCAATTGCAAAAACTGATTTTTATATATAATGCCGATTCAGGTATTGGAAATATGATAATGGACGGTGCTCATAAGATATTTAGTCCTGATACGTATGCTTGCAGCCTTTGTGAGATTACTTATGGAGCCTTCACTGAGAATGCCGTTTGGAAGAAGTTCAGAAAAGAGACCGACTTGGAAATGGAGTTCTTGCACAAAGATGAATTTGTAAAAATCTATGCATCAAAATTTGGTCACAAATATACTTTTCCCATTGTATTGGCGGTATCGCGCAATGGGTTAGAGGTTTTCGTAAAGACGAAAGAATTAAATGGAATGAAAAATGCTGAGGTATTAATTGAGCTAATTAAACAGCGTTCTCCTTAAAAAACTGTAGATTGATTTCTTCAATAAAATTTAATACTTCATCACGTCCTGAGCTATTAGATGATGACGTAATAAAATGCTGGGGTGCTTCTTCCCATATGCCATTGACCATTTTTTGTAAATAGCTCTCCACTTGATTTTGAATTGCTTTTGGCTTTAGTTTATCAGCTTTGGTAAAAATTATGCAGAAGGGAATACCGTTTTCACCCAACCACTCCATAAACTCCATATCTACTTTTTGTGGTTCGTGCCGTATATCAACCAAGACAAAAGAGCAGACCAACTGTCTTCGTTGCTCAAAATAATTGGTAATATATTTCTGGAAAATGTTTTTGTCTTTTTTCGAAACCCGGGCATATCCATAACCAGGCAAATCGACTAAAAACCAGTTATCGTTCACTTTAAAGTGATTGATAAGTTGGGTTTTTCCTGGTCTTCCAGAAGTTTTTGCCAAATGCTTGCGATCCATTAACATGTTGATCAATGAAGACTTTCCGACATTCGACCTGCCAATAAAAGCATATTCAGGTAGTGGTTCTGATGGACATTTCGAAACATCTGAATTGCTCATCACAAAGTTGGCAGATTTTATTTTCACGATAAGAAGGTATTACAGGGAGACAAAACGATTTTATAGCGCTCCTAAAAACCCGCGTTTTTGTAGCCAGGCGTCTAGAATTTGATTGAATTCTTGCGGATGCTCCATCATTGGGGCATGCCCACATTTTTTCATCCAAAATAAATCGGAATCAGGGAGCAATTCATGAAAAAGGTCGGCAACATCTGGTGGAGTAACGCCATCGTCTTCTCCCCAAATGATACAAGTTGGTGTTTTCATTTTTGGCAGATCTTCTGCCATATTGTGTCTGATTGCACTTTTGGCAATCGCCAAAGTTTTGACAATTTTACTTCTATCGTTCACAGTGGCAAAAACTTCATCAACAATTTCCTTAGTGGCCACTGCTGGATCATAAAAAACATTCTGTGCCTTTTTCTTAATGAAATCATAGTCTCCTCTCCTGGGATAACCATCTCCCATAGCACTTTCATACAATCCTGAGCTTCCAGTAATTACCAAAGCTTTTACCATTTCAGGATATAACTTGGTATGTAATAAGCCAATATGACCACCTAGCGAGTTTCCCAATAGAATAACATCTTTTAGCCCTTTGAACTCTATGAATTTTTCCAAAAATTTGGCAAACTGCTTCACATTGGTTTTTAACATGGGCATGTCATAAATGGGTAGTTCTGGAATAAGAACTTTGTACCCCTTATCAGGAAAGTATTCGGTTACTCCATGAAAATTACTTAGGCCTCCCATGAGGCCATGTAAAATGATAATAGGGGTGCCTTCCCCTATTTCAACATACTTAAATTTTCCTTCCGTAATAATTTTTTCTTCCATTCAGCGGTGCTTCAAGCTCTGCTGGCAAATATACGATTTCCCTTCGTATAAGCCGGGTTGGTTAGACGGGGCAAAAGATAGCAGTTTTCTTTTTAAATACAACAAACTCGATTTAAAATCAACTTTTCTAATCAATAGGTATACGTCTCATTTAGATGTAGTTCATCTAAAAAAGCACTTTTTTAGCAAGAAAGTGGTAAAATGTGGTAAAATGTGGTAATAAAATATATATATTTGAGTTATTAAATGAAAACCAAGCTTTTAAGTGATCAATTTCATTGGAACATACGACTGCAAAGCCGATACCAAAGGTAGGGTAATGTTGCCTGTTGCCCTAAAAAATCAGATGGCACCTGTTCTAAAAGAAGGTTTTGTTATAAAAAGGTCAGTTTTTCAGCCTTGTTTGGAATTATATCCGATGGCAGAGTGGAATCTTCTTATGGAGAAAATGAACAAGAAGAATCGTTTTAAGAAGAAGAACAATGATTTTATTCGACGCTTTTCGGCTGGGGTGAAAATGATTGAGATCGATGCTACCGGAAGGCTGTTGATACCAAAAAATTTAGTTGCCGTTGCAGGAATTACAAAGGAAGTGGTTTTAAGCTCAGCAATTAATATTGTTGAGATATGGGATAAGGATAGCTATGAAAAGGTTTTGGACGAAACGGCGGAGGACTTTGCAAGTTTGGCAGAGGAAGTGATGGGAGATGATGGTGATGACTCCGACAATGTATCATAATCCGGTTTTATTAAAGGAGTCTGTTGACGGACTGGTGGTAAAAGAGGATGGTGTATATGTAGATGTAACTTTTGGAGGAGGTGGTCATTCTAGGGAAATTTTGAATCGATTGGGAAAGAGCGGCAAGTTGATTGCCTTCGATCAAGATGAAGACGCTTTGGAGAACGGGCTTGACGATGACCGATTTACGCTGATCAACGAAAATTTTAGGTACATCAAACAATTTTTAAAGTTCTATGGCATTCGGAAAGTTGATGGAATCTTAGCAGATTTTGGCGTTTCATCACATCAATTTGATAGGGCAGAACGTGGTTTTTCAACACGCTTTGACGCAGATTTAGATATGCGGATGAGCAAGAAAAATAGCATCTCGGCCTATGATGTAGTTAACAGCTACACTTTTGAGGAGTTGCGAAATGTACTGTTTAAGTACGGTGATTTGCGAAGTGGAGGAGCTATGGCGAAAGCACTTATAGTGAAAAGAGAGGAAAGCCCAATTCAAACTACCGAACAATTAAAAGAGGCATTGCGACAATTTTTACCAAAGTCAAAAGAGCATAAAATTTTGGCACAGGTATATCAGGCCATTCGCATTGAAGTGAATCAGGAAATTGCCGTAATCGAGGAGTTTTTGATGCAAACTCCTGATTTGTTGGATAAAGGCGGAAGACTGAGTGCTATCAGTTACCACTCTTTAGAAGATCGTTTGGTTAAGCGGTTCATAAGGGCTGGTCAATTTGAAGGAGAACCTGAAAAAGACTTTTATGGAAATATCGATGTTCCCTTTAAAAAAGTGGGAGGATTAATAGTTCCTTCAAAAGAAGAAATACGAATCAACAATAGAGCAAGAAGTGCAAAGTTGCGCATTGCGGAAAGATTATAATTTTCCCATAAAGGGGTTTGACTGATGTACAAGCTGTTGTATGACATAAACGAGTTTAGGTTTGCGGCTATCGCAACTGAGATCAACGGACGGAAAAGACAATATATAGTTTGATGGTAAAAAAAGGAATTCTTGACATTTTAAAAGGAAAATTTTTGGTAAGTGGTGATGCACCTAAAAACTGGCTATTTATCATATTCGTTTCCTTTTTGGCCTCCGTAATGATTGGAAGTTCACATAGCGCCGATAAAAAGGTACATCAAATTGCTGCATTAAACGAAGAAGTAAAAGAACTGAATAGCGAGTTTGTCGATGTTCGATCTGATGTGCAACAGTTGAAGTTGGAGTCAAAAATTACTGAGGTACTTCAAGAAAAAGAGTTGTACCCCTCTGAAACACCACCTAAAAAGATTAAAGTAAAAGCAAAGGAAGAAAAATAGTGGCAGTAAGTGACAAAAAAATATTGACCCGTTTGTATTTGGTGGCCGGCAGCCTCTTCTTGTTTTCGTGTGCAGTGGTCTTTAAGTTGGTGAGTATCCAAATGGTACATGGAGATAAATATCGTGACTTGGCAGAAAAGCGAACAACAAAGATGTTTACTATCGCCCCGAATCGCGGAAATCTTATTTCCGATGATGGAAGTTTGTTAGCGACCTCAGTCTCACGCTACACTATAAGATTTGACGCTGTAACTGTAAAGGCGGAAGACTTTCAGGAAAACATAAAACCCCTTTCTGAGGCATTATCAAAACTACTGGGCAAGCCTGCATCGCACTATCAGCAGTTGCTACGCAAGGCCAAAACGAATAAGAATCGCTACACTCTAATTGCCAGAAACTTGGATTATTCTGAATATATGGAAGTGAAAAAGTTTCCTCTGTTCAATAAAGGTCCTTATAAAGGCGGATTAATTGTTGAACAGAAAACAGTTCGAGAGCATCCTTTGGGAAAAATAGCAGAGCGAAGCGTAGGTTATGAAAATGTTGATGAAAACGGATACTATAGCGGCGTGGGTCTTGAGCGAGCTTTCGGAGCATACTTACGTGGTATTGAAGGAAAGCGTCTCAAACAAAAAATAGCCAAAGGGCAATGGAAACCCATCGGTTGGGACAATATTGTTGAACCCAAAGACGGCTATGATTTGATTTCAACAATTGACATAAACATACAAGATATTGCACATCATGCGCTATTGGGGCAGTTGGAAAAATACAAGGCAGATCATGGCTGTGTGATTGTCATGGAAAGAGAAACGGGAGAAGTAAAGGCCATTTCGAATCTTGGAATCACCAAAGAAGGAAAATACTACGAACGTCTAAACTATGCAATTGGAGAGTCACATGAACCGGGTTCTACTTTTAAGTTGATGAGCATGGTTGCTGCCTTAGAAGACAAAGTTATTGATACTAGTTCGGTTTTGGATACGGAAAAGGGGCGTTGGAGAATTTATGATCGTACAGTTCGTGATTCTAAACACGGAGGCTATGGTAAAATCTCGGCGGCAAAGGCTTTCGAGGTTTCTTCGAATACGGCTTTTGCCAAAATGATTCACAACGGGTATAAAGAGAAACCATCGCGCTTCGTGAATCGATTGATGAGCATGAACCTGCATCAAGAATTGGGGCTTCCTATAAAAGGAGAAGGTACTCCAGTCATTCGATACCCAGGTGATAAAGGGTGGTCAGGAATTTCATTGGCATGGATGTCTCACGGCTACGAAGTTTCAATGACTCCCCTGCAAACCTTGACATTTTACAATGCTATCGCTAACGATGGCATTATGATAAAACCGCGAATGATTAAGGAAGTCAAGGAATGGAACAAGACTATTCAAAAGTTTGAAAAGGAAGTTATCAATCCTGCAGTTTGTTCTCGAGAAACCGCAAAACACGTACAGCAAATGCTGAAAAATGTAGTTGAGAAAAAACATGGCACTGGGCATCGAATGTATTCTCCTAACTTTTCTATGGCTGGAAAAACAGGTACGGCGCAGAAAAACTATCGAGATAAGAGCAGTGATAAGTTTGGTTATATCTCCACCTTCGCCGGATACTTTCCTGCTGATGACCCTAAATATTCATGTATTGTTGTGATTCATGAACCAGACAAAAGTGTAGGTTATTATGGAGCTGATGTTTCAGGTCCGGTTTTTAAATCGATAGCTCAGAAAATATACGCTACATCTCCAATGGTTGACGAGGTTGATATGTTCCAGGCAGAATACGAAAATCTTGAACAGGCCTATCAGAAATATTATGCTGAAGCCCAGAAAAAATATAATAAAGTGCCTAATGTCAAGGGGATGAGTGGAATGGATGCGGTTTCTATATTGGAAAACCTTGGTCTTCAAGTTGAAATTAAGGGCAATGGAAAGGTCAAGAAACAGTCTGTTGCTCAGGGAACTGACATTAAAAAAGCGCAAAAAATAGTACTTGAATTATCGTAAAACTGAAATGATAAAATGCAGAATTAAAACTTCAAGTAGTTGAGCTTACAATTGAAATTTAAGAAGCAGGGAAAATAGAAGTGAAATTGTTAAAAGACATATTATATGCAGTAGGCCTTCGTGCCGTTAGCGGCTCGACAAATGTTATGGTCAACGAAATTCATTTTGACTCTAGAAAGGTCAAGATGGATGATGTCTTTATTGCTGTGCGGGGTACTATTACAGACGGACACAAATTCATTGAAAAGGCAATTAACTCTGGGGCGAAAGCAATTATATGCGAGGAGCTCCCTGAGCAGTTAGTCAACGAAATCACCTATGTCGAAGTTCACGATTCGCATCAGGCTTTGGCACTTATGGCTTCTAACTTTTATGGTAACCCGTCAAAAAATTTAAAACTTATTGGTACCACTGGTACCAACGGAAAAACAACCGTTAGTAGTTTGTTGTATCAGTTGTTTAAAAAGGCAGGTTATAAGGTTGGATTGCTTTCTACCATCAAGATTATGGTTGATGACAAAGAATACACTACACGTCATACAACGCCAGATCCTTTGGTCATAAATAGACATTTAAACTTAATGAACGAAGCAGGTGTGGAGTTTTGCTTTATGGAGGTTAGTTCTCACGGTATTCACCAAAAGAGAACAGAAGGACTGGTTTTTGAAGGTGCGGTTTTTACGAATCTTTCTCACGATCATTTAGATTACCATAAAACCTTTGCGGAGTACCGGGATACTAAAAAAATATTGTTTGATAAGCTGTCGAAAAAGGCTTTTGCCCTTACGAATATCGACGACAAGAATGGCTTGGTCATGTTGCAAAACACTGTGGCAAGAAAGAAAACCTACGCCTTAAAAAACTATGCCGATTACCGTGCTCAAATTCTTGAGAATCAGTTGGATGGTCAATTGTTGAAAATTGATGACAACGAGCTATGGTCGAAGCTAATAGGTCATTTCAATGCCTATAATATGTTGGCTATTTATGCCGTCGCAGATTTATTAGGATTAGAAAAACTGGAGATTTTAAGATTATTAAGTGAATTGGAAAACGTTGATGGGCGATTCCAATATTTTATTTCAAAAGAAAAGATTACAGCTATAGTCGATTATGCCCATACACCGGACGCGCTAAAAAACGTGCTTGAAACTATAAACACGTTGAGAACTGGAAATGAAAACGTCATCACCGTTGTGGGGTGTGGTGGCGATAGAGACAGATCTAAGCGCCCGGTTATGGGTCATATCGCATCGGAAATGAGTAACAAGGCCATTTTTACCTCCGATAACCCACGAACTGAATCACCAACGACTATAATTGAGGAGATGGAAGATGGTGTAGAGCCGCAAAATGTAAAAAAAATAGTATCCATAGAGAATAGAAAACAGGCAATTAAAACGGCATGTCAGTTGGCTTCGGCCCATGATATTATTCTAGTGGCTGGTAAGGGCCATGAGACTTATCAAGAAACTAACGGCAAGCGAATTGATTTTGATGATTTTAAAATGGTAAAGGATTTTTTAAAGAGTCTGAATAAATAAAACACAGAATAAAGCTTAGAGGAAGAAGAAAAAAATGTCACCCTGACCGAAGAAGAAGGGAAACAAAGCCAAAAGAATAATGCTATACTACCTATTTGAATATTTAGAGAAACAGTACCAGGTGCCTGGTGCCAGTTTGTTCCAGTTCACAACCTTTCGTGCAGCTATGGCAATCTTGTTCTCTCTGATTATTGCTACGGTCTATGGTAAGCGTATTATTCTCTTTTTAAGAAAAAAACAAATTGGTGAAACCGTTCGTGATCTCGGACTTGAAGGTCAGAAACAAAAAGCTGGTACACCGACCATGGGTGGTTTGATTATCATTCTTTCTACGATGATTCCGGTGTTGCTTTTTACCAAACTTGAAAATATTTACATCATTCTGCTGATTGGTGCTACGGTTTGGATGGGTATTATAGGCTTTGCAGATGACTATATAAAAGTATTCCGTAAAAATAAGGAGGGTCTCAAAGGAAGGTTTAAGATTTTAGGTCAGGTCGGCCTAGGGCTAATTGTAGGAGCCACGCTTTATTTTCATCCTGAAGTAACCATGCGAGAGCATAGTAAGACAATTATCACCGAACAATTTACAGTTGAAGAAGTGCGGGGAGAGGAAATAAAGTCTACAATGACCACCGTTCCCTTCTTCAAAAACAACGAGTTTGATTACGGTGATATCATCGCTTGGGCTGGAGAAGGTGCTAAGCAGTATGCATGGTTAATTTTTATTCCAATAATTATTTTGATTGTAGCAGGAGTCTCTAATGGGGCAAATCTTACCGATGGTATTGACGGGCTGGCAGCGGGAAGTTCAGCGATCATTGTTTTTACACTCGGGGTGTTTGCCTTGGTTTCGGGTAATATTTTCTTCTCCGAATACCTAGACATTATGTTTATACCTGAATCGGCGGAAATTTTGGTTTTTATTTCGGCCTTTGTGGGAGCCTTGGTCGGATTTTTATGGTACAATACCTTTCCGGCACAAGTGTTTATGGGCGACACCGGAAGTTTAACTATCGGAGGTATCATAGCCGTCTTGGCCATAATATTAAGGAAAGAATTATTGATTCCATTGCTTTGCGGAATCTTCTTCGCGGAATCTATTTCTGTGATGTTGCAAGTCGCCTATTTTAAGTATACACGAAAGAAATTTGGAGAGGGTAAACGTATTTTTCTAATGTCACCCTTGCACCATCATTATCAGAAAAAAGGATATCACGAAAGTAAGATTGTAACACGTTTTTGGATTGTTGGGATATTCTTGGCGGTAGTGAGTATAGTGACCTTAAAAATCCGCTAGTATGCAGCGATTGGTAGTGCTAGGTGGAGGTGAAAGCGGCGTTGGAACAGCTATTCTAGGCAAAAAGAAAGGATACGAAGTTTTCGTATCGGATAAAGGGAAGATTAAAAAAAAGTATAAAAAAGTTCTTGAACATTTTGAGATAGATTGGGAGGATGAAAGCCATACGGAAAGCAAAATTCTAAATGCTGATATAGTGATGAAAAGTCCAGGTATTCCTGATACTGTGCCTTTGGTGATACAACTAGTAAAAAGTGGGATTCCCGTGATTTCCGAAATTGAATTTGCATCACAGTATACCGATGCCATTATCATTGGAATTACTGGAAGTAACGGTAAAACCACAACAACTATGTTGACCAACCACATTTGTGAACAAGCTGGTTTGCATGTGGGCATGGCTGGAAACATTGGTGATAGCTATGCGAAAATGGTCGCAGAAAACGACTTTGATTTCTACGTATTGGAAATTAGCAGTTTTCAGTTAGATGGCATTGTAGATTTCAAACCGCACATCGCTATCCTAACGAACATCACACCCGACCACCTAGATCGATATGGGTATCAATTTGAAAACTATATCGCTTCTAAATTCCGTATTGCTATGAATCAGACCAAGACGGATTATCTGATTTATGATGCCGACGATGAAGTGATAAAAGACTGGTTAAAAGATCATCCTGTAACCTCTAATTTGATGCCTTTTTCTATTAAAAGAGAATTGATAGAAGGGGCCTATCTCAAAAATAAGAAGATAACAATAACAACAGAAAACGATACAATTCATATGACCACTGACAACTTAGCGCTTGAAGGAAAACACAATCTTAAGAATACGATGGCAGCAGCTACTGCGGCGAAGCTCGTGAGTATTCGAAAGGAAACCATACGAGAGAGCATAGTGAATTTTCAAGGGGCCCCGCATCGCTTAGAGAAGGTGTTAAAAATTGGCCATGTGCAGTATATAAACGACTCAAAGGCAACCAATGTCAATGCTACCTATTATGCCTTAGATAGTATGAGCACACCGACGGTTTGGATTGTAGGAGGTATTGACAAAGGCAATGACTATAAAGAGTTAATGCCCTTGGTTCGTGAAAAAGTGAAGGCAATTATTTGTCTTGGATTAGATAATTCAAAAATAAAGGATGCGTTCGGCAAGGTTGTAGACCTTATGGTGGAAACTTTTGCGATGGAGGAAGCCATTAAGGTCGCTTATAAAATTGCTGAGCGAGGTGATACCGTTTTGCTTTCACCTGCTTGTGCTAGTTTCGACCTTTTTGAGAATTATGAGGATCGGGGAAATCAATTTAAAGATGCGATTAAAAATTTATAACAATGTTGGCATTATTTAAACATATAAATGGTGATAAAGCACTTTGGGCGGTTGTAGCGCTATTGGGCTTATTCTCTTTTTTGCCCGTTTATAGTGCTAGTAGCAATTTGGTTTATGTGGTGGGTAATGGAACGCCTATAGGTCATTTGGTCAGACATGCCGTTTTTTTAATTTTTGGTTTTGGAATCATATATGGTATCCACAGAATTCCGACGCATTTTTTCAAAGGTTTATCACTGATTGCAATGCCGATTGTAGTTGTATTGTTGGTAATTACTTTATTTCAAGGAAGCTCGGTGGATGGAACAAACGCCAGCCGATGGATTCGCCTACCGTTCGTAAAGTTTCAGACCTCTACTTTGGCTGCAGTCGTTTTGATGATTTATGTAGCTCGTTACCTGACCAAAATCAAGGATGAGGTGATCACTTTTAAAGACAGCATAGTGCCGTTATGGATCCCCGTTTTTACAGTTGTTGGGTTAATATTGCCAGCTAATTTCTCCACGGCAGGAATCATATTTACAATGGTCTTAGTGCTTTGTTTTATTGGAGGATATCCGATAAAGTATCTATTGGGAATTGTTGGGTCGGGGCTCCTGGCACTGACATTTTTTATTCTGGTTGCAAAAGCCTTTCCCGATGCCTTTGCTAATCGCGTTGATACCTGGGAGAATAGATATCAGAATTTTATTAATGGAGAGGATACCGAAGCGGATTATCAAATCGAAAAGGCAAAAATTGCTATAGCTACGGGTGGTTCGTTTGGCCGTGGAGCGGGTAAAAGCGTTCAGAAGAATTTTCTACCTCAGAGCTCATCTGATTTTATTTACGCGATCATTGTTGAAGAATATGGCCTGGTTGGTGGCGTAGTACTTATGTTGTTTTTCTTGTTCTTGTTATTTCGTATAGTGGTAATAGCGAATGGAAGCCCTACCACCTTTGGAACCTTATTGGCACTGGCCGTAGGGCTACCAATAATATTTCAAGCTTTGATAAATATGGCGGTGGCGGTGGAACTGTTTCCGGTTACAGGACAGAATTTACCCTTAATTAGTAGTGGTGGAACCTCTGCTTGGATGACATGTTTGGCCATTGGAATAGTATTGAGCGTAAGTAATAAGAAACACAAAAAGAATAAGGCGAATTTGAATATCGACGAAACCAATCCTTTAGAAATACTAAGTGGGCAATTATAGGTTTATTCTATCTGGAGGTGGTACAGGCGGACATATTTATCCCGCCATTGCGATAGCAAATGAATTAAAAAAAAGGCATCCAAATGCGGACTTCCTTTTTGTAGGCGCTGAGGATAGAATGGAGATGGAAAAAGTGCCCTTGGCGGGATACGAGATTATTGGATTGCAAATTTCTGGGTTTCAGCGCAAGTTGACCTTTAAAAATTTGTCTTTCCCTTTTAAAGTATTTAAAAGTTTGAGAAGAGCTGGTAAAATCATTGCAGAGTTTAAACCTGATGTTGTAATTGGTACGGGAGGTTTTGCTAGTGGCCCTGTATTACGCGTGGCCTCCGGTAGGGGCATTCCTTGTGTATTACAAGAGCAAAATTCATATGCAGGGGTCACCAATAAACTATTGAAGAATAAAGTGGCAAAAATATGTGTGGCCTATGATGGAATGGAAAAGTTCTTTCCTGCAGATAAGGTCATAAAAACGGGCAATCCGGTTAGGGGCAATCTATCGGAAATAAACACAGATAAGGCCCAAGCCTTAGGGTTTTTTAGACTCAATCTCAGAACGCCGACGGTGTTGATTTTAGGTGGCAGTTTGGGTGCAAGGAGAATCAACCGGTTGATAGAAGAAAAGCTGCCTTTTTTCAAGAAGTATGACATTCAGGTTATTTGGCAATGTGGTAAATTATACTATGAGGAGTATAAAAAATATAAGTCTGATATGGTCAAGGTCGAGGATTTTGTGCACCGTATGGATTTTGCCTATGCCGCGGCTGATATTATAATATCTAGAGCTGGAGCAGGTTCGGTATCTGAATTGAGTATCGTGGGTAAGCCTACCATTTTTATTCCTTCTCCAACGGTAGCGGAGGATCATCAAACTAAAAATGCGCAGGCATTAGTCGATGAAAATGCGGCCGTGATGATACGGGAAAAAGACTTAGATGCCAATTTTGAAACAGCTTTTGTCGAATTGTTCGAATCCGAAAGTAAACAACAAGAGTTGTGCACAAATTTTAAAAGAATGGCTTTGCCAAAGGCTACAGAACATATAGTTGACGAAATAGAAAAATTATTGAATTAGCCACGAGTTAGGGCACCTTCCTCTCCCCAAGGGAGGTGGCTTCTAACTTAAAATGCTGAACAAGAAGATCGTAAAATGAATTTGAAAAACATACATAATGTCTACTTCATCGGTATCGGGGGTATTGGTATGTCGGCCTTGGCACGGTATTTCAAGTTTATAAAGAAAAATGTAGCGGGATATGATAAAACAATAACTCCACTAACGAAAGACCTCGCTAAACTGGGCATTGATATTCACTATGAAGATAATGTAGCCTTGATTGCTTCTGAGTATTTTGATGCGAAGAGTACTTTAGTGGTCTATACACCCGCGGTGCCAACTTCACATTCGGAATATCAACATTTTATAGAAAAAGGATGTAGTATTAAAAAGCGATCTGAAGTACTGGGTTTAATTACGAAAGATACCTTTTGTTTTGCCGTTGCAGGCACCCACGGCAAGACGACTACTTCAAGCATTTTAGCGCACTTGCTCAAGGAGACGGGTACGCCTTTGACGGCTTTTCTAGGGGGTATTTCAGAAGATTTTAATAGCAATTTTGTCTTGGAGGGAACAGCCTTTTCTGTGGTAGAGGCAGATGAGTTTGACCGATCCTTTTTGAGATTATCACCCAATGTTGCCTGTATTACTTCTATGGATGCAGATCATTTAGATATCTATGGCAGCAGCGATGAATTGCAAAAATCGTTTAAAGATTTTGCAGATCGACTAAAACCTGGTGGAAAGTTGTTCGTCCGAAATGGGTTGCCTTTAGAAGGAATCACCTATGGAATTGAAGATGATTCGGACTATTGTATTACAAATTTAACGATTGAACATGGCACCTACATATTTGATTTGAACACTCCTGAAGCTACCCTATCAGGAGTACGATTCAACAAGCCCGGAAGGCATAATTTGCTGAATGGTTTGGTAGCTTTTGCAATGGCGGTGGAATCAAATTCCTCGGTACACCGCCTAGCCAAAGCACTTGAAACTTTTAAAGGAGTGCAACGCAGATTTTCATACAAAATCAAAAATGATGATTTTGTTTTTATCGATGATTATGCGCATCACCCAACTGAAATTAACGCCGTTTATGATGCGATTTCTGAAATGCATCCAAATAAAAAGGTGGTCGCTATTTTTCAGCCTCATCTGTTTTCTAGAACAAAAGATTTTGCAGACGATTTTGCAAAAAGCTTGTCCAAATTCGATGCTGTGCTGTTACTAGATATCTATCCGGCTAGAGAATTGCCCATAGCGGGCATTACATCGGCCTGGCTCTTGGAAAAAATAGAAAATCCGAAGAAAAAAGTAGTGCAAAAAACGGAATTAATAGCCGAAATTAATAGGCAAAGACCTGAAGTTCTGGTCACTATGGGTGCGGGCGATATAGGATTAGAAGTGCCAAAAATAAAAAGAGAACTAGCGTATGCGAATTAATTGGAATTATATAAAGGTAATCGCCTTGTTAGCTATAGTTACTGGGCTTTATGCATTTTCGAATCATAGAAGTAATGTGAAGAAAATCGACGGATTGAACATTGAATTCGTTGGGGATCAGAACCTTTACATAACGGAAGCTATGGTTAATAAATTGTTAATACAAAATTACGGGAGCTTTAAAAATGTGCCCAAAGAAAAATTAGTTTTGAATAAGATCGAAAAAATCATTGAGACCAATAAAATGGTCAAAAATGCCCAAGTTTATCTGACAATAAATGGTGAACTTGAAGCAAGAATTGTGCAGCGTAAGCCTATCGGACGAATAGAAGGAGAAAGCAAATTTTATTTGGACGAAGAGGGTAAACGCATGCCTTTGTCTATGACTCATTCGGCGAGAGTGCCCATAATAACAGGTAAAGTTACTGGCAAAAGTTTAGAGGATGTCTATGAAATTTTGAAGTATATCAATGCGGATCAATTCCTTAGAAAAAATGTGATTGGTATTCACGTTGCGGATGTCGATAAATACGAATTGCGTTTTCGATTGGAGCAGTTTACGGTGCATTTGGGAGGAGTTGATGGTTTGGAAGAAAAGTTCAACAATTTCAAAGCTTTTTACACCAAAGCGAACAGAGATAAAACCTTAGACAATTACAATGTCGTAAGCTTAGAATTCAACAACCAAGTAGTGTGCACTAAAATATAAATCAATCAAATGGAACAAGAAAAATATTCAGTCGGTCTTGATATAGGAACAACCAAAATCGTAGCCATCATTGGAAAGGAAAATGAGTATGGTAAAATTGAGGTTTTGGGTATTGGTAAGTCTAAAAGCCTTGGCGTTCATCGGGGTGTGGTAAACAATATCACTCAGACGATCAAGTCTATTCAACAGGCTGTTGAAGAAGCCGAAGTTAATTCAGGCCTTAAGATTGGTTCTGTCGTGGTTGGTATTGCAGGGCAACATATCAGAAGCTTGCACCACAGTGATTATATCACTCGGGCTGATTCGGAAGAAGTGATTAATGAAGATGATCTCGACAAACTGTGTAATCAAGTGTACAAGCTGGTTATGCTTCCTGGGGAAGAAATAATACATGTGTTACCTCAAGAGTATAAAGTTGACGGACAGGCCGAGATCAAGCAACCGATAGGAATGTATGGTGGCAGATTAGAAGCCAATTTCCATGTGGTTGTTGGGCAAGTCTCCTCTATTAAAAACGTAGCAAGATGTATTAAAAGTGCCGGTTTAGATTTGGGTAATATCACTTTGGAACCTTTGGCCTCCTCAGAGGCGGTATTAAGCCAAGAAGAAAAGGAAGCTGGTGTGGCATTGATTGACATAGGTGGCGGTACCACTGATTTGGCAATTTTCAAAGACGGTATCATTAGACATACGGCAGTTATTCCATTTGGTGGAGGTGTAATTACTGAAGACATAAAAGAGGGGTGCTCTATTATTGAAAAGCAAGCTGAACTTTTAAAAATGAAGTTTGGTTCTGCATGGCCCGGAGAAAACAAAGACAATGAGATTGTCTCCATACCAGGTTTAAGAGGTAGAGAGCCCAAGGAAATCACCCTTAAAAACCTTTCAAAAATCATACATGCACGAGTGGTAGAGATAGTCGAGCAGGTATATGTTGAGATAAAAAATTACGGTCACGAAGAGCAGAAGAAGAAATTAATTGCAGGTATCGTACTCACAGGCGGTGGAAGCCAGTTAAAGCACTTGAAGCAATTAGTAGAATACATCACTGGGATGGATACCCGTATCGGTTATCCAAACGAGCATTTGGCCGGAGATTCCGACGAGGCGGTTGCAAGTCCGCTTTATGCAACTGCGGTTGGTCTTTTGATGAACGCTATAGGAAATGAAGGCAAAGAGCCAACGGCTGAGGATGACATGGAGTTTGCCCAAGAAGAAGCGGTTTTAGCAGGTCATGATGGTGACTCACAAACCGCTACCAAAGTAAAAAAGGAACGTAAATCAGTGTTTGATAAATGGTCTGACAAGTTGAAGGACTTTTTAGACAATGCAGAATAGAGACCCCAATAATAAAAGAATTTATCCATTAACCAGTAATATAAATAGTATGAGCAACAACACGGAATTTGAAGGAATAGCTTTCGATTTGCCCAAAAATCAAAGCAACGTAATTAAGGTTATCGGAGTAGGTGGTGGTGGTAGCAATGCCATTAATCACATGTTTCAAGCAGGCATTAATGGTGTTGATTTTGTAATCTTGAATACCGATTCTCAGGCGCTAACAAATAGCTCTGTACCTAACAAAATTCAGTTGGGGGTTTCCTTAACAGAAGGATTAGGTGCTGGCGCCAACCCTGAAGTGGGCGAACAGGCCGCTATAGAAAGTACAGAAGAGATCAAAGGAATGTTGGATGTTACTACGAAAATGGTATTCATTACTGCCGGAATGGGTGGGGGAACAGGTACTGGTGCTGCTCCCGTTATAGCTAAAATGGCCAAAGAAATGGATATCTTGACTGTGGGTATTGTTACTATGCCATTTCAATTTGAGGGAAAAATGCGATGCCAACAGGCTCAGTTGGGTATCGAAAGACTTCGAAACAATGTGGATTCTTTGATTGTAATTAATAATAATAAGCTTAGAGAAGTATATGGTAACCTTGGTTTTAAAGCTGGTTTCTCAAAAGCTGATGAAGTTTTAGCAACCGCCGCCCGAGGAATCGCCGAGGTTATAACACATCACTACACGCAAAACATCGATTTACGCGATGCCAAAACCGTGCTTTCAAATAGTGGTACGGCTATTATGGGTTCTGCAATTGCTACCGGTTCTTCAAGAGCAAATGAAGCCATTATGAAAGCATTGGATTCTCCGCTATTGAATGACAATAAAATTACAGGTGCCAAGAATGTGCTTTTACTAATCGTCTCTGGTTCTCAAGAAATAACTATCGATGAGATTGGTGAAATCAATGATCATATTCAAACGGAAGCGGGTCATGGTGCTAATATTATTATGGGTGTTGGTGAAGATGAGGACCTAGGCGAGTCTATCGCGGTAACCGTTATAGCAACCGGGTTTGATGTTGATCAACAAGATGATATTGTAAATAGCGAGGCTAAGAAAATAATTCACACCTTAGAAGAGGGACAAAAAGCGGTTCAAAATTTGACACCAAAAAATATTGTTCATCAACTGATTGAAGAGGAAGAACCGATACATGAACCCGTTTTAAAACACACCTTAACCGATGACTTCGACGATTTCGATTTGATTCCGACTACAAACTACATTCGTAATTTTAATGTTTTTTACGAAGAAGTGGTCGCTGAAAATGTTTCGGAAGATGATTTTATTATTGTCGATTCAAAAAGCAATATCCGCGATATTGATGTGGTTGACCCTGAGGTCGTTTCTGGTCTAGAAGTAGAGGAAGATCAATTTGCTATGAGTTTTGAATTACCATTGGTGACTTCCGACGAGAATGAAGAAGAAAAGGAAAATATTATCACATTCGATCTCGATGAAGATCTTAGTGAGATGGATGTAAATGATCATATCGAAGTAATTCCCGTTCTCGAGTATAATAAAGAAGGAGAGACACGTTATAGCCTGGACGATTATATGGAGTTGGAAAATCAGTTGACCGGAGCAAAATCAAAGGCTGAAGAGTTCGAACCAAAGATTGTTGAAGACGAATTGGTTTTTGAAAAAAGAACCGTTGCTGAAAATGCAAGTGCGACCATAAAAGAAATCGACCCCATGGAAACCCCATTGGAGGAACTACTCAAAGAACGAGCTGACGAAAGAAGAAGAAAGTTGAAAGATTTCAATTATAAGTTTCAGAATAGTTTAAGCAATATTGATGAAATTGAAAAAGAACCTGCTTACAAACGTCAGGGTGTTGATCTAGATAATTCTCCTGCGGAAAAAAAGATTTCTAGAACAACCTTGAGTGAAGATAGTAATGACGAGATTCAATTGCGTTCGAATAACTCTTTCCTACATGACAATGTAGACTAACTCAATAATTACACACTACTTAAACCCGGAAGTAAGTTTTACTTTCGGGTTTATTTTTTATCTTCGCAATCCAAAAAAAAGGTAACGTCATGAGCTTACAACAACAAGTAATGGAAAAGATGAAAGCAGCTATGAAAGCTAAAGATAAGGTTGCTTTAGAATCGTTGCGCGCCATTAAATCGGCTTTGTTGTTAGCGCAGACTGAATCAGGTGCATATGGTGAACTAAGCGAACAGGCAGAGATTCAATTAGTTCAGAAGTTGGTTAAACAACGTAAAGACAGTGCCGCTATTTTTATTGATCAAGGCAGACAGGATTTAGCTGATCCAGAATTAGCCCAAGTTGCTGTTATTGAGCAGTTCTTACCCGAACAAATGGCTGAAGACGAGATTGAAAAAATTGTAGTTGAAACAATAGCTGCGGTTGGTGCTGATGGCATGAAGGATATGGGAAAAGTAATGGGAATCGTTTCCAAAAAATTAGCTGGACAAGCAGATGGAAAAACCATCTCAACAATAGTAAAAAGTAAGTTAGCTTAGCGGTTCAGAGTTTATTAGCTTTGATGACTTAATACCAGAAATAATGGCCGCGTGGCGCAACTGAATAGCGCATCAGATTTCGGCTCTGAGGGTTGGGGGTTTGAATCCCTCCGCGGTCACAAAAAAAGGTTTTGCCTAGGCAAAACCTTTTTTCTTGCATATTATCATGTGTTTTACAAGGTATCACTTACTTTTTGTGCCTTGCGTTTAATCTCTAGAATCTTACCAGAATTGTACATGTCATTTATTTTTTGCCGTTCAAAGGCTATTGTGTTTTTTTGATAATTCTCGTCCTTGTCAATCCAATCGATTCGCGAAATATCGTTAATGTTATGTTTGTTCAATGCTATGTAAAAGCTGTCAGCGCTAACCGCAATTATTTTCATAGTAGAGTATTGAGCGTCATCAATTAGGTATTCGTAGACATCACCTTGTATCGGCGATGCCAAATATTCCAATTCAGTCTGGTTCGTACTTGTATTTATTAGTGATAGGGCGATGGCTACTCCAAGGAATAAAAGTCCGACCGAAAGCTGCCATGTAGGCCCCTTTGTGTTATTTTTAATAAGGAGATAGTCGTGTAGAATGAGTTCAGACATAGCTTCCTCTTGAAGAACTTGTTTGCAATCTTGGCAGAATGCATTTCCTGTTTTCGCTATCGGAAATATGGGAATGCCGAATAGATGTATTTGTATTCTAAAAACATTTAAAATTAGAGTCTCATACTTCTGGCAAGCAGCACAATATCTATTCGATGCCTTTACCGATGTCAGATGGGTAGATTTCGTTCCAATTAAGATCATGATATCGTGTTTGGGTTAGTAACAGATTAGCAAGATTTGATATTAAAGCCCAGCAATTGTATGGTCTTTTACCTTTTGAAAGTCAAGATCATCCACAAAAAAGCCCGCAACAACTTCGCGTATATGTGTTTCTTTTAAGGAAGAGTTTGCGGTTTTATATTCCGGTTGAATCAATTCTTTGGCAGTGAAGGTTTCACAGTGCAATTCTTCACCTTTTTCGTTGGTGACTTTAAAAGTTGCCACGCTTTCTAAGATTGTTTTTCCCGAAAGACTCAGGTATACAAAGTCTTTTTTATTAATGCGTGAAAAAGGCTTGAAGGCAGTGCTCTGCAATAAGACATCTGACTTTAAAGTAGATACCTGTAGGTTGGTTTTTGTTGCTTTTACTTCGTTATTGCACGCCATAATAAGCGTGCCGATGCTAAGGATAAATGCTTTGAATTTCATAATTGTAGGTGTTGCAGATTTATACTACAAAGATGAAATAAAGGGTGGGGTGTGAGTACGCCTGAATTGGTGAAAATAGAGTCCCTGTTTTCAGGGGTATGAAAACTGAAAAGGAAAAGTGCTGTTTAAGTCATATAAGCATTTAAGGCTTCGGTAAAAAATGTAGTGGCGGTTTGTTTATCTACCCCCGTTGCGCGCAATACGGCTCCTTTGAATCCGTTGCTGTGCCATTTGCCATTAGTCAATTGGTTGAAATTTACCGTATCAAGGGCATTATGGGCGTGATAACCGCTGAAATAAAAATAATGGTCATCTACCATTGTATCTGGTGTAGCAAGTCCGAACCCTGCCGTATGGTCGATTTTACCTCCCAGATTTATTAAAGCACCTGTATCAAAATGGTGTGGCCATATTCTAATAGCGGAAGATAGTTGATGATCTTCTAAAAAGGATTCTATAACCGTATCGGCCAATATACGTAACTCCATCAATTTTTGAAGTTTTTTGGGGTTCGCCTGAAATCTAAAACTGGGAGTAATTTTATGGGGTAGATCGTAATGAAATTGATATATGTAGGGCTTACCGATTTTAGAAGTGGTAAGCTGCTGTTCAATCCAGACCAAAACATTGCTATGTGTTTGACCATCCAATGCAAAGGTGGTTTTAGTATGTTTGCCAGTCCACTCTAAGGAAAAATTAGTATAATTTAGCGATAGCACATCGCCTGAATCGGCGAGAGGGCGTGTTTCTAGACTTCGACTTTCGGCTGAAAACGCCAGATTTGTATGACTATCATCTGCTTCTTTTTCGACAAAACTAATTCCGGCGGCAGCCAAATATTGCGCTGCCAAGTGCATCATTTTTTCCATGCTCTATCGTTTATGCTCTGGGCTGTCAAACCCTGCGCGACAACCAGCTTTCCATTCATCAGGTTGATTTCCATGTGCGGGGATACCTCCATTATCTTTTAGCATTCGTGCCAAGTGCAGACAGTTCCAAACTAGAAAAGTGGTATTTCGGTTGGTAAAATCGTTTTCTTGTCCACCTGATCCTTCATCCATATATGAAGGTCCGGGTCCGGCTTCTCCCATCCACCCTGCATCGGCCTGAGGAGGTACTGTATATCCGATATGGGAAAGTGAGAATAGAATATTCATGGCACAGTGTTTTACTCCATCTTCGTTTCCTGTAATTAGGGTGGCGCCTACTTTGCCATAGTCTCTATATTGACCTTTCGCATTGAATTGATGGGTATAACCATACATGCGTTCCAATACACGGTTACAGACTGAAGATTTTTCTCCCAACCATACCGAGGTACAAAGCACTAGAATATCACAAGCATCTACTTCCTTTTGTAGCTTTGGCCAATCATCCTTTTCCCATTCTGCAGTCTGAGACATATCTAGGCCTAAGCCTGCAGGAATTTCATAGTCTACCGGACGAATTACCTTGGTAGAAGCACCATTTGCTTCAAATACCCTTTGCGCTACTGCAATTAGCCCTTCTGTATGTGACAAGACTGGAGTTCTATTTAAGGTACAATTGAGGAAGAGTACATTAAGGTCATCATATTTTGCAGGGGCATTTGAACATTGATGTTCCGTCATTTTTTGTAGTTGCTCTGACATGGGTTTTGTTTTTAAGATTCATATAATTATTAAAAGGGAGCTGTACTTCCTATTTTTTAAAGCTTACTTTGCAACTTGAACAATACCTGCTGTAGGAGGAACTTTTTAGCTTGATCTCGTCAAATAGGTAACTACTAAGTCTTGCAAGCATGCTTACTTGTCTACTAGTTCAGATCGAATTGGGTTTTCATGTCTTTTTTCTAAGCACTGTTTCCGTATTCCTGGTCTCCTCAACACTATGAATAAACGCCTTTTGGAATAGCATTGTAGGTATCTGATTTTTTAGAATCACAAAATGGGAAAGCAATTTAGGAATCACTTTTTCTATTTTGTTTAAGATAAGGAAACCTCCTATGGTGTCAAAGCCAATTGTGAAATAGTGCACATACTAACTTAAGTTTGACGAGAAGTTCTTGTCAGACTTACAGCCCACGTGCACCGAAAACTTGCTACACAAGAGATACGTGTTTGCTGCAAGTTGAAAAAGGTGCTAGCGTCTCAAAACACAGGTTTCTCCAAAGAAAAGTAGCTTGTCAAGAATCTAGCAACCCCATTTTTATGGCATGTTTGGTAAGCCCCGCTAAGTTCTTTACTTGTAGTTTTGAGATGAGGTTTTTGCGGTAACTTTCTATGGTGTGTTTGCTTAAAAAAAGCGTATCGGCTATTTCTTGGGTAGTGTTCTCCTCGGCTATAAGTTTGAGCACTTCTTTTTCGCGTTGCGTCAAAGATATCTCTTCTGCCTTTTTGTTCTCAAACATGGCATCAGTATAGGCGCGTTTCACTTCATTTGAGAAATATTTCTCACCCGCTACGATGGTTCTAATGGCCTCTAAAAGTTCATCCTTCTCTGCGTTCTTTGGAACATAGCCATCTACATTGTTTCGAATAAGTGTGTCAATCATACCCCCATCAATATGCATACTCACCACCAACGTTTTTAAGGAAGGATATTTTTCTTTAATAATGCTGTTCAATTCAATACCATCTACTTCTGGCATGGTCAGATCCGTAATTAAAAGATGCAGGTCTTTTACGCCATTGATATCTAAATATTTAACGACCTGAGCTCCGTTTTTAAAGGTCGTTGCGATGGTAAATTCAGGAGCTTCTTTTAAAATGCTCTGCAATCCATCAATGAACATTTTATGGTCGTCGGCAATGATTAGATTGTAATTCATGATGCTGTATTTTTTAGCGTGATTTCTAACGAAACCACAGTTCCACGTTCTAAAACGGAATCGATATGAAAAGATCCGTTTAATTCAGATATTCTATTTTTTATATTCTGAAAGCCTATACCATCCATAATATTGGCGGTGTTGAAACCTTTGCCATCGTCTTCGAATAAAAGTGAAAGCGTATTGTCAATTACACCGAGGTGAATATCTACGGAGGTCGCGCTAGCATGTTTTAGTGTATTGGTGATCAATTCTTGAATAATCTTATAGATTTCCATTTGAAGTTTTTCATCAATTGCATTGATTTTCTTTTCGGGGTGGGGATGAAAACCAATTTGCAATTCTCCAGTATTTGAAATAGATTTTACATATTCTCTAATCAATGCTGTAAAGGCATTTTGTTTGAATTTTTTTGGAATTAAGGTATGCGAAATATCACGAACTAATTGATAGGTTTCGTCGATTTGCCCAGTTAGGGTTTTCAATTTTTCGGAATCACCTTCCATACTAGCGAACTGCAGTTTTATTCCCGCGAGATTTCCGCCTATGCTATCGTGCAATTCCTGTGCAATGCGCTTGCGTTCTTCGTCTTGACCTTCAATAGCGGCTTTGATTAAATTTAATTCTTGTTCCTGAACCAAAGCCGCAACTTTTTGTTGGTTGATTTCTTCCTGTTTTTTAGTCAATTCGCTCTGTGCCTGTATCTTTTGATAATAGACATAAAGCAATGCCATAATGGGAATAAGGATAATGAGAAACCCAATTAAAAAGGCATTCTTGATTGTTTTTTGACGTTTTAATTCTGCTTCGCGTTTTAATTTTCCTTCCTCAAGTTCGATAATCTCTTTTTCCTTCTCTAAGGTTTCGTATTCTATCTCAAGCTCTTTGATAATGGCTCTTTGCTGTTGGGCATTTTTGGCACCAACAACGCCAAACAATTGGGTAATTACAGCATAGGCGTTTTTATAATCCTCTAGTTTGGCAAAGCAGCGGGCCTGAACACTTAGGGCATCTTTCTGAAATTCAAGATTTTCGCGATCAACAGCGTTGATATACGCGAAGCTCAAAGCGATGTTGGCTGTCTCATACATACCTTCTTTATAATACAGTTTCGCTAATAATAAGGAACCTTCAAAATAGAGAGCGGTAAAACCTTCCGCTAAGGCGCGTTCACGAATATCTTCGTAATCTGTGAAGGCTTTGCCCAGATCTTCCAAAGCCTCTGCGAGTTTGGCTTGTTCAAGGCCTACGGTCAACTCCATTTCCAAGTCCTTGAAATCGACTGCCATTGCATACGCCTGGTCGTAATAATTAGCCGCTTTTTCGTACTCCTGTTTCTTTAAATGTGCGTTTCCTAGTAATACGAATGCCCTGTTGGTAATTGCAGTGAACTGAGACGAAAATTTTGGAAGTACTTCGTTTAACAGCACTATGGCTTTATCAGGATTTTCTTTTAGTACGTAGGTGTTGGCGAGACCAACCTTGTTCTTATATTCATATTCCTGAAAATTTGAGCTCTCTGCCGCTCGAATACCTTTGATATGCCACTCGGTTGACTTTTCAAGAAGTCCATTGAACACATTTCCCACACCCATAAAGTAATGAGCTTTGGCGTAATGGTGATTTTTTTCTTGCTCTGATTTGTCCCAATTACCCAGTTCTTTTTCGTATAAATTCCCATATTTTAAAATAGAATCGGTATCCCCTTTCTTCATATGTTCTTCTGCCAATTGTTCGAAAATGGAGAAACGCTGAACCCCGAAAGATGCCTTTTTTAGTTCGATATAGTAGGGTTCAAAAGACTTTTGCTTATCATTCGGAATGGTAGAAAAGGTGATGCGTTTGGTTTCTTGAAGCGTATCGAACTCTGTATTTTGAGAAAATGCAACTAGGGTACATAGCCAAACCAAAAGCAACAGTCCTTTTTTGGAGCTTTGTATCTTAAAAAGTAAAAAATATAATTTCTTTCTCAGTGGTTTATTTTTTGGTTTGAGATGATTTCATCACAGTTCATATCAATGTACAAAATTCGGATATTACCTATAACGCAAATACGCCTATTATAGTGAATATGTACTCCCTGAAAACAGTGATATTTGAAAATTAGGAACTTTTTTCCCCGGCGCGCTTTCTGAGGATATCTTTGATAATAATTTTTGCATGGATACGGGAATTCTCAATAAACCATTTGTGTGTTTCCATACCGCCGCAAATAACCCCTGCCAAATATAGTCCTGAAACATTGCTCTCCATTGAATCTGGATAGTAGCTGGGAAGCTTTTTCTCATCTTTAGACAGTTCAATGCCCAATTTTTCTAAAAACTCAAAATTGGGCATGTATCCCGTTAGGGCGAGTACAAAGTCATTTTCAATAGCGATTTCGCCATCGGGGGTATCGATGATAATTTGGTCTTCCAATATCTCTTTTACTTGAGAATTATAGTAGGCTTTTATACTTCCTTCCTCGATGCGATTGATAATATCTGGCCGTACCCAATACTTCACACGTTGACCTACCTCTGGGCCTCGAATAATTAGTGAGACCTCTGAACCTTTGCGATAGCATTCTAAAGCGGCATCGATTGCAGAATTACTGGCTCCTATAATGGCAAGCTTTTGTCTGGCGTAGTAATGTGGATTGAGGTAATAGTGTGAAACTTTCGGTAAATCTTCTCCAGGGATATTCAAGGTATTTGGTAAATCATAAAAACCGGTAGCCACCACGATATTCGAAGCTGAATAGGTTGCCTTATCGGAAGTAACCTTAAATGCACCTTCTGATTTATGTACATCTTCTACCTTTTCAAAAAGATGAATGTTTAGTTGGTTGGAAGTAACAATTCTACGATAATATTCCAAAGCTTCATCTCGTTTAGGTTTCGCCTCCTTGCTTATGAATGGAATATCGTCTATTTCTAATTTTTCTGAAGAAGAAAAAAACTGCATATTCGATGGATAGTTGAAAAGCGAGTTTACGATGGGCCCTTTTTCTATGATAAGATAGGTCAGACCTTTCTTTTTGGCTTCCAAACCGCATGCGATTCCAATGGGGCCACCACCTATAATGACGAGGTCGAACGATTTTATCACCCTGCTATTTCCTTTAAATCTGTAATAGTTTGCGTCGGGTTAGCGCTTCGAAAGACAAAACTACCTGCCACTAGAACATCAGCACCGGCATCTGTTAATAGTTTGGCATTTAAAGAGGTTACCCCACCATCAATTTCTATAAGCGTGTTAGCTCCTTTTCTTTGCACGAGTGCCTTTAATGCCCTTACCTTTTCATAGGTATTCTCGATAAATGATTGTCCGCCAAAACCAGGGTTAACACTCATCAAACAGACCAGATCGATATCTTGAATAGTATCTTCTAAAAGTTGAACGCTGGTATGCGGATTTAAGGCAACACCTGCTTGCATACCCTCAGCTTTTATTGCTTGTAGCGTACGATGCAAATGGGTACAGGCCTCATAATGTACGCTGAGTGTGTTCGCTCCTAATGCCGCAAAAGTTTTGATGTAACGATCTGGATCGACAATCATCAAATGCACATCTAAGGGTTTGGTAGCATGTTTGGCAATTGTCTTTACCACGGGCATTCCGTAGGAAATATTTGGAACGAAAACACCGTCCATAACATCAATATGATGCCAATCAGCAGCACTTAGATTGACCATTTCAACATCGCGTTGGAGGTTGCCAAAATCGGCGGCTAACAAAGAAGGAGCAATTTTTGTTGTACTCATTATATATAGAATCTTCAAAATTCATTACAAAAGTAATGAAATGCGGGGTCTTGTACCGTCTATGAGAAACCCAAAAAGCAACCTATCTTTTAATAGCTTGGTTTCCGGAAGATGCTAACAGTTCGTTTACTTTGGGTAAATGCTGATCGATTGCCCCATTGAGGCTTTGTAAAAGTTCTTCAAGTTCTTTAGATAATTCATCAAAAACAAGGTAAGCTCCGTCAGTGGGTTTAGCTTCTCCATGCTCGATGCTGCGACGCAGTGAAGCTAGTCGATTGTTCAATTTTATAGGGAAATTCAGAGGGTCTTGATTCGATTGATTTTTAACCTGATAAAGTGCTTCCTCCACATCAGATATCTTTTTAAGAAAGGGCAACATCGTTTTTTTGAAATCGGCCTTTGCGATTTTTTCCTTTGCCGAATTGACATGTTCCTTCATTTCTCGAATACGAATTACGGCTTCATTTGCCGCACTTGTTTTTCGCATGATCTTATTGGCGAGATCAAACTGCTCATCGAGGTCTTCTTTCGAAATTCCAATTAGATTAGGATTCATTTGAATGGCAAAAGTCTGCGTTTTTTCATAGTCTTTGCTCTTCATACGAACCTTGTAGGTACCTATAGGTGCTTTAGGACCACGTTGTGGTCTAGCGCTCCAAATGATCATTCCATCAAATTCTGTGGCTCCTGTATATCTTAAATCCCAAGTGAATGTATTGATACCCTTTGCTGTAGTTGGCTTGGAAGAACCTCCTTTTTGCCACCAGGGAAGATCGGGGTCGACTTCGTATTTCGGTTTGCTTCCGGTAAAGGTATCGATCAATTTATCATTGGCATCCAATATCTCGAAAGTGATGGTATCTTGTTGTTCTTTGAGGTGGTATTGAATGGATGCATCGCTTATGCCACGAATAGCGTCTGAAGGTTCAAAAAGAACAGCAGACTGATTTTTCATCTCCACCTCATACTGACGCAGCGGTTGTATATCATCTAAAATCCAAAAACCTCTACCGTGGGAGCCTAACACAACATCATTATCTTTTACTACAAGATCTCGAATAGGGGTATCAGGTAGTTTGAGCTGTAGACTTTGCCACAACGCTCCGTCATTTATAGAGAAGTAAACACCATGTTCTGTTGCTAAAAATAATAAGCCTTGGCGTATAGGATCTTCTCTAATCGCTCGGGCAAAATGCCCATCTTGAATTCCTGTAATGATTTTTGTCCATGTTTTGCCATAATCATGGGTTTTGAAAACATAAGGTTGGCGGTCGTCAACTTGATAGCGGTTTGCCGCCACAAATAAGGTTCCCGGGCGATGTCTAGATTCATCAATAATACTTACCCTAGAAAATTTGGGTAAATTTTTGGGTGTAATGTCAGACCAGTTTGCTCCGCCATCCCTGGTGATATGAATCTTTCCGTCATCCGATCCGGCCCAGATGGTATTAATATCATGAAAAGAAGGTGCCAAGGCGAATACGGTAGCATAAATTTCAGGGCCATTCATATCCATAGTGATTACTCCTCCCGTTTTGCCAAGTGTTTCCGGATCTGCATAGGTCAAATCAGGACTAATTCTCTCCCAAGATTGTCCATCGTTGATCGTCTTCCACACATGCTGTGAACAAGTATACATGACCTTAGAATCTTGAGGGGCAAACATGATAGGGAAGGTCCATTGCCATCTTTCAGGTAAGGCACTTGCGGGTTCTCCGGAAAAGAATCTGGGATAAACCTGAATATCGCGTGTTTGTCCATTACCGCGATCGTAGCGCGTGAGGAGGGCGCCCTGACTACCGGCATAAAAAATATCCTTGTTTTCTGGATGTTGGGTAATCCATCCGCTTTCGCCCCCGCCTACTGCGTAGTACCAACCATGGTTTGGTCCACGTGCTTGCCTATGGCTCCAACCGTCACTTGGCATGGCCAAGGTACTGTTATCTTGTTGTGCACCGGCAACATGATAAGGAACATCACTGGTGGTCATGACGTGGTAAAATTGTGTGGTTATATAGTCTTGTTCTGTCCAGCTTTTTCCTCCATTAATACTCACATTACCACCCCCATCATTAGCGTTGATCATCCGCTCTGAATTATTCGGATCTATCCAAAGATCATGATTGTCTCCGTGGGGTACTTTAATGGTTGTGTCAAAAGTTTTTCCACCATCGGTAGATTTATAAAAACCTGTATTTAAGCAATATACAGTTTCCCTGTCCAAAGGGTCAGCATAAATTCTGGAATAATAGAAAGCACGCTGTCTAAGTTTACGTTCATCGTTGGTGCGCTCCCAAGTTTTACCGCCATCATCGGAACGAAAAACGCCGCCTTCGTTTGCTTCCACAATGGCCCAAACACGATTAGCATCTGCGGGCGATACCGTTACTCCAATTTTTCCGATAGGGGGTAGGGGCATTCCTGGGTTGCCGGTTAGGTCTGTCCAAGTATCTCCCCCATCAATAGATTTCCAGAGTTTACTATCGCCACCACCACCCCACATTTTCCATGCTTTACGCTGAACTTCCCAAGTGGTTGCGTATACTACTTTTGGATCGTTTCGATCGATGATGAGGTCAACGGCTCCGGCTTTCGGACTAACATACAAGATCTTTTCCCAGGTATTTCCGCCATCTTTGCTTCGAAAAACACCGCGTTCGTCATTATCGCCATACGGATGGCCCAAGGCCGCAACAAAAACAATATCAGGATTGGTAGGATGAATTCGAATTCGCGATACGGCTTGGGTTTCTTTAAGCCCCAAATGGCGCCAAGTTTTACCGCCGTCCTCGGTTTTGTACACGCCATCACCTTGGGTAATACTACCGCGCAACTGTACTTCGCCCATACCGATGTAAACCACATCAGGGTTGGTCTCTGCAACGGCAACAGCGCCAACAGAAGAACTGCTTATTTGACCGTCGGTTACCGGTTTCCATTCGGTACCGCCATCAACAGTTTTCCAAAGCCCACCGCCGGTAGCTCCAAAATAGTACTCATTTGGTCGGCCAGGACTTCCAGCGCAACCCAATGATCTTCCACCTCGTTTGGGCCCAATGTTACGCCACTTCAAGCCTTCATAAAAAGATTTCTCAATGGAAGAATCTGTATTGACTTTGGGTTTTGATTTTTTTTGTGAAAAAGTTGCTGGAGCGCTACTTATAAATAGGGTAAACAGTAATATTTTGGAATACGTCTTCATATCGCCTTTCTTTTGGTTGGTGTTAAAATGAAATCGAAAAAGCCTTCTAAATTTAGTAAAAGAATATGGTGCTGAGTAGCAATTTACGATCTAATTCGGGCCGCGACCGAAGTATTCGATAAGGTCACTTTCTGCTGCGATATACCCAAATGAGTTCCATGCACTACCACCAACCAAATTTTCCAAGATTTCCATTGACTTTTCCTTTTCGTCATTGTAAAAATGCCAATTGGCGAGGCCATATAGAATTGCATCGGAAGAGGGGCTTCCAGTTTGGGTCTGTAATAGCGAATCTTTAGGAATAAGCCCTTTATACAATTTGCAAAGTTCATGATAACTTTGGTTCTCAATGACATCCATGTCAGCCTGTATGGGTTGCAATATGCTATCTGCTTTTGTTGTATTACCAAGGCGACGTTGAATCATATATAGCCAGTGTGTGCTCGAAACGATATTATCTGCGAGCTTACCCGAGGTTCTACATTTGGTGTAAGCCTCAAAAGCTTTTTCGTAGTCGTGTTTTAGATAATAAGCCAATCCCAGGTGATACCAAATATTGCCATGTAGGGTACTCACAGGAATGTTCTTTGCATTGGGCATTCCATCGGGTTCAATTTCGTTTTCAGTATTTTGAATAAGCTGGCTGGCTTTTTCTAAATCTGTGATTGCCTTGTCAAATTTTCGCAAGGAAATATAACGATGCCCTCTGTGTCTATACAATCTCGCATCTTTAGGAAACTTTATAATGCCTTGAGAATAAAGCGCGATTGCTTCTTTGTACCTTCCCAAATATGCCGTTCTTCTTCCAAGCCAAATTATCGCATCAACATCGCCTGGATTATGCTCAAAGTCTTCCTTAGCCTCCCTGTACTGATCCAATAGTTTTTTTGATGGTTCGGGAAGGATAATTTCTTTTCCTAAGGGAGTTAGAAATGCTATCTGAGCTTCGGTGGTGTCCTCCTCTTTTATTGCTTCCTTACAGCTTAGTAGAAAAAGGATGGTTATGACAATTATTCCGACTTTTTGCATAGGATATTTGATCAGGGTGAGCTTCTTTTCTCGGCAATTATTTCGACCATTAAACAGGTACATATGGTCGCTCCAGCAATTTTTTCTAAATCTTCTAGGTCATCCAAGGCTTCCTTTACCTCTGTTGTTGTAAGGTAGTCTTGAGCAGCGAGCCTTGGAAAGTAACTTTGAAAAAAGGTCTTCGGCCATTGCCATACTCCGTTTTTTGCTGTAGCGATTTTCATCATTGGGCGAAACCCGATTACCTGCATGCCAATCCGCTCTAACATTGCTGGCAGATGTCTGCCAATATCAATTTCGTTTTCTGTATCCTTAAAACTTTTTAAGGCCTTTGCGATGCCTTTTGCCAGGGCCTCTTTTTTTGGTTCAGTTTGCAAGGTCGACCAGTCATAGTACTCGTGTAATACTATTTTACCTTGTGGTTTAAGGGCAGCAACTACTTTTTTGAGTACCTCTTCTGGGTTCGGAATCCAAGCCAAGGCCCATCTGCAATACATGCCATCTAAACTAGAAGGTTCTAAGATCATACTGTCGAAATCGGAATGAATTCCATCAATATTGAGCTTATATTTAGCAGTGACTTCGTTCAAGAAATTGATATAAGCAGCGGATTTATCGATCCCGATGACCTTTCCTTTATTTCCGACAATAAATGCGAGTTCTTTAGTGCAATAGCCAGGGCCACAGCCTAAATCAAGCAAGGTTTGTCCTGCTCTAAAATTTGCCAAATGCCAACCATGCTGCGCTTCTTCTGCCCAAACTTGGTGTTGAATACCGAGTCGGAAAAGTTCTTCAGCATCCGCTCCTAATATGTATGCCTTTTCTTTCTCCAATGCTATAATTCATTTTGGTAGACTTCGTGATTCTCATCACCCCCTGCTTGCAGGTAGGCAAAAAGATCTTTTATCTCTTTGGGGTTTAAACGGTTTAGAAGCCCAGATGGCATCGGTGATAGGGGAGATATTTCTCTTTTGGCGACTTCTACTTTTGCTAATTCAACGGTATAGGTATCATTAAACGGGTTCGGCATTAAGGTAACAATATCATCCGTTTCAGATTTGATACGACCCGATATCTTTTTACCATCCTGTAAATGAAACAAAGTGTTTGCATATTGATCTGATATTTCATCATTTGGGCTGTAGGTGGCGAAGAGCATTTCATAATTATTGAACTTGGTGTGGGCCTGAGTTAAATCTGGGCCAACAGCCGCGCCTTCGCCACGCATTCTATGACATAAAATACACATACCGGCCTTATAAGCACGTTTCCCTTTTTCGAAATCGACTTGGTAATCAGCTAATTCGTCACCCCAAACCATTTGACCAATTTGACTTCCTCCATATTCATTACCCGGACCAATTGGCTGTGGTAAATCGGCAATAGCTGTTTCAGGAGCGTAAACCCCTGACAATTCTTGAAAATAATTTTTCTGGCTGTCTGGAACATTTTTCATTGCTGCCAATCGTATATTTTCCATACCTGGTTTAAAACTCAAACCGCCCTTAGCACTTAGAACATCATAAAACCATTGAAAGTATTTTTCACGTGTAGCTTTCGTCCAGCCCTTTTCGGCATGGCTTAAAAGAACCCCATAATAGATGGCTTCACTAGGCGGCATTTTCTCCAAAATTTCTCGGATTAAGGGTCCATAACGCTCACTGCGTTCGGTGATTTCCTCTGATAAAAATTCTTTAGAATTAATGGTACCTTCTTGGGTATGTTTATCAAGTAAGGCTACCAGTCCTTCTGTAATTCCATCCGCATCTAAATAAAGCAACAACTGCCCTAGCTCACGGTTCATTTCATTACTGTCGTGTGGAAAGTAGGCCTTTAGCTTTCTTGCTGTTGCTATTTTATCAGATCGCTTGGGTTCTCCCATTCGTATAAAGAGCAATTCATAGCTACGAAGCATATTCAACTGCTGCTGGGCTAACTGTGTTTCAAGGGCAATAGGGTTTAGTTTGCTAAGAATTTGTGATTGCATTGATTTATTACCTTGTCTTGCCAGGCCAATACTTGCCGTTATGATTTTTACAGGTTCTTTTTCCTCAAGAAATAAATTGAACCATTGGTCTACGGGTTGTTTTTCTAAAGCGATTCTTGCAGCATAACGTATATGAAGATCTTCGTGGTCTAGGTTAGCCCAAGCAAGTGGTATGGCTTCGGACGACTGTAAGGTATGAAATGTTTCAAGGCTTTGCCGCAGTTGGCGGAGTTCTTCAGCTTCTGTATCAACGATGTTTGGCCGTTCTTTAGATTCAGCACCAGTATACCGAAGGCGGTATAAATGCGAATCGATTCTGCGACCGCCAGAGGCGAAGTAGAGGTTGCCATCAGCACCTGCAATCATATCGGTAAGGGGTAGAGGAGTACCCGACAGGAATTCTGTGCGTTCTGCGGTATAGCTACTTCCTTTGGGTTTTAGGTCGGCGAAATATACGGTGCCAAAACTCCAATCCATAACGAAAATGCCATTTTTATAACTTCCTGGAAAATCCAATGCTGCGCCTGAAAGCACAGCGGTTGGGGAACCTTGCTCCAAATTATGAACCGCAGGAAGTGCATCTGGGTAGTACGAGGGCCATTTGCCCGATCCGGTTCGCCAGCCGTATTCGCTGCCGCTAGTTACATGGCAGATTCTGGTGGGGCGATACCAGGGCATACCAATATCCCATTCCATATCGGCATCATAAGTAAAAAGTTCACCGTCTTGATTGAAGGCCATATCAAAGGGATTTCGATACCCAGCGGAAATTAACTCCCAATTGGTTCCATCTGGACTGAATTTGCAAATCCACCCACCAGGAGCTTCAATATCGTTGGCATGTCCGCGAGCGTCCAAGTAGGGAGTAAATAAATTGTCCTCGCCCCAATTGTTAGGTAGCCTGCTATTTTCCTTTAAACCTTCTGGAACCAAAGTGTGATTGCCAGCTATAAAATAGATTTCTTTTCCATCTGGTGAGAGTACAAAACTATGTGGGCCATGTTCACCCGCGCCCTCAAGTTTTAATAGCATCTCAACCTGGTCTAACCTGCCATCATGATTGTTATCTGTTATTCTGTAAATACCACTCCCTTTTTCTTTTCCGTCGGTCTCCTCATCTTTCCATCTTTTATTGACCGCAACGTAAAGACTATTAAAAGCCCATAGCATACCATGTGCTTCTCCAATTTTGAGATCAAGCGCGTGCACAGTTTGCCAGTCTAGTTTGCTACCTATAGCTGGGGTTTTGAAGTAATAAATTTTTCCATATTGGTCGCAGGCATATATGATGTCGTTTGGACCTTGAGCTAAGGCAACCCACGAACCTTGCTCGTTTGCGCTGGGTTGGTATAAATCTTCCAAAACAAAGCCTTTAGGAATGTTAAATGTTATTTCTTTGTTTTCTTCTTGAGATGTAGTTTCCGAAGTGCCCTTTTTACAAGAAAAGACAAGGCAGCCCAAGGCGAATAGAATGGCGGTAGTTTTATACATGATGTGAAGGATGAAAGGTTTCCTATAAAAATAGGAAAAAGTTGCATAGGAAAATTAAGCGCACAGAATTGATAGTTATTGTTAGGAAAGGCGGGTTGATTTATTGAAAAGCTAGATTTCCAAATTTATAACCAATTCTTAAATGTAGGTTGAATAGCAAGTCTTCGAAATCTTCCGTACCACCCCTATCGGTTTCAGACCGGCTAATTTCGGTTAGATCAATACCTATTCCCGCACCAATTTCAAAGTTCCATCGGTAGTTAATATTACGCCTTATACCCCAAGAAGGTACTACAAAAAAACCACCATCTACCTCATTGATACCTCTAGGAGAATATGCAAAAATATCAGGATAATACCTGGCCGAAATGGAAACATAGTTGCCACTATTATGAAAAGTATTTTTGCTGTTACCCTGCCGTTTTGAAGAATTGTAATACCACTTAGGTTCAAGAGAAATTACTGGTAAAAAGAGCGGAGACTGATTCTTATAGAAACCCAGTTTTTTAGATTCGTAATCAATGGTTGAAAATAATGGCGCTTCGTAACCAACTTCGGCTCGTAAAGCCCAATTTTTGGCCAGTTTTACTTCATGATTCCACCAAATACCAAAATAACCTATTTGCATACCACTTATGGCTTGGTCAACCACTTGCGCAATGGCAAACGAAAAAAATAGGGGAGAAATTAATACGGCTAAGAAGAATTTCCTCAAGAGGCTTGCATAGTTGGTTCTACCGTTAGAACGAAAGAAAATGTCTTTAAGTATTAATTAAAACGTTAATTGGCGTAACCCTTCGTATGTAATGACCGCAACAGCATTGGCTAAATTTAAACTGCGAATATGTTCACTATATAAAGGAATTTTATATAGATTATTTGCGTTGGCCTTAATAATCTCGTTGGATAGTCCAACTGATTCTTTACCAAAAACTAGAAATAGTTCTTCTTGATAATCAATAGACCAATATTCTTTTTCGCCATGGCTTGAGAAGTATACCATGTTCTTCTCGTGATGTACATCATAAAATTCGTCAATGTTTTCATAGATGAAAAGGGAAATATGTTGCCAATAATCTAGGCCAGCCCTTTTAAGACGTTTATCATTTAATTCAAAACCAAAAGGTTTTACCAGATGCAAAGTCGAACCTGTAGCCAAAGCCAGTCTGCCGATATTGCCTGTATTGTTGGGTATTTCAGGCTCGATAAGAACAATATTAAAGGCCATTACTTAGCAATCGATTTTAGATATAGCTCCTCTACTTTATTCCGTGCCCATGGCGTTCTACGCAAAAATTTCAAAGAGGACTTGATTGAGGGGTTGCTCTTGAAGCAGTTTATATTTATTTGATAGGCTAGCTCTGCCCATGTGTAATTTTGGGTAAGATATTCTAAAATATCAACCAGTTTTACTCCGTGTAGGGGATTGTTGGGTTGTTTTTGTTTTATATCCATGGAAATGAATGTACATAAAATAACTCGATATGGGATTACCAATTGTATGTTAAAGCTGTCTACTTTCTTGACAACTTTATCAAAACACCTAAAATGAAAAAACTCCGGTAATCAGCCGGAGTTTATTCATCAATCAAAAAACGAACAGTCATGATAAACTGTTGTTGCCTATAAAATTACAATATATATGCCAAATTTCCAATTTAAGGTTAATTTAACATTAAAATATTGCATCCCGATAGCTATCGAGACCTATCCTAGATAGGTTTTCAAGATTTTACTTCTTGAAGTATGCTTTAATCTACGAATTGCTTTTTCCTTGATTTGACGAACTCTTTCTCTTGTTAGGTCGAAAGTTTCACCAATTTCTTCCAAAGTCATTGAATGCTGACCTGCCAAACCGAAGTATAGGCGAATAACATCTGCTTCTCTTGGCGTCAAGGTTTCAAGCGCACGTTCGATTTCGGTACGAAGAGATTCGTGTAACAATTCTCTATCAGGGTTTGGAGATTCGCCACTACGTAATACATCGTATAGGTTTGAATCTTCACCGGCGATCAATGGAGCATCCATAGATACGTGGCGACCTGAATTTTTTAAAGATTGTTTTACATCTTCAACCGTCATATCTAACTCTTTCGCAATTTCCTCGGCAGAGGGCATACGTTCATGCGCCTGCTCCAAAAAGGCAAAAGTTTTATTGATCTTGTTGATTGAACCAATTTTGTTCAATGGTAAACGAACAATACGAGATTGCTCGGCTAACGCTTGTAAGATAGATTGACGAATCCACCATACGGCGTAAGAGATAAATTTGAAACCACGGGTTTCATCAAAACGTTGTGCCGCTTTAATCAATCCTAAGTTTCCTTCATTGATTAAATCTGGCAGAGTAAGGCCTTGGTTCTGGTACTGCTTTGCAACCGATACTACGAATCGAAGATTGGCTTTTGTAAGTTTTTCAAGAGCGATCTGGTCGCCTGCCTTGATACGTTGTGCCAATTCTACTTCTTCATCTGCAGTAATCAAGTCAACCTTGCCGATTTCTTGCAAGTACTTGTCCAAAGATGCGGTCTCTCTATTAGTGACCTGTTTTGTAATCTTAAGCTGTCTCATTTTCGGGGATTAAATTCATATTTAAATAGACTGCATATACTTATACGTACAAATCTGTGGAATGTTACAAAACGATGAAAAAAAGTTCATTTTTTGGTTAAATGGTATAAAAAAAGCCCCAACTGTATCAATTGGGGCCATATTAAGGTGTTAAAAAATGGTTTTAATCCCTTCTTGGTTTACGATCTCGATTTCGATCATTTCTGCGATCTCGATCATTATTGCGAGGTGGTCTTTCGGTAAAACCTTCTGGTTTTGGCAAAAGAGCCTTGCGAGAAACCTTTTCTTTACGCGTACGCTTATCAAGGCCGAAATACTTCACATCAAAGACATCACCCATGTTCACAACATCAGAAACATTTTCAGTACGTTCCCATGCGAGTTCAGATACATGTAACAATACTTCGTTGCCAGGGGCATCTTGGTATTCTACCACTGCACCAAAGTCTAACATTTTGATAACCTTTACTTCGTAAACACTACCAACCTCTGGTTTGAACATTAGCGAATCTATTTTCGCCAATACTGCATCGATTCCATCTTGATCGGTTCCTAAAATTTCAACGATTCCCTCTTCAGTAACGGGATCTTCATTGATGACAATGGTAGTGCCCGTTTCTTTTTGAAGTTCTTGAATCACTTTTCCACCGGGTCCGATTAGTGCACCAATGAATTCGTTTGGAATGGTACGAGTTACCATTTTCGGTGAATGTGGTTTCACATCCGCCGCAGGAGCAGCGATGGTATCTGTCAATTTTTCAAGGATGTGTAAACGACCATCTCTGGCTTGCTTTAGCGCATTTACTAGAATTTCGTAAGACAATCCTTTTACTTTAATATCCATTTGGCAAGCGGTGATTCCGTCTGCAGTACCTGTTACTTTGAAGTCCATATCTCCCAAGTGATCTTCGTCACCTAAGATATCAGAAAGAACAGCATATTTACCTGAATCGGCATCAGAAATTAATCCCATTGCGATACCAGAAACGGGTTTTTTCAATTGAACACCAGCGTCCATTAGTGCCATTGTTCCTGAACAAACCGTTGCCATCGAAGAAGAACCATTAGATTCTAATACTTCTGAAACCACACGAACAGTGTAGGGGCAATCATCAGGAACCATTCCTTTCAATGCGCGCTGTGCTAAGTTACCATGACCAACTTCTCTACGTGACGTTCCACGAATGGGTCGCGCTTCCCCTGTTGAAAAAGGGGGAAAGTTGTAGTGCAAATAGAAATTTTCTTCGCCTTCGTGTGAAGGCATGTCTATTTTGTTAGCATCTCTAGAAGTACCTAAAGTTACTGTTGCCAATGCTTGGGTTTCCCCTCTTGTGAAGATTGCAGAACCGTGGGTTGATGGTAGATAGTCAATCTCACACCAAATTGGGCGAATCTCGTTGGTCTTACGACCATCTAAACGTAAACCTTCATTCAGAGTGAGGTCGCGCACGGCAGCTTTTTCAGCTTGGTAGAAGTATTTAGAAACCAAACCTCCAATATCTTCCAATTCCTCCTCAGAGAATGTAGCCTTCACTTCTTCTTTTATTTCAGAGAAAGCAGCACTTCTTTCGTGTTTGGCAGAACCCGCTTTGGCTATAGCATACACCTTGTCGTACGTAAGGTCATGTACTTTTTTCTGTAAGTCTTCATCCTCACGCTCACCTTCGTATTCACGAACATCTTTCTTTCCGAAAGCCTCGGCTAATTTTACCTGAGCAGCGCATTGCACTTTAATTGCTTCGTGGGCAAATTTGATAGCTTCTGTCATTTCTTCTTCGGAAATTTCATCCATTTCGCCTTCAACCATCATTACAGAATCGGCAGAAGCCCCGATCATCATATCGATATCAGATTCTAATAGCTGTGCTCTGGTTGGGTTGATGATGAATTTACCATCAACACGAGCTACTCTAGCTTCAGAAATGGCACATTCGAAAGGAAAATCAGATAACTGAATTGCCGCAGATGCAGCCAAACCGGCCATTGCATCGGGCATTACTTCTTCATCATGTGACATCAATTGGATCATCACCTGGGTTTCAGAATGATAGTCCTTCGGGAAAAGTGGACGCAATACACGATCGACCAAACGCATGGTCAATACTTCACCATCACTGGGTCTGGCTTCTCTTTTGAAAAAACCACCTGGATAGCGCCCTGCGGCTGCGAATTTTTCGCGGTAGTCAACGGTAAGTGGTAGAAAGTCCACATCGCTTTGTTTGTAATTGGAAACTACGGTACACAATAGCATACATTTTCCTGATTGAACAACAACAGAGCCATGTGCCTGTTTTGCCAATTTTCCGGTTTCGATAGAAATTTCCCTACCATCACCAAGGTCTATGACCTCTCTAAATACTTTTGGAATCATAAAATAGATTTGTACCCGCTAATTCGCGGACTGTTAAACAATGGTCATCCGGATGTTGAGACCGGAAGGTTGTGTTGTTGTGAGTGCCAAAGGCACTTGACCAATGAAAAACTGTGTGCAGCTTTTTGATTTCCCTGAACTCTGTTCAGGTTCTTTTAAATTTATTCACTGATACTGAACGAAATTCAGTATAAGAAAATAGGGGCTGATAATTCTCAACCCCTACGCAAATTATTTTCTAATGTTCAATTCTTTGATAAGCTCACGATATTTAACGATATCTTTCTTTTTCAAATAATCGAGTAGACTTCTTCTTTTACCCACTAATTTAACCAATGAGCGTTCTGTGTTGAAATCTTTGTGGTTTTTTTTCAAGTGACCGGTGAGGTGATTGATGCGGTGCGTGAACAACGCGATCTGACCTTCCGTAGAACCTGTGTTCTCTTCTTTTCCACCGTGTTTCTTGAAGATTTTAGCCTTCACTTCTTTTGTTAAGTACATGCCAATATTATTGTAAATGATTATTATGTATCTGACTGATTTTCAATCAGGCTGCAAAGATAAATATATTTTTGCTATTCTACCTAATTAACTTTCGGGTTCTTTTTTGTTTGTACAAATCTTCTGAAGTTACCATAAATGTTGAGCTCATCACACTTTTTAGTGCGAACCTGAAACAGTCTGGAAGTAGGGTATTCTTCACTTTGAATGTTTTAGGATAGAATTCACAATGATTGCAAAATTATTTTGCCCCCGATTAAACCTTTGTTTTTTATAAGGGTCATATATCAACAAACTTTAAAAAAATAATAGTTATGAAAAAGAATTTTGGAATGTTAAGTTGTGCAGGACTGTTATTGGCAACAAGCTTATTTATTGTTTCCTGTACCAAAAACGAATCGACAGATGTCGTAGACGATCTAACAAATAGTGAAGTGCTTAGTGCCACCGAACTTAATGCAAGTGACGAGGTGGAACTTATTTCTGAGGAAATAACTACATTAGCGGAAGATATTTATGCGGTTGACGAAATTTCATTTGCCTCTAAATCTATATTTACTTCCGATTACCTACCAGATTGCGTAACAATCACTACAGTCGTGACTGATACCAGCAAGGAAAAAACTATTGATTTTGGCGATGGATGTGAACTACGCAATGGCAATGTCTTAAGTGGGATCATCAATTTGACTTATTCTAAAGATATGGAAGCCGCTACCAAAATGTTGAGCTTATCTTTAGAGAACTTTACCTTTAATGAGGTAGCCGTAGAAGGTAGTGCTAACATCGTTCGTATGCGTGCCAATGATGATGGGAATCCACAATCAACTGCTGAGGCAGACTTTGACGCTGAATGGCCCGAAGGTGAAACCGTAGAATATACTGCAAATAGAACTAGAGAGTGGATAGAAGGATACGGATCTGGTTTTTGGGGAGACAATGTGTTCTTGATTTCAGGAATGGCGACCTACAAAGGCAAACTTGGAAATGTTTTTTCAAAGAACATCGTTACCCCATTGCGAAGGGAAATGGCCTGTAGGTTTATCGTAAGTGGAGTAGTCGAAATTTCAAGAAATGACGCGACAGCCAGTCTTGATTTCGGCGATGGCAATTGTGATGCTACCGGTATATTAACCTATCCTGATGGAACGACTGAGGAAGTCTTTTTAAGAAGATTCCATAAAAAATTCCCTCCAAAGTTCCCTTTTAAAGGTTAAGCAGCATATAAATACCTTCGTATACCTTTGAGATGCCTAAAATCTAAGTCATCTTAAGGGTATATTTGGTTTTAATTACTAAATAAATCTGCAATTTCTCCAATACTTATGGGCTTTCTGGTGTGCTTAAAAAGCACAATTAGCTGGTAATGGTGCCATCTCTTCAAGACCTTTGGCGAACTCTGTATCTAAGTTTTCGGAGGTAAAACCGTCAGTGATAGAACCTTTAAATACGCTACTTCCGTAGCTGGTGGTATTCATATGAGCTCTTATGTAAACTACGGTATCTTCTGAAATCACTACGGGTCCACCAGAGCGCGTGAAGGGTTGCTCATTGACATGGCTGTGTGCGAGAATCCTACGATATAAAAGATTTCCATCTAAATCGATGATCTCCCACCAGTTGGCATATTGATTACAACCTAAATCTGGACTAGAAATCGTGACGTTAAAAGTATATTGGTCATTACTTCCTGAAACGGAAACGTCGGTTACTTGCGCAACTCCCGCTGTGGTTTCTTGCATTTCTTCCTTTTCTGCCTCCTCATTGGGCTCAATGGTGTTGTCAGAAGAAGAACAACATGTCATCCATAGCACTAAAAGTATCAGAAAAGAAAATACGGTGAATTTCATTGTAAATCCTTTGGTCATCAATTTGATGTTAGCATTTTAGCTGCAAAACATTGATAACGATTGCTTTCTAAATAGTTAATCGCTATTTGCAACATTTCTTTACAAATAGCGATTACATTTTTTTAAAGAAAGCTAGGTCAACTAGCGGATCGAATCGGATTATTTTGGATCAAATCTATGTACAAGTTGATTTTCTTTTTCAAATCGCGACGGTGTGATATGAAATCTAAAAAGCCATGTTCTTTTAAAAACTCGGAAGATTGAAACCCTTCCGGAAGATCTTTACCAGTTGTATCCTTTACTATACGAGGCCCAGCAAAACCTATCAAGGCTCCTGGTTCCGCAATATTGATATCGCCTAACATGGCGTAGGACGCTGTTGTACCCCCTGTGGTTGGGTCAGTGCAAAGTGAAATATACGGTAGACCTGCTTCTGCCAATTGCGCAAGTTTGGCTGATGTTTTCGCCAATTGCATTAAAGATAATGCAGCTTCCATCATTCTTGCTCCTCCTGATTTTGAAATCATTATAAACGGAACCTTCTTTTTGATGGCATGATCAATACCCCGTGCAATTTTTTCTCCAACTACACTTCCCATTGAACCTCCAATGAAATTAAAATCCATACAACAGATAACAATATCTTTACCAATTGATTTACCAAACCCTGTTCTTACGGCATCTTTGAGTCCGGTTTTCTTTTGGGCCGCTTTCAAACGGTCATTGTATTTCTTAGTGTCTTCGAATTTTAGCGGATCTTTTGACGATAGTGCTGCATCAAGTTCCTTGAATTTGTTGTCGTCAAAAAGAATTTCGAAATATTCTTTACTGCCGATACGCACATGATAATCATCTTCAGGACTCACATAAAAATTCTTCGCTAAATCTTCAGATTCTACGATTTTACCCGTTGGAGACTTATACCAAAGACCTTTAGGAGTGTCTTTCTTTTCTTCCGTGGCTGTTTGTATTCCTTTCTCTTTTCGCTTAAACCATGCTGACATACCTGCTCAATTTAGATTTGGAAATTTACAAAAAAATTAAAGCGTATCGACATTATTCAAATCTTCAAAGGCTTTTTTCAAACGCGCTACGAACGACTTTTCACCTTCACGTAACCAAACTCGTGGATCGTATTTTTTCTTATTGGGCTCATCGGCACCTTCAGGGTTTCCAATTTGTGATTGTAAATAATCTTTGTTGTCTTGAACGTAGTCTCTAACACCTGCTAAGAAGGCATACTGTAAATCGGTGTCAATGTTCATTTTGATTACCCCGTAGCTAATACCTTCACGAATTTCTTCAACTGTAGAACCAGAACCACCATGGAAAACAAAATCAATATGGTTATGCTCTACACCGTATTTTTCTGATACGTACTCCTGAGAATTTTTCAATATTTTCGGAGTCAATTTTACGTTTCCGGGCTTGTAAACCCCATGAACGTTGCCGAAAGCAGCAGCAACTGTGAATCTCGGACTTACTTTTGAAAGTTCCTCATAGGCATAAGCCACTTCCTCGGGTTGCGTATATAGTTTTGAATCGTCTACATCAGAATTATCAACTCCGTCTTCTTCGCCACCAGTGATACCCAATTCGATTTCAAGAGTCATGTCCATTTTAGCCATACGCTCCAAGTATGCTTTACATATTTCGATGTTCTCTTCAATAGGTTCTTCTGACAGATCGATCATGTGAGAACTGAACAAAGACTTCCCAGTTTCTGCGAAGTGTTTTTCACTAGCATCTAACAATCCGTCGATCCAAGGAAGTAGTTTTTTAGCGCAATGATCGGTATGTAGAATTACAGTTGCCCCATAAGCTTCCGCTAATTGATGTACATGTTTTGCGCCTGCTACAGCACCTTGAATCGCAGCATTTTGATTTTCATTAGATAAACCTTTACCCGCGTTGAATTGTGCCCCGCCATTTGAGAATTGAATAATAACTGGCGCATTCAAAGCGGCCGCAGTTTCCAATACTCCGTTAATGGTATTCGAACCAATTACATTTACCGCAGGTAGGGCAAAGCCTTTTTCTTTAGCATAGTTGAAAATTTCTTGAACTTCATCACCTGTGGCAACTCCTGGTTTTATATTGTGAGCCATACTTATTGTCTTGGTTAATTTTAAAATAACGGGGCAAAAGTACTAAAAATACATGTGCAAGTTCAAGACCATGTTCAAAAAGAAGGAGAAAATTACGAGTTTGTTAGATATACTATTTCGTTTTGGTTTTTATGAAAAATTTGATGGCGTAATTGTTGAATCTATAAAGCTGTTTGTTCAAAATATATCAATTTGAAAAATTCTCTATGACTATCTCAAAGCCAAGATTTGAACTTATTTGGTTTTTGTAGTAGCACTTTAGAATGGATAGTTGATACCAACCTGCAAGACGGAATTATCAAGATTGAAATCTTGAAACCATCTTTTCGATAGTTCCTCAGCGGGATTATAGGTTTTAAAACCTAAATCGGCCCGAAGCACAAAATAGGTGAAGTCATACCGGATACCAAAACCGGAGCCTAGAGCAATATCTTTAAGAGATGCTATGCCATTGAAGGTTGCCTCAGGGTCGTCAACATTGTCAAATACATTCCAAATGTTACCTGCATCCGCAAAAAGCGCACCCTTAAAATTTCCAGCAATAGGAAAACGATATTCCAAGTTTAAGGCTAGCTTCAGGTTGGCTTCATTAAAATCGTTCACTGCATCTGTTCTTCCGGGTCCTAATGAATAGGGTCGCCATGCGCGGTTATCGTTCGCGCCTCCTGCAAAATAACTTCGTACAAAAGGAATGTTATCCGAATTTCCATACGGAACCGCTATGCCTAAAAAACTTCGAAATGCCAGAACGTTTGAGCGTGAAAGATCCCAATATTTGACATAGTCAAATTCTGTTTTTATATACTGAGAATAAGGAACATCGAAAACAAGAAGATCATTGTTTTCAGGGTTTTCATCAAACGGAATGATATAAGAGAGTGCTGACAAAAGATTGCCTGCACTTTCAAACTTAACGCGAAACTGAGAAAAGCTGTTGTCGGTTACCCCTTTTCTGTTGGTAGTATTGAAGGTGTAATTGCTTGCAAATATCAGGTTGTTTTCCGTTAATCTTTCTCTAAGTTCTTCAATGCTTCGAATATCTTCAAGATTGTCTTGGTCTGCAGGAATTGCGCCGTTAAGAATTGAATCTGTAAATACCGTGGTGCCAGTTGGAATGATGAGATTGCCCTCATTGTCGAAAGAATCGTTTAAAAGTGGATTGTTTCTAAAATCCTCATTCGGGTCGTTAGCAATATTATTCAAACGCGTATAGGTATTTCGATAAACATCAAAAAACCGATCTGAATTTAGGTTGCGTACAAATTGAACATTCAATAGTTCAAGGTTATTTTTTTTGAATTCGTTTGGAGTCCAATTATATCCAAGTATAGTGTTGAAAGTCTGCTTGTCTAAACCAATGTTTTTTTGAAAACTCGTACCAATCGATAAATTCGTTTTCGGCAGCATATAATTGGGAATTATTCTATCTGTATTGATAAACGGCAGCCACATTCTTGGAATACTTAAATTGGCATCAGCGCCAATTTCTGAAAATGTATCTTCTGTAGACGTCTCTGAACTCAATAATCCAAAGGAACCATTGGCTGAGATGCTTAAGTTTTCTGCTCCTTTAAATACATTTCGAATTAATAGCGAGGCACCCAAACCTATACCTACTTTTCGAATGTTCGAACGGGTAAGTTCGAAGTTAGGGGCAAAGGTATACTTTGGTTTGGTAGCCAAATAGATATTTGCGGTCAAGTGGGTTTGTGTGCTATCCTCCACAAAGTTTAATGCAGGGTATTTAAAAACGTTCAAACTCGTGAGCTGTCGCAATGTTCGAATGCGATCCAAATCACGATATAAACTGTCTTTTTCAAAGAAAATAGCATTCGTTAGTGTTTTCGGCTTGAAGCGTAGTTTGCCTCTATAAAAGACGGTATAATCACCAAACCGTTCAAATTGTAGATTGCCGTCGCCATCGTCGGAAAGATAATCGGTATATACGTTGATCCTATTGAATTTAAAAACTTTATATTCAGAAGTGGTTACCGAATTTTCGTCTCTTTTTTTAAGATTATCGATATTAAGTTCAATATCCATCAGACGATCATCGCCTGCTTTGGTAGTATCGCTAATCACATCATATTTGATCGAACTTTCCTGAAAATTCCAGACACCGTTATTTCTGAAAACCGAGGTTAACCGCTCGCGTTCATTATTGAAATTTTCAAGATCAAATTGTTGGCCTGCTTTTACATAGGAATCTTCTTTTACCAAATTGTAGATTGAATCAATAGCGCTTGACGCAATTTTATACGAAACAGAGTCTAGCATATATGGGTCACCTAAGTCAATATTATAATGAACTGCAACCCGTTGTTTACGTTTTAAAAAATCAATATCGTAGTTCGTAGTATTGTTAAAATAGCCTTTGGTACTGTAATACGCCCTAAGGCGTTCTAAGGTTCGTCTGGTTTGGGTGGTATCTAAAATTGCTGGTGCTTCACCTATTCTTTTTAACCATTCACTTAACCCTTTCACCATAAATGACTCACCCAAGCGATTGACTTGTTTTTCAGATAAGAAATTGGTTAATCGTTGTTTTCTTTTTGGCTTTTTTAAGAGCCAGTTTTGGTAAGAGGAATCAGGATTGGGTTTTGCTAAATTATAGAGGTTTAGTCGTAAAGGATAACCGAGAAGGTTACTATTCGGCTCTTGTATGATTAAACCTTCAATATCCTCGTCAGTAACCTTTACACTATCGGCCCAAATCGTATTGCGCTTTATCAAAAGCTCATCATCATCAACTCTTTTTAAAGAGTTACAAGACGTAATTGCAAGGGCTATGAATAATAAGCTTATTTTAGCGGAGCTTTTTTTAATGGGCAACGGGGTCCTCATAGAAATCAAAAATACATTAAAAAACACATTAATGGAATGCTTGTTAAGAGCCAAATAAAACTTATACGAAGCTTACAGCAAAAAAAGTACCGAAATCAACACGGCTTGTTTTTTGTCGAAGGTAAAAAGACAGTACAAGAGCTCTTGGATTCTGATTTTAAGGCTCATTCCATTTATTGCACAGCAGCAAATCTTTTTGCTGTTTCCGATGATATTCTAACCGAAATTTCGAAGGCAGAGCTCGATCAAATTAGCAGCCTGAAGAATCCGAACGGGGTATTGGGTGTCTTTTATATTCCCAAAGCTAAGGAGGTAGATTTCACCGATTGGATCGTGGCATTGGATGCGGTGCGCGATCCTGGAAACCTTGGTACTATAATACGTCTTTGCGATTGGTTTGGGATTAGAAATTTGGTATGTTCTCAGATGACAGTTGATTGTTTCAACCCAAAGGTTTTACAAGCCACAATGGGTTCAATTGCGAGGGTTAATATTACCTATGTTAAGTTGGTTGATTTTTTAAAAGTATCGGATATGAAAGTTTATGGAGCGTTTATGAACGGAGCGTCTGTATACGAACTTGAACTTCCACAAAAAGGAATTATAATTCTAGGAAATGAAGCCAACGGTATCTCAACAGAAGTCGAGGCATCAGTTACTCAAAAAGTTGCTATTCCACCATACGGTGGCAAAACCTCGGAAAGTCTAAATGTAGCGACTGCAACAGCGATTTTGTTGCATGAAATAAGAAGGGGGTAAAAGTAAGGGCTTGGAGGTGCGAGATACGAGAAACCTTAGTAAAGGATTCGAACTTTAAATTTGTACTGGTATTGGAATTATGCTACTACTCAAATGTAAAATTGATGAATAAACCTCTTGTTCGCATGGCATCAATATTGCCTGTCCATGGACTATTGGGGTCAACGTCAGGCACAAGTTCGTCGGTAATGGCAAAAACGCCACGAATAGAAGGGGTAAATTTAAAGTATTCGAGATAAAAATCGATTCCGAAGCCCAATTCATAATTATAAACCCATTTGGTCATTCGGAAAGTGCCCGATGAATTGTCATCCAAACTCGTTTCATTGCTTCCTAGATTGAGCGATGCCGAACCTCCGCCAATAATAAAAGGCTTAAAATTTCCAAGACGCCTCGTGCTTACTTTTAAAAGCAAAGGAAAATTGATATATGTTGATTTTACCTCCCGAAGCGCATCCCTTTCCTCATCAAAACCTGGGAAACCTAAAGTTCTAAGGTTATAGGCGAGTCCGGGTTCAAAACGTAGGTCTAAAAATTCATTAATACGCATCTCACCGATCAGGCCCACTGTAAAACCAAAAGATTTATCTACGAGAACATCAGGAGTATTGTTTTTGTAATCAAATTTAAAATCATACTGATTAAATCCGAGGTAATACCCATAATTTAAGAACTTCTTGTCTTTGTTCTCAATATTGAGGACGGGCTTTTCATTAAATTGTGCCATCAGGGGTAGGGTAAGCAGAAACATCCCCAGAAAAAGAAAAAACAATCGCTTCATTTAGTTGAATTAATAGAGGCTAAACGCATACGCAAACCAAACCCAATATTAGAATTATTCGTTTTAGGCCTTAGTAGCTACATAAATAGATGCAACCCCGAAGGTCTGCGGTTTATTCTCTACCTCTATAAACCCGATTTTGCGCAAAATATTGTTGAAGTTTTCACCATGTGGAAAAACCGCTGCAGATTCTGATAAATAGGTGTAAGCGGCTCGATCTTTCGAAAATAGACGACCCACTAGTGGTAACACATATTTGCAATGAAAGTTATACCCTTGTTTGAATGGTGTCTTGGTAGGTACGGCAGTTTCAAGCACAACAAAGGTTCCTTTGGGTTTGAGAACGCGGTGAATTTCAGTCAACCCCTTCTCCAAAGTTTCAAAATTTCGAACCCCAAAAGCTACCGTTACAGCATCAAAAGTATGTGCTTCAAAAGGAAGATTTTCACTATCTCCAACTACCATTTCAATGGTATTATACAATTCTTTTTCATCGACTTTCTTTTTTCCTACTTCAAGCATCCCAGGGGAAATATCCAAACCTACAATACGATCGGCTCCGGTTTCGACCATATGTATCGCCAAATCTCCCGTACCTGTTGCAATATCAAGAATAGATGCTGGTTTTTTCCGCTTTAATATGGCAACTACACGCTTTCGCCATTTGATATCAATTCCGAAGGAAATAACGCGATTTAATCCATCGTAGTTTTTTGAAATCGTGTCGAACATTTGAGTTACCTGTTCCTTCTTTCCAAGATTGGAATCTTTATAGGGGGTGACTTTCTTGGCCATCTATAGCAGATTTTCGGCAAAGATACAATATAAGCCTGCATATATGCTGGTCTTGAAATACAATAAAGTGCTTTAGCCTTAGTTTAATACTTGTGTAAATTCGGTGGTGAGGTGATAAAAATTGTGTAATTTTGCCCCGCAAATCGTTGCAAACCCTTCTTGAAATGAGCTGTAAAAAAGCCAAAGTGTGTCAAATGGCACTTCTTTCTAAGTTGAGGTGGTTACTAAAAACTACTTTCAAACAACAATAGTAATAATTCGATGAAAATTATAATTGCGGGCGCAGGTGAGGTGGGCTTTCATTTGGCAAAACTGCTTTCTTATGAATCACAAGATATTACTCTGATCGATTCGAATAAGGCAAGTTTAACCTATGCCGATAACCATTTAGATATTCGTGTTTTACGTGGTGACGCCACTTCAATAGGCGTATTGAAAGATGCTAAGGTAGAAAACTCAGATCTCGTAATCGGAGTTACATCTTCAGAAACTACCAATATAACCCTCTGTATGTTGGCGAAACAACTGGGATGCAAACAAACCATTGCTCGTATTTCCAATACTGAGTTTGTTGATTGCAAGGAAACGATTCGCTTTGAAGAACTTGGAATCGACGAATTAATTTCACCTGAAGAACTCGCAGCCACAGAAATTCAATTGCTACTAAATAAATCGGCCTTTAACGATACTTATGAGTTTGAAGATGGAGAGCTGATTATGGTTGGCGTATCCTTGCCAAAAACCGCACCTTTTGTTGGAAAAATGGTAAAGGAGGCCGCGACAATATTTCCTGAGCTACATTTTATGCCTATCGCCTTGAAACGGGCAGGTACGCAGTATACTGTTATTCCTAGAGGTGATACCGTTTTTAAGGAAGGTGATCAAGTGTACTTCATTACCGTGCGTGAAGGTGTTGATGAGCTGTACAAACTCACAGGAAAGAAAAAGGAAGACATTCGCAATGTTATGATTTTGGGAGGCAGTAAAGTCGGTTTCAAAGCTGCACGAGATCTTTGTGCCAAAAAGTTCAATGTAAAACTCATTGAGAAAGATAAAGAGAAAGCATTCGACTTGGCTGATGATCTTCCCACGGCTTTGGTGATCAATGGAGATGGGCGAAATGTAGAACTACTTGAGGAAGAAAGCCTCGAGTCGATGGATGCTTTTATAGCCGTGACCGGAAATTCAGAAACCAATATTATGTCGTGTTTGGTAGCAAAATCGAAACATATCAAAAAGACAATAGCTTTGGTTGAAAATATGGATTATTTTCAGCTTTCACACTCTATAGGTATTGATACCTTGATCAATAAAAAACTACTGGCAGCTAACAATATTTTTAGGCATATTCGAAAAGGAGAAGTAGTCGCATCGATGCGTTTAAACAACTTAAATGCCGAGATTTTGGAGTTTGTCGTAAAGCCAGGGTCAAAGGTCACAGGCAATAGCATACGAAATCTCGATTTTCCAAAAGAAGCGACTATTGGGGGTGTTGTTCGTGATGGCCAAGGTGTTATAGCACTTGGGGGGTTTGAAATACAAGCCGGTGACCGTGTCGTGGTTTGTTGTTTGCCTGAGGCAATTGGCAAAATAGAAAGATTGTTCTTGTAACATGCAACTAAATTCTAGGATCATACTTCACATTATGGGCTTGTTATTGCTGGTCAATGGCGGGTTTATGCTTGTCGCAGCTTTAGTGAGTTTGCTTTACGAAGATGGGGTAACCCTAGATATCACATTGGCCGCGATAAGTACAATGTTTTCAGGCATGCTGTTAATGTTCGCAACGCGCAAGCACAAACGGGAAGTACAACGTAAGGAAGGATATATCATTGTTACTTTTGGTTGGATTGTTATGTCGCTTTCAGGGATGTTACCCTACCTTTTTTCTGGTGCGATACCAGGAGTCACCAATGCATTTTTTGAAACCATTTCGGGCTACACCACAACCGGAGCCTCTATCGTCGATGACATAGAAGCCCTACCGGAAGGAATCTTGCTCTGGCGTAGTCTAACGCATTGGATTGGCGGTATGGGAATTATCGTTTTGGCCATTGCCATCTTGCCGTTATTAGGAATTGGAGGAATGCAACTATTCGCTGCGGAAGCACCAGGCCCAAGCGCAGACAAATTACACCCAAGAATTACGGATACCGCGAAGCGGTTATGGCTGATTTATGTGGGGTATACTGCTGCTGAAACGCTTTTGTTGAGCATTGCTGGAATGTCGGTTTTTGATGCGGTCAATCACGCCTTGGCAACCCTATCGACAGGAGGGTTTTCAACAAAAAACGCAAGCTTGGCCTATTGGAACGATATTCCAGCAATTCAGTACATCGTAATGGTATTTATGTTTTTGGCGGGAAGCAATTTCGTTTTAAGCTATTTTGTCTTCAAAGGAAAGGTACAACGCGTACTGCGAGATGAGGAGTTTAAATTCTACACAGGATTCATTATACTGTTTACCATAGTTGCCGCAGTGGTTATTTACCTTCAAGCAAATGTACCCGTTTCTGATTTCCACCCAATGGTGATGGGTAAAGAGGAAAGCTCAATTCGTCATGCACTTTTTCAGGTGATCGCCATAGTGACTACTACCGGCTTTGTAACTGCTGACTTCACTAGTTGGACGCCTTTCTTGACTATCCTTTTCTTTGGTTTGTTTTTCTTAGGAGGTTCTGCTGGGTCGACTGCAGGGGGTATTAAAGTTATGCGTCACCTACTCATCATCAAAAACGGAATATTGGAATTCAAACGCACACTGCATCCTAGTGCTATTATACCCGTAAGGTATAATGATAAAACCGTCAAGGAACACATTGTTTACAACATCATTGCGTTTTTTGTTCTATATATGCTACTCTTTATTATTGGTGCCCTTGTACTAGGTATTTTAGGTTTGGATTTTGAATCTGCTATTGGTGGAGCGGCATCATCATTGGGAAATGTGGGCCCCGCTTTGGGTAGCCTTAATCCGGTAAGTAATTTTAATAGCTTACCCGATGCTGGTAAATGGTGGTGTGGATTCTTGATGTTAGCTGGTAGGCTAGAACTCTTTACCGTATTGATTTTACTTACTCCCTACTTCTGGAGGCGTACGTAGTTGACGCATCTTTTGAAGAATGGTAGTTGTTAGGTTAGGTCATATGATTCCGATTCTTGAGGTGGTTAGCATTTGGAATTGGTTTTGAGAATTCAATTTGCTAGTCATCTGGTAAGGCTTCAAATTCTCTTCTCCGCGCGCTAAACCATGCTTGCATGGCCTCAGGCGATTTCATTAAAGTTTGCATGTCATTCATCGCCTCGAGATGGGCAGCGTCGCCTTTTTGGAACATTTCCATACCGTGTTTTTTGCTTAATTCAGCCATCTCTTCGAAGGTTTCTGCTTGAAATTTGATATCGCATGCCCCCCCGAGCTGATTGCAGGTCATCGTCTTCATTACTTTGTTTTTAGGTTCAATTGCTTGGTTTAAAGTTACTTAGAATTTACTTGAAATCTAAGAACTGTCTTCAATTTTTCTGGTGATACCTTCCTAAAGTCGGATAGATAAATCTCACGATGCTCTTTAGAAAGTCGATTAAGTTCATTTTTTTTCGCAAACTCTTCCATAACTATAAAGGTTTCCTGTTCTTTTTCAAACGGGCCAACATGCATCATCTGAACACATTTTCCTTCAGCAATTTTTTGAAACTTAACCTGCTCTAATAACGGATGTGGTTTTTTCTTTTTTGTAAGTTCGAGCATGTCTTGAACAAATGCGTTTGAGACAAATTCAGGTTGCCGAATCATAAGCTTAAAGACCAAATCATCTTTGTTAAGGGTGCCGTCATAGGTTTTTATAGCTTCCTCATTAATACCCCAAATACCCTCTAGAGGATATACAGTATAATCCATATAATTTTTTGGTGGAGAGCTTCTTTTTAAAGTCATTTTTATGGCATACGAAACCGCATAGAGCGTACTTATATAGGCTGGAAATGCTTTGTTGTTGGGGTTCCCTTCTCCAGAAATAGTGAGAAACTGAAATTCAGGAATAACGAGGACTTCCGGCTTCAATTTCGGAAGATAGAGCTGCTTTTCACTTTTTCGCCATTCGTGCTTCATTTAAAAATTATGTTTGATGATGTTATTAAAGTTAAGGATTAAAACTGTAATCAAACCCAGATAGATTTAAGCTTAGATTTCATATTGTTTTGTACATTGTTAACCTATGGAAACAATTTTAGAAACTTCAAACACAGACCAAATTGTTATTGCAGAATTGGGGCGCATTTTTCGTATTCAGAAAGAAGCTTTTTTAAAAGATCCTTACCCCTCAGCCAAGCTTAGAATAGAACGAATGCAAAAGGTTCCTAAGATGCTACGTAAATACCGTTCTCAGATATTAGCGGCATTGGATAAGGATTTTGGAGGACATTCAGAACAAGCAGGAGACTTGCTCGAAATCTTGGGGATGTTCGAGAGAACGGAATACAATTGCAAGAATGTAAAAAAGTGGATGAAGCCCATTCCAAAAGCGGGTAACTTTGTCACTTTGGGCAATGCTCAGGTATATCTAAAATCGCATCCCAAGGGGGTGATTGGTAATATGGTTTCTTGGAACTTTCCTTTTGATATTGCAATCGGTCCTATGCTCGACGCTTTAGCCGCAGGAAACAGGGTGATACTAAAACCTTCAGATTTAGCTCCGGCTTGCGGGGCTGTTTTAAAAAAAATGATAAGCGAAACTTTTCCTGAGGATTTGGTATTTGTAGTAACTGGTGGTCTAGATTTGGCAAAGCATTTTGCAACCTTATCTTGGGATCATTTGATCTACACTGGCAGCGGTTCGGTTGGTAAGCTCATTATGAAAGCCGCCGCAGCGAACTTAGTGCCAGTTACCCTAGAGCTAGGTGGAAAAAGCCCTGTTATTGTTGGAGACGACGCTATTACCGATGCAACCATTGCGAGTATAGCAGGAATTAAGTCGGTGAAACGAGGGCAAATGTGCGTTACCGGTGATTATTGTTTCGTACCCAATGCGCATTTAGATGATTTTGTACGGAAAATAACAAGACATTTCAAAACTCATTTTTCTGGAGATACCAATGGAGGTGCGCACGCCTGTGGCATTATTTCCGAACGTCATTTGAAGCGGTTGCACAACTTGGTCGATGAAGCTGCAACTTCAGGAGCGCAGGTAATTAATTCAGGCACCAATATGAAGCAGAGTGGAAGGCATATGCCTTTTCATATCGTAGTCAACCCAGCGGAGGATATCGCTTTAATGAAAGAGGAGATTTTCGGTCCTATTCTTCCCGTTTTATCTTATGATTCCATTGACGACGTAATTGAGTACATCAATAAGGGAGACAAACCCTTAGGTCTCTATATCTATACTAAAAATAAGACCTTGATTAATACGATTACTGAAAACACTCATAGTGGAGGCGTTGCGGTAAATGTGATTGCATTACAGGCTGGAGTTCCTTCATTGCCATTCGGTGGTGTTGGCGCAAGCGGAATGGGCGTTCACCATGGTGAAGAAGGCTTTCGAGAGTTTTCGAATCAACGCGGATACTTTATTAAAAAAGAAGGAGGCACTTATGATATGATGATGCCTCCGTACGGAAAACGTACAGATTATCTTATCAATAAGGTGGCTTATGCGCCCATTACAAAGCAAGCTTTGTTTGCTCTAAAAAAGCTACCAAAAGACTTATGGGCCATATTTTTTAAGAAATAAGAATAGTATAAACACAAAAAAACGATCACGTGATTCACCTGATCGTTTTTTAATTTTTTAGATGTTTTTGAATTAGACTAAAGCTGCTTTAATTCTGGAAACCGCTTCGCGAATCTCTTTTTCGGAAGCCGCATACGAAATACGAATACAATTACCGTTTCCAAAAGCATCGCCGGTTACAGTGGCTACATTTGCATTTTCTAAGAGATACATTGCCAAATCGGAAGCGTTGTTGATGATTGTTCCATTTAGCGTTTTGCCAAAGTAAGCCGTAACATCGGGAAAAACGTAAAAAGCACCTTCCGGTTGGTTACACTTGAATCCCTCAATACTGTTCAGTAAGCTAAGAATCAAAGCTCTGCGTTCTTTGAACTCATCTACCATATATTGAACGCGACTAGGTGATTCTACAAGGGCAGTAATTACAGCTCTTTGTGCTATACAGTTCGCTCCACTAGTTACCTGACCTTGCAATTTGTTACAAGAACGCGCGATATAGTTTGGAGCGCCTATATACCCAATACGCCATCCAGTCATGGCGAAAGCTTTGGCCACTCCGTTTACGGTCACCGTGCGATCATACATATCTTCGAAAGATGCCATAGATGCATGCTCGGTAAACCCATAATTGATATGCTCATATATTTCATCGCTCACAACTATTATCTGTGGGTGTTTTTGCAAAACATCGGCCAAGCCCCTTAGCTCTTCTGCACTATAAATAGAACCACTAGGGTTACAAGGCGAGCTATACCATAACATTTTTGTTTTGGGAGTAATAGCCGCTTGGAGCTGTTCAGGGGTCATTTTGAAATCAGTATCAATTGAAGTAGACACTTCAACGGGTACGCCTCCGGCCAATTTTACAATGTCGCTATAACTCACCCAATACGGACAAGGCAATACCACTTCATCACCGTCATTGAGAACAACCTGAGCTACATTGTAGAGTGCCTGTTTAGCTCCCGTAGAAACAACCAATTGCGAACGGTCGTAGGTTAGATTATTATCTCTCTTGAATTTCGTAATGATGGCATCCTTCAAATCAACATAACCGTCAACAGGGGTATACGAATTGTAGTTGTCATTTACAGCTTGTATGGCAGCGTTTTTAATATAATCGGGGGTGTTGAAATCAGGTTCTCCCAAACTAAGACCAATAATATCTTTTCCAGCAGCTCTTAGTTCTCGCGCTTTCGCGGCCATTTCAAGAGTTGCTGAAGGGGTTACGCTATTAATTCTGTCCGATAGTTGGTTACTCATTACTAATGGATTCATTATCACATTTTTTAACGACCAGTTTTGATTTAAATTTCTTTAGTATCCATAAGCGCTAAGACTCCAATTGACCATCTTTTAAAGATCACAACTCAAGTGTATCATTTATATCGATGCATAGAGCGACTTATTTGCCTTGAAATTAATGAGAAAACAGGTTTGTTTTATAAAATCAGTATTGTAAAGCCGGCTGTTTGCCCAATTCCTTTAAATGTTTGAAGTGCGAAATTATAGCTTTTCTGGTAGTTTTATACTCATTGTAGGGCAAATTAAACTCCTTTGCCGTTTGTTTCACAATTTTGGAAATATTTGTGTAATGTACGTGACTGATATTCGGAAAAATATGATGTTCTACTTGGTGATTCAAGCCGCCAGTAAACCAATTTACAATTCTGTTTTTCGTGCCAAAATTAACGGTTGTAAACAATTGATGAATAGCCCACGTATTTTTCATGGTCCCACTTTCGTCTGGTAAGGGCGTGTCCGCTTCGTTAACGATATGCGCCAATTGAAAAGTTACGCTTAAAATTACACCAGCTACATAGTGCATAATAAAAAAGCCCAATAGAATTTTCCACCATGCGATATCAACGAAGATAAGAGGCAGTACAATCCATATAGTGATATACAGCAATTTGGTAATCACCAGCGTACTCCAATTCATTGCCGGGCTCGGAAGCTTACCATAAGAAAGCTTGCGTTTCATATAGCGATACATTTGTTGAAAGTCGGTTGTAATTGCCCAATTAAAAGTCAATAATCCATAGAGAAAGACTGAGTAAAGGTGCTGAAATTTATGATGCTTTTTCCATTCAGTATGCTTGGAAAAACGGAGAACGCGGCCCGCTTCCATATCTTCGTCATGTTCATGTATGTTGGTGTAGGTATGATGCAAAACATTATGTTGAACTTGCCAATTGTACACATTGCCAGCTAAAATATAAATGCTACTCCCCATCAATTTATTAACCCACTTCTTATTGGAATATGAGCCATGGTTGCCATCGTGCATAACATTCATGCCAACACCAGCCATACCAACACCCATAAGGATAGTTAGTAAAAGGTTAGCCCATATCGGGAGCCCTAAAGTAAGAATTAGAAAATATGGAGTTAAAAACATGGCAAACATTACAATGGTCTTCAAATGCAGACGCCAGTTACCCGTTTTTTTAAGTTTATTTTCTTTGAAATAGTCATTTACCCTCTTGTTCAAAGTTTTAAAGAACTGTGCAGAATCTTTTCTGGAAAATCGAATGCTAGAATGGTTCATATAAGCGTAATTTTTTACAAAGGTACGGCAATGAAGTACCTCTTTATGCGAATACTTTCCTAAAAAAAGAAAATATTTGCACCCGTGAATATACTATTTTTGTTCAAATTTTAATTCGGATGGGTATAGAAATAGTGTTAAAGTATTTTCCTGATTTAACGGAGGAGCAAAAAGAGCAATTTACCCAGTTAGAAAACCTATACCAAGACTGGAATCAGAAAATAAACGTGGTATCTAGAAAAGATATAGACGAGCTTTACCTTCGGCATGTATTACATTCCTTAGGAATCGCAAAAATTCAGCAGTTTCTTCCCGGAAGCAAGGTTTTAGATGTGGGTACGGGTGGTGGCTTTCCTGGGATTCCGCTGGCCATTCTATTTCCAGAAACCCATTTTACTTTGGTCGACTCTATCGGAAAAAAAATTAAGGTTGTTGAAGAGGTAGTTGCGGGTTTAGGCATTACCAATGTGAGTCCGATAAATTCGAGAGTTGAAGAAATAAAAGGTCAATTTGATTTTATAGTCAGTAGGGCGGTGGCCGCAATGCCGACATTTACCCATTGGGTGAAAGGAAAAATCAAAAAAGAAGCTTTACATGAAAGACGTAACGGGATACTCTATTTAAAAGGAGGAGACCTTTCAGACGAGCTAAGAAACTATCGCACAGCAGAAATATTTGACTTAACTGAATATTTTAAAGAGGAATTTTTCGATACGAAAAAGATAGTGTATTTACCTCAGAAGTTTAAGGGTTGAGCTATACACGTAACATTCTATTGAAAGAATAGCGGCAATTGCGTGCATAATTCTTAATGTAAGCTGCAAGGCTGCCGATGTTCAAATTTTCATTTTTTTTCTGAATACTCTTGTTCTTTCTTTCTTTCATAACGCTACATTTTGGACTGATAAATTATAGATGATTCATATTTAATTTACAATTTATTAACGTTAAATTTACATTGAAATTGTGTTACAATATAACTCTGTGAGTATCAATAGCTGACTTACAGATTTTAAGAATGGCTTTTGTTCTTAAATAAGCCAGTTCTATTTTGAACATAAAACTATGTATTTGTCTCTGAAGCTGCTAGAAGAATGGCCTTAGCTTATAAATCACAAGAGAATCGGAAGGTTTGTAGATACTATTTCAATTGGTAAACTGATTGTGTGTAAAGTTGGTTTCTTCAGCAGACCCGAAGATGCTTCCAGTACAATCAACAAGGCTGGGTGCTTTGTCAACAGGAGGATAATAATCTAATAGTATAATCAGTGAAATAAAGATTTAGGCAACAATGCGCATAATGGCATTTTAAGGAATTCTTTTGAAAGATGGGCGTTGTTTGAAGAGGTTGCATAAAAAGACCTCTATTTAAATTTCAAATAGAGGTCTTAATTTTGAATGTAGTCACAGATTTAAATCAGTTACGGCTCCAAGGCGGAACAACTCCGTTTGTACGAGCGTAAGCAATAAGCTGTCCTTTGTGCTCTCCGTTGTGCTCCATAATAGCTAATAGCCCTCCTAATTTGTTCATTTTGGCAAAACCAAAATCTACTTCTTCATTAAGTGAGGCTGTCTCTACTTTGGTAATTTTGTCAAGAACAAATTCGTTTGACTTTTTTAAAGCAGCAATAATGTTTTCCTTTCCGGTGATTTTACCCAAGTTCATCATGTCTACATCTTCCGGTGGAGCAAACCCCATTTTAGATGCTAAATAGTAATTGCCCCCTGCAACATGTAAAAGTGCTTCTCCTACTGAATTTACACCCTCAGAAGGTCTCCAGTTATACTGTTCCTCCGAAAAGGCTTCAGCCAATTGTATAACCTGAGCTTGGTTGCCCGTTAAGACGGCTTGAATTGTAGATTGTGCTAACTGGTCTTGGGCTTGCGCACCATAGATCGACAGTGTCAAAACAAACACTAGTAAAAATTTCATTTTCATATTTGCGTATTTAAATTAAAAAATTAGTTATCCGGGGGTTGTTTCAAAAGTAAGGAAATAAAAAATGTCAGCGTTGAATTTGAAGAGCGCTTTATTAAGACTTAAGCTTAATTGGGGAGTTTACAGTTTTTTTTCTTCCAATTTACCATCATGGTAAACACCATTTTTGTCAGTGTATTTATAACTTCCTTCCAATCGTTTAAAGCTTGCTGCGTCTGCATTTGGAATTACTTTATCTCTATAATAAACATGAGCGGCATCCTTGGCATACGAATGATCGATAATTTCAAAGCTAGTTGCATCGATGTCTTTTCGAGCAACTCCATCGAAGTAAATGGTGTTTGCTATCCTTAAAAAGAAGCGGTTTAACATCCTTACCTCAGCCTCATTTTCATAGGGTATGGTAAGCAAATTTGGACTGTTTTTAGTAAAAAAGGGAAGCCAGTACACATTTTTATGATCAATGCTATGAGCGCTTTTATCTAAAATCTGAAGTGTGGTATTATCGGCGTCAAAAGCGGCGAATAGCGTATCATTTCTGACGTAGGCTTTGTAATCGTCTTTTGCGAAATAATCATTTAAGGTCTTAAAACTCGCAAAGTCGGCATCAATGCGATTGTCTCTATAAAAATGATGTTTCCCATCATTGGCCCAATCCCAATCGGTTCGTTCATAGGTTTTTGCGTCAGCATATTCGATAATTTTTACGACGCCGTGATGCGATTTATTTTTGAAGACTTTACGAAATGCGTACACATAATCTTTATCGAAACCGATATTGGTCATGTAATCTTTCTCTTTAACCGTGAAGGTTGAGCGATCTATCTTGGCGTTTTTCACTTCATACGCCTCATAAAATAAATGGTTTTTATCTTTGCTTAACCATTTGTTAAGTACTTCAAAGCTGTTGATATCGGCTTTCATGGCACTATTGCCTAGCTCGAACCAATTGCCCATGGGGCTATACCGAATTTGACTTTTGTCATGGTTATAGTAGTGATTGTTAGATTTAGCTGCATCAACTGGTTCGCCTAACGGACTGCAAGAGTGCAGGAACCAAAGCAAAGGAGCTAAGAGCATTTTAAAAATGGTTTTCATTTTTGGTAGATACATTAGATTGAGCTTCACTTGTTTAAAACGAAAATAAAACTATAAGATTGCTAATGAACAGCCTGAAAAGTACCAAAATGAACCTCCCGTAATTCGGTGATAAAAATATGCTGGCCTCAAGAATTTATACGAATTAGCTATACTTTCGTTTTCGAAATGATTTGTACCAATGTATAACGAATACTTGATCCGTCGGCTGGTGGATCTGCTATTTGAGTTTTTTGCACCAAAATTTCATAAATAAAGTCGGGTTCGAATGTAAAACCGTCGATACTATTTTCAAAATAAAAATACTCCCAATCTTCAGTTCCAATTTTGTCACCTTCTTGAATCAAAAGGCATTTGCCTATCAGGACTCCTACACAATCAACGGTGTAAGAATTAATGCGGAGACGAACTTCTTCAATACCAGCATCATCATTGTTGGTGCAAGAGAGGCATAAAACCGAAGAAAACAGGATTAGTAGAATTGCTTTTTTCATAAGACTCATACGTACGCCATTAAGATGAGAGGCGCGAGAAAAGGTTGCGCGTGAAATAACCCATACCTCATAAGTTTAACGGTGCTGGTTCCTTTTTTTAGAAGGCGAGCATAGTAATATAAAAATCGCTGCCCGCGGCATAGTGAAATTGCTCTTCTTTAAGAAATACAATGCATTTAGCTAGTGTTCTGAATAAAGTAGCTGGCTTGCTGCTACCGCCATCTTTCGATGATCATGTCCGACCTGAGGAATAATCGCAATTTTCCAATTAAAACTGAATTGTTTTGAGCGAGCTACGCTTTTTGCTTGATCGTAAAAATATTGAGCGCGCGCTAATCGGTGCAAACCCTGTTTGTCTGCTGTTGAAGAGCGAAGTAAAGTTCCTCTGGTTTCTGCTTGATTATCAAGTTCTCCGACAAGGATAATCAATTTTTTGTCGAAAGCGTCTTGCAAATTTTGCTCTTCTAATAAAGTGTTTTTCAGACCAAAGGGTAGTGCAAATTCAAAATTGGGAAGCGTGTAAAAACCCGAATTTGCGGCTAATATGTTATTTACTTTTGCGCTTTTTCCGAATAAGGCATAGCGATGAAGAATCTGACCTCCTGCAGAATGCCCAAAAATATCGTATTCCTTCTGGTTTGATCCTATTGCCTCAATAGCAAGATCAAAAATCCGATCAAAATCTTCAAATATCCATTCCTCTTCCTTAGTGTTCAACGTGAATGTCAACTGATCTTCATCAATTTTGACCATGTTCGAGTTCTCAACGAATTCAAGACTCTTGCCTAAGTTTAATTCACGTATTAATCCGCATAGATGATAATCTTCAAAGGCGTAGTCTTCTTCTGCATATTTTGGAGAAAGAATGAGAATACCTTTTTTGTCTGCCTCTGCTACCCATGCATCTCTATAGGTGTTGGCATTTCTGCCGGCCCCTGGGATAACGACGAGAACCTTGGAATTTGAATCGAAGTTCTTGGGTTTGTAATAATAGACGATAATTGCTTTGGTTTTTTTGCCCTTGCCTCCCTCGATTAAGAATTTACCAGAACCTTCGCTAATATTTACCTCGTTTACAACCAAGGTCTCCCGCTTCGCTTCACTTTCTTTAATGAGTTGCATGGAGCACTGAGAGCATTTTCCACTAGATTCAAAAATCAAGGTGTCACAACTTAAGTCGCACGGAGTGCATACATAGTTTTGAGCCTGATTTTTGCACGATATAAACAGCAGTAGCAAGGCTAAATTTATAACTTTCATGATCCAGATTTTTTAAAAAAGATCTACTTCAGTTTTGAATAGATTTTACCATCTTGGGTTAAGGAATAGCCGATAATCTGGCCACTTTGGTTTCTTTTAAAGTAAACAGGTTCATTGCTTATATCTGAAAATACGTCTCCATTTTCATGGTAGATAGGATAGGAAATTTCATTAATGATGGCGTTTAGATCTTTAGTTTTAGCGTTGTATACCAAATCAAATAAGGTGTTGTTTTTATATTCATAATTGCCTTCAAACCCTATTAGCTCATCAGAAGTTGTTTGTTTGTGATACGGATTGTCATCTGATAGAACCAGACCATTACCAAGTTGCCAATTATCATATTCCATGTAGTAGGCGGTGCGTTTAGCGGTGTTTAAACCTTGCAGTTTTGCAACCAAGTGCAGTGCTCCATCGATACCCGCTGATATTCCGGCGGTAGTAATGACTTTGCCGTTATCAACAAAGCGGACATTTTTTCTAACCTTAACTTTCGGATATTGAACCGCTAAATTTTCTAAAGCATTATGAAATGTTGTGGCCGTTTTGCCATCCAAGATTCCTGCTTGCGCCAGAACAAAAGCACCGGTACATACAGAGAAATGGTACTTTACCTCTGATTGATTTTTAACCCATTGAATAACGGCAGTGTTTTCTGATGCAGCGGAGGAATTGCCTCCAAAAAAAGCCAAAATATCTGCTTTTGGGGCATTTTCAATACTATAATCAGGAATAATTGTTAAAATACCTTGAGATTTTATCGGTTGTATTTTTTCAGAAACAGTAAATACTTTGTAACCGGCATATGCAAATACCTCCATTGGACCGGCAAAGTCTAAAACTTCAACACCATCCTGTAGATAAAAAGCAATGGTCTTTGAGTGGTCTTTTCGAACCAAGATCATATTGCAATGTTCACAAACACCTGGTGAATTGTATTCTACCTTATCACAAGATTGGTTGCAAGGTGGACAAACGTAGGTGTTTGATTGTGTTTGGTTTTGTGCCGTAACCTGGCCCAAAATGCAGCAGAGGATTAAAACTTGCACTAGTTTTTTCATGTCATGTCGTTTTTTGATGAAATACAAAGTTATTTTATACTTCAGCCAGTAAAAAGGACAACAATACGCAGTTTTTGGACACTCAAGTTTATAGTTGTGAAGGAAGCAATGAAGTATGTTTTTTTATTAGCGCCCTAAGCTGGTTGCTACTTTTTAATCCACAGGCATTGGCAACAGTATGTACTTTAGATCCTTGTGAGAGTAGTTTTAGGGCCAATTCTACGCGAAGTTTTTGGAGATACTGGCCAATGGATATACCGGTTGTTTTTTTGAAGAGTCGTGTAAGGTTTCTAGGGCTCATGTGAACACTTTCGGCTAAATCTTCTATGTTCTGTTTTTTAGACAAATTTTGAGTCAATTGCTCTTGCACTTGATGAATACGCGTTTCCATGTGATTTCGGTATTGCAAAAACATGCTAAGTTGCGGATCATTCTCAGTTCTTCGGAGATAGATTACCACTTCTTTTGCGACTTTTGCCGCAAAAACGGCATCGTATAATTCTTCCAATATATAGAGTGCTAGATCGATACCAGAAGATACGCCCGCACTTGAATAGAGATTTCCATCATGAACAAGGAGTCTATCGGAGAGTAATTTTGCCTCAGGAAAACGCCTTTGAAAATCTTCAAAGTATTTCCAATGCGTGGTACAGTGTTTTCCGTTTAAAAGACCTGCAAACGCCAAAAGATAAGCTCCTGTACAAACAGAACAAATTTTAGCATTATTACGCACTTGATACTGTAGCCATGTAAAAAACGGCTGCTGGTCTTTCATGAAATCTATGGCAAAAAAAAGATGCGATTCTAAGCCGGGTACAAATAGTATATCATTTTCGGCTAGTTCAAAATTACTATAGGGTTCCAATCTACCTAAAGAAATGCCAGCACTTGAAATCACTTCATTGTTCAAGTCAAGACTTAAATAATGTGTTTCAATATTTGCACCATACGTCTTGGCCTCATAGAATAGATGCGCTGGCCCGGTAATGTCTAAGAGTTGTACCTCTGGGGGTACTAGAAAAAAAGCTCGTACGTTTTTTTTGTTTCGCATTTACATGCAAAATAGGATTTCTGTAAAAACTAAAGCTACCAATCGAAGTTTTAGTTAGTGTGGCATTGAAAGTTATCGGGTTGATAAACAATTTTGTTATTCAATATATCACCCTCTGAGATTTCGTTATTTAAGGTTCCCAATTGTGTTCCCGCGCAGTTATAGATGGGTACCACCGTATTACAAAAAGGACAGCAGTTATTAAAAAGAAATACTGTTTCCGAATTGTACAAGGCTTGTGAAACGTAGAAATATTTGGAGATGTCACTTTGATTTGATTGCAAGTCATTTATTTCTGCCTTTAACCATTCCAATTGTCGAGTAGGGTTAACAACTCCGCATGAAGAATCAAATTCATCATCATTATCTGAACAGCCAAAAGTCAAAATGACCACAGTAAGGGCGAACAATATCCGCATTTCTAGTTTATTGCTAAGATGGTTGCTGAACAGATAGGTTGCGTTTAAAAATAAAGCGCTGGTTAACTAATTAACCAGCGCTTTATTTACATTGATTTTTAGAAAAACTATCCTAAAAATGGATAACGATAGTCTTCAGGTGTCACAAAAGTTTCTTTTATCAATCTGGGCGACACCCAACGCAATAAGTTTTGTGCAGAACCAGCTTTGTCGTTTGTTCCTGATGCCCTAGCACCACCAAAGGGCTGTTGACCCACGACCGCCCCAGTAGGCTTGTCATTGATATAAAAATTACCAGCGCAATTTTGCAATGCCTTGGTAGCTTCGTCAATTGCATACCTGTCGGTAGAAAGTACGGCACCTGTTAATGCATATTCCGAAGTTTCATCAACTAGTTTTAAGGTCTTACTCCAGTTTTTGTCGTCATAAACATATATGGTAACCACAGGGCCAAACAGTTCAGTTTCCATAGTCGTGTATTTAGGATCTGTAGTAACGATTACCGTTGGCTCTATAAAATATCCTTTAGATTTGTCGTAATTGCCTCCCACAAGAATCTTGGCTTTTCTATCTTTTTTAGCTTGGTCAATATACTTTGCCAATTTATCGAATGAACCTTCGTGAATTACAGCCGTAATAAAGTTCGACATGTCTTCTGGTGACCCTGGAGGATTGAACGATTCTACATCTTTCTTGACCAAATCTAAAATGCGGTTTGCTCTCGACTTTGGAAGATACACCCGAGATGCTGCACTACATTTTTGCCCTTGAAATTCAAAGGCACCGCGAACAATCGCAGTAGCTACTTGTTTCGGATTGGCAGAGGAATGTGCTACTATAAAATCCTTTCCGCCCGTTTCACCTACAATTCTTGGATAGGTTTTGTATGTGTGGATGTTGTTCCCTATCTGCTTCCATAATTCTTTAAAAACGTGGGTTGAGCCCGTAAAGTGTATACCGGCGAAATCAGGACTCGCCAATACTGTTTTCGTAATCATTACAGGATCTCCGTAAACTACGTTGATTACGCCATCTGGAAGTCCGGCTTCCTTAAAAACATCAACAATCACTTTGGCAGAAAAGATTTGGCTGTCGCTAGGCTTCCAAACAACGACATTTCCCATCATGGCAGCGCTAGCCGGAAGATTTCCTGCTATAGCTGTAAAATTAAAAGGCGTAATCGCGTATACAAACCCTTCTAGAGGCCTATACTCAACTCTATTCCAAATACCTTCGGTCGAATCGGGTTGCTCCTCATAGATTTGAGACATATACTCAACGTTAAATCGAAGAAAATCAATAAACTCACAGGCCGCGTCAATCTCAGCTTGATGTATTGTTTTTGACTGGGCGATCATGGTAGCCGCGTTGATTTTTGCACGATAAGGCCCTGCAATTAATTCTGCGGCTTTCAAGAAAATTGCGGCGCGCTGCTCCCAAGTTAAATCTGCCCAAGCATTACGCGCTTTCAAAGCGGTATCTATGGCTTCAGTTACATGTGACTTATTAGCAATATGATACTTGCCCACCTTGTGTTTATGATCGTGTGGTGGAGACATTGGTTTTGTCTTTCCTGATTTAACCTTTTTCTTGCCGATGTACATGGGTACTTCAACACTTGAATTGTAATATGCCTTGTATTGTTTAAGTACAGCATCACGTTCTGGAGTGCCCGGAGCATAGCTTTTTATAGGCTCATTGAATGCAGTTGGTACTTGAAAAAACCCTTTTCCCATGGAGATAAATTTTTTAATTTGAACTGGGCAAAGGTAAGGAACGTTTGTTGTTTATGTAACAGAAACGACTAAAGAAGTTTGATATCTGAGTTTGAACTTTTTTAGTTCAATGCGAAAGGTGCGCTAAATCTAAAGGTAGGAATGTAAACTCTAAATTTTTCTGTAGAACTAAAATTCACCATATTATAATAACCCTTCATGGCGCCTATGGGAGAGGCTAAAAGACACCCAGAATTATAGGTATGTGATTCGCCGGGTTTTATGACAGGTTTTTTACCTATAACGCCCTCACCATCCAAAACCTCCATTTCATTTAAGGCATCAAAGATTTCCCAATGCCGTGAAGTCAACTGCACTGAATCTTTACTTTGATTTTCTATTGTTATTGTGTAACCGAAGGCAAAATGCATCTTGTAATTTTTGAAGAAGGTGCCCTCAAAACTAGTATTAACCGAAACCTTAATGCCTTTTGTAACCTGTGTAATCATAAACTTTTAGTTCTAATAGGTAAATGCGCTTCCTGTAAAAAGGATTACCATGGCGAACATGGCTAAAATAAAGAAAATAGTATTTAGAAATATATATTTAACACTAGTTTTAAAAAATCCTTGTTGATAGAATTTCCGCATTGCTAAAAATAAATAGATGGCAAAAATCAAAAAGAAGAGCCAACCAGTAAAAATATCAAAAACGGAATCTACTAAAAAGCTAATTATGAGCAAGATAAACAACAATGATTGATTATGAAAGCTAAAGATGAGATGTTCGGTGAAGGTATATTTTTTTCGGATGTATGCCAACCAAATGAAAAAAGCAAAGACCGGAAGGAAGAAAAATATCACAAAGGGCAACTTTGATATTAGATCACTTAGAAAACTTCCGGGCTGCTGTTTTAGACGTAAAAAGCTTTTCGCTGCATTGAAAGCGTACTTATTTTCACGAGATTCTTCAACTCCAAAATCAGTTGGTATTTCATCAAAACTATAAACGTTCTTCTTTTCTAGAAAGACAGTAAAAAACTCTCTCTTTGCCCCAAACCTTTCAAAAAACGGTTTTTCTAGTAGCCCCCCAAAGTGTTCTCTAGGATTGGCCATCATGATAGAATCTCTTTTATTAATGTCTGCAATGACATTAAGCGTATCTAGAACTTTTAGAAGTTTTTTTTCATCGTTTTTAATTTCTATGGAATCGAGCTTTAGAATTTCATTGGAAATATTGATCGAACTAACCTTGTCGAAAATACTATCTTCTTTTCCTGCACCATATTTATCTAAGTCAGCAAAATTAGTACTGAAGTTGACCATCAAGAAATAGATAATCGAGAGACTTAGTAAAAATCGGAACGGATTTGTATAAGAAACTCGTTTACCTTCAACATAGTCACGGGTAATTTTACCTGGTTTTGTTAATAGGGCAGAAAGTGTTTTGAGCAGCCTGGAATCATAGGAGATCAAACTGGCAAAAAACTCATCGAAGAAATCTTTTAAAGTTAGTTTTTTGGTGCTGTTGGCTTGTGAGCAGTTGGGGCAGTATTTGTCACTGACGTCTAAAGGGTGTTTGCAATTGGTGCATTCGACACCTCGATATTGCAGTCCGTAACGACCTTTTTGCTTAAGAATTGGTTTGTTGCTCATCAGTGGTAAAAGATGGTCAAATATATGTTATTTTGCTAGATTTCAATAGAAGGAACAGCGGGTAGAAGACAGAAGTCTTATCTAGTCGCTTCTTTAGGAATAAAGGCCACATAAAAATGAACAAGAGCGGTCTTCGAAAACTAGCTAGTTGCTGATGTTTCTCGAATTGGCAGATCCTATACCTATTATACTATCATACAGGTCTCCAAAATTGCGATAATAGACCAAAACCAAATAGTTATTTTCTGTAAAATGAAAATTGCCTGAAACCGTATTTAGGTCTACTACATCGTCTTCCCGTTTGATCACATATTTATAATTGTAAAAACCTTGCTTCATCATGAGAATACCCTCCATCATGCCCGTTTCTTCATTGTAGCTCATTTTGTTTTCATCGGTAAGGGCATAGTTGTTATGCTTTCCGAAGACATAGACTTCATCTAAGGCCAACTCCTCAGCATAAGGTAGCTTAAAGTGAATATTGGTATATTCCGCCTCCCGTGAAACGTCAGTTCCTTGTAGCGTTCTGATTACAAAATCGCCGTTAATGTCAGGATAATATGAGTATGGTATTTTAAATCGGTATCGGTCTCTAAACAAATAGTGATGATAAATATCTTGTAACTCAATATGAGAAATAACCGATGTGGGTGCACGCAGGTCTTTAGTGTCAAAATTCAAGAATTCGTTACCTCCGTAAAAACTAGTTTCCTTATCATATTTGTACACCAGCTCATTTCCTATGGTGAACTGTGGCGGAATATTATAAATCGCTGTTGGCCAATGATAGTTTTGCAAAATGGCAACTTTTACTTCCTTTTTCGGATTGACCAACCGAAAATTAGAGGCATTGATATTGATATGAACTACCTGCTTTTCATTCAGGTACTTAAAATCACGTGAACGTTTCACCAATGCGCCAACCTGTACGATATCATTATAGACGACGAATCTTCTCGAAAATTGAAGTTCGTAACTATTGTTATATATTTCTATTAGGTAGTTACCGCTCACTTTCAATCGCACATTGTCGTTAGGAATGGTCAAACGGTAATTCGAATAGGGTTGTAAGGTGGTATAACTATTTTCGTAATCTATGATACGTTGGTTGTCTACCCCGGTAAGGTATTGCGACTTCAAAAGTTGCGATGGTGTCCAATCGTAATCGCAATGCACTATCTTATAATAGTAATCTTGCTCGTTCGCTAAGACATCATCAAATTCCAATCGAATTTGCTCACCAATTTTAACAACCGGGAACTGATCTTCGGTAGGTCCTTTGAAAATAATCGATTTGATATTTTCAGGGGGATTTACCTCCTCTTGAACCTGTGCAAAAATTGACGAAGCAAAAAGCAAAAAGAAGATTTGTTTAAGGCTTATGCGCATTTAGGACCTATTTTTTAGACAAAGGTAAACAAAAAGCATACCCAAAAAATTAAGCTCGTTGTAATGCCTAAATTTCTAGGTTATAATTATGAAAACAACGGTTTTAGTACTAAATTTGCACCAAATTTTGATAACCTTAAGGGCTATAGTATATGTCTAAAGACATCCGAATCAAAAAAGGCTTGAATATCAACCTTGTTGGCGCTGCCGAACAAACTACTTCAAAAGCCGTTTTAAGCAATGTTTACGCAATCAATCTTGACGATTTTCACGGAATAACTCCCAAAATGTTAGTAAAGCAAGGTGCAGAGGTGAAAGCCGGCGAAGCACTTTTTTACAATAAGAACGTTGAGGATATGTTGTTTGTTTCTCCCGTTAGCGGAGAATTGATAGAAATCGAAAGAGGGGCGAGAAGACGCATTTTGACCCTAAAAATATTGGCTGATAAAACACAGTCAAGTATAGCACATTCAAAATTGGATGTACATGGGGCCTCTGCACACGAAATCAAAGCACATCTTCAAAAGGCAGGTTGTTGGCCTTTTATTAAACAAAGACCTTACGATGTGATCGCGAATCCTGATACGACACCGAAAGCGATATTCATATCAGGATATGCCACGGCACCTTTGGCCGCCGATCCGAATTATGTGTTGCAAGGAAAGGAAGCTGAATTGCAAGCTGCTATTGATGCGTTAGCTAAGTTGACCCCAGGTAAAGTTCATGTTTCTGTTGGTAAATCAGGAAACTCACCTTTAGCCGGGTTGACCGGAATAGAATTACATAAGGTTTCAGGGCCACATCCTGCAGGCTTGGTTGGAACCCAAATTAATAAAATCGATCCGATTAATAAGGGAGAGTTGGTGTGGACTATTTCACCACAAGATTTGGTAATTATCGGTGAACTGCTATTGACGGGAATTTATAACGCTGAACGCATAGTAGCTTTGGCGGGCTCTTCTGTAAAAACACCGAAGTACTATAGAACTAAAATAGGAACCGAAGTAGCTACCTTTCTATATGGAAGTGGTGTCAATGGAGAAAATTTCCGGGTAATCAATGGAGATGTTCTTACGGGCTCAAAAAGCAGCCAAGATGGCTATTTAGGTTATTACAATAATACGGTAACCGCTATTCCTGAAGGAGATGATTATGAATTCTTCGGATGGAACAAACCCATTTTCAATAAAATATCTGCTACCAGGGCATTGACCTTTTCTTGGATGATGCCAAACAAAAAATTTGACCTGAATACGAACACCAATGGTGAGCATAGGGCTTTCGTTTTAACTGGTCAATACGAGCAGGTTTTTCCGCTTGATATTTATCCATTGCAATTGCTTAAGGCGTGCATGGTTAAAGATTTAGATGAAATGGAACAGCTTGGTTTGTATGAGGTGGCTCCTGAAGACTTCTCATTGACTGAATTTGTTTGCGTTTCCAAACAGCCACACCAGCAAATCATTCGTGACGGACTGGATTTATTACAACAAGAAATAGGATAAAGATGAGTGATAAACGATTGACTTTCAAAAAGAGACTACACATCTTAAAACATCATTACCGAGACAAAAAGATGGCTCCTGCATTCAATGCCATACATACGTTTTTGTTCTCGCCCGATGAAACCACCCATTCAGGTTCTCACGTTCGTGGTGCTGATGATTTGAAGCGTACAATGAACACGGTAATTATGGCCTTGGTCCCCGTTTTATTGTTCTCGATCTTCAATGCCGGTTATCAACATTATGCTGCAATAAACGGTTTTCCAGAGAATTTCTCTTTGATGGAACATTTCTTGACCTGGGACAACGCATGGATCGGTATCATAAAAATATTACCCTTACTAGCTGTATCTTATGGAGTTGGACTTTTGGTTGAATTCATCTTTGCAGTAATTAAGGGTCACGAAGTCGAAGAAGGCTATTTGGTTACTGGAATTCTGGTTCCGTTGATTGTTCCTATTGATACACCGCTTTGGATGTTGGCCGTAGCAGTTGTTTTTGGTGTTGTTATCGGAAAAGAGGTTTTTGGAGGAACTGGAATGAACATATTGAATCCCGCATTAACTATTCGAGCTTTCTTGTTCTTTGCGTATCCAACTTGGATGAGTGGCGATAAAGTCTGGGTACATGAAGCCCGTGAGCGCTCTGAGGCGATTCTTGCAGGCGCTACCAATGTAGATGCGATTTCAGGAGAAACCATACTTGGTTATTTGGCACAGAACAATGGGGCAGAAATGGCGGCAAAATACGATGTTTGGGATATGTTCTATGGTTTTATTCCGGGTTCGGTAGGTGAAACACCAACCTTGTTAATCTTGCTTGGGGGGCTTTTCTTGATTTTTAGTAAGATCGCAAGTTGGAGAATTATGCTGAGTGCAGTTTTAGGTTCTTTGGTTATGGGATTGATTTTCAATCAGGTTGTCGATATGGGATGGATTACCGAAACCAGCAAGTTCTATGGATTGATGAGCTTTGAATTCTGGCAACATTTAATAGTAGGAGGATTGGCGTTTGGAATTGTCTATATGGCAACCGATCCGGTAACTGGGGCTCAAACCAATCGTGGAAAATGGATTTATGGCTTTTTTATCGGATTCCTTTCAGTGATGATTCGCGTGTTTAATCCTGCTTATCCAGAAGGGGTTTTCTTGGCAATTCTTTTGATGAATGTGTTTGCACCGACGATTGATCATTATGTAGTTCGCGGCAATGTGAAACGAAGAATGAAACGATTACAAAACGCAGTTATTCACCCCAAAGATTCAGAGGGTAAAACGGCAGAACTTCAAGCAGAAACAGTTTAGTTATGGCGATTAATACAGATAAAAATAGTTACACCGTGTTCTTTGCAGCCTTGATGGTTGTGGTGGTTGGCTCATTGTTAGCTTTCTTCGCATCTAGTTTAAGCGGGAAAATTAAAGAGAACAAACGTATTGAAAAGCAGCAAAATATCCTTTACGCAATGGGTGTAAATGAAAATGATGAGGCTAGTGTTACGTTTGTATCTAAAGATAAAGTAGAAGCAGAATTTTCAAAATACATCACTGAGCAACTGGTTTTGGAAAATGGTAAAACAGTCGAAAATGATGAGGCGTATTTACTTGATCTGAAAAAGCAGTTGGCCAATAATAAAAATGGCGATGCCGCAAGCTTTCCCATATTTATAGGTTCAAAAGATGGAAAGAAAACCCACATTTTACCTATGTACGGTAAAGGCCTATGGGATGCAATTTCGGGTTACATCGCACTAAATGACCAAATGATTGTTCAAGGTGTTTATTTTGACCATGTAGGTGAAACACCAGGCTTGGGTGCCAACATCAAACAACGCTATTTTATGGATGATTTTGCTGGTGAAAGTATTTTAGATGGTACACGTTATGCAGGAATACAAGTAGCGAAAGGAAATAATGATCCGCTGAACAAAACAAAAGACGATAATGAAGTTGATGCATTGGCTGGCGCTACTATTACTGGAAACGGTGTTGCCGCAATGATTAAAGAGACTGTTGACCTTTACAAACCTTATTTAGAAACTGTTAGAAATTAAGAATGGGACTATTAACAAAAAAAGATGCTGGTTTAATATTAGACCCTTTGGCAGACAATAACCCCATTACCATTCAGGTATTGGGTATTTGTTCAGCATTGGCAATTACTGCTGAGCTTGAAGCTTCAATTGTAATGTCAGTTGCGGTAATATTCGTTTTGGGTATTGGTAATGTGGTCATCTCGTTGATGAGAAATATTATACCTTCTAAAATTCGAATTATTGTACAGCTTATTGTAGTAGCTACCTTGGTGATTATAGTAGATCAAGTATTAAAAGCATTTGCTTATGAGTTGAGCAAAACACTTGGAGCTTTCGTAGGGTTGATTATCACTAACTGTATTATTATGGGACGCTTTGAGGCTTTTGCTTTGGCCAACGGACCCTGGAAATCTTTCCTCGACGGCATAGGAAATGCCCTGGGTTATGGTGTAATATTAATTATTGTTGGTTTTTTCAGAGAGTTATTAGGTTCAGGAACATTGTTGGGTTTTCCCGTACTTGGAGATCCAATAGCAAAAACCGGATTGTACGCCACAGGATACGAAAACAACGGATTTATGATTATTCCGCCAGCTGCCTTGATAGTTGTGGGAATCATCATTTGGGTACAGCGTTCGAAAAATCCAGCCCTAGTAGAAGAAAATTAATAAGCGATTTAAGCATAGATTATGTTAGAGCATATAGAATTATTTTTTAAGTCCATTTTCATAGATAACATGGTATTTGCTGTGTTTTTAGGAATGTGTTCCTATTTGGCCGTTTCTAAAAAGGTAGCAACTGCGGTAGGTTTGGGAGCAGCGGTTATTTTCGTTTTGGCTGTGACCGTTCCTCTGAATTGGTTGTTGGATAAGTATATATTACAGGATGGTGCTTTGGTTTGGTTAGGAGAGGAATATGCCGATTACAACCTAGGTTTCCTATCTTTTATTCTCTTCATTGCTACGATTGCAACCATGGTACAATTGGTCGAAATCGTGGTGGAAAAATTCTCGCCCTCGCTTTACAATTCTCTAGGTATATTTTTACCTCTTATAGCGGTAAACTGTGCTATTTTAGGCGGGTCTTTGTTTATGCAGGCAAGAGAAATTGAAACCTTAGGATTGGCTCTGAACTATGGCGTGAGTTCTGGTATCGGATGGTTCTTGGCGATATTGGCAATTGCTGCGATTCGAGAAAAGATTAGATATTCTAATGTACCACCTCCTTTGCGAGGATTGGGAATTACTTTTATCATTACAGGTTTGATGGGCATTGGTTTTCAAAGCTTTGGTGGCATGTTGACAGGCGGCGATGAGGCACCTGCAGAGGTTGAAGACACAACAGTTCAGACGCTTGAGGAAAAGAAAAAAGAAGTCAAAAAAGAGATGGAAGAAAAAGAAGTCTCTTATAACGATTTAATACAGAAATAAGTATGATGTTAGTTGCAAGTACAGGTGGAACGATACTGATCACGGTGGTGTCTTTTTTGATCCTTCTGATGGCTTTGGTCGCCTTGTTGTTATTCACTAAACAAAAACTATCACCTTCGGGTCCGGTAACCATTACTATTAATGGAGAGAAAAAGGTTGAGGTGGCTTCGGGCAGTTCACTGTTAACTACTTTGGGAAATCAAAAAGTATTCTTGCCATCTGCTTGTGGCGGCGGAGGAACTTGTATTCAGTGTGAGTGCCATGTACTTTCAGGTGGAGGGGAAGCGCTTCCCACTGAGACGCCGCACTTTTCCAAAAAAGAATTGAACCACGGGGCACGTTTGGCTTGTCAAGTAAAAGTTAAGCAGGATATGGAAATTACCATTCCTGAAGAAGTATTTGGAATCAAGAAATGGCCTGCAAAAGTTGTTCGCAACTACAACGTGGCTTCTTTTATCAAGGAGTTTGTAGTTGAGATTCCTGAGGATATGGGTTACAAAGCTGGTGGGTATATTCAAATTGAAATACCGCAGTGTGAGGTGAAGTTTGCTGATATGGATATTACAGCTCACCCAGAAGAGCATGAGACGCCAGATAAATTCCAAACCGAATGGGACAAGTTCAACCTATGGCCCTTGGTAATGAAAAACCCTGAAACGGTTGAAAGAGCCTATTCAATGGCTTCCTTTCCTGCAGAAGGAAGAGAGATTATGTTGAACGTACGTATTGCGACGCCACCATGGGATCGTTCCAAAAACGGTTGGATGGATGTCAACCCTGGGGTCGCATCTTCTTATATCTTCGGATTAAAACCTGGCGATGATGTGATCATTTCGGGTCCTTATGGAGAGTTCTTTATCAATGAGTCTGATTCAGAAATGCTATATGTGGGTGGTGGAGCTGGAATGGCGCCAATGAGGTCGCACTTATACCACTTGTTCAAAACCCTAAAAACAAATAGAAAAGTTACCTACTGGTACGGTGGTCGTTCAAAGCGTGAATTGTTCTACTTAGATCATTTCTATCAATTGGAAAAAGACTTCCCGAACTTCAAGTTCTATTTGGCACTTTCTGAGCCTATGGAAGAGGATAACTGGAAGGTTAAAGAGAACATAGATGCTCCTGGTGATGGTTTCGTTGGTTTTATACACAATTGTGTAATCGACAACTATTTGAATCACCATGAGTCACCAGAGGATATAGAATTGTACTTCTGTGGCCCCCCCTTGATGAACCAAGCGGTTCAAAAAATGGGTGAGGATTTCGGAATTCCAGATGAGCATATCCGATTCGATGATTTTGGTGGCTAAAGGCCAAGCCATATTTAAGTATTGCTAGGCCTTAGGTGGTGCAATCGATATAGCGCTTTAAAATCTAAGAGAGTTGCGATGTGTTCGTGAAGCTTACTGCATATTTAAAACCGATATTTTGTTATCGGTTTTTTAATTTGCTGGTCTTTACGAGTAAAGCTCTGTAATCAATTGGCTTTGTACTAAAAACTAACAGATTACCCCATGCGCTATAAGATGTACTAGATAAAATATAAACATGCAACCGCTAACAGAACAAGAACTTCATAATTTGGCGATGAACATCGTAGGTAAACAATTGGAAGCCGAAGGCTTTGAATTTATGGCTGTGAACAGCGAGCTGAAAAAGAACCCGCAGTTCGTTTGTTTGAGGGAGAAGAAGTTGCACTTTATTGTGGTCAAGGGAATTGAGTATCCGGGAGATCCAAAGGATATTGAATTCTTTAGAGCTGATTTGAACAAGATGAGAGATCATGCCTTAAAATTTGAAGCAGATACCTTTTATGCCGGAGTTGGATTGGTGAATGCAGCCGACTATAATCTTCCGGTCTATCTGAATGAGGAGTATATTGTTGATTATGATGGTTTGGTTAAAATTTAAACGACACCAACTGTGCGCAAGCGATCAAATTACCTAACGCTATGAACTATTGTTTTAAAACTTGCAAGGCGCTGACCACATTGTTGCTTGCAGGTCTCCTCTTTTCATGTACCTCGGAACCGAATATATTTAAAAACCAAAATGTCGGAGCGGCGTTGGGCACTTCATATAGTATTATCTATTTGGCTGATGAAGAGCTGAACTATCAACAAGAAATCGATTCTGTATTTACTGCTGTAAATAAGTCGATGTCTACATATATTCCAGATTCGGATATTTCAAAGATAAATCGGGGTGATTCAACGGTGGTGGTTGACGAAATGTTTCAAGAGGTATTTCAACTTTCCAAACAGATATATGAAAAGACAGATGGGTATTTCGATCCAACGGTTGGTACGTTAGTCAATGCATGGGGGTTTGGTCCTGGTAAGCAGGTTTTATTAGATAGTTTAGGCGTAGATAGTTTGATGCAGTATGTTGGGTTTGAAAAAGTGGCTTTAACAGCGAGTAAAACGATCCGAAAGGAAAATAGAAACATTCATTTTGATTTTAATGCCATAGCCAAGGGATACGCTATAGATCGCTTGGCGGCCCTAATGGATAAAAAAGGAATTCAACATTATCTCCTAGAAGTAGGGGGAGAGCTGGTAGCCAAAGGAGAAAATACGGCTAGTAATAGAGCATGGGGCATTGCTATTCAAGACCCGGAAGCAGAGCAAGCTAAGATTTCGATTCGACTACAGGATAAGGCTATGGCCTCTTCTGGAAATTATCGGAAGTTTCGAATTGATTCCGTAACGGGCAAAAAGTATGTGCATACTATTGACCCGAAAACGGGTTTTACGAAGAGCTCCAATACGTTAGCTGTTAATGTCTTGGCAGCTACTTGTGCCAGGGCAGATGCTTATGCCACGGCTTTTATGGCGATGGATGTAGAGGTTGCCGTAAAGTATTTGATGAAGCAACGGGCTATTGATGCCTATATCATATACCTTGATGAAAATGGCGAAACCGAGGAATTTATGACAGAAGGGTTTAAGAAAGTAGTGCTAGATTGATTACTTTTTGACAAAAGGAATCAATTCACCCTTTGCCAAACGATACCTTTCGATTTCATCTGAAGTCATTGTAGCAGTATAATCTACTTCATTAACTTCAAAACCAATACGTCTAAGTTTATCAAAGTAATCACGCCCGTAAATACGCACATGATCGTACTGACCGAAGATTTTTGCACGTTCTTTTTTATCAGTTATACTGTCGTCTTCAAAGGTGGTTTCTCGGCTTAAGTCTTGCGGAATTTGAAAAACACCCCAACCACCAGGTCTTAAAATACGATAGAGCTCTTGCATAGCTTTTGTATCATTAGGAATATGTTCCAAAACATGATTACAGAAAATTACATCGAAAGCATTGTCTTCAAAAGGAAGATTACAGATATCGGCTTTTACATCGGCCAAAGGGGAGTTTAAATCGGTGGTCGTATACTCCAAATTCTTTAGTTTACGAAACCTTTTGTAATAGGCCTGCTCAGGCGCAAAATGCAGCACTTTTAAGCTAGCTGTAAAGAAATTCGTTTCGTTTTTGAGATAGAGCCATAACAAACGGTGACGTTCAAGCGATAGGGTGGATGGTGATAAAACATTTGCTCTTGGATTTTCATAACCGTAGGGCAAAAAACTCTTGAATTGTTTTTGATCTATGGGGTCAAGGTGATTTCCGCCGCGCATTGCAAAAGCCAATATAGGTCGGGCAAGGTAACTAAGCTTAATCAATAAAGGTCTTGGAACAGTATTTAGGATGTATTTAAACAGTTTCTTCATCCTGTGCTACTTCTAAAGCTGAAGTTTCTTTTGACGAAACTCTTCCTCTTCATCGCTAACAATACCCAGTGCCTCATAAACATATTGAAACGTAGATAACAATTCGGGTTTTCCATCAACTAAGGCCACGTTATGTTCAAAGTGTGCGCTGGGTTTTCCATCCGCGGTGAGTATAGTCCAGCCGTCTTTGAGTTGTCTGATTCTTCTAGTTCCGAGATTGATCATGGGTTCAATGGCAACGACCATCCCTTCAACAAACTTTTTACCACGACCTCTTTTCCCGTAATTTGGCATTTCGGGGTCTTCGTGCATTTTGCGCCCTAAACCGTGACCTACTAATTCTCGTACGACTCCATATCCGTGATCTTCTGTATATTTTTGAATGGCATGGCCGACATCACCAACGCGATTTCCTTTTTTAAACTGACGCATACCAACGTACAAAGAGGCTTTGGTAACCTGAAGTAACTTTTTAGTTTCTGGTGCAACCTCGCCAACTTCAAAAGTATAGGCATGATCACCGTAGAAATCATTCTTTAAAACGCCGCAGTCGATAGAGATGATATCGCCTTCCACTAGAGGTGTGTCATTTGGAATACCATGAACCACCTGAGCATTCGGACTCATGCAAAGTGAGTTGGGAAAGTCATACAATCCTAAAAAACCAGGAACGCCTCCATGATCACGAATGAAGGTTTCAGCCAACGCATCTAAATGTAAAGTGGTTACACCTGGCTTTACTTCTTTGGCCAACATTCCCAAGGTTTTTGATACAATCAAAGCGCTTTCGCGCATCAACTCTATTTCTTCTGCTGTTTTGGGTATTATCATAATCGGCAAAGGTAAAGTTTTTGCGCAAAAGTTTATACCAAAGGTTTCTGGGTCATGGCCTGCGGTTGAGGAATACCCATCAATTTCAAAATTGTTGGAGCGATATCTCCTAAAACCCCATCTTTAACTTCTTCTAAATTATCGTCCACTAAAATCAGGGGAACAGGGTTGGTTGTATGGGCAGTATTAGGGCTACCATCGGGATTGATCATCGTTTCACAATTGCCATGATCGGCAATAACAATGGTAGTATACCCATTTTCAAGTGCCGCAGTAACAACAGCCTCTGTACAACTATCAACAACTTCACAGGCTTTGATTGCCGCCTTCATATCACCCGTATGTCCTACCATATCAGGGTTTGCAAAATTTAAACAAACAAAATCGACCTCTCCTTTTTCTAACTCAGGAATAATGGCATCGCGAATGTCATATGCACTCATTTCAGGCTGAAGATCATAGGTGGCAACTTTCGGTGAAGGACATAAAATTCGCTCCTCACCTTCGAATGGGATTTCTCTTCCTCCGTTGAAGAAAAAAGTAACATGCGGGTATTTTTCGGTTTCCGCAATACGGATCTGTTTTTTACGGGCTTTTTCCAATACTTCACCTAAGGTCATTTCAATGTTGTCTTTGTCATAAATTACATGAACCCCATTGAATGAGTCATCATAGTTGGTCATGGTCACATAATGAAGGTCTAATTTATGTGCGTTTTGTTCATGAAAATCTGCCTGACTCAACATTTGGGTCAACTCTCTCCCTCGATCTGTTCTGAAATTGAAGAATATAACGACATCACCGTCAGAGATTGTAGCCCGTGCTTCATCGTGCTTATCGGTGAGAACTATAGGTTTTATAAATTCATCAGTTATACCCGCGTCATAACTTTTCTGTATTGAGGCGGCAATATCTGTAGATTTTTCTCCCGTCCCATTAACGATAAGATCGTAAGCAAGTTTGACCCTTTCCCAGCGTTTATCGCGATCCATGGCATAGTACCTACCTATTACAGATGCCAGCTTTGCATTGGTGTTCTTACAGAAATTCTCAAGATGAACAACATATTCTTTACCGCTTTTAGGATCTACATCTCGGCCATCGGTAAAAGCATGAACGAACATGGTACTCACCCCAGCTTCTTGTCCAGCAGCTATCAATCCTTTTAGGTGCGATGTGTGACTGTGTACACCTCCATCACTTAATAACCCTAAAAAGTGAATTGGTTTTTGATTCGCTTTTGCATAAGAAAAAGCATTTTGCAATACCGTTTCATTGATTAAAGTATTTTCCTTAACCGCTAGGTTGATTTTCGCTAGATCTTGGTATACGATTCGTCCAGCGCCTAAATTCATATGTCCCACTTCGCTATTTCCCATTTGACCGTCAGGAAGGCCTACATTCATTCCATCGGTTAGCAGATTGGCGCTTGGATATTTTGTATATAACGAATCTACAAAAGGTGTCTGTGCATTTGCAATTGCAGATACTTTGGGGTCTGAAGATTTACCCCATCCGTCCAAAATCATCAAGATTACTTTTTTGTTCATTTCTATTTCTATTGAGAGCTCAAAAATAGCATGATTTAGCTTGCATTGCTAGTAACTTAGGAAGCTTTTTAAAATTTCAGACAGACTTTTGAGAAGTGTTAATTAAATCTGAACTAAATTTCGGTAGATGTTAAACTTTAGTTATTAAACTGTTAATCGTGTAACAGAAATCTATAGAGGGCGTCTATATTTATATAATCATAATTTATTCATCAATCTAAATTCACTCATCATGAAAAAAACGATTTTGACTGCTGTGGCATTTTGTATGCTGATGGTAACGGTTGCTGTTGCCAAAACTGAAACAAGTAACGACAATACTGTTGTTACCGAACTAATTGTAAAAAAGGAATTAAGTACTTTTTGTAAAGCAATTATGCAAGGAGATATTGATACCGTAAAACGTTTGATCGACCTCGGGGAAGATGTGAATGCCAAATCTCTCGGAATGACTCCTGCGATTTTTGCCGCACGTTATAATAAAGCTGAAATCTTGGAGGTATTGATTGATAACGGAGCAGATCTTAACCTGAAGTGTAATAAAGGTTGGACTATTGAGAAGTATGCAAAACTCTCGAATGCAAAAGACGTACTCGAAGTACTTAAAAATAATGTTTGATAGCTAGAAGTTTGTTCATCAATCAAAAAACCCGTTTACCATCAGGCAAACGGGTTTTTTGATTATAAGGAAAATCAGTTCAATTAGTGTTCAAGTAAAAGAGCCATTCGTGTTTTCCTAGAAATCCCAACCATTCAGTGCTCTGTCCGATAGGGCATAAATCGCCATAAAAATCATGATCGCACAAAATACAGAATATACCTTCAGCAATATAACTAATGCTGCTGGTTTGCAGTTTTCAAATGCCTGCGTGTAAAGATTACTAAAGTGTGATAGTGTTCCCATTATAGTTTTATTAAAATGCTGAATGTTCATTCAGCATAAGTTATTAATGAAAGCTATAAGGGTTAAATTTGAGACGGTATAAAGATACTGGGAATGGCAAATATATGAAAAAACTACCTCTTTAACTTGTAGTTTATCGATTTTAACGCTACGATTGACCTTTGTATCTGGCTATTGCTTCTTTTATTTTTTCAATACGATTCTCTGGGTCGGGGTGTGTACTTTGGAATTCTGGTACGCGATTTGGCCCTGCAGCGGCCTTTAAGATTTTCATTACTTCAATCATCTCATAGGGGTCGTAACCCGACTGAATCATAAAAAATACACCGAGCTCATCACTTTCAAGCTCATCACCACGACCATTTTTTAGTAGTGTATTTTGGCCAATTCCTCCAACGACACTGCCAATATCGCCCGCACCGACCGTAGCTCCCATGGTAGCGGTTCTCCAAAATTCACTTGAGGCAATTCGTTCTGCCGAATGTCTGCCTATAACGTGCCCTATTTCATGCCCCAATACACCTGCCAATTGTTCCTCGTTCAACTGTTTGAACAGTGCATAGGTTATAAAGCATTGCCCACCTGGAAGTGCAAAAGCGTTTATGGTTCTTTCATCAGCCAATAAATGAAAGTCGAATTTGTAGGGAGTTTCACGGGCCATACTGTTTTGTACCAATTTTCGCCCTACCTGATCAACATAAGCTTGAAGACGCTCGTCAGGATACAAACCTCCATGTTGTTGGGCCATTTCGGGTGCACTTTGCAACCCAATGGCAATTTCTTGCTCAGGCGACATGGTGATATGCTGAGATCTACCCGTATACGGGTTTTCTTCTGTATTGTTGCATTTCTTTATAAAGGCAAATGCAACAATCGCCAGTCCTATGAAAATTCGAATTTTCCAACTTCCTCTGTTCATGGTAGTGTAGTGTTAACAACGGAAAGGAAGGTACAAAAAAGCTATAAAAGTTCTTTATTTATGTCTAAAATATTGTTTTGAATATAGCTTCTTATAAATCCGTTTGTAAAGTGTTCGCTGCCCATAAAGGTCTCTTTTTCCAACAATTGCAAAATGTTTTTTCTTCTGAATTCCGTTAGCATAGGTATGGCAATAGGGGCAAAGCTGTAATGCCAAGGTTCATATTTAAAACCTTTTCTTTTGGGATTATCGGTGTATACCAGGTGAAAATCAAAAGTTTTGGAGTTTTCATCCATCCATTTTTTGAAATTTTCATAAGGACCTCCCGCCCCAAACTTTGAAGGAACCAATACATCACCATCGGCTTTAGGATATCCATCTATAAGATCAACATCAGTGCCCCAATGGTGTCTGCTTGTTCCGGGTATGGTAGAATATTCTATGATTTTATCGATAGCCGCCATGGGTTCCATTCCGTCTTCTTCAGTAAATCGCTCAAATTTTCTTTCAAAAATAGCCTCTTGACGCGCAAAACTGCGGTAACTCGAAACCACTTTTAAATCGATTCCATCACTGTAAGCCGCTTTCTTCATTTCAACAAAAGCATCATGGGCTTCGGCTCTCAGGTTAATGCCTTCCCCAAAAAGTTCTATTTCCGCTTTCCCCATAAGTTCGAGTATGGAGTATTCAAAATCTTTTGTTTTTGCCAAGGCTAAACCTGGTGCCAGTGCCAAGGCAATACTTGAAATACTACTACTTTTAATAAATGACCTTCGTTCCATTTGGCTATTATTTCTTTGGTGTGGGTTATTACAAAAACGATGTTAACGACATTGTATTATGTAACTGCCAAATAAAAGTAACTAATTATTCCGATAGGGAGTTGACAAACTTTATGGTATCTTTTTTTGATGCCACTTAATAATTATCTTTTTTCATATAGAACGATGCATGTTATGGCATCAAAAATGGTTAAGTAGAAAACGAGGTTAAAGTGCGAGGTAGATATATCCTTGATATTTTAGATTGTGTTCTTTGACGTCCAGGATATAAAAATATACACCTTCCGGTAAAACCTCTTCTCTTTGGCTTGTATTTTTATTAGCCTTACCATTAAATTCATTTTTATAGTTTGACTTTTCATACACCAATTTTCCGTTACTGTTGTATATCAAGAGCTTGTTGGAGGGATAATCATCAATCAATTTTAAGCTAAAGTAATCATTGGCGCCATCGCCGTTAGGGCTCATGGCATAGTTATTAGAACCAGGATTTCGTTGGAGTAAAAAGCCAAAGGTGAAAATCTCATATTCGTTGGCGTTGAACGTTTCGGAGGTTACCCAACCTTTGTCGATAGAACCATCATGTTCCAATGATCCTAAATTAAACCACTGCCCTTCTTTTTTGTTCCATCCTGTCACGGTGATGCCTTCAATTTTTTCGACCTTCGAGTTCATGTCGCTATCCGTGTCCCAATTCAAGGTGATTTGAATCATACCGGTGGTTGTGATATTCCAAAATTCATCGGAATGAATGAATACTAGGTTAGCATCCTTTAGACTGGTGTCAAAACCTTTCGAAAAACTTTGTGGAAAATTGGGGTTTTCTTCAAAGTAAGCGCACTTGGCCAAGAACGGGCCATCAATAAATTTTATCTTTAGTGGTCTAATGTTGTTTTCGGTCCCAACAGGAAACCTAAATACTTTTTGACCTTCAACCGCTGCTTGTCCATTTATCTTTGAAAGATCCAAGGCTCCGTCATAAAATGCATTTTCAGAAAACTGGGTATATATTTTTTTGGAACCAGCTCTTGAGGAAATGTTTCCAAAAATAAAATTTACTGAATTGTCGATATGTATAGGGGTTTCCAAATATAAACTTCCCTCTACTGCAAGTTCGAGATCATTGAAAGACGGAATGAACTTACCGGATACAACTATATTTTCTTCTTCACTATAAAAACCAATCAAACCTAGGTTTGAATCAAATGTACCATCGTTGATAAGGTCTCCGTGGAAACCTAAGGAGCCCTTCTTGTGAAGTTGCAAACCTCCGAAGTTATGAATCGGTTGTTGAGCAAATAGAACAAAACTCAATTGAAATACTATTAAAGAGAGCCTTAAATTCATAGCTTATTTTATTTTGTTTATCATAAAACTTGATTCTCCCGATTCGTTAAAATATACATTACCTGAACCAGCTTCTCGAAAGGTTAGCACTGAAATGACGTCATTGACATTAAGATTTAAAATTTCATTTACATGAACACTTGAATGATTATGACCAGTGGCGTTTCGGATATAACCTGATGCACCTTTTGCTCCTAAGGGTGTTCCGTTAATTGCTATTCGGGCATTTGTGTTGGATCTTGTGGAGGTTGAGTATAAAGCTAAATTTGCTCTAATGTCATATCGCCCGGCTTTTTTTACAATTAGTGTATTTCCACTTACTTGATATAGGTCATTTTCACCATCTTTATAATCTTGGTTGCCAAAAATTGGGGCCTGTGTATTGTCACTATTGAGGTTTGTAGAAGTGTTTGTATTTGTCCATCTTGCTCCATAGTTTATTTGAAGCAAGACTCCACCGTCTGATCCAACTTTTATTGCATTATATGTGTCAGTTGAAACCAACTGTACTGTTTGTGTCTCAGCTTGTTCATTGATATAAGATATAAGTCCAGTGCTTGTATTTTGAGTTAGATTGGTGTTTATACTGCCCCCCTCTCCCGGATCACCTTTTTCACCTTTTTCTCCTGGATCGCCTTTTTCTCCTTTTTCCCCTTGAATTCCTTGTAGTCCAGTTGCGCCAGTTGCTCCGGTATCTCCTTTTTCCCCTTGCGGACCCTGTGGTCCTGTTTCACCAGTCTCCCCTTGGATGCCTTGCGGTCCTGTTGGCCCAGTTGCTCCTGTATCTCCTTTTTCCCCTTGCGGACCTGTTGCTCCAGTCTCACCTTGGATGCCTTGCGGTCCTGTTGGCCCAGTTGCTCCTGTTTCTCCTTTTTCACCTTGAATTCCTTGCGGGCCAGTTTCTCCTTTTTCACCCTGAATTCCTTGCAGTCCTGTTGCTCCGGTCTCACCGGTCGCTCCAGTATCTCCTTTTTCCCCTTGCGGTCCTGTTGGCCCAGTCGCTCCTGTTTCTCCTTTTACCCCTTGCGGCCCTATTTCACCAGACTCACCTTGGATGCCCTGTGGTCCTGTTACCCCGGTTGCTCCCGTATCGCCTTTTTCTCCTTGATCACCCTTTTCTCCTTTTTCACCTTGGATTCCTTGTAGTCCAGTTGCTCCAGTTGCTCCGGTATCTCCTTTTTCCCCTTGCGGACCCTGTGGTCCTGTTTCACCAGTCTCCCCTTGGATGCCTTGCGGTCCTGTTGGCCCAGTTGCTCCTGTATCTCCTTTTTCCCCTTGCGGACCTGTTGCTCCTTTTTCACCCTGAATTCCTTGTGGTCCTATTGCGCCAGTCTCACCGGTTGCACCTGTATCTCCTTTTCCCCCTTGAATTCCCTGTGGTCCTGTTGCGCCGCTTTCTCCCGTATCTCCTTTATCCCCTTGAATTCCTTGTGGTCCTGTTGCTCCGGTTGCTCCTGTATCGCCTTTTTCCCCTTGGATTCCCTGTTGTCCTGTTGCACCAGTTGCTCCAGTATCTCCCTTTTCACCCTGAATTCCCTGTGGTCCAATCGCACCAGTTGCTCCAGTATCTCCTTTTTCCCCTTGCGGACCCTGTGGTCCTGTTTCACCAGTCTCACCTTGGATGCCCTTTGCTCCTGTTGCTCCGGTTGCTCCTGTATCGCCTTTTTCCCCTTGGATTCCCTGTTGTCCTGTTGCACCAGTTGCTCCAGTATCTCCTTTTTCACCCTGAATTCCCTGTGGTCCAATCGCACCAGTTGCTCCGGTATCTCCTTTTTCCCCTTGCGGACCTGTTGCTCCAGTCTCACCGGTTGCTCCTGTATCTCCTTTTTCCCCTTGGATTCCCTGTGGACCTATTGCGCCGGTCTCACCGGTTGCTCCCGTATCACCTTTTTCACCTTGTGGACCTTGCGGCCCTATTTCACCAGACTCACCTTGGATGCCCTGTGGTCCTATTGCCCCGATTTCACCGGTAGCTCCTGTTTCTCCTTTATCCCCTTGGATTCCCTGTGGTCCAATCGCACCAGTTGCTCCCGTATCTCCTTTTTCCCCTTGGATTCCTTGTGGACCTATTGCGCCGGTCTCACCGGTTGCTCCCGTATCACCTTTTTCACCTTGCGGACCTTGCGGCCCTATTTCACCAGACTCACCTTGGATGCCCTGTGGTCCTGTTACCCCGGTTGCTCCCGTATCGCCTTTTTCTCCTTGATCACCCTTTTCTCCTTTTTCACCTTGGATTCCTTGTAGTCCAGTTGCTCCAGT
>NZ_JBDWJN010000002.1:0-13879 GCF_039974175.1 Maribacter sp.
ACTGCCGGCTGCCAATTCAGCCAAAGCGCCTTCTACTTCCGTAGCCGTGAAATTACCACCTGCATCGGCGATAGTTACTTCTGCTGCAGTTTGATCATCGGTACCAACTAGACTTGATAGATCTACAGTTTCATTCGATCCACCTTCAATACCAATCGTAAGATCAGTTCCTGAAAGGCCTGAACCACTAATATTTTGATCATCAGTACCTACTAGGCTTGAAAGATCTACGGTCTCGTTAGATCCCCCTTCGATACCAATCGTAAGATCAGTTCCTGAAAGACCGGAGCCACTGATGTTTTGATCGTCAGTGCTGCCGGCTGCTAATTCAGCCAAAGCACCTTCTACTTCTGTAGCCGTGAAATTACCACCTGCATCAGCGATAGTTACTTCTGCCGCAGTTTGGTCGTCTGTACCTACTAAACTTGAAAGGTCTACGGTCTCGTTAGATCCACCTTCAATACCAATCGTAAGATCTGTACCTGAAAGGCCTGAACCACTAATATTTTGATCATCGGTGCCAACTAGGCTTGAAAGGTCTACAGTCTCATTCGTTCCACCTTCGATACCGATCGTAAGATCAGTTCCTGAAAGTCCAGAGCCACTTATATTTTGATCGTCAGTACTGCCGGCTGCTAATTCAGCCAATGCGCCTTCTACTTCGGTAGCGGTGAAATTACCACCTGCATCGGCGATAGTTACTTCTGCTGCTGTTTGATCATCTGTGCCCAGTGAAGCAATAGGAACTGAAAGTGTTCCTCCACTGTCGGTAATCTCAAGATTAGCGCCGTTAACTGCAAAACCTGTATTTCGTTCATTGGTAGGGTCGGGGTCCAAATCTGGACTTGCATTTCCACCGACCTGTTGCCAAGCCGCTCCATCCCAAACGTATAATTGCCCTGCGGCGTCATCGACATAAGTAACACCCGTATTAGTTGGGGTTACAACTGGAGCACCAGTACCAACAAGAGTTAGCTCATTTGTTAAATCAAAATCTGCATCTCTATTATCAATGGTTACATCAGTACCATCGTTATTCGTAAAGGTATATGTACCATTCCCATTATCTGTTATATCTGATTTAGCAACCGTGGTGGTTCCTCCAGCTTCATTGGTAAATGTCACATTGCCATCACCTACATCACTAATGGCAGTAATTGTCTCATCAATTTCTGTTGCAGCACCTGATGCATCGGTTATGGTTGCTATTCTATTTCCAGCTATAACATTGGTAATAGCAATCCCATTTGTATTTATAATTACATCGGTACCATCATTATTCGTAAATGTATAAGTTCCATCACCGTTATCTCTTATATCGGATTTGAATACCGTAGTAGTTCCTCCGGCCTCATTGGCAAAGGTTACTCTTCCATCACCATTATCTACAATAGAGGTAATGGTTTCCTGGATTGAAATCGTACCGCCATCTTCTTGATTGTACACACCGATCTCGTTACCTGTAGCAGATACACCAGTGATGCTTGTAATGGTTTCATCAATGTCTGTAGCTGCACCAGAAGCATCGGTTAATGTTGCTATACGGTTACCCGCCACAACATTGGTAATGGCCAAGCCATTGGTATTGACCGTTACATCGGTACCGTCATTGTTTGTGAACGTATAGGTTCCATCGCCATTGTCGGTAATATCAGATTTTGCTACGGTTGTTGTGCCGCCAGCTTCGTTATTGAAAGTTACAAAGCCATCATTATTATCAACTATTGAAGTAATGGTTTCGTTGATATCAGTTGCAGCACCAGAGGCATCGGTTACCGTTGCTATACGGTTACCCGCTACAACATTGGTAATGGCTATGCCATTAGTGTTTATCGTTATATCTGTACCATCATTATTGGTAAAGGTATAGGTTCCGTCTCCGTTATCGGTAATATCCGATTTTGATACCGTAGCAATAGCACCTGCTTCGTTGGTAAAGGTCACATTACCGTCGTTGTTATCTATTATCGAAGTAATTGTCTCGTTAATTGTGACTAAATCTCCATTTTCATTCTCATATACTCCAATCGCATTTCCAACCGCTGCGGCTCCCGTAATGGTCGTAATAGTCTCCGCTGGTAGGATTACTGTAATTGGTGCTCCACCATTTTCTAATTCCAAAGTAAGTCCGCGGGTAGCGGCATTGTAGCTAAAATCTAATACCTGTTGATCATCGGAAGAGGTCAGTTCCCAAGAATCTCCATCCCAAAAATAGATTGTTCCTGTATTGGTGTTAACATAGATATCGCCGGTATCGGCCCCTCCAGGGGTTACCATACCAGGAGCCGTAACCGCGGTTCCGCTGAGGACCTCGCAATTGCATTGATCTTGCAACGTCACCGTAGTTTGGGCGAGTGCAAATCCGGATATCAGAAAAATCAGTGCTACAATTATTTTCTTCATGACCATTACTTTACTTAGAACTTTATTGTCTACTTATTTTTTGCATTATTATGTTTCGATACAATCACAAAGACTATATTGAAAATGGACTAAGCTGAATAGTTAACGGAAACTGTGTTCGCTAAGGAACAATTACCATGGAGAAGAGAATGCCTATGCATTCTAATTGCCATTTTGTTTTCTGGTTGAAAACTTTGGTTGAGTTCGGTTAAGTTATTCATACTTTGGGTTGCACTTTAACCACATTTGGTGAAATGGTTTAATTGCACTTTACAAAATTAACTTTATGTGTACCATTGAGAAATAATTGTTGTGTAACCGTTAAAATGCAATGTATACGTCACAAATGTTGAGGTTTTTAAAGGTTTCATTGGTCGATTAGCCATTGTATATCAATACTTTGAGACTGCTTTTATGTAGGAAAAATCTTTTCAAAACAAGGGTTTAAATAGAAAAAATAAAAGCTGAAAAATTAGTTCTTTTTCGCTCTATATGTAATTCTACGATTGGTGATTACAGTTGATACTCCCATGGTCAAAATTGCAACGTTAGATACTTCATTTGTACATACATAGGTAGAATTTGACACAACAACTCGGTATTGATTTCCGTCGTCAGATGGGGAAGCATTTGTAATACTAAGAGTGGCTGTTGCGGTTCCGGAATGGATACCAGAATCTGTTAAATCTATCCAAATTGAACCATTAAAAAACTGCCATTGATAGACATCTGCATTACTAGCTGTAACTGAAAATGTTCCATCACAGCCTGGGCAAACGATTAAATCAACGGGTTGTGCACTTATTGACGGAGCTGTTCCGGCTTCACGAAAGTCAAAAATAGTATTAGAATCGGCATCCGCTGGAAGGGTATAACCATCGCTACCAGAAGTTACTAAACCATCTACATCACTAGTTATAGGATTTGGCCCTAAATACCCATCGTTATTGTCATCAGTATACCCAGCTTCATCAACGTCGTTGCATCCATCGGCGTCGGCATCTAATTCAATTGCATCTCTAATTCCATCACTATCAGCATCTTGCACAGTATAATTTACGTTACCACTATCTTCTTGACCCGAAGCCTGTACACTGTCGGCAACCCCATCAAGGGCCACACTACCGGTCAAAACACCACTTGTATGAGCCACATCATGACCGGCTTCTACAACATCGTAGATTCCGTCATTATCACTGTCTAAATCCAAATCGTCATCAACGCCATCACCGTCGGTATCAATGCCGGCAGTCCAGATAATGGCATTTACCAAAAGATCTTCGCCAGCGGTATTGAATCCACCACTATTGTTCGTATGTGGCACAATGGCCCTTCTACCAGGAGCTGTGCCTGTTTCCATAGCTTCACCAGGTTCCCACACGGCAATGGAAACGGAATTATTTGGGTGTCGGCCTAAGACGGTACCCGATGTCAAGCTATTTGCATAAAAAGCGCCATCACCAATATCATAGTTTCCTAAGGCCAATCCTGAAGTTATGGGATGGGTACTATCAACAATGTTTACAAGATTTGTATTACTTGACCCCCCCGTGACACCGCCGAGTATTTCATCGTGTAAGGCATTCTCACTTGTAATAACACCCTTAGTGGTAGTTGTCAAATTGGCGACATTGGCAAAAGCGTCGCCACTGAAAACATCCTCATACACGAAGGTTACCGCATAATTATCGGCATTTCCACCTACATTATCATCTACAACTGTGACCGAATATCCAAGGGCTATTAATTTGTCTATAGTGTTTTGTTCTTCAGTACCAGGAGTGCCATTGGTTACCCATAAAACCGAACGGGGGCTTTCAATCGAATCTAGAATACCATCGTTATCGTCGTCCTCGTCACATACATCATTAATACCATCTCCATCTGAATCTAAGCCAGCTGGATCTGCACAAGGTTCATAAACCGTAACGGTTGCCGTATCACTTAGGCCCAAGGCAGGACAAATAGAGATGGTGGAATCGGTTATGGTATAGTCAAAAGTAGTTCCAGGAAACAGGGTACCTGCGCTATAGGTATAGGTAACCAAACCAGCATCTGCATCATCAATTACTACCGATCCAACAGCGGGTTGAACAACACTATCTATGAAAAAGTTTTCGCCATCAGGTTCGGAGTCGTTGTCAAAGAGATTTATTTGCACCGAAACAGTATTTCCAACCGGAACCACCACCAAATCATCTACAGCATCTGGAGGGTTTAAGTTTTCAACAATCTCGGCGTCGGTGGTTGAAAGATCATAATGATTTGTTCCAGGTATGGTATTGGGTGTTGCCACAATAGTAGCTACTAATCTAGAAAAACCACTCGGATCGGAAGCATCATAAAAATTAGGGTATCGCACTTCAATAATGTAGGTTTCACTCTCGCCCAAAGGAAGCCCAAAATGTACCTCTTGCGGACTTTGGGTACCATGACCGTATACCCCATTTACCTGTCTAAGACCACTAACGATATTGCCGGCACAGTCTCTAATAAGTACATTAGTTCCAATTGCTACCCGTTCTGGAAATCCTCCAGTGCTACCGTTCGCGCCTCGATCTTCTGAAACATCGATCAATAAATGATTATTTCTATTTGCAGCGGGAAGATTATTAATAAACAATTGATTTCCAGAACTATGGCTTATGTTCATATAGATGTCTAAATCTCCGTCGTCGTCAATGTCGATCATGGTGGTACCCTCTCCATTTCGTGTATTAAAAGTCTCGGCGTCTAAAGTAAAAGTAAGCGCCGTGCCACTTCCAACTACCCCTGGAGCTGGGGTAGGGCTGTTGAGTTGGTTGATATAAAGGTAGCTACGACTGTCTCCTACGAACAGAATATCGATATCTCCGTCGTTGTCAATATCTCCCCCAGCGAGTGCATCAATGTCATTTGAAGAACTGCCAGAATCTGTATTCGAGGGTTGTGGTAATCCAGGGAAAGTGGCTGCACCCAGAGCTGTCCAAACTCCGGCACCATCATTTCTAAAAATTTGGTTGAGGCCATTCTCTGTCCATACTGCATCCAAATCGCCATCATTGTCCAAATCCCATAATCCATTACCTCCTTTGTTTCCATTCTCTGCTTGTGCAAGATCTGAACCATTGGTAAACGTACCGCCTTGATTCAGGAAAAAGTCATTTTCATCGCGTTTTCTCATAAAAATATCTACCCAACCATCATCGTTCACATCTGCCGCTGAACCATAATCACCATCTGTAGCAAATTGATTTAATCCAAATTGCACATTCGGACTGCCATTAGCTGTTGTAATATGCGTGAAAAGCGAGGCAGGCGCAGGGTTGACTACGGTATGTGTGACATGATCGATATAATTATTGCGCAAAAGTTCTATACCATAATTATGACTATCAAAAAATATATCGAGATCACCATCGCCTTCAAAATCAAAGAAGCCTGTACCTTCTGTGTTTAATGGGTTTATGGTGATGGTGGCACTACTATTTTCACCCACTGTCAATGGAGTAGTACCGCCAATACCGTCTCCAAAAGTACCATCGGCGTTCTGTATGAATATTTGAATGGCTACCACAGCACTGCTTGTACCTGAAGAGTTGATCATAAAATCTGGGCGGCCATCACTATTCACATCACCCCAAGCTGCTTGTCGTTCTGCTCTGTCTCCTAACATGCCTGGAGCCAACGTAGCCTGCACATTTGTAAAGGTACCTGCAGGAGATTGTCTCATCAAAAAGCTCTTTACACCGCTACTGCTATTATTCTCTAAAACAAGAACATCTAACAATCCGTCACCGTCGAAATCAGCCCATGCGTGTCCACCGTCTTTGTTCTGGCCCAAATTGAGGCCATAAGATGCGGCGCTTTCGGTAAAAGTGGTCTGAGCAGAAACCGTGATGGTAACCGACATCATAATATACAAGAGTATCTGACCTAAGCTGTTCTGGGGGAACCACATTGGTTTGATAACATTCATCTTAAAAGACTTAACACAGGTAAGTAAATAAAACCGCCCCCGGTATAATTGTAAGGCAAGGTATCAGATATGCCTATGGTGTTAAAAAAAATGTTGTGTAGTGAGATATTTACAACATCTAACAACAAAAAGTTGAGGTTTTAAAAAGAATTACTCGATATTAAGTCGCTAATTAACAGTGACTTACATCGAAAAAATGTAAGAATATACTTAATCTTTTCGTACGCGATAGGTGATTCTACGATTGGTAATAATCGTATAAATCTTTAATGTACTGAAGGGTGAAAACTCGGATGTTGAATTTGCAATAGTTGCAGTGGCGGTAAGGTCATCACCTGCAATAACCCCTGGTGCAACCGCAAAAGTAAAAGTAAATCTGTTGGTATTATCCGTATTGCTATCCTCATCGGTATATGCAGAGGTATTTGAATTGGTGTCAGATCCACTACCTTCAACTTCTGACCCTAAAAACACTTGGCCTTCTCCGTAATCGACCGTTAGGCCCAATTGGTTATCTCCTAAGCTTGCTGTGCCCTGATTCACATCGGTGAGGAAGAACTCAATGGTAGCGCCAGGTCTCGACCAACCAGAAACAACAATATTGGAGCCCGATTTATACGCCGACTCAATGATCGGAAAATTAATAGCGCCATTCGGACCATTATCCGAATCTCCTGTATCGTTCAGTGTAACTCCATCGCCGATATCATCTGAAAGGTCAAGATCTATACCTAAGGCATCTGCGGTAGTACCATTCGCGTATATCGAATTTTGCGAAATAAGATTACCTGAAGTATTTCCACCGGCTAACACAATTCCTGGGCCTCCGTTTGAAGCGATGACATTATTTGAAATAGACGAATTGCTACCATCTAATAAAATTCCCGCATTCTCAACATTTCCGCTACAAGCACCACCATCTTGACCAGAACCCGTAATCGTATTTTCAGATATGATAACGCTTCCAGAAATACCATCACCATCTATTCCAAGTGAAGAGGCATTTTCAATTAGATTCTGCTGAATTTGAATTCCTGATCCTCCCTCAACCAGAATATTATCGGCACATGCGTCATCACCATTCGTGGTGATATGATTATTTTGGATGACTGTAGAGGTTCCACCATTAATATGCACGCCTTCATCTGTATTAGTAGCAATATAATTCCCGTCAATAGTAACTGTGCCGTTAATCACTTCGACCCCGTTATCAATACCTCCTCCATTGACTCCCAATGCCGTTACACCTAATATATTATTGGAAACCGTTACAGATCCACCATCAATTCTAACTCCAGCATTATTACCTCCGTAAATAGACAAGTTGCGAATTACAGTACCATTACCTTGGGCCCTGAAAACATCTCCGTTATTTTTATGAATTTGGATCTCGGGGAGTTCATAATCTGGAAGTAATGTAGCGGATGTACCTACTGCACTGCCTCCCGAGCCTACAGTTCCTAAATTTGTGTCTCCTGAATAGGCAGTCTGCGTTCTACCATCAATGATTGTATTCGTACCATCAATGGTCGTTAAAGGACTTCCATTTGATATCAAAATATCAAAATAACCTCCGGCAAAATTAGCATCTGCTGTTCTTCCCATAGGATCAGATGTAGGAGGAATCATAAAGATTGATGTATCAGCACCAGGTGCTGGGTTAAAAATACTATTAGCCACTATATCCATACTAGAAGCATCAAGAGCATTGGCATTTACAATAAATTGTTCTAGCGACCCTTGACCATTCTCATTGGTGTTAACGATGGTATTAAAGTTAAACCCGAAGTCCATTCCAACTACACCTTCACTCAAAATGGTCATAGTGGAGATAGATTGTGCACCAGTTAAGGTGCCTGCAAGAGGATCTACCCCAGAAGGGTTTTCCCCACCCACAGTATTCGTGTCGGGGGTTAACGTACTGGCGGCATAGTCTGTTTTAAATGTCTGTATAGGTAAACAGCTAGTACAAGCCGTACCACCAGCTCTGGTAGATCTTACCGTATTGTTCACTACACGTATGCTATAAGATCCGTTGGCCATACCACCAAATACATATTCCCCAGAGGCATCAGTTGTTGCAGTCTGCACCAAACTACCACCAGAATCATATAATTCTATATCTACATTGGGAATTGGTACGCCTGAAGAAGTTGCCAAGTCTCTGCCTGCTCCACCTCCATAGTTGATATCTTCAAACACGGTGCCTGTTACCAAGTTTGAAGGTACTTTCAAAACAACTGCATTTAATAATACAAAATCTTGACCTGATTCAACCCTTGTGGTGGCGGTAGACTCTCCGGGTGATATATAGGGAGATACATCATAGGTGTCTAAATCTACACCATAAGATGTTGTGATATTCACTGTTGTGCCCCCGGTATTATCGAAAATAGTAGAGTTAAAAGGGTTAGGACTACCTGCGGTATTGTCACCGTCTCCAACCAAATCATTCGTACCGGAACCTGTCGTAAACTCCAGTGCTTCATTGTTATTTAAGGTTTGGTCGCCTTCCCAAGAAAGAACTGTGGTTTTTGATCCAGAGGCCCCGATTGCATAAAACCCATCCAAAGTATAGGTCGATGATGTGTTACTTTCACCATGAAAACCTTGATATACATTCACGGTTGATGCGGGTAAACTTGCATCTTCATAGAAGACCATCAAGCTCCAACCACCTAAAACCGTAGCTGAACTACAATAGGTAGCAGAAGTGTCAATGGTAAGTCCTGAAAAATCAAAAGTATTAGTGGTAGGATTAGCAATTCCCGCTACAATGCTGGTGACATCACTTACACCACCATAAAATATTCTTCCGCCTGATAATGAGGTAGTATACATCAAATCCGCATTCACCGTATTGCCTTCAAAAGTTACTTGCGAGTCTGGAGTTGCACTCGAATGTGCCCAGTATAGAAATGCCCTATCAATTGTCGCCGTAGCGGGAATAGCAGAAGTTAAAGTACCGCTTGAAGTTGTCGTTATCGAACATGCATCGGTGTTATTGTCTTGGGTCCGTAGTGTACCTCCTGTAGAGGTATAGCTAATATATCCGTCAAGTTCATGAGTCAGCACCAAGTTTGGATTGTTCAAGATGACCTCATCATCATCTATGGTACCTGTGGCGGTATCAGAAAAATCTACCGCAGGGTCAGAACTAGCCGAAAATTCAATCGTAAAGGTTTCTGACACCTCGTAGGAAGTGTCATCTGTAATTGAAACAATAATGGTATCTGAGTCTCCCAAGGTACCGTCAAAGTTCAACGTACCATTTACAATTCCTGTAAAATCACTACCCGCTGTGGCCGATCCATCTACAGTGCTATAAGTTACGGTAAATGGCCCCGAAGCTGCTGCCTCCGTATGATTTACAGTAAACGTCATAGTGCCAGCATCCTCGTCTACATTCACATCACTTATTTCCAAGGTCGGGGTTGGGGGTAAAATATCGAAGGATACGTCGAGTAAAGTACCACCTCCTAAATCGGAATTTACAATCAAAACACCATCCTGATATACACGGACATAGGAAGTACCGTTCCAACCATCTCCCCATGTATCCTGCAAACGAATATCATAATTTGTTCCATATGGAACACCTGTATATGTTGCGGGACTACCAATATTATTGTACGCAGTATTCGAAGCGCCGTTGAAGCAATCTGCGGGATTACAAATGGAAGCTCCTATTTGTACGTTGGAAGGATCTCTAAAAGTCACTCTATTTTCAGATGACCATGCACCCCAACTCACTTCAATAGTTATAGTGGCCTGAGCAAAAGAAATCGTACCTACAAATAAGAAAAATGCAAGCGCAAAAAATTGCCTAATGTTTGGTTTAGTTGGTAACATTTGGGGTACTTTAATCCTGTACTGATCAAAAATAAGTCGAATTAAGGCCCCAACCTAAGATATGTTGTGTACCGTTCTTATATAGTCATGAATGAATAAAAAACAGCTGTGAACCGGAAGCAAATGACTCTAAAAGCCCTGAAACGGAAACAAGGCCAAATAGTGCAAAAAAAGTAGACCTATCGAACAACTACTATTTAACTTCTATTGAAAATGATCTTAAGCAGCTACTCGAGAATAATAAACTCAGACCTTCGATTCAGTTCGTGGTCTGCGGCAACACATTTTACTCCGTTCGCACATTGGTTTATTAACTTGGTTTCACCAAAACCTTCCCCTTGAAGACGTTCTTTGGCTATACCTTTTGAAATCATATAATTCACGGTGGATTCTGCTCTTTTCTGAGAGAGCCATAAATTATACGAGTCTCGTCCTCTACTATCGGTATGTGAATTTACTTTTATCTTAAGACTCGGATATTTCTCCATCGCAGCGATAACTTTCTCCACTTCCAATTCAGAATCTTTGCGGATATTGTATTTGTCGAAGTCAAAGTATATGGTACTTAGCTGTAATAATTTAGCCAAATCATCACCAAAACCTGCAGTTACTTGATCTCGCTCAAGATAGAAATCTATAATCTTTGGTTTTGCATCTGACTTTTCTAAGTACTCTTCTGAGGGTACATATCCTTGTGTAAGGGCCCTTACGAAATTGCCCTTATAACAGTCTACTGTTAAGGAGTAGTTGCCATCAGAATCGGTGATTGTAGACAATATTTCTTCGTTATTTTCATCAATTACCTTTACGGTGGCACCCACCAAAACTTCATTCGAAATTCTATCGCGTACCGTACCCGTAATCTCCTGTTCACATTCCAATTGTAATGGAATGGTCTCAACAAGGGCGTAAATATCATCAGCGCCTTGACCATCAGCCCGGTTTGAAGCGAAATATCCCTTTCTTGACTCTTCGTTGAAAATAAAGGTAAAATCGTCCATTTGGCTATTTACTGGCTCGCCAACATTCACAATGGCACTGTCATACTTGTCATTCTTAATATTTGTCGCAAATACATCCAATCCTCCTAAACCTGGATGACCATCAGAAGACATGTATAATACATCTTCGCTTGATACGAATGGGAAGGTTTCTCTAGCCTCAGTATTTATGTTATTCCCTAAATTCACCGGGGTGCCAAAACCACCGTTTTCCTCAATAGCGACCTTAAAAATATCGGACTCTCCTAAGGTTCCCTTCATGTCGGAGGCAAAATAGAGCGTTTTCTCATCTTTGCTTAAAGCAGGGTGGGCTACCGAATGTGCATCGCTATTGAAAGGTAATTCTTGAATATTTGACCAAACACCATCTTGAAGTGTCGCCTTAAAAATCTTCAATCGAATTACACCCTCTTCATCTTTCACATATTTACCTTCGACAATATTGTTTCTTGTAAAGTAAAGCGTACTACCATCTTTTGTAGTAATTGAAGTTGACTCATGAAGTCTTGTATTCAGGTTGTCTCCAAGTTTTGTTACCGAGTTCCTCGATATGCTATCAACATCAACCTTATATAAGTCTAAGAAGTCTTTTGAGTTCCAAGTATGGCGATAACGCGCTAAATTTCCAGTATCTCTATCGGAAGAGAAAATAACGCCTTCCTTATAAAACGAAGGGGCAAAATCGGAGTAAGGCGAATTGTATGCAAATGGAGACAATTCGTATCTCCCTGAATTTTTCTTAATATCTGCTAGATAATCTTTTTCAACTTCAAAAGCCTTTGCTCTAACATCTTCAGATGTCATTTCAATGAACTTAGACATTGTTGCATTCGCATTCTCATAATCTCCTAAACTTTTTAAAGTTTGAGAGTATCTAAAAAAGTATTCAGGAGCTACATCAGAAGGGTACTCGTCGACCAGCCTTTTATAAATTTGGGAGGCTTCCTCGTAGTTCGCATTAAAATAATAAGAATTCCCTAGTTTTTTTAATAAGTCTGCTGAGGTATAACCCTTATCAAGAATTCTTTTATAAATGTCGATTGCCGGACTAAAAGAATAGTTCTGGTATTTCTCATTTGCTTTTGTGACCAAGCGTTCTTCCTTTGATAATTTGTCATCCTGGGCGCGACCTGAAAATCCTAAGAAAAAAATGAGGAGGCTTAGTGATAGAAGTGTTCTTTTTGTCATGGTTAGCAGTTTTTAAAAGAAACGAGGTGATACCAACTTTTGGAAAGACTTTACGAGTTCGTATCTTAGGAATACTTCAAACGATCCGTCATTAAATTGCGCGCCTCCTAAGTCTGTGGTTTCCCGATCATACGCTAAGCCAAGCATCAATTGATCTGTTATCTGAAACCCAACCAATCCACTTAAGGCCGCATCCCATCTATAGGCAGCTCCAAAGGAGAATTTATCATTGAACAGGAAACTTGCAGAAGCATCTATTTGGAGCGGTGCACCGCCAACCACTTTGGTCAACAAGGCTGGTTTGAACTTTAAATTTCCACTCAAATCAAATACATAGCCTGTGATAAAATAGAAATTGATTCTTTCTTTAGACAGAAACTGTACTGAATTTGCTGCGGTTTGCGAATTGTCAAAATGCTCAGTCTGCAATAAATTTGGAGCTGATAAACCTGCATAAAACTTATTGGTATGATAATAAATTCCCAATCCAACATTAGGTGAAAATCGATTTTCTATGTTGTCAACATTTACCGGTTCAACATCAAAATTTCTCAATGCATTAAAATCCAGGTTTAGAATATTTCCACCAGCTTTAAGCCCAAAGGAAAGTTTTCCATCTAAGGATACATCTATGGTATATGAAAGAACTGCATCTAGATAAGTTTCAGAAACAACACCATCTCCAATATTGTCTTGAACAACCGACACCCCATATCCTAGTCTACTATTTCTAATGGGGGAATGCAAATTTAGGGTAAAGGTTTCGGGTGCACCATCTAAACCTACCCATTGCGAACGGTATAAGGCCGCCGCACTAAATTGACCACGTGATCCAGCATATGCCGGGTTAACACTTAAGGTGTTGAACATGTACTGCGTATACTGGGCGTCTTGCTGAGCGCTTATATTGCCAATAGTTGAGATGAAAACTAGAAATACAAGAGGTACTAGGTTCTTCTTTAAAGTCATGTTTGTGTTCGCGTTATTTGCTTATATAAAGATACTCGCTATCGGTCTTGCTTTCTCCGTCTATAGTGGTATAATCAAAGATATAAAAATATATTCCAGATGGAAGATAGTTGTCGACGCTAAGCGTAGATCTCCCTTTAGATCTTCCGTCAAATACGTTGTTCTGGTTGTTGTAATTTTCACCTTCGTAAACCGCTACTCCCCATCTGTTAAAAATTCGCAAGGTACTACGCTGTACTTTATCTAAACCTCTAATGAACAAAAAGTCATTCTTACCGTCTCCATTTGGTGTAACCATCTGATTAACCTCAATAGGAAAGTCTGGCGTATCATCGATAGGGTCTAAATAGTTAGGGGTTCCATCACTATCGGTATCATCGTTGGTCGGGTCACCATCGCCATCTATATCTTCATCGATAGTGTTGATTTCGTCACCGTCATCGTCAATATCTCTGTAGTTCACATCTTCGGTACCATCGGTATCTGGTAAGTCGTTTGCAGGGTCATC
>NZ_JBDWJN010000003.1:0-878033 GCF_039974175.1 Maribacter sp.
CCGATAAAACGAATAGGATTACTTGAAGTACCTCCATTACCAGGCTGTAACCTAACGTTACCATAGTCGCCAGCCTTAATAAATACATGGTCACCAGCTTGCGCATTGGTAAAAGCATATTCTATACTCCAGGCTGTCGACAGCGATAGACCATCATTACTAGAAGAACCATTCGTAGCTACATAATAACTGCCTTCAGGTACCACATACTCATTTTCTTCACTCTCTTCTTCACTCTCTTCTTCACTCTCTTCGTCCTCTTGCTCCGTATCTTCCTCATCAAGCTGAGCCACCACATCTTCGGCATCTTCAGTTTTGGTAGTTGCAGGTTCTTTTTCACATGCAAGTTGAATTAAAAAGAGGATAAGGGCCAAAAAGGTAGTCGTCATTTTACTAAAATAATTTTTCATAAGCACTAGGTTTGAATAGATACCCATGAATTGACTAACGAATTGGTATGGATCAATGCGTCGTATGTAGAATGAATTCCGGGTAATAAAAGGTATACGCCAATTCCGAAAATTTAGTTTACCCGAAGGCGGATTTTCGATGAAATACGCTTTACATCAATGTTTTAAGGTATTTCAACGAGTTTAATTTCTAAAATTCATAGAATTAAAGTTCAAAAACTAGCGATTTGGTTTGAAATATTGAAGTATTTTTGGCAATAGTCTATAGCATGGATACAACACTGAGTTTACTTCCAAATTGTTCACTTTGAAGGCACGTAAACATTCGAAATTACCTTCTTTGATATTTTTTAAACTCTGATTGGTTGCACCTCCTAACCTCATTTTTACTAACGATTCTTCTAAATAAAAAGTGGAAATCTTATACCTTTCCAAAAAACGAAGCATAATTTCGAAATCTGCAGCCAATCTAAAATCTAAATTAAAAAGCCCGTATTGTTCATAGACTTCTCGGCGAACATAGAAGGTTGGATGTGCAGGATGCCAACCTTGTCTAAATTTTCTTTGTTTTCCAGTCTTCCATCTTCTCACGATTTTGTTGGTATCAAATTGAGCAACATAAAAGAGGTCAGCATAAACCGAATCTAGTTCTGGTTGCCGGGTAAAGATTTTTGCCACTTTCTCCAAGGCAAGGTCATCACAGAACAAATCATCAGAATTAATTAGTGCGATAACGTCACCTGTGGCCATGCGCACCCCTTTATTCATAGCATCGTACAAACCACTATCTGGTTCGGAAACCCACTTTGATACAAAGGTCTCATAACGCTTGATAATTTCAACAGAGCCATCTGTAGAGCCACCATCGATGATAATATATTCAATGTGCTGATACGTCTGCTTTTTTACAGATTTTATGGTCACTTCTAAAGTGTCAGCACTATTATAGCAAACTGTTATAACAGAAATTTTCATTGGCCGTTTTTCATTTTGTATAATTATCCCTAGGAGATTGTATGTCAAGTACGATTTTGGTACTCCTTTACCGCCTCAAGTAAAAGATCTATAGTACCGCCGTCAAGCGGTTTGGAAAAAACTTCTTTCACATGTTTTTGCTTGAAAAAAGCGAAAGGCAAATTCCACCATTGAAGTAGGTTCAATTTATTGATTATTTCGTCTGAAAATCGTTTCTTAATTTCCTTTGCGGGAACTCCTCCTACAATACTGTAGGGTTCAATATCTTTAGTTACTATACTATTTGCTCCAACAATAGCACCATCACCGATACTGATTCCATCAAGAATTACTACGTTGGCACCGATCCATACATCATTTCCGAGATATACTTTTTCATGTTCTACAAAGGCAGGAGCGTCGACCGTGCTGTTACCAAGCGGGTTTTTGGGAGCGTAAAACATAGGGCTTGTTGAAATAAAATTGGTGGGATGCTTTCCTAAACCAATTTTCACTCCACTGGCAATAGAACAATATTTCCCTATTTCACAGCAGTTTATAGTACAATTAAAACTCACATAAGTATAATCATCAATTTTAGAATTACTTATTTTAGAAAACGCATATATTTTGGCGAATTTAGAGATCTTGGAATTTCTCCTAATATGTAAGGAATTACGTAGTTTCATACAACACTGTCGAATATTTTCTTTTGTACATATGGGTTATAGTAATTGTCGATTACATTATTGCAATCTTTTTCAATAAGCGATTTATCTTTTTCCAAAAGCCATTTGAGGGTGATATTTTTCATGCTTTCTAAATCTTCATACTCAAAGAAATCTCCTGTTTTATCAGGTATAATCGCCTCAAACTCGGGCCCTTGTTTATCAAATCTATTGTGCGTAACAACAGGTATTCCATAAGTCAAAGCATGAATTGCAGTCAGCCCTACTTCGCCGGGAGAAACAATCACCTTCATAGTTTGCATTAACTTATATATCATTACTTCGTCATAACAAGGTCCATAAAATAAGGTATAATCTTCAAGCTCGAGTTCTTGAGCCTTCTTTTTTAGCATTTCTTCTTGTTCCCCGCCCCCTATAATCAGCAGGTTGATCTTTTGATCACCCTTGTTTATTTGTTGCAACATTTCTAGCAGCATCCCTATCTTTTTTGTTGGTGTAATGCGACCAATAAAACCAATTGTTGGAAGGTTTGGGTTTTTGAACAATTCCGTTATGCTATCATTTTGATATTTGGCTTTTATGTGAAGTTGATTATCATAATCTAGCGAGTTATATACTAACTTAATTCTGGAAGCTTCAAAACCTTTCGAAATCAAAATATCCTTTGCCCTTTGTCCATAGACAAGAATTTCATCTGCTAGTCTATAAAACAGTGTTCTTATAAAACCCTTGAGATTATTCTCTTCCTTCAGAAAACCATGGGTCCAAAAAATTACTTTTTTTCCGGTCATTTTTGCTAGAATTGCCCCAATCCAAGTGCTTAAGTAATACATTACGCCTAGATAAACAATGGTGTCGTACTTTCTAGATAAGCTCAATTTTAATACAGAAAACTGAATTAGAAAAGGTTTTGACAACCACCAATTCTTTATAAGTATCCATTTTATACCGCCTTCTGAAACCGGCATCTCAGCCAATTTTACATCAGCCTTCTTTATACTAATTTCCGATTTGGTTCCTGAACAAAACGTATAACTGGGTGAATCACTTCTTGACAAGATCCGATACAACGGCAACCTGTAGTGTGCAATATAATGGTATACTATAAGTACATTTTTCATTTTACATTCCTTAATTAACATCCATCCGATTCATAGTACGGCCAACTATTTTCTCAGCTCAAGCTCGCTATCCATTTTTTCATGTTTTTTCTTGCCTTGGGCAGCGAGAATTATTCCTAAAGGGAAAAAAACCAAGGTAGATTGGTACAAGGCCGCTGAAAAGAAGTATTGACAAAAACCTTGTAAAAAAATGATTGCCACCCATAAATAGTCACTATCTAATTTGGGCAGGTATGAAATTCTAATAAATCCTTTGACAAATAGTATTGATATGATCAATAACCCTATAAGACCTGTAGCCATAAGAATTTCTAAAATCATGTTATGCGGATAGAACCCAATTTCAATTCTGCCCCCAACTATCGGGTTGGCAATAAACTCACTAAAAGCATTAGACCATAATTCTTCACGCCCAGTAGAGCCGCCACCAATGGCACTAGTTGTCCTTTCAATTATTGAGCTGCCAGATACTGCTACACTCCAAATAAAAATAGGAATAAACCCGATTACAAGAATTACCCATTTTATTTTCATTTTGTAATTTGACTGAATAACCAGATACAAAATACTAACCGCTAGACCCAACAAAGATCCCCTTGAAGCGCCCAACAAAAACATTACAAGTGAAAGTCCAATAGTTAGCAAAAGGTAGATGCGATATGTCTTCAATTTTCGATTACTGTAGAGTAGTTGGTAAACACACAGCACTATGGTAAGAACACTTGCATAGGAAAGTGATAAGGGGCTCAGGCTTTCAAAATCTGGGTTTTGATATATGTATAGATTTATTCTAGAAACACCTGCCATTAGAATATCTTTATAAAGATATAGGGTAGTAACGCCCATAGCAAAACCCGAAAAAATCAAGGCATCGATTATGGTTTTTTTATGTTTGGCGAATGAAATTCTACCAAACATATAAAAAGGGAGGATGGCAAAATTGATTGCATAAAAGATATATTCGAACCATGCTGACCTTAGCGGTTCACCACTATTCCAGTGCCAGAATATTTTTAAAAAATAGAATGACCAAAACAGTAAAAAAATAAAATTAACGACTTGAAGCTTTTGTTGTGGTTCTCTTTTTTTCAAAAAAGTTAGGGCAATTACTACCAGCATCAAGGTAGTGGTTAACAAACGCATAGGAACTGTTACCAAGCGACTGCCACCAGATCCAAAAAAGGTAATTGCCAATGCCAACACTGCATAAAACCCACTAAAAAGAAAGAAGGATATGGCGTAAACGCACTTGCTGAAAAATTTGTCTAACAGTTCTGCTTTCACCCTTTTTAAATGTTTTGCAATCTATGTATCATCTTGTTCATAATTGGTTAAACTTTCTTAAGAGATCTTTATTCCAATTGCGCTAACAACTGTGTCGAAAATTCATTAGTGGTATGTCTCTTAAGGTAAGTTTCATATGCCAAATCAGTGGTCCTAATATCACGTATTTTAAGAAATGCCTTTGCGACAGTCATTGGTTTTACTTCCTCAAGTAAAATTCCAAAGTTATTTTCTTCTACAAGTTCCTTTAGCAGACCCTTACCAGTTGTTATCACAGGTTTTTTAGCTGCGATTGCGTGCCCTAGAATACCACTAGAAGCTTCGGGGTTTTTATACGGCATCAACACTGCTGAACATTGTAAAAATAGGCTTTTCATGGTCTGGTTGGAAACAAAACTATTCTCCCAAATAATTTGAACATCTGAGCGTTTTCGGTTGCTTAGAATCTGTGCTGAAATTTGCTGTTCAGTAGTTTTGTTTTCAGGCTTTCCAACCAATAGTATCGTAACTTTTCTTTGATGGGCCTTGGGAAGCAATGATGCCGCCTCTAAAACCTCAAAAGTGCCTTTTCTTGAAGCTAAAGAGCCAAAATGGAGAAAAATTTCGTTCTCAGGCCTTATGTCATAAGTACTATGAATGTCAAAGTCTTTAAGAGGGGATAAATTGGGGATGGGATCATACAAAACACTAAATACTTTTGTATTGAACTTTTTATTGAATCCAAGCACGGCATCTAAATCATTCAGAACAAAAACCTTATCAATAGCTGGATTCATACAATACAACTTGGTAACCCAATACTTACGATAATATGTTAGCCTTTCACTCCAAGTTTTTGGAGTCATTCTTAAAAACTGATTAAAAAGGATACCTCTGATTTTGAATCGCGATCTTTTCAAGGCTAAAGCCAGTTGAAAGGTATTAAAGTGCATTAGATAAACCATATCCGCCCGAAGTCTTTCCGCGAAATTCTCAACCAAATGATATTCTTCAAAAGACTTCTTTGCAATGGATAATGTCTCCAACGATGTTATATGCTCACGTTGTATTTGATGCCAATTAATGTCTTTACTTTTATTTGCATTTTCAACAATATTCGGAAATCGATTCTCGAAATCAGGATGAACAACAAAATGGTAAGTATGGTCATCTGGGTTGCGCAATAAATGTGCTACCATATGATCGATATACTCAGAATGGTGACCCGTAATCTCTGATTCAAAAAAGAGAACATTCATGGGCTAGTGTTGAATTTTTTTTAAGAACAGGGCTGGATTTCCACCCCAAATTTCATCAGCGGGTATCGATTTGGTTACCACACTTCCTGCAGCGACAATAGACCGGTCACCAATACTTGTGCCTTTAGAAATAATACTTCTCGTACCTATAAAAACATCGTTACCAATGGTGATGGGAAGCACTTTTGCATCAGAGGCATCTGTGCGAAAATCTCTCCGATTCATGTAATTTAGAGAGTGCATATCTGAATCTAAGATCATAACATCTGCACCTATCATAACGTTATCGCCGATATCAATTTGACCCTTGGCCCATAAAACAACACAACTCATTCCAACCTGATTACCAATTCGTATTTTTGCTCCATTATCTATGCGAATTGCCGATTTAATATTTCTTCCTAGTGGATTAACCATACCACCACTAGTAAGGGTAAAATTATCACCTATTTCGAGTTTAGAATTGGTTCCTATAACTACTTCAACACTTCCATAACATCGGAGTTTTGAGCCAAACCTAATTTTTTTGTTCGCAGAAAACTTTAACAAATTATAAACTATAAAGAAATATATCCTCAGCTTTTTTAGCATAGCTATTTTATAAAATTCGTGTAAAACTCATAGGTGCGTTTTAAATTTTTATCAGGGTCGAAATTTTCTTTTGCAAATTTAAATGCCTCTAAACCCATTGATTTTCTTAAGCCTTCATCTTCTAACAAGCGTAAACATGATTTTTTAAAATCATCCTTCGTTTCGTACAGAAAACCGGTTACTTGATTTTTGATAAGCTCATTTACTCCTCCTATGTTTGACCCGATACTGGGCTTACCATAGGCAGCAGATTCTATTACTCCCCGCGCAAAATGTGGTAGTGTAAAAGGACAAACAAAAACATCTGAAGCCCTTAATAGTTCATCAACATCAGATCTGAATTTTAAAATATGAATGTTTTGGTGCCCTGTAGAGACTAAATGTTCTTCGCTATTTGCTCCTACAAGCACAAAATGGGCATCGGTTCTTGTATGAAGAACATCTTTAGCCATTTCAATCAATTCCATCCAACCATTGCTTGCAGAAAATCGCGCAAGATAAAGAAATAGGGTATCTGATTTACTTATTCCAAGTTCTCTTCGAAACGGGCTTTCAAGATTCGTTGGTTCTAGATCAAACTTTTCTACAAAATTATAAATCACGGCATATGGCTTATCGGTATTTTCTGGTAACTGTAGCGAGTCTAAATCAAACTGGCTAATGGCAATGAACCCAGATACGAAAATTTTACAAAAAAAGCGCAGTGGCCAGCCTTCCCAGCCTTTTCTGATAGGTTCTCTTACATGACAAATGGTTTTAACTCCACAGAGATAGGCAGCTATAGCAAAGGCAAAAATACACGAAGAATTAATGTGGATAAGGTCTGGCTTAATACGTTTAATGTGTCTATACGCTAAGAAAATACTTGGAAGTAGAAAAAACCAGCCATAGAGATAATGATACAAATTACTCTCAACAACGTAAGAGCCATTGAACGGTCTTATTCCCTTTTTAGGCACCGTTAGCTCACAGGGTAATGTTTCAAAAAACGCATTGATTGGACCCTGAGCTATATTTAGCAAATGCGCATCATATTTGTCTTGATCGAGACCTTTTATAATATAACTCATGCTTTTCGGCGCTCCTCCAAAACCACCGGCATGATGTGCAAACAATATTTTTTTCTTGCTCATTGTTATTGATTTTGAAATCTATGCTTTCCTATTTTGAAACATCGTTCGTACTTTCTCCTTTATGTAAATCTTGTTTTTCTTTTCCAAGGTAATCTGATAAATTAAAAATAAATAGCAGAAAATACTACCTAGAACGCCAATTAGTTTAGTTAAGGGGTTTTCAATAAATCTAGCAATTCCATAGTTTAGGAATATATACACCAATATGGAGATAAAAATTGGCTTAAAAACCATATTGTAGTATTCATTTACGGTAGCTACTTTCTTTGACACCACATAAAAGATTCTGAATAACAAGGTCAAAACCTCTATTACTACTAGGCTGCAAAAAACATAAAAAACCGCATTTGGTGTATCTAGGTATAGAATAACAATCGCAGCAGGTACCGCCATAATTTTAATACTACTTAGAACTATAGAATAGGTTTTAATTTTTCCGATAGCATACACAATAGTCTCTAAGCCTGACGTAAGCTGATTCAATATAACCGTAATTAACATAATAATAGCTATCATAGAGGTATATTCAGGAATTTCCTTTAACCAAAATTTTAGCAAAATATCAATATGAAATATTATCGGTATTGCACATAAACTAATTAGGAGCGCGCCGTATCTTGAACCCAAAAGACCCAGTCGAACCATCGATTTTCGATTGTTACCTCCTTCATTCTTAATAATCTGAGGATTGACGGCCTGAAATAACGTATTGCTGAAAAAACGAGCCTGATTAGATATTTGGGCACCAATAGCATAGGAAGCATTTATACGTGTGCCTAAAAAGGCGTTTAATACTAGTGCTAAACCACTATTTCGAGCGATATACCCTAAAACGTTAAGTAAATTCCAGCTAGCGAATGAAGCCTGTTCTTTAATTTTTTCCTTGTTAAACTCCTTAAAAACGTTCGCCACGTTAGTAGCACGATATTTTTTTCGCACATAGATCTGCAAAATAATACGGTTAGTTAATGAAGATGCCATTAAAAGGAAGCCATAGGTGATTAATTTATCAAAAGACAGGTTCTGAAAATACAACAAGCCAAGAGCTATACTAAGTTTTACCACTGCATCAAACAGATTCAAAATAGCAATAAACAGCATATTCTCATGGGCAAATAGCAATGCGTCATAAGGCACCGAAATGATGGTTAACAAGGTCGCTATAATAGAGAATTGCAATAGCAAATTTGCAGCAAATAATCTTTCAGGGTCTACATTTAGAATGTTATTTACATAGTATACCCCAGCAAGCTCGAGACCAATCAATAAGACGAAGGCCAATGCAGCGTGAATAATAATGCTGTTGGCGAATACTTTTTTAACCTCTTCAATATCCTTTGATCCTATATGAAAGGACAAAAATCGCTGTGTTGCTTGGGCCAAGGCAGTGTTTAAAAAGGTTACCATAGCCACAATACCAGCTATTACATTGAACAATCCAAAATCTTTAACTCCAAGCACCTGAAGGGTAATACGTGTGGTATAAAAGGCCAGGAAGATCGTAATGATAAAACGCAGATAAGTTATTCCTGTATTGAAGATTATCCTTTGAGATGCTTCCATAAACTTATGCCGTTATAACTATTGACCGTCTATTTTATAAAGGTTTCCTGATACCAACCATAATTCTTTTCAATACCCTCCCTAAGATCAATCTTGTGTCTCCAACCTAAATCATGCAATTTGGTAACATCTGTCAGTTTTTTCATAGTGCCATCTGGCTTCTCGGTATTGAATTTTAGTTCGCCTTCAAATCCAACTATTTCCTTAATCGTTTCAGCAAGATCTTTAATAGAAATATCAATCCCAGTGCCTATGTTAATATGGGTATTTCGAATTTCTCTTTGACCAAACTCATGGGTATCTTTAAAATCGCGATGCTTCATGAGGAAGACGCATGCATCAGCCATGTCTTCAGACCAGAGAAACTCGCGCATAGGCTTACCACTTCCCCATATTTCAACTGATAGCGTATCTCGCGTTTTCGTAATCCCGTAACTCTCTAAAACGGCAATTATTTTTGCTTCTGTTGCTTGACCATCCACTCCATTGATTGGCAAGTTATTCAAGTCGCTACGCACTGTACTCCAGTCATTCATTTGCAGTGCTTTTCCCAGATGCATTTTTCGAATAAGTGCGGGAAGAACATGCGATTTTTCCAAGTCAAAATTGTCGTTTGGGCCATATAAATTTGTAGGCATTACGGAAATAAAATTAGTTCCGTATTGCAGATTATAGCTCTCACAAAGTTTGATGCCCGCAATCTTTGCGACAGCATAAGGCTCGTTGGTGTATTCTAGTATATCAGTGAGCAAGTAATCTTCCTTCATAGGCTGCGAACACTCTTTTGGATAAATACAGGTGCTACCTAAAAAGAGTAGTTTTTTGATATTATTCAAATAACTTTGATGTATCACATTGTTCTGAATCATCAAATTATCGTAAATAAATTCGCCTCTGTAGGTAGTGTTGGCCACTATACCACCTACTTTCGCAGCGGCCAAGAATACATATTCAGGTTTTTCCTTTTTGAAAAAATTAGCTACTTCTTGAGTATCGGTAAGGTCTAGCTCTGCATGGGTCTTTAAAACGAAATTATGGAAACCGTCAGCTCTGAGGTTTTTTAAAATAGCGCTTCCTACCAATCCCCTATGACCTGCGATGTAAATTTTGGCGTTCTTTTGCATCTTATTCAAAATAATTCATCGTACGATACCCACCTTGTTTTAGATAAGTGTCTTTTTTCATTAACTTCAAATCACTTTGCATCATATCTTTTACCAACGCCTCCAAATCATATTCGGGGGTCCATCCAAGTTTTTGATTTGCCTTAGTAGGGTCTCCTATTAAAAGATCAACCTCAGTAGGTCTAAAATAACGCGGGTCTACTGCGACAACCTCCTTGCCAACCTCCACTTGATAGTTTGCGTTAGTAGAAGATTTGACATATCCTTTCTCATTTTCTCCCACACCCTTAAATTCAAGTTCGACCCCAACCTGAGCAAAACTCATCTTTACAAAATCTCTTACTGTAGTTGTTTTACCAGTAGCGATCACCCAGTCTTCTGGCTCGTCGGCTTGCAGAATCATCCACATCATTCGAACGTAATCTTTGGCGTGGCCCCAATCTCTTTTAGCATCTAGGTTACCCAAGTATATCTTATCTTGTAATCCTAGTGCAATCCTTGAGGTTGCCCGGGTTATTTTTCTTGTCACGAAAGTTTCGCCCCGTATCGGGGATTCATGATTAAATAAAATACCATTACAGGCAAACATTTTATAAGCCTCACGATAATTGACCGTAATCCAGTATGCATACATTTTTGCGACTGCATAGGGACTTCTCGGATAAAAAGGCGTAGTCTCCGATTGTGGCACTTCTTGAACTTTTCCGTACAACTCGGATGTTGAGGCCTGATAAATTCTAGTTTTCTTCTCCAATCCTAAAAGACGCACAGCATCTAGTATCCGAAGTGTACCAATGCCATCTGCATTGGCCGTATACTCTGGTGTCTCGAAAGAGACGGCAACATGGCTCATTGCTGCCAAGTTATAAATTTCATCAGGTTGTATCTCTTGTATTAAGCGAATGAGATTCGTGCTATCAGTCATATCGCCATAGTGGAGATGCAGGTTCCTATTCTCAACGTGAGGATCTTGATACAAGTGATCAATGCGATCTGTGTTAAACAATGATGAACGTCTCTTTAGGCCGTGAACCTGATAGTTTTTTTTAAGCAAAAATTCTGCAAGATATGCTCCGTCTTGACCTGTTATTCCCGTAATAAGGCATTTTTTCATTCGGTGAGTGTTTTTAATTTGGTATGCTTACATTTTTGGCAAATATTAATGATAAAATTTTGAACAGCCTTAAAACCCAGGTAATAATCTTTGAAAAGACCAAAACAATAGATTAAATAAGGATTCGTAATTATAGTTTAGGGTTATTACGCACTATTTCTGAACTGCAAAGGTGAAGAATTGGTGGTTGATTGCAAGTTGAGGTGTTTTAGTAAACAAACCCATTTTTATGCAAACTTTAATATGCAAAAATATACAATTGTTGCATTTCATCGATTTTTCACTTAGTACGACGAATTATACACAATAAACTTTTGTTGTAGCTTTGTAGTGAGTAAATTCAATCTATAAACCAAACCATACTGCTACTGTAAACATATAATTGTCCTAATACCTACTCTTTCTAGGATTTTTACCTTTTTCGTTTTCAGCGGTTAACATCACCCCCGATATAATTGATAAAAGATTTTTTAGCGAAAGATATCGAGATGACCAAAAAAAGCCAAAAACGCAGAAACCAAAGACTTAACTCTATTGGTTTAATATTCCTTATTGATATCACTTTAACTGCAATCTCTTTTATAGCTTCCTATAAGATTTGTACCACTATATGGCCTGAGCTTAGCGAACAGAGAATTCTGATACAACTTCCTGTAATCATTGCTATTACTTCATTGATATTCTTGCTCATTGGACACAGCAAAGGGGTAGTAAAATATAGTAGAACTAAAGAAGTATATTCGATTTTTAATGCGATTTGCTTAGCCAATATCTTGACCATCGTTCTGGTGGTTGTTCATAGCAAAGTTGTTACCAATAATGAGAATAGTTTTTTAATACCTGTGTCGATAATTATCGTACATAGTTTATTGAGCTTTATTTCCCTTCTTTTATCGCGGTTTTTATTCAAAGCTTTTCATGATTCCTTGAAAGACGAGCCAGTTCAACTCGCAAGAATACTTCTTAGTGGACAGATTAAAGATGCCAAAAAAATAATTAGTGCCTTTGAACAATCAAGTTTGACCGCCGGGGAATATGATATTGTTGGGTTTGTAAACTTAGATGAAAAACCAACCGATCTAACTTCACTTGGCTCTGTTTGGATAGTTGATAAGGATAAGTTGAATAACCAGCTCATCAGAGAGCATAATATAACGGAGTATGTAATAACCAAGTCTGGCAATTTTGATGAGAAAACAAGTCGATTTTTGACCAAAGTTTCAACGCTTCCTGTGAAAATCAGGGTTGCACAACTACCCCATAATCAAATCGACACAGAGGAAGGTACTTCGGAGATTAAGGCTATTAACAACCTAAAATTAACAGACCTATTTACCCCAAATTCTCAAGACTTTGAAAAACCAAAAGAAGATGTTTCTTCGTATTTTACAGGTAAAAAAATATTAGTAATAGGGGCAGCAGGATGTGTTGGCAGGGCACTGGTCAAAAAGTTGGCAGGATACAAATCTAACAGTATTTTGCTTCTCGATAAGGCAGAGGATTCCTTGTTTGGTTTTGAACAAGAATTGGCTATACAAAAAGTCGTCAATACGAAAACACTTTTGGGCGATATATTGGATAAGAATCGACTAGAAAACGTTTTTAAAGAGTTCTCGCCAGATATTGTTTTGAATGCCGCTGGCTATAAAATTTTCGATTTCACCAAGGATAACCTGTATGAAGCACTTAGACTTAATATTCTTGGAAATAAACTTGTTGCCGATATGGCTGTCAAACATGGGGTTCAAAAATATATCAATTTATCAAGAAGCTTCCCAATTAAATACTGTACGTACACGCGTGCAACAGAACGGGTTGGAGAGATCTATTTGAATTGCCTAAATGCCGAATCAAAAACCGAGTTTGTAAATATTCGTTTTGGCAATGTGTTAGAATCGAAGTCTTCGGTGATGAACGTTTTTAAAAGTCAACTTGACAATGGGGGCCCGATAAAAATTTCATCAAAAGAGGCAACAATTAGCTTTATATCAGTTGAAGAGTTGTCTCATCTTATCATCGAGGCAATTTTTCATGGTAAAGGAGGTGATATTTTTAAGGTAAAAATGGGCGACCCTATAAAAGAGTTTGACTTAGCAAAACAGATACGAACACTTTCTCATTCACATGTCGCCAATCATATCGATATTATCGAGGCCAAAAATCTTAACGAAGCGGAACCACTATGCGAACTTGCTTCAAGCAAGATAAGTGCTGTGGAGTTTAAGCTAAACAAAAAACTCCAGTATATTAGAGAGGACGAATTCGATACACAACGTATGAAGAATAAGATTAATACACTCTGCATAGCAAACATGTTCTTTGATGAAAACATTACGGACTTAATGGATCAAATACTTCAGTATGATACGAGTTCAAGCGATAAAAATTTTGCTGCGGACAGTGCTTCTCACGCGAACGTCTTAGAACGAAAAATAAATCCACTTGCCGTTTAACCACAACAAGATACCGAGATTTCCCATTCGGATTTTCTTTTCAGCTAATTAGATAGTATTTTTACACTTTAAGAATACCCCCATTTTTTTCCTACTACTAATATTGATTTGATGTCATAACTGCAAGAAAGTAGTTTTAAAATTTATGGAAGATAATTTAGCAGGGCGATTGTCCGATTTGCCCGATTACAGAGAAGTAATATCGAAGTATACAAAACAATGGCTCTGGTTTGTTCTGGCAATTTGCTTAGCATTGATATCAGCGTATTTGTATATTCGATATACCAATCCAACATATCAGGCAAAAGCCAAAATACAGATTATTGATGAAGAAGGTGCTGGTTCCGAACTAGGTCTTTTTAGGGATATCGACCTCTTAGCTGGAGGTGAAAACAAAGTGGAAGATGAGATTGAGATTATTAATGCCAGATCCAATTTTATAGAAGTTGTAGAAAAGCTCAATCTTAATGTGAAGATTGTTGCCATAGGAAAAATTAAAAACAGGGAGCTCTATTCAAATTCCCCTGTACAAATCAGCTTTATCTCGCCCGATTCATTAATCAATGATAAAACAGCAGATTTTTATATAAAACTTACCTCAGAAACTTCTTATTCCTATAGGGAAACAGAGGAAGCGCCGTACCAAGTGGTTGAGTTTGGAAAGAATGTAATGACATCACTTGGAGAAGTGGTCATTACACCCAAGTTAACATATTTCAATAGGCGTAAAGGAGAAGAGCTAAAAATTCAGGTAAGACCCGTGGTGACCATTGCGGAGATATATCGTACGATGACCGTTATACAACCGGCAGATAAGGTTTCGAATATTCTTTATCTCACTTTAAACGATCCTGTAGAGGAGAAAGCTATTGATATATTAAATGAGCTAATTCAAATCTATAACCAAAACGCGGTCTCCGATAGAAAAGAAATTGCTGATAAAACTTCAACATTTATTGAAGATAGAATCAAGTTTATTTATGAAAATCTTGCTGACGTAGATCAAACAGAAGAAAACTTCAGAACTTCAAGAGGACTTACCAACATCCAATCAGAAGCAGATATTAACCTCAACGTTGGTGCCGCTACCCAACAACAGTTAAACAATACGCGTACAGAATTGAATATCGCAGAAAGCATGCGCGATGTTATCACTGGTGATAGCGGATATGAATTACTTCCGGCAAATATTGGCCTTTCAGACCCAGCAATATCCAACACTACATCAAAATACAACCAGTTGATATCGGAAAGAAACCGTCTTTTGAAAAGTTCGAATGATAAAAACCCAATCATTGTAAATCTCAACCAGGAAATAGATGGATTAAAACAGATCATGGAATCTAGTTTGAGTGGAATGATCAAAAACTTAGATCTTCAGGTTACGGGGCTAAGCAGGCAACAGTCACGAGTAAATTCTAGAATTTACTCAACACCCAAAAATCAAAGGGCTCTACGTGATATTACAAGGCAAAAAGAGACCACAGAGTCGTTATATCTGTACTTGTTGCAAAAGCGCGAGGAAGCACAAATAGCATATGCATCGTCCAAACCAAAGTCGAAAGTTATCGACAGGCCCTATCCAGCAAGTGAATTTCCCATTTCTCCCAAAAAGCCTATTTTATATTTAGGGGCTTTGTTTCTTGGTCTTATTATACCGTTTTCGATCATTTTTATTAATGACATACTAGACAATAAGGTACAGAGTAGATTAAGTTTAGAGAAAATAATAGGTGATATTCCTGTTTTGGGGGAATTGCCGAAAATTAAAAAAGCCAGTCAGAGAATGGTCAAAAAGGATGATCGCTCTCCCTTCGCAGAGTCTTTTCGCATTATCAGCACCAACCTTGACTATATTCTGAAACAGGGCGATTCTGGCAAGCGAAATGTGGTTTTTGTAACTTCAAGCGTTCCTGGTGAAGGAAAAACCTTTGTTGCTTCCAATTTAGCTATGATATTGGCTAGCAATGAGAGCAAAGTGCTATTGCTGGGTGCGGATATAAGAAACCCGCAAATAGACACTTTCTTTTCGACAAAACTCACAAATAGCAATAAAACACAAAAAAATGTATTGGGTTTTACCGATTTTCTCTTTACCGACAAATGGGCTGTTAAGGATATAACAAATGAATTGGAGATTCACTCAAAAACCATTGATATTATCCATTCGGGCAAAATCCCTCCGAATCCGGCTGAATTGTTAAAAAATCCTCGCGTAAAAGAACTCATGGATATTGTGCGAAATAAATACGATTATGTTATCGTAGATACGGCCCCTATGATGTTGGTTTCTGACACCTTGCGTCTAAGTGAATTTGCCGACCATACCATTTATGTGTCCAAGGCCGGATCAACCGAAACCAAGCTACTCGAATACCCAATTAAACTTGTAAAAGAAAAAAAACTAAGAAACCTATCGTTCGTGGTGAATAGTGTTAAGTCAACCAATCTTGGGTATTATGGCAAATATGGTTATGGGTATTAATACAACCAACTTCGCATTAGTTATATTTAGCTTGTAAACCATCTGCACTGACCCGCCACCTCACTTAGGCCAGAAAATATCAGGTCTATCCAAAAAAATGCTCAACGAACCTGTCAGTATTCACTGCTTTGCAATTGAAAAACTGGTGTTTGCTTAAGTTCAAATGCTACATTCAAGGCAAGGTTTCACTCTTTTCTTAGCCTTTTTTAATGTTGTTACTGGCCTACGAAGTGACCATTACGAAGGGAGTTGAAACCATTCCATAATAACGGTTCATTTAGCGTTAAATCGTCACATTTAGCTACCTTTGTTGTACATACCACCTCATATAGATGAAAAGAAAATACATCAAAATAGTTCTGTTTCTTACTAGTATATCATTCATCATAACTTTTCTATGCAACTTCGCCATTAGCTCCGCGGCCCAAGGAAAAACATTCACACGTGTGGAAGAAGTTCCAAAAAACAAAGTAGGCTTGGTTTTAGGTACATCAAATAAGCTCTCGAATGGTCGTCAGAACCCCTACTATTCTTACCGTATAAATGCGACAATAGCGCTCTTTAAATCAGGAAAAATAGAATTCGTCTTAGTAAGCGGAGATAATGCCACTCAATATTACAATGAGCCCACAACGATTAAAAAAGACCTAATTGCAGGAGGTATTCCTCAAGAAAAAATTTTTCTAGACTATGCGGGTTTTCGCACGTTAGATTCCATGGTACGAGCCAAAGAAGTATTCGGACTTGAAAGGGTCACCGTAATTTCTCAAAAATTTCATAACCAAAGAGCCATTTACTTGGCAGAGCGAAAAGGGCTTACCGCTGTCGGTTTTAATGCCACCGATGTGACCGGAAATTCTGGTTTAAAAGTGCATCTCAGAGAATATCTTGCACGTGTAAAAGTCTTTATCGACTTAGTATTCAATACGCAACCCAAATTTTACGGAGAGCGCATTGAAATAAAGTAAGCAGCTTTTCTTTTCAGGAAAATAGCTTACTTTAGGAAGCACAATCAACAAGTATGTCAAAATTCCAAGCCCTTCTCAAAAATCTTGGCCCCGGACTTTTATTTGCCAGTATGGCCATTGGCACCTCCCATTTGGTTCTTTCTACGAAAGCAGGAGCACAATACGGATGGTTAATGGCGATCCCCATCATTTTAGCCAATATTTTTAAGTACCCGTTTTTCGAGTTCGGGGTGCGCTACACCAACGTTACTAACAAAACGCTTATAGAAGGCTATCTAAATAGAGGCAAGGGCTGGCTATGGTTTTATGCTTTTATTACCTTGATTACGACCTTTACAATTCTAGCAGCCTTATATACAGTCACTGCTGGACTTTTCATAAATTTATTTAAAATTTCAAGTGTTTCCATTGCCACAGTAGCACTTGGTCTCTTTGTATTCATCAGCGCTTTGCTAATTATTGGGCGCTATCGGTTTCTGGAAACTTCCCTAAAGTTTGTTGTAACCATACTATTCATAGCACTCTTGGTGACAACAGTTCTTGTTATTAACAAAGGACAGATAGCCCCCGTTGCCAACTTTACTCCTCCCCCAATTTTTAATGATGCCGGCATTCTATTTTTGATAAGTTTAATGGGGTGGATGCCTACCACTGTTGAAGCATCAAGTTGGGTAAGTCTTTGGAGTATTGAGAAATGGAAGACCCTAGAAGCAAAGCCTACGTTGAAACAATCGCTTCAAGAATTCAATATTGGCTATTTCATGACAGCGATTTTAGCGCTGTTTTTCTTAATAATAGGGTCAATGACCCTTTATGGAACTGGCATTGAATTAAGCGGGAATGGTGTAGTTTTTGCCGATCAGGTTGTTTCAATATTTACAACACATATAGGTTCTTGGGCGTATATATTTATCGCGGTTTCGGCCTTTGCGACGATGTTCAGTACCTGTATGACAGCGCACGACGCCGTAACCCGGGTAGGTTTAGATATCATTGATTTACTCTCCCCAAAAGTAAAACTAAAGGGCAAGAAAAGTTTTTTCGCCTTTGGTGTACTCTTGCTTGCAGCTATCAATTTCCTAGTCATCGCGCTTTTCTCAGCCAATATGGGAAAATTGGTTGCCCTAGCTACTTTTGTTTCATTTGTAGTAGCGCCTATTATTGGCTATATGAATCTTAAAAATGTAATGAGCGAAGATTTGTCGGAGGCTTACCAGCCTCAAAAATGGTTACAATATCTCACCTATGCAGGCATTGCTTTTCTCACTTTCTTCTCCATATATTATTTCTACATAGAAGTTTTATAAGTACAAAGAAAAAGCCGCACCCATCACCCTACCTTAGCTCATCAAAGTTACTTACAATAAACAAGGTTCTTAGGTTTTGCTTGTGTAAGAAATCTAAGCAATACACACCATTCGTGCAGTTATTCATTATCCGTTCCTCACCATAACCTGTTGCAGATACTATGTTAGCAGAGGAAACTCCATTTTGCAAAAGATAGCTCTTAATAGCCTCTGCCCTTCTTTGAGAAAGCACTTTATTCGTATTACTTCCACCACGACTATCGGTATGTGTCTCTATTTGCAACTGCAATTGTGGAAATTTCCGTAAAATATCGATCACCTTATCCAATTCAATGGCAATATCTGCTGTTACCTCTCTTTTGCCTCTTGCAAAGAAGAAATCACTAATATCCAGAACGGTTTTATTTTCCCTCTCGGCCACGATATCCTCGATACCGACCATTTCAAAATTCAAATCGTTTTTCTGCAGTTCTACTAATTGGGCTTTGTCATAAGATCGATAAAAAGAAGAATGCCGATCTTTAGCCATTTCAATGACCAAATTATCTCTCCAAGGTATTTCGACTTGATACCTTCCATTGTCACCTGTGATATATTCTTTAAGTATATTGCCTTCAGTATCACGTAAACGTATTGCCACATCGGCTATACCCTGTTTATATTGAGGTTCCACGACCTCTCCCTTAAGATAAAAGGTCTTAGGTCCTAAATACTCTCTAATACCAAAGCCGTAAATATCATCATTTCCCTTACCACCTTCTCGGTTCGAAGAAAAATAACCTGAAAAACCTAAATTTTCATCACCCCGAATTATAAAACCAAACTCATCTTGCGCTGAGTTAATTCCAGCTCCGAGATTGATGGGAATACTAAAAGTTTCACCCTGCCTTTTGTTTGCCTTGTAGATATCCATGCCCCCGAGACCATAGAAAATATCAGAAGAGAAAAACAAACTATTATCATATATGAAAGGGGCAATTTCATTTGCGGGGGAATTAATTCTAGGTCCCAGATTTACTGGTTCAGACATAATTTGTCCGTTATTGGTAGAGACATAGTATAAATCAGTACCCCCATAACCGTCTTCAAAATTTGCTGCGAAATATAATCTTTCACTTGCCCCGTCATAAAACGGATAATAAAAAGATGTACTCAAATCTCGAAGCAGGAATGCGAAAAAACCATTTTCGTACACCATACCGATGGCTAAGGAGTTTTTACCATTCTCATCGAAAGAAAGTCTATTGTTTTCAGCATTTGAAAGGATATAGAATATCTTATCTAATTCTTTTGCATAGTGAGGCGTAGATTTGTGAAATTTGGAATCTGGTATGCGGGTAAAAATATTCGGGTTTAAAACATCTCCGTTTTGCCCAATTCTTGCAAGATAGATATCCAAATAAGATTCTCCCGATGGCTCATAAACATTCTTGGTTTTTATGGGACGTCCACTACTAAAAAGCAGTTTATCCTTGTAAAAACTTGGCGCAAAATCTGCCTGAGCACTATTGCCGTTAATATTGAAAATTTCGAATTTTTGAACATTTTCAGCACTTGCCTCTAAAAGCTTAAAGTTGAATTCGGCATTTTCCATCAATTCGTTGGAAAGGGCCGAACTCTTTGTATTTAAGAATGCTCTTACCCGCTCTTTTTCTGAGGTTTTAGAAAGGCTTTGTAACATCTTGTTGAAACGATGATTGTTCATTATCGTATCTTTTTTATTGATGTCCAAATATATACGTGAGGCATTTTTATAATCCCCAATCTTAAAGTAGGAATCTGCCAAATTCAAAAATTGATGGTTGGTTATGAGTTTACCATCTCTCATGTTTTTTTGATATTCGGCGATAGCTTCTTTGTAGGCATAACTATAAAAATACTTATCTGCCTTTGACATTTTCTCTTGCGCATGAGCTACCATGATCGTCATCAAAAAAAACAGTATGAGCGTCTTTATTTTCATTTTTATCCTGACTTTAGAAAAATCTTGGCGAATCAATTTGCTTGGGTTTCCCTTTCAACTTTTTATTCCTAGAACCATCATCACTGCTACCTCGGCCTCCACCTAAATAGAACTTCAAAATAAGTTCGTGTGAACCACTATTAAATTCTCCCAATCCATTAGTGTTATAGTCATATGAATACCCAATAAAAGTACCTCCACCTACTTGAAATCCTGCCAGACCGCTAATCGCGTTACCAAATCGATATGAAGCACCCAAAGTGAATTTATCGTTAATTAAAAAATTCGTTGAAACATTGGTATTTAGTGGTGCTCCACCAATATAATTAATTAAAAATGCCGGTTTAAACTTCAGGCTTTCCCCTATATCGAAGACATACCCCCCTATAAAATTAAATTGCATTTTCCCCTCGATTATGGTAGCAATCTCATCATTGTAGATACCATCGGTCAGAAAATTTGGTATTGAAGCCCCAAGATACCAAGTATCTAGCCCATAGAGAAAAAGACCGGCCCCGATTGTCGGATAAAAGTTCTTAATATTAGCTCCGTCAAAGGGTTCACCAGGGTTTTCAAAAGTACCCTTACTAAAATCAACATTTAGAAAAGATCCACCAACATCCATACCAAATGATAGCTTGGCATTCTCCGAAATATTGAATTGATATGAATAAGCTAAATCAACGTAAGTCTGTGTGGTAGGCCCTAGCTGGTCACTTACAACGTTAAAACCTATTCCCATTTTTTCATTGGAAAAGGGTACATTGGTTCCAAATCGAATTGTTCGCGGGGCTCCCGGCAAATCAATCCATTGTGCACGATACGAACCTATAATTTCGGGGGTTTCGGTAGAACCGACATAGCCTGGGTTAAAACTACCAATATTGTACATATACTGGGTATACTGTGGTTCTTTCTGGGCGTATACACTAGTTACCATAAAAAGGGTAAGAAAAACAGCGCATAGGGCGCATTGATATAGAAATCTACCTTTGTCGTAAATCATTCTTGCGTTATCTAATGAGCTGAATCCAGCCTTTTTGGATTTTTGGCCCTTCACCAAAATCGAGGTTCATTGTATAAAAATACGTGCCATCTGGCGCATCCTTGCCCTTCCAGCTTCCATCCCAAACTTCTTCATCTTGTTTGCTAGTGGCTTCAAAAACTAGGTTTCCGTATCTGTTAAAAATCTGAATATTATATATAATCTCCACTAATTCATCTTCCCCTTCTTCATTTTTTCTTAGCCTATTCACCTTCAAAAAGTCGTTCAACCCATCATTATTTGGAGAAAATTGATTGTAAAGAATACCAATTTCTACCTCATTTCGAGTGGTAATCTCAACACTGGCAGAAGATGTACTATCGGCATCCTCTATGTTGCTTTCCCTGGGCGTAGAACTCTCAATCAGCCCTACATTGGTAACCATACCGGTTCCTCTAAACACCACCCTAATAGCTAACTCAATTTCCTCCTCAATAGCTAAACTCCTATCAATTATCCAAACGCCATTTGCCTCATTAAAAGTTGTTTCCACAGGCACATCTACTTCCACTATTTCAAATTGAATATCAGTGTCATTTGTGAAGACATCACTTACCCTTATGTTTGAAACTGCATCTTGAAGTGACTTATTGATAACTTTTAAATAGTAAATGACTTCGACTTCACGAGTAACATCACTTACTAGCCCGGTTACTTTCTTTAACTTCTCTTTACCAACACCCAAGCTAACCGTTTTCTCAAGAACAAGATTTACTCCCTCAGGTAGTTCAATAGGTAAGGTAACCGTTGCCCTATCATTTGCAGGATTATCATCTACAGGAAATGACTCTAGCAGTTCAGCTGTATTGCTATAAATATCGCCCTCAATTATAGTTACCGTAATAGTGAGGGTATGTGATGCCAATGGATCTATTTCGACAATATTCCATTCGCCATTTTCAGGATTATATGTTCCAACTGAGGTCTCAGGAGTACCTACCAATTCGAAACCATTTTCAAGCAAGTCGCCAATCTTGATATTTCTAGCTTTTACATCGCTTAAATTTCTCAGCGTAACCGTAAAAACAACCTCTTCTCCTATAAGTGCGTTGGGGTTATCAACCACCTTGGTAACTTCCAAATCAATTGGATCAGGATTGCAATTGGGATGTTCAGCATTCGGATCACATGGATCAAACGGATCGCTTTCACCCTCATCGACTTCTCCATTTGCATTGGTATCTTCATCACTATCAGGCAAATCATCGGCATCCGAATCACAAACCCCGTTGAATCGAAACGGAATACAGGGATTGTCATTTGCAGGGTCTAGTTGATCAACTACCCCATCATTATCCTCATCGGCGATATTTGAATCAAGAGCATCAATAATTCCGTCAGGGCTAGGCATTCCGTCAGCATCCAAGTCGCTATCTAAGGGATTTTCTAAATCCCCACCAACTTCTTCGCCATCATTAATTCCATCACCATCGGTATCTGGATTGTTAGGATCTGTTCCTAAAATAGCTTCTGGGCCGTCGAACAATCCATCTAAATCGGTATCTACATCACAATCGTTCACCGAAATCGTTAAGACGGAAGACTCATTTTCACAAGGCGCTTGTGCTCCTATCGTGGTATACGTAAAAACATAATCACCATCTGGTCGTCCTTCAAAATTCAAAATATTATTGGGTGCAATGGCAAAATCTGCTAAAGGGCCACTTGTATAGGCCCACGCACCAGCATCTTCCCCCGATATTAAGTCATCTAGATCAAGAATAGTGGGGCCATTTGCTGCAACATTACAGGCGGAGGCATTTCCTCCATTTTGAAGGGTACCAGCTGAAGGTTGCTGTTGTACCACAGCTATGGCCTCTTGTCGTTCGCTTGCGCAGCCATTCAAAGTTGCTTCGGCAAAGAACGAAGTAGTTGTAGCAATTGTTGGGGTTGTAAAACTAGCTCCTGAGCCAATAATACTACCTCCAGTGGCTGTGGTATACCAGTTGATCGTTGCGTTGTCAGAAGCCATAGCGCCCAAAACCAAGGTACCATTTCCACAACGCTCATTGCCCGTTACTCCATTCAAAGTGGGCGTTGTATTTAAAACCAAATCAATCTGCAGTGTCGGGCTAGCACAATCATTAACTGCATCATAGAAAAAGCCGTAATAAGTGCCACCCACGGTAGGTGGATTATTTGCCTGAGCTGGAGTTAAATGTGCATTGGTGTTCAACGGATTTGAATCTGTACTCCATGTAAGAACGGTTCCTGCAGGAGGTGCACTGTTCGTATAATCGTTGAAACTGTCGGTAAATAGGTCACAGGCAATTGTAGGTGTACCCGGATCTAAAACCGGGGGGTTGTCACCGGCAACACAAGGGTCACAACCCGTGACGGTAATAGTCACATCAGTCACGTCGTTTGTACAGGGCGCGACGCCCAAAACAGTATATCTAAAAACATAGACTCCCTCAGGGTCGCCATTAAAATTAACCACATTATTACCATTAATTCCAGGATTACCGGTTCCGCCAGAAATATAAGTCCAATTTCCTCCTGCATCTTCTCCAGTAACGGCATTATCTAAATCAATTGTGGTAGATACTCCAAAGCCAGATTCATTACATCGGCTTAAATTTCCCACAGCGGTGCCCGCAGAGGGCGAGGTATTTAAAACAATATCCAATTGTGTAGACGGGCTACTACAAAAAGACGCACCAGTACCTGCTGTATACAAAGCAAAATAGGTGCCCGCAGTAGCAGCAGTAACGGCAGTTCCTGTGAGTAACTGTGCTTCGGTCGGATTAGCAACCGTACTCCATGACAAACTAGCACCAGCGGGGATGGTACTACCTATAAAACTATTTAAATTTACACTAGCTACATCGCAAAGTGTTGTTGGATTACCGTTTAAAGTGGGTGCTGTTATACCCGCAGCACAATCATCATCAATGATAGTAACCGTAGCGGTATTCGATGGCCCAATTGTGAAAAGTGGATCACTTGTGCCTGTTAGTGTAATGATTACCGTTTTATCAGTCTCAGCAACCGAATCATCAAAAGGCACTACGTTAATGTTTCTTGCTAGCGTACCTTCCGGAAAGGTAGCTGCCGTCTTAGCCGCATTTACCGCCCCGGTTAAATTGTGATCAAAACCAGCACCCGCGCCAGGACCTGGAGTTGATGTACCACTTATGGTAAAATTGACAAGTATCTGCGCTCCGGTTGCATTCTCCTTGTCCATGTTTAATCGAAATTGCCCATTTTGGCCTCCTTCAAAAGCATTTGGTCTGTATCCATTCGTTACAGAAGTATCAAGATCCAAATTTATTACACCAATATCGTCATCTTCAATGATGGCAGTTGCATCATTATTAATTCCAACAACGTACTGAATAGAGGCATTGAGGGTAAAAACAACATCCTGATCTCCTTCAACCAAGTCGTCGTCTATAGGTGTAACTGTAGCATCGACAGATAACTGTGCAGGTGGAATTTCAACAACACCTATTACTTGATAATCATCACCTTCGACGGCAGAACCCGTTAAGGTATAATTGATCGTTGTTGGAGTCAATCTTTGGGCAGACATCGTTATTCTAAACGTTGCCGTCGCTAGACCCGCTTCGCTAGCGGGACCATTCAATAAGGTCACGTTGACCTGCTGCGCCGACAATGAACTTACCATTAGTAAGGCACAAAAAAATAAAAGTCCTTTAAAAACTTTAAGAAGATTCGTAAAGGATATTCGTACTCGTTTCAGTTTCATAGTCTGTTCATTGAATTACAACTAATTCAAAGGGACAGCATAAAAAGGTACTCTAAGTAGGTAAAAAATGGGTGTCAATATTACTAAAAAATTCGGCTAATATGCTAAATAACGGCCTAAATATGGGTTTTTACAGATAAACAACAGATTCTATCGATTAGTGTATTTACGTAAGAATTGCGGAAGTGGTTTCGGACTGCGCATTAATTTTTTTAACTAATCCTTGTAATACCTTACCAGGGCCTACTTCGGTGAACAATGAGGCTCCATCTTTTATCATATTTTGAACACTTTGAGTCCATTTTACGGGAGCAGTAAGCTGAGAGATGAGATTATTCTTAATTTCATCGGCATTGGATACCGCCGTTGTGGTAACATTCTGATAAATTGGGCATTTGGCAGCCGAGAACATGGTATTTTCAATAGCAGTTGCCAGTTCCTCTCTTGCAGGTTCCATAAGAGGGGAATGAAAAGCTCCTCCTACCGGAAGCACCAAAGCCCTTCTTGCGCCAGCCTCTTTCATCTTTGCACAAGCTGCTTCAATTGCTGGTACTTCACCAGAAATCACCAATTGACCGGGGCAGTTATAGTTAGCAGCTACTACAATTCCGGGGGTCTGCTCACATATGCTTTCTACCACCTCATCAGCTAAACTCAAAACCGCTGCCATGGTGCTTGGTTGCAACTCGCATGCTTTCTGCATGGCCAATGCCCTTTTTGAAACCAACTTTAAGCCATCTTCAAAATTTAAAACCCCGTTCGCAACCAAAGCGGAAAATTCACCTAGTGAATGCCCAGCCACCATATCAGGCCGAAACGAATCGCCCATGACTTTGCTTAAAATAACAGAATGCAGAAAAATGGCAGGCTGTGTAACTTTGGTTTGTTTTAACTCCTCTGGAGTGCCTTCAAACATGGTATCGGTAATGGGAAAACCCAAAATTTCGTTCGCATCTTCAAATAACTCTTGTGCTACTGGGTATTTTTCATAAAGGTCTAACCCCATACCTACATATTGGGCTCCCTGACCCGGGAATATATATGCGTTCATTGTTTCTAGTTTGATTGGCAAAAATAAGCATATCTAGCTCTGGCACAAGCCTAACTCTAAAATACTAACAACTAAAAATGGGGAATCCCTACTATTGATCTTTAAACCAACCTGAATATTTAACGTAATTGTTGGCAATACGATCAACTTCGCCAGCACTTAATTCAGGACTAATATTTTTGATTTTCTTGGCTGGCATACCGGCAAATACGGTACCTGAAGGTACACGCGTACCTTTGGTGACAACAGCTCCCGCGGCAATAATACTATTACTTTCAACAATGCAATCATCCATAATAATGCTTCCCATACCAATCAATACATTATCATGTATTGTACAGCCGTGAACAATAGCATTATGTCCTATTGAAACGTTATTCCCAACCGTAGTAGGAGATTTTTGGTAGGTACAATGAACAACTGCACCATCTTGTACATTTACTTTGTGGCCCAATTTGATAAAATGAACATCTCCACGCAAAACGGCATTGAACCAAATACTGCATTGATCACCCATACTGACCTCACCGACGATTGTTGCGTTCTCCGCAATAAAGCAATCTTTACCTATTTTAGGGGTTTTCCCATTTATTGTTTTTATAATCATACTAAAAAGTTTCAGGTTTACAGGTAAAAAAGCAGTTGGTTCCGAATTTTAACAATTCATACGAGCAGCTATTTCACAGCTCGTCTCTTCTATTTTTAACTTAAAAATAGGACAAAAGATCCTTTTTCTTGGAAGCGGATACCAACAATTCCTTTCCGTTAGAGACTATAACGCTTCCTCCTTTGCCTTTTCTATATTTCACGACCTCGTTTACATTTACCAAATACGACTTATGAATACGTGCAAAGGTAAATTTAGAAAGAGCTTCCTCAAAGTATTTTAAGGTCTTGCTCACCAAAATTTTCTTATTTTCTAAATAGATTTCAGTATAATTATCATCCGCTTTGCAATATAAAATGTCTGCAACATTTAGTATTTGAAACCCATCTTGTTGTGGGAGGGTTATTTTGCCATCCACCTTGTTCAATTTTGGGGTTAGCACACGATCTTCCAGGGCGTCTTCTTTCATTCTTATTTCGGTCACGTAGTCTACGGCCTTGATTAACTCATCAATATTAATTGGTTTCATCAAATAGTAGGCCGCGTGGCTATTTAGTGCGTCGATTGCATATTGATTATAAGCGGTTACAAAAACGGTTTCAAACGTTCTGTCTGGCAGTTGATCGAGTAAATCAAACCCGGTACCAAAAGGCATTTCTACATCCAAAAAAACCAAATCTAAATGCTGTTTTTGAATCAGTTCTTTTGCTTTATCTATAGAAGCGGCCTGCCCTACCAGATTCACACTTGGGCAATATTTCGCCAAATAGTTACTTAGTATTTCACGGCTGTTTGCCTCATCTTCAACTATGATTGCCTTTAATTTCATCTTAATCTTTTTTCAAAGTAAATACAACCTTTGTTCCCGTTCCGTCGGCTTCAAGGTCTGAAATATATACATCAACTTTGTCTTTATACATATCGTTTAAAATAGCAACTCTCTTTGTAATATTGCCCATTCCTTTTGATTTCTGTTTCTTCTGATTCGCTGTTTTCAAGCTAGCAGATTTCTTCCTCCCAATGCCATTGTCAGTGATCGTAATCACAATAGTCTCATGGTCTTGCTGTTTTAGTGCAATATGCAATAATCCCTTTTCCTCCTTATAGCGGAGGCCATGCCAGATAGAATTTTCTATATAGGGTTGCAATAACATCGGTGGAATCTGAAAAGCTGTAACATCTACATGCTCGGAAATAGCAATATCGTAGTCAAACTTATCAGGAAAACGAGAATGCTCTAATTTCACATAGAGCTCCAATAGCTCCAATTCTTTGGCAAGCGAAATAAAATCCTCTTCAGAATTCTCTAACACCGAACGCATTAAGGTTGAAAATTCACTTAAATAACGGTTGGCACTGCGTTCATCGCTTTTAGCAATGTAGTTGTTCACCGAATTCAATGCATTAAAAATAAAATGCGGATTCATTTGAGATCGAAGCGATTTCAAAGCCAAAAGGTTATTGGCCAATTTTTGCTGTTGGTTGCTACGATAGAAAAAGAAAGTGGCTAGGCCCATCAATATCAATCCGAAAATCAACGAATAGATCACCCATTTTTGACGTTTATTGCTTTCTTCAACTAATTCTTGCTCTGTTACAGCCAAGTCATATTTACTTTGCGAAAGCTCACGTTCTTGTTCCAAACCTGAAATACGGTTTTGCTTGGTAGAAATTTCTCGATTAAATCGAGCGGCCCTTGAAATCTCCTGTTCCTTTCGTATATAAAGTGTGTCCACCACTGAGACATATGCCTGATAGGTTGCTAAGGCCTTTGTAAAATCTCCCTTGTATTCATATACTTCAGATAATTTTCTAGTAGCATCCTTTTGTACGATCAAATCATCATCTGAATCTGCCTCAACAATACTCTTCTCTAAATACGGAATTGCTTGTTCATATTTGTCTTGGGCGATATAGGCATTCGCAATCTTATAGTTAATTCGCTGAGAGGTAATGGTATCTGCATTTATCTGCCCCGATTGCGATTCCACCGAAGGCTTTGGGAGGCTGTTCAACTCATTCAAGCTCTTTTTTCGCAATTGGATTTCCTCATCATAACGACTTTTTTTATTGTAGAAATCAGCTACTTTTTCCTTTTCTTGAATAGCCCTCTGCGGCGCTTCACGCTCTGCCAATTTCAGCGAATTCCCAAAATATCCTTCAGCCTCAACCAGCTTATCGTCTGTTGCATAGGCTTCTGCTATCTTAGAATTCAAATCTGTCATTTTAGGGGTAATCTGATTCTTTTTAGCGACCTGCAGTCCTTCCTCATAAAAATCAACCGCTTTGTTAATCATGCCCAAACCAGTATATGTATCTCCCAAGCTCTCATACAGCTGTACTTGTTGAAAGGGAATTAAACTCTTCACTTTTAAAAGTGGGTTTAGGGTTACTTCTGCATTTTTAAAATCCTTATTCGATAAATATGCCCGAGCCAAAAGCAGGGTAGTTTTACTCGTTTTATTAGCCTCTAAAGCATCTTTAAAACTGGTGATTGCCAAATCATGTTGGTTATGGTATTGGTATACCTCCCCTAAAGCGGTTAAAGACAAGGCCAGTTCCCTTTTATTACCGCGTTTACCTAGTTGGGCAATTGATCTCGTTATGAAATCGATGCTTTTCTCAATATCCGATTTCCTATAAGCATAGGCGGAATCCAAATACGACTTATGCATTGAAACCTGGTTATCGCTTAACCTTTTGCTTTTAGATCTGCTTGAATTATTCTCGGAGTATCCCTTTACCAAAACATCAACATCTTCATCACTCTTCACGATATAGCGCTTGGTCTCGAATTCAGGGCTTCGAAAAATCAATTCATCACCTAATGCAACTCTAATTCTATATTCTCCTTGTGCATCTGTTAAGGTATAAACACCGGTATTTGTAGACACCTCTACCCCCGATATTGGTTCATAGTTCTCCTTGCCCTGAACAGAACCTTTTATCTCAATGACCCTGCGGCCTTCAGAGATGTTATCAGTTTCAGGTTGTACCTGTGAATACACGGGAGCATACACTAATAAAAGTAAAATCAATATGTAGACCTGCTTTCTCATATCTGTTTGCAATACAACGTAAACTTAGCTGATTTATGTCTTACTAAAAAATAGACTAAGGCGATAAGCACCCCAAAAATCAACCCATTTCACAGCTTTACGCAATCAAAAAATACGTTTACGCACTCAAAAGTACATTTCACTCATTCCGTGTTTTTTAAGAAAAAGTTTGAGAATAGTTTTGAGGGTATAAACAGTAACGATACGACTATGAAACCCAGCTTAAAAAAACGATTTAAAAAAACGACAGCAATTCTTTTGTCACTTTTTGTTATGCTATTCGTCTTTAGATTAATCTATGGTTACCAAACAGTTACTGATACAGTAGCGGCCAATGTATATCATGAAATGGTCGACATTTCTGCCGGTGTACGTAAAAACTATGCCTCTAAAAAATATCAACTCAATGCAGGGCTTACACCCGTAAGTGTTGATCAGAAATATGAAAAGATTGCCGATATCAATACCCTGTCAACTAAGTTTGATCAAGAGGAAAAACAAATTAGGGCGCAAATAAAAGATTACAAAGGTCTGATTCAGTTTGAGAATAAAAGTGGAAACAAGGGATACCGCACATTGAATTTGATAATTGGTATTCCACCTGAAAACTTTGATTCAATCTATCATAGTCTGATCAAGGTTGGAAAAATTCAGTCGAAACAAATCACAAAAACCGACAAAACAAATGAATATAAAGAGTTAAACGCCAGAAAAGCTTCCTTAGAGAAAATTCGCAACTCCTTGATCGAACTCAAAGCCAAAGGAGGGCGAATCGATGAGTATATGCAGTTGGAAAATCGCATTTTAGACATCGAACAACAACTTCAGGAATTAGGGGTGAGTTTAGGAAATTTCGATGATGAAAACGAATTCTGTACGGTTAAAGTAGCCTTGGCAGAAGGGCAACTAAGCGAAATAAGTGTTATTCAAAGGGTAAAGGTGGCCTTAGAATGGACCATTAAATACTATACGCTCCTATTGGCAGGCCTGTCTTTTGCGGCACTTTTCGCCTATCTGCTGCTTTTGACAATAGACAAAATACGAACAAATATATAAGAGAATCAAAACAAGTACGAAACAGATTTCCGCCTTTCCTGAAACGAGTGCAGCACAAGGGCAGAAACGAAAATAGATTAATTATGAAAAATGCAAAACAAATTTTAGGAATGGGCCTAATGCTCCTAACACTTTCCTCGGCTTACGGTTGTGAGCTAAAAACCAAAAGAACGAGCGAACCACTTATTGCCCATTCGGTGGTGAACGATGAAAAAGAAGCAAACAATACAGTGAAAATTGCCTTGTTGCTTGATACGAGTAATAGTATGGACGGACTTATCAACCAAGCCAAAGCGCAACTTTGGGATATTGTAAATAAGTTCACTCATGCCAAATGCGGAAACGAAGCACGTCCGAAATTGCAGATCGCCTTGTATCAATATGGCAATGACAACTTATCTTCAGAGGAAGGTTATATACAACAGGTACTTGGCTTTAGTGATGATTTGGATGAAATATCAGAAAAACTGTTCTCATTGACCACCAATGGAGGAGAAGAGTACTGTGGAGAGGTAATTCAAACCTCTTTAAAACAATTGCATTGGGGTAAAAATGAAGACAACCTAAAAATGATTTTCATTGCCGGAAACGAACCGTTTACACAAGGCAAACTCAACTACAAGGATGCTGTTTCAAACGCAAAGGAAAAAGATGTTGTCGTGAATACTATTTTCTGCGGAAATTACGAGCAAGGCATCAATACAGATTGGAAGAATGGGGCAAAACTGACAGGTGGTGAGTATATGGCCATCGACCATAACCGTCAAGTAGTTCATATCGATACCCCATATGACGACGTGATCATCCGACTCAATTCAAAATTGAACAAAACCTATATTTCTTATGGGTCGATGGGCCAGGCAAAAATGGACATGCAATACACTCAAGATGCAAATGCCATGGAAATGGAAGAGGCTGTAGCCGTGAAAAGAGCGGTAAGTAAAAGCTCTCGATTATACAGCAATTCTTCATGGGATTTAGTTGATGCTTCATCGGATAAGGATTTTGATATATCTCAACTTAAGGATGAGGAGCTTCCAGAAGTATTGCAGGGTAAATCTGCGGGTGCAATAGTAAACTACATCGAAGAAAAGAAAACAGAACGCATAAAAATACAGAAAGAAATTCAAGAACTCAATAGCAAAAGGGAGGCCTATATTTCCGAAAATCAAAAAGAAGGTTCTAAAGGAGAATTAGAAAACGCCATGTTAGAAGCTATTAAACGACAGGCAGAAAAGAAAAACTACAAATGGGACTAAACAGCTAACACCTAAATCACTTAGATTAAATTGTTGAACGCAGTTGGTTGGTGTTTAGTTGGTGGGTCTATCTGAAAATCTGGGTAGGCCCACTTTTACCCTACTGCGCCGCCGGGCAGTAGCAATCATATTTTCGTTCAGTTTGACCGAAGTCGTAACCAACAGTAATCTGATGGAATCCACCGTTATCGAAACGAATATCCCCTATTTGGTAAGAATAATTATAGGATACTAAAAACTTGCCAATGTTCGCACCAACAATTGGCGTTATCAACTGCAAACGCTGTTCACCGAAACTGCCATCAGTTTGAAATTGAGCTCCATCAAAGCTTCTACGATAAGACAATCCACCCCAAATTCTTCCAAAGTCAACGTCTTTGTAGATCTTGGCATTGATGTCCATAGTTTTCTCTCTGGTAAACTCGGTCATTTGAAATAGAATCGATGGTTCGATCTGCACTTCATTCTTTCCGAAGATATATCCTACTGAAGCAAGATACCTTCTTAAATTATCGAACTCAATGGCTGTATACAAATCTCTACCGCTACCTAAGATATTTAGGGCGGCGAAATGGGCATAAAACTCCATTTTGCTATACGATATGCCTAAATCAACATTGTAGTAGCTTACACTGTTATTTACCCCAGTAATCACTGGATCTTGTATTACCGAGCGAAATTCAGATTCATCTAAGTTACTTTGTAATATGCCCGCACTAAGACCAAATGAAAGTTGATTCAAATAACGAATATCGCCTCCCATCTTCAAATGATGAGCATAGGTTAATTTTACTCCTGTTTGCGAATGGTAACCGTTGGCGTCATTAAAAACAATGGCACCAATACCGCTATTGCTATCTCCTAGTCTAAAGTGTGCATTCAAGGTTTGAAGACTTGGCGCCTCATCAACATTAAACCATTGCTTTCTTATGGTTCCACGAATTTTTCCGCCTTCACCGATACCCGCCATCGAGGGGTATACCAGATAGTAATTGTCAGCTAGATAATCGAAATATACAGGAATCCCTTCTTGAGCAGATGACGAAGTACCAAAGGCTAAGAAAGCAAATAGGACTATTAAAAGATTTTTCATTTATTGGCTGGGGCTATTGTTCTACCGACTAAATATAAAGTATAACGGATGAAATGCAACTATATTATATGTACTTATACCAGTAATCTAGTATGCCTTTTCCCAAAAAACCGGTACGCTCTTCAAAAAATTCTGCACATTTCGCCTTTTCCTTTCCATATCAGCCAAAACTTGGTTGAAAAACCAAGAACAGCCTTCGTCCGAATTTTGAGGAAACTTTAAGGCATTTGGGCGTCAACTAAGCAGGCTATATTTGTATTTACTTCGTATTTTTGCTGAAAATCAAAGGCAATGAAAGAGTATTCGATTACTGTGGTAGAAACTAACAACCCAGCCATCTTAAAATTTGAGACCAATCACTTTATAACAACGGGCACAAATTACGAGTTTAAGAACATTGATGAGGCAAAAAACTCGCCATTGGCACAGCAGTTGTTCTATTTACCGTTCATCAAAACCGTATATATTTCAGGCAACTTCATTGGTCTTGAACGTTTTGATATTGTAGAATGGTCTGATGTAAAAGACGAAGTTGCGCAGCAATTGGTGGAATACCTCAATGCCGGTGAACCTGTTGTAGCGGAAGAGGAACAAACAAAAAAAGTAGCGGTCACCGTATATGCCGAAGTAACGCCGAACCCCGCTACGATGAAGTTCGTAGCCAGTCGAAAAATCGTACCTGCTGTGTTTGAGTTTAAAAACATAGATGAGGCGAAAGATTCAGACTTGGCCAAGGCCCTTTTTCAATTTCCGTTCGTAAAACAGGTTTTTCTAGACGAAAACTATGTTTCGGTAACGAAATATGAAGTGGCTGAATGGGATGATATTACCATGGAATTGCGTGAACTTATTCGCGATTTTATTGCAGATGGTAAGGATGTTGTCTCTCTAGATATACAACCTCAAAACAAACCGGAAGTAGCACAGCAGTTGGATCGGCCCGATGCAGAATTAGATGATACATCTCTAGAAATTATTGATATTTTAGAAGAATACGTAAAACCTGCCGTGGCCAGCGACGGGGGCAACATTCTTTTTAAATCTTACGAAAAAGAGAGCAAAACCGTGAATGTAATTTTACAAGGTGCCTGTAGCGGTTGTCCGTCATCTACCTTTACGCTTAAAAACGGTATCGAAACCATGCTAAAAAACATGATGGGTGATCGAATCAACGAAGTCGTAGCACTGAACGGGTAATTTGTAAGATTTATCTAGCATTTTGCATTAATAATTTGTTATCTTGATGCAAATCTAAAAACAAGAAATTATGGCAATTTTAAAAGTTATAGAAGTCCTTGCGAATTCAGATAAGAGCTGGGAAGATGCAACAAAAAATGCAGTTGCACAGGCTTCTAAATCGGTAAAAAACATTCGTTCGGTTTACATTCAAGATCAGAGCGCCAGCGTAAAAGATGGCGAAATTGATGATTTTAGAGTAAATGTTAAAATCACTTTCGAGGTGAAGTAAAAACTATAAAATTGAACTTCTTTAAAAGCATCCATATAATATAGGATGCTTTTTTTATAGGTTATATTAATACTAAATTTGAGTATGTTCTGCAAATTCAAAATAGTTATATTCCTACTGCTTTCGCTGAATTTTTATGCCCAAAAAACGAATACTATGGCCCATGCATATACCAACGCCCTCATACATGAAACAAGTCCCTATTTACTGCAGCACGCTCATAACCCTGTTAACTGGGAAGCTTGGAAACCTGAAGTATTGGAAAGGGCAAAAAAGGAAAACAAACTCCTACTTATAAGTATTGGTTATGCTGCATGTCATTGGTGTCATGTAATGGAACATGAATGTTTTGAAGATGAGGACGTGGCAACAATTATGAATGCCCATTTTATCAATATCAAGATAGACCGCGAAGAGCGGCCCGATGTAGACCATATTTATATGGACGCCCTTCAAATGATGACAGGTAGTGGGGGTTGGCCTTTGAACATCGTGGCGCTTCCCGATGGCCGTCCGTTTTGGGGTGCTACCTATGTTAAAAAGAAAGATTGGATAAACATTCTAATGCAGCTTTCCAATGCGCATCGCAAAAGCCCGCAAAAAGTACAGGAATATGCCCATAACCTTGCCGAGGGAATTAGAGCTGTGAATCTTGTTGAAAATCAAAATGATCTTCAACTTTTTAGGTCGGAACAATTAGCTGAAGCCGTAAACAATTGGTCTCGTTATTTTGACACCTTCTTAGGAGGTTATAAACGTGCCCCGAAATTTATGATGCCGGTCAATCTTAATTTTCTGCTGCATTACGGAATGTCTGAAGGAGATGAAAACATACTAGAATATGTACATACCACTTTGACCAAAATGGCTTGGGGAGGCATCTTTGACCATGTAGGTGGCGGATTCTCTAGATATTCAGTTGATACGAAATGGCACGTACCTCATTTCGAAAAAATGCTATACGACAACGGTCAATTAATCAGTCTGTATGCAAAAGCCTATGCAACTACCAAAAATGAGTTGTACAAAACTACTGCAGCGCAAACCATAGCCTTTGTGGAGAAGGAGCTCATGCATCCTAACTTCGGGTTCTATTCCTCTTTAGACGCTGATAGCCTTACAGAAATGGGTAAATTGGAAGAAGGAGCCTATTATGTTTGGCAGGAAGAACAGCTAAAGGCTCTTTTAGGTAAGAATTTCGAAATTTTCAAAGACTATTTCAATATCAACAGTTACGGACATTGGGAACATGGGAATTACGTTTTGATACGCGATGAACCCACAGAAAAAATAGCCAAAAAGCATGCGATCGAGATCAACGAGTTGAGCAGAATAATCAATAGTTCTTTAGATCGATTGAATGCGGAACGAAATAAAAGAAACCGACCGCGACTAGATGATAAGATGCTCACTTCTTGGAACGGACTTATGCTAAACGGATTGGTAGACGCTTATCGCTATCTTGACAATGATAGTTACTTAGAACTCGCCTTAAAAAACGCCAACTTTATTTTGGAAAATTTGCTACAACCGGATGGCGGACTTTGGCACAATCACAAAAACGGAAAAAGTACCATCAACGGCTATTTAGAGGATTACGCTTCGGTCATTGAAGCGTTCATTGGTCTGTACGAGGTCACCTTTGATGAACAATGGTTGGCACATGCCAACGAATTAACGTCTTACTGTCAAGAAAACTTTCTTGATTCGGAAAGCGGAATGTTTTTCTTTACCTCAAAACAAGATGATTTTGTGATCCGAAGAACTATTGAAACTACAGACAATGTAGTGCCTGCATCGAACTCTATCATGGCAAAGAATCTATTTAGGCTTTCGAAACTGTTTCCAGATGAAGATTATCAGGAAACTGCTTTGCAACTATTAAAAAACGTTCAACACAACTTTGAGAAGGGTGCTCAAAACCATGCAAATTGGTTGGAACTACTCCTATTCTTTGACCAGCAATTTTACGAAATAGCAGTTGTGGGGGAAGCTTTTAAAGAAAATACAAAGGCCTTGTCAAGCCACTATTTACCCAACACTATTTTGGCGGCTACCCGGCAAGAAAGTACCCTTGGTATTTTACAAAATAGATATTCCCCTGACAAAACACTTATCTTCATATGTGAAAAAGGAGCTTGCAAGCTTCCCGTATCAACCGTAGATGAAGCCATTGGGCAGTTGGCCAAGTAAGCCATTAAATTCAAGCGCTCTGGTAAACAAGTTGAATCATGAAGGTTTTTTTTATTATCTTTTGTATATGAATAGATTATTTCTTTTCACGCTTCTAATAGCTAGTTTTTACAGCTATTCACAGGATACCGATGAGCCTGTGAGGGTACGGTATAACTTACCCGGGAGTCCTGAGAACACCGATCCCGCTAGAGGTGATCAAGGGAGGGTGTTTACCGTAAAAGGTAGCCCGTACCTGAATGAAATACACAAGGAAGGGTTTATAGTTAATGGAGCAAAAAAAACGAAAGCCCTTTTACGCTATAATGCCTATTATGATAGTTTTCAGGTTTTGGATGAAAACAAGAAAAAATCATTTGTCGCAAAGTCTCCAACTATCAAGGTGGTACTCGACAGTACTACTTACCAACTGATTACCTATGAAGAGACGGTAAGAGATAAGGCATTATATTATGTGCCTAACACTTCCAACGAAAGAATAAATGGCAATAAGAGAGAGGGCTATTTTAGCGTTTTAAATGAAGGAGAAACGACGCTCTATCAAAAAACGTTTAAAAGAGTACCTAAATTTAAGCAAGCTGAACACGGGTACGAAAGGTTCGAACCCTCTGCTTTTGTGACCATTACTCATTATTATATCAAAAGAAAACATAGGCCGGCCGTGCGCATAAAACTATCTAAAAAAGAAGTGCTCTTTGCATTGAATAATAAGTACGACGAAGTTCGGGCATTCATAAAAAAGAACAAATTAAAAGTGAAGACCGTAGAAGAAGTTAATCAGGTTATTGCCTTCTACGATACGCTGAACTAGGTGAATTTTCAGCTTTGCAAGTCTCCAATTCTTGTAGAATAAGGTTTTACTAAATTTAAGTATATGAAAAGAATATGCTACATTTTGATGCTAGTTTCCTCTTTTCAATGTTTCTCACAGGCTACCGAAGAGCCTGTGCTGGTACGGTTTGATATAGGGAAAGGTTTCTTTGCTGAAAGAGTATTTGCAGTAAACGGGAGTCCCTATTTAAATGAAAAATATGAAATGGGCGTAATTATCAATGGCCCATCTAAGAAAGAGTTCCGAATGCGCTACAACGCCTACCTCGGAATGTTTGAAGTTTTGGATAAGAACAACAAAGAAGCTTCCGTGCTAAAATCAGCTAACATTCTAGTAGCATTTGATGAAAAAATCTACCGCATTCTTGACTATGAAGAGACCGTTCAAGATAAGGCTTTGTACTACTTACCCCAAAATGGAGACAAAACAATAAGAGGCAATATAAAAGAAGGTTATTTCAATAAGCTGTCTGATGGCGAGACCAAACTTTATTTGAAAACCATCAAAAGAATTCCAAAGTTTAAGTCCTCAGACCATGGTTACAACCGGTTCGAACCAACTGCTCTATTAACACTAACCCATTATTTTATCAAAAGAAAATACAGGCCAGCTACCAGAATAAAATTATCAAAAAAAGAAGTGTTATTTGCGCTTAACGACAAGTACAATGAATTGCGCACTTATATAAAAAAGAACAAATTAAAATTGAAGACCGAAGAAGAAGTTATTCAGCTTATTTCGTACTATGATACTTTAAACTAAATGAATTTCTTAGCCTTGGCCTGAAGAATAAAGTCTTTCAGGTAGTAGGGCTCAAAGTAGGCGACGTCTTCGAAATCCTTATCCTGATATTTTTCAAAGGATAGCTTCGCTAGCTGTTGCGCGGAAGGCACTGCATCGACAGCATACTCTAAATTGTCATTTTCAAGCACTCCTTTGCATTTTGAAGCGCCGCTCCCCAATAATAACACCTTCCCTTTTTGCAAATATGTGTCAAATGAATTCGCATCGATAATTTCGGCTCTTGTCTCGCGAATTTCATTCAACTGATTGTCAAAAACTTTAGAATATACCTCCATTCGTCTGGCATCAAGCAGTGGAATAATAAAGTCAAAGTCTTGTAGTTTTCCCTGACTGGCAAGACTCGTTAAAGTCTCTACTGCTATCAAAGGAATATCTAAAGAAAAACAAAGCCCCTTAGCGGCTGAAACACCTATCCTTAGGCCAGTATAAGAACCCGGGCCTTTGCTCACAGCAATGGCCGCAATATCAGATAGTGCAACAGATGCTTCTTTTAACACCTCTTGTATAAAAACATGAAGCTGTTCAGAATGGGAATAGTTCGGCGTATCATGCTCTTTGATAGCAATAGTTGTACCCGCCTTGGCCAAACTAACTGAGCAGTTCGTCGTTGCCGTTTCTAGATTTAAAATCAATGCCATAATTGACGCAAAGATATATCCTTCAATTTGAAACAAAAAAGACCCGCAAGCTTTAATATAGCTTGCGGGTTGATTAACAACATTTAGAAATACTTAATCTAATGAAATAGGAAGTCCGAAATAGAATTCCAATATTTTGAGCCTAAATATGTAATCATATTTAGTTCGTACCACATCAGCTTCAGCATTGTCGACACGAGATTGTGCTTGACTAAAATCAAAAGAATTCATTAGCCCTACATCGAAGCGTTCTTTGGAGTATTCATAAGCCAATCTTCTTGCTTCCAAGGTCTTTTCAGCAGCCTCATAAGCCTTGTAAAAGGTAGTAACATCAGTATAGGCCTGATTGATTACATTTTCTAAATCCAACTTATCTTGTTCCAATTGCAATTTCGCACGCTCAACCGCAATTTGTGATCTCTTTATATTATTTTTTGTGCTAAAGCCCGTAAAAATCGGAACGTTAAGCTGAACACCATAGCTCACACCATCAAAAATCCAAAGTTGATCTACAAAACTAGGCGTGAAAAATTCTGGTGGAGAACCTGCTGGAAGTCCAGCTACAGGAATCTGGGCTACATCAGAATATCGTGTTCCATAATTCGCAAAACCCGTCAGGGTGGGTAAAAGAGCGCCTTTGCTAATCTGCAAATCCCTTTCTGCCAATTCGACGTTCGACTTTGAAAGTTTAATATCGTTTCTAAACTCAAGCGCCTTCGCAAATATAGAATTAGGAGAGTTGTTTAATATTTCCGAGACCGGAACTTCAAAAGCCTCATCTGAAGTGTCAAAATTCGCATAGTCAGTAATCTGTAGTAACTGTGCTAGGCCAATTTTTGATATTTGCACTAAGGCTTCGGAATTCACAATTTGTTGTTCTTGACCTGCAGCGGTAGCTTCTATTTCCAACAAATCACCTTTGGGCACCACTCCTGAATCAACAAGTTCCTTTGTTCTTTTAAGATCCTGTTCGGTAACGTCATACTGTGCTCGAGCTACTTTTAGGGCTTCTTTATTCGAAAGCACCTGAAGGTAGGCGTTCGCTACGTTAAGTCGAATATCATCTTTTAAGTCGTCTAAACGATATTGGTTCGCAATAGCGTTCAATTTTGCCCTATTCATACGGTGCCGATTTCGAAGTCCGTTAAAAAGGTTCACATTGGTACTTAGCCCAGCGTTTAAATTGTTCTGGGTCGTGTTCGTAGGAAGGTTATTCGTAGGGTTAATAGAAAATCCTGTATTACTCGAGAGCGTTGTCGATCCATTTAAGGTTGGTAAAAAATTACCAAGGGCATCTGACTTGTCGATTTTTGCATTTTCCAAATCCAACTCAAATTGAGCAACAGTAATATTGTTCTCTACGGCATAGACTACACATTCCTCGAGTGTCCATTTTTTAACCTGTGCAGAACCAAATGATATTGTCAAAATAAGCAATATAGTTGTTAGCTTGAATTTCATTTCTTGATTTTTCTTAATTATTGATTTGATTGATGTATTGAAAAGATTTAGTCATTATCTGAATCATCGTCTTTTTGGGCCAGCTCGTTCCACACCTTGATTTTATCATCTTCCTCCAGTCCGGAAACAACCTCCACATCTATTCCATCACTAACTCCTAACTCCAGATCTTTGCGTTCAAACTCATTATCACCAGTTTCTATTTCTACATAAGGTTTTTCAGTCTCTTTATCAAACTGTAGTAGCGCTTCTTTAATCGCCAAAACATCTTTCTTCTCCTGTAAAACTATCGATGCATTTGCGCTATACCCTGCGCGAACGTATGCGCTATCACTTACCACTAAATCACCTTCTATTTTGAATTGAACGGCTCCTTCTTCCTCTACACCTTTGGGGGCTATAAATTTTAATTTTGCCTCAAAAGTAGATTTCTCTAAAGCGCCCAAGCTAATATCTAGAGGCATACCCAATGTTAACTTTCCAACTTCCGCCTCATCGACCTCTCCTTCAAAAATCATTTTCGACATATCGGCAATCGTAGCAATCGTAGTTCCATCATTGAAGTTATTACTTTGAATTACTTGATCTCCTTCTTCTACAGGAATCTCTAAGATCGTACCAGCGACCGTTGCTCTAATATTGGTATTCGCAGTTGACGACCCTCCTGCCGAGCCTCGTCGGATAATCTGATAATCGGCCTGTGCATTTCTTATTTCTTGTTCAGCCTGGTCTAATTGTAGCTGCAAATTATTGAAGTCTTGACTGGCGATAACTCCTTTATCAAATAGGGCCTTATTTCGGTTATATTCAATTTTCGTATTATTCAGGGCAATTTCCGCGTTCCGTACGCGACCCCTAGCTTGGTTTAAAGATTGTTCGTTAGGAACGATCTTAATTATCGCTATTAAATCTCCAGCTTTAACATCAACCCCTTCTTCAAGATAGATCTTATCGATAATTCCTGAAATTTGTGGTTTGATCTCAATTTCATCTTCGGGAATAACCTTACCAGTAACAATAACTTGATTTACGATATCTTTCTTTTCGACAGTTTCTGTCTCATAAAGTTTCTTTGGAGTGCTGTTTTTCTTCAGAAAAACTACCACCGCTCCTAAAATTGCTATTACCGCTACAGCGATTAATCCGTATTTTACGTACTTGTTCATTGATGTATTAGTTTGATTGTTATTTGAATTGCTATTTTTTTTCTATTCTTCTCTTAATGCTTCTATTGGACGAACCTTAACCGCCCTATTTGCAGGCAGGAGTCCGATCAAAACGCTCAGCCCAACCATAAGTAAAAACGACACCCCGAATTGCGGTATACTGACCATAGGGTTTTTAAATGGAAAATCATCGCCCTGACCAAATAATGCATCTAAGCCGGTAAGAATACCTACAGATATGGCAAAACCAATGAGCCCAGCAAAGGCGGTAAGGATTATGGCCTCCATCACAATTTGACGTCTTACAATTCTTGGTGTAGCTCCAAGAGCTCGCCTTACCCCAATTTCTTTCGTGCGTTCTTTAACCGTAATTAAGAGAATATTACTTATCGCAATTACACCAGCCAGCAAGGTAAAAATGCCGACAAAAAAGGAAAACCCTTTCAAAACAGTGGTAAACGCCGATATATTGTTGAATATTTCTGACATATCGAAACTCCCTATAGCGCGTTCATCATCTGGGCTGATATCGTATTTATTTTTAAGTAACTTTTTAATTTCTGCCTCTACCACGGGTACTGTGGTCTCTTCATTCACAGCAATGGCCATCCATCCCATACGGTCTCCAGAGCTGAATGCTTTTTGGAATGTAGTAAAAGGAATAAATACGGCGTTCTCACCATCTATATTTATGTTGTTGTTGGGTTTGTAAATACCAACAACTCTGAAGAAAACCCCATTAATTCTTATATCTTGTCCAATGGCATCCTCGCCCTTGTCAAATAGTAACTTAAACGTTTCCTCCCCGATAACGCAAACTTTCTTTGAATCATCGATATCTGATTGGTTTAGAAAACGACCTTCTACCAACCTCTTTTTGGTGATATTATCAATTTCTGGATAATCTCCATAAACTGCAGAACCACTTTTACGCCCTTTTCGATATACCGTTACTATATTTCGATGACTGCCTAATTCTATTCTAGGTGCCAATACTTCAATCTCGGGGATTTGTTCTTTTAGAATAGTGGCATCTTCAATTCTAAAATTGATTTCCCTCCCTCTTTCAAAACCCTTATAAGGTTCTGAGGTTCTTTGGCTCCAAACAAAAAGGCTATTGGAAGCTGTACCAGCAAACACTTTGTCAAAACCATTACTCATACCATTGGCAGAACCCAGGAGGAGCATCAAAATGACCATTGCAAATATGACGCCCAGCATGGTAAGAAATGTTCGAAACATATTCTTGCCAAGGGTGGTAAAAACTTCTCTCCATAAATCTCTATCGAATAACCACATAGTATTTTATTTATCGTCTCTCAATGCCACAATGGGCTTTATATTCGCAGCCTTCATAGCAGGAATCAATCCTGCAAGTACACCGGCAACTACCAAAATAATAGTGGCAGTAAGCACAATTGAAAAGCTAACGGATGGATTGGTAAAGGCCGGAGATTGCATTGCAGGCCCAACTGCGGCCAAAATACCGGTTGCAAAAAACAGCCCTATAAAACCAGATAAAGCCGTAATAAAAACCGATTCTAAGAGCACCAATTTTATTATCTGACCCGGAACCGCTCCCAGTGCTTTTCGTATTCCTATCTCTTTGGTACGCTCCTTTATGATAAAAACCATTATGTTTCCAATACCGACAATGCCCGCAATTAAAATCAAAATACCTACAGCGATGCCTATCCAAGATAAAACGCCTGTAAAACTGCTGATATCTGAAAAGGCTTCGGCATAATTCCAAATTCGTATTCCGGATTGATCTTCTGGGGCAATTTTATGTCTTCGCTTCAATATATTCTCCAAGCGCGTTGAAAATTCCAACGCCTTCGTCAAATCATAAGAGGAGTTATAAGTAAGAGCTATTCCATCAATCTCATCGGTATTCGAATAAATTTTCTGATACGTTGTTAAGGGCGCATAAATTCTTCTTTCAGCATTGTCGTCTCCTTCATCTGTAAAAATTCCTATTACACGAAAGGGCAAATCATTAAATTCTACAAATTTGCCGAGTGGGTCTTCTTCCTTAAATAAATCTTCGCCTACTTTTCTTCCGATTACCGCAACTTTCGATGCAGAAGTTAGATCATTGATATTGATGAATCTTCCTTTTGTCACAATAGTCTTTTCGATAACCTGATGGTCGGGATGTATTGCTTGCACAGAATAGCTACCGGTTTCACTTTTGTAACGGGCAGATGTGTTTTTGAACATACGACCAGTAATATGTTCATAGTCTTTGGAAAAACTTTTTCGTATGTACTCTACATCATCATTTCTTAACTGAATTCTTCTATCCTTCTCAAAGCCTGCATATGCTTTTGAGGTGAGGCCCGGTCGAATGAAAATTGAATTGGTCGCGTCATCATTGAACTGACTATAAAATCCATTCTGCATACCATTAACAGACGCTAATAGCATTACCAGAATAAAGATTCCCCAACCCACCGAAAAGCCTGTTAAGAACGTTCTCAATTTGTTGTTCTTAATGCTGTGAAAAATTTCCTGCCAAATATCTCTATCAAACATATTCTGACGCTCTTACTTGTTTTACTTTTTTATCTTCTACGATCACACCATCTTTTAGATGTACAATACGTTTACACATATTGGCAATATCTGGCTCGTGTGTTACCACCAATATCGTATTGCCCTCGTCATTAATTTTCTGAATCAAATCCATCACTTCATACGAAGTTTTACTATCAAGTGCACCAGTTGGCTCATCTGCCAATAACACTTTAGGCTCAGCGGCCATTGCCCGAGCAATTGCCACACGCTGCTTTTGACCTCCCGAAAGTTCACTAGGTAAATGTGTGGCCCATTCTTTCAAACCTACTTGTTCTAAGTATTTCAATGCCTTTTCTTGGCGCTCTTTTCTACCTACCTTCTGATAGTACAGTGGTAAGGCCACATTTTCCATCGCGTTTTTGTAATTGATAAGATTAAAAGATTGGAATACAAAGCCTAAAAATTTGTTGCGGTAGTTCGCGGCTTTTGTTTCATTGAGTTCTTTAATGGGAACGCTGTCTAAGGTGTACGAGCCTTCGTCTAACCCATCTAACATTCCTAAAATATTTAATAAGGTAGATTTCCCAGAACCAGAGGAACCCATAATGGCGACCAATTCGCCTTCTTCTACAGAAAAGTTAATACCTTTTAAAACATGAAGGGAATTGCTTCCCATTTTATACGATTTATGAAGGTTTTTGATTTCAATCATGTTGGTTGTATTTGTTTTGCTTGGTCGCTGCCTAAGGTATTTGCCAATAAGACACCCAAGTCGTTAAATTGTTACAAGAATTGCTATAAATTTTATGTTAATTGTTTTCTGCGAACTCTTGAGGCTTGATTTGATTCCAAACTTTTATTTTATCATCGGCTGAAATACCTGATTTTATTTCGACGAAAATGCCATCACTAACCCCCAATTCTATGTCTTTTCGTTCAAATTGTTGATCTCCAGTCGCTATCTCCAAAAAAGGTTTTTTGGTAGTAGAATCGAATTGCACTAGGGCTTCTTTAACGGCTAGAACACTATCTGCCCTTGCCAGAATAATGGACGCATTGGCACTCAGGCCCGCTCTAATGAAGGTAGTATCACTTTTAGTAAGGGTTCCTTTGATTTCAAATTGTATGGCTCCGTTTTCTTCATTCCCTTTTGGGGCAATGTAGTCTAAAACAGCGTCGAATTTTTGATTTTCTATTGCTCCTACTGTAATTTCCAAGGGAAGATTTTCTTTGATTTTACCTACTTCAGATTCATCTACCTTGCCTTCGAATATCATTTTTTCAACATCCGCAATTGCGGCAATGGTAGTTCCCTCATTAAAATTATTACTTTCAATTACCTGATTACCGACTTCTACAGGTACTTCAAGCACCATACCACTTACGGTTGCACGAATTTGCGTATTGGCAGCACTTCCATATCCCTTTGCAGTACCTGTTTTTACAATATCATAACGCTTATTTGCGGCCCCGTATGACTGTTTGGCCTGGTCAAAACTTACTTCAGCTCGCTCAAGATCGACCTTCGAAATAACTCCTTTGTCAAAAAGGCTTTTTTGCCTATCTAAATTTCGTTTTTGATCGTCTAAGGCAATTTTCGCCTCATCTATCGCATTTCGTGCATCGTTCAGAGCATTAAGGTTCGGAACAACTTTTATTCTACATATGAGGTCACCTGATTTTACATAGTCACCGCCTTCAACAAATACTTCTTCTATAACCCCAGAAATATTTGGCTTGATCAATACCTCCTCAAGGGGAAGAATACTGCCCGTGGCTACGGTCTTCTTAACAATGGTTTGCTTTGAAGCCTCTTCCGTTTCATAAACTATGGGGTCTTCCGAATTTTTTTGATATAAATAATACATGGCACCCCCAAAGGCTAAAACAATGGTTAATAGGATTACAATGGTTACTTTCTTTTTCATTTTGTATTTAGTTTGATTCGATTGATGATTTTATGTCAAGGTTTAAAATTGTTTCTTTATACTAAGCGATACGCCTTCTTATTTCAAATGCTATTCGGCTCGTAACGCTTCAATGGGCCTAACTCGAATGGCACTATTTGCGGGAATAAAGCCAGCTAAAAGGCCTGAGATAATTAAAATGGTCAATGCAACGACCACAACCCCTAAATTCACGTTTGGGTTTACAAACATCATTACGGGGCCTACCATCTGCAACAAATAATTGATTCCATATATCGTCAATGCTCCAAAAACAATACCTGCCATTCCAGAGATAATCGTTAAGAATATCGATTCCATTAGAATCTGTTTTTTGATAGACCATGGGTTTTCACCTAAGGCCCTTCGTATTCCGATTTCTTTGGTACGCTCTTTTACCACAATGAGCATAATATTACTCACGCCAATAATACCCGACAAGAGCACCAAAATGCCAACGAAATAAGCGATGAATTCCAGAGCCCCAAATAGGGTAACTACCCTGCTGAATTGCTCAAAAAGATCGAAATGACCGATGGCCCTAAGATCTTCTGGATGAATCGTATGTCGTTCTTTTAAAAGTGTAAATATATTCTCCTTAATTTCGGTAATTGGTGTGCCATCAACAGCTGTAATCGCCATCCAGCCGACGTTATTGGCGCGATTAAAAACTTGGGAAAAGGTGGTGAAAGGGGTATAAATGTCTTGCTGTGCTTCATTGTTGCCGTCTGAATTGCTTTTATGGTAGGTACCGATAATCATAAAGTTGACACCATTGATTTTAATATAGCTGCCAAGTACTTCTTCATCCTTCTCGTATAGGCTTTTTCGAACATCAGTGCCGATAATGGCTACTTTTCGCTTTTCCTTTATATCTGAATGGTTAATAAATCTACCGGAAGTAATATCCATCGGTTGTTGGTTAATGATTTCAGGATAATCACCATAGATACTAAACGCTCCGCTCTTCAGGCCGCGAACCACGTTGCTCGAGCCTTGAAATCCGCCAGATTGGTTTCGTGGAGAAACGTAGCGTAGGTTGGGAACGTCGCGCCAAATGGCATCGACATCTTCAATCTTGAAATTGAAGTTTCTATCCTTAGGAAGCCCTTTGTATGCTTTTGTAACCCCTTGTGTCCACATAAACATAGTATTGGTCGCGATATCTCCAAAATCAGCCCTTATACCATTCTCTAATCCTTTACCGGCAGCCAATAGCAAAATCAGTATAAATATTCCCCAAAAGACGCCAAAGGCAGTAAGTACAGTTCTAAACCAGTTGGTTGTTAGTACTTGTAATATTTCCGTCCAACGATCTCTATTAAACATCTTCTTTTTCTGTTTCTATTTTTAAAATTCCTAAAACCGCGTATGCGTTAATTACTCGTCTCTCAATGCAACGATTGGCTTGATCTTTGCCGCCCTCCAAGCCGGAAAAAACCCTGCTAAGGCCCCGGCAAAAATTAGTATGAACACGGTTGTCAATGCAACCTTAAAATCGATTGATGGATTCAGGATATAGTCAACTTCAACCATGGGTCCTAAAATCTCTAAAAGCCCCATACTGAAAATCAAGCCACCAAAGCCAAAAACAGCGGTCACAAAAATGGCCTCATGCAAAATTAGACCGATAACCGAAATTGGTTTTGCTCCTAGCGCCTTTCGAATACCTATTTCTTTTGTTCTCTCACGTACGATTATGAGCATAACATTGCTCACACCAACAATACCAGCAATAATGGTGCAAATACCAACAAACCAAAAGAATAGGCGTATCCCATTGGTGAGATTATAAAAGCGCTGCACATTTTCCAATGTATTGAAGGTGTTTATCGCACTTTGATCATCGGGCGCCACGGTATGGGTTTGCTTGAGATACGATTTAAGTTCCTCGGTAAACTGAGTTGATTCTACCAACGATTGTTCAAAAGTCTCCGCCGGTTTTAAGGTGAAGTACATCATATTAAGACGATCAGCGCCATTGAAGACCGCTTGTGCTGTATTTACTGGCATATATATTTTTTCCTCTTCACGATCACCGCCAATGTCTCCATATACCCCTACAATTTGAAAACTTAAACCCGAAATTTCAATGTGTTCTCCAATAGGATCTTCAATCATGCCCAGCAACTCCCGATGAATTTTATTGCTTATAACCACCACCTTACCTTTTTGGAGGTTGTCATTATAATTCAAAAAACGACCGTAAGACATAAATGCGTTCTCCAATTGCTGAAAGTCGGGAGAAGTACCCCATATCGAATAGGCACCAGACTCCGCACCGTAGTTTATAGAAGTATTAAAAACCCGGTACATGGGGGATTTGTATTCTAATTTGTCGGAATGTAACTTTTCAACAAAGTCATAGTTCTCATCGCGAAGCTGTATCACACGCCCAGGATTCAATCCCTTATATTCCTTGGTTGTGACCTGAGTCCATACCCCAATCATATTGCTGGCGTCTCGTTCAAATTCTTTGGCGATGCCATTTTGCATACCTTGACCAAAGCCCAATAAAATAACTAAGATGAAAATTCCGGAGGCGACAGAGAGACCCGTAAGAAAGGTCCGTAATTTGTTTTTACGGATGGTATCAAAAATCTCTTGCCATCTTTCGATGTCGAACATTGTATTGATTTTGTTGATTGATGAAGTGAAATAGGGGGACTATCGCACATTTATTAGACTACATAACTATTAAAAATGTTACAGTTTGGGTAACAAAAAAATGTTAAAATAATCTTTGAATACTAGTTCTTCATCTTTTTGTAGACAAAATAGAAGAGCACTCCTACCAAAACATAGGGTATAGCCATAAGATAAACGATGCCGTTGTTAATACCCTCGGCCACCGCCGCATTACCCTCACTTTCTAGCACCGCACGGCACATAGCGCATTGCGCTTTCGCCGTTTCTGGAATAAAAAAGAACGCTAAAAATACAAGTATGACAACAAATCTTTTCATAAAAGGGCCTTCGACCATGCTCGGGCTGACTACTACTTTAATTCACATAATATGGTGAAATCATAAGATATACAATTACCCCAGAAACGGCCACATACAACCAAATGGGAAACGTAATCTTGGCGAATTTACGATGACTTTCAAACTTACCTAAATACCCTTTTGCGTAGGTTTTTAAGACCAAAGGAATTACTGCAATAGATAAAACGATATGTGAAATCAATACAACGAAATATACATATTTAAATACTCCTTCTCCGCCATAGGACGTAGATTCTGAAGTCATGTGGTAGATAATATAGAGTATTAAAAAAATAAGAGACAGCCCTATACAGCTTGTCATTAGCTTTTGATGCAATGGCTGGTTTCCCTTCTTAATGGCCCAAACCGCAAGTAGCAGTAAAATTGCTGTAAGACCGTTTATAGTTGCATAAATAGGAGGAAGAAAACCCAATCGTTCTACACCATCTAGCTTTACTCCGAACAAAATAGCAACCACGATGGGAACTACAATTGACACAACAGTTATCAATCGATTGAATCTTCTTTCTTTTAGCGCCAAATCTTCCATTTATTCCTCGAGTAGTTTTTTGATATCCTCCTTTAAAATAGTAATCTGTTGCTTTTCGCCTTCTTCATTTTCATCTTGGGCTTCGGTTATTGCGCCTCTATAATATACAATAGGGTTGCCAAAGTCATCTACTCTCGAGCGTATGAAGCCATTTTTATCAATTAGTGCGAACAGGCCAGAATGTTCAAATCCACCGGGAGCATCTGGCATTTCGGCGGCAAAAATATTAAAGCCGCTATTTGCTAGATCATAGATTTTAGCTTTATCACCGGTCATTAAATGCCAATCTAAATCGGTTATAGCATAGCGTTCTGCATATTCCTTTAAAACTCGGGGGGTATCGTAGTCGGGAGTGATAGAAAAGGAAGCAATGCCGAAGTTTTCCGCAGCCGAAAATTGGTTTTGAAGTTCCACCAGATTCTTGGTCATAATCGGACATATTGAAGGGCAACTGGTAAAAAAGAACTCCGCTACAAAAACTTTACCTTCATAGTCTTTGTCGCTGATTAGTAAACTATCTTGATTTAAAAATTCAAAACTAGGTACACGGCGCTTTTTTCCATTTAGCATAACAAATGCCAGGTCTCCGCTATTATCTTTAATATTTATTCTGTCGTTTTCAACGACAGCACCACTTTTGACACGTTCAACTATCTTCGGAATAAATAGGATTCCAAAAATCAAGATAACCAACGATACCCACACATAGGTGTATTTATTCTTCATTACTTTGTTCGATCTGCATTATTCTTTTTCAAGGCCAGGCGATATTCTGCCAAGATAATCTTCATATCATCCTCCATTTTGTTGTTTAGTTCGGCAACCGACACGGTATTGAAACCATATTTGGTACCTTCATCCTCATCATCGGTTCGGCCTCTCAGGTTTTTATCCTTATCTATAATAAAGACATAGGGTGTTGCTAAATTTTCATCCAATGATAAGTCTGCTTTCAGGCTTGCAAAGAAGTTTCTAATCTCGTTTTCTTTGGCATAGACAAACTTCCACTTTTTTATATCTGTAAGATTTCCCAGCTCAGTTTTTAGAGCATCGACCTTTGCCTCACTACCCTGGAGAACAAGCATCACGAATTGAAAATCATTAAATTCATAAAAACGCTTGTATATCTTCTGGTTGAGATTGAAAGCGTTCCCTTTTTTATTCTCGATATCACTTCCTAGAAATCCAAGTACTGTAATCTTATCTTGAAGCGTAACACTGCCGTCAAAATTAGAAACATCGTTTATATTTTCTGTTAATATGGGAAGTTTTCCAAAATTATTTACTCCTGAAGCAAAAAAGAGATATGCTACAATGGGAAGAATAAAAAGCACTACTAAAACAAAGGTCTTCTTCATAGATTCAGTACTAGGCGATCAGCATTTCTAAAAAATGCGAGCTCAAAGAAAATTGAAAAGTTGCTGTACTAATTCAGCACAAACAAAAATAAAAAAGACGGCTCGAATGCCGTCTTTTTTATCTGTTAATTATACGTTAGAAGTTCCAAGTTACGAAACCATCTTTATAAACGTTGTACACATAATCGGCTTCAAAAAGCAAGATGAATACAAGATAAGCAACCAAGAATATCGGGGTCCATACTATGGCTCTTCTCAATGCTGTTTTCTCATCACGAAGGTGCATAAAATCCCAGGCAATGTAATATGCCTTCACGAGCGTTAAAATGATGAATATCCAATTCAACAGCTTCATGCCTATAAAGGTATTGTGGAGAAGAACTTCTGGCTTCATAATACCTAATACAACTTCCACAGCAGTAACTACACATAAGAAAGCCAGTACGCCCCATATTTTTTGGGTGTTGGACTTGAATTTCCACAATCCTCTAAATATTTCTAATTTGTGTTCGTGTGCCATTTTAGTTGAGATGTTAAGCTTTTTTATAATAACGTATTGTAATCAATTTTCCTTATAAGAATGTACGGTGTCTGCCTTTACAGCAATCAAATTATACCAAGTAGAAGAAGGTAAATACAAATACCCAAACCAAATCTACAAAGTGCCAGTACAGTCCCACCTTTTCTACCATTTCATAGTGACCGCGCTTCTCATACGTACCTAGAACGACATTGAAGAAAATAATCAAATTAATGACTACTCCCGAAGTTACGTGGAAACCGTGAAACCCTGTGATAAAGAAAAAGAAATCGGCAAACAGTCGACTGCCATATTCGTTTTGAATCAAGTTAGCACCTTCAACCACTTGCACTGCATCATTTAACTTTGCCAGCGATTCCTCTCTGGTTAAAAGGGTTTTCTCGCCTTGCCCCTCTCCTTCTTGTATAATGGCTTCCGTTCTTATCAGAATATTCGGATGGGCTTTGACTCCTTCGATAACCTCATTCAAAGAATACGATGGAAGCGCTGTACCCTCATAGTACCATATCCCATTCTTCTTTTCATGATTTACGCGTTCACTAGCAATGCTTTCAGAAAAATCGGCTATCGCGGCTCTTTCACCTGTATCCGCATTTACGAATTGTAAGATACGACCTCCTTTCGTTTCAAGCGCTCCAAAATCACCCTTGATAAAGGTTGCCCATTCCCAAGCCTGAGAACCCACGAAAATAGCACCCCCAATGATCGTTAAGAACATATACCAGATAACGGCATTCTTCTTCATTCTATGGCCTGCATCTACTGCTAACACCATCGTTACTGATGAAATAATCAGAATAAGCGTCATAAACGCCACATAAATCATAGGAAAGTTACCATGCACAAAAGGTACATGGGTAAAAACCTGATCAGCAATTGGCCAAGTTTCGATAAACTTAAAACGAGAGAAACCATAGGCAGCTAATAAACCTGAAAAGGTCAAGGCATCAGAAACGAGGAAAAACCACATCATCAATTTACCATAACTTGCTCCAAGGGGCCTATTGCCACCACCCCAAACGTTTTCTTCCGAACCTGTCGCTACCGTTGAATCCATATATAACTTATCGTATGATTAGAATTTGTGCAAATTTACATCTTTTTTAACGTTTCAAAAATCGAATCGCTATCAAAACCAATTTTAATTCAATTTATTTTACAAAGGTCATAAACAATATCAAATACACCCATAAAATGCCAAGAAAATGCCAGAAAGTAGCTCCCAACGAAATACCCAAATAGGATACGGAAGTATATTTTCCTTTTAGCTGATTGTACAAAACTACTGACAGTGAAATGAGTCCCGCCACTACATGCAGAATATGCACAAATGCAATTAAAAAGACATAAGACATTTTAATGCTACTTGTAGGGCCGGTGAACCGGTACCCATTGCCTAACATTTGTTCGAAACCTTGAAATTGTAGGTAGATAAAGCTTACCCCTAGAATTAAGGTAACGACCAAAAAAATAGTGCTCTGCTGTGATTTGTTTTGCTGTATGCTTTGCTTGGCTAAAATGTACGTTAGACTGCTAACAACAATGAGGGCCGTGCTCACATAAAACAAAGAGGGTAATTCAATATCTTTAATCCAATCTTCTCGTGAACTACTCACAATATAGGCGCTGGTCCATCCGGCAAAGCCCATCACTAAAGCGGCAATACCGAACCATAACATCATCTTTTTCGATCTATCGTACTTCTCCTTCTCCGAACCTTGGGTTAAATCCATTCTTTATAAAAATTTATCAATTACGTAAACAAGCTGCATCAACGTAATATAACTTACACTAGCCAACATTAATTTCCGTGCCGCGGGATTATCCCTTTTTTCGTATAAACGGAGGGCAAAAACCAGCATTACCATTCCCATTAGAAATACTATGATGGCAGCGGGGATCGACAAGGTCAATGCTCCGGTAATTCCAAAAGCCGGAATAACAGAAATCACTATCATCCAAATGGTATACATGACAATTTGTAAGGCTGTACCTCTATCTTTTTTCCCTGTGGGAAGCATTTTAAAACCGCCCTTTTTGTAATCCTCGTCCAACATCCAACCTAGCGCCCAAAAATGTGGAAACTGCCAAAAGAATTGAATCATAAATAAGGTGCCGGGTTCAATTCCAAAATCATTTGTAGCTGCTACCCAGCCCAACATAAAAGGTATGGCTCCAGGAAAGGCTCCCACAAAAACCGCCAATGGTGTTTTGGTCTTCAAAGGCGTATAAACACTAGTATATAAAAAGATAGATATTGCCCCGAACATTGCGGTCTTTGGGTTCAAATAATACAAGGCAATTACGCCCAATACAGTTAACAAGATGGCTATTGTCAGGGCTTTGTTCACCGACATACGACCAGAGGGAATCGGACGATTCTTCGTACGGCTCATCAAAGCGTCCAAATCTCTTTCTATAATTTGGTTGTAAACGTTGGAAGCACCCACCATACAATACCCACCAAACGCCAAAAGCAGCAGCGAAATTGGGTTTATAGCAACGGGTGCCAAGAGATAACCTGCAATAGACGAGAATACAACGCTAACCGCCAGTCGTGCCTTAGTAATCTCCTTAAAATCGGAAAAAACCAAAGACCAAGCGCTATTCTTTGCCGTACTGACCGCTGTCTTCATATCTATTTCTAAATGGTCTGCAAAGATAAACCCCAACCTTCTTTTTTACAACGAATTACATCGATTTAATCTCAGCTTTTACCACAGACGTCTTAAGCCCCAATCTTATGACAAATAAAAGCTAAGATTCTACATTCTTAGCTGTACACCAGCCGATATAAATATCTACGGCAAAAAAAATCCCTAACTTAAAAAGTTAGGGATTTCGTATAAAGAGTAAAATCTCTTTTATTGTAATTTAAATGTAATTGGAATACTAAAAGGAACACGTACCGCACGACCCCTTTGCTTACCAGGTGTCATTCTGGGTAATTTACCAATGATTCTTGCAGCTTCTTTTTCCAAATTTTTATCTGGACCACGCATTCTTACATTGCCAATGCTTCCGTCTTTTTGAATCGTAAACATTACACTTACTCTTCCTTGAACACCCATTTCTTGAGCAATTTCAGGATAGCGGAAGTTTTTGCTAATATGCTTTTGCATCATTTTATTGAAGCAAGCACGTTTGTTACTTTCTTTTTCACAGCCTGGAAAAACAGGAACGTTCTCGATTACCGCGAAAGGTACATCTACATCTTCTTCTATTTCTTCTACTTCAACGTCCTCTACTTCCATAACTTCTTCTTCCTCGTTACTTTCTGTAGATTCGATAACCGTTTCTTCAACCTCTTCTTCATCTTCAACAACCTCAATGATTTCCGGAGCTGCTGGCGGAGGTGGAGGTGGAGGTGTTTTTAATTGCTCAGTCATCGGAACTTCCTCATCCAAGTCATCATCAACATTCATAGAAATATCGTATTCATTGCCACCTTCATAGGTCTTATGCTCCAAGGCAAAATAAGTAAGAGCCATTACAGCGAACAATCCTACAGCAAAATATAAACCAGTATTTCTAGTTAAATCTGCTTTTGGATTCTTTTTTGGTTCCATAGTTTTACATTTAATGTGTTTGCTAATTTAATTAATTATTCTAATCGTGCAAAATTAAAATCTGTTATAGACCCGTTAAATTTCTATAATAACAAAAGATTTCGCTATTCATCGAAACCGTCTAAAATTGCCACTTCAACCGTCTTTTGCCCGAAAAGTAGCATTTCATTAACATTCCACCGCTGATACTGCCTATGGTATTCGCCACACCGTCTAGTGTATCGGCAGTTCTTGCAGTAGTAAGATAATATTGAAACACTTCCATTAATACCCCAAACAAAATAGTTCCGAAGATCATAAATAGCACAGCTTTTTTCAATTGCAGCTTACCCCTTGAACGCTCTCTTAAAAAGAACACTCCTAAAATACAGGCCACAAAATAAAAGGTAAAATGCACTATTTTATCAAGATGTGGAATTTCAAAGCTTGGCGGATCAACATCCTCAAAAGAATATAAGCTGGAAAATGTTATGAACACCATCCAGCTTACAAATGCAATTGTAAAAACAAATCTCTTAGGCACCAACCAAGGCTTTGTAATCGGCATCCGATAGTAGGCCGTCAAACTGTGAAGGGTCACTCATTTTTATTTTGATCATCCATCCTTCACCATAAGGATCGGTATTTACCTTTTCAGGGGCGTCTTCTAGAGCTTCATTGAATTCGACAATCTCTCCACTCAATGGAAGAAAAAGATCAGAAACTGTTTTTACAGCTTCAACCGTTCCAAAGACCTCATCTTGATCTAAGGTCTCGTCTAAGGTCTCGACTTCGACATAGACAATATCGCCCAGTTCGCCTTGGGCAAAATCGGTAATTCCAACGGTAGCCACATCACCTTCGATGCTGACCCACTCGTGATCTTTGGTATACTTTAATTCTGATGGTATGTTCATTACAGGTATTTTGAATTCGTCAAGCAAATGTAAATGATTCTTACTCAAACTCAAAAGTCAAATACAAATTCAAAAAACGAACTCAAGCTTGGTACTAGGGTGAAGGGATTAGGGACAAGTATTTTATCTTTTTGCCTTTAATTTCCGAAGTTATATCGAAGCGTAAAACCGGTGTTTATAGTGGTTTGTGGAAAGGCTGTAGATACGGCAAACTGCGAAAAAGAGTGGTCGTAAAAGAACAAAGCGTTCAAATTTTTACTTAGTGCGTAATCGGCCGTAAACTTAATAGAGAGCAGGTTTTGACCCGAAGTAATCTGGTTGTTATCGATGTCTAGATTACGAATAATGGTCAAGTTATCTCGGAGGGTAACATCGGCCTTTAGATTTAAATCGCCTTTCAATCTGGTCTTTTGACCGCCAATATTGGTGACGAATTTCACGTCTTTGATACGATAACCTAAACCAACCGTGTATTCTTTGCCATTGTTTTCGGTAAGCAGGTTGTTATCTAAACTCAAGGAAAGCATACGATCACTGCGCACTTCTGCCAGAACACTGACCGAATTTTTCATTTCAAAATCAAGCCGCACAAGGGGGTTGAACTGATCTGTGAGCACTACGTTGTTTAAAATAAGTTCCGAACGGAAATCAAATTCAGCAGGATTTCCTTCGTCAAAAATTTGATTCCCATTTTGCAACTCTAGGTTCGTTTGAAAAGAATTGATACTATAGGCCGCTCGATACCCATGACTTACCGAAAAACGTTTGAACTTCTTTTTAAACCATTTGTTTTTCATCAATCCCGTATACTTGATATTCCAATTTGGAATTGGTATTTTTCTGAATACATCTAAATTCACACGACTGGCATCTTGCCCTGTATACGCGGCAAAGAAAGCGGGAAGCAGAACATCTTGTTGTGTTTTACCATACCCTTGCGGAAAACCTTCACCATCGACTACGCCTGCCGATTGATTACCTCGATCCGCTTCTATTCGATTGGCTACCGTAATTCTATTCTGCTTAAACTGTTCAAAATTCTTGGAATCAAATTCGTCACTTTTTCCAAAGGCAGTACCGATCATCATGGTAGAGATACTAAAACTTCCAAGGCTATTTACAAGAGCTGGTTCACCATTTCTCCATTTCTCCAAATCAAAATTCTCTTGAGAACTTTCTGAGAATTGACGATCTGCAACCAAGTCAATGGTGAGATCTTTGATCGGCTGCGCTGTAGCGGTGATATTCAATTGTTTGTTTGTTCTACGTATGTACTGCTCATTGAAGTCACCAAAGGGCGTCAGCCAGCCATTTCGAGCCGCTTCAAATCGTACGTCAGATTGGCTACCAAACACAAAACCTAAGGTCGGTCTTGCCGTACCTACAAAGCCAATAGACTGTGTATAACCTGGCAATACCGTTCCATTCATTTCATTATAGTTGACGTTCAAACGTTTTACCATGGTCACCACGTCGACCACCGTATTGAAAAGTTTACCCGTTTTTCTAGGACCTTTTTTCTTCTCCTCTTTGGGGTTACCCGCCTTATCTTTTCTCACTGGGGCCGCACTGGCCTGGGTCTTCCCGTCTTTTTTCTTTAACCCAATAAGGTCATAGAATTTTTGCATTGACAGGGAAGCCGTTAGATTATGGGTGTTGGAATTTTGAACCGTATTCACTTGAGAGTTACCTACTCTCCCCGGGTCATTTTCCTCTAACCATTCTCGTGCCACTTGATTAATAGCATCACCTCCGCGTTGCCAGTCAAAATTACTCGAATAGGTATACTGTGAACTAATAAAATCTAGCGCGGGAATTTTGCTAAAGGGAAGCTCATAATTCAATTCCATCTGTTGCGCATGACGGTTGGGTTCGCCTAGATCAAAGAAACCATCCCATAAGTTAAGCCGCTCATCGAGTTCATTATCAATTCCGCCATCTGCGTTCAAAAAATTACGAACAATTGCATTGTTACTAGCCGTTAAGTTTAATCGCAACGATTTGGTTAGACTATAATTTATAGCATATTGCCAATTGAATTGGTAGTTACGTTGTCTTAGTGTAGGCAACTCTAAGCGATCAACGCCATCTTGAAATACATCTCGAAAACGCTGCTGATTGAATTGTCTATCGATATTTGAATTCACAGAAATCGTAGCGGGTAGCACATTAAAATTCAAATCTTTTAACCATTTCCAATATTTGCCATTAAAGAGTGAATCTTTCTTGGCAAAGGGTGCTACCTCAAGGGGTTGAAAAGCATGATTGTAGACAAAGCCTGTATTGACATTCTGGTCTCTTAAGTTTGCGATTTCAAAATCGCGATGTTCCGTTTCGTTGTAAGAATAGTTAAAGGTGAAATTTTCGATGTCGTAGAAATTGGCTTCTGCTTCCTCGCCCCTATCTTTGCGAACGCCAATCAAATTGATACTTGTTCGTTTGGTATAATCTTCTGCTTGCTCAAGAATCTGATCTTTTGTGGCGACTGTAGGATCTGTAGACACTTCGGGTGCAGCGTCAATGCGATCTTGCAATTTTAAATCGTCATAAACCGGATCAAATTCGGGCGTAATGATTTCTTCAGATATGCCATAATTGAAGGGCAGCTGAATGCCCCATTTCTTGGGAAGTAACTGCCCCACGTTTACATTGGTAACTACGTCATAGGAAAGCGCGTCTTCTCTAGCTCGCTCATTCGGCATCTGATCAATACCCCCAAAACCAGAAGTACTCTTTGCTCCTGTTGCCGTAACGTTAGCGAAATCGGCCATGTTTGCATCAACAGCTGCAACAGCCGCCCAACCGCCATTGTTATCTAAACCAGCCAAACGCAACTCATTAAACCAAACTTCTCCTCTGGCCGGTATATTGTCAATATTCTTCACCCCGACCATCATACTTCGTATGCTTCCTAACGATGGATTACCTTTTATTCCAATTCGGTTTCTTCCCAAGGTTCTTGGGGCAAACTCATCAACGGCAATAACTTCACCGTTTTCTACTTCAAAAAAGCGAACTTCAGTTAAATCACCGCCGGCAATCCAAGCAGATTTTACCGCGTTCAAATCTGCAAGCAGAATCTCCATTTCATTTACCTCTGGCCAAATTTCCTCTTCTGTACGGGCGCTAAAGGGAGTAAATTGCAGAGCGCGTTCAATCTGATAAAAATTCTCTGAGAAGTCGGTTCCTATTCTTAAAAAACCTACCAAAGGGGTATCATCATCAGTGTAGTCGCTATCTAAAATCTTCTCGGCATGCATGAACATCCTCAGTTTCTTGTACTGACGCACATCAATATTCAAACTTTTAAAAACCCCGCGTGAATCTTCCGACTCTAAATTTTCGACCACAAAGGATAAGGACTGCTCATTTTGACGAATTACTGTATTGTTGTTGTTCAAACGCTCCCTAATCACTCCTGGAGGCAAAACATAGGGAATAGGGGTACGATTTTCATTCTCTTCAATATTTACAGCATTGACGTCGACCACGGTACCATCGTCAGTAGGATCAGCATCAACCAAAGGGTCTTGTAAATTCTTTGTGTAAGTCCTCCAATCGCCTCTAACCAAATCTAAGGTAGCAAAACGCAGCACCGTAGGAGATGAAAAACCGGTCATATACATCCGCATAAAACTGATGGATCGGAAATCAGAAATTCCTCCTACTGCTGCCGTAAAATCACTTAAAGGAATTTTATACTGAATCCAACGGCGATTGATTTGTCTCCCATCTGGCACATCATTGGTTGGTACCGGTGCGGTTTCTAAAACATCGGTAACATATTGATCATTTACAGTGGTATTTGGCCGAATGGGTATACGATACTCATAATAGCTATTAATCGTATTCATCGTCAAATCACGATCAATATCCTCAACATCGGGCAAGGTATTCGAACCCCTATCGGTATTCGTAACACTTACTGGGGAGTTTCCATCTGGGTTGTTGAAGTCTTTATAGCGTTCCAAAATATCGCCTTCTCGGTTTAGATAATATTGGTAGTTATCTAAAGCTGGATCCTCAGGTGAGATTCCAAAATTATTAAAATAAACAGGGTTAGCTTCACCCGCCAAGGTATACGTTCCTTCATCGTCGTCATTCAAACCGTCAAGCCCGATGTCTTGAAGACCCCTGTTGGTTTCATCGGCATCGAAAGCGTAGACCAAAGCCTGAGTTTGAGGAACTCTACCCCATATGTCATCGCGAACTAGATCGTTGCTATTTACTCCCGGTAGGCCATTTTCGTATTGCTTGCGCCCATCCTTTAAGATATCTTCTGAAATGTTTCCAAAGTTCAAGACCAGCTCCCCAGGTGAATCTGTAATGCCATCAACATAGGGATCTAGAATCCAAAACTGTACAAACTCTACATTCGCTTGTTCAAAATTAGTACTGCTCAAAGACCGCATGATACCAGCCCATTTTTCATCAGGTTGCAGGTTGGCAAAATCATCATTCGAATTTGCATTATAAGGCCCCTTTTCTCCAGGAAAATAATTGAGGTTCAAAGTATTCTGAACCTGGGTCTGCCCTTGAGCAACGTCTTGTTGAAAAAGCTGCTGAATAAATACACGTCTTGTTTCGTTGGTAGACATGTCACTATCTGTTACGCCAGCGGGCCTTTGATTGGTATAAAAAATTGGGTCAATCGTATACCACGACATCTTGGCCCTATGAAAACCCGTCTCAATTCCAGTATTGGCAGGTCTATATAGATCGTCATCAGGAACACTTGCCAATGACCACCCCAAGGACGAACGGATATCGATGAGGGCTTGTGCTCCTTCAAAATCATCTAAATAGGTCGTAGTTTCTCCTTGAAAATCGGCATTTTTAGGTGAATTCGGTTTTAGCCAGGCCACCTCAGCACGAACGGACAAGTTGGAGGCTACATCGGTATCGATATTGGGTAATTTATTGGCCAATCGTGTTAACCACGGCACCTCGGTTGAAAAGTTACCATTCAAACCAAAAATCGTATTATTTACAGGTTCAACACCAAAATTCGATTTTTGGGTCAGGGGGCGCTCATTCAAATTCAGAAGCGTTCCGCCCAAGACGAAATTCTTATTGACTTGATGTTCCACGTTAATACCCGTAAAACGTCTGGTTTGCTGGCCAAAAACGGCATTGTTTTCTACTGATATATTGATCGGGGTATTTGAAGCTTCCAAACTTGGATCCAAAATCTGCACCGTTCCTGCTTGATAGTTTACAGTATAATCAATTCCCTCTTGTAATGTTCTACCACCAGCGGTCACACGCACCGAACCCCTTGGCACATTGAATGCCCCAATTGGGATACCGTTACTTCCCTCTGATTTATATCGCCCTTTCAGTAAAAACTTATTCTTCTCAGGGTTTTGTAAGGAAGCTGCTTTCGTAAGCTCATACATATCACGGAATACATATTTCGCTTGATTATTATTGTACGATTGTTCGTCTGAATAATCTCCCCCACCTAAGAGTTCATGTAAGTGCGCCCCAAAAGGCTCTGTCTTTGTAAAAATGATAAGTCCGTTTCGCGTATTCACGGTTCGACCCGGTATAAAATCAAAGAATCCATCACCACCGGGCTGAATGTCGTTATAGGCATTCAATCGATCTAGATTGAAAACATCTAGTAAAATACGTTCTTCCAATGGCTTTCCATTGTCACCCACCGCAGGAGGCGTGTTAGGAAATGGATCAACGGGAGTAATATAGTTTCTGGGCGTTGGATCAGAGAACAAAATATTCAGTTTGAAATCTTCTTGACTCAAACGAAAAGCACCTGTTGCATAAATATTTTTCATCATCAAATCCCAAATCGGATCTGTGATATTGGTAACATTACTTTTAAGCAATTTTAGAATCAAGGTATTGTTCTCAATAATGGGTGTAGCACCAGGAGCTACACCTGTGGCATCAACACCGCCATTGGCGAACTCACCTACCTGAAACACCTGCCCATCTACGGTGTATTGAAAAGCCACACCTAGCACTTCGTCATTACTCAAGCGTTGGTTTAAAGAAACATACCCCAATTGTGTATCAAACTCATAATCTCTACCTGGGTCTAATTTCCGTGCATTTTCTAAGATGGCGTAATCAAATCCTTGATCTATTTGGTAGCCCGCTGTAAAACTAGCGCTATTAAACCCAGTTTCTACCGTCGCAATGTCACGTATATCGGAAGTAAGGGCACCGCTACCAATTAGAGCCGGGTCAAAATCATTCGCATTGTTTCGGGGTAAGTTATCCGCGCCATTGCTATTTGTATTGAAAAATGTATTGGGTACACCACCTAGTCTACCTACTCTTGTTGGCCTTTCTTCAATATCAGTGCTCAATGGATCGTATTCACCCAAATCTTGAATGGCGACCACATTTCGAACGTTCAAGGTTTGTTGGCTTCTATTAGTCACCCAAACCTCCAGACGTGTAATTTGAACCTTACTTTGTATATATGGGTATTTTGAGAGGGCCTGATCATAATTATCTCTAAAATACTGTGCTAGAAAGAAGTGTCTATCTTCATCGTAGTCTAGGGCGGTAACTGAAAAATCACTAAGCGTCCCCCCGCCTTGTGCCACTACGGTATTGTTCTGAGAACGTTGCTCTGAAAAAACTGCGGTTACCTTGGTTCTGCCGAATTGCAATTGTGTCTTTACCCCGAATAGACTCTGGGCGCCTTGAATAAGCGAGCTGTTCAATGGCATATTCACATTACCTACTTCGATACTTTGTATGATATCATCCTCAGTAGGGGTATAGTCTAATTTGACAATATTCTGAAAATCGAAGGTGGCTTCGGTATCATAATTCGCTGTTACTTGAAGGCGTTCACCTATCTTACCGAGCATACTCAAACTTATACGCTGATCGAAATCAAAAGATAAGTTGGTTCTATTTCTTGGTGATAAGGACGGATTGTCATTCTTCTGCCAAATCACGCCTAAATCCATGGCAACAGACCCTTGTGGAATTACTTCAATGGTATTTCCACCAAAAACAGATTGAAAAAAATTGTTATTTACGTAGAAATTTGGGAGCAGGTTCTTTTGCGCGTCTCCTGAGCCTTCTTTTTTTCCCGATAGCGCGTCTCCCTTTTCCTTGAAATAGTTTTTAATTCCCTCCTTGCGAACCAAATCATAATATTGATCTGGAGTAAGAATGATAGGATAACCAATATCAAAATCACCAACGCTCTCGTTGTAAATATATCGATCTAAATTTGGGTCATAAATATATTTGGAAACAATGCTTTCAGGGTTCTCAAGAACCAGTTTCCCCAAAGAGAAACCTGTTTTAACAGAATCTTGCTGCGGTGTATTCTCTTCATCTGTTTCTTGGGCATAGGAAATCTCCGTCGCCGCAAAAAATAGGATGAATAGGATGGTTAGCTTAAATGAAGATTTAAGTATTTGTTTTGCCCCTTTTTTCAAACTAGTTACAAATTTTTAAGCGCGAGTTTTATAATGTTTTCGACACTTAGGGAGGAATCTTGTAGTAACACCTTATCTACAACTTTTTCAGACTGTCTTCGGGCGAACCCAAGAACCTCTAAAGCAGATAACGCTTCTTCTTTATTTGTATTGTTTGAACTAAGGGAAACTTCGTCAATATCGTAGACTTTTAAAACCTTGTCTTTTAGGTCTAAAATAACGCGTTGGGCCGTCTTCGCTCCTATACCTTTGATACCCTGAATAGTAGGGACATCTCCACTTGCAATTGCATCACGAATTTGGGCAGGTGATAATGATGACAACATTGTTCTTGCAGTACTTGATCCAATACCAGAAACAGATAATAAAAGGCGAAATATTTCACGTTCCGATTTTTCGGAAAAACCGAACAGTGTATGAGAATCTTCTTTTACCTGTAAATGGGTAAAGAGATTAATAAGTTCTACATCGGCAATTTTGGAAAACGTATGCAAAGAAATGTTTACAAAATAACCCACCCCAGCACACTCTATAACAACATAGGTGGGATTTTTTTCTACCAATTTTCCTTTGAGGTGGTGTATCATGAATTCAAGTTCAAGCTCAAGAATCAAGTTCAAAAGCCAATTATTACTTATTAAAATATGCTGCCTTTACTACCTATTGCAACCGCCTTATACATACCCGTACTATTTTCCTTTTTTCGCTTTCCAACGCTTTTCACGTTCTTGGGCATCGATAGCTGCAACGGCGGTCATATTTACCATTTCATCAACGCTAGCGCCTAATTGCATGATATGCACAGACCTACGGAGCCCGACCATGATGGGGCCTATTGAATCTGCCTGATTCAATTCTTTTAGCAACTTATAGGTGATATTCGCTGATTCTAAGTTGGGAAAAATCAAGGTATTTACTTTTCTTCCGGCCAGTTTTGAAAACGGGAATTGACTTTGCAACAACTCCTTGTTCAGCGCGAAATCTGTTTGAATTTCACCATCGACAATAAGGTCTGGATTGCGATCGTGTAAAATTCGAACGGCCTCTTTTACCTTTCGTGAATTTGGGTGTGTTGAAGAGCCGTAGTTGGCATAAGACAACAAAGCAATGACTGGATCAAAGCCAAATGTCGACGCTACATTTGCTGTATTCTGAGCGATCTCTGCCAGTTCTTCTGCTGTTGGATTAATATTTATAGAAGTATCTGCCAAAAATAAAGGTCCTCTTTTCGTTATCATAATATGTACCGTAGAGGCCTTGGAAACATCGGAAGCTCTCCCAATTATTTCAAAAACAGGTTTTACAACCATAGGATACGCCCTAGAATAGCCCGAAATCATACCATCGGCGTCGCCTTCTAAAACCATCATAGAGCCAAAAGAATTGCGCTTCTTCATTTGCGTTTTTGCATAGTACAAGGTACTTCCGGTTCTCCTTCTATTCAACCAATACTTCTCTGCATATTGGGCTCTTTTTGGTGCCGCTTCAACAGATTGCGGATCGATGATTTGTACATCGGCATCGAATTCCAATTCTTGCATCAGTTCTAAAATAATCACCTTGTTACCTAGTAATATGGGCATGGCAATACCTTCATCATAGGCAATTTGAGCGGCCTTAAGTACATCTAGATGATCAGCTTCGGCAAAAACAATTTTCTTCAAGTTCATTTTCGCCCTGTTATGAAGAAGACGAACAACCTTGTTATCGCCCCCTGAGCGCTGACGTAGCTCTTCGCGATAGCGGTCCCAATCTTCAATCGGCTCTCTTGCAATGCCACTTTCCATAGCCGCCTTCGCAATTGCCGGAGGAATTTCAGAAATCAACCTTGGATCAAAAGGTTTGGGAATGATATAATCTTTGCCAAAGGTCAGACGAGTTTCTCCATAGGCAATATTTACCTGTTCAGGCACAGGTTCTCGGGTAAGTTCAGCCAATGCTTTTACCGCCGCCATTTTCATAGCTTCATTAATTCCTGTTGCCCGAACATCCAATGCCCCTCTAAATATGAAAGGGAAACCCAATACATTATTTACCTGATTCGGGTGATCGGAACGACCGGTGGCCATAATAATATCTTTTCTAGTCTTACACGCCAAATCGTATTTAATCTCTGGATCTGGATTCGCCATGGCAAAAACAATCGGGTCTTTAGCCATCGACAAAAGCATTTCAGGCGAAACAATGTCTTTTATAGAAAGCCCTATAAACACATCGGCATCCTTCATTGCTTCCTCAAGGGTATCTATTTTTCTATCGGAAGCAAATTCAAGCTTTTCCTTAGATAGATTTTCGCGATCTCTGCGGATCACGCCTTTGCTATCGAGCATGACGATATTTTCGTCTTTTGCGCCAAATGCCTTATATAATCTTGTACATGAAATTGCCGCTGCCCCAGCACCACTCACCACAATACGTACTTTTTCAATCTTTTTCCCTGTCAACTCAAGCGCATTTAACAAAGCCGCAGCAGATATGATTGCAGTGCCGTGTTGATCATCATGCATTACCGGAATATCTAATTCTTCCTTCAACCTTCGTTCTATCTCAAAAGCTTCAGGTGCTTTGATATCTTCCAAATTAATACCTCCAAAAGTGGGGGCAATCATCTTTACGGTCTCTATAAATTTATCTACATCCTCAGTATCTACCTCAATGTCCATTCCATCGATATCTGCGAAAATCTTAAATAGCAGACTCTTTCCCTCCATAACCGGTTTTGAAGCTTCGGGCCCAATATTTCCCAAACCTAAAACAGCCGTGCCATTCGATATGATAGCAACTAAATTTCCCTTTGAAGTATATTTATATGCCTGGTCCTTGTCTTTGGCAATCTCCAAACAGGGTTCTGCAACTCCGGGCGAATAGGCCAAAGCCAAATCACGTTGTGTAGAATAAGGTTTGGTAGGCACAATTTTTATCTTCCCCGGTTGAGGTTTAGCATGGTAGATTAATGCCTCGCGCCTGTTCTTCTCTTCACTCATGTTCTCGAAAATTTAAGACACAAATATAATTCTATTCTTCTTTGATTTTACATAAAGATGCAGGGCAACAAGAAGTGCTTAGTCAAAAAGATCATCAGGATCGATTAATTCATTTAGTTCGACAATACGCTTGGAAGGTAGCAAACTCAAACCATATTGATAGGAAGCGTTCATCCAACCAAACCCAGATGTAGTGATATAGTCAAATTCAGTGCCTACGTTACCGTATTCTGCATACACTTTATGCGTACAGGATACAACATCATATTTCTCAGGGATAGTACCGTTGTAATCAACTGCATTTCGAGTAATCATCCAAAGCCAACGATATGCTAATTCATATGCTTCTGCTTCAAAACCAAAATTGATTAGCCCTTTCCAGATCAGCATTTGGTGCGGTGCCCAGCCGTTCGGATAATCCCATTGACGTTGTACCTTTCCTTTAGATAATTCTTCTACCGCACTTTTGGAAGTAGAAACAATTCCGCCTTTTACTTTAAAATCTCGCATCAAAATAGCGACCATTTGGTTGGCTTGTTCTTGATTGCAACACTTGGCCCAAAGCGGATAGAAATTGGTTGCAGAACCAAAATTGGTTAATCGCTTGCTCTTGATATTAAAGTCAAAATAGCTTTGATCTTTTTCAGACCATAATAACCTATTCATTAAATCCCTGCGTTTTTCGGCCTGCGCCAACCAATACACGGAGGTATATATCGCTGTGGGCGTTTTGAACTTGTCACAAAAATAGGTTTCAATGAGATAGGCAAAATCCGTTTCATATTTGTAAAGCAAAGCATTGAGATCTACCGTATTTAGATTGGCGCACACATTATCTAAACGCCAAGAAGTATCATGCCCACTTTCACGTAGGCTGCGGTCATGAACAAAATACATATCCAATTCCTTATCTTGGATTTCTCCATTTTGATACTTTTCTGTAAAAGCTGAAATCGACAGCTTATGTTTCTTGGCGCATACTTTTAAAATAGCATCAAAATGACCCGCTTCTGTTTCGGGTGGAATGCCAATACCTTCTGCCAGATAACGATTGAGTCCGTTTTTGGTTTGGCGCTTGTTTTCAACCATCCAAACCGTCTCATACTCGGTAATGGCGGTACGTAAAACTGCATCTAGCCATTCCTTACCTACTGATTTGTCGGTTTCATAAACTTCGCGAATAAAGGAACTTAAAAATGGGGGCTGGGTGCGCGTTAAATAGTACGATCGATTTGCATTCAGAATTTTACCATAGTGTTCAATTTGATAACAAAAATTATCGACCATAGCCTTAGCGAGGTCTACCCTACCGTCTAATAAAAGGCCGACACCTTCAAAATAACTATCCCAACCGTACATTTCATTAAACCGACCCCCGGGAACTACAAATGGAGCTCCTTTTTCGTTTTCCAATTTCAAACCTAAAATTCCTGGTTGATCGTTTATCGATTTTACATATTCTGGCGTAATATGCCCTGGGAGCACTACAACTTCTATGGTAAAGTCTTTTTCTAGCCTTTGAAAATACTGTTGGGCTTTAACATCTCGGTACGGAACATAGACCCGCTTGACTTGGGTGTCGGCTTTATCATCACCAACTATAGTAGCTATCCCTTTTTCATCAATAGTCCGCGTTAAATCATCCCAAAACACTTCACGAATCATTCGCGATATTCTGGCCGTTGGAGCTTCTTCAATTTTAGCCAGGGAAATCTCAACTTCCCTCAAGCCCCTCTTTTGTGCTAAAGCCAGCTCCTGTAAAAAATTGGATAGAAAATAGGTGCCTTTTATTTCATGGGTCTGACCGTCAGTAGAAACAATCTTGAATTTTTTTGGCCCGCGATCTTCCTTGGTGATCTTCTTATCGCTGTCGGTGTCTTCTTGAAGCAACAATTCTTCAATGATGGTATGAATAGGTAGGTTAAATGTCATTGGGTGATTTCTACTTGTTTTTTGGAAATTTTATCTATTAATAAAACAAATACAATAAGGAGTGCCATTGGAATTAATAAGAAATAGAATGCATTAGCACCTCCAATACTTTCAAATAATTCTCCAACAATTCTTGACCCTATGGTGCCCCCCAATGCAGAAAAGATAATGATGAGGCCAGACATGGGAGAATGTAAGCTTTTGGGCAAGGAACTAAGTACCGTAGAATTTAACAGGGGGTAAATTGGCGCTATAAACAACCCAATTAACGGAAGGATAAATCCAAGAACAGGCACATTCTTAAGATTTGATATTTCCGTTAAGGATGCGATGTCTGCCTTTAACTGCGGCAATACGGCTAGTAAAATTCCACCCGATATCACAACACAAACTATCACCAAAAACACCCATGACATTTTTTTGGTGAGGTAACCGGCAACAAATCTTCCCAAAGCTAAAGACAAGGCAAAGATTACCGCCATTTGAGTAGCTAAAACCGAACTGAAACTGAATATCTTTTCATTAAATCTTGGTAACCATGTCATGATGCCCTGTTCTATCATTACAAAAAAGAAGGCAGAAGCCAAAAAGACCAAAACCAGAGGTACTAATATTAATTTCAGCGATTGTAGCAGATCTTCTTTAAGATTTGAACCGATGGACTCGACCTGGTATTCAACCTTTGAAAAAAGTAAAAAGACAAAGGAAAGGGCAATAATAATTAGCAATACATAATAGACGTTAAGCCATGCATTTTCGTCTGTATCAGAATAAAAAGCGGGAAATAGAAAATATGCAAAGGCAATTCCAACCATGAAAAAGCCTTCTATTGAACTCATCATAGAAGAGTGTTCCTTCTTAGAATCAGTCACAATGCCAATCAACGAATAAACCGACAATTTAATGAGTGCAAAACTTACCCCAATTGACATGAAAAGTATTTTGGTATGTAAAAAGGTATTCCCAAAAATCATCAATACACAACCTGCGAAAACAATTGCAATTCCGGTTAGCATGGCTTTTTTGTATCCAAATCTCGGAAGAAACGAGGCTACAATAAAAGAAACTATGGCAATGGGTAAATCTTTGAAGGCTTCCAAAACAGAGGCTTGCGACTCGCTTACACCGTAGACATTGATCGATTTAGCAATCACAATACCCACGCTATTCAATAAGATAGCAAAAACAAAATAGTTAAGGAAAAGAGATATTTTTATTCCAGTATTTTTCATAAGCGCTATTTCTTAGAGATGTTCAAGCGCATAGCAAGCACTGCAGATATTATAAAAAACACCCCAGCAAATAGAATGGCATTGCTCGCACTACCGCCTAATAAATACTTGTAAATGGGGCCAAAGGTGAGTGTTTCAATTCCCATAGGAATTACTATCATCATGTTCAAAATGCCCATATAAACTCCACGTCGTTCTTGGGGAACCACCTTGGAAACCATCGTATATGGTATACCCATCATAGCCGCCCAACCAATACCAAAGAGAACCATAGGTGCCAAGACCAAAATAGGGTCACCAATGTACGGAATGGCGAAGAGTGCTAGACCTGTACCAACAAGACTAAAAGCATAAATTTTCTTTCCTCCGTATTTAAGAGTTAGCGGCACTAAGGCAAGAGCAACAACCATTGTAACTATGTTATACGTCAAGCTCATTTGAGCTGCTTGCGAAGCCGCTTCCGAGGTCGAATACCCCAAGGTCTGCTTAAATAATGGGGTGATGTATTGCCAGTAAATGAATAGGGCATACCACTGAAAAAGATAAACGGCACCTATTTTCCACATAAAAGATGGCATCTCCTTGATGGCATTACCAATCTCCGCAAATGGTTTTGCAATACGTTGGCCCATTGGCAAGCTCTTGCTATGATTGATTTCAGCCAGTTCAGAATCAGTGGGTGGAATTTCAGGCGTTTTAAAAACCGACCAGAGTATAGTGGTTACGGACAAAATTCCCCCGATATAAAAGGAATAATACAACCACTGCGGAATTTCTCCAGCAACTTCAACAGAGTCGCCGCCAAATAGATATTGAAACAAAACAATAGAGCCATTTGCTAATAGTATTCCAGCACCTACAAATAGACTTTGCATTTGGTAGCCCAAACTCAATTGTTTTTCAGGTAATTTATCGCCAACAAATGCGCGGTAGGGTTCCATCGCCATATTATTGCCCACATCTAAAATCCATAACAACCCAACAGCAAACCAGAGTACGGGACTCGACGGAAATGCAAACAAACACAAACTGCCAATTATCGCTCCAATCAAAAAATAGGGTTTACGCCTTCCCCATTTGGGTGACCAGGTTTTATCAGACATCGCTCCAATAATTGGTTGCACAACAAGACCTGTAACGGGCCCTGCTATATTTAATATGGGTAACATTTCTTCAGGAGCGCCTAAGTACAGAAATATGGGATTGATTGCCGTTTGCTGTAGTCCAAAACTATATTGTATGCCCAAAAATCCGACATTCATGTTGAAAATCTGCCAAAAACTGAGCTTTGGTTTTTGTATAACGTCCATTTCGATTAAAGTTTGGTGGTAATTCTGCCTAACAATATAGCATATAAAAAGCGCTAGTAACGAAAACTTAACATGAAAAACCGAAGAATGGAAAACGAAAACGTTTGCGTGGCAGAAGGATTATTTCAAAAACTTGATGTTTCGCTCCAAACCAGAAAATTTAGTGCGTTTCACCGCAGATTTTTTAAACACTTTTTTAAAGACATCTTCGGTGATTTCCTCCCAATCTTGTTTGGTCATTGCAAGTAAATCTGGATGTGGATTAAATAAAGGTTCTCGATGGGGTTTAGAGAATTTGTTCCAGGGGCAAACATCTTGACATACGTCACAACCAAATGCCCAATCATCAAATTTGCCATGAAATTCATTTGGAATTTCATTCTTCAGCTCTATGGTAAAATAGGAAATGCATTTACTGCCATTCACCACATAGGGTTCTACAATGGCTTCGGTAGGGCAGGCATCTATACAGGCCGTGCAAGTACCGCAATGATCCGTAACCGGACTGTTATATTCCAAGTCTAGATCAACAATTAACTCTGCAATAAAATAGAATGAACCTACTTGTTGGGTAAGCAGATTGCTATGCTTACCGATCCATCCGAGTCCGCTTTTGGCCGCCCATGCTTTATCTAAAACCGGAGCAGAATCGACAAAAGCCCGACCGTTTACTTCTCCGATTTCTTCGGAAATAAAGTTTTGAAGCTGTCGCAGTTTTGATTTGATGACATGGTGGTAATCTTGCCCGAACGCATATTTAGATACCTTAAAGGTATTTTCTATTTGCTCTTCTTGCGGAAAGTAATTTAGCAATAAAGAAATCACAGACTTGGCGCCATCAACCAGCAACCTTGGATCTAAGCGCTTGTCGAAATGGTTTTCCATATAGGCCATTTCACCATGCATGTTCTTATTTAGCCAAGTTTCCAATCTAGGAGCTTCTTCCTCTAAAAAATCAGCCTTCGAAATACCACATGACAAAAAACCGAGGCGTTTGGCTTCGGCTTTTATGAGACTAGTATTTATTTCACTCAATGTCAATGCGTTCTTTATTTTAGCTAAGGTACATATCTTTTAAAATTTGAACAGCTACCTAAATGACCATATCCTTTGCAGACCACTTCATGTTTAAGGCAGCATTGGATTTCTCATGGCACATACCCCAACTCAATTTCCCTTCTAAACCCAGACATATAGCGCTTACAAACGAAATTCAGTAAGTACCTTCCAAGCATCATCAGAAGCGGCGTACCCGCTGAAGGTGGGTCGGGTGGTCTAAATTTTTAAAAGGAGTGCCGCATGTTGCAACGCAATCTAGTCTTCCTCAATCTCAGGGCCTATTTTGGTAGCGAGTTCGCCAATACTATTGGCAGGAAAATTTCCCATATCCGCCTGCACTCTAAACAATGCGCTAGTCAGTTCGCGGTTGAAGAAAATTATTAACGGCATAATTACCTATTTGGGCTCCAAGCTTATGTCCCTCTTCAGAATCATATCTAAAATGTATTCCCAAATATATTCTTGACATCGAGGCCTCTAAACCTGCTTCGGAAAAACTGTTGAAAGATCGCGTCGGCGGATTCATTCTCATCTTCCCTGAAAAAAAACCGGCGCTATCAACTTCCTTCTGCACCATGGTAAAGGCATATGTATCTCCTTTTCCTAAGGTATTTGCCAACACCGTCATCGCGGCCGTGCTTGCCGTACCATGTGCCGAAGGATATGATGGAAACGGATAGGTGTGTTTATGTAAATTGTTCCAATCCAAATCGGGTTCCGTATAGGGATTATCATCATTAGCAGCCCATCGAATCGCGGTATAGGGTCTCCAATGGTTGTAATAAAATTTATTGTCAAATACATTTACATAACCATCGTAAATCGCCATATTCAGAAGTGCATAGGCCCTTGTAGCTAGCCAAAGGTTCAATTTTTCTTTAGATATTAAATCTCTTAACAGTGTATTATGAGAACTTTCTACGAACTCTTTCCACCACAATGCCATGTGAGTTTGGTCATCAGTTCTTGCTGCACTCTCAAATCGACCAACTTCTTTTACTTCGTTAAAAGCCTCGGTATACGCCTGACTATTGATCTCGGGTGGAGGGGAAACTCGAAAATGACTCGCAGAAGGCAACATAAAAGGTGTTGCGGTAGCCCAGCCAGCCCCAAAAACAAATCCTTCAGGAGTACCACTATGCTCATTGAACTCTGCGTATACTCCCGGTGCCATTGGATGCAACATATAATCTGCCTCTCCATTGTATCTGTCATCTTGTCGAAATTCTAGAACCGCTTTAGCAGATGCCTCGCCCAAAGTTTTGGCAAGATCTTTCCTTTCGCCCTCTTCAATTAAATCAATATACTTTGAAAGTAACTTGTCAAACTCTTCAATTTTTTCGGGAAATTCATTTAAGGCCACAAAGTATGCCGCATAAGAGACAGCGGTAAGAGCATCTGCATTTGACATTGTGGAATTATAGGCGTAACGATCGTATTCTGGAACAATACTATTCAACACGTCGTGCATGGCCAAATGCATCATCGCTGTGGCACGCACTCCTTTTAAAGTTAGTAAGTTGTCTTCCGCTATGGCTGTTTCCAAAACTATCTCATTCCATTCTGAAGCAACTAGGGCGGAATATTCATTTATTTTGATGTCAGATTGCTTTGAATTATTGCGTATACAACTATGTAGCAGTAGTAAAGCTAGCAAAGCAGTGCCATATCTTAAGTTATATTTTTTCATGGTTTTAGCTTATAGCGTTCATAGTAATTGTGCTTCTGCAAGCTAATAGCTTCTTTAAGCAATGTATTTGCCATAAAACTCAAAAAATATGCTACAAAACTCAAATAGGTGCTAATATTTTTTTTCCAATACCCGTCTTTTATATTTAAGTGGTGGACTTTTATATTTGGCTTTAAAGGATTTTATGAAGTGAGAGGTGTTTTCAAAACCTATATCTAAGGCGATTTCGTTAATGTTTAAATCTGTAGTTTCTAGCAGAAATAGCCCGTGTTCTAGCCTTTTCTTCTTTAACCATTTGCCCGGAGTAGTGTTATAAAGTTTGATGAAGTCTCTATTAAAAGAAGCCAAACTCCTTCCGCTTAACTTGGCAAACTCTTTGAGTTTCAAATTGAAAATAAAGTGTTCTTCCATAATGGGTTTGAGCGCTTTTTTGTTACTGCGGCTCACCTCTTTAAAATAATGAGTAGCATTAGGGTTGCAGCCGCCAGTGGCAACGTTAATAATGAGTTCTTTAAATTTTATCTTGAGTAAGCTTTTGGAAGGTGCTTTCTCTAACTTAAAATAGTTGAGTAAAGTTTCAAAATAATCCTTAAGGGTTTTATCTAAATTCAAGGGAATAACACAATCAGTTTGTTGAATGTCAGAAGAATTTATAGACAAATCACAATCATTCTTGATAACCGAGGCAATAAATTCATCAGGCACAAAAACGAGCAAGGCACAAAAATCTCCATTTAATATTTTATAGACACGATGTGGCCCTTTTTTTAAGAAAGCGGCACTACCTGCCGTCAAGGTATACTCATCTGTTGGCGTTTTCCATCTTCCACCACCAACATAAATATAACAGAAGTAGTTCCTGTTCGCATAATAGTCGACGGGAGATCCTAACAAAGGGCAATCGTAATTCGCAAAAAGAAGCTTATCTACCTCGAGTTGCTTGAACAATATATTATCTGTCACAAACTCGTAAAAATGCACCATATCTTTTCGCTTCATCCTACAAAAATTTAAAGAAGTAACAGAGTGAGGAATTGAATTCAAGATAATAAAAACAGGTCAAACTGTAACATTTTCAAAATTTTGTAACTAACAAGAAGTACTGAAATGAAACCACCTAAAAATGATACAAATAGACAATCTAACAAAATCCTTTACTTCTAAAACAGGAAAAGGTTTTAAAAAGGAAACCGTTACGGTAAAGGCCGTAAATGAAGTTTCTTTCGAATGCAAACCCGGAAGAATTTTTTCACTTCTAGGGCCAAATGGAGCAGGTAAAACAACTACACTAAGAATGATCGCTGGCATAATAAACCCTACCTCAGGGTCTGCAATCGTGGACGGCGTAGACATCTCACAAGGCAATGACGAGGTAAAAAAAAGAATCGGATTCCTAACAGGTTCCACCGGACTTTACGAACGCCTTAACCCAGATGAAACCTTAGATTTTTTTGGTAAAGTATACAAACTGCCCGAGGCTGTAATGAAAGAACGTAAGGAGTACCTCTTTGAAAAATTGGGTATCAACGAGTTTCGCAAAAAGCGAATGGGCCAGATGAGTACCGGTATGAAACAGAAAGTTTCTATTGCACGTACCTTGATTCATGATCCGGAAGTGCTCATTTTTGATGAACCAACTTCTGGGCTTGACGTAATTACCGCTGACAGCATAATCGATTTAATACGCGAATCGAAAGCGGATAACAAGACGGTGATTTTCTCTTCGCATATTATGAGTGAAGTTGATCTGTTATGCGATGATCTTGCCATTATCAATAAAGGGTCAATAATCTACAATGATTCTTTTGACAATTTCAAAAGTGATATGAAGGCTGACAACCTTACCCAGGAATTCATTAACCGTGTAAAAGAAGCTTAGCATGAAAGACTTACTACTAATTATAAAGAAAGAGCTTACCGAGCTTCTAAGAGATAGAAAAACCATTATCAACTCCATTGTCTTACCGACTTTATTAATACCCATTCTTATGTTCGGCGGTATTAAGGTGAGCCAAATGATTCAAGAGAGCAACCAACAGAAATCCATTAAGATTGGTTTGGTAAATGTACCAGATGACTTTAAAAGTTTGGTATTGAAAGATACCTTAAACCAGATCACCACCTATGATGAATCAATAGACTTTAAAACCCTTATCGATGATGACACCATTCAAACTGCCTTGGTATTTTCTGCAGACTGGATGACCCGAATGGACAGTTTGAGAAGCGGTCAGATTAAAATCTATAGAAATGGCACTAAGGACAATGTGAATGGCCGTGTGAACTCGATGTTGGATATATACGCTACCAAATTAAAATCAAAAAGAATTTCGCAATTGGAAATTCCAGTTGAAAAAATGACGCCCTTCACAAAGAATGTGATAGAAGTTGGCGAGCAAAAAGAACTCATAGGCAAAAGAGTTGGGGGCTTTATACCGTATATCTTTATTTTGACCATGTGGGGAGGTTGTCTATTGGCTGCCATTGATTTGGTTACAGGAGAAAAAGAACGTAAAACCATTGAAACCACATTATCACTTCCTATTTCGAAATTCAAGGTTCTTATGGGAAAAGCAGTTGTGGCTTCATTACTTGGTTTTATCCCTGCCTTATTGAATCTTATTGGTTTGGTACTTGGATTACAATTCATTGAGGGTATACCTGAAGTGCTTACATCGGCCTTAGGTGAAATGTTGAACTTTCAATCAATTACCATGATACTGCTGTTGCTTATTCCCTTCTCGCTATTCTTGGCCGGACTTATCATTGCCTTGGTTGCGGGGGCGACTTCATTTAAGGAGGCACAAAGTAAAGCCTCTCCAATCATCATATTGATTATTATACCTTTGGTAATGGCCTTGATGCCGGGTATTGAGTTCACATGGGCGACTGTGTTTATTCCAGTATTGAATATTGGCTTGGGAGTCAAAGAGATTATGGCCGGTACTATTAATATGGGAATGTATGCTGCAATGCTCGTATCGCTTATCGCCTTTGCCGTTACTGCAATTTATTTCAGCTATAAAAAATTCTCTGATGAGAATGCGATTTTAAAATAACCTTAGTAGTTAAATAATTGAAAGGCGAGGTGGTAGTAGCTCCTTCGCTTTTCTTATCTCGGCGCAAATTTTAGTATGACTTCCTTAGGTTTTAAGGTTATCAAAGGGTTGATTTCAACCTCTTTAGTAACTGCATTTAATTCATACTTTTTGAGTATTTCGGCCACCACCAAAATCATCTCATACATTGCAAAATTGTTCCCCACACACATTCGAGGCCCTGCGCCAAAAGGATAATAGTATTCCTGAAAGTCCTTTTTGACTGAAGGATCAAAACGTTCAGGTTGGAATTCCTCAGGTGCTTCCCAAAAAGTGGCATCGCGATGCAATTCATAAATTGCCAACAAAATCATGCTGTCTTTTGGAATAGTATAATCACCAAATTTGTCTTCCTTAATCGACATTCGGTCAATATAATAGGCAGGTGGATACAATCGCATACCTTCTTCTATACATTGTTTTATGTAGGAAAGCTGTGGAAGTGTCTCCATTAGGTTACTTCCATTCAAATCGACTCGAGCTATACTGTTAAAAGCTTTTTGTTGTTGTTTTTGATTCTTTGCCAACAGAAACAAGGTAAAACTCAATGCATTTGCTGTGGTTTCATGCCCCGCAGTAAACAAAATAAGTAACTCGTCAATCAGTTGCTGTCTAGACATCGAAGTACCATCTTCGTACCTTGCCTTCAAAAGCATATCAAGCAAATCGTCTTTTTCACTAGCAGAAACTATACGCTCTTGAATAATCGTATCAAGTAGCTCTCGTGCTTGCTTCGAATAGCTCAAATGACGTTTGATCTCTCCACTTAATTTAAACCACCAGTTCATAAAAGGTTGACGCATTTCACGAATCAACATGTTCTGGTTGGTTTCGGCAATCTGCTTTAATGCTTCCATTTCTGACTGTATATCGTCTCTACTGAAAAGTGACTGAGCAACAACCTGAAACGCCAAGTCGCCCATCAACGGAAGCATATCTTTCGATTCGCTCGGTTGAATGCGTTCCAATTCTTTTCTAATAGCGGCATGCATAATATGCAAAAGTACCTCCAGTTTCTTTTTATGGAATGCAGGCTGCACCATTCTGCGATGCGTACGCCAATGCTCACCGTTTGAGGTGAGTAAACCTTTGCCAATATATTTGGCCAAGTCACGTGTCTGTAAAGTAGATTTATGGTATTTCTTGTGTTGTTTCTGTAACACCTGCCGAATATATTCTGGGCTTCTTGTAAAGAGTATAGCCCCACTCGGGCCTATATTGACTTTGAACGTATCTCCTAGTCTTTCAAAGTTCCGATGGTGAAACGGCAGCGGATTTTTCAGGATGCTTTTCCTATTCTTTAGTACTTGGTAAGTTGAAACAGTGGGGAAGTTTTTCATTTAGAAAAGACCAGCTTGTGTTCCTCCTTTGGTTCTTCCCAAATGTTTATAAGCCAATTCAGTTACCTCTCTTCCTCTTGGTGTACGCATTATAAAACCCTGCTGAATCAAGAAGGGCTCATATACTTCCTCAATAGTTTCGGCACTTTCAGAAACCGCGGTGGCCAGCGTTGTAATGCCAACGGGACCGCCTTTAAACTTGTCAATTAGTGTGGTGAGAATTCTATTATCCATTTCATCCAATCCATGAACATCGACATTCAACGCCTTCAAACTGAATTTGGAAATCTCCATATCAATATTTCCATTCCCTTTGATTTGGGCGAAGTCACGAACACGACGTAAAAGGGCATTGCAAATTCTAGGTGTTCCCCTACTTCTACCAGCTATCTCTATCGAGGCGTCATTAGTTATTGGCACTTTCAATATAGCTGCACTACGCTGTACAATGGTAGAAAGTAATTCCGTATCGTAGTATTGGAGTCTGCTCTGTATACCAAATCTTGCACGCATGGGTGCCGTTAACAATCCTGAACGGGTTGTTGCACCAATTAATGTAAACGGACTTAAATTGATTTGCACCGAACGTGCATTAGGGCCCGTTTCGATCATAATATCAATACGATAGTCTTCCATCGCAGAATATAAATACTCTTCTACTATAGGGCTTAACCTATGAATTTCGTCAATAAAAAGAACATCGCGTTCGTCAAGATTGGTCAGTAAACCGGCAAGGTCACCGGGCTTATCCAAAACTGGCCCAGAAGTAATTTTGATGCCCACACCCAATTCGTTGGCAAGTATGTGCGCTAGTGTTGTTTTCCCCAAGCCGGGCGGGCCATGAAATAAGGTATGATCTAGTGCCTCACCTCTTTGGTTTGCTGCTTCTACAAATACCTTTAAGTTTTCCAAGACTTGTTCTTGGCCTGTAAAGTCATCAAAACTAATAGGCCTTAAGGCTCTCTCGATATCGAGTTCCTCATTAGAATAACCGTCTGTAGATGGGTCTAAGTATTCATTCATTGCTAGACAAAGATAGTGAAATCAAGAGGTGGAATTCAAGCTATTCGCGACGACTTCCGAAAGCATGATAATTGTCATTCTTTTTACAGATAATTATTTGCTCCTTTATACAAAATTAGAGACGAAACTAGTTGTCCTTAAACAACTATCAAATTTAAACGAACCGACATGGCACAAGCATTCAACCTGCGAAAGTACGGTATAGAAACCGAAAAAATATACAGAAACTCCAGCGTTCCGGTCTTATATGAGCTCGGACTTCGATTGGAAAAGGGCACAGCGATTTCAGATGTGGGTGCGTTGATGACCTATTCTGGCGTCAAAACAGGTCGTAGCCCAAAAGACAAACGAATTGTTCGCCACGCTGATTCGGAAAAGAATATTGATTGGGGTGACATCAATATTGGATTAGATGAACACACATTTATGGTCAACCATGAGCGGGCGCTCGATTACCTCAATGTCTGCGATCATATCTATGTAGTGGATGCCTTTGCCGGATGGGATCCTAAGTATCGTATTAAGACTAGAATTGTTTGTACCCGGGCCTATCATGCACTATTTATGCAGAACATGCTGATTATGCCAAGTGAAGAAGAATTGGCAAATTTCGGGGAACCTGATTATGTGATTTTTAATGCGGGTCAATTTCCAGCAAACCGGTATACCTCTGAAATGACTTCCAAAACCAGTGTTGACTTAAATTTAGAACGAAAGGAAATAGTTATTCTGGGTACGGAATATGCTGGGGAAATGAAAAAAGGAATTTTCTCAGTTATGAACTATTTGATGCCGTTGCAAGGCGTGCTTCCCATGCATTGTTCAGCCAATGTTGGTGAAAAAGATGATGTAACTATTCTTTTTGGCTTATCTGGAACCGGAAAAACAACCTTAAGCGCAGATCCTAAGCGAAGATTAATAGGTGATGATGAACATTGTTGGACTGCCGAAGGAACCTTCAACATCGAAGGCGGGTGTTACGCAAAGGCCATTGACCTTTCCGCTGAAAACGAGCCCGATATTTTTAATGCTATTAAATTTGGAACCGTTCTAGAGAATGTAGTCTACGATGAACATACGAGAAAAGTGGACTATTCCGATGTGTCAATTACTCAAAATACCAGAGCATCCTACCCGATAAATTTCATAAAGAATATACAATGGCCTTGTGTAGCTGGCCATCCAAAAAATATCATCTTCTTGACCTGTGATGCTTTTGGAATATTACCTCCCGTAAGTAAATTGACTCCCGAACAAGCCAGTTACCATTTCATTTCAGGGTATACCGCAAAAGTTGCCGGTACTGAAATGGGGGTAACAGAGCCCGAGGCAACATTTAGCGCTTGTTTTGGAGCCGCATTCATGATGTGGCATCCAAATAAATATGCAGAACTACTGGCAAATAAAATAAAACATCATAATGTTACTGCCTGGTTGGTCAATACCGGTTGGACAGGTGGAGCCTATGGTACAGGTTCGAGAATTAAATTGAAATATACTCGGGCTATGATCGATGCTATTCACAACAAAGATTTTGATCATTCTGAATTTGTAGCCGATGAGGCCTTCGGATTTGAGATTCCAACAAGTTGTCCAAATGTGCCATCGGAAGTGCTGATACCTCAAAACACTTGGGAGGATAAAGAAAAATATGAAGTAGTAAAAGGAAAGTTGATTACTCTTTTCAATAAAAACTTCAAGCAATTTGAAGATGACGTAAGCCAAGCCATAGTTGCAGCTGGTCCAAATAATTACGAGTTACAATCCTAGCAAACTCCATTTTGACAAGATAATCCCCAATACCGTAATGTGTTGGGGATTTTTTGTTCCAATTTTCGGGCTAAAGTCGTAATTTCAGCCTATGGAAAAGAAAACGTACTCCTCTGGAATTTTGCAATACATTCCTTTTTTCTATGTGATTTGGTCCGATGATTTGCTGTCTGTCTCGGAAATAAATGTAGTGGAAAAAGCGATTGAACAAGATATCAGTTTGACTAAAGACGAATCGCGAACCTTATTTTCTTGGTTAGATAAGAAAAATCCGCCCGCAAATAGCGAGCTTAAAAGCTGGAAGCATATTGTTGCCAACTCTGGTGTAAAGCTGATAGAAAGTAATACCTTTCCTTTGAGCACTTTTAGCCAAAATGTAGTCTGCAATTATTTTAAGGAATGCCCTTTTAACGACTCCCTAAAGCACATTGAAGTGAATCTGGGAATTCAGCCCAATCATTATAATCATTTGTTCGATGTGGAGGTGGAACATGAGACTACTTCTCAGTATTATGATGCTTCCGAAATAGATGTGATTTTAAAAGGAAAACACGCCAAGGTCATTGACGAATTTCGCTCCGCATTAAATGATCCCATATTTAGATGGAATGTTCATCGTAACAAAGAGGAATTCAGAGAAGTGGTTTTGAAGCAGGTAAAGCACCTAGCCGATAAGGGGTATGGAGCACTGGCCTACCCCGAAGCTTATGGCGGAACCGAAGACATGGAGGGCTATGCCTATATGTTTGAAAACATGATGTATGTAGATGGAAGTCTGACTATAAAGTTCGGGGTGCAATTCGGACTCTTCGGTGGGAGTATTCAAAAACTTGGAACCCAAAAACACCATGACAAATACCTAATGAACACGGGTAAAGCACATCTTTTGGGTTGTTTTGCCATGACGGAAACGGGTCATGGGTCTAACGTACGTGGTATCAAGACTACAGCCACTTATGACAAGGCAACAGACCAAATTATAATTCACACCCCCGGTAAAAACGATAACAAAGAATACATTGGCAACGCCTTACATTCAAAAATGGCATCTGTCTTTGCGCAATTGATCGTAGACGGAAAGAATGAAGGTGTTCATGCGATACTGGTACCCGTACGCGATGAAAAACATGAGTTACTTCCAGGGGTCATTATAGAAGACAATGGGTATAAATTGGGTCTAAATGGTGTTGACAATGGAAAGATTTGGTTTAATCAAGTCGCTGTTCCCCGAGAAAATCTTTTGAACAAATATGGAGATATAAGAGAAGATGGCTCGTACCATTCGGATATTAAAAACCCCAACAAACGCTTTTTTACCATGTTGGGCACCTTGGTTGGGGGTCGTATATGTGTAGCTCGGGCGGGCTTAGGCGGGGCGAAAATGGCTTTGACTGTAGCAATTAAACACGCCTTAAAAAGAAGGCAATTCAACGATAGCATAAAAATTCAAGAAGACTTATTGATGGACTACCCAACCCATCAATTGCGGTTAACACCCTTGGTGGCAAGTGCCTATGTGTATCATATTACCCTTGATAAGATGATGCAGGATTACTGTGACGAACGAACACCTGACAAACGTATTGTAGAAACCCAGGTAGCAGGCTTAAAATCGATAATAACCTGGTACGCCAATGATACCATTCAAGAATGTCGCGAGGCCTGCGGTGGCAAAGGTTATCTTATTGAGAATCGTATTGCCGATTTAAAGGGTGATGTGGACATTTTTACAACTTTTGAGGGTGACAATACCGTTCTTTTATTATTGGCCGCTAAAGGCGTTCTTTCTGATTTTAAAGCAGAATTCAATAGTGCTGGGTTTACAGCAGTCTTAAAATTACTAAGCACACAGCTAACCGATAAACTTGCAACGATAAATCCGTTGTATTCAAACAAGGTAGATAAGGCACATTTGTATAACCCCAAGTTTCATAAACATGCCCTAGATTATCGCACCCGTAGATTGACCTACACTTTGGCCATGCGAATACGTAGTTACATCAAAAAGGGAATGCCATCATACCAGGCCTTTATGAAAGTACAAACACATTTAATTGCTTTGGGCAGGGCCTATGCGACTGAATTGGCCTACACTACGTTTCTTGATTTTGTCGACACCATGGCGGAAGGGAAAAACAAGGACCTATTCGCAAAACTAGGCACACTTCACGCCTTGTATGATATTCGTAAGGATTCGGAATGGTATCTTGAACAAGGTTATATTGGAGGAACGAAATCAAAAGCGATTCGTCAACGTGTAGAACGTTTATGCACCGAGCTTAGACCGCATATAGGAGTTTTAACCGAAGGGTGGGGAATTCCTGCTCATTGTATGAGTGCCCCTATAGCTTCGTAGTTGGCTTAAGCGCCTTTTTCCATTTTAACTATTTGCTAGACTAGGTTGGGTCAAGCGCAGTGGAGACCCCTTTGTATTTGTGCATTCTTAATTGCCGTTGAACGACCCTAGAGCAGACAACGATAACCTCGATTCTCGATGCCCTCAATAACTACTTCTCCTTGTGGAGTTCCGAAGTATCCAAAAACTCGAGAATATCAATTTTTGCTGAGCCACTTAGATAGGTTTTTGACGAACCCTTAGAGGTCAATTCAAAGTCAGTATTTGCATAGACTCTGGCACTGGGTGAGCCTTCAGCGATAATTTCAACCCCTTCAGCTTCCAATTTCCGAGCGCGCAGATTGGCATTATCGAAAAGAGTTGCGCTTAACGCATATGCAGTACCTTCCATTTTGGCACTCGCATTTGAATTCATCTGAATGTTGTTTCGTTCGCTTGTCGAATAGATGCTTACATCAATTCGATCTTTTAATACTATGTTTAAGGAATCGCTTTCGAAACTTAGGTCGCCCGAACTGTTGCCCTCCATAGTAAGGTTGGTTAGGTTGGTATCGGCATTTAACTGAAGTTTTGAAGAACCATAGGTGTTTATGGTAAGCTCATCGGTTTCAATAACATCTTTCATCTGTATTCTGCCGTCTCGGAGGGTGATACTCGAAATTTCATAATAGTTTATCGTAATATCAAGTTTCTTCTTGCTGGTTATTTTGTAAAAGGAACTAATCACCAAGGTGCTATCATCCACCCTGAATTTCAATACATCAATTAAGTTATCATCGATGGTTAAGGCATAACCTTCTTGATTTGCCTTTACAAGGTTGATGTCTAGGTCGTCATTTAACTCGATGGCAGTGAAAGCGGGTAAGTTCTCCGTTACATCAACCACATTTTTATTACCCTTTATCTTTGGTTTACGTTGCGCAAAAGCTTGGAAACATAGCAGTAAGGAAAGTATAAAAACAATATTTTTCATAATAGCGTTCTTGGTTTATAGATGGTGTTCTAAATATAAGATTTAAAAGTGAAATGCATTTATTGAAAAATAATAGCAAAAAAAATGCCCAACTATACAAGTTGAGCAATTTTTTGTGTTAGTCTAGTATACTTTAATGCTGTAATTCTTCCTCATCGTCTTGTAAAGGAACGGTTTGAGGTACAAAATCTTGACCAGGAATAATATATTCTCCGTTCTCATCGACCTTACTATAATCGTAAGCCCAACGATGTACGTGAGGAATGGGTCCATCCCAGTTTCCGTGAATGTGCTTCACCTCGGCAGTCCACTCTAATGTATTTGATTTCCAAGGGTTCTTTGGACCTTTCTTTCCATAGAAAATACTTATTACAAAGTTGTATACGAATAACAGCTGCGCAGCACCGGCAATTAGAGCAAAGACGGTCATCAATACCTGTACGTCAGTCAATTCGTCAAACATAGGAAAAGCGGTATTTTCGTAATAACGTCTAGGGACACCAGCCATACCCACAAAATGCATGGGGAAGAAAACCCCGTAGGCACAGACCGCGGTTACCCAGAAATGCACATATCCTAAGTTCTTATTCATCATTTTGCCTTCGAACATTTTCGGGAACCAATGATATACCCCAGCAAACAGTCCATAGAGCGCAGAGATACCCATTACCAAATGAAAGTGTGCAACAACAAAATAAGTATCATGAACATTGATATCTAAGGTGCTATCGCCTAGAATGATTCCGGTCAATCCTCCAGTGATGAAGGTAGACACCAAACCAATGGAAAATAGCATCGCCGGATTGAGTTGCAAATTCCCTTTCCATAATGTGGTAATGTAATTAAAGGCTTTTACCGCAGAAGGAATAGCAATCAATAGCGTGGTAAAGGTAAATACGGAGCCAAGGAACGGATTCATTCCTGAAATAAACATATGGTGACCCCATACAATTGTCGAAAGGAATGCAATTGCCATAATGGAGGCAACCATTGCTCGGTATCCAAAAATAGGTTTCCGTGCGTTCGTCGACATTACTTCAGATGTTATCCCCAAAGCAGGTAACAATACAATATACACCTCAGGATGCCCTAAAAACCAAAACAGATGCTCAAATAAAACAGGAGATCCACCCTGATAATGCAATACTTCACCCTGAATAAAAATATCTGACAAAAAGAAAGAAGTTCCAAAACTTCTATCCATTATCAACAATAAAGCTGCAGAAAGAAGTACAGGGAATGAAATCACTCCGATGATAGCAGTAATAAAGAAAGCCCAGATGGTCAAAGGTAGTCTCGTCATTGACATTCCTTTCGTTCTCAAGTTAATTACCGTTACGATATAATTCAATGACCCTAATAAAGAGGATGCTATAAATATCGCCATGGAGACCAACCATAAGGTCATACCCAAACCAGAGCCTGGTTGTGCAGACGGCAATGCGCTTAACGGCGGATAAATTGTCCAACCAGCTGCTGCTGGCCCTGCCTCAACAAAAAGCGAAATCACCATAATTACGCATGACAGGAAAAACAACCAAAAAGAAAGCATGTTCAAGAAACCAGATGCCATATCGCGAGCACCGATTTGCAGCGGAATTAGCAGGTTACTAAAGGTACCTGAAAGACCTGCAGTCAATACAAAGAACACCATAATAGTTCCGTGCATCGTAATCAATGCCAAATACATATCGGCATCCATTACTCCCTCGGGAGCCCAATCACCAAGCAAGAACTCAAAAATCGGGAAAGACTCCGCTGGCCAGGCTAACTGCATTCTGAATAACAAGGACATTGCTATCCCAATAAAACCCATAACCAAAACACCAGTAATTAGATACTGTTTGGCAATCATTTTATGATCTTGACTAAAGATATATTTAGTTACAAAAGTCTCTTTATGATGATGATGTCCGTGATCGTCATGAGCATGATCCTCTACCTGTGCATGTGCTGTTGCTGACATAATCGAAATTCTTTTATTTATGTTAATCTTCTTTTATAGCCTAATTATTGTACTGATGCCATCGTTTGACCAAAAGTCTGCTGGCTCTTTATCCATGCGTCATATTCCTCCTGTGTTTCCACGATTATCTTCATCTGCATATTGTAGTGCGATTTTCCGCATATTTTATTGCATAGAAGAATATAATCAAACTCCCAGGGATCGGCATTATCTTCACCATTGGCTGCCCTTTCGGCTCTAATTTTATTCGTTCGATTCACCTTGTCTACAACATCGGGGTTATTTCTCATATCAGCCGTGGTAGTAATCGGGGTAAACGAGAACTCTGTGGTCATACCCGGAACACAATTCATCTGTGCCCTAAAATGAGGCATATAGGCAGAATGCAATACATCTTGTGAACGCATTTTAAAGTTTACTTTTCTTCCAACAGGCAAGTGTAATTCTTTAACTATAATATCATCTGATGCGTAGCTATCTGACTCATCTAAGCCCAAAATGTTGGCCTTGTCAATATCGATCATTCTCACATTGGCTCCCCCTAAAACATTATCAGCGCCTCCATATCGAGCTGTCCAATTAAATTGTTGTGCATAGAGCTCAACGATTAGTGGATCGTCTTCCTCGTTGACATCCATAATGTTTGTCCATGTATATAAACCCCAAAGGATCAATCCGGCCAAAACGATTACTGGAATGATAGTCCAGATAAACTCTAAACGGTCATTGTCGGCATAGAAAAGAGCCTTATTCTCCTTTTTTCCACGGTACTTATACCCAAAGTAGTGCAATAAAAACTGGGTGATAAACTGCACAATAAAAATAATGATAAAAGATACCAACATTAAGAAATCGTACTCCTCACCATGTGCAGACGAAGCTTCCGGTAAGAGGAACTTTGTATACTTCCAAAAACAAAAGATGGTAATCAGGTAAGTGAAAACCATAAACGCGAATAAAAGGTAACCGTTATTCTTGTTATCGTTATCGTTGGCTATTTGCGCTTGCTCTGATTTAAGCTGCGACAATTCAAATATTTTGGTCATCTGCCAAATTGCAATTGCCACTAGTGCTAAAACAGCTAAAGTTAGTACTGTCGTCATCGTATCTGTTTCTGTTATACTTTAATCGTATTAATAATGAAAATGTCTACTTTCTTCAATAAACGGATTGCGTTGCGGTTGCAAGGGTGCAGTACTTAACGCTCTGAATATCCAGAAAATGAACAGGCCTGCAAAGAACATAATCGCCCCGATCTCAGGTATACCAATATACCATTGATCACCTACGGTTGAAGGCATGATTGCATTGAAAATATCCATATAATGTCCGGCAAGAATTACAATTCCTGTCATTACAACGAACCAATTCAGTCGTTTGTAATCACTATTCATCAATAGCAATACGGGGAACAAAAAATTCATTGCCACCATACCGAAGAAGGGTAAATTGTAATCTTCTATTCTCGTAATATAGTAGGTAACTTCCTCGGGAATGTTTGCATACCATATCAACATGAATTGAGAGAACCATAGGTAAGTCCAGAAAATACTGATACCGAACATAAACTTCGCCAAATCATGAATATGGCTGTCATTTACCTCTTCCAAATAGCCCTTTGATTTCAGGTAAATCGTTACCATGGCTATCACGGTAATACCTGAAACAAACATACTGGCAAAGATATACCATCCAAATAAGGTGCTAAACCAATGCGGGTCTACACTCATGATCCAATCCCAAGACATGATTGATTCTGAAATTAGATAGAAAACCAAAAAGGCAGCAGATATTCTAAAGTTCAACTTAAAATTAGCATTGTCATCTGACTCATCTTGTGCGAGCGATAGCCTTCTAGAATATTCGCGATACCCGATCCAACCTGCTAAGAAGATAGCGGCTCGAACCAAAAAGAAAGTCGGATTCAAATATCCTTTTTTGCCCTGTAGAATCGCATCTTGAGCAACCACATCAGGATCCATCCAAACAAACAAGTGATTCATGTGGAGTACAGAGAATACCAGAATGACAAAAACGATAATACCACCTGGAACCAAATACGCAGTAATACCTTCCATTACTCTGAACAATAATGGAGACCAGCCTGCCTGTGCGGCACGTTGTATGGCATAAAAAGCCAATACACCAAGAGCGATCATAAAGAAGAAAAAAGCTGCAACATACAATGCCGCCCAAGGTTTGTTTTGTAATTGGTGAAAAACGTGCTCATCGTGCTCCGCTTCTGTCATTGCATGACCACCTTCTTCTTTGTAAGAACCGTGGCCTTCGTCAATAACCTTTGCTTCAGCACCGTGATCACCTCCATGACCGTCACCGTGGCTTGCCACCATCGTCTTGGCTTCCTCCACTGTGGAAGGAGCAGACATAAAGCCCCAACCCATAGCCAATGCACCGACAACCATCAAGATGATGGAACCTATTTTTAATTTGTTCGAAAACGTGTACATATCTTATTCTCTATGTATTATTTAGTTAAGTCTTGCTTCAATTGCATGACATACTCAGAAACTTGCCACATTTCTTCAGTATTCATTTGTGAGGCGTAAGAACCCATTGAATTCAATCCGTATTGAATGGTATGAAAACTCGTTCCTACCGTAATATTTCGGGCTGCATCATCATAGCTGGGTACCCCTAAAATTTTCTCTCTTTTTACCAATGTACCCTGTCCTTTACCTTTTGGCCCGTGACATATTGCACAGTAAATGTCGTACAATTCCGCTCCTTTCACTAAGTTCGCATCTCTTTGAAGAGAGTCTAACGGACTTAACTGCACTCTAGCCAATTCCTTTCCTTCTGGAGTGTTTTCATACCCATATGGCATCCATCCTCTAGGAATTGTATTTGCAGGAGGAACCATCGCTTCTTGCGCATCAGGTAATATTCCCACTTCGCTATAGGTTTCATAACCTACAGGCTCGTACATGTTAGGCATATATTGGTAGTTGGGCTTGCTTTTATCTTGGCAAGAAACCAAAACAGCAAGCAATCCAAATACGATTCCTATTTTCTTAAAACTGTTCATATTAATGAAGGTCTTTTTCTGATATATTAATTTCTACAGCTCCAGTGTCTGACAACAACTTTTTCAATTCAGCCTCGTTATCGTGAATTTCGATTTCCATAACAAAATGGTCATCTGTTGTTCTTACATCTGGATTCTCTGCTTTTTTGAACGGCCATAACCTACTTCTTAAATAAAAAGTGATTACCATTAAGTGAGCGGCAAAAAATACGGTCAACTCAAACATAATGGGCACGAAAGCCGGCATATTCTCTATATAGCTGAAACTTGGCTTACCTCCTATATCTTGAGGCCAATCTTCTATCATGATATAGTTCATCATAACAATAGCTACGGTAAGACCCGCGCAACCGTACATAAACGAAGTGATTGCTATTCTGGTTGGCTCCAAGCCCATTGCTTTGTCCAAACCATGAACTGGAAACGGACAATAAACTTCCTCAATATGATGCTTGGCGGCCTTCACCTTTTTAACAGCATGCATGAGCACGTCATCATCATTATAATATGCCTGTAAAACTTTAGATGCCATATTTACAAATTCAATTTTAAACTTAAGCTCAAGTTCGAACAAACAGCAACTCGAAACTTATGTCATTTATATTTAGTTGGCAGAAGTTTACTTCTGCTTTCTGTTACTGCCCATTGTTCATCAATCTCGCTGCCTGACCCGCCCAATCATCACGTTGCGCCCTACCTGGGAAGGCTTCGGTGATAGAATCTAACAAATCATATTCCTTACCGGTCATTCGACTTACCTGAGCAAAAGTAAAAATGCCGATCTGATTTAAGGTCTGCTCCATTTTGGGTCCAATACCCTTTACCTTTTTAAGATCATCAGCCTTTTCCGTCGTCGGGTCAAATGTTCCAATTGTGGCCAACAAACTAGAGGCGTCTTTATTATCTGCAACCGATGCCTCCTCTTCTTCAACAATTTCCGTTACTTCCTCATGCTTTGTAGCTGAGGATTCGGAAATTTTTGGAGCCGTGGCATCTATTTGATATAATGGTTTACCAGCATCTCTTAATTTCTTATATCTGCTACCGGAAGATTTCAAAATAGACTTCACCTCCGCCTGCGCAATTACCGGGAAGGTTCTTGCATAGAGTAAGAACAATACAAAGAAGAAGCCGATAGTTCCAATGAAGATTCCGATATCAACAAAGGTAGGAGAGAACATCGTCCAAGATGATGGCAGATAATCTCTATGTAAAGAGGTAACGATAATTACGAATCGCTCAAACCACATTCCTATATTTACTACAATTGAAATAAAGAAAGAGAACATGATACTGGTACGCAATTTCTTGAACCACATAAACTGAGGAGAGAATACGTTACAGGTCATCATCGCCCAGTAGGCCCACCAATAAGGTCCGGTTGCTCTATTCAAAAATGCATATTGTTCATATTCAACCCCAGAATACCAAGCCATAAATAGTTCGGTGATATAGGCACAACCCACTATAGAACCTGTAATCATGATTACGATGTTCATTAGTTCGATATGTTGAACGGTAATATAGTCTTCTAAATGACATACTTTACGCATGATAATCAAGAGGGTATTTACCATGGCAAAGCCAGAGAAAATCGCACCAGCAACAAAATATGGTGGGAAGATTGTAGTATGCCATCCTGGAATTACCGAGGTAGCAAAGTCAAAGGATACAATGGTGTGTACAGAAAGTACAAGTGGAGTTGCTAAACCGGCCAATACCAATGATACTTCTTCAAAACGTTGCCAGTCTTTCGCTCGGCCACTCCATCCGAAACTTAATAAACTATAAATTTTCTTTTGAAAAGGTAAAATCGCCCTATCGCGTAACATGGCAAAATCAGGTAACAATCCTGTCCACCAGAATACCAATGAAACTGAAAGATAGGTCGATATCGCAAATACATCCCAAAGCAATGGCGAGTTAAAGTTCACCCATAAAGATCCGAATTGGTTTGGAATGGGTAATACCCAATAGGCCAGCCAGGGGCGACCCATGTGTATAATTGGAAACAATCCGGCCTGAATAACCGAAAAAATAGTCATCGCCTCAGCAGAACGGTTGATCGCCATTCTCCATTTCTGACGGAACAACAAGAGTACCGCTGAAATCAAGGTTCCCGCGTGTCCAATACCTACCCACCAAACGAAGTTGGTGATATCCCAGGCCCAGTTTACGGTTTTATTAAGACCCCAAGTACCAATTCCTGTAGAAATGGTATAGATTATACACCCAACTCCCCAAAGAAATGCTGCCAAAGCAATGGAAAAAACAATCCACCAATGCTTGTTGGCACGACCCTCGATCGGAGCGGCAATGTCCACGGTTACATCGTGGTATCCTTTGTCTCCAATTACTAAGGGTTTTCGTATAGGTGCTTCGTAATGCGACGCCATAGAATTATATTATAGTTACTTACTTTACTGTATTGGTTATGCTTCTGTTGTATTTCTCACTTTAACGTGGTAGAAAACGTTGGGTTTAGTACCCACACTTTCTAACAAGTGATACATACGATCACTTTCTTTCAACTCGGCAATTTTACTGTCCTTGTCATTGATATCGCCAAAGACAATCGCTCCGTTATTACAAGCGGATGAACAAGCCGTTTGGAACTCACCGTCAACAACCTCACGACCATCTCGTTTTGCATCAAGAATGGTTTTCTGCGTTTTTTGAATACACATCGAACATTTTTCGATAACCCCTCGCGAACGAACATTCACATCAGGGTTCACCACCATCTTGCCCAAATCATTGTTCATATGGAAATCAAACTCATCATTATTGTTGTAAAGGAACCAGTTGAAACGACGTACTTTATACGGACAGTTGTTCGCACAATATCTCGTACCTACACATCTGTTGTATGCCATTTGGTTCTGCCCCTGTCGACCATGAGATGTTGCCGCTACCGGGCAAACTGTTTCACAAGGTGCATGATTGCAATGTTGACACATTACCGGTTGAAAAGACACCTGTGGATTTGCAGCAGGATCTTCCAATTCACCGAATCCTCCTAATGAACCGTTATCACCTGAAAGTCCGTCAAAATCATCTTTCTTGGTATTATCAGCTTCAAAGCTATCTTCAGAAGAGTAGTATCTATCAATACGCAACCAGTGCATGTCTCTAGATTTACGCACTTCTTCTTTACCAACTACAGGAACATTGTTTTCAGCATGACATGCGATCACACAAGCACCACAACCGGTACAGGCGTTAAGATCTATTGACATATTGAAATGATGCCCAATAGAACGGTCGAAACTATCCCAAAGATCAACCGAAGTAGCTGGCACCTCTTGGTGGTTTAAAGACACCTGAGGAACGTGATTCCATTCCGTATGTTCTTTTGTATTGAAGATTTCCAAAGTAGTTTCTTTGATGATATCTCCTCTACCCATCATGGTTTTGTGCAACTGAACACAGGCAAATTCATGATTCCCTTCTGCTTTCGCAATAGAGACTGATTGTATGTTATTGAAATCTTGGTACAAAGCAAAGGCATTTACCCCTGTTTGCATTTCCGATTTCATTCCAGTTTTCTTGCCGTAACCGAAAGATAGTCCGACAGTACCTTTTGCCTGACCAGGCTGAATGATTACTGGAACATTGTTCACTGTCGCCCCATTTACCGTTAGGTTCGCATAGCTTCCATCTAAACCGCCATTCGCAACATTCTCATTGACAAAACCTAAAGTTTCAGCATCCGCTTTGGAAACTGTTACATAGTTATCCCAAGCTACTCGCGTAACAGGATCGGGGAATTCTTGCAACCATGGGTTGTTGGCTTGTTGGCCATCACCCATTCCTACTTTGGAATATAAGGTGAGTTCCATGCCCTCAGCGCCCGTGGCATTTGCCAATCCTTGTACTGCAGAAGCAATGGAAACAGATGGAGCTACCATTTGAGCCCCTTCAGTCGTCATATCACTGTCCTCCTTATCGGTTTCAGCGACCATCATAACGGGGTCAGCAAGTTCACTCACCTCCATGGTATCATTTAAAGCAGCTGCGACGAAAACACCATCGTGAACCGCTTTATTGAAATCACTTCCATTTAAAACAAAAGTGTTCCATGTTTCTTTTATAAAATCGTAATAGCTCTTATCGCTACCCATCCATTTTAAAACAGATGCCTGAAATTGCCTTGTATCAAACAATTCTTTGATCGTAGGTTGCATTAAGCTATAATGTCCTTTTTTGATTTGCACATCACCCCAAGACTCGAGATAGTGGTTTGAAGCGGCAGCATAGTCAGATACCTCCGCAGTTTCATTCCAATTCGTTGCGAAAGTTACGGTAAGATCTACATTCTCAACACCCGTTTTGAAGTCGGCCGCATTCGGCAAAGAATACATCGGGTTGACACCATCTATAAGCAAAGCTCCCACTTTACCAGCCTTCATATCAGCAATAAGCGCTTGAACAGCCTTGATATTACCTTGTCTAGTATATCGCGGTTCACTTGCGTCAAAAGCTGTACTACCTAACATTTCATTGATTGCCAAAACAACAGTCTGCACGTTGATATCATCAATACCTGAAACCACAACCGCTCCACCTTTGTTATTTCTAATTTGAGTAATAAGGCTATCTAAAGTATTTTGGGCATCCGCTGGAATCTCACCACCAGCACTGGTTCCATTCAACTTCGCATACAAATAGGCCAACGCCACTTTTTGAAACTGTGCCGACAAAGGAACGCGCTTATCGGCATTGGCACCAGTTAATGACATATTGGCCTCAAACTGAACATGCTTCGACATTTTTCCGTTCTTCGGAACACGTCCTTTAGAATATCCACTATCATAACCACCACCTTGCCAATCTCCAAGAAAATCAGCTCCAAAGGAAACAATGATATCGGCATTCTCAAAATTATAATCTGCTAATGCGCGTTCTCCATATCTATTTTCAAAAGCAGTTAAGGCAGCCTCCTCAGAAATCGCATCATAGACAACATGATTTACCGCTGGGTATGCCGCTTTAAATTCTTCAATTAATCTAGAAGTAGACGGACTAGCATATGTTTGCGTCAATAGCGCAATTTGCTTACCGGAGCTCAACTTTGATTTTACCGCGGCATCAATAGCATCCCAAGCCACATCTTCTCCAGCTCCAGACTTTGGGCCTTGCAATCTTGTACTATCATACAGAGATAAAACAGAAGCTTGCACACGTGCATTGGCACCACCACCAGCTTTGGCCTCTTTATTGTTCTCGACTTTTATCGGTCTTCCTTCACGAGTCTTAATTAAGATACTGGCAAAATCAAAACCATTAGCAATTGTTGTAGCATAATAATTTGCAACACCAGGAACAATATTCTCTGGGGCAACTACATAAGGAATAGATTTTATGACCGGCCCTTCACAAGCAGCCAAAGATGCAGCTGCGGTACTAAACCCGACATACTTTAAAAAGTCTCTCCTATTAGTATTGGTGGACTCTAAAGATTCTTTATCACCCAAAAACTCATCAACAGGAATGTCTTCAACAAATTCATTCTGTCTAAGCGCCTCAACAATGGAATCGTTGGGATTTAACTCCGCCTCGCTTTTCCAATATTTTTTGTTTGATGCCATACGTATATCTGTAATTAGCTACTTTTCGTTTGTATTAATAGTGACACTTTCCACACTCCAAACCGCCCATTTGCGCTGCAGTCAAAGTTTCAACGCCGTATTTCTTAGAAAGTTCATCGTGAATCTTAGCGTAGTACTCGTTACCCTCAACCTTCACATTTGTTTCTCTGTGACAGTTTACACACCAACCCATGGTTAATGGAGAATACTGGTACATGATTTCCATTTCCTCAACAGGACCATGACAGGTCTGACATTCAATCTGACCAACCTCAACATGTTGAGAGTGATTAAAGTATGCAAAGTCTGGAAGGTTGTGAATACGAACCCATTCTACCGGCTTACTCTCGCCTGTATATTTCTGGTTTTCTTCATCCCAACCAACGGCGGCGTATAATTTTTTGATTTCACCGGTATAGAATTCGTTGGTATACCCATTCGCCAAATCTTCTTTTGAAGGCGCCTCACCAGTAGTGCCGGTATACTCATAAATAGATTTATGGCAGTTCATACAAACGTTCAAAGAAGGAATACCCGAATGTTTTGATTTGCGCGCTGAAGAGTGGCAATACTTACACTCTATTTTGTTAGCTCCCGCATGAATCTTGTGTGAATAATGAATGGGCTGAATTGGAGCATATCCTTGATCAACGCCAACTTGCATCATCCAGCCATAAGCAAAGTACCCACTGGCCAACAAAAGAAAAATTGCCGTTACCAAAACCAAGAATTGATTTTTAGCAAAGGCCTTCCATAGCGGCATTCGCTTAGGATGTTCCTTCTCAAGGTCGACTCCATTTGCCTCCATCACCCTTCTCAAAGTCTTATTGACCGACATTAGCATGAATACCAATAAACCAAATACCAAAGCTAAGGCACCCAAAACTATTTCGTTGGAAATGCCTCCAGATGCCGGTTGACCCTGATCACCAGAACCAGTTGAGGCTACGACTGCCGCCGTTGTTGGCGGAGCTGCGGTATAAGCTAAAATATCATTTATGTCACTATCGGAAAGTGTAGGGAAAGCGGTCATTGCCGCTTGATTGTATTCTGCATAAATCTTGTTGGCATACGAATCACCCGATTTAATCATACCCGGACTATTCTTGATCCAAGCATTAAGCCATTCCCTATCTAAACCTTCATCTTCAGCTAGTCGAGCTTCTACATTTGCCAAAGCCGGCCCAGTCATTTTTCGGTTTAATGCGTGACAGGCCGCACAATTCTGATTAAAAAGCGCCTTTCCTTTTGCCGCATCACCACCAGAAGCATCTTCGGTTGCAGCAGCTTCAACAGCAGCAACTTCGTCTTGTGCAAAAAGTGAAATGGAAGAGAGTAGAAAAACTACTAGACTGATACCTAAAACTTTAGAAATTTGATTGCGGTAAGTAACCTTTTTCATATACAGAATATTTCAATCTAAATCTTGGCACGATAATTTATATACTAGAAAATAAAGGTTGGAATTATCGCTTCCTAAATTGGATGCAAAAATACGACACAGACTTTATTTAGAAAATCTTAACGTATCGATAATTTATAATTTATAATTGTTCTAAATAAAGAGAAATTTAGTTACTGTGAACGATAAAAAATTACTTTTGTACGTAGCTATTGCAAGACTTTTAGCAAAAACCATGAAAACACACCTATACATACTATTTTTGGCATTTTCCATCTCCTATATTCAGGCACAAAAAGGAGAAATAAAGATTGAACAAGATGAAAAAATTGAAGCGCTTTTAGACATTTACAAATCGTCAAATGAAAGTGCAAATTACTACAGAATTCAAGTCGGTTTTGGCTCACATGCCACCGCCCAACGTATCAAATCAGAAGTTGAAGTTGACTTCCCGGGTTTATCTTCAAAAATTGATTTTGACTCCCCTACCTACAGGGTAAGATTGGGTCGATTTAAAACAAAGTTAGAAGGGGAACGAAAATTGCAGGAGGTGCGGCGCAAGTATCCGGCTGCAATGTTGTTAAAACCAAAAAAATCGAGCTAATTGCTCGATTTTTTTTGTGTTTCAATTGAGCGCTTTATTTATTTTAAGGTTAGGGTTGATACGCCATGGTATCGTCTGAGCTTTACCACCCTATTTTACTAAACACAAAACCCCTCCTTAAATAAGGAGGGGTTTTTTAGCGTTTTTATATACTCGTTTTTCTTGAAATTATTTGGATTTTAATTTCTTCGCGACTGCAACTTCTTGGAAGGCTTCAACAATATCTCCCTCTTTGATATCATTGTAGTTTTTAATCTGCAAACCGCAATCGTACCCTTTGGAAACTTCTTTTACATCGTCTTTAAAACGTTTCAACGAAGTTAATTCACCCGTATAAATTACAACACCATCACGAATTAATCGAATACCTGAATTTCTAAAGATCTTACCTATGGTTACCATACATCCGGCAATAGTACCGACTTTGGAAATTTTGAAGGTTTCACGTATTTCAGCCGTACCTGTAATCTCCTCTTTCATTTCAGGGGAAAGCATTCCTTCCATGGCATCTTTCAAATCATTTATGGCATCATAAATAATAGAATACATACGGATATCAATTTCTTCCTTATCTGCTACCTGCCTGGCGTTACCCATTGGCCTTACATTAAACCCTATAATAACCGCGTCAGAAGCTGAAGCTAAAAGCACATCCGATTCCGTTATCGGACCTACTGCTTTATGAATGATATTTACCTGTATTTCATCAGTAGACAGTTTTTGGAAAGAATCTGTAAGAGCCTCCACAGAACCGTCTACATCACCTTTTAAAATAATGTTCAATTCTTTAAAATCACCCAATGCGATTCGCCTTCCAATTTCATCTAGCGTAATATGACGTTGTGTTCTTACCGATTGCTCGCGTTGTAATTGTGAACGTCTTGTGGCAATTTGCTTTGCCTCACGCTCATCATCCAACACATTGAACTTATCACCCGCTTGAGGCGCCCCGTCTAAACCTAATATGGATATCGGTTGAGAAGGGCCAGCTTCCATAATGATCTTTCCGCGTTCATCTTGCATGGCCTTTACCTTACCACTGCAGGTTCCTGCAAGAACAAAGTCACCAATTTTAAGGGTTCCAGCCTGTACTAAAATCGTAGAGACATACCCTTTTCCTTTGTCTAGGAAGGCTTCTACAACAGTACCATTTGCCAGCTTATCTGGATTTGCCTTCAACTCTAACAATTCAGCTTCAAGCAATACTTTTTCCAACAATTCCTTTACACCATCTCCAGTTTTAGCCGAAATGTCATGCGACTGAATTTTACCTCCCCAATCTTCTACCAAAAGATTCATATTCGCCAAACCTTCCTTGATCTTATCTGGATTGGCCGTTGGTCTATCTATTTTATTTATCGCAAAAACAATGGGTACTCCCGCCGCCTGAGCGTGACTTATCGCCTCCTTTGTCTGTGGCATAATATCATCATCTGCCGCAATAACGATAATTGCTATATCTGTAACCTGAGCACCACGCGCACGCATCGCCGTAAAGGCCTCGTGACCCGGTGTATCTAGGAAAGCAATCTTTTGCCCATCTTGTAGCGTAACCCCATAAGCACCAATATGCTGTGTTATTCCACCGCTCTCACCTGCGATAACATTTTCTTCACGGATGTAATCTAATAACGAAGTTTTACCGTGATCCACATGCCCCATAACCGTAACTATAGGAGCTCTTGGCTGCAAATCTTCTGGAGCATCTTCCTCTTCTTGGATACTCTCCTCAATATCGGCTGTAACAAACTCAACTTCATATCCAAATTCATCGGCCACGATTGAGAGAGTTTCGGCATCTAATCGTTGGTTCATGGTAACCATGAGCCCTAGCGACATACAGGCCGAAATAACCTCTGTAGTAGAGACATCCATCATGGTTGCCACCTCACTTGCAGTAACAAATTCGGTTACTTTCAGTGTTTTGCTTTCTATTTCCTGTAATTCGGCATCAACATCCATTTGTTGACGGTGCTGATCGCGCTTATCTCTTCGATACTTAGCGCCTTTTCCTTTTTTCGATTTCCCTTGAAGTTTCTCTAGGGTTTCTCGCACTTGTTTCTGTACATCAGCTTCTGAAGGCTCGACCTTAGGTGCGCCAAAGCGTTGTCCTCCTCCTTTACGGCCACCCGCACCTGATCCTCTTTGACCTGCTCCACGGCCAGAATTTGAACCGGGCTTATTGCTTACTATACGTTTCCTTTTTTTCTTGGCATCTGTATTAGCGGAGCTAGCAGAAGGTTTTGCTTCTTCTTTCTTTTTCTTCGGCTTCTGAAATTTGGTGAGATCTATTTTATCTCCCATAATTTTTGGTCCGGAAAGCTTTTTGTACTGGGTGGCGATTTTTGCATCCTCAGTCGCTTCTTCAACAACTTCCGGAGCAGCTTCTTTCTTCTCTGCCTCTTTCGGCTTTACCGCCTTTTCTTCTGCGGGTTGTGCCTTTTCCGGCACTGTCTTCTCAACAGGTTTTGGCGCTTCTGTTTTTACAACTGCTTTTTCCTTTTTCTTAGGATCAAGGTCTATCTTACCTACAGTTTTAGGACCACTCAGTTCAGCTTTTGCCTTAATCACTTCGGAGGCTGCAGCTCTTTTCTCTCTGGCCAACCTTCGCTCTTCCTGTTCTTGCTCTAATTGAATACGTATGGCTTCCTTCTCCTTTCGTTTTTCTTCGCCGACTTCTTTAGATGCAACTTTCTTGCTCATATCAGTCTGGAACTCGTCCAATAACACCTGATGTACCTCGTCGGAAATCTTGGTGGTAGGGCGCGCCTCTATTTCATGGCCTTTTGACGCTAGAAAATCTACCGCTCTATCCAATGAAATATTTAGTTCTCTGAGAACTTTGTTAAGCCTTATTGTTGCATTATCTGCCATAAATACGAATTGCCTATTCTTTTAATTTCTTATATAATACCGCTAATATATAGCTATTCTTCTAATTCTGCTTTTAGTATACGTACAACTTCGGTAATTGTTTCTTCTTCAAGATCTGTTCTTTTTACAAGGTCATCAACATCTTGCTCTAAAACACTTCTTGCCGTATCCATTCCTATTTTCTTGAACTCTTCAATGATCCAAGCATCGATTTCATCTGAGAACTCAGTTAACTCAACATCTTCTTCTACACCCTCACGGAATACATCAATCTCATAGCCAGTCAATTGACCAGCCAAACGAATATTATGACCTCCTCTACCAATTGCCTTGGAAACTTCTTCAGGTTTTAGATACACCTGTGCGGTCATTTTCTCATCGTTTAATTTGACCGAGGAAACCCGCGCCGGACTCAAAGCTCTTGTAACCAAAAGTTGTGGGTTGTTCGTCCAGTTGATTACGTCAATATTTTCATTGCCCAATTCGCGAACGATACCATGAATACGAGACCCTTTCATACCCACACAAGCACCGACAGGATCGATACGATCGTCATACGAATCAACAGCGACTTTCGCCTTCTCTCCAGGAATTCGCACTGCCTTTTTAATGCTAATCAATCCATCGAAAACCTCAGGAATTTCTTGAAAGAACAATTGCTCCAAAAACTTAGGAGAACTCCTTGACATGATTATGGCAGGCTTGTTACCTTTCAATTCTACGCTTTCTATGATGCCTCTTACATTATCTCCTTTTCTAAAGAAATCAGAAGGTATTTGTCTGTCTTTCGGAAGGATAATCTCATTGCCCTCATCATCCAATAAAATAATGGCTTTATGACGAATGTGATGTACTTCAGCCGTATAAATTTCACCTTCAAGGTCTTTAAACTGCTTGTAAATCGTAGTGTTATCGTGCTCGTGAATTTTGGAAATTAAATTCTGACGCAAGGCCAAAATCGCCCTTCTGCCTAAATCCATCAACTTCACTTCTTCCGACACATCTTCTCCGACTTCAAAATCGGGCTCGATCTTTTGCGCTTCAGAAAGCGAAATTTCTTCATTAGGTTCCTCAACCTCGCCGTCTTCAACAACAATACGGTTTCTCCATATTTCCAAATCACCCTTGTCTGGGTTGATGATAATATCAAAGTTATCATCAGATCCGAATTTCTTCTTTAAGGCGTTTCGAAATACATCTTCTAAAATCGCCATCAACGTTACTCTATCTATGAATTTATCATCTTTAAATTCTGAGAAAGATTCAATTAACGCAATATTTTCCATGGGTCTGTTTCCTATTAAAATTTAAGTATAACTTTTGCTTCTTTTATCTCAGAAAAATCAATTTCTTTCTTTTTCTGAACTGTATGCTTCCCTTTTCCTATGGGTTTGGGTTCCCTTGCTTTCCATTCTAAAACAATATTATGGTCAGTTGCTACCGTCAAATTACCTTCAAAGGTTTCTTCGGTCGTCTTTACCTCCAACTTTCTGCCAATATTCTTTTTATACTGACGCGGCAAAATCATTGGCGAAGCTGCTCCTGCCGAAGTAACTTCTAAAGAAAAGTCTTGCTCTTCGCGGTCTAGATTGTGCTCAATAGCACGACTGATTTTCATACAATCTTGAACTGTAACCCCTTCATCTCCATCTAAAACCACCTTAATTTTGTTATCTAAAGAGATGGAGAAATCAATCAAAAACAAACTTCCATCTTCCTCAAGCGCATCATTCAAAAGTGTCTCTACCTGTTCCCTAAACATACGTCTTACCAATTTTCAAGAGACCCTGATCCTCATCAGGATTTGTTCGATTCGTTTCTTTTCACTTGCATTTTATGCTCTCGAAAAGAAAATCTCGTAAATAAAAAAGAGGACTTAATGTCCCCTCATGAATAAAAAATCTATCCTTTCAGTGGCGCAAATATACACTTATTTTTGTTTTTCTCAAATTCTATAGAGGCACTTACTTTCGGTGCAAAAAAGATCTTGCCTTATCAAATATTCACTTCATCACACAATAATATCGTATTAAATACTATTTTTAATAAAGCGAGACACAATACGCTAATTTCAAAAACCGAATAACCAATGGAAATTTTATCCTCCTACAACCTCATTATTGGGGCTTCAGTCATCGTCGTACTATCATTTTGGTTTAATGGCATTTCAAAAAAGACCAATATCCCTTCCGTTCTTATGCTGATCGTTTTGGGAGTGCTTATCAATATCGGGCTCGGATTTTTTGTTTCTGAAGATATTGATTTTGGGGAGACTCTTGGAGGATCGCTAGAAATCTTAGGTACCGTAGGATTGATTATGATCGTGCTAGAAGCTGCTTTAGAATTAGAACTCAAAAAGGAAAAGACCATCCCCATTCTAAAATCTATGGCCATAGCTTTGATCGGTCTTGTAGGTTCTGCATGGGTTGCCGCCCTGATTCTCTATCAACTAGTAGATGGTATGACCATGCAATCTGCTTGGTTATATGCTACCCCCTTGTCGATCCTCTCGAGTGCGATTATCATTCCTAGTGTAGGAGGATTGGAGGATTTTAAAAAGGAATTCCATATTTACGAAAGTACCTTCTCTGATATTTTCGGCATCATGATGTTCTATTTTTTAGCTGGCGGACTGAACCCCGCAGAAGATGGAGGGGTGGTCGGTTTTTCAATAAACCTTGTGCTAACTATAGTGATTGCTGTGGTAGCGAGTTACGCCATTATTCTAGTTTTTCAACGTATAAAAAGTCAGGCCAAACTTTTTCTGTTGATCGCCGTTCTTCTATTGCTCTACGCCATTGGCAAACAGATGCACCTTTCGTCATTGATTATCATTTTGATATTCGGTTTGATCATTAAGAACATTAACCTTTTCTTTCCCGGCAAGACAAAAATCTTTTTAGAGGAGGAACGTATGCACCAAATGTACCACGAGTTGCATATCATTACGCTTGAAACCGCCTTTATTGTCCGTACTTTTTTCTTTGTGATCTTTGGAATTACCATTGTATTATCATCCTTATTAAGCTTGAAGGTTACCTTAATCAGCGTTTTGATTATCGCTTCCATTTATGCAATTCGATGGGTTATTCTGCGGGTTTTTATCGGAAAAGACATGTTGCCACAACTGTTCATTGCCCCAAGAGGGTTGATTACAGTTTTACTTTTCTACGCCATACCTGCGCAAGCAGAAGTAGCAGGTTTCGAATCGGGAATTCTACTTTTTGTTATCATCGCTACAAGCCTTGTTATGACTTGGGCAATGATCAAAGACAAGCGTAAGATGGGTACATTACTCGATGAAATTGATGAAGAAGTACTGCTACGGAACGAAGCTGAAGATGCCTTAAATGAACATTCTGAAGTTTCTAGAGGCATAGAAACCGCTGAACCAGAAGTTTTGGAAAATCCTGAAACCGATGGCGGAATTTCTATGGAGGATATGGATATTGAAGGAGAGCTACCGAATGACTAAAATTTCCAAATAAAAAATCCTAACATCAAAAGATATCAGGATTCATTGAATTTTAGTTGGCCCACAAGGACTCGAACCTTGAATGACGGTACCAAAAACCGGAGTGTTGCCAATTACACCATGGGCCAATCTCTCTACACTGAAATAAATTCAGCAATCGAGCGTGCAAATTTAAAACAAACTTTGGTTTGCACAAACATTTTTAGGAACAATAATCCAAAAAAAGTCGCTCCACCACTAGCTCCACTACTTTGATGCAGCGTGACGAGCCATTTTGGTTACAGAATCCATAACATCTCTATAAATTAGGGTCTTTGCAACACTTAAACAGGCGTGTACTTTTATTGAAACAAAAGCAGTACTAGTACTGGTACCAGTACTTTTTTCATTGTTAAAGGTTTATCAAAAAACAAGTCGCATATCTATATTTATTCCTAAATTCGCCCATAGTTTAATCAAACCGTGCATGTTTTCAAAGAACTTCGAAAAATGGGACACTATACTAGGGTGGTCCGTATTTTTTATTGCCTTCATCGTTTATTTTATCACCGTCGAACCCACTAGTAGTTTTTGGGATGCTGGTGAATACATTTCTACTTCGGCAAAGTTACAAGTTGGGCACCCCCCAGGAGCCCCGCTAATGCAGATGATCGGAGCATTTTTTGCCATGTTCGCCTTTGGTGATGATTTATTCGTAGCTCGAATGGTAAACTTTGTTTCTGGGGCGTCAAGTGCTTTTACCATACTTTTTATGTTTTGGACGATTACCAACCTAACTCGAAAATTGATAAGCAACAAGGATGTATTCACCAATAGCAAGGCCATAGCTGTTTTGGGCAGTGGAATTGTTGGTAGTTTGGCCTTTACGTTTTCCGATAGTTTTTGGTTCAATGCAGTTGAGACCGAGGTATACGCCATGGCAAGCCTTATTATGGCTGCCCTATTGTGGTTAGGGTTAAAATGGGTTGACAACCTAGATAATCCAAGAGGAAACAAATGGCTGGTACTGATTTCATTCGTGGTTGGATTGACCTTCGGAATTCAGTTTATGGGCTTTTTAGCCATACCTTCTATTGGCCTGCTCTATTACTTTAAAACTTATAAGAAAACAACCGTCAAGAATTTCTTACTTGCGAATATTGCGGTGGTGGGTATCTTAATGTTGGTGTATAAATTTTCCTTGACCTATGTACTCCAACTTTTTGGCTGGGGTGAAGTTTTCTTTATTAACAATATTGGGCTTCCGTTCAACTCAGGTTCCATTATCATTGGCCTACTTTTTATAGCCGCTTTTTATTTTGGGTTACGCTATACGCGAAAAAACGACTATAAAATCGCCAATACCATTGTACTTTGTTTAATGTTCTTGTTTTTAGGATTTTCTTCCTGGATCATGCTACCCATACGTGCCAATGCAAATGTAGTAATCAACGAGAACGACCCTTCTGACGCTCGTTCACTTTTAGCATATTATAATCGTGAGCAATATCCCGGGGTGGATAGCCCAGTGTATGGAGCGTATTATTCCGATTTGTTTGCACCTGCAGGTGAGAAAAAAGATTTGGCGCCAAAATACGAACGTGATGAAAAATCGGGCAAATATATAGTGGTTAACTTTTATAAGGATGCTGATCAAAGTGCAAACGCAGAGCATGTAGGCTTACTTCCTAGAATGTGGAGTACACAACATGCCGAAAACTATATGCGATATTTTGGTCGTCTAGACTTTAAGGTCAACCGCTCAAATGATGAATTGCGCCAAGCCGTAAGACAGGTGAAAGATGGCTTTGACAATGGTGAAATTGATGCCGAGCAGTATATCAGTTTCCTAAAGCGATTTGATGAATATATTGAGGTGCAACCTCCTACCCTCTGGCAGAATATCAAATATATGGTCGAATTCCAGTTTAGTTATATGTACTGGCGTTATTTTATGTGGAATTTTACTGGTAAGCAAAATGATGTGCAAGGGCGCTATAACGAAAATGGAAACTGGATTAGTGGCATCAATTTCATTGATAGTATTCGGCTAGGCAGTCAAGAAAACCTGCCAAGTGATATTGAAAATAACAAAGGCAGAAATACCTATTTCTTCCTACCTCTTCTCTTGGGAATTATTGGATTGGTATTTCAAATTTCTAAGAATCCCAAACAATTTTGGGTACTGTTTGTTTTCTTTATGTTTACGGGCTTGGCCATTCAATTTTACACCAACCCCTACATCTTTCAACCTCGAGAACGCGATTACTCCTTAGTCGGCTCCTTCTATGTTTTTGCGCTTTGGATAGGTTTAGGAGTTTATGGTCTTTTCGATGAAGTCAGAAAGTTGTTGAGTGCCAAAATAGCGGCTCCAGCCATAACTGTGGTATGTTTGCTAGCGGTACCGTTTTTGATGGCATTTCAGAATTGGGACGATCACGACCGTTCAAACAAATTTACTGCTCAATCTACAGCAAAGGCCTATCTCGACTCTTGTCAAAAAGACGCAGGCGCGATAATTTTTACCATCGGCGACAATGATACTTTTCCATTATGGTACGTGCAAGAAATTGAAGGATATCGCACAGATGTACGTGTGGTGTGTACCAGCCTTTTTGAAACAGATTGGTATGTGGATCAAATGAAGCGAAAAGCCTATACAAGCGACCCCATTCCGTCACAAATAGCACATGAAAAATATCGCACAGGCAATAGAGATGTACTCTACCATCAAAATGCCGATCAAATTTTCAATAAAGAGGTATCTGAAAGTAGATGGAGCGTTCAGGCATTTATAGATTGGGTAGATGGCGACCAACCACAGACAAAGTTCAAATACTTTTTAGAACAAATGGGTGCCGACACCGCTGATTATTCTGAAGATATATTGAACTACGTATACTACCCGACCCGAAAATTGCGCATCCCAGTAAACAAGAAAAATGCGCTTGAAAGCGGATTGGTCAAACAAAAAGATACTGCGAAAATAGTAGACTATATTGATATTACACTACCGAATGTCATTACAAAAAAAAGTATGATGATGTTGGATATTATGGCCAACAACGATTGGAAACGCCCCGTTTACTTCTCTGGAGGAAGTTTCGATGATGCGGAATTTATTTGGATGAAAGACTATCTGCAGTTGGATGGATTGGCTTACAAACTGGTTCCCATTAGAACTGAGAGACCCAACGGTTTTGAAATGGGAAGAATCGATACCGATCTGATGTACGATATTGTCAAAAACTGGGATTGGGGCAATTCGGGCGACCCAGATATTTATCACGACACCCAAACGCGTATACAAGGAGTTACTTTCAGAGGAAATCTTGCTCGTTTGATGGAAGCCTTGATTAATGAAGGTAAGATCGAAAAGGCGAAAGAGGTTATTACTATTTCAATGACCAATATGCCCATCGATCAATTTGGGTATTACACCTTAGTAGAACCTTTTGTTGATGGCTATTATAAAGTAGGTGAAACTTCTAAGGCCAGAGCATTGTTTGAACGTTTGAAAACGAAATATCAAGAACGCCTTGATTATGCTGCAAATACTGATTTAGATCAACAATATGATAAAATTGATGATATCATAAGCGATATGGAAGGATATCGGAGAAATATCGATGTTCTTATAGCAAACAATGATCGCGAATTCGTTGATAAAGAAACTTTGATCTTTAATGAATATATTGATAAATTCAGTCATTTCTATAAAGAAGAAATAGACGAGGGAAGCGCTCCTTTGAACGAATCGGATCCTGACTTAACAGATACGGTTCCGATTACCGATACAAGTATGCAGTCGACAGAAGATACTAGAGATTCAGTTTTAGTACCGCAAGGAAATTAGGCTTTGTCGTTTGAAGTCTAGCGAAACCAGTTGTCTAATTTCAAAGCACTTTAAGTCGCCAATGCCATAGGCTATATAACCAATAGTATGCTTCGGTGTGAAATGTAGAATTATTGAAAGTATTGTTGCTTGAATCTAAACGCCTACCCTGCCTATCAGGAGCTGCGATCTAAGGTCTATTACTAAACGTATTCGTTGAGAATTCCAATTAAGGTATTCGCATCTTGTTCGCCGCTTTGTCGCCAAACCATTTCACCTTTTTTGTAGATCATCAAAGTAGGAAGACCTTTCACACGAAGGGCATTCGAAAGTTCTTTATTCTTGTCTACATCTATTTTAATGACCTTTCCTTTATCTCCTAGGGCAGCTGCAACATCACGTAGAACAGGATGCATAGCGGTAGACTGATCGTTCCAATCTGCGTAGAAATCTAATAATACAGGAACTTTTAAATCAATAAGCTCACCAAATTTTGACATATGTATATCATTGGGTTACACGTCAAAAGTAGTAAAAATTGTTAAATTCCTAGAGAAGTTGTAGGTTTTTGGGGTATAATACGAGTTAAATTCATGTTAAGAAACAGTTTCGAATATGCTAAGCACAAATTCTTAAACAGTCTCCGGGAATTTCTTTTTCAAGGTTATCACCGTAATTTCTGGCCAAATTCCAAACCTGCCAGGATAACCAATAAAACCAAATCCTCGATTTACGTTGATATACTGCCCAAATTCTTCATAAATACCCGCCCATTGTTTGTAACGCCATTTTACCGGACTCCACTTTATCCAACCTGGAATTTCCACTCCGAATTGCATACCGTGAGTATGACCACTTAAGGTCAAATGATAGTGATAGTCATCAGGAACAACCTCTTCTTCCCAATGGCTAGGATCATGACTCATCAAGATCTTGAAATCTTCTTTTTTTACCTTAGATTTTGCCTTTTGCAGGTCTCCTGCTTTTTTAAATCCTCCTTTTCCCCAATTCTCTACTCCAATTAAGGCAATACGCGCATTTTCTTTTTCCAAATAGCGGCTTTCGTTTAATAACAGATCGAAACCCATTTCTATTTGAAGATTCTTTAAATCTTGTAGATTAGTCGCCTTCTCTTCTGGCGTATCCCACTCAACATAATCACCATAATCGTGATTTCCTAAAACTGAATATTTCCCGTCTTTTGCTTTAAGGGAAGTAAACAGTTCCTTCCAAGGATACATTTCTTCCGCCTTGTTATTTACCATATCGCCAGTAAATAAAAGCACATCACTTTCTTGTTGATTTATCAAATCAATGGCATATGCTATCTTCGTACGGTTGTCAAAACTTCCGCTATGCACATCTGATATTTGGGTAATTTGATACCCATCAAAAGCATCTGGCAGGTCATCATATTCCATAGTGTATTTTAATACCTTGTAATTGTACTTGCCCTTGTACATACCATATAACAAAGCGCCAAAAGGTAAAGCAGCAATACCCAGACCTATTAGACTTAAAAACCGTCTTCTTTCGCCAAAGCTGAACTCTTTTTCGCTGCCTGCAATTCTCTTATAGCCGGCCGCCAATAAGCGAAATATGTCTTCAGAGAAAAGAAAGAGCACGGTAATTGTTTGAAACGCTAGCATGGCAATTAAAAAGCCAAAAGCGTAGCTCTTCGGGCGACTAAGAACACGGCCCGGCTCTTCACCTACAGTAAATTGAAAAATGAAGTTTCCAATGACCAACAAGGTGAGTATGATAAAGCTCCAATGCACCCAAGGATATCGCGATGCTGTTTTCAACGCTTGCAACGCATAAAATGCTAAAAGGAGATAGAAAGCTATAAAAATAATCCAACGAAGCATAGGCAAAATTTTGGCAAAGGTATTTTAAATTGATTTCCAGAAGAACGCAATTAGGTTTTATTTAACGGCCTTTATAACCTCTTGAATGGCTTCAAAACTAGATATCGGTACCGAATCGTCTGACAACATACTCGGCGAATTCAGACCGAATTTAGGTTCATTCTGTATATTTTGATGCATTCTAGATGCAGACAAATGTATGGCTTTGAAGCCTCTTTCCTTAAAAAGGCGAGCATTGTCAGCATGTATTCCGGAGCCAGGCATAATGGTAGTACCCGATGCCTTCTCTTGAAGATCAACAAGAAGTTCCATTCCTTCGATTGCGGTCTTCCGCTGCCCCGATGTAAGTAGGGTATCTACACCAGATTCTTCTAGCCATTGTAACGCCCGAAACGGATCTTGAACCCATTCGAAAGCACGATGAAACGTAAATTTCAGATTACTTGCCACCGCCATTAACTCCATGTTACGATTTGCGTCAATGACAAAATTAGAATGCAAAACACCCGATACAATTCCATCAAAACCAAGTTCACTACAGAATGCAATATCCCTTTTCATGATATTCAACTCCTCATCAGAGTACGTGAAATCACCACTTCGGGGTCGAATCAACACCCGAACCGGAATCGAAATTTTCTCGCTTACTGCCTTTAAAAGACCGTAGGAAGGGGTAATTCCGCCCACAGCAAGTTCTGAACAGAGTTCAATTCTGTCAGCTCCAGCTTTTTCAGCGTTAAGCGCTGATTGCAACGAATTCGCACAAACTTCTACTAGCATAAAACTACTTCAAGATCAAGCTCTAGTTCGATTCAAAATAAGAATCAGGAACAAATTTAAGCTTGCATTAATAATTTAGGTGGTGAATTACCTATCCCTTATATTTAAACTCCTAATTTAAACAACCTGAACCGATGCAAAGAAGAAACTTCCTAAAAAATTCAAGTGCCGCCGCCGCCGGGCTGATTTCCGCTCCTTTAATGGCTTCCTGCAAGGAGGAATCAAATTCAAAAGCTGCTCCAGCCGACCAGGTAAAAAACATTCGGCCTATAACCATCTGTACTTGGAACTTTGAAAATGCAACGGCAAAAGCTTGGAATGTTTTAGAACAAGGCGGCAATTCATTAGATGCGGTACAGCAAGGAGCCATGGTGGAGGAAGCCGATGTAAATAATCAAACCGTGGGTATAGGCGGCAGACCCGATCGCGATGGCAACGTTACCTTAGATGCATGCATAATGGACAAAGATGGCAATTGCGGATCGGTACTCTGTATGCAAAATATTGCCAGTCCGGTTTCTGTGGCACGAAAGGTAATGGAAGAAACACCGCATGTGATGCTTGCTGGAAAAGGTGCCGAAAAATTCGCCTACGAACAAGGGTTTAAAAAAACAAACCTTCTAACCGAACAATCAAAAAAAGAATGGGTAGAATGGAAGAAAACCTCAGAATACAAGCCCATCATCAATATTGAAAACCACGACACCATAGGTATTTTAGCAATTGATAAAAATGGTGATATTTCGGGTGCCTGTACTACAAGTGGCATGGGTTATAAATATGCAGGGCGTGTTGGCGACTCTCCCATTATTGGAGCCGGACTTTTTGTTGATAACGAAATAGGAGCTGCAACGGCAACGGGCGTTGGTGAAGAGGTGGTTCGAACAGTGGGTAGTTTTTTAATCGTGGAATTGATGCGTCAAGGAAAGTCGCCACAAGAAGCCTGCGAAGAAGGTGTAAAACGTATCATGGCCAAAAATAAAGACCGCACCGATTTTCAAATCGGATTTATTGCCATCAATAAACAAGGGGAAACCGGCGGCTATTGTATTCAACCTGGCTTTACCTATCGCACCTATTCAGACGAAGGGCATGTAAATAACCCTTCGGAGTCTTTCTTGAATGGGTAACTTTTACTTCGGCAACTTCCCCTTAAAAGAAACAAGAAAATCGGTTAAGCAAAACCTTGGTCTATAATTAAAACTACAGTGTAAAATTGACTCATTTACATGAACTAGTGGCACGCTCAATAGCACAATACGAGAAATAAACTTTTCTTTCAAAACAAACTTCGTACTTTTAACTTCGGACTCTTAATTTTTGGCAATGGCAGAACAAAAACGACTTTTTTTACTTGACGCATATGCATTGATATTCCGAGGCTACTACGCCTTAATCAAAAACCCGAGAATCAACTCAAAAGGAATGGATACCTCGGCTATAATGGGTTTTATGAATTCGCTCTTCGATGTTATCAAACGTGAGAAACCAGATCATTTGGCTGTCTGTTTTGACAAAGGTGGCAGCGCAGAACGCACAGAACTTTTCCCAGAATACAAGGCCAATCGCGATGAGACTCCCGATGCGATTCGCATTGCCGTACCCTATATTCAAGATATTTTGAAGGCAATGCACATTCCAGTGGTTGTAAAAGAAGGTTGGGAAGCAGATGACATCATAGGCACACTGGCAAAGCAAGCCGAAAAAGAAGACTACAAAGTTTTTATGGTAACCCCTGATAAAGATTTCGGGCAGTTGGTTTCAGAGAACATTTTCATGTACCGCCCTGCGCGCATGGGCAATGGGATCGAAATTTGGGGTATTCCCGAAATACAAAAACGTTTTGGTGTACAACGCCCTGAACAAGTGATTGACTATCTAGGTATGATGGGCGACGCAAGTGATAATATTCCAGGTTTACCAGGTGTGGGAGATAAAACAGCAAAAAAATTCCTAGAGGAGTTTGGCTCTATGGAAGGCCTATTAGCGAATACCGATAAACTAAAAGGGAAGATGAAAGAGAAGGTGGAAGCCAATAGCGAACTAGGCTTGCTATCTAAAAAGCTCGCTACAATTAGCCTTGATGTTGATGTGACTTTTGATGCCAAAGACTACGAAATGTGCGAGCCAGACGGCGGCAAGGTGCAAGAAATTTTCGAAGAGCTTGAGTTTAGAAGATTGAGAGAACAATTCATCAAAATATTTTTAGACGAAGCAGAACAAAGCCAAACTGAAGCTTCAGGTGCTCCAACCCCTAAAGCAAAGGCAAAAGAGGCTGGCGGAGGGCAATTTTCCTTATTTGGTGGCGACCCCTCTGAGGCGGCTGGAACCATCAAAGATTACAATAGTCGCAAAACCATTGCTGATACACCTCATGTGTATCAAAGTATCGCACCAGGTATGGCGATGAAACTATTCATCCAAAATTTAATGAAACAGACTTCGGTTTGTTTCGATACCGAGACAACCGGAATCAATCCGTTGACTGCTGAATTGGTAGGGATTGCTTTTTCTTGGGAAGCAACAAAAGGATTTTACATCCCCTTTCCGGAAGACAAAAACGAAGCACAGGAAATCGTCGAACTACTGCGTCCGTTTTTTGAAGCTGAAGAAATCGAAAAGATTGGTCAGAACCTCAAATACGATATCAAAGTGCTGCACAAGTACAATGTTAAAGTAAAGGGCAAGTTCTTCGACACCATGTTGGCCCATTATTTGATCAACCCCGACATGCGACATAATATGGATGTATTAGCGGAAACCTATCTTAACTATACCCCCGTTTCAATTACCGAACTGATTGGCAAAAAAGGAAAGAACCAACTATCAATGCGAGACGTTCCCTTAGAGAAACAAACCGAATACGCGGTGGAGGATGCCGACATCACCTTACAACTGGCCGAGCATTTTAGACCAGAATTAAAGGAAGCCAAGACGGAAGACTTGTTCAACAATATAGAGATTCCCTTATTGCATGTTTTAGCAGACATGGAGTTAGAGGGAATCAATCTAGATAAAACCTTTTTAAATTCACTTTCTGAAGAGCTCAATAGTGACATTGCCTCCTTGGAAAAGAAGATCTACAACGCTGCAGGCGTGGAGTTTAATATAGGTTCACCAAAGCAATTGGGAGAAATTCTTTTTGATAAAATGAAATTGGTCGACAAACCTAAAAAGACAAAAACTGGGCAATATTCAACCGCGGAAGATGTGCTTTCTTACTTGGCCAAAGACCATGAAATAATACAAAATGTTTTAGATTACAGAGGCTTGTCTAAATTGAAAAGCACCTATGTTGATGCGCTACCATTACAGGTAGATGAAAGTACCGGCAGGGTACATACCGATTATATGCAAACTGTAGCGGCTACCGGAAGATTAAGCAGCAACAATCCGAACCTACAAAACATTCCGATTCGAACTGAGCGCGGTCGAGAAGTACGAAAAGCTTTTGTGCCACGGGATGAAAAATATACCTTGCTAGCGGCAGATTACTCTCAAATAGAATTGCGAATCATTGCAGCTTTGAGTGAGGAAACCACGATGATAGAGGCCTTCAAAAACGGAGAGGATATTCATGCTTCAACAGCCGCACGGGTTTTTAATGTTCCCTTGGAGGAGGTTACTCGCGAACAGCGCAGTAATGCCAAAACCGTCAATTTCGGAATCATCTACGGCGTCTCGGCTTTTGGTTTGAGCAATCAAACCGAGCTCTCGCGTTCGGAGGCCAAAGAGCTCATCGAAACCTACTATAAAACCTATCCGAAACTTAGAAATTATATGGGTGAACAGGTAGATTTTGCCCGCGACAATGGCTATGTGCAAACGGTTTTAGGCAGACGTCGGTACTTAAAAAACATCAATGGTAGCAATGCCATTGTTCGTGGAGCTGCCGAACGAAATGCGGTCAATGCTCCTATTCAAGGCAGTGCGGCCGATATCATAAAGATAGCCATGATCAATATTCATAAGAAACTTTCTGAAGACAACTATAAATCAAAAATGCTCTTACAAGTGCATGATGAATTGGTTTTTGACGTGTACAATCCTGAAATGGACCAACTCAAAGCCATGGTAAAATCTGAAATGGAGAGTGCCTATAAACTTTCTGTTCCCTTAGATGTAGAACTAGGGGTAGGCTCAAATTGGCTTGAGGCCCATTGAAAGGCTTATTTTCTAACATTTTTTTGTGATTTACAACGTACTAAGCTTTACCCTACTGCGTTATAAAAAGACCAAACCCTATGTGATGAAAAACCTGGCTTTAATCCTATTTGTGCTATTTTGCTGTACAGCGACGGCTCAAACTTCAGAGATTCAGAAGATTTCCTCCTCAGAAACGACGGTTACAAAACCTAAAATAAAAGTATTTCCGAACCCAGCTACGAACGTGGTCAACATACTTGGTTTAAAAAATAGCAGCCGAGCAACTATTGTTATTTCAGATATATCAGGAAATACCGTACTCCAACACCAATGGGCTATTCGTAATAATGCAGTTAGCATTCCTGTTCCGAATTTGGGTGCTGGTATTTATGTGGCAAGAATCGAATCGGAGGAACAGCACATACAGACCAAGTTTTACAAAAATTAAGTTCGTTTTTTAGTCAAAAACAAAATTATAGGTTACAGCGAACAGCGGACTATTCAATACAGAAAGCTCATAGGTGCCGAGTGGGCTGCCTAGAAACACTTCCGAGTCAACGGCTCCCTGACGTTGTGAATAATACAAATTAAAGGGGTTTCGTCTACTGTATAGATTATAGATGGTAAACGTCCAGTCGCCTTTCCACTTTCGGTTCGGGTTCCTCCCATATTTTACCTTCCATGAAAAATCTAAACGGTGATACGGTCTCAGCCTTGCGTTATTTCGCTCTATAAATATGGGAACATTGATATCTTCTATTGAAAACACGCTATTCGCTACAGTGTATGGCCTCCCACTTTGTGCGGTAAAATTAAAACTCCAAGTATTCCATTTATCTCCCTCGAAATTTATGGTACCATTAAAGACATGTGGGCGATCAAAATCTGAAGGATACCACTTATTATTATTGACTCGATCGGCCAATTTTTCGTTTTGCGAGCGCAAAAGACTTCTTGAATAGGTATAATTAAACCAACCATTAAGTTTGCCTCTGGGTTTCTTGAAACTTACTTCAACTCCATAGGCCTCTCCCACTGCTTGCACTACATCTCGCTCTAAGAATTCTTCCAAGAAAAAATCAGCCCCAGGTTTGTAGGTGAGGTTGTTTTCAGAGGCACGATAATAACCTTCAACGCCTACCTCAATTTCACCATCATTTAAATTATGGTAAATGCCCAGACCATAAGTGTCCGCGCTTTGAGGTTCAATATTGGGGTCGGAGGTTTTCCAACGAGAAGTTGGTAAAGGGGTGGTCGTATTGTAAATATTCTGCAGGTATTGATTCGTTTTCGCATAGCTAGCTTTTAAAGAGGTATATTCACCTAACTTTAGGTTTGCGCCTAGGCGCGGTGCTAGACTATTATAAGTTTTTACTGCATCTCCTTTTTCAAATTCAGTAGTGGTTAAAAGATCTCCTGAAAATTCATCGAATGTAGCCTCAGTATAAGGCCCAACAAATACGAAATGATTGAACCGGAGCCCTGCTGACAACGACAGATTTTTTGTGGGATTCCAATTGACATTGCCAAATGCCGCCATTTCATAACTGGTCTCCGTTTCTAATGCCACAGGTAAAATACTATTGCCTGATCCCGGATCTAACTCTCCCGGGTCAATTTTGTATTGATTAGCCTGTATGCCTCCATAGTAGTCAAAATCATTTGAAACTATTTTAGAATATTCTGAGATAAAACTTAGGTAGTTGATGCGTGCCTGATACAGTATTTCATTATCATTATCACGTTCTGGAAAAATGGTTTTTGGTGAATAGTCACTAGCCACTATGATATTTCTAAGATTAGACTCATCGCCAAAAGTATGTGTCCAATTTAACGTGCCGTTTAAGGTTTGAAAATCATACTGGTTGTTTTCTGCGTTTATATTTTCTATTTGACTCACTAGATCCAATTGGTAAAAATCTTTACTGTAAAAGGCCGTAAGCGAAATCTGGTCGTTAGCTGTTGGGAGGTACAAAAGTTTCATGGTGCTATCATAAAAGTTTGCCTTCGTATTCTTTAAGCGTTCCGAAAAAAGTGGAATCAGGAAGCCCGTAAGACCCGCTCGCCCCCCTATATTGAGCATCAATTTGTCTCTGATTAAAGGTGTCTCTAAATTGAACCTGCTAGACACCAAACCTACTCCACCTGAAAACTTTGTCTTTTCAACAAATGGGTTTTTTACTTTTACATCTAGAACCGAAGTAATTCTACCGCCATAACGTGCGGGAATATTGGCTCTATATAGGTCCACTGAAGAAATCATATCAGGCGTAAAAACAGAGAAGAGGCCAAACAGGTGTGTTGGGTTAAAAACAGGTGCATAATCATAGAGTAAAAGGTTTTGATCTAACGAACCTCCTCGAACTGAAAGTCCGTTACTTATCTCTCCTGCGTTATTTACCCCAGCCAGCAGGGTCATTCCTCTAAGTACATCAAACTCACCAACCGCCGCTGGTATCTTTTTCAGATCTTTGGCATCTAAATTTAAGACCCCCATCTGTGGGGTTTCAACATTACTTAGTCTATTTTTGGCCCGTACCACTACTTCAGACAACTGTTCTTGCTCCTCAACCATTTCAATTTTAAGCACAACACTTTGATCTAAGTTGATGGTTTGTACTTGGTCTTCATAGCCAATAAATGAGATGGTGGCCGTATAGACACCGGCTGGCAAAGAAATAGAGAAACGCCCCGAGTCATTTGCCACACCGCCACAATCACAGGGAGTAATGCTAATTTGAGCATCGTAAAGAGGGAGTCCATTGACTTGATCAAGTACTTCAAATGATAATCCGTACTCTTGCACTTGACCCCATATGTTGCTACAGCCTAAAATTATAAGTAGTACAAAAAAATACGCTTTCCTCATCATGTTTGTCTTGTTTTGTTATTATTGGTCTATCCACCCTGGAGGCGGTATTGGTGTTCTGAATCTATTTTCGGAGCATTCTATTATTGTTGTTATTGGTGGAGGAACGGGGTCATCTGTTTTTTCAAATAAATTAACTCCCCTATTTTCTAAAGGCTCTTCAGTTATTTCAGAGCGATCAATAAACAGAAAGGCTTCTGTACTAGCGGCCGCCGTAAAACGTCCAAAAACGAAATCTTCATCATCATCTGGGTTGAACACATTACCAACCAAACCTGCAGGTGGAGGTGCATTTATTCCACTATTGTTGTCTACTAGGTCTTTTAATATTTTGTAGTACTCATGGGCTTCTGGAGTCAAAGCTAGTTGCTGAACAACAACCACCATATTTTCTCTAGTATAGAGTAGCAAATTACCGATGGAAATGTCATTTACGGTAAGGCCATTCGTAAACTTATCGTCATAGATTGCTATACTTTCTGGAAAGCGAATGCGCCAACAATCACTTTCACATAAATAATCGTAATACGGTATTCCAGATACATTCGATGGAAAACTTATGCATTCACTATCTCTGTAATAACCCGCATAACAACGTTCACAAAAATCTAAATTTTCATAAGTACGATAGGTCCAATAGTAATAATTCGTTCTATCTACTGGATCATCTAACGACACAAACACCTCATGCCCAGGCACAAACTTACCGCCAAAAATCTCCCTAAACTCCAATTCCTTGTCATATCTCACTTCTATATCACGTATAGCTACAGGTTCTAATACTTTTTCTGGAAACGACTCATACCGAACACCATTCGGTAAATTTACAATGAGTTTCCACTCCTCACCGGGCTTAGCCTTAAAATCAACCGGGGGCGTATATGCATCCTCAACCTCTATCAATGAAACCGATTCTCCTGTAACTATGTTTTCAAAGCTTACTGTTGCCCCTCCTTGAAATCGCACAACATATACCTCAAATTCAATGGCCGATTTGCTCACCGTAACAAATGAACCTCCCGGACTTGTCGAAATGAAACCTTCTACAAATATCAACCCCTCTTGAAATTCAAACTCGGGAGTAACAGGGTCTGTACAACTGCCAAGGAATGTTAATGCAATCGCCATAAACAAAGTGCATTTCCCCCAATAGCTATGTACTTTCTTCCCGGTATTCATTGTGATATTATTTGGGTCATAAGCATCAAAAATTATTCCAGTGTACAATAGAACCTATTCTTCTTGCCAACCATCTGGCTCATTTGAAGTTCGTTCCCTGTTTTCAGAACAAGGTGCAATCACGGTTGCCGGCGGGGGATATGGAGAGGCAATCTGAGGTTCAAGAATGATTGGGTTTCTGAACTCCAAAGGTTGTTCCGCGATTAATGATCTATTGATAAAGGCTGTGGCGGTTGACGTGGCTGCGGCAGTAAAACGGCCAAACACAAAATCTTCGGCATTGTCTGGGTTAGATAGGTTGCCAATCAGCGCAGCTGGTGGCGGCGCATTTAGTCCGCTGCTGTTATCCACTATATCTTTCAGCACCTTATAATATTGATAAGCGGCAGGGGTAATGGAAAACTGTTGCACTTCAACCACCATATTCTCTTTGGTATGCAGGAGTAAATCACCAACTGGTAATTCAGTTACAGCGCTACCATTTGAAAAACGATCGTCGTAAATAGCTACGCTTTCAGGAAAACGAATACGCCAACAATCTATGTCACAGGCATAGTCAAAATAACGGCTTCTAAAACGTGCTATTTCTACTGGTGTGCATTCTCCGTTTCTCCATATGCTTTCCACACACTGCTCGCAATAATCTAGGTTTTCAAAGCTCTTGTATGTCCAATAGTAGTAATTCTCCGAATCTGGAGGATCACTGAAATTGATCGACACTTGGTGACCGGGCACGAACCTGCCACCATAAATCTCACGAAACGTCAACTCAGGGTCGTAACGCACTGCAATGTTATCAATAGGTACTACATCCAAGACGGACTCAGGTAAGGATTCTATTTTCTTCCCGTTTGGGAGCTGAATGTTCAATTTCCAGGTTTCGCCCGAGCGCACTACAAAATCATCAGGGGGTATATAGGAGTTTCTGTTTTCTATTAAAGCAACTACTTCACCGGTTGCTACATTCTCGAATTCTACTGAAGCTTCTTCGACAAAATTTACCACGTACACTCCAAATTCAATGGCCGAGCTTTTTATCGTAACAAAAGAGGCTTTAGTTGATGTTGAAGCTATACTCTCGACAAAAATCAACCCTTCTTCAAATTGAAATTCTGGGGTTACCGCATCTGTACAGCTAAGCTGTAAGCCGCAAAGTGCTAAAAGGAGAACTACCGGAGAAATCGTTTTTTTTCTAAACAAATCAAGCAATTATATTTAAATATAGTAAGTTATTCCTTACCGACCTTAGGAACTTTCAATCTTTCCAACCTTCGGGTCGAATGGCAGTTCGATACCTACTTTCCTGACAAGTAGCTAGCAATATTTTGGGGTCTGGCGCCAAGGAACCAAACCCTTCAGGCGAAAGGGTCAAAATAGTTTCAAGAGCCGGCTCAGCGATTGCTGCCCGTTCTAAAAATAGATGTTTCGTTGAGGCCGCAGTAACGGTAAACCTTCCCAATACAAACTCGTTGCTATCGTTCACGTTGAATAGGTTACCAACCAATGATGCAGGCAAAGGTGCATTGAAACCGGCATTATCATCAATAATATCTTTTAGTGTTTGATAATAATCAAAGGCCGATTGCGACAGGGCAAACTGTTGTAATTCTATTAAAAGATCTCTTTTTGAGAATAAGAAAACTTCTCCAACGGGAAATTGATTGGTCGAAATTCCGTTAGTAAATTGATCTTCAAATAGGTTTATGCTTTGACCATAACGTATTTGCCAACAGGTCTCTTCACATGTATACGTGTAGTATGGAGGCAATTCGTCGGCTGGGATTGCCGGATCAAAGGATTGACACATTTCTTCACGGAAATAACCATTTGTACAAACCTTACAAATTACAATACGTTCAAAAGTGCGAAATTGCCAAAAATAGTAGTTTTTCGTATCGGATGGATCTTCAAATGAAACCAACAACCTGTGCCCAGGAATGAAGCGATTCAAACCCACGTCGAACCTAAGTTCAGGATTATAAGAAGTTTCTAAAGCACCTATATCTACAGGTTTCGTCGCCTGTTCCGGTAAGGATCGATATTCACGTCCATCAGGCAAAATCACCTTTATTTGCCATTCCTCTCCCAAAGCAACGGCAAAATCTTGCGATGGAATATATAGCTCGCCATTCCATTGCAAAGGCATCACACTTCTTGAAGAAACATTTATAAAATCAACTTTAGCATCACTGACATCTATATTTTTGTAAACTCCAAATTCAATGGCAGATACTGTGATTTTCGTATAGGAACTTCCGGCAACGGTTGATGCCAAACCTTCAATAAAAATCAAACCTTCTTCGAAGTCAAACTCTGGCTTTACAGGATCGGTACAACTAAAACTTACTAGCAAGATCAGGCAAACCTGCGCACTTTTTTTAAAAGAACGTCTCACTAGTTGTATCATGAATATGAAGTTACCTTAATGCTTCAATAAATATAATACAATCCCGAATTAGTTTTTAGCGTAACAGCCAGGTAGTTGTTAAAATATTAGTAGTTAATATCACTTAGTCAAGCGTTCATACTACTATAAAAAATTGAAAGTAAGAGCCCTTTTGGAAAATCCAAAAGGGCTCTTACTTGATGCTAGAGGGTTTTCTAAAACTTCTCAAAAATGATTTCTCCTGCGCCGTCAAAATTAGGAATATCCAAATCACCGGCATCCGCCGTCATGGTATTACCATCAATACTAACTTTAACCATTACGGTCACCCCATCTGTATCAACAGTAGTTAGGGTGGTACCATCGTAGGTGTATGTACTTGACTGGGTATCTCTTTGGGTCGGACATGGCACATCTAAACCGGTAGCCGTAGCATTGATTTGGAGGTAGTTTACACCACTTTCACCAGTAAGTGTCATATCTGAGTTAAATGTAAACGTAATGATATAGCATTGCTCAGCCGTTAGTTTGTCTAATATTTCAGCTCCTAAATTTACGCTGGAACTATTGGGATCGGCAGCCTTGAATTCTGTCGCCCTCCAAGAGCCTAAGATGGCACTTGTTGGATCAACCTTTGCTGGTTCATTTTCATCTGTTGAACAAGAGATAAAAAGTATTGTGGTTAGAATAAGTATAAATACGTTGCGTTTCATGAGACTTTGCTTTTTAATTGCCTACCCATTGAACGTAAAAACCTATCTAATATTTTAAGATTGTACCTAATTAATTATTTAAAGTAATGAACATCAGTTTCTTGAGTAGGTAATGGTTAAAGTGCCTAAGTTCTGATCTTGACCACCTAATACAAGGGTATCAGCTGAAAGATCAACGGTAGATGTTATACTTTGACCGTTGTTGATAGTTGATAGCCTTCCATTCTCATAAACATAGGTGCCCGAAGCAGATGACCCTACCAAATCACAACTTCCTGTGCCATCCGCTTCTAAAATAATATCAGAGGTAGCGGACGAAAACGTGCCATCTGCCCGAAAGGTCAATACAGACATATAGCAATCTAACTCTTCAATGATATCATTCGATTCTTGGCCGTCTCCATCGAGATCAAATGATTGTGAAGTAAGGAATGAGGTAGCCGTCCAAGTTCCCACAATGGAAATCTCTTGTGCAGGGCCATCATCTGAAGAACAAGAAGCAAAAATAAAAGAGAATAGTAGTAAAAAATAACCAATACGTTTCATAGCGTTATTGCAAATTTTGAATTCAATTGGATTAAAGATAATCAAATATAACACAGCTCAAGGAAGCGCTTATTTGTAATCACGCAGGTTTTCAAGTTTTATTCAGAAAAACAAAGCCAACCGAGCGCTAAACCAAAGCGCTAAAAAATCTAAAAAATATCAGAAATATGCATTTGTAATTCAACTTAATAGTTGTACATTTGCACCCCGTTTATAGGGATTGAAGTATTTAATCGTTAAATAAAGTAGTAGTGGATACATTAAGTTACAAAACTATTTCGGCAAACCGAAAGACTGTTGACAAGCAATGGCTATTGGTTGATGCTGAAGGTCAAGCCTTGGGTCGCCTTGCCTCTAAAGTAGCAAAATTATTAAGAGGAAAGCACAAACCTAATTATACACCGCACGTTGATTGTGGAGATAATATTGTTGTAATTAATGCGGAGAAAGTGACCCTTTCTGGTAACAAATGGGATGACAAAACCTATTCACGTTATACGGGTTACCCAGGTGGGCAACGGTATACTACCGCTAAGGAACTGTTGGAAAAAAATCCAGGCCGAATAGTTGAAAAAGCGGTTAAAGGAATGCTTCCAAAAAACAGATTAGGTGCTGACCTTTTTAGAAACCTAAAAGTATATGTTGGTTCTGAACATGATCAGGAAGCTCAAAAACCAACTGCAATCAACCTTAACGATTTCAAATAATGGATACGATTCATAAAATAGGAAGAAGAAAAACAGCTGTTGCACGCGTATATCTTTCCGACGGAAAAGGAAAAATTACTATCAATTCAAAAGATTTGAATGAATATTTCCCAACAGCAACTTTACAATATAAGGTAAATCAACCCTTTACTTTGACTGACACCGTAGGCAACTATGATGTAAAGGTGAATGTTTATGGAGGAGGTATCACCGGTCAAGCTGAAGCCATTCGTTTGGCATTGTCAAGAGCGATGTGCGAGATAGATGCTGAGAACAGATTGACACTTAAACCTGAAGGGTTATTAACCAGAGACCCACGTATGGTAGAACGGAAGAAATTCGGTCAGAAGAAAGCCCGTAAGAAGTTCCAGTTCTCTAAGCGTTAATTCAAGATTTCAGGTGTCTCTTCAGAGACACCTTTATTTATATTTATTAACAAAGTTCATTGAAAGTTTTCTGAAATTCAGGAAACAATTAAAAATCCAAAGTCTATTCTAATTGGACCTAGGTATTGACCCTGATTCGAGTTCAGGGCAAGTTAGTTTAGCATCTAAATGATAGAGGCTATCGTCACCGCGATTACCACTCTAACATTGCTAATTCAAAAGAACGTAAACTAAATTTAAAAATGGCGAAAGTCGAAGTAAAACAGTTATTAGAAGCGGGTGTGCATTTCGGACACCTAACCAGAAAGTGGAATCCTAACATGGCGCCCTACATCTACATGGAGCGCAACGGAATTCATGTTATCAATTTGTACAAAACAGTAGCAAAGCTAGATGAGGCCAATGAGGCCCTTAGTAAAATTGCTGCTTCAGGAAGAAAAATTCTTTTTGTAGCCACCAAAAAACAGGCAAAAGATATTGTTGCTGAAAAAGTAGCCAATGTAAACATGCCCTACATTACAGAAAGATGGCCGGGTGGAATGTTGACCAACTTTGTGACGATTCGTAAAGCTGTGAAAAAAATGGCTTCCATAGATAGAATGAAGAAGGATGGTACCTTCCTTACGCTGTCTAAAAAGGAAAGATTGCAAGTTGACCGTTTGCGTCAGAAATTAGAAAAGAACTTAGGGTCTATTTCTGAAATGACGCGTTTACCAGGTGCCTTATTTGTTGTTGATACCATGCGTGAGCACATTGCCGTTAAGGAAGCTCAAAAATTGAACATTCCTATTTTTGCAATGGTCGACACCAATTCAGACCCAAGAGATGTTGATTACTTAATTCCTTCTAACGATGATGCATCAAAATCAATTGACATTATCATGACCCAAGTTACTGATGCTATTGCAGAAGGTTTAGCAGAACGTAAATCAGAAAAACAGGGCGAGAAAGAAGGTAAAGAAGAAGTAAAGGCAGCGGCTCCAAAGGTTGAGGCTCCAAAAACTGAAGCCAAAGCTGAGACAAAAGCCGAACCTGAAGTTGAAGAAGCACCAGCGGTTGAAGAAACTGTGGCCGTAGCGAAAGAAGAAGTTGAGGAGAAAGCACCTAAAAAAGAAGCTAAGAAAGAGGCCGCCCCTAAAAAGGCGAAAGCTTCAAAAGGTGATGACTTAACTAAAATAGAAGGGGTTGGCCCGAAAGCCGCCGAAGCCTTAACAAATGCCGGGCTTGAAACTTTTGCGAAAGTAGCCAAAGCTAAAGCTGACAAGATGAAAGAGATCTTAACAGAAGCTAGTTCTAGATTAGCGCATTTAGACACTACATCTTGGCCAAAACAAGCGAAAATGGCTGCCGACGAAAAATGGGACGAATTAAAAGCTTGGCAAGATAAGGCTAAAGGTGGGGTTGAATAAACTTCAAGAACGATAGAAAATTAAAAACATATTCCCATTTCGGTGGGAATGGCAATTAAAAAAATAATTATGGCAAAAATTACCGCCGCAGAAGTAAACAAACTAAGAAAAACAACGGGCGCAGGAATGATGGACTGCAAAAATGCCCTAGTCGAAGCAGATGGCGATTTCGATAAAGCAATTGAAATACTCCGTAAAAAAGGTCAAAAGGTAGCTGCAAAACGAGCCGATAGAGATTCATCTGAAGGTGCTGCAATTGCCAAAGTAAATACAGAAAACAATTCAGGAGTGGTTATCTCCTTGAATTGTGAGACTGATTTCGTCGCTAAGAACGATAGTTTCGTTGCCCTTGCTAATAAAATGGCAGACTTAGCCTTGAACTTTGACAGCAAAGACGCTTTTCTAGCCGCTGATTTTAATGGGATTACTGTGCAGGAAAAACTTACTGAACAAACTGGTGTGATCGGTGAAAAAATCGAAATCGGTGGGTTTGAGAGATTAAATGCTCCTTTCGTTGGAAGCTATATACACGCAGGAAACAAGATTGCTACTTTGGTTGGTCTCTCTGATGCTGTTGACGGGGCTGCCGTCGCTGCTAAAGATGTTGCCATGCAGGCAGCTGCAATGAATCCGGTTGCATTGAACGAAGAAGGTGTAGACCAATCTGTAATCGATAAAGAAATCGAAATCGCGAAAGATCAGTTGCGTCAAGAAGGTAAACCTGAAGCAATGTTAGATAATATTGCAAAGGGAAAACTAAAGCGTTTTTTCAAAGACAATACTTTAGTTAATCAAGCCTTTATCAAAGACAGTAAACAAAGTGTTGCTCAATATGTACAATCAGTTGATTCTTCTTTAAAAGTCACTGATTTCAAACGTGTAGCCTTAGGATAATTTTTAACATCAAGCTAACTCTAAAAAACCGCTGAGCATTTTGCAAGGCGGTTTTTTTATGTTCAGAATTTAAATTTGTAGTTCAAAAAGTAGCTTTAAACATCTTTGTAGGTACTCATTCTCGGTTTATTAACTCAAGCGTAAAATCAAGCACACTATCCTTCTTATTGATTTCCTGTTCCACAGTATTTCGAACCCAATGTTTAGGAACTACTCCATGACCATCATTTTTAAAAGAAACATCAGTAGTATAACTCACTAAGCAAATAAGAATTCGATTTTTAGAGTTGGGCAAGGTCAAGAATGTTTGTATACCGCTTATATTGGTCACTGGATTTCCCCCAGTTTCCTCCCCAACAAAAACGGCATCTTTTAAATGTTCTTTAATTTTACCACATACCTCTCCCGTTGCCGAAAAAGACCATCCGTCAATCAGTACAAATAAATTACCCTGGAAAAGGTTTTCTGAAGGTTGTTGCGGGTTTTCTTCAAATCCGAGTTGACTTTTCATAGGGTAAACACCATCGACTTTTTCGCTAGAAAAATTCTTTTTAAATTCCGTTCTCGACAAAAGATCGAATTCATAATACTCCGGATTGGGAAGTGAACGTAAATTCGCAAAAACTTCGCTATACAAATGAAAAGGCTCGTTAATAAGGTGTCTTAATAGCTCTAACTGTGGCTTTACATTACCTCCCTGATTACCTCTTAAATCTAGGATCAAGTTATCGACACCTTTGTCTTTTATGGTTTTAAAAGAACTTTTAATGAATTTTGTAAAGCGTCGTCCATCCTTACTTTTGGTACCATTGCTAAATTGAGTTACCTTGAGATAGGCCGTTTCATTCATTATCTTAAAAGATAAGGGTTCTGGTGCTCGTCGCCACCAAGGAACGTATTCGATATTGAAACGTTCTGTCAGCCTTTTTTTGAATTCCGGTTCCTGTATACCTTTTACTTCGAAAATTAAATCTTCCCCTTCTGGGCTAACTATTGCCAGCTCATATTGCTCAGCGTCTCCAAAAAAGTGTGTGTAGAGCAAGCGATATTCCTCTTCCACAATTTCGCGTGGTCGAGTCTGGTTATGCCCATCTTTGAACCAGCGGTCGACCATATGGTTAAAAATTTCCATGGCAGGCTTGCCATTTATAGATTTCAATAGGGAACCTGCAGCTAGTTCAGTTTGATCAGAAACATTATGTAAAACATACAATTGATCTTTATAAAAATAGAGGTCTAAGGGTAACAAACTAGCATTTGTTATGACCTCATCTTCCCATTCAGATGAAGGCACTAAAATGGTATGTCCGTTTTTTACAAGATTGGACAATGGCGCAATCAATCGGTAGAAATCAATACTGCTCATCTTGTCGGTAATACGGCTTCGTACTTCGTCAAAAAAGGCATCAATCTCCTCTTTAGTCGTATAATTGTAAAGGCCGGGCTGTCCTAATTCTAAGTTCCTTTTTAGAAAATCAACATCTGAAAGCAATACCTCTTTTTCGATCGTTATGGCCGCACTATTTGAGTCTTTTTGAGCAAATACAACACCGCATACAACAAACAATGAAGCAAATAGCAATACGTTGGTTATTCTTTGTGAATTCATATGGTTTATAATTTGAAATTAATCACACTCAGAACGCTATGTTCAATAACTATTTTTTTTGCATTACAGCTCTTCTGGAATGTCATCTATTCTTCGAATACGCCACCTGTCATCGTATATCGAGCTATAAATGATTTCATAATCAAATTCATTTCTTTCGAGTTTTCGCAAAAACTTCTCGGTTTTGATATATCGGTCTCCAGACCCCCCAAATTTGACTGCCATACGCTCTGCACCAGCCGGAATCGCTAAGCCCTTATCAATACTTGCGCTTGCTAAAACGGCTACGCTATCGCTTTGAAAAGCATCGTTTAGCAAGAATTCAGCAAAGTCCATTTCGTAGGTTTTACCCGCGAAGAAAATCTTCATCTCTTCAATGACGGCTGGCCCGACCCCATAGTTGTTCAGGGTAAGCGTAATAAAGTCCTCTTCGGGATTATAGCCGGTTTCCATATTCAGGTAGGGCATAACCGATAATCGACTTTGCTTTTCAATAATACTTGTTTGTCGCGCAAAGACAATTAAAGTAAACAAGCTAATTGAAATTGCAAAAATGGTTACAATTCTATCGGGTGTCCAAAATTTATTCTTTGGCATTATTGGGCATATTTGTGGTCCAAAAATATTTTTTAGTAAGGCTGATTGTTCTTTTTAAATCCGAAATAAGCAACAAACACCCCTGATAAAAAGCCAAATACTCCCATCCGATTGCCCGAAATTATCAATGCCAAACCTGCTACGGCAGCGCAGATTCCAATAGTGAAAAGAAAAGCCTTAAATTTTGAATTATCTTTAAGCATAGTGCTATTAAATTGTTTTCTAAATTCTTATCTATCCTTAAAAGGTTAGGATACCAAAGCACATCTTTGCTGCAAATTGTATATCCATTCCATGGCTGTTCACCTTTTAAGAATGATTTTTGCATTTCCTAAACCGCCCATTCTTCATAAGTTTTAGCATTTAGCCAGGTTGTTTAATGGAACTTAGGGTAAGCCAAGAACAAAAGTGGTTTGTTTCATATTTCTTAGTGTTGGAATAGATTATAATTCCAATTGGAAATTTAACATAAAGGATCTTTGTAAGCGTCCCACGAAAAGAAACGGGACGTATTTATGGTAATCATTCAAAGTTTTTATGGTATTTAAGAAGCTTTTCAAAAGCAACATACGCTTCAGGCATTGTATAGGGGTCTCATTAGAATCTATGAGACGCTATTACGAGCTTTTTTCTTTCTTATAGGTTGTTGGAGAAATGCCTGTCTCCTTTTTAAACGAGCGGTAAAAACTACTTTTAGAATTGAATCCACAAGTATATGCTAAACCCAAAAGGGAATACTTTTCGTATTCCTCAAGTTTCAACTTTTCCTTTACCTCTTCAACGCGATATCGGTTAATGAAATCATAAAAAGAAATATTTAAGGAGTGATTTAGAAGGGTAGATAGTTTTTTATCAGAAGTGCCTATAAGTTCTGCCAATCCATTCAATGTCAATTCTTGTTGCAGATAAGGCTTTTCATTGGCAAGCACATCATCTAGTGTATTCTTTATTTGGTCTAGTTCTTCTTTTGCCAAATTTAATTTGGCACTTTGTCCATTGCTGTTCTTTTCAACTTCCGCATTATCCATAATAAATCTTGGCAAATGAATCATGGATTGTTTTAGCCCATGATATCCTAAATAAATAGTAACTAGTACTAAAAACATCGCGGAAATAATGCCTACATCCCAGTCAACGGAAGGTTTATAAACAGCATAGGAAATACCTACTCCAAGGTCAAATAGAGTAGCCAAAAGTAGCCCGATTAAAAATTTTCGCAACCATCCGTAATTGGTGTTGGTAAAACTTGAGTAGTTCGACTTCATCGCCAATTTAAATTCATAAAACAATCGTATTGATAAAAGGATATACAGCAGTACGAAAATATCCTTTATGATTGCGAGGTAAGCCGTGCCGCGAAAAAACTCTAGATAATCAAAAATAGCTTCACCAAAATACAAACCATATACTTTAGGAACGGTAAAAAAACCCCAATAAAGTAGGAAGGGCAAGAAATGAACTAAATTCTTTTTGATTAGCCCTTTATCCTTGATAAAGATCGACTTAATATAGATGTATACCAGCGGACCAAGCATAAAACGGGCACCATCTTCAAAAAAATGGGCAAGATTGAAAAGTGGTGCTATCTTGTGTAAAGAGGCATAGAGTGTGACGAAAATAATCGCAATGAGACCCAAAATAAACATCAAAAGAATCTGCGGTAGTTCCTTTCTTTTAGAAATGGTCAACATTACCAATATAACTAAGGCAACAGCAAATCCTGATACTAAGACAAAATCGGCTAGTAGTTTCATTGAAGTTTATTTCTGCGAAAATAACGATAGGGCCATAGTTGAAAATCAAGTGGCAAATCATTGAATAGACGTGTTTTACCCTGATTTGTTACAGATGCCAACATACAAAAAGGCACTGCTATAAACAGTGCCTTTCGCTATTGTACATTTTAAGGTTGTCGAAATGGTCGCTAATTAGACCTAATCATAATATCACCGTTCATGGTTTTGAAAAGTAGTTCGGGCCCTCCACCATTTATGGTTCCGGTTACCCATTTATCAACAGTTACCTTATAGACCCCTGATGATGATTTCTTTTCATCCTTACTTAGGTTTCTAGTCATTTCCATTTCGTAATCTGTATATATTTCACCTTGATCAGTCTTGGCCTTTATGTTGGCCGCAAGGTTACTCGGAAATGTAACATCCAAATCACCATTTAAACTGGTAAAAGCCATTGGACTTTTCTCATACCCCTTGGTAAAGCTTACCACAATATCCTTATTTAAAGCATCAGCGATCACCGAACCTCCAATATTAGTAAGAGTAATGGCGCCATTAAGGTTACTGATTTCCATTTCTCCTCTTACCCCTTCTACCTTGATGTTTCCGTTGTTGGTAGCACGAAGGTCTAGTGAGAAATTTTCGGGAACCTTAATAATAAAATCTACTCTTTTGTTTTGCTTCTTTGACCTAACGGTCACCTTATTATCATATTCCTCCACACTAAATTCAAGAGAGGTATCACCAATTCTACGCATACCATCTTTTGTTTTTGGAGGTTTAGTTTTTGTGCTACTTTTTGTCTCTACAACAACATCTTGCCCTTGATGTGCTTCTACCATTATTGAACCATAAAGCAGTCCTATTTTTAATTTACCATCTTTCCCAGGATTGCTCAACGGAATGGAAATTGATTCGCTCTCCGTTTGGGCAAATAGACTTCCTAACGAGAGGAAAAAGAATAAAAACCCGACTATTTGTATTGTTCTATTTCTCATAATTTTATTTTTTTAAAGTAGCGTCTCCATTAAGAAGATTAAAATCAAGCCTAATCCCTCCTTTTCCAATTCGATACGATTGGTTCGCGCTCATATTATATTTAATTCCCTTTCCGTTTTTTGATTTACTTTTCACCAACTCGGGCTTTAAGGCGGTTGTATCGTAATTCGTATACATATCTCCATTCAAGCTTTTGAAAGAGACATCGGCGTTTAGTTTTTCTTGAAAAGTGACATTGACATCACCATTTAACGAATGGTATTTCGAGTCGCCATTGGGGTTTTTATAATAGGTAATGTTGATGTCTTTATTCAGTGCGTTTACATCAGTCTTACCCGCTATATTCTCTAAAGTAATAGCCCCATTCAGATTGTTTACAATAATTTCATTGCCTTGAACGTCTTTAGCGTAAATATCACCATCGTTCATCGTTGCCAATTCAACACTAGTAGACTTGGGAACCTTCAATGTGAAACTCACGTGAAAGCGATAATCCAGTTTTACCCATCGGTTGTTTCTGCTATTTTCATACCTTCCTGAGGCCGTATTAAAATTATTATTTGGCGTTTCAACATATACATAAATTCGATTATTGAGTTCCTCTATTTTGATTTTAATTTCTTGCTTACCTTCTTCCAAATAACTTTCTCGTTTTGCCGAAATACTTTTTTCTGCCTCTAATCTAATAGCGCTACCATCATAGCCTTCAACACGTATCGGTCCGTTGATGTTTTTTACCACCAACCTATTTTGATCAGACTTGGTAGAAAAGTTAAGTACTTTAGAAATGGTCTCATTAGATTTTTGTGATGTAACCAGATGGCAACATAAAAGTGCGAAAAGCCACATCGTAATTTTAACAGTTTTCATGATTGTTCGTTTTTTGATTATTATATGATATGATTGATAGATTCTTCTAATTTCTGTTTCACTGTATTGTCGATATCAGGTTGCTCTAATAGCTGCTTCATAGATTCTATAGAAGTTTTCTCCTGTAGTGTGACCATCAAATCTGCCAGAGCTATTTGAACCAAAGGGGAGTCTTGCAACGCTATTGATTTCACAAGTCCCATTCGTACCTCTGGCGTTTCAACATATTTTGCCAATGATTCAATGGCAACCAAACGCACATTAATATTAGGATCATTGTTCAAGGTGGTAAAGAGCGCCTTAATAATAAGCTCATTGGCATCTTTTAATTTGGCGGCCTCATTAGCCCCTTGTAATCTTTTATTCGCGGATGTTTGTTCTAATAGGGTTAGCACCAATTGCTCCCTAACTTCTTCAGTCTCTGAATTTGGAGTTGACACTACCGACTCAATAGGGGCTTGAACAGGATTTGTCTTCAATACATACCCGATACCTAAACCTATGGCTAGCAAGAGTACACCAAAGGCCAATTGGGGCATTTGCATCGCACTAAAAAAGGATTGTAGGCCTTGATACCAGCCCAGTTTTTTATCTTCTTTCTTTTCTATTTCAGTGTGTAACATATTAAAAAAAGCAGCATCCATTCTTTCCGAAGGTTCAGGTACCTGAATCTTGTCTATTTCAATCCAAGTACCAGACATTTCTTCAAACTCCTCCTTGTGCTGTGGGTGCTCTTGAAGGTAATTTTCAAAATCATTTCGTTGGCTTTCATCAAGCGCGCCAGACAAGTACTCCATCATCCACATTTCAAATTTTTCTTGTTCCATAACTATCGCGTTTCCAATTGTAGAAAAATCATTCTTAAATCTTTTAATGCCCGATGCGCCTTTACTTTTGCTGCCCCTTCACTACACCCTAAGATGGCAGCTATTTCGATAAACTTCATCCCTTTTAATTTGCTCAAAACCAAAACCTCTTTTTTTTCAGGAGGTAATTTTTGCAGGGCGCGGTTAAGTATTGATATATCGTCTCTTTGCTGCATCGTATTTTCAATAGAATCTGTGTCTTCAAGCTTATACGCTATTGTAGAGACTTCGTTTTGCTTAAAGGCCATTTTATTTTTTCGGTAATAATCATAATTCACATTGCGCGCTGTTCGAAACATCCAGGCAGAAAATGAGCCCTCACCCGTGAAGGTGTGTTTGTATTTTAACATTCGTTCAAATACATTTTGCACTAAATCTTCGCTCAAAGAAGCATTGCCATTCATATTGTAAAAGAATCCGAAAAGCCTCTTTTTATGACGTTCGTACAACAATCCGAGTTTATCTAGATCACCAGATTTCACTTTTAGCATTAATGCGTTGTTGGTCAGTTCTTGCATTTGTTTTTTCTGTCTACAAAAGGATAAACTATCAATTCGAGAAAAGGTTACAAAAAAACCTTCAATTTTTTCTTAAGGTACTTTTTTTATACAAAAAAAGCACCCCTTATAAAGTGGTGCTTTCTTAATCTAGTTAAGGGCGAATCGGCTACTATCCTTTCATCCAAGCCTCGCGAAGCTTTGTTTGAGCAGCAGTAAGACCTTCAATAGCCGTCACTTTTTCGACCATTACTACCGGAGTACCGGCAGTTCCCTTTAAAGTAAGCTCTTCTTCACCTCTTTGCACCACCATGGTAACCTCTTGTTCGGCAGGCCATACAAAACTCTGCTGCAGAATAGGTCCAATGCCTTCCATAGTCACTGGAGTACCATTAATGTTTTTGATGATATCGCCTCCTTGCGCTCCTAAATCGGTCAAAAAGCTACTCAGCGAAATACCTTTGCGAACGAATATAGCATTATCATTTGAGGGGTCAGCATCAATAAAAGGAACCTCCTGATCTAGAAAAAAGCGCCCACAAGATTGCTCAACACTACCTGAGGCAAGCCCTACTTTGGCGAAGTAGGCGTTATAGTCTATTGGCGTATCACCAAGCACATGGGTGTCAAAGAAACTACGTATTTCAGGATAGGTCATGGCAACGATCTCATCTATGAGTTTCTCATCTTCAAAGGGTGTCATATCTCCATATTTCTTAGAAAGTTCTTTCATCAACCAAAGCACTCCTTTCTCGCCATTACTCAGTTCTCTAAGGGTGATGTCTAAAGCCATATTGATCAAGGCGCCTTTCTCATATACGTTTGCATATTCCGCTTTATAAGGTTCCTCCAACACATTTTTACTCATTTCAGTAAAAGACATGGCGTCATTATACGCTTTTGCATTGCTGATTTTACCCATTACGCGCTTATAGAACTCAGCTTCGTCTATCAAACCTTGTTGAATTTGAAAAAGATTGGCAAAGTATTCAGTTGTACCTTCATACATCCAAAGATGCTGAGACATTTGCGGGTCATTGAAATCGAAATACTGTATTTCTTTAGAATGAACATTCAAGGGGGTCACAATGTGAAAGAACTCGTGTGAAACGACATCTACCATAGCCTGCTCCAATCGTTCTTTTTGCATTACCTCCGGAAGCACAACTACAGTAGAAGTGTGATGCTCCAAAGCGCCAAATCCATTGGCATCGTTCGCGCCCATTTCCGATAGATATAATAAAATAGAATACTGTTTTGTTCCGTCAATATCACCTAAAAATGCCTTTTGAGCACTCATCATCTTCTCCATGCGATCTTTCAAACTGGTTGCCGTATAGGTGCCGTTAGGGGAATAGACGCTGAGCGTGACCGTAATATCATTGATTTGAAAAGTTTCACTATTCGGTTTACCATACATAATGGGGTTGTCAATGACCTCAAAATAGCGGTCTGCGGAGAAGAAATCCTTGGTATTTTCCGTATTGTCAATCATGCCTTTTGGCAATGAAGTCGTCGCGACTAAATCTGCGGGCTTGTTGATAACTAAGGTATATGGCACTTCTTTTAATCCTTTAAAATAACCAACGAACCCATGTAGATTGAGCACGAAGTTTTCACCTGCCAAAATATTGGTTCCTGACGGAGAGAAAACAGCCTCTTCCTGTTCACCTTCGCTATCGTAGGTATCGTTTACCCAATAACTTACTTTATCTAATCGTTGCCCATTGGAAATGTTCCAAGTATTGTCATCTGCTTTTGACACTGAAAGTTCATTACCATCATAATCAAAGGCTTTAAACCCTTCTACATATTTTCCATAGTTATCGGTACTATACGTACCAGGAACAGTTTTCGGAATGTAAAAAGAAACCATTTCTGAAGTAAATGCCCCTGGATCGACCTTTACCATCACTTTGTCGTCAGCAACATTTACCAAATCAATATCTACCAGTACTGGAGCTTTATCGGCAGTTACCAAAGCTTTGGTAGACCCACATCCGTACAATACCGCTCCCACTAAAAATACAATAGCTATTTTCTTCATTTTTTTTAATTTTCTATGGATAAAAAGCATCCTTTGCTAAATTGCTTTGCAAGAATATAAAAAAGAATACTTTCAATTGTTAATATTAGGAAATAATTAAGGTGGTTATCGGATGTTGGCCAAAATCGTTTCATAACTTTTTTTGACTATTTTTGTTCGAAATAATAACATAAGAATGCAGTACAAAAGAATACTTTTGAAGTTGAGCGGCGAAGCGCTTATGGGCGAAAAACAATATGGCATCGACCCGCTTCGAATTGCCGAATATGCTGAAGAGATCAAAGCAGTTGTTGAAAAAGGAATTCAAGTAGCTATTGTCATTGGCGGTGGAAACATCTTTAGAGGATTGGCCGGTGCGGCAACCGGAATGGATCGCGTTCAAGGTGACCATATGGGTATGCTTGCAACTGTTATTAATGGTTTGGCCCTGCAAAGCGCCCTTGAAAATATAGGGGTACAGACTAGGTTACAATCCGCCATTAAAATCAACGAAGTTGCTGAACCGTTTATTAGAAGACGCGCAATGCGTCACTTGGAAAAAGGGCGTGTAGTAATCTTTGGAGGCGGTACCGGAAATCCATATTTTACAACAGATTCAGCAGCTGTTTTAAGAGCTATTGAGGTCGAAGCTGATGTTATTTTAAAGGGCACTCGAGTAGATGGTATTTATACTTCTGACCCTGAAAAAGATAAAACCGCGACCAAATTTGATAGCATTTCTTTTGCTGATGTTTTACTTAAAGGATTAAAGGTGATGGATACTACCGCCTTTACACTTAGTCAAGAAAACGAACTGCCAATTGTTGTTTTTGATATGAATACAAGAGGAAATTTATTGAAAATAGTTGATGGTCAAAATATCGGAACAGTTGTAAATGTATAATTTTGGCATAATTTCTGTCAGCTACCTATTAAAATTTAGATTATGAACGAAGAAATTACTTTTATACTTGAGGCCGCCAAAGAAAGTATGGATGCGGCTATGCTGCACTTAGAAAAGGAATTTATGAAAATTCGTGCGGGAAAGGCAAATCCATCGATGTTATCGAACGTAAAAGTTGACTACTATGGCTCTCAAACGCCTTTATCGCAGGTTGCCAATGTCAATACACCCGATGCCAGAACAATTTCTGTACAGCCCTGGGAAAAAGCAATGTTGCAAGAAATCGAAAAAGCCATCATGAACGCTAATCTAGGCTTCAACCCCATGAACAATGGCGATATGATAATTATCAATGTACCGCCACTTACTGAAGAACGCCGGCGTGATCTTGTAAAACAGGCAAAAGCCGAGGCCGAAGATGCCAAGGTTAGTGTACGTACAGCAAGACAAGATGCCAACAAAGAGATTCGAGCTTTGGATGATGCTTCTGACGACTTAAAGAAAAATGCCGAAACCGATGTGCAAGACCTTACGGACTCCTACACCAAAAAAATAGATACTTTCTTAGACAATAAAGAAGCTGAGATAATGAAGGTATAGGACTCTTGTAAAAAAATATCAAAGAGCGACCTATAATAAGGTCGCTCTTTGTTTTTCAGGCGGTTTTCTAAGAATTATTTCAAGGCTACAATTCTAGGAACACAACAGTTCATTTTCTACCTTTGCAAACTGTAAATCTGCAATGGCTAAAAAATTCACACAAGGCTTTTGGGCGAAAACAGCTCGAATCATTCTTCGTAATAGGGTATTGATTTTACTGCTCGTTGCTGCTTTTACAGTCTTCTTGGGCATGCAATGGAAAAACATGCGTTTTTCTAGCTCTCAAGCCAACCTTTTGCCCGATGACCATCCTGTAAATTTGGAATACCAAAGTTTTCTAAATCAATTTGGTGAAGAAGGTAATGCCGTTGTTTTCGCAATCAGAGACAGTGCTTTGTTTTCTCCTAAAAATTTTAACCGTTGGAACAAACTGAGTAAACAGCTCGACGCTTTCCCTGAAGTTGATTTTGTAGTTTCCACAGACAACCTTCAAGAACTAATCAAGCATAAAGACAAACAAGAATTTGTGCTTCGCCCTTTAATACAAAAGAATCTCGACACACAATCGGAAGTTGATAGCATCACACAACATCTATTTAATGACCTTCCGTTTTATGAAAGTCTGCTATTCAATAAAAACAGCGGTACACTACGTACAGTGATGTATCTTGACAAAGACATCGTGAATACTTCGGTACGGAAGGATTTCATTTTGCAAGATATGACCAATTTGGTGGAGGACTTCGAGGAAGAAACCAATCTTGATGTCAGAATTTCAGGAATGCCTTACATACGTACAAAGAATTCGCAAAACATCATTGATGAAATAAGCTGGTTTATTGGAGCGGCCTTAGGCGTTACCTCCTTGTTGTTTTTCTTTTTCTTTAGAAGTTTACGGGCCACTCTAATATCTATGGGAGTAGTGATTATTGGCGTAATGTGGGCCTTTGGTATTTTAGGTTTGCTACAATATGAGATAACGGTTTTAACAGCTTTGATACCGCCATTGATAATCGTTATTGGAATTCCAAACTGTATTTTCTTGATCAATAAATACCAACAAGAAATAAAAAAACACGGCAATCAAGCACTTTCGCTGCAACGGGTCATCTCTAAGATCGGGAATGCTACCTTAATGACAAATGTCACCACAGCTTCTGGTTTTGCAACCTTTATCGTTACAGATAGCAAACTATTAAAAGAATTCGGTATTGTCGCTTCCCTAAATATTATTGGAATTTTCATTTTATCACTGCTGATTATACCAATAGTGTACAGCTTTCTACACCCCCCTAAAACAAAGCATCTAAAACATCTGAATAAGCGCTGGATCGATGCTTTCGTAAACTGGACAGTACGGGTGGTACGAGAAAAAAGAATCGCCATTTACATAATTTCCATCATTCTTTTGGTAACAAGTATTATTGGCATTTATCAAATTGACATTTCAGGTAGCCCTATCGAAGACATGCCTAAAAAAGAGCAGTTTTTCAAGGATATTCGATTTTTTGAAGCAGAATTCGATGGCATTATGCCTGTGGAAATCGTTGTGGACACCAAACGTCCGAAAGGCGTTTTGAAACCGGCAACTCTTAGGCGCATTGACCAACTTGGCGATGTTATTGAGGAAATTCCAGAACTCTCAAAGCCAGTATCGGTGGTTAACTTAATCAAGTATTCGAAACAGGCCTTTTACAACGGAATTCCGAAGTATTATCAACTTCCTACGTCGCAGGAGAACACCTTTATTATGGATGTTGCTCGTAAATCATCTAACGATGGCGATTTGTTAAAAAGCTTTGTTGATAGCACCGGCCAAAACGCACGTATAACCACTTTCATGAAAGATGTGAGCACAGAGCGCATGGAAGAGATCGAAGGCAAGCTTCAAGAAAACATCACCAAGTTGTTTCCCATTGAACGCTACAACGTATATATGACTGGTAGTGCTTTGCTCTTCCTAAAGGGTACAAAATACTTAGTGAAAAACCTTATCCTATCGTTGACATTAGCCATTGGATTGATTGCTCTATTTATGGCGTATCTCTTTCGCTCGTTTCGTATGATCATAATCTCACTAATCCCCAATTTACTGCCATTGGTTGTAACTGCAGGAGTTATGGGGTTTGTGGGTGTACCTATTAAACCCTCTACTATTTTAGTATTTAGCATAGCTTTCGGTATTTCTGTAGATGATACGATTCACTTTCTGGCCAAGTACAGGCAAGAACTGATGGCGAATAATTGGAAAATAAAAGTATCGGTCTATGCAGCTTTACGCGAAACTGGCGTGAGTATGTTTTATACCTCAATCGTTTTGTTCTTCGGATTTTCTGTCTTCGTAATCTCAAATTTTGGAGGAACGGTGGCCCTTGGAGCACTAGTCTCAGCGACTTTATTATTTGCTATGTTGGCCAATTTGGTGTTGCTACCTTCACTACTTTTATCTCTAGAAAAAAGTATTGCGAATAAAGAAGTGCTTAAAAAGCCACAAATTGATATCCTTCCTAAAGATGAGGATACCAGCTCCAAAATACCCCAATAAGATGCTAATTTAAGTTACTACAAACTTTGGCTTGATATAATAAGTTATTTGCCTCACACTATTTGGGCTGAAACTTATAGCGATTTACGCGGATTCTACTGCGATTTTCCAATTTCTAGAACCATTCTTTTTTGTCAAAAGGCTATCTTTGATTTTTAATTTTTTAGCATGAAGTCACCAAGTGTAAAAGAACTACTTTCTACCAATCCAACTTCACAGGAAGTTGTCATAGACGGATGGGTAAAAACCTTTAGAAGCAATCGTTTTATTGCCCTCAATGATGGCTCTACCATTCACAATATTCAGTGCGTTGTAGATTTTGAAAACAGCGATGAGCAAATTTTGAAACAGATTAATACCGGCTCTGCTTTAAAGGTCAAAGGAATTTTGGTCGAAAGTCAAGGTAGAGGACAAAGCGTTGAAATTCAGGTAAAAGAAATTTTTGTTCACGGTAATGCTGATCCAGAAGTTTACCCTATACAACCCAAGAAACATTCGATGGAATTTCTTCGTGAGCACGCTCATTTACGCGTTCGAACGAATACATTTTCTGCAGTAATGCGGGTGCGTTCAGCATTGTCTTTTGCAATTCATCAGTACTTTCAACAAAATGGATTTTATTACTTCCATGCACCAATTGTAACCGGTTCTGATGCTGAAGGAGCAGGGGAAATGTTTCGAGTGACCACTTTAGATGCTAAAAATCCACCTGTAACTAAGGAGGGTGAAGTAAATTACAAAGAAGATTTTTTCGGTAAGGAAACCAATCTAACCGTTTCAGGTCAGCTAGAAGCCGAGGCCTACGCCATGGCCCTTGGAAAAGTATACACTTTTGGGCCTGCCTTTCGAGCTGAAAATTCAAATACCTCAAGACACCTAGCCGAATTCTGGATGATTGAGCCCGAAGTTGCCTTCTATGATTTAGACGACAATATGGATTTGGCTGAGGACTTCATTAAGAATGTGATCAAATACATTTTGGAAAACTGTGCAGATGACCTCGCGTTTTTGGAAAAGCGATTGTTGGATGAAGAAAAAACCAAGCCGCAGGCTGAACGTAGCGAAAAGGCATTAATTGAGAAATTGAAATTTGTTTCTGAAAATACCTTTAAACGCGTTACGTATACCGAAGCCATACAAATACTTCGCAATAGTAAGCCCAATAAAAAGAAGAAATTCCAATACCCTATTGATGAATGGGGTGCAGATCTGCAAAGCGAACACGAACGTTTCTTGGTGGAGAAGCATTTCAAGTGTCCCGTTATTCTTTTTGACTACCCGGCAAAAATTAAGGCTTTTTATATGCGATTGAACGAAGATGGAAAAACGGTACGCGCCATGGATATTCTTTTTCCAGGAATTGGAGAAATAGTAGGAGGCTCGCAGCGTGAGGAACGTTTGGATGTACTGAAGGAAAAAATGGCAGCGCTAGACATTCCTGAGGAAGAATTGTGGTGGTACCTTGATTTACGCAAATTTGGTACGGCAGAACACAGTGGTTTCGGACTAGGATTTGAACGATTGGTACTTTTCGCCACGGGTATGGGTAATATTCGCGATGTAATTCCTTTCCCTAGAACACCACAAAATGCCGAATTTTAAACGATTATCTACTAGTGGAATAAAATAAAATGCTGTTTTTTTCATTAACTTTAGAAAGGTAGAAGTATACCCCAATGCTAAAACAATATTTACAGTTTAAATTATCACAAAAGCTATCACCTCAGCAGATACAGCTGATGAAGCTGATACAGTTGCCTACACAGGCCTTTGAGCAGCGTCTTAAACAAGAATTGGAAGAAAATCCGGCCTTGGAAAGTGGTAAGGAAGAGTCTGACAGCTTATCAGATGATTTTGATGATACTTATGAAGCAGATTCAGACAGCGATAGCATTGATACGGAAGATATTAACATTGATGACTATCTAAGCGACGATGAAATACCCGATTATCGCACCAAGGCCAATAACTATAGTGCCGATGATGAGGAAAAAAGCGTTCCGTATGCCGCGGGCATATCATTCAACAAATATTTACTGAATCAACTTAATACATCGTATCTAAACAATGAAGAGTGGAGTATTGCTGAATTTCTTGTAGGGAGTGTCGATGAAAGTGGTTACATCAGAAGACCCATTAGCGACATTTTAGATGATTTGGCCTTCACTCAAAATATTTACACCGAAGAGAAAACCATTGAAAAAGTCTTGGCACTTGTTCAAGAGCTCGATCCTCCTGGGGTAGCTGCCCGATCTCTTGAGGAATGTTTGATTATTCAATTGAAACGAAAAGAAGTTACTCCAAGCGTTGAATTGGCAACTGCGATTTTAGAAAAGTCATTTGAGCAGTTTACTAAAAAGCATTACAAGAAGCTGATTCAAAAACACAATATCTCTGAGGAGGAACTAAAAGATGCTATTTCGGAAATCGAAAAACTGAACCCGAAGCCCGGAGGGTCGTATTCAGGAAACAATCGAATGATAGAACATGTAGTTCCAGACTTTTCGATAAAAATTGTAGAAGGTGAACTCGAACTGACGCTCAATGGACGAAACGCCCCAGAACTTCACGTGTCTAGAGAATATAATAATATGCTCAAGGGCTATAAAGACTCAAAAGAAAAGTCAAAAGCACAGAAGGATACGGTGATGTTTATTAAGCAAAAGCTCGATGCTGCAAAATGGTTTATTGACGCGATACGACAGCGACAGCAGACTTTGTTTATTACAATGAACGCCATTATGCAGTATCAAAAAGAATATTTTTTAACTGGTGATGAGCGTAATCTGCGCCCTATGATCTTGAAAGATATTGCAGATAAAATTGACATGGATGTATCAACGGTTTCGCGCGTCGCCAATAGCAAATATGTCGATACCCCTTATGGAACGAAATTGATTAAAGAGTACTTTTCCGAATCGATGAAAAATGATCAGGGAGAAGACGTGTCAACCAAAGAAATTAAGAAAATACTTGAGAATGTAATTCGTGAAGAGTCAAAGAAGAAACCTTTGACTGATGATAAGTTAGCCGCAATCTTAAAAGAAAAGGGATATCCTATTGCTAGGCGAACAGTCGCCAAGTACAGAGAGCAACTAGATATTCCCGTAGCAAGACTGAGAAAACAGATATAATGAAGCTGTTTTTAAAAGTAATTACCTATCTATTTCACCCCCTTTTTATTCCCATTGCAGGCACTTTGGCTTATTTTATGATTACCCCAAGGTATACCCCGAATGAATTTCAGAGCGGAAACATCCTACCTATTTTTATCTTAACCGTAATCATTCCCATCATCGCCTTTTTAATACTTAAAAATGTGGGCGTTATTGCCGCCGTTTTTATGCCCAACATTGCTGAACGTAAATATTTACTTTATATAGGTATTTCGTTACTGCTAATGGTCGTTTACAAGGTAATTCCGAATAACTATGCCATAGAACTGCATTTCTATTTTGTAGGACTGATCGGGGCGACTTTCGCTTCGATAGTGTTACTTTTTTTTAACTTTAAGAGTAGTATTCACCTCATGGGCATGGGAAGTTTGTTCATGTACCTAGTGTGCCTTAGCGTACATTTTGAAATCAATATTACAATTGCCCTAAGTTTGGTAATACTAGCCACAGGTCTAGTCGCAACCTCTCGTCTTTATCTGCAGTCTCATGGAAGAGCAGCACTTTTGGTTGGTTTCTTGTTGGGAGTCATTTCTCAACTATTGACTGTAAAGTTTTGGCTTTAGGCTATTCTAAATTGTTATAGATATCTCCTTCATAGGTCGTATAATTGATTTTTAAAGCATTTATTTTCCGAAGTTCTTCCTTGACATCATCAATCAATCCCATAGCCGCTTTCTTATCCACTTTCAAAGAAATTGTAATAAAATCCCTAAGGTGTTCAGGTTTCTCGTTGATAGCCTCTAGTATTCTAGATCCGACTTCTTCAACTCCAACAAATCGATCATCGATCTGAATTTTTGGATACTCTCCCAAAATCTGGTCAAAAGGCTTTGTTGGTTTGCCTATATATAAGGTAATTACCCGATCTTTCTTTTCAAGCTTTTTAATTTCTGTTGCATTTGGAAGTTCATTAACAACCTTTAACGAATCATCCTTCATTACCGTAACCGTCATGAAGAAAAACAACAGCATAAAAACAATATCCGGTAAGGATGCTGTTGATACTTCAGGAGTGTTTTCGTTCTTTTTAAATTTAAATTTTGACATATTCTTATTTTTTTAATTTCATTACCCCAACAGCGGAAAACGATATTTAGCTTCCTTTTTATTGACGCTCAGCTTCCGACAATCGCATAGGGTACAATTTCTGTATGCTCTGAATCTTAGTTTTCAATTCTTTCTTTAACGCGAGAGGAGTTTTCGCGTCAGCATACTTTGCTTCCATAGCAGTAAAGTCAGTCTTATATTGTCTTTGTGCCTCTCTATTCCGTAAGGCGTTGTACGCCCCTACCAATTCGTTTTGCACAGCAATATAGACCCCATAGGTAGTTTCTCGATTACTATTTAAAGATACTATAGCCCTATCAGGGTTATCGGACGATTGCAAGTCACGTTCTCCTTGGCAATAATTGCAATAATATGGGCTCTCTGGGGGTGCACCCCCGTTATCTAAAAAAGCAATGGCCATAGTTTTAAGGTCAACTAAATCAACCAGTGCATCATCAACCATCAATTGGTCTCCCCCATTTAATAAAACCTGAAGAATGTTTCGTTCGGGTACTGGTGGCGGAGGGGCAGTGTCTTTTCTAGGCAACCTACGATCAAGACCTGCATCGGTTTCAATAGTGGTTGTTACCAAAAAAAAGATAAGTAATAAGAATGCAATGTCGGCCATCGAACCCGCATTAACCTTGGGTGCTTCTTCTCTACTGGGCATACTGTACTATTTTAGATATTAAACAATGTTCTTGAGCCAATAAAAGTAGTAGCAGTTCTATTCGAGATATAGGGTCAAATCAGATCAGAAATCCTTAAAAGAGTTTCTAAAATAGTATGCACCAAGAAGCATGCCAAATCTTAAAGAAGTGTTAATGTTAACGATAAGAAAACACTACTAAAACGAAGTAAGGCAATTAAAGAATATAGAAAATAAGACCGATGTGGAGGGCACTCATATCAATGTCAGTTCCATTTAAAGTTACCCCATCATTAAAAAGCCCAGTCAAGGCATAATAGGCATGCATATTGAAATTATGGTACCCAAAGTTAAAAGTAAGGCCGTATTGCAAGCTTTTTATATCAGAATTTGAAAAGGTTCTTTTTTGCGAAGTTTCAACATATTTTGATCGTGTGTTGATCACATAGCCCAACTTTACACCGGCATAGATACGCCAAAAATTATAGGTTTCTGGGTCTGAGTTTCGCCAACGAAACTCGAGTGGCACTTCCAATACATGAGTTTCTAGTTTGCTACGTTTAAAGTCGGGATTATTGTCTACAAGCTGATATGAAATTTCATTCCCGTTTTCCAGGGCTCTAATATTTGTGTAGTACGTATACAAACCAAGTCCTAAACCCAATCCAATACCCACAGTTCTATCACTATTCATCGGAATGTCTTTTACAAAACCCGCTTGGAGTCCGTAAGAGAAATTTCGCTGGCTGGCGTCTTCGGGTAGATTCAGAATAAAATTATAGGTAATTCCTGCATAAAATTGATCTTCAAAATAACGTGGATTCACTTTAGTTGTATCCTGCTCAGATTGCGAATACAGGCCTAGGGGAATGAGGATCAAAAGCCATAAAAGAAATTGCTTCATGCAATCAAAGTTAATGAACTTGTTCGAACTTTTCGTTTCCAAACGACTTCCGATAAAACTAAAAACGCCTCAAACAATGTTTGAGGCGTTTTATAAGTTTGAAATTTTATGATCTAGTTACTATAAGTTGTTAAAAGCATCACCCTTACTAGTTGTGTAATTAACCTTCAAAGCATTAACCTTACGTAACTCTAACTTAATATCTGAAATAATACCCATATTGGCATCCTTGTCTACCTTTAAAGAAGTGGTAAGTACATTTTGCAGTTCTTGAGCCTTCTTAGCACGTTCCATCAAAATGAAATCTCCTACTTCAGATGGGCTTGCAAACTTATCATTCAATTGAATTTTTGGTTCAGTACCAAAAACCTTCTCATATTCTCGATTCGGTTTTCCAACATAAATTGTAATTACTCTGTCTTTCTTCTCTAACTTTTTGATCTCACTTGCTATCGGCAACGTATTATTTACCTTTAGCGAGCTATCTTTCATAACGGTAACCGTCATAAAGAAGAACAAAAGCATAAAAACAATGTCAGGTAAAGAAGCAGTTGATACTGCAGGTAATTCACCGTCTTTTTTCTTTGCAAACTTTGACATATATATTCTTTTTTAGCTTTTAAAATTAACTAGAAGACGCAGATGTAGAAGTTTCTGCTTCAGACAATTTCTGAGGGAATAGCTCCTGTATCCTCTTCACTTTAGCCTTCAACTCATCATATGCATCCTCGTCTAATTTGTCTTTTGTTTCAGGATTCAAATAATCCGCCTCCATTTCTACAAAAGTTCTATTAAACAATCTTTCGGCTTCACGGTTTCGGAGTTCATTGTAGGCACCTACCAATTCATTTTGAACTGTAATATACGTACTGTACTTTGTCTCTCTATCGTTCTTAAGAGAAATAATCGCCTTTGAAGGATTATCAGATGACTCAGGGTCTTTCTTGCCTTTACAATACGTGCAAGTACCATCTCCATTGTTATCTAAAAACTCTTTGGCTTTCTCCCTTAGATCTTTAAGATCAATCAAATTATCATCGGCTAGCAATTGGCCGTTCTTGTTGATATTCACCTGAAAGATGTTCTTCTGCTTAATGATCACATCCGTTTCAGGCGGTTCAATAGGAGGCAACATACGATCTAGACCTGCATCAGTTTCAATGGTAGTAGTTACCAAGAAAAAGATAAGCAGCAAGAATGCTATATCTGCCATAGAACCTGCATTTACTTCCGGTGCTCCTGCTCTTCTACCCATAATTTCTTATTTACTGGTTGCTTTCTTAATAGCTCCCCATGCGATTACGCCTACCGTTACCAGTAACATGATAAAGAACATGTTAATACCAGCACCTACTTTCTTGATTTCGCTTTCATCGGTTTCAATGTTATTAAGGTTTAACATGTCTTCCGCGCTAACGTCGGTTCCGCTTGAAAGGCCATATGCAATTCCAAGAACCACTAGCAGGCCAACAATGCCGAACAATGATTTCTTAAGTCCGCCTGGAGTAGAAACCATATTTTTCAAACCGAAAACTACTGTCAATGCCACAGCGATAAACAATAAGATATAAGCCAACCAGTGCATGGCATTTAGCCCTCCACTATCCATGGCATCGGCCATGGGCATATCTTTATCAGGCATGAAGAATAATAGTACAAAAGCAATTACACTAATAACTATCAATCCAATTTTTACAATTTTATACATTATACTTTGGTATTAGGTTGGACTTTTATTTTTTGTGATCTACCAACATATCAATCAACGAGATTGATGAGTCTTCCATATCATTTACAATACTATCGATCTTGGCGATAATGTAGTTGTAAAAGATTTGAAGTATAATCGCTGTAATAAGTCCGAATACCGTAGTTAATAGCGCCACTTGAATATCACCTGCAATTAAAGAGGCACTTAAGTTACCAACCGCACTAATCTTTTCAAAAGCCTGAATCATACCGATTACAGTACCCATGAAACCAAGCATTGGTGCAATTGCAATAAATAAAGATAACCAAGAAACATTTTTCTCTAGTTGACCCATTTGAACTCCACCATAAGAGACAACTGCTTTTTCAGCAGCTTCAACACTCTCACCAGCCCTATCTAAGCCTTGGTAATAAATCGACGCAACGGGACCTTTTGTATTTCTACAAACTTCCTTAGCAGCCTCTACTCCACCTGACGCTAATGCATCTTCAACTTGTTGTCTAAGTTTCGATGTATTTGTAGTCGCTAAATTCAAGTAAATAATTCTTTCAATAGCCACCGCTAATCCTAAGATTAAACAAATCAATACAAAGCTCATGAAGCCTGCACCACCTTTGATAAATTGTTCTTTTAGAACCTGCGTAAAACTCTTATCGGCTGCGGCAGGAGCATCATCTTGTAGCATCACGGCCGTAGCAGCAACTGTGGTTGATAAATTTGAAACTACCGTAGCAGTAGTTGCTTTTGCATTTACTGTATTTGTACTTAATACAAACAACCCAGCCAGTGCTAGGATAGAGAATAATCTTTTCATTTCTTTCAAACTTAAAATTTAGTTAGTTAATCAATCGGGTTAAAGATAAAAAAAAATAGCAATAATAAAAGTAAAACTTCGATGCAGAGAGGAAGGGATTCGAACCCTCGATACACTTTTGGTGTATACACACTTTCCAGGCGTGCGCCTTCGACCACTCGGCCACCTCTCTAGTTGAGCCTTAAAGGTTGGCCAAATAACAAAAAAAATATTAGTTACAGAAATTATAACCGTTATTTTTACTGCATTTCCCCCCGTAAGGAAGTTTCAAATACAGTTTTAAAAGAGGAGGTGGAAACTTCACTCCCCAAAAGGTACATTAGTTTGGTAATTGCAGCTTCCGTTGTAATGTCTTTACCGCTAATAAGTTGTAGCTTTTTAAGCTGCTCACTGGTTTCATATTGACCCATAATGACACTACCACCGGAGCATTGTGTAACATTGACAACATGTAAGCCGTTTTTGATGGCCTTTCTCAGGTTTTCAATCAGCCAACTTTCGGTTGGTGCGTTTCCTGCACCATAGGTTTCCAAAACCAAAGCCTTTAAATTTTTTGTTTCAAGGATACTTTTTAAAAGGTTCTCATTAAACCCTGGAAAAAGCTTTAGAATGGCAACGTTGTTATCTAACTTCTTATGAACAAAGAATTTTTTTACCCTCTTCTTTGGCAGCAGATATTCTTTATAAACTTTTAGATGTACTCCAGATTCTACCAAAGGAGGATAATTCAAAGATGCAAATGCCTCAAAGTGTTCGGCATTAATTTTTGTTGTTCGATTCGCGCGATACAATTTGTATTCAAAGTAGAGTCCAACCTCTTGAACAACTGGTTTTCCACGCTCCTGAAGCGCTGCAATTTGAATTGATGTAATTAAATTCTCCTTGGCATCGGTACGCAGATCACCAATAGGCAGTTGCGAACCTGTAAAGATTACAGGTTTACGAAGGTTTTCTAACATATAACTTAGGGCTGAAGCCGAATAGCTCATGGTATCGCTACCGTGAAGCACAACGAAACCATCGTGACTTTCGTAATGCGTCCCGATGACACTAGCAATTTCGACCCAATGTATCGTATCGATATTGGATGAATCAATGGGCGTATCAAAAGAGGTGGTATCAATATGGCAATCCAATTGTTCCAGTTCCGGTATGTTTTTCAAAAGCTTTTTAAAATTAAATGCTTTTAAAGCTCCAGACTCATAGTCCTTTACCATACCGATGGTACCTCCCGTATAAATTAATAGTATGTTAGTTTGTTTTGTCACCAAAATAGATTGTTGGATTTTTCGGAGAAAGATCAAATCAAATCAAACTCCAAAAACTTGCTTTGAATTTTCAGTTGTTACTCGGGCTATTTCCGCTACATTCAAGGTGTAAATATCCGATAACTTTTCGAGTATTTTAATAAGGTAGCTACTTTCATTGCGCTTACCTCTATAGGGTACCGGAGCTAGATACGGTGAATCTGTTTCCAAAACAATGTTCTTTAAATCAATTTGATTTAAAAAAGTATCAATCTTTCCATTCTTAAAGGTTGCCACTCCACCTATACCAAGCTTCATATTATACGTCATAGCCTGATGTGCCTGATCTAGTGTTCCTGTAAAACAATGGAAAATTCCGAAAAGGTCATCTCCCTTTTCCGCTTCCAACACTTCAAAAATTTCATCAAATGCTTCTCTGCAATGAATTACAATGGGCAACTTGTATTGCTTGGCCAAACGAATTTGAAACCGAAAGGCTTCTTGTTGCAGTTTTAAAAAGGACTTATCCCAATACAAATCTATTCCGATTTCACCCACTGCATAAAACTTGTGTGCTGCTAACATTTCTTCCACATGCTTCAGCTCTTCCTTATAGTTTTCCTTGACATGTGTAGGGTGCAATCCCATCATTAAAAACATATGCTCCGGAAAGGCGTTCTTAAGATTGAACATAGCCTGAGTATAGGTAGAGTCAATTGCAGGAATAAAGAAACGTTCTATACCCTTTTCGATCGCATTGCGAATTACTTCATCGCGATCTGCATCAAAGGCTTCACTATATAAATGTGTATGGGTATCAGTCAAAATCATGGCGCAAAAATAGACTTATCTTTGCAGAAAACGAATACATGGCAAGTTTGAAAAAGTTTCTATTGCGAAAAGACTACATTAAAATTCCTTTAGTACTTACCGCTACGAACCACTTCGAAATTGTGGCTAAAATTAATGGTATAAGCGGAAGGTTTATACTAGATACCGGAGCATCAAATACATGCATTGGTTTTGACAAATTACAGTTCTTCAATCTTAGCTCAAAGGAATCTAAAATTAAAGCTGCCGGTGCTGGCGCTACAAACATGGAAACCCTAATCTCGACCAAAAATCAAATAGAAATCGGGCGATGGAAAAAGAACAAACTAAAAATTGTTTTATTCGATCTTGTACATGTAAATGAAGCCCTTACTGCACATAAGGCCTTAGCTGTTGATGGCATTATCGGGGCGGACGTTCTTAAAAAAGCGAAGGCGATTATAGATTACAAGAAAAGCTGCGTGTACTTGAAACTATAAAAACAGTTTTAAAAGAAAAGGTCTCAGCAGTATATACCCCTGAGACCCTTTAAATAAATTTTATTGCCTACTACATTTCCAAGGCCTTCTTCACATTATTATCCATCAACAGTTCTTCTGGACTTTCCAATGCTTCTTTGACAGCGACCAAAAATCCAACAGATTCCTTTCCATCAATAATTCTATGATCATACGATAAGGCCACGTACATAATAGGTGCAATTACAACAGCCCCATCCTTGGCGATAGGTCTTTCCACGATATTATGCATTCCCAAAATCGCACTTTGAGGAGGGTTGATAATAGGTGTAGATAACATAGATCCGAATACACCGCCATTAGTAATGGTAAAGGTGCCTCCTGTCATTTCATCTACCGTAATTTCTCCTTCACGAGCACGAATAGCAAGGCGTTTTACTTCAGACTCGACCCCCCTGAACGTCAGGTTTTCCGCGTTTCGAATTACGGGAACCATCAATCCTTTCGGTCCAGACACTGCAATACTAATATCGCAGAAATCGAAAGACAACATTTCCTTACCGTCAATCATTGAGTTTACAGAAGGATACATTTCTAAAGCGCGAACAACAGCCTTTGTAAAGAAACTCATAAAGCCTAAGCTTACGCCGTGTTTGGCTTTGAAATCTTCCTTGTATTGTTTACGCAAATTGAAAATAGGCGACATATCTACTTCGTTGAACGTGGTCAACATTGCGGTTTCATTTTTCACAGCAACCAAACGTTCAGCCACTTTTCTTCGTAGCATGGAAAGCTTGGAACGCGATTCACCTCGATTTCCGCCAGTAGGTGTACCCATAGATGGAATAGCATTTACAGCATCTTCCTTGGTGATTCTCCCATCTCTACCTGTTCCTTTTACCGCTGATGCCGCAATACCTTTTTCATCCAATATTTTCTTGGCAGCAGGTGAGGCCGTTCCAGTCGCGTAACTTTCCTTGGCAACTGGTTTTTCATCTTGCTTCTTAACCTCAGCTTTCTGCTCTTCCTTCTTTTCTTCTTTCTGAGGAGCCTCCCCGCCTTCAGGTTTCGCGGCTGATGTATCTATTAAGCAAACCACAGCACCCACAGCTACAGCATCTCCTACTTCAGCTTTCAGGGTAATGGTACCACTTTGTTCTGCGGGAAGCTCAAGCGTTGCCTTGTCAGAGTCAACTTCTGCAATCGCTTGGTCCTTTTCCACATAATCTCCGTCCTCCACTAGCCATTCTGCTATCTCCACTTCGGTTATTGATTCCCCAGGAGAGGGAACTTTCATTTCTAATATCATAATTAATCTATAATTAGCTGTATTACTTTTTCGTTTTTGGTCGTGTCATATTATCCTTAGTCTTGTCAAAGACAAAGTCGATTACTTGTTGGTGACGCTTTTTAGATCGCACTGAGCTACCTGCCGCCGGCGAAGCATAGAAACGCCGCGAAGCAATTCTAAATTTACTAGCATCTGCAAAGTGCATTAAAAGGTGACTCCAAGGCCCCATATTTCTCGGTTCTTCCTGTGCCCAAACGACATCATCAGCATGCTTATATTTTTTAATGATCGCCTGCATTTTATCAGCCGGAACGGGAAACAATTGCTCTAGGCGTACTAAGGCCACATCATCGCGTTTTTGTTCTTCTTTGGCTGCAAGTAAATCGTAATAGAACTTACCGGTACAAAATACCAATGTCTTTATGTTCTTTGGGTCGGCAGATGCATCGTCAATAAGTTCTTGAAAACCTCCTGAAGCCAATTCCTCGACGGTGGAAACGGCTTTCGGGTGACGCAGTAAACTTTTAGGAGTAAATACGATTAAGGGTTTTCTAAAGTTGGCTTTCATTTGTCTTCGTAGCAAATGAAAAAGATTGGCTGGTGTGGTACAATCTGCGATGTACATATTATCTCTTGCACAGAGTTGTAAATAGCGTTCCATCCGAGCTGAAGAGTGCTCCGCACCTTGACCTTCATAGCCGTGAGGCAGTAACATCACCAATCCGTTTTGCAATTTCCATTTGTCTTCAGCAGCCGAAATGTATTGATCAATCATGATTTGGGCTCCATTGCTAAAATCTCCAAATTGAGCTTCCCAAATGGTCAAAGTATTCGGACTAGCCATGGCATATCCATAATCAAAACCGACGACTCCGTATTCTGATAAAAGAGAGTTATAGATTTGGAAATTCCCCTGCTTTTCAGATAGATTATTCAACAACAATACTTCCTCTTCGCTCTCCTCAACTTTCATTACGGCATGACGGTGCGAGAAGGTGCCTCGTTCTACATCTTGCCCTGAAATTCGTACTCCGTAGCCTTCTTCGAGTAAACTTCCATAGGCCAAAAGTTCGCCCATGGCCCAATCGAGCTTATCCGTTTCAAAAAACATTTTTTTCCGATCGTTGACCAAGCGCTCTACCTTACGCAAAAACTTCTTGTCTTTAGGTAATTCGGTAATGACCTTGGCGATAGCAGTTAGTTTCTTTTTGTTGTATTTGGTGTCTACTGCATCTAACATTTCCCATTCACGAACGTTTTCGAAGCCTTTCCATTCATCTGCCATAAAAGGTGTTATGACCGTTTTATCTTCTTTTCGCGAATCTTCTAATTCTTCTTCTAGAGAAGCTTTGTACTCATTTTCAAGTTCCTTCACATAAGCCTCCTCAATGATACCTTCGGCGATTAGTTTTGCCGCATAGATATCTTTTGGGTTTGAGTGCTTGGCTATCGCCTTGTATAACTTAGGTTGTGTAAAACGAGGTTCGTCACCTTCATTGTGACCGTATTTTCGATACCCCAATAAATCTAAGAAAACATCCCTATTGAACCGCATTCTATATTCCAATGCAAAAAGAGAAGCATGAACTACAGCCTCAGCATCATCGGCGTTTACGTGTAATACCGGACTCAAAGTAACCTTACCTACGTCAGTACAATAGGTAGATGACCTTGCATCAAGATAATTGGTGGTAAAACCTATTTGGTTATTAACCACGATATGGATGGTTCCATGGGTTTTATAGCCATCTAGTGTTGCCATTTGCACCACTTCGTAAATCAAACCCTGTCCGGCAATGGCTGCATCTCCGTGTACAACGATCGGAAGCACTTTAGAGAAATCATCGGCATACTGCGTATCTTGCTTGGCCCTTGCAATCCCTTCAACAACTGCCCCAACCGTTTCTAGATGAGAAGGATTTGGAGCGATATTCATTTTAATCTTATTGCCGTTGTCCGACATGCGATCTGAGGTCCAACCCAAATGATACTTTACATCACCATCAAAGATTTCCTGTTCGTAATCCTTGCCGTCGAACTCGCTAAAAATATCCTTGGCTGCCTTCCCAAAAATATTGGTCAAGACGTTAAGCCTACCTCGGTGAGCCATACCCATTACAAACTGCTCCACCCCCATTTCAGCTGCACGTTCAACAATGGCATCCAGCCCAGGAATTAACGATTCGTTCCCTTCTAAGGAAAACCGCTTCTGACCTACATATTTCGTATGTAAAAAGCTCTCAAAAGAAACTGCTTGACTTAGCTTTTTAAGGATATGCTTTTTACGATCACTATCGTAATTCGGTTGATTATCATTGATATTTAACCAATTCTGAATCCATTCAACACGTTCGGGCTTTCGAATATACATATATTCAACTCCAATAGAGCTGCAATAGATATTGGTAAGATGCCTAATGATGTTACGCAAAGAACTTGGACCTATACCCAATATTTCTCCAGCAGTAAATACCGTATCTAAATCGGCATCATTCAAGCCAAAGTTCTCAATAGCCAGCGTTGGCTCATACTTACGTCTTTCTCGAACGGGATTTGTTTTCGTAAACAAATGCCCTCTACTGCGATATCCGTCAATCAATTTCACTACTTGAAATTCTTTTTGAAGCGATTGGGGAATAACCACAGTTCCATTTGAAGATGGAAGATCAAGCTCTTCTAAAGAACTTTCCATTCCAAAATCATAGCCTTGAAAAAAGGCGCGCCAGCTAGGCTCAACACTATCAGGACTCGTTAAATACTTGTCATATAACGCCGCGAAAAAAGAAGTGTGTGCAGCGTTTAAAAAGGAATATTTATCCATAAAATTTTTATCTCTCCTCGGAATAAATTCATATCAAAAATACGATATTTCCCATTTCTGGGCGTATCTTAGGAGGTATTAGTTAGTAAAAAACGAATATTATGAACAAAATTGTTCCCTCAGGTTTAAAAATGTTGGTTTTCGGAATTTGTCTTTGCCTAGGATGTCTTAATGGTTTCTCACAGAATCCAACCCAAAAAAGTCAATTTTGGGAGAAAGTGCGTTTTGGCGGTGGCATTGGTCTTGGTTTTGCCAATGGCAGTTTTAACGGCTCAATATCGCCTAGTGCCATTTACCAATTCAACAATCAGTTTGCTGCGGGTGTTAGTTTGAATTTTAATTATGCGAAATTTAGAGATGACAAGCTACTGGCATATGGAGGTAGTGTTCTTTCTCTTTACAACCCACTTCCATTTCTTCAACTTTCTGCCGAATTAGAACAATTGCGCATTAATCGCTCCTTTGATGATACTGTAATTCGCTTAGAACGAAATTATTGGGCACCTGCTCTATTTTTAGGTGTTGGCTATACCGATCAAAATTTTACGATTGGCATTCGTTATGATGTGCTTTACGATGATAACGATAGCATCTATGCAAATGCATGGTTACCCTTCGTTCGCGTTTATTTTTAAAGTATTAAAATGATTAAAACGAAAAAAATCAGCTACACAAACGGCCAAGACATTTTTCAGGGTGTCGTCGCCTGGGATAGTTCTTCTCAAGCAAAAAGACCGGCAGTTTTGGTAGCACATGCCTATTTCGGGCAACTTCAATTCGAAGAGGAAAAAGCCATTGCCTTGGCTGAAATAGGGTATGTAGGTTTTGCCATTGATATGTACGGAAAAGGCAAGAGGGCAAGCTCACCAGAAGAAGCCCGGTCACTCATGGGAGAACTAAATGCAAATAGAGCGGAGCTTTTGGCGCGCATTCAACTCGGCCTAAAAACGGCCCAAGAATTTGAACTTACCAATCCGACAAAAATGGCAGCTATTGGCTTTTGTTTTGGTGGTAAATGTGTTCTTGATCTGGCAAGATCAGGTGAAAACTTAAAGGGAGTAGCATCTTTTCATGGCATTTACGACAAACCCGAACTAAATCAAAATACCCCTATAAAAGCCGCAGTACTAGTTTTCCATGGATGGGAGGACCCTCTTGCAACACCAAAACAAACGGTAGCACTCGCACAAGAACTCACCGAAAGAAATGCGGATTGGAATATCTGTGCCTATGGACATACGGGCCATGCGTTCACGAACCCCAATGCAAATTCGCCAGAAACCGGAATGCTCTTCAACAAAAAATCAACGAATCGTTCGTGGAGAAGTTTGACCAATTTTCTAGCAGAGCTATTTGAATGATTTCAACGGTATCTGGTCTTTAACCAGACTTTCTGCAACTCTCGCTTTAATACCAACAAGGTCACTTGCTCCGAAACGTCGACAATATCGGTTAGCTGCATGTCTTTAAACGCCTTTTCTGGCACATCGATTACGTACAATAGGTTGAGATACTCAGCGAATTTTTCTAAAATTAGGTAGTAGAGTTTTTCATGAAGCAGCTTTTTTAATTCAGCAGGGGCTGTATCAGGCAACAAATCAATATTGACATTGGCTAAGGAGAAATCCTTTTGCAACTGCACTACTAACTTTTGGTACAATTGCTCTTTTTGGGCCATTTGAAAAAGAGCAGTGCTATCGGAAAAGTCTGGAAGCATTTCGTTTGTATTGGTACTATTTTCATGTTGACAAAACTATTTACCGAAAAGACATCACTACGGCTCCCTCCTCAAAACGCAAACCCTATTGTTTGTAAATGACACCCTCTTTCATTACGAAAACAGCATTTTCAAGAGTATGCACATTTTTGGTGGGGTCTTCATCAACCGCAACTATATCGGCTATAAAACCCTCCTTCAGTTTCCCTAACTCATTAGACATTCCCAAAAGGTCAGCGTTAATTATGGTTGCCGCTTGTATGGTTTTCATAATAGGCATTCCCGCCTCATGCATAAAACCAAATTCTTTCCCATTATCACCGTGTGGAGAAACACCTGCATCTGTTCCAAAAGCAATAGCGACCCCTTTCTTATAAGCTTTTCCAAAAGTAACCTGACTTACCGGCCCTATTTCACGTGCCTTCTTTGCCACTACAGGAGGAAGAAAACCTGGAATATCAGCCATCTTCGCGGCTGCTTTTCCTGCAGATATGGTCGGAACCAAATAGGTATTGTGCTTTATCATTAAATCCATTGTTTCTTCTTCCATCAAGGTTCCGTGCTCAATGGTTTTAATTCCCGCTACTACGGCCCGACGCATTCCTTCATCACCATGGGCATGTGCGGCAGTAAGCATTCCGTAGTCTTTTGCAGTGCTCACAATTGCGGTTATCTCCTCAGTAGTAAATTGCGGATTTTGACCATTTTTTGCGACACTCATTACACCGCCAGTAGCCGTAATCTTAATGACATCCGAACCATCTTTATACCGTTGACGCACCGCTTTTATGCCATCTTCAGGAGAATTGACCACCCCCTCTTTCGGACCTGGGTTACCCCTTAAATCCATCCGCATACCGTTTGTAGGATCTCCATGACCTCCTGTAGACGCGATTGTTTTACCGGCCGTAAAAATACGTGGACCGATTACAACTCCCTTGTTAATGGCATTCCGCAACGCAATATTCACACCAGACCCGCCCAAATCACGAACTGTGGTAAATCCGGCCATCAAGGTTCTCTCCGCGTAAACAGTAGATTGAAAGGCAACATCAGCAGGGTTTTTTGTAAAGCGCTCAATATACCTAGTAGGACTAGATTCTCCCTCAATATGCACATGCATATCAATAAATCCGGGGAGGACCGTTTTAGTTTTTAAGTCAATAGTTTCACTATCGGCAGAGCCACTTACAAAACCGTTTTGAATACTTTTGATTTTATTCCCGGAAACAACAATAGTTTTTTCCTTTAGAATTTTTCCCGATTCGGTATCGACAATGCTTCCGCACTGCAGATAAATATCTTGGGCCGAAATGCTGGTCACGGAAAAAAGCGCAATTGCAAATAGTAATTTTTTCATCAGAGGTTGGTTTAAATAAAAAATGCCACGAAATATACAAATTTCCGTGGCACTACCCTTTTTGATTTTTCGTTTTAACTTAAGACTTATTTCGAATCTTTTGTTCCCAATCCCAAGCAGATTTCATGGCTTGATCTAAGGTGTATTCCGATTTCCATCCCAATTCATTATTGGCTTTTGTAGTATCGGCATAAGCCGAGATGACGTCTCCGGGTCTTCTGTCAACGACTTTATAGTTTAATTTTTTGCCCGAGACCCTTTCAAAACTTTCAATAACCTGCAAAACCGAACTTCCAGTTCCCGTTCCTACATTGAATATTTCGTAATTGGCACGGTTCTTTTTATCGATTAACCTCTTGAGCGCTACCACATGTGCCCTTGCCAAGTCAACTACGTAGATATAATCGCGTACACATGTACCGTCAGCAGTCGGATAATCATCGCCAAAAACAGACAATTCTTCACGTATTCCCACCCCAGTTTGGGTAATAAATGGAACTAAATTTTGCGGAACGCCAATAGGTAATTCTCCAATTTCAGCACTTGGATGCGCACCCATTGGATTAAAATAACGCAATGCTATCGCATTTAAACCCTCGGTCACTTTACAGGTGTCGGCTATAATTTCTTCTCCCATTTGTTTCGTATTGCCATATGGAGATTCGGCTACCTTCACCGGAGCATTTTCTGTTATGGGCATTTCATCAGCCTGCCCGTAAACCGTGCATGAAGAACTAAAAATGAAGTTGGAGCGCTCCTTTTTAGACAGCGCCTTTAGTATATAAACAAGCGTTCCTATGTTGTTTTCGTAATACAGCAGGGGGTTTTCAACACTTTCCCCAACGGCTTTAGAAGCCGCAAAATGAATAACCCCTTCAATGTCATGATGTCTTTGAAAAAAATCAGCAACATCATTTTTCTCTTTTAAATCTATTTTTTCAAAGATTGGAGTCTTTCCGGTAATGGCGCCAATTCCATCCAAGACTTTTTCGTCAGCGTTAGAACAGTCATCGATGATAACTACTTCAAAACCCTCATTTTGGAGTTCCACAACGGTATGCGAGCCTATAAAACCTAAACCTCCCGTAACAAGGATTTTCATGCGCTTTTATTTAAGGGGTGTATAACCTGCTAAACTAAAAATATATGTCATTAACCGTTTACAAAACCGATAACAGTAGCGGTAATATGGTTGATCTGTTCATCATCCAACTCTGTATGCATAGGTAAGGAGATGACTTCCTTCACCAATTGGTTTGTTACGACAAAATCTGCTTCATTATACCGATTGTCTAGATATGCTTTCTGTCGATGTAGAGGTATTGGATAATACACTCCACATGGTATTCCTTTCTCAGCCAAATGCCCAACAAGCGCATCTCTTTTTCCATTGGTAATCTTTAGGGTGTATTGATGAAAAACATGACAATCGCAGCTGTCACAAATTCCGTTGCAGTCGTTCACCGTTTTTGGAATTACGATATTTTCCACACCGTCAAAAGCTCCGTTGTATTTTCGAGCGGCATTTCTTCTTTCCATGCAATATTCATCGAGCTTAGGAAGCTTGGCTCTTAAAACTGCTGCTTGTATACTGTCTAATCGTGAATTAACCCCGACAACATCATGATGATAACGTTCATACATGCCGTGGTTTACTATTCCTCTTAAGGTATGGGCCAATGCGTCATCATTAGTGAATAAGGCACCACCGTCACCATAACATCCTAAATTTTTGGAAGGAAAAAACGACGTTGAACCCACATGCCCCATTGTGCCGGCTTTCTGTTTTTTGCCATTTTGAAATGTATGGTTTGCCCCAATGGCCTGTGCGTTATCTTCAATAACATATAGGTTATGTCTTTCTGCGAGTTCAAGAATAGCATCCATATTCGCGCACTGTCCGAACAAATGAACCGGAACGATGGCTTTGGTTTTTGAAGTAATAGCCCTTTCAATGGCCGCAACATCAATATTAAAGGTATCTGGCTCTACATCAACCAAAACCGGTGTCAATCGCAACAAGGCAATCACCTCAACCGTAGCTGCAAAAGTAAAATCTGCTGTGATAACCTCATCGCCTGGCTCTAGCCCCAATCCCATCATTGCTATTTGAAGCGCATCTGTTCCATTGGCACAGGGTATCACATGTTTTACACCCAAATAGGCCTCAAGCTCTTTTTGAAAAGCTTTCACGTCTGATCCGTTGATGAAAGCCGACGTTTCAAGAATGCTGGAAATTGAATTGTTTACTTGCTCTTTGATAGCATGGTATTGACCATTGAGGTCAACCATATGTATTTTCTTCATGCGAAAGAATTAGATGAATTTACAATCAGGTGCTAAAATTACACAACAAAAATACGAAACCACGGGTAATGATTTTCTTTGAAAGAAACGTATTTTCGCTGCAAAGAATTTCGATTTGAAGTTTATCTACAATCTGATTGCACATATTGCCTGGTTCCACTTGAAAATAGCGGCGCTCTTCAGTTCAAAAATGAAGCTCTTTGTACATGGGAGAAAGGAAACCTTTGCTATACTTGAAAAAGCTATTTCCAAAAACGACGCTATTATCTGGATGCACGCCGCCTCCTTAGGAGAATTTGAACAGGGTCTTCCTATCATCGAGAAGTTGAAACATGAGTTCCCCGCTTATAAAATTCTCGTAACTTTTTTTTCTCCTTCGGGTTACGAGGTTAAAAAGAACACCTCAGCGGCAGATGTAGTCACTTATCTTCCGATGGACACACGTCATAACGTAAAACAATTTGTTGATACCGTCAACCCCAAGCTAGCGATTTTTGTAAAATATGAAATATGGCCAAACTATTTATTTGAGCTTCAGGCCAAAAAAATTCCCACAGTTCTGGTTTCTGCCATTTTTACAAAGAATCAAATCTACTTTAAAGGATATGGAAGCTTTATGCGAAAAGCCTTGGCAACTTTCACACATATTTTTGTGCAGAATGAACACTCGCAACAACTGCTAGAATCTATTCAAATAAAGAACACGACCATATCTGGAGATACAAGACTTGACCGTGTTTCTGAAATTCTAGAGAGAGACAATTCACTCCCCTTTATGGAAGCGTTTAAAAAAGAACGTCGCTGTTTTATTGCAGGAAGCACCTGGCCTGAGGATGAGTCAATTCTGATCAACTACATCAACCACGCCCCTAAAAATCTAAAATTCGTTCTTGCTCCGCATACCATTAAAACGGACAAGATTTTAGGCCTTGCCGGTGCTATTACCAAGAAGACCTTAATTTACTCCAAGCTTGAAGAAAATAACCCTGGCGATTATGAGGTACTCATCATCGATACCATAGGCATGCTTACTAAGATATACAGCTATGCAGATATGGCCTATGTAGGTGGAGGGTTTGCAACCGGACTACACAATACATTAGAACCCGCAGTTTATGGAATACCGGTACTTATAGGCCCGAATTATGCCGGCTTTAAAGAAACGGAAGACCTTGTTTCCTTAAAAGGTCTACTCCCTATATTTGATGAATGGAGTTTTGGTGAGCAAGTCAAAAAACTCTTAGACAGTCAAGAATTACTTCAAAGAACTGGTGATATTAATGCTTCCTATATCGCTAAAAATAAGGGGGCAAGCATCCAAATTGTCGATTACCTTCGTAAATTACTGTAGCCTCAACGTTTAGCAGTTATGAAATTCTCCCGAATCGTATTCGCGATACTATTCCTATACTATTTGATTTCCTGTCAAAATGGTATTAGCGATAAACATGAGGTTGATCCAAAAAAAAATGAGATTCCCTCAACAGACCGCCAAAAATCGGAGGAGTCCTTTCCAAAACCACATAGGCATAAACCTATCAAAAAAACTCTTGATAAAGAAGTAAAAAAGAAAAAGTCAAAGGCGATCGACACACTAAAGCCACTAGTCGCCATCCGCTAGTTAGGTGGAACAATGATATAGGTTTTTTTGTTAGTTTTACACAAACCAACAAAACCAACCTATGGACCCTAAAATTGTACGAATATCGCTAATTGTTGCACTTGCCGGTTTTATATTCGGCTTTGATACAGTTGTTATTTCCGGTGCTGAGAAAAAATTACAGCTCTTATGGAATTCTTCTGATGCCTTTCATGGCACCGTAGTTATAGGAATGGCGCTATTTGGTACTTTGGTAGGCGCCATTTTAGGTGGAATACCCACAAACAAAATCGGACGAAAAAACACCCTCATTTGGATTGGTATACTATATTCGGTTTCAGCCATAGGGTCGGCACTTGCTCTTGACCCAGTTACCTTTGGTGTTTTTAGATTTATAGGAGGGCTGGGAGTAGGAGCTTCTACCGTGGCCGCACCTGCTTATATATCAGAAATTGCACCGGCAAAACACCGGGGTCGCTTGGTTGGTTTTTACCAGCTCATGCTAGTAGTTGGAATACTTGCCGCCTTCATTTCGAATTATGTTTTAAGCGGGGTGGCTGCAAACGACTGGCGTTGGATGGTTGGTGTTGAAGCTTTTCCGGCTGTAATCTATACTTTATTTGTTACCAGTGTTCCTAAAAGTCCGAGATGGCTTTTGACCAAAAACAGAGCTGAAGAAGCGCGAATCGTTTTAGCTTCGATGAGCAATGACATGACCTTAGCTGATATGCAGGCGGATGTAGCCCACGCAAATGAAGGAACCAATGCATCGGAAAACATTTTCATTAAAAAGTATCGTTTTCCGCTTATGCTTGCATTTCTTATTGCTTTTTTTAATCAATTTTCTGGTATTAACGCCTTTCTATATTATGCGCCAAGAATTTTTGAAGCTGCTGGCTTAGGTGAAAGTACAGCACTTTTAAGCAGCGTAGGCATTGGGGTTACGAATCTGATATTCACACTTGTCGGTATATTTTTAATAGACCGTCTGGGTAGAAGACAATTAATGTACTACGGTTCTTTTGGATATATCATCTCATTGACCTTGGTTGCTTGCGCATTTTTATTCAATTGGGAAGGTATTGCCGTACCTATATTCCTTTTTCTATTTATTGCCTCACACGCTATTGGTCAAGGAGCGGTAATATGGGTTTTTATATCAGAAGTTTTTCCAAATCACTTAAGAGGTTCTGGGCAAGCATTTGGAAGCTCTGTACACTGGGTCTTGGCTTGGTTGATACCATCTTCTATTCCATTTCTGTTTACCTGGGTAGGACCTGGACCGGTTTTCGGATTTTTTGCCTTTATGATGGTACTTCAACTCCTATTTGTTCACTTCTTAATGCCTGAGACAAAGGGCATAGCCCTAGAAGAATTGAGTAAAAAATTGAGTAGTAAAAAGGAAAATCAGTAAATTAACATCTATTCATCTTATCGATAAAATCGGTATTTTATCCCCTGAAGCTGTTAAATACGAAACAGTTAGTCGAAATATTGGCCAAAACTGGGTAATCTAGCCCGTAATTTCGTAAATTAGAGAAAACTATCAAGAAAATGGAACAGGAAATTACTCAAGGAGCAAGATTACTTAACGGTTTCCTCAGCGTGATGGTCGTGGTTTTGGTTGGCATTTTGCTTTCCGTCGTCGTGGCTATGATTCTATGGGCTGTGGGTGTCTTTTAATCCTTACGAATAGTGTTCCCCAAACGACCTTTATTACCTATTTAATGTTTTAAATATTTTGACTTTTGCCATAATTCGGGCCCGTTGAGAAGACGGGCCTTTTTTAATGTAACAAGGGGTCGTTTTACGAAGCGGCCACCCCAAAAAAGTTATGGCAAACTTCTTATCGCTCCTTGCTATAGTGGTGCGCCAAGATCAGAGCATAAAAAAAGCCCTTCATTGAAGAAGAGCTTTTCCTTTTGTACAGGCGGAGAGACTCGAACTCTCACACCTTGCGGCACTAGATCCTAAGTCTAGCGTGTCTACCAATTCCACCACGCCTGCATTTCAATACAATTCTATACACCAGCACTCCGAAACTTTAAAGGAGCTGCGTATTTCCCATATAATGGGGTGCAAATATAAAGCAAAAAATCAATTCTCTAAATAGTAGCGCAGCAAAAAGTTCTTTTTCTTAATTTAGATTTTAGATATATTAAAATACATGAAAGACCCGAAGGATTACATTGCCCAAAACAAAGAACGTTTTATCAACGAACTCATCGAATTACTGAAAATTCCATCAGTAAGCGCAGATCCAGCTTTTTCACAAGATGTATTGGATGCCTCTCAAGCTATTAAAGCATCTCTTCTAAAAGCAGGCTGTGATATTGCAGAAATTCATGAAACTGATGGTTATCCCATTGTATACGGTGAAAAAATTATCGCCCCGAACCTTCCAACAGTTCTGGTTTATGGCCATTATGATGTACAACCTGCTGACCCTCTGGAATTATGGGATTCACCGCCCTATCAGCCCGTAATAAAAAAAACCGAGGTACATCCAGAAGGTGCGATTTTTGCACGGGGCTCATGCGATGACAAGGGGCAATTGTTCATGCATGTAAAAGCTTTGGAGTATATGGTGCAAACGAATCAATTGCCTTGCAATGTAAAATTTATGATTGAGGGAGAGGAAGAAGTAGGCAGTGACAATTTAAGTATCTATGTAGCCAACAACAAGAAGAAATTAGCGAACGATATTATCCTGATCTCCGATACCGGAATGATTGCCAACGATGTACCTTCTATCACAACAGGATTACGCGGATTGAGTTATGTTGAGGTTGAAGTAACAGGACCAAATCGAGATTTACATTCGGGACTCTATGGCGGGGCTGTTGCTAACCCGATTAATATATTAACCAAAATGATTGCTAGTCTTCATGACGAAAATAATCATATTACAATTCCCGGGTTCTATGACAAAGTAGAGCAACTCTCTCTCGAGGAACGCGCTGAAATGGCCAAAGCACCATTTTCTTTGGAAGATTATCAAGATGCCCTAGACATAACTTCCGTTTACGGAGAGGAAGGATATACAACCAACGAACGAAATTCAATTCGCCCTACCTTAGATGTGAATGGCATCTGGGGGGGCTATATTGGTGAAGGGGCCAAAACCGTAATCGCAAGCCAGGCATTCGCCAAAATCTCAATGCGTTTGGTTCCGAACCAAGATTGGGAAGAAATCACAGCGCTATTCAAGTCCCATTTTGAAAATATCGCCCCCAAAGGGGTAAAGGTCAAAGTGACACCTCATCATGGCGGACAAGGTTATGTTACACCTATAAATACTATAGGTTATCGAGCAGCTTCTAAAGCCTACGAAACCACCTTTGGAAAAAAACCTATTCCGCAACGTAGCGGTGGGAGCATACCCATAGTAGCACTATTTGAAAAAGAGTTAGAAAGCAAAACAATTCTTATGGGCTTCGGATTGGATAGTGATGCTATTCACTCTCCTAATGAACATTTTGGCGTATGGAATTACTTGAAAGGTATTGAGACGATTCCATATTTCTATCAGTATTTTAAGGAGATGAATTCCTAAAAAGAATCAAGATCGCTTCGCTTTTAAAAGCTAGCAACATGACCGTGAAAAATAAAGTTTGGTCTCATGTCTCGAAATTTATATCTTCTTCACGTACTTCGTGATGATTACAATTTGTGTTGGGCCAACTTTGCCCTCAATGTATTCGGCATTTTCACGATCTAAAGAAATTCTGCGTACAGCGGTACCCTGCTTAGCAACCAGACTAGAGCCTTTTACTTTCAAATCCTTAATAAGAACAACACTATCTCCATTTTGGAGCACTACGCCATTTACATCACGATGTATTATTTTCTCTCCCTCCGCTACACCTTCACCGGTGGCTTGGGCCCATTCTAAAGTTTCATTCTCTAAATACATCATATCGAGAAGGTCTTGAGACCAACCTTCAGACCTCAATCGAGAAAGCATTCGCCAGGCCACAACTTTAACAGCATCGTATTCACTCCACATACAATCATTCAGGCAGCGCCAGTGATTGGGGTCAGTTGTATCGGGGTTTTCAATTTGACCAATACATGTTTCACAGCCAAAAAGGCTTCCATCCATTCCGCCTTTTGATACTGGGGGCACTTCATAAACTTTTAGATTATCTGTCGCTGAACAGAGTTCGCATTGTGATCTACTTCTATCTTTTAATTGCTCAAATAAACTCATTTGCTATTTTTCATCAGTGCAAACTTATCGCTTTATAGCTTATTAATGACCGTTGGTCGTATTATTCGCATTTGCAGTACTAGAAGTTATTTTTATTCGTTCTTGACTGACCTACTATGCAAAATAATGTTCCATGTCGATTTCAAAAGAAAAAACGGCCCTGTTTTTCAGGCTGAGTATTTCCGTTACTGTATTTAGCGCACTTTTTAAATTTATGCCCGTAATCTTAATAATTCTCGGAGCCGCTGGCATGGTGACTTTTCTCAGCATTCAAGTTTATCAAAAAGAGCAAAGAGTACCCCTCGATTATACAAGACTACTGCTTATAATTTCCTTTTCAGCCAATTATGCCTTCGACCTTTTTGCTTTGCCCTATGTAAATGTGCTTACTTTGATAACCAAGTTGGCGCTCATAGCTTTTCTTATACTTTATATTAAAAAAATCATTCTATCCTTTCAAGATATCACTCAGAACACTGGTCTTTTACTTGGCAATTTTGATCGAGAGAACCTATCGTTTATCCTTGCCGATTTGGCCACCGTTTACATTGTGATGGCCTCTTTATTTAAAATTCTTAACTGGGAACTTGGCATGCTAAACGGCAACCTACTTTTGGTTATTGGACTATTCTCCGCCCTAATCTCAATTTTGGCCAGTTCAAAAGAACTTAGCAAGTAAAAATTTCATAGCGCAGTCCTATATTCTTATATGGCTAAAGCATATTTTTATATTCTACATTTGTAGAATTAAAAAATTTATTCTATGTTTGTAGAACAATCCTGAAACCTCAGGGCCAAAAACGTAGCATATGCAGCTGTCAAAATCGGAAGAAGAACTCATGAACATTATCTGGAAGAAAAAGAAAGCTTTCATGAAAGATTTGTTAGATGCTTACCCAGATCCCAAACCCGCTACCACAACGGTTGCTACCCTTTTAAAACGTATGACCGATAAGGGTTTTGTGAATTACAAAGCTTTTGGAAGGTCTCGAGAGTATTTTCCACTGGTAAGAAAGAAAGACTATTTTTCAAAGCATGTAAACGGGCTCATCAAGAACTTTTTCAATGATAGTCCGGGGCAATTTGCTTCCTTTTTTACCAAGGAAACCAATTTAAGTAAAGCGGAATTGCACGAATTGAAGGCCTTAATAGATAACGAAATCAAAAAGAAGTAATCATGCTTATTTACATTATCAAATCAGCGGCATGTATGGCTATTTTCTTTGGCTTTTACAAACTCCTTTTGGAGCGAGAAAACATGCATGTTTTTAAGCGCTTCTATCTGCTTTTAGCACTTGGAGCTTCATTAATGATACCCGCCCTTGTGTTTACAGAATATGTTGTGGTAGAACCTATTGCCTATGCCGAAGTGCAATCGCTACCCGCTACGGATTATGATTACATTGGAGTACCTGTGGCTCTAGAAAATGATGTTTTGGATGTGGCACCGATTCTTTGGACTATTTATATCTGCGGATTCTTATTCTTCGGCTTGCGGTTTATTAGAAACCTTTTTCAGATTTTTCGCAGAGTACAGCAAAATCATACGCAAAAATCCTCAAGCTTTATTCAAGTACTAATAAAAGAGAATTTTCCTCCGCATACTTTTTTTAAATATATCTTCTTGAATAAAAAGAAATTTGAAGCCAACGAAATACCGCAGGAGGTACTGCTTCATGAAGAAACTCATGCCCGTCAAAAACACAGTTTAGATGTTGTTTTTATCGAGTTGCTACAAGTTATTTTTTGGTTCAACCCCTTAGTATATCTATTTAAAAAGGCCATAAAGTTAAATCATGAATTCTTAGCCGATCAAGCCGTGCTTAATAAAAACATTGATAAAACTACTTATCAAAATACATTGCTGTCGTACTTATCACCCGACAGTCAGAACAAGTATCAGTCAAAGTTGGCCAATGCCATCAATTATTCATCAATCAAAAAACGATTTACCATCATGAAAACACACACATCGAAAAAAGCTGTTTTTCTAAGGAGTTTATTACTACTACCGCTACTTGCCGTGCTGCTCTTGGCGTTTAGCGAAACCAAATTAATAGAAGTTAGCACTCCAATTAACAATAGTGCAATGCAGGAAAAAGCTTCCGATCAAGAGTTGGTTAACTACTCTAAGCTTGCTACAAAATACAATGCCATTGCCATAGAACAGCGGAAAATACCATTAGATGATCTTAAGGTATTGGAAGCTATTTTCAAAAAAATGAGTGCTGTACAAAAAGAAAATGCACAACCATTTCCTGAATGTCTTCCCAAGAACATCCAAGACGGAGCTTCGCGAAAGTTAATGGCTGAGTACACTACCTTGGCCAAAAAATACAACAAAATGCTTTACGAAGGCAAGAGTATTCGAATTCAAATGAACGATGTGGAGCGAATGGAATATATTTATGGATTGATGTCTGCCAAACAAAAAGCAGACGCAGAACCCTTTCCAGAATTCCCAGACCCACCCCCAGCACTAAAAGAACAAAAAGCACCAAAGCCAAAAAACGCGAACAAGCGTACTATTCCGCCATCGCCACCCTCTCCACAAGAGATTGAATTAGAGGAAGTCGCCGAAGTTGAAGAAGCGGTTGCGCTTGAAGAAGTGGAGGAAGTCGCAGAAGTTGAAGAAAATATGGGGTTTGAGGCGCCTGTTGAATTGAAAAACCCAGTTGCACCGCCGCCACCTAAATCGCCACTTGACCATATCATTGACATGGCCAAATTAGGAGCTACTTTTTACTACGAAGGACAACAGATAACTTCAGATAAGGCGATTGAACTTTTAAAAAACAACCAAGATCTGAATATTCAAAGCAGTGGAAAGCGGTCTAAAAAACCTAAAGTGAAAATTTCTAAAGAACCTATTTATCTCAATAGATCTGGCGTTCCTACATCTATTGAAACAGGAAACATAGAGATTAATGGCGACCAGGGCTTCTACAGTAAAAAGGATGGTGTAACTTCCTATTTTAATGCTAATGGGCAACAGGTAAATAAAAACGGAAAGGTTTTGAAAAAGAATTCTGAGACCAATCCGAAATTCTATTTCAATGACAGGCCAATTTCCTCTGTCGAAGCCAATCGACTTTTAACCAACAACACTTCAATTCAAGTAAGTAGTAAGGCGTACAATGATGGAAGTTATATCATTCAACTCACAGATTTGAAAGCATTTAACAATCAAAATATAAACCGAAACAGAAATCCAAATGCTGCAATTGACTTGACAGAGATGATAGCCAAAGATGCACTCTTTTATCACAATGATAGCCCTATTACAACTGAGAAAGCCTTATGGCTTACCAAAAATAGTCTTATCGAACGCGTAAACACCATTCGACCAAAACAAGGGAAACCCAGAGTATACTTTTGGAGTAAGGCATAATAATCATTTGATAGTATTTAAGCTTAATCACAAACCAATGTTAAAGCCTTCATTTAGAGGGCTTTTTTTGTAACAAAAACCCCTAGTTTGCGTTCTAATAGCAATCAAGAGTCAGATTGAGTACCGTCAAGAACCAACCTAAATCCTCTCGACTATGCTCAGGTTGACACTGTACTTTAGCATTATCATTCATCAACCTTTCACGCCTACAGCGCGATCTAAAAAACGACATCATGTTACAAAACTTCTTTATTCTCTGCTCTGGATCAGATTCTTCCATCTTAAAAACCTGTTCCGAAGGAGAACAAAACAAATATGCCGGTATTGGCGCGACAGTGTTTTTTACGGCCGTTATGGCATTCATTGCCAGTAGTTATGCGCTTTACACCGTTTTCGACAATATCGTTGCTGCTATTTTCTTTGGCTTGATCTGGGGATTGTTAATTTTCAACCTCGATCGATTTATCGTTTCAACAATCAAAAAAAGAAATAGTTTTAGCAGCGAGCTCTTGCAAGCCACGCCAAGAATCGCATTAGCAGTAATTATTGCCATAGTCATTTCAAAACCCTTGGAAATGAAGATTTTCGAAAAGGAAATCAATCAGGTATTGTTGGAAGAAAAGAATGCGATGACCCTAGCCAACAAGGAGCAATTGGCATTACAGTATACGCCTGCAGTGGAAAAATTAAATCAAGACATTGCTGTACTAAAGGCGGAAATTGTAGACCAAGAGGCGGAAACCAATGCTTTGTACGATACCTATATCACAGAAGCAGAGGGCACCTCTGGCACTATGTTATTGGGAAAGGGTCCTGTTTATGCTGAAAAACGTGAGAAGCATGACGCTGCCCTAGCCGAGTTAAAACAGCTTAAAGAAGCCAATGCAGCAAAAATCTCAGGGATCGAAAGCCAAATCGCGGCCTTGAACACCGAGTACGCTGATATAGTGAAAAATTCCCAACCCATCATAGACGGCTTCGACGGACTCATGGCCCGTATCAATGCTTTGGAAAAGCTACCTTGGTTGCCTTCATTTTTTATTTTTTTACTGTTTTTGGCCATCGAAACCTCGCCTATTATTGCTAAGCTTTTAGCGCCTAAAGGTGCATATGACTTGAAATTGGAAGATGAAGAAAGTGCTATCAAAACCTGGGTAGTGCAAAAAGTACAACAACGCGAGCAAGTATTGCATACAGACACTTCACTGAACGAAAAGATTTACGGTGAAATTGCAGCGGAAGAAGAGGTCTATGCTTATAAAAAACAAAAAGCGGAAGAACTCCTAAAATTGCAGGCAGATGCCTTTCACGATATACAGGTAAGAAGCCTTTGATAGCGCTAGACCTTGATTATCAATACACTAACGGTCGTTAGCATTTTTCAGATTTCAATAGCACGACAAGATTCTCATAAGGGTCAACATGAGCACTGTTAGTGTGCTATCCGCTTCACTAAGGCCACCCAATCTTGTTCCTCACTAGAGGGCGGATTACCCAATGATGTAACATTGCCTTCAGAATTATCAGTCGTCTTTAAAGAGCCGGTCTTCAAATCGCCCCCATTTAAGGGATCATACCACCTTACCTGATACTGTGTATCTCCGTGGGTGGCTAGGTTAATCGAATATCTTTTCGAGTTCGGTAGATTCAACGCATGATCTTTCGGAAAGTAAATGGCATATACTTCTTCTGGTTTTTGAAAACAATAGGCTCCTTCGGCATTGACCAGATGATGCGCCGGGCTCATTTCCCAATAGGGTAGGTGTTGTTGAAAAAAGTCCATAGCATACCCTGTGAGTTCCCATAACCGATCTCTCGTACGCCAATCTTCGGTATTTAAATCGTTGTACCGATTTCTGGCACCAAAATACCACTCCACACCTGCCCCGCCAGACAATAAGGTACCCCATAACACATACTGTCTTAAGGTATCGTGATGCGGGGTTATCGAATCAGATTGCGCACCCGTATGCCACATACCAATCTCATCCATGGTAATCATCCATTCATGGCCCGACTCATGGGCTTTGGTTTTCCAGGTTTCTAAAACTGCTGCCGCCCCCTCGCGCTTGTCAACCTGCAGGGAGAGTCCATCGAGGTTCTTAAAACCTACAATAGAATCAAGTATGTATGCGCGATACGGTTCATGCGAATGTGTGTGCAACAAGATGGGATGATTGTATGGGTCAATTTTGGTAAGAAAGTCGGTCATCGCTTTTCGTTGCGCATCATTTTGCGATATCGGACTAAATTCTGCAAACCCGTTTTCCTCACCTAAATTAAAGTTCATTGCCAAGTGATGCCCGAAGCGTGCCATCATTTCTCTTAGATATAATTGTCGCATCGGTCCCGTATCGCCCTCATCGAGCATGGTCTCGTTCTCGGTTTCCTGCAAAACCATGTGCAACAATATGCCTTTCGATTGCATGTGTTGAAAAACCACTTCCCACTGTGCCAACTTACTTATGTCAAAACGTGTAAAGTCATCCGTAGCTGCATACGGCCATACATCCTTACCATCGCCCTTGATGTTGAGTGTTAAAAAGTAAACAACGTTCATACCTTTGGAGGCTAGATAGTTCATTGCACCAATTAGGCCTTTTCCCTTACCATTTTGCCAAGTAGGGTCACCTTCTTGCCAATCTGCCAGATGTGGTGCATAACTATGTATGGTATCATTGGTTTTTGCTTCACCATCTTCATTTGAACTTTGCATACGATAGGTACCATCAAAATCTTCGTAAGCCAACAAATTTTCAGGGCTATCTGCCCCACCCTTTATCCAATATTTACCGGAACCTTGAAATCGAAAGTAGCCTTGGTCGTTTGCAAGACGCCCATGCGCACGAAAGTCAGCTCCTTTTTTATCTGACGGGATTACCATAAATTCTCCGGAAGCATTTGTTATTGCCAATGCGTTTCCGGCAATGGTATCATCCTTTAATGCAATTTCTTCACCTTGATGTAATTGTGCCTTATACCTCCACGCTCCTGTACGATCTGGTGTAAAATGCACCTGCCAAACAGCTCCCGATTCTGCACTTGTCTCCGCGGCATTGCCATCGGCAGCATAAAATCCTCGTACAACATATTTGGTTTCTTCATGCTCAAACTCAACAATCAATCTGTAATTTAAAAAAGGGTTTTCATCAGCGTTCTCACTCGTATTAGGGCCTTCAAAAGGCAATGTAATGGTATGCCATTGTTGGTAGCTAATCAAGGTGGTCTCTTTTTCCTTATCAGTACAGCAAATGCATAAACCGACTAGAAAAGCAATAAAATAATTCTTCATAAAAACTAATTATTATTTGTTCTTCGGATATAAAAGCTAGTATAGATCACCCAAAAAAGGATGCTACCCTCTATAATTCTTTGAAACAAACCAATGAACGAACCGGTTGGGTTTCCGAATAAAAGTACAACAAAAGCAAAAGCGATAGCTCCACAAATTATGGAGATCATTGGAAAACTCTCGCCCTTTAGTGTACTTCTTAATGAAAATCCAATTCCCATTAAACAGAAAGGGATTATCAAATAAGTGAAAAAGGCAGAAGTATTATGAACTATTTGAGCAAAGCTAGAATCTTCCATCCCCATAGGACAGCCTTCATCACAAGGAAACAAGGCCACAGTAACATTCCCCAATCCGTAAAGAATTCCAAACACCAAAAAGCCAATTTGACCACCTTTTGATTTTGGAAAAAAATTGGGCGTCAGTAGGCTAAATACAAACAATAATATTCCGCTAGCTATATACATAAAGCGTAAGTATTCCGCATTTGACACGCCGGTGGCAAAACTTTCGCTAATGTATTGGCCAACAAAACTGTAACCATCTATCCATAAACCTCCCAAAATACTGGATATGACAAATAATAGGGCTCCTAAGACACCCAGAGCAAATACCAAGGATCTATTCATTTTCTTTTATTCTTTAATTTCCCCATATTCTATTCCATAAGCTCTCAAAAAGCCCTTCCGCATCCGATGGTGTTTTAGGCGCCTCCACAACCTCGAGTCCGTGTTCCGTATTCTTCAGCTCATAGGTGAACGCAAATTTAGTCTCATTTGGTTTTAGACTTAACAAACCAAACCGAAGATCATTGAAAAGCAATTTTTCGTTCTCTTGAGAAAGCGTAAACCATCCTTCGGTGATAGCTATGAGACGAACAACCTTGTCCTTTGTTGCTAAACTTCCCAATAACTCATGATTTTTTGGATAGGATGAAAATGCAATTGGTTTTGAGTCAAAAAAAGAATAATTCCCTATCAAATACGCGTCCTTGGTATCAACATTCGCCGTCCACAATAGTGTATTAAATGGGGTGGGGCGAATATCCATTTCTTTGTAGGTGATGCCCTGCGTTATGAGCCCGTTTTTTAACTGTTTATAAGCTACTCCCTTTAAAAGTAAGGTGATGAGCAAATAGCTGCTGCTCACTAAGATTCCCCATTGATTGTATTTTCTACGTTTGGGTGAAGTTCGTTTTTGACCCATTGCTAAAATCAAAAACACCAAAAAAGGTAAGGTATACAAAGGGTCGATTACAAAAATACTCTGAAAGGCCAAGCGCATCTTTAATGGCCAAAAAAGCTGCGTGCCCCAAGTGGTAAAAGCATCTAATATAGGATGCGTAAAAAGGCCCCAGAACATCAGCCAAGACCAGTCTTTAAAAGTAGCTGTTGACTTCGGATTAATTTTCCAAATCAGCCATCCAAAAATGGGCGCAAACAAGATCGAAAAAAAAACGGAGTGACTAAAACCACGATGCCATTCGGTAGCCGTAACGGTATCAACAAAATACCTTGCCAAAACATCCAAATCGGGAATGGTACCTGCAATCGCACCGTAAAGCATTGCTTTATTCCCTACTTTCCTCCCTAAAACGGCTTCACCAACGGCGGCGCCTAGTACGATTTGTGTTAGTGAATCCATTGGGGGATCTTATTGGTATTCATTAAAGTTTATCTGGATCAAGAATTACGTATTTAACTGTTTTCCTATTCCAGGTATAAACGATATGTACTTGGTTGTTTTGAGTTTGTATTACCGTTGGATAAGAATACTCTTCCTCCTTTTTATCAGTCGTTTCTCTTAATGGTTCTAAATCGAACACGCGATTCCAGTCTTCACCATCTGTTGCTATAGCAACACTTAATGGCACTCGGTCTCCCCAGTTTCTTTTGGTAGGATTGTAGATCAATAACTGCCTTCCATCCTTGAGGGAGACCCCGTCAATACCGGAATTCGGATTCGAAAGCGCCGTGGCGCTCATCTCACTCCAAGTTTTGCCATAGTCTTCAGACCAATTTTGTGACACAACACTATTCTTTGTTCGACTTAGCAACTGTAGTTTACCATGCCCGTAATTCAAAATTAGCGGTTGTATGGCCCCAAATGCTTTGGTGTCGTTTAAGGCTTCTGTTTTCGTCCATGTTTGGCCTAAATCGTTACTAGATTCCAGATGTATTCTCCACCCATCCGTTTTGCTTTCAGTGCTTGAGGGCGAAAGAATTGTACCGTCGGATAATTGAATCGGTTGATTTTTTATAGGACCTAAAATGCCCTCGGGAAGTTTAACTGGATCTGACCAGGTCTCCCCATCATCAATTGAAGTGATATAGAGCCCCCACCATTCGCGTGGACTTGGTCCTACTTTGTAAAACAAATGTAGCGGTTGATCCTTGGGTTTAAAAAGTACTGGATTCCAGCACGGGTATCGCGAACCATCTTTTTGTATTCCATTTGCCACCTCCACGGGTACGGACCAGGATGTGTTTGTTTTTCGAGAAACCCAAATACCCACGTCTTTGTTCTTCTCCTTGGTACCACCAAACCAGGCCGCAACCATAACATGACCACTAGCCTCAACAGTAGATGCATGACATTCTAATGTCGGCGCATCTTCAAGTTTGTAAATGAATTCTTCCGAAATAACCGCCGGGTGATCTATAGTATGAATCTTTGGAACCTCTTTTTCCTGTGCTTTCGATGAAAAAACCGCTAAAATAATAGAACACAACAGGACTTTTAATTTCATTTTTGGTTGGTTTTAAGGCTTCAGCGACTTATTCAAAACTTTTTCTATAATTCGATGGGGTCACCCCCATTATATGCTTAAAATAGTAGTTAAAGTTAGCCAAATTGTTATAACCACTCTCATAACATATTTGGGTAATTTGCTTATCAGTTTCGGCAAGAAGTTTAGCCGCTATGCCAACTCTTACTCTTTTCACATATTCCATAAATGTCAAATCGGTCTTCTTTTTGAAAAAACGACAAAATGAACTTGGTGCCATATTCAATAGTGTTGATGCTTCCTCTAAGCGCACACCTTCTTGTATATTCTGAAAAACATATTCATAAACCTTATTGATTTTCTCAAGGTTTTTCGAAAATACAACATTGTAGCCTATAGGGTTAGATAACTTTTCACGGTCTTCGACTTGAAGCAGTAAATGGAATACTTTAAGCAATTCAATATAGTATGCAAGCCCTTCTAATGTGGTCATTTTTTCGAGGATTTGACTTATTAGACTGTCATCTTGCACCTTAAAACGCAGCCCTTGTTTCGATTGTTTCAAGAGTTCAACAACTTTTTCCAACTCTGGCATTTTGAAAAAGTCTGAACCAACAATATTCTCAGAAAAATGGGTAACTATGCAAGTTGGATTTAGAGGAACTTCATCCTGCAGCACCTCCCAGCAATGGGGTAGGTCGGGGCCCAATAATACCAGATCACCTTTCTCAAAACCTGAAATATTATCACCCACTATTCTTCGACCTGATCCTGACCAAATATAATTGAGTTCGAAATTTTTATGAGAATGTATACTATCATTAGATTTCAAGGGCAATTTTCTTGAAATGAAAGAGTGCTTGTTGGGCACATGTATTTTCTCAAAAACAAACTCCATTCACATTTATTTTGACAGCAATACCTTAATGTACGAATTAAATGCATAGAAAAGGGTAAAATATGATGCATAAGATGTAAAATTCTAGTGGCGCAACACAAGCATTTTCCCTTTATTTATAGGAATTGAATCTACAAAGATGAATCCGTCTCTACATGGAATTATCCCTCCAATGGTCACGCCTCTTCGCGAAAATGGTGATTTGGACACTCACGCGCACAAAAGACTAATTACCTATTTATTGCGTGGTGGTGTTCACGGTATCTTCTTGTTGGGTACTACGGGTGAAGGACCCAGTTTAGACCATGGGCTTAGAAAACAAATTGTCTCAGAAGCTTGCACTGTTATTAACAAAAGAGTTCCTACACTGGTTTGTATAACAGACACTTCGTTCAAAGAGACCTTAGCCCTTGCCCAGCATGCGAAAGAGGCTGGCGCTGATTATGTAGTACTTGCATCGCCCTATTATTTTCCTATCTCACAAGAAGAGTTTCAAGAATATCTTGTAGCGCTGGCACCACGCTTACCGTTACCGTTTTTAATCTACAATATGCCAAGCTGCACTAAAATACATCTTGCCATAGAAACGGTTAAAAAGGCCAAAGCGCTGGGTGCTATTGGTATTAAAGATAGCTCGGGTAATCGTGCCTATCTACTTTCTTTGTTGCAAGAATTTCGAGATGACCCGTCGTTTTCAATAATTACAGGAAACGAAGCCCTTTTACCTGAAATGATGCAGAAAGGTGGTTGCGGAGCGGTAGCCGGAGGTGCGAATTTTTTCCCTAAGTTGTTCGTAGCTTTGTATGATGCTTGTATAGCAAATGACCGCGACGCAGTTGCTAGACATTTGGAAAGGGTGAACTGGATTAGCAATACTATTTATAATGTTGGAAAGCAGGAATCTAAATATGTAAAAGGTACTAAATGCACCTTATCGGTTATGGGAATTTGCAATGATTATGCTGCTCCACCCATTGGACAATTTAATAGCACTGAACGAAATCAGATAATACGATATTTGGAAGAATTCTCATATAAGGATGAATACACCATTAAATGAACTATGATTTAAGCTCTATTGATGTAGGCATCATAATAATATACGGCCTATTCCTTCTAGGGATGGGTGTTTATTTTTATAGAAAGAGCAACACCTCAGAACAATTTATGGTAGCAGGAAGAGGCATTCCCTCCTGGGCAGCGGGTATTGCAGTTATGAGTACATATACCAGCAGCATATCCTATATTGCGGTTCCGGGAAAGGCGTTTGATGACAACTGGCATCCTTTAATTTTTGCGCTTACCGCTATACCCGTAACTTGGTTCGTCACCAAATACGTAATCCCCCACTACCGGAAGCATAAAATAATCTCAGTCTATAGTTATTTGGAAGAAAAGCTTGGTGGATGGGGTCGCATTTATGCAGCATTTTCCTTTCTGTTATTTATGGTCGGAAGGGTAGCCGTAATCTTGTACCTTTCTTCGCTACTGCTATCTTCATTTGTTCATACCGAAATCAGCACTCTAATTGTGATTGTTGGTGCCATTACCATTATTTACACCTTAATGGGAGGAATGGAAGCCGTAATATGGACCGATGTTATGCAATCTATCATCATGATTGGGGGTATATTTTTCGTTGGATACGTCTTAATGGATGAAGTTTTGGCCCAGCCAGATAATTTGATTCAAAAAGCTTTTGACAACAACAAATTTAGTCTAGGAGACCCAGATTTCTCCTTGAGCAGCAGAACCATCTGGGTTATGGTTATCTACGGGCTAACAGAAAATGTTCGCAATCTGATGGCAGATCAAAACTACACCCAGAAATACAGCTCGGTGGCAACAGAAAGAGAGGCCAAAAAATCAGTCTGGATCGCGATGCTCATATATTTGCCTTTAACGGCCATTTTTCTTTTTATTGGCACGGCTTTGTTTTCTTACTATAGTGGCGATGCTCACCTGCTAAACGAAAGTATAACCAAAGGCGACGAAGTATTTCCTTTTTTTATCGCTACCGAACTTCCAATAGGTATCAAGGGATTGATGATTGCGGCCATAATGGCAGCATCAATGAGCACGGTCGATTCAGCCCTCAATAGTTCTGCAACCGTGTTTTATCTCGATTTTTATAAGAAATATTTCTTTGCGGGGTCGTCAAAAAAACGCAGTCTTACGGTTCTTCGGTGGTCCACTATTTTCTGGGGTATTTTAGGTATAACATTTGCCCTGTTGATGATTAAGGCTAAAAGTGCCTTAGATGTATGGTGGCAAATATCAGGTATATTCGGTGGGGGAATTTTGGGTTTGTTTCTTCTTGCAATTTATAATGTGAAGATTAGCAAACTTCAAGGAATACTTACTGTACTCTTTAGTATTGTAATTATTGTTTGGGGTACTTTTTTAAGAGATTTACCTGAGCCTTATTCTTGGTTAGCCTGTACTATAGATCCTATTATCATTGGCGCAACATCTACTGCAGGGCTTATCGCACTAGCCCTACTTTTTATGGTATTCAATAGAAAGAAATAAGGTATCACTACATCATTCGACAATTTGCATCTTCTTCAACAAAAAAGAAGCATTCATATTCTGGCAAATACCATCCTTGAATTTATAATCAAAATGCAATTCGTTGTCGATAATCTCAGCATCAAAATAATGGTTTTCGATCGCTGTAAGATCATTGGCCACCTCACAAAGACTTAAATCATGAGTGGCAATAATTCCAGTAGATTTGGAAGCCACCAACTTTTCTACAAACTTTCGAGATCCTTTCGCCTTATCAGTGCTATTTGTTCCTTTTAAAATCTCATCAAGAACAATAAAGAAACGATCTTTCTGAATTTCATCAACAATAAACTTCAAGCGCTTTAATTCGGAAAAGAAGTACGATTCATCATCGGTTAGCGAATCGGTCGTGCGCATGCTCGTAATCAATTTAATGGGATTATATGTTGCAGCACTAGCGCAAATTGGGAGTCCCACATTTGCCATTACAAGCTGTAAGGAAACAGTACGTAAAAAAGTGCTTTTACCCGCCATATTGGCCCCGGTAATGATAAAAAATTGCTCCTTATCAATCTGAAAATCATTTAAAACGCTCTTTTCTGGATGTAGCAGTGGATGCCCGGCGTCTTTCGATTTCAAAATGATAGTATCATCAGCTAAAACAGGAAACGTATACTTCGGATGATTGAATGCGAATGTTCCCAAACTGATATAAGCATCAAAGAACGCAATTACCTCAAACCATTCTTTAGCAGATTCCCCGTGTTTAGCAATCCATTGTTCAATTTGATAACTGGTGGCCAGACCTCTCAAAAAATAACCGTTTCCGAAGATAAGATAGAATACATTGTTGTTTTGATCAAGGTTACCCAAAAGTCTTGAAAACTCTTTTAATATAGTGGAAGTCTTCTTGCCCTCACGAATAATCTGTTGTTTTTTTGTTTTTAATAAGGCGGAATTAAAATCAGTTTGTTCAATAATCAGCAACAGCTTGTTATACTGCTCAAATGTAGACTGCGCATTCGAACTAGCGGCACCGAGTTTGGTAATTTTTTTGGTAAAAATTCCGGAGATACCAAAACCCAAGACTAACAATAGAATTAAGACAAATGCAGGAATGTATCCAAAAAAGTACAACACAAAAGAAACCACCGAAACAATAGAAAAAACCAGAGGCAGATATTTCATCATTGAAGGCACAAAAGACTGGTAGTTTTCTAACCATTTTTGTATTACCGTATTGGTCGTTTGCGTCTTCGTCAAGGATGCGATGGCAGAGAATTCTTGTCGCCACTCTGGCACCTTTGAAAGCTCTTGAATAGCTTCCTGTTTTTGAGAAATGTTTTCAATCGAATTCTCGACAAACAATTGCGCTAAGGTTTCGCTTCCCTGCACTAAGGTCGTTCGATTGCTATATTGGTAAAAAGAACCTCTTCCGAACAGATCAATATCTTGACTGAAATAGTGGGCGGGGTCTTTGAACTCATTTCCTGTTGAAAGCTGATGAAAATCTCTATTCAATACCTTAACTTCCGTCTCATTGATTCGTATTAACGCCAACAAGGTATCTCTTCTGTATTGCAAATCGGTATGACGGGAAACCAGAAATAGAAAGAGGACGATACCAATTACGGTTACGGCAAGTACCATTTTCGTGTTGTCAAACAATACATAAATGGCAAAGGCGGTGATGATAAAAACCAACAAGCGAATTGTACTTGAAGCGGCCAATAATTTTCTGACCTGGCCTAGGGCGTCGGTATGCTTTTTAATTTGATTTTGATAAAAAGATGCTAAATCCTGCATAGGAGTCATACAATTTCTGTCGCGCAAAGATATGTATTCTTGCCTAGCTCTGCTTCGATGAATTTAGCATCGCAATTTGGCCTAAATGGTAGATGTCGTGTTGGGCAATGCTCGTGAGAATCGGTCCAAAAGCATATGCTTTTCCCGGCACTTGCTCCTCTAATAACTGGTCAGTCTTCTTATCTAAGATTTGTAGTAATTTATCTTGAGTTTTTTGAAGTGTATTTTTCAAGGTGTTCCATTCTTCTTCATTGTTGATGTAGATGTTATCCCAGTCATTTTCGCCGTCGATAATGATATTGTAAACCGAATCGCCCTCTAACTTTTTCCAAACAAAAATTCGCCAGTTGATTATGTGTTGCACTAGAACCGCAATGGATTTGTCTCCATAAACTTTATCATTAACTATTTGCCATGGAACTGCATTCAACTTTTCCATTACCGGAATGCCGTACCAAGGTTTTCCGTCAAAGGATTCTTTGAGATTGTGAATAATAATTTCTAGCTGGCTCTTCATTCCTCTAGCCTAAACTGTCGAATTCGACCTTTAACTTTTTAGTAAATTTTGAAACTACCAAATCGTAAGAGTGATCTACCAATTCCAATATCAATTTTGGGGGAAGCTGTTCTATCATAAGGGTATTCCAATGCACTTTACTCATATGATAACCAGCAATGATGGTACCATCATGTTCTTCTCGAAGTGCAATGGCCCTTTCTGGGTCGCACTTTAGATTTACCTGCGATGGCACTCTTTCTAGGCCAGATAATGCAAACATTTTGCCCATGACTTTAAATACCAATGTTTGTTCATCAAAAGGAAATTCCTCGGTAACTCCCTTTTTAGAAATGCAAAACTGTCTGAATTCTTCGATGTTCATTTGCTAATTAGTTATGGTGCAGGCTCTGAATCACTTTCAAATTTGGCCAATGGTACCTGGTCTTCGTTATCTCTCTGTCGCCAATATCAAAATCATTAACCGTCTCCACAGCTATTCCGCCTATGCGTTCGTAAAATCTGATGGCACTTGCATTGCTGGCAAGTACCCAAAGATACATCGATACCTTGTTCTTTTCTTTCAAAAATATAGCAGTATCACTCATTAACTTTTCACCGATACCTTGCCCAATAAATTTTGAATCTACATGAAGATTATCTATTAGAGTTCCATATTTTGGGTGATCATCAACATAGCCACAAATAAATGCTACGAATGCCTTGTCAATTTCCACAAGATTGATGAATTGATTGCGTCTTGGGTTTTCAAGACGATTTTTCCAAACTTCCAGCCTTTCTTCCAAAACCTCATTGTCTAAAAAGTGATCGCTAAAAGTACCTCTATAATTTTGTTGCCAACTTTTTGCATGAAGCATGGCAATAGCCTTAAAGTCGCTTTTGACCGCCGACCGAAAAGAAAACATGAATCAAATGGTTTTTGAATCGTACACAATTACTTTGGTCCACAACCCACTCGATTCTTCAATAAAGAGTTTATGCGGAGCCTCGTCTTGGTAATTCTGCTGTGCTTCAGCCGACTCAAAGGTCACAATCAACGAATAGGTAAACGAGCCATCAACTACATCTCGACTTGCCCTTGGGGGTGTACCAATAAATTTGGTTTTGGCGTATGCAGAATTATCTAAGAACTTTTGAAGCGATGTTTCAAAGGCAGCTCGATCTTCCTGGCTATCTGGATTTGCCAACCAAAAATAAACGGTATGCGCAAATGCAGGATCAAATTCTCTCATCATATTTGATTTATTGTTATTCCCTTGCATGCGGGAATCAGTAACGGTTTGACCAAAACTGGTCATTGTAAAGGTTAAAAATAAGAATGTGCAAATTGTTTTCTTCATGTTTTATCAATTTATTTTTCCAAAAGGTTCTTCTGCTCTTTAGCTGCAATCTCTAAGGCCGTGTAGTCTAATTTCCAGCCAATAGTCGCTACGATCGACTCAATTAACAGTACAGCTTCTAAGGCCTCCTTGCGCGCCGTTTCCATCAATCCGCTTTCTGGAATTTTTTCGCGTATGTGATTTTTGGCCTCGTTGTTTAAAGTTGTTAAATCATCTGGAGAAAACGAATTGAACATGCCATTTTTGATATCGTAAAATTCCAGTTCAGGTTCAATGGAAAGAATTTCTGGCTGTGGAAAGTTGGTAAGAATAATACGCTTATTATCTACGTCAGATGTTATATGAACCTTTTTTAAATCATATCCGATATGCGCTTTGGCGTTGATTACGATAAGGGCTTTCTTCTTACTTGTAACCAAGCTAAGAAAACGCTCTTTGGTATTTTCATATTTATAAATTTCCGCAAATTCACCCTCTACGGAAACTAATTTGCTTACGCTTCTAATCTTTTCCAAAAGCACTGTTGACTGATGCAAAGTAACCTCCTTACTTTGCTTTTTTTTGAAAAAAGTATATATCCAATAGGTAGCTATCGCTCCGAGAATAAGCCCCAATACCGTGTCAAAAATATTATCCATCTTCGCTATTTCCTATTTCTCCTAAATGTGTGAATTTAAATCCTTTGTCATATTTCAGTCCGTAACCCATAACGCGATCCATTGCTGAATGGGCAAACAAAATAACACCAGTCAATTGCGTTACCGGACTTGAAAGATAGGCTCCAAAAAGGTAAATCGCAATCGCAACACCCTTGTGATGAAACAAGTTGTACATAAAAGCGCCCACTTTATTTCCAAAAAGATAGCCGATCATGCCGATATCAGGGGTTAAAATTAAAACCAGAAACCACCACCATTGATAAGACAGCAAACTGAACAGATACACTCCCAATACAAACATAAATAACTCTTCTATTTTCAGACTGTTCCGCATTAGTCTTCAATTTTATAAAGTACGGGACGGCTTGGACTCGCATCATTTTCAAAAGGAGCCAGTTGTAAATTCAGGAAATATTTACCGTCTTTAATACTGTTAGGCACGTAAATAAATTCAGTGATTGTTGCCTGTTTTCGTACATCCCCATTAGCACACCAAAAGGCATTGTGCGCCAAAAGGGCTCCTCCATCTTTTTCCTTGTCTACTGATGGAAGGTCGATCAGCAAATGTTCTATGCCTTTTTCAACCAGATATTCAGCCGCCTGCTCTAACAAATATGGCGGATTCGTGTTTGAGTACTGCTTTGTTAGCTTATCCTTTATGTTAGGAAGGGTGCGAATGACAAGCGCTTCTCTTTTTTTATTCCCTAAAGCATATTGCAATTGCTTTCGAGAAATCACAAAATCGTCTTGATACTTTTCGGGAGCCAAGGTAATCACTTCAGCTTTAAAGAAGTATCGCTTTAAATTTTGATTTATAGAATGAAAATCTTCCGTAATATGGCCAACACATTCGGTATGTGTACCATGCGCATGTGGATTGAAACTAATATCATTAAAATTGGTGGCAGCACCTTCGGAAACCTTACCTACAAAATCACCCTCAACATGCGGTTCTATTTTTGGATGGTCAACATACCAAGCATTCACGTTTGAGGCATCGCCGCGCACGGGAATAGAAATATCCAAAGGCTTGGACAAATCGATGAAGTCGTTTTTGATTTTAGCTTTCATAGTACCTGATATGTCAGTCGGAGCGCAGTCTAAGACTAAGGTGTTACTAGTCCCCTGACTGCACTCAGAATGACATTAGTAAAACACTATCCCAAATTTAACATAAAAAGGTCGGCTGCAATACCATCGGCTAAAAAACGTCCCTTTTTGGTTGCCATAAGTACATCGTCATTGAAATATAAAAGCTGTTCTTCAAGGTACTTGTCAGCTTGTTGCAAAATGTATTCATGGTATTTTTCTCCAAACTCATTTTTAATCCTATTCAAAGAAACACCCCAAACGGTTCGCAGTCCTGTCATCACGTACTCGTTGTATTTGTCAGTGACAGAAAGTTTTTCTCTTTCAATTGGCAACTCATTCTTTTCTATGCATTTAATGTACTTCGGGTTATTATTGATGTTCCAAGCACGCTGCTCACCATCATAAGAATGTGCTGACGGACCAACACCCATATATTTTTTTTGTTGCCAATACGCCGTATTATTCTTAGAGAAATAGCCGGGCTTTGCAAAGTTGGAAATCTCATAGCTTTCGAAACCCGCCGCTTCCATCTTATCTAACAAGATGTTAAAATGTTCTTGCGCCACTTCATCGCTAACAGGTTTAACAATTCCTTTTTGAACAAAGCTTGCCAATGCCGTTTTAGGCTCTACCGTTAGCGCATAGCTCGAAATGTGAGGAATGCCGAAAGAAAGTGCTTTATCAATGTTCTGAAGCCAACGTTCATTGGTCATTTCTGGGATTCCATAAATCAGGTCTATGGAAATATTATCAAAATGTTTTGTCGCTTGACGGATGCATTCCTCAGCCTCTTGAGCATTGTGTGCACGATTCATCAACTTTAAATCTTCTTCAAAAAAGGATTGGATTCCTATGCTCAAACGGTTTATCCCCGCTTTCAAATACGCCTTGAAGATAGTTTTCGACTGCACTTGAACAGACACTAAATCATCAGGATTTGCTTCTAAAGTAATTTCGGGGCTATTGCCAATCTGATAATTTTCATAAACCGATTGAATAACACCTTTGATCTCTTCAGATGATAAAACCGAAGGTGTACCCCCACCAAAATAGATTGTCTCTACCTCCTCATCTTTAAACTCCTCTTTTCTTAGTTTTAGTTCTTTTTGTAGGGCAGCAACCATTGCTTCTTTCTTTCCCATCGAAGTAGAGAAGTGAAAGTCGCAATAATGACAGGCTTGCTTGCAAAAAGGGATATGGATGTATATTCCGGCCACTTCAGCTTTTGATAGAAATTATAATATAAGAAATTCCGAATGCGATTAAAGCATAGGAGACAATAGCCAAAAAATATAAGGGGATTAACTTAATAAGCACCCATATGCGGTTCTTCTTTATGGTCGATACAATAGCATAGGTAAAATATATAAACATCAATAATAATGCTCCCGCATGCATTTCGGAGGCTGTATAATGAATGTAAAACATATTTAAAGTAGCAAAAATTGTATATACCCCGATAAGATAAAAAGCAATGGCGACATACTCCGCTAGAGAATACTTTTTGAAGAAAAATAGTTTTAAATATAGCGCCAGAACAAAAATAAAGACAAATAGGAGTTTATCAATATTCAGCAACATAAAATTACGGGCTAAAGTCAATTTCCTCCCATCTACATATTCTGAAGAATCACCAACGTTGATTATAGAAGTATCTTGAAAAGGATTGTAGTCAAGCAAGGAGCGGATCAATAGGTACATTACTGTAGTTAGAATAAAGAAAGCCACGGGTTTATAGTAATGCTTTCTTTTTCCAGATAAAAACTCGCGAAACAGTTTACCTGGGTTAACGACCAATAACTTCAATGTATTGACCAGCGGCGCATCAACAGAAAACATGCTGTAGGCAAAATCATGAAAAGTCTCCTTAAATGTAATTTGGCCCACTGAGGTCCTCTGCCCGCACTGGTCACAGTAGGCATTAGAAACAGCTTGCCCACAATTTTTACAATATTTTTTTGCGTTTGTTTCCAAATACTACTTTACTCGAGATTTATTCTGTTTCACAAAGGCACCCCAGCCAGAATAACTTTTACTACCCTCAACGCGACCTTCATTATAGAAGTGACAAACAGCTGCGGCAAGGCCATCAGTGGCGTCCAAATTCTTTGGAAGGCTTTTCAACGCCAACATATTTTGCAGCATTTTAGCGACCTGCTCTTTACTCGCGTTCCCGTTGCCGGTGATCGCCATTTTTATCTTTTTAGGAAGATACTCTGTAATAGGTATTTCTCTAGAAAGCCCTGCGGCCATTGCAACGCCTTGTGCCCTGCCTAATTTCAACATTGACTGCACATTCTTTCCGAAGAAAGGGGCCTCAATGGCAATCTCATCTGGGTGGTAGGTATCAATGAGTTCGATGGTTCGTTCAAAGATCAATTTCAGTTTGGTATACGGATCTTTGTATTTGCTTAGCAGCAGTTCGTTCATCTGTATGAACTCCATCTTTTTATTGACCACTTTAATAATACCGAAACCCATAATGGTGGTTCCAGGGTCAATACCTAAAATGATCTTTTCTTTTGTCAAGGATTCCTAGTTTGTCGTTTTTTGTTCGAAACTACTCTTTTTGAGTTTGAACTTGGGTGTGTATGTAAATTTTTTAATGCTATAACCCTGCCACTGCCCACTTGCTCGGTCATTCAGGCTGGCACTAAGGATGAAATCTGCGGCCTATCATTTTCAAAAACTACTTGGAGTTTAGAAAAATAGGTATTCGAAAATTTGCACTTACAGGAATGCCCCTTTTGAGGGCCGGCTCTATTCTGGGCAGACTTTTTAGACTTTCGGTGACCTTGTCTTCAAACTTTTGCATTTGGGGACCAAAAATCTCTTTGTTTTCAATATCCAATATGGTAATAATTCCGTCATTCTCAATCCTAAAATCAAGAAAAACGACATCTTTGATCTCGGTTTCGCTCGTTAGTTGAAATTCTTGCAGGTCAGCCGACAGGTGCGACAAAAGCTGTTCTTCAAAACACTTTTTTTGCATTTCTTTTGAAACAAGTTCATCACAATCACTAAATAAGGGGTAATCATCTACATCGCTCCAATCGATTTGCTGCAACTCTCTTTCTACTAACTTTTGAGTCTTTTTATCTTTTGATTCGAAAAGACTACATGAAGTAAAGCCGCATAAAACCAATACCATTAATAAATTGCGCATAGGCCCCTAATCTTTGGCGGAAATTACGATTTTTTGGGGACATTGATTATTTGCAAAAACAAAGCCGAAGTGATTGCTTCGGCCTTAGAATTTTATACAGAAATCATTAGTTTCACTCCTTCTTTTTGGTGGTTATTTGAACAACGCCGTTTTTTCCTTTTTTACCATAAACGTTTTTTGCCGCTTCGCCCTTCAAAACCGACATCGATTCGATATCATTTGAATTAAGCATAGCCACTTTTTCCTTGGTAGATTCTTTTCCGTCAACCATATAGACTGGATCTAGATCGCCGTTCAACCCAAGTTTTATGATATCAGCATCTTTGACTTCATCCTGTAATTTAAAAGTAATTGGAATCGAATACGGAACATTTACCGCTATTCCTTTTTCCTTTCCCGGTACCATTTTCGGTAATCGCTTCATTATACGTTCGGCTTCATTTTCTAATAATTTATCTGGACCTCTTGTTCGAATAGTAGTGACATGTCCTTCCATATCAATAGTTAACATGATGCTCACGTTACCTTGAACTCCTTTTTCCTGAGCTTCTTTTGGGTAATTAAAATGCTTGCTGATATGTCTATGCATCTTTTCATTAAAGCATTTTCGTTTGTCATCTGCATCCCCACAGCCAGGAAATACGGGCACTTCATCGACATTTGCAAAAGTTACGGTCTGGTTGACTTGTAACATAGCTTCTTCCAAATCTTTGAGTTGCGTTTCAAGCTTGACTATGATTGGATCTCTTTCATCTCGGATTTCAAGCAACCTTTGACGTTCTTTGGCCAACCTATTATATAGTTCAACTGAGCTTTCACGCTCAACACTAACTTCGGTATCTTTTCCTAGAAATGCAGTGAACAAATCCATCTCGCTTTCCCCTAATTTAGAATCAATGGCCAATTTGGCATATATTTTTTCTCCGTTTGGTCCTGACAAATACGATCCATTCTCCGACCGAACAAACTTCATTGTCGAGTTTTTGTCTCGAACAAATAGTACCCAATCTTCTGAGCTTTCAGAGCGGTTTTTTAGTTGCCTAAAGATTTTGACTTCCTCTTGTTGGGTTAAATTTTCTATATTTTGCACTTGAATGACACCATCAGAATCTCCGGTAATTACTTCACATGATGTATAAAAAAGTATGCCTATAAGCATTGGAAGTAACAAGGCATACTTCAACCTAAACACTTTTTTTGATTTTTCCTTTGTTAACATAACGATTCGTTTTTTGATTAATGAGGTTTTTAAAAATTGATTAATGAATGATATTTTATGTGTTTGAAAGACCTCAGACAACAATAACTGGTATTGTTCCTTTTTGTTGGTCTTGGCCACCTGAGCGTCGGCAATGAACTCATGCAGTTCGGCAACTCGACTTTGATATACATAGACCAAAGGATTGAACCAGCCCACAATTCGCATTACTTCAAAGAACATTAAATCGTAGGAATGCCGTTGGCGAATATGTACCAGCTCATGCTGCAAAATACTTTTGTACCCCTTTTCGACTATTTTATCTCCAAGAAAAATAGATTTAAAGAAGGAGAACGCCATCGAACTATTCGAAACAATAACTCGGGTAAAGTCTTTAAAATAACGTACCTCTCCTTTTAACTTCAACCTATAAATCTGATAGAGCTTATATCCGAAGAGCAAAGTCGCCAAAAACATACCCCCAAATAGAAGTAGGTACTCCCATGAAATGCTAAGCGTTGTTTGTGGTACGGCGCTTGGGCTTATGGCCATATCATTTCTATTCCATAGAAACTCCGGATAAGCCTGAAAAGCTTCGGGCAAGTTGGTTTTCATTGCCTCTATTTTTATCCAAGGCAAAACCAACGATATAGCATAGGTGCCAATGAGATAAATTCGGTTCCATTGAAAGAATGTTTCCCGTTTTAAGAATAAATCATAAATGAGAAGAAACACCAATTGGAATGCGATGCATTCTAAGATATATTGTAGCATAAGATTAAAATTTAGATGCCGTCATTTTTATTAGTATCTGACGGCTCGTCAGTTTTCTTAATTTCCTTCATTATGGATTCCAAATCAGACAGACTCATATCATTCTTTTTCATAAAGAAAGACACCATACTCTTAAAAGAGCCCTGAAAATAACCATCGACTAACTTGTTGATCGATTGGTTGCTATAATCTGATTTTTTCAGAATAGGGAAATACAAATAGCCTTTCCCTTCTTGTTCGTGATCTACAAAACCCTTGCTTTCTAAAATTCGAACTATCGTCGAAACTGTGTTATAAGCCGGTTTTGGTTCGGGCAATTCTTTTATTATTGCGGCAACATTGCATTTTTGTAACTGCCATAAGATCTGCATTACTTCTTCCTCTGCTTTTGTCAATTGTCTCATTTGAACTAATTTTTTAGTTGAAATACGAAACAAATATAACTAAATTTTTAGTTTAAACTAATTTTTTAGTTGAATAATTGTATAAAGCTTCTTACGTACCCATTCAAACTGTAACAAATCATCATTATCTTCGTCCAATAGCAAACAGTAAATTACATGGATATTGCCTTACTTATAATTGGATTTTTATGTTGCTTGCTTGGCATCATCGGAAGCTTTCTACCCGTACTTCCCGGCCCGCCAGTGAGTTGGATCGGACTCCTACTCCTTCATTTAACCACAGCAGTAGCCGATGACTGGTGGTTTTTGGGAATAACCGGAGCCGTTGCCCTCTTCGTCTTCGCCATGGATTACGTCATACCAGCCATGGGAACGAAAAAATTTGGTGGCACCCGAGCAGGAATGATAGGAACTACCATCGGACTTATCGTTGGTATTATCGCTCCAATTCCCTTCGGAATCATTATCGGACCATTTGTTGGTGCATTTTTAGGTGAACTTTCGAATAAGGCAGATAACAAAACGGCCCTTAAAGCCGCATTTGGGTCTTTCCTTGGTTTTCTTACAGGGGCATTTATGAAGTTTGTGGTAAGTATGATTTTTTTAGGATTGTTTATAAAGATAGTTTGGGAATATAAAACAGCTTTGTTTCCTTTCTTTGACTAGATAAATCAAAACAGATGAGGCTATTTAAAATAGATCGATTGGTAGCGTTCAATTATGGGCTACCATTGCTCATTGTACTCATATCAATAATTTTAGGTATGAGTCCCTTACTAAAACAACAGCCAGAACTCGCAACGGCAATCACCTATGACTTAGTCTTAACGGCGCCTGTATTGTTCTTTATGCTGTCGTTCAAAAGCAAGGTCGCAAAGTTAAAAACCCTACCCTTTTTTATAGGAGGAACAGTTATTGCTACTTTTTTACTCCCCGAAAGTGGCCAAGAACATTTGGGCTATATTAAAACTTACTTTCTACCTTTTATCGAAATAATTGTTCTAGCCTTCCTATCCTTTAAAATTTACAAAGGGGTACAGGTTTATAAAGCGCATTCAAATCAAACGGCCGACTTTCTTACCATTAGCAAGCGCAGTGCAACCGCATTGTTTGGCAAGTCAAGATATGCTTCGGTCTTTGCCTCAGAGATAAGCATGTTGTATTATGCCTTTTTCTCTTGGAAACCAAAAAAGCTCAAAAAAAATGAATTCACGAAATACAAAGAGAATGCAAGCATAGCATTGGCCGGCGCTTTTCTTATGGTGATTTGCATTGAAACCTATGCGTTTCATGTGCTCCTAATGAAATGGAGCGCTATTGCAGCATGGACTTTAACCCTACTAAGTATTTATTCAGCCTTTAGTATTGTAGCGCATATGAAGGCACTTTTGAAAAGGCCTTCATTTTTAACCCATCAAAAGCTAATTTTAAGAAACGGGCTTCTTGCTGATATTGTTATTCCGCTTACCGAGATTGATAAAATCGAAGTCTTTTCAAAAGAATTGCATTCAAAAAATCTAAAGATTGGCAATCTTGGCTTCAACAAAGAAAGTTCAAACCACAACATCGCCATTCATTTTACCACTCCCCAAACCATCGAAAAGATGTATGGTTTTATTGAAGAATGCGATATCCTTTTAGTTCATATTGATGAAAAGAACAGATTTGTAACAGCGGTTCAAAAGAAATTGAATACACTCCAAAACTAGTCTATCCAAACCACCTTGTCTGCGATAGGTCTTCTTGTAACCTCGGGAAGCTCGGCATCATAATACCCCATATAAAAGAAGCCCAAACATTTTTCTCCTTCCTCAAAATCGAAAAATTCGTCCATGTACTTAATGAGCCCAGGAGAGCTCCAGTAACTTCCTATTCCCAGTTCGGTGCAACACAACCACATGTTTTGCACAGCCATTGCTGTAGCAGCTACTTCTTCCCATTCGGGTACGCTTTCTGTTAGATCACGTTGCATACAAATAGCGATAAGTGCCCCGGCCTTAGCGGGATTTTCCAACAATTTTCTAATTTTGATCTGCTTAGGTTTAGGGTCAACCTCTTGGTATTTTGCAGACAAAAACTTTCCTAGCTTTTCTTGTGAAGGGCCTTGCAAAACCTTAAAGCGCCAAGGCTCGGTCTTCTTGTGGTTTGGAGCCCAATTGGCAGCATCCAAAATTTGATCTATATCGGCTTTCGCAATAGGTTTATCACTGTATGAAGATGGAAAAACCGACCGTCTCTTCTTTATTAAATCGAAAATCATAGCGCTTCTTTTAATTATGCAAATTTAAGTTTTTGCGAACGTAATCAAGACTCGTTTAACAGCAAATTCACACCGTGTTTGAGCACGGGATTTCGATTGTCTTTTTTCCAAATAACAGACAGTTGGGCGCGTTGTTTTATTCGTTTAAGTTCTATGAATTTTACGTTCAGGTTGAAACCGTATTGTAGGGAGGTTGGAATAATAGCAATACCCAACTTATTTTCAACCAGCGTAAAAATAGTCTGAGCATGCACCGATCGATGTGAGACTTTTGGTGTAAAGCCAGCATCTTCACAAATGCTCATCACCTTATCAAAATACAAGGGACTATAATCTTGAGAAAAAAGCACAAAACGCTCTTCGGTTAATTGCTTCATTCCCTTAAAAGATTTGGCATCTAAAATATGATCTTTGGGTAAAACAATCGAAAAAGTATCTTCAAAAACAGGCCGAATGCGCAACTCCTTTGGCACCCTTGCCAAACGAACAAAACCCAAATCGAGTTTGTCTTTCAAAACTGCATTCAGCTGCGCATGATTGGAAAGCTCATCAAGACTCGTTTTAATATCGGGATAAGCATCTCGAAGTTTCACCAGCAATTGGGGAATAACATGCTGCATTGCTGAACCCAGAAAACCTATACGAAGCTCACCAGAATTTCCTTCGTTGATAAGTTTCAATTGTTTTTTAGTTAGCTCCAGATGGTTCAAAACAAATTCCAACTCCCCTCTTAAGTATTCTCCAGCGGGTGTAAGGGAAACTTTCTTTTTACTTCTGATGAATAGTTGCGCGTCTAATATCGCTTCCATTTGTTTAATCTGTCGGCTCAAACCTGGTTGAGAAATAAATAATCGTTCTGCAGCCTTACGATAGTGCAATTCTTCAGCAACGGCCATAAAATACTTAAAATGACGTAATTCCAATTGATAACTCATGGTTATTAAATACTAATTAAAATGGTATTGGTAATTATTAAAGATAGTACCTATTTTTATAAGTCCAAAATGCAGTTTATGATTTCAGTACCAACAACTTTTAATTTCGGAGAAGATCGGCTTACCGCTAGTATTAGTCTAGCTATTGCCTCAGGAAAAACCAAGACAAATTTAAGCTCAGTAGCCCGAAAGAAAATAGGAGCTAGCTGGCAAAGGGTGCAGCATATAATTGAAAAGGGGCACCCGGTGTACGGCATCAACACGGGTTTCGGACCCTTATGCACTACCAAAATATCAAAGGAAGAAACTACTATATTGCAAACCAATATTCTGCAAAGTCATAGTGTTGGCGTCGGCAAACCTATCGATACTGAAATCGCTAAGTTGATGCTTATTCTCAAGGTACATTCTTTAGCCAAAGGGTTTTCAGGAATTGCCGAAACTACCTTGGAGCGTATTATATGGCATATTGAAAATGATGCTATTCCAGTAGTACCTTCCCAAGGATCTGTAGGTGCCTCTGGTGATTTAGCGCCACTCTCTCATTTGTTCCTTCCATTAATGGGTCTTGGCAAGATCGTGCACCAAGGTCAAACCTATTCCACTTCTGAGTTCTTTCAAAAATTCAAATTAAAGCCACTAGAGCTGGGTCCTAAAGAAGGACTTGCCCTAATAAACGGAACCCAATTTATTGCCGCCCATGCGGTTAAAGTGGTGGCGAAACTGCATTCGTGCTTAGCACAGGCAGATGTTATTGGTGCCATGATGATCGAAGGCCTGCAAGGTTCGGTAAAACCCTTTTTCAATGAGCTCCATACCTTAAGGCCTTTTAAAGGAAATATACATGTTGCGAAAAGAGTGAAACGCCTGCTAAAGGGCTCCGAAATTATGGAAGATCATATCGATTGCGAACGTGTTCAAGACCCCTATTCTCTACGTTGTATTCCGCAGGTACATGGGGCATCTCGTAACGCTTGGTTACATTTAAAGGAATTGTTAGAAGTGGAATTAAACGCTGTCACCGACAACCCGATAATTATAGATGAGGAGCTCACCATAAGCGGTGGTAATTTTCATGGGCAACCCTTGGCCATGGCTTTGGATTACGCTTGTTTGGCTGCCTCAGAAATCGGAAATATTTCAGATCGTCGTATTTATTTGGCTTTGGAAGGAAATAGCCCGGGTGTTCCCAAATTGTTAATGCAAGATACGGGAATCAACTCTGGTTATATGATTTTACAATATACCACGGCCGCACTGGCAAGTGAGAACAAAGGCCTGTGTTTTCCTTCTAGTGCGGATAGTATTCCAACATCTCTGGGTCAAGAAGATCATGTTAGCATGGGTTCTATAAGCGGTAGAAAGGCACTGCAAGTAATCGAGAACGTTGAAAAGATTTTAGCTATCGAATTACTAACCGCTGCCCAAGCTTTTGAGTTTCGCAAACCCATGAAATCTGGAATTTTCTTGGAAGAAATTCATAAAGAAGTTCGCAGCAAGGTAGCCTTTGCCGATAGGGATCGCGTTTTTGCAGATGATATTGAAAAGGGTATTCAACTGATAAAAGATCAGACCCTAATGCAGTTGATCAGTGAAATAAGTGAAAGAGAGAAAATTTCTTTGTCGACCGATTACTCTGATGAATTTGAAGTATATTAAAAAGAAAATAGAGACGAGATCTTAATTTGTCTAAACGCTATTTTCTGAATTAGAACAAAACATGTACAGAAAAAAACTCATAGGTCCTTTCAGACAACTTATTCCAATGACCGGGCTTGCACTGAAAGGAGCCATCGCTGATAGTCAGTTGACTATTCTCGAAAATGCAGGAATCCTAATTAAAGATGGAGACATACTGGCTATTTCAAGTTTTGAAGACCTTGCAAAGAATTCCGAAGACGTAGAAATACAAGAGCTCAAAGGAAATCACACTTGCATTCCTGGCCTCATAGACGCCCATACTCATATTTGTTATGGAGGCTCTCGCGCCAAGGACTACGCCATGCGAAATGCAGGCAAAACCTATTTGGAAATTGCAAAAGCCGGTGGAGGTATTTGGGATACCGTTACACAAACGCGAAAAGCCAGCAAAGAAGCCTTGATAAAAAGTACCACCAAACTTGCCAATCGCCATCTAAAAAACGGGGTTACGACTCTAGAAGTTAAAAGTGGTTATGGCCTATCAGTAGACGAAGAGCTTAAAATGCTACATGCTATCAAAGAAACAAATTCCCTTGTTGCGGCTGATTTGATTCCTACCTGTCTGGCTGCCCATATGCTTCCAAAAGACTACGACGGAAACCAAGAAGCCTATTTGGCCGAAATAAGCACCAAGTTATTTCCAATTTTAAAAGAACAGAGGTTGGCCAATCGTATAGATGCCTTTGTTGAAGAGAGTGCCTTTTCTGCTGCACAAATTGCGCCTTATTTTGAAAAAGCAAAGGCCATGGGTTTTGACATTACGGTGCACGCAGATCAGTTTTCTACTTCAGGAAGCCAAGTTGCCGTTGATTTTGGAGCGCTAAGCGCTGACCATTTGGAAGCCAGCACGGAAACTGAAATAAACCTCTTGGCCAAAAGCGATACCATTGCCACGGCGCTGCCGGGCGCTTCTCTTGGATTAGGCTGTGGTTTCACCCCTGCACGGCAGTTACTAGATGCAGGCGGGTCACTTGCAATCGCCAGTGACCATAACCCTGGTTCTGCCCCAATGGGCGATTTGTTGACCCAAGCTTCTATTCTAGGCGCTTTTGAAAAACTTTCTAACGCAGAGGTTTTGGCAGGAATTACTTTTCGTGCCGCCGCCGCTCTTAAATTGAATAATAGAGGGCGATTGGCGAAAGGGTACCATGCCGATTTTATAGGCTTCCACACAGATTATTATCAGGAAATCTTATATAACCAAGGCAATTTCAAGCCTTGCATGGTCTGGAAAAATGGAGATTTGGTTTTTGATAAACACAGCTAGAAGTACGAGGTAGCAAAATTGAAAACAGGATGGTCTCCTTGTTAGCATAAAAGAGGGGCTATCCGAAAAGTACAACACGGATAAAATACCAATGAATTTCAAACAACAAATACTACAGGGCATCCCAACACAACTTCCTTTAAAAAAGGAATATTCCTTGGCTACTAGCCACGCTCCCAAAAGAAAAGATATCCTTTCGTTAGACGAAAAGAAATTAGCCATTCGAAACGCCTTGCGCTATTTCCCCAAAGATTGGCACGCTGAGCTGTCTAAAGAATTTGCAGAGGAGCTTAAAAGGTACGGGCGTATTTACATGTACCGATTCAAACCTAATTACGATATTTACGCACGTTCCATCGACGTTTATCCAGCTAAAACGGCCCAAGCCGCAGCGATAATGTTGATGATTCAAAATAATTTGGATCCAGCGGTAGCCCAACATCCTGATGAATTAATTACTTATGGTGGCAATGGTGCTGTTTTTCAAAATTGGGCGCAGTACCTTTTGACGATGCAATATTTGGCAACCATGACATCGGAACAAACATTACATATATACTCTGGTCATCCAATGGGACTATTTCCTTCTTCAAAAGAAGCGCCTCGTGTTGTGGTAACTAATGGCCTGATGATACCGAACTATTCCAAACCCGATGATTGGGAAAAATACAACGCCTTGGGGGTTACTCAATACGGGCAGATGACTGCGGGTTCCTATATGTATATTGGGCCGCAAGGTATCGTACACGGCACGGCTATTACAGTGATGAATGCCTTTCGCAAGGTTTTGCAAGAGCATGAAAACCCCGCAGGAAAAGTATTTCTAACGGCCGGTTTAGGTGGCATGAGTGGTGCACAACCCAAGGCGGGAAATATTGCTGGCTGCATCACTATTTGTGCAGAGGTAAATGCTGCCGCAGCTAAAAAGAGGTATGAGCAAGCTTGGGTAGACGAGCTGATTACCGATATGGATGCGCTAGTCGTAAGAGCTAAAAAAGCTATAGCTGATAAAGAAGTTGTTTCACTAGCCTTTATCGGAAATGTAGTTGATGTATGGGAACGTCTTGACCAGGAAAACATTTTCATTCATTTAGGGTCTGACCAGACCTCATTGCACAACCCATGGGCTGGAGGCTATTATCCTGTCGGATTATCTTTTGAGGCCTCGAACAAGATGATGAGTGAAAACCCGTTAGCGTTTAAGGAGAAGGTGCAAGAATCACTGCTCCGACATTCCGCGGCTATAAACAAGCATGCTGCTAAAGGAACCTACTTCTTCGACTACGGAAATGCATTTTTGCTCGAAGCATCTCGAGCAGGAGCAGATGTAATGGCCTCAAACAACATAGATTTCAAATACACATCCTATGTTCAAGATATATTAGGGCCCATGTGTTTCGATTACGGATTCGGACCTTTTCGATGGGTATGCACTTCTGGAAATCAAAAAGATTTGCTTAAAACAGATGCGTTAGCGCTTGAGGTAATGAACACCATTAAAAGAACAGCTCCCAAAGAAATTCAACAACAAATGCACGACAACATTAAGTGGATTCGCGAAGCAGAAAAGAACAATTTGGTCGTTGGTTCGCAAGCACGCATACTGTATGCTGATGCAGAAGGAAGAGCAAAGATCGCAGAAGCTTTTAATCAAGCTATAAAATCAGGAGAAATCTCAGCTGCTGTTGTTCTTGGACGAGACCATCATGATGTAAGCGGCACCGATTCTCCCTTCAGGGAAACCAGCAACATTTACGACGGCAGCAAGTTTACTTCAGATATGGCTCTGCACAATGTGATTGGCGACAGTTTTCGTGGAGCAACTTGGGTTTCTATTCACAATGGTGGTGGTGTAGGCTGGGGCGAAGTAATAAACGGCGGTTTTGGAATGGTACTTGACGGGTCAGAAGACGCCTCTAGACGACTGAAAAACATGCTCTTTTATGATGTAAACAATGGGGTTTCAAGACGAAGTTGGGCCAGAAATGAAGAGGCGCTTTTTACTATAAAACGAGAAATGGAACGAACGCCAGAATTAAAGGTTACTTTGCCTAATTTAGTAGAAGAGGAAATACTCGAAGGTTTATTTAGGTAATTTGCTCCTGGCTAAAATCTTCACAAAGTGAAATCAAGACCGCGATGTAAACACATTCAAGAACAGAGCTAAATAGGTCATCCTTCTTGAATCTAAAGTCTTATTTCTTCAAAAGGTAATCGTCTAATTCAGCCAATATAATGATATGACCAAGGTAATTCCTGTCAGACAAATCAGAAAATGAACCGATACCTAGAAACAAACCCGAAATTATGGACTGGTCGACAATCGGGCCAGCAACACTATTTGCACGAGAAGGTGCAATGTATTAACCTCGAAAGAGATTCGATACCCAAAGCATCAGCAAAAAGTTTTACCCTTTTAGGCTATGCCTGTGATGAAGGTGTTAAACGCAATAAAGGCAGGATAGGAGCCTTTGACGGACCAGATGCCATTCGAACTGCCCTTGCAAAATTGCCCAATCATCTTGAAAATGAAAGTACGCTAAATGACGCAGGAACCCTAGAGTGTGTCGATGGTAAACTCGAAAATATTCAAGCGCATCTCGCTGAAAAGGTAACACAACTTTTAAAACAAAATACGTTTCCTATTCTATTGGGTGGTGGGCATGATATCGCTTATGGGCATTACAATGGCATAAGAAACTACTTCGCAAATGAAAAAACTGTTGGCATTATCAATTTCGATGCGCACTTTGATTTGCGTTCAAATACCAATGGAAACAATTCAGGAACACCTTTTTACCAGATTGCTAAAGACTGTAGTGAAAATGGGGAGGTCTTCAAATATCTTTGCCTGGGTATTCGGCAAGATGCCAATGACAGGTCACTTTTTCAAACAGCTGCAGATTTAGGGGTAAGCCATGTGGGGCATACAAAATTTACATCAAATTATGCCGAACAGGTCGTACGCGTAGTTTTGGATTTCATTCGAGAAGTAGACCATATTTATGTTACCATCGACCTAGACGGATTTTCATCAGCCTATGCCCCCGGAGTAAGCGCTTCGTCACCAATGGGGTTTTCTCCAGACACGGTCTTGGATACGCTGCAAATGATTATTGATTCTAAAAAGCTGATTAGTTTTGACATAGCAGAAATGAATCCGCAATATGATGTAGATAACCAAACAGCCAAGTTAGCCGCAAGTTTGATTCATTTCATCATACATCAGATACAGTGAATTTTCTGTCATTTCAAAAGGTGTCAAGCGAAGGCAAACCTATTCCAACCAAGACTGGTAATACTTCCCATCATCAATATCAAGAGCAAGCTGCGTTAGTTGCAAAGGTTTGAACGTATCAACCATCACTGCCAATTCTTCCGTGCCTTTTTTGCCAATACTAGCTTCATAGGTTCCGGGGTGCGGACCATGCGGAATTCCCGCTGGATGCAAGGAGATATAACCTTGGTCTATTCCCTTTCTGCTCATGAAATCTCCATCAACATAATATAAAACCTCATCTGAATCTATATTTGAATGATTGTAAGGGGCAGGTATAGCTTGCGGATGGTAGTCATATAATCTAGGACAGAAGGAACAAACGACAAAAGCACTGGTTTCAAAAGTCTGGTGAACCGGTGGTGGCTGATGAACTCGGCCCGTAATAGGTTCAAAATTATGAATAGAAAATCCGTAGGGAAAATTATATCCATCCCAACCAACGATATCAAAAGGATGTGTTGCATAGATCAAATGGTGTAATTGCCCTTGCTTTTTCACCTTCATCATAAATTCACCCTTTTCATCATGGGTCTGCAAATTCTGCGGTAGTTTGAAATCACGTTCGCAATAAGGGGAATGTTCCAAATGTTGTCCGAACCAATTGCGGTAGCGTTTAGGGGTATAAATCGGATGATAGCTTTCCGTTATTAACAATCGGTTATCTTCCGAATCGAATTCCAATTGATAAATCATCCCTCTAGGAATCAATAAATAATCTCCATACTCAAAAGGAATCTCACCGAGCATAGTTTTCAATGTGCCTGAACCTTTGTGGATGAACAAGAGTTCATCGGCATCCGTATTTTTATAGAAATAGTCGGTCATTGAATTCTTTGGCGCTGCCAAACCAACGTGAACATCGGAATTGAACAGCAGGGTCTTTCTACTATCTAAATAATCATTCTCGGGTCTGATATCAAACCCCTTTAACAATCTAGACTTAATGTTATGTGCTACGGCAGCCCGAGGGGCAATATCCAAGCTTTTACCCACTTCCTTTACTTGGGTAGGACGGTGCAAATGGTACATTAGCGATGACATTCCGTCAAAACCAATGGTACCGAATAACTGTTCGTAATGCAGGCTACCATCTTCTTTCTTGAAAACGGTATGTCTTTTTTGCGGCATTTTGCCCAATTTGTGATATAACGGCATAGAAATTATTCGCTTAGTTTACTTGATTAAATTTACGATAATTTGAAGGTTATCTAAAGGAAAGCTCAAAATAAAACAATGGCGAAAAACTCTAGTAATAAGAAAATTTGAAGCATAAAAAAAAGCCCTCCAACTTGGAAAGCCTTTCATTGGCCCTAACCTAAATTCATAGGTTATGGGTCACAACACAACGCTGCAAATATAGCAAAGCTTTTTTAATACGGTCGTAACATCCTTTATCAAACTACGTTTTCTGTTTAAAAGGTCGTACTATCAGGCGAGCGGCCTTGTCGTAGTTGATATAATTGTAAGCCCAATTAAAGAATACCACTACCTTATTCCGAAAACCTACCAAAGCCATTAAGTGAACAAACATCCAAATAAACCAGGCGAAAAAGCCGCTAAACTTTAGTTTACCCAAATCAGCGACGGCCCTGTTTCTGCCAATGGTTGCAAGTGTGCCTTTATCGAAATAAGTAAAAGGCTTCATAGCTTTGCCACTAAAAAGTAAATCGAAATTTTTGGCAAGATGCTCTCCTTGCTGAATAGCAGGTTGTGCGACTTGCGGGTGTCCATTTTTGAACTTTTCGGTTTCCATATAGGCAATATCACCAATGGCAAAAATAGCGTCGTAGCCTTCTACCTGATTAAAACGATTGACCTTATATCGATTCAATCGCGCTACAACTTGGGTCGATTCAAAGCCTTCTATCGCAGCTCCTGTTACGCCCGCGGCCCAAATTAGGTTTTTAGTTTTTAAGGTGTTACCACCGGCTTCGGTCAATACATCACCATCATAGTCGGCAACGATTGTATTTACATGTACCTTCACACCCAAATTTTGCAAAAATTGATTGGACTTTTCGGAAGCATGCGTACTCATGGGCGAAAGTATTCTAGGCCCACCCTCAAAAAGATGAATTTCCATTTCATCTACATTCAAATGCCGATAGTCTTTTGGAAAAACATTGCGCTTCAACTCGGCAAAAGCACCGGCCAGCTCTACCCCTGTCGGCCCAGCGCCCACGATGCAGAAAGTGAGTAACGCCTTGCGCTCGGGATCGCTCTCCGAATCATCGGCCTTTTCAAAATTTTGGAGCATCAAACTCCGTATGTTCAATGCCTGCGGAACGGTTTTCATCGGCATGGCATGTTTTTCTATATTTTTATTACCGAAGAAATTCGTCTTAGTACCAGTAGCCAAAACCAAATAATCATAGGTCAATGCACCTAGGTCTGTTTGTATTTCTTTGGTATCGGGATTTATTTTTTCTACAGATGCTAATCGAAAGTGAAAGTTCTTCAATCGCTTTAACACTTTACGAATGGGATAAGCAATAGAATCTGGCTCTAGTCCACTAGTGGAAACCTGATATAACAAAGGTTGAAAAGTGTGGTAATTATGACGGTCAATGAGTACAACTTGAACATCTAGGTCTTTAAGCTTTTTTGCGAGGGAAATTCCGCCAAATCCACCACCGATAATAACAATTCTTTTTTGAGAAGTTTTAGGTAAATTCATGTTGAATTTTACACAAAATTACGACGCGATAGTGTAGCAAAAAAGCTTTGACCCAATTAGTTTTCAGCTATAGTTTAATGCCATTTTGATTGTACTCACAATTGAAAATTCACTACTTTCATAACATGAAGGGCAAAGCAGATATTACCACAAGGAAAGACGTGAAACTCCTAGTGGTGACTTTTTATGAAAAAGTCAGAAAACATGATATTCTCGGTCCTATTTTTAACCAGATCATTTCCGATTGGGAAGCGCATTTCGAGCTCCTTACTGATTTTTGGGACACCCAACTTTTCTTAAAGCGCAAGTACCACGGCAATCCGGTTACTGTACATCAAGAGGTAGATAACAAAATAAACAATACGGTCACTTCAGAACACTTCGGCCTTTGGCTGAACCTTTGGTTTAAAACCATAGACGAACTCTTCGAAGGTGAAACGGCATGGATTGCTAAAAACAGGGCCCAAAAAATGTCCACCATGTTATTCCTTAAAATATTTGAGCATCGTAAGAAAAATTAATTACTGTCAAATTCACATACTTTGTTACTATGAAAAAAGAAACTTCCCGTAGATCATTCCTTAAGAAAGCTGCATTAGGATCGGCAGCAATAAGCACCGTTCCAATGGCTCTTACCGCTGGCTATGAACAAAGGTTGCTGCTACATAAAAACTATGAGTTGCAAAACTTCTCCGCCAATGACCAGATCAACCTAGGCTTAATAGGTTCTGGCATACAAGGAATATATGATACTTCTACAGCGCTCAAGGTGCAGGGGGTAAAACTGGTCGCCGTATGCGATTTATACACCGGAAGGCTAGACCGGGCCAAAGAACTCTGGGGTACGGATTTGTTCACTACTCGCGATTATCGAAAACTCTTGGAACGAAAAGACGTCGATGCCGTCATAGTCGCCACTCCAGATCATTGGCATAAAAAGATCACTATTGATGCGTTAAAAGCCGGCAAACACGTGTATTGCGAAAAGCCCATGGTGCAAAAATTTGGGGAAGGGAAAGAAATAATCGACGCCCAAAAATCTACAGGAAAATTATGCCAAGTAGGAAGCCAAGGCATGTCTTCTTTAGGAAATGAAAAGGCGAAACAATTATACGAAGATGGCGCTATCGGAGAAATTGTACTATTGGATATGCAAAATAATCGCTATTCCTCAGAAGGGGCTTGGCAATATCCGATACCTCCAGATGCAAATCCTGAAACGGTTGATTTTGACGCCTTTTTAGGGAAAGCGCCTAAAGTGCCTTATGAGTTGAAGCGGTTTTTTCGGTGGCGCAATTATCAAGATTACGGAACCGGAGTAGCGGGTGATTTGTTTGTGCATGCTTTTTCTACACTAAATCATGTAATAAGTTCCCATGGCCCAAATCGGGCCATGTCGACAGGAGGATTGCGCTATTGGAACGATGGCCGTGATGTTCCAGATGTGACGGTTACCCTATATGATTATCCAAAAACAGAAACACATGCGGCTTTCAATGCTGCTTTTCGTGTTAATTTTATTGCAGGTGGAAATAGCGATGGTAGTTTTAAACTTACAGGCACAGAAGGATCTATGGAAATCGGTCAAAACTCGGTAAAATTGACACGTTCAAAGTTGGGAATGGTACCAGGAGGATACTCAATGATTGCCTATACGGAAGCCACACAGCAAAAAATCAAAGCAGATTATGCATCTAAAAATCTAGAAAGCAGAGCTTCTGCCCTAAATGTTGGTGAAACTATCTGGGAAGCTCCAAGAAACTATAAAGGTGGCCATTACGATCATTTTTACAACTTCTTTCAAGGCATTCGAGGAAAAGGAAAAATTATTCAAGACCCTACTTTCGGATTACGGGCAGCTGGTGCCGCCCTTTTGGCCAATGAAAGCTACTTTAAGAAGCAGCCTGTAAATTGGAATCCAACAAGTATGAAACTGCTATAGATTTCACAAAATTCAATTTTCGTATCGAATACAAACTCCTATTTTTGTCGCTTAAAACAGAAAATACATGACCTTACTTTTAATGGCCGCGGGTAGTGGAAGCCGCTACGGCAAACTAAAACAATTTGATGATCTGGGGCCTGCTGGTGAGTTTCTTATGGAATTCGCCATGTATGATGCTATTAAAAACAACTTTGATCATATCGTGGTCATTACCAAAGCAGAAAATGTTGCTTTTCTTAAAGATCATTTAAGCGGTCGATTGCCTCAACAAATCAAGTTAGATGTTTTAGCTCAGGAAAAAACAGATCTCCCCGATGGAGTATGTTTCAATGGTGAGCGTAAAAAACCATGGGGCACTGCTCATGCCGTATGGACGGCGAGAAATGTCATTGATGGTCCGTTTGCCGTTATCAATGCAGATGACTTCTACGGGCAGTCGGCATATGCCAATGCCGCAGACTTTATGCAAACGCATTCGAGTGACAACACCTATGCTTTACTTGGCTATACGCTAAAAGATACACTTTCAGAGCATGGTTCGGTTTCTCGTGGGGTTTGTATGGTTGATGGAGATGATCTCACTTCTGTAGAAGAGCGGCTTGAACTAGAGCAACAAGGAGATCATGTTATCGATCATCATTCTGGCAACGCCTACACCGGAAACGAACAAGTGAGCATGAACTTTTGGGTTTGTAAGCCCTCCATTTTCAACAAGATCGAATCTGAATTTCGTATTTTTCTAACAGACGAAGATCGCATCGCCAATAGTGAGCTTTACTTACCGATTACCATTCAGCAAATGTTACAGGAAGGTGAAGCAAGCGTAAAACTTGTGCCTTCAGGTGGTGATTGGTTTGGGGTTACCTATGCAAGTGATAAGGAAAGAGCGATGAAAAGCTTACAAGATAAAACTGTTGAAAGTCAATACATTTCGCCTTTATGGCAATAGTTACAGCGAAATATTCCCAAGAAGATCTCAATGCAATCTTAAGAGGGTTCAAGGTTGATACTAGGGAATACGCATTTCAACCTTTAACGGCAGGCTACATCAACGATACATTTTTAGTGATTAGCGAAAAAACACCGGTATTCGTACTGCAAAGAGTCAATCACAATGTCTTTGAAAATATTGAGGGCCTGATGACCAATATTGATAGGGCCTTCAAACATTTAAAAGCAACCGATTATACACAAATAAAACTCATGCCAGCGGCCTCAGGAAAGGCATATCTATCGCATACGTCAGGGTATTGGCGTGTTATGACTTATATAGCAGATAGCACTACCCACAATGTAACCACCGACCCAGATATTGCTTTTGAAGCAGGTAGAATTATAGGAAGGTTTCATACACTATTGCAACATCAACCGCTAATGCAGTATAGGGATACCATTCCCAAATTTCATGATCTAGAGCTTCGTAGAATGCAGTTTCTTGCGGCATTAGCCAAGGCATCTGACGATAAAAAAGAAATTGCCGGAAGCGCAATTTTCTTCTCTCAAGAAATGCTGGAGACATTGACGGGTATGAATACCAAAAAATTACCTCAACGTGTTTGCCATAATGACACCAAACTCAACAATATTCTATTTTCCAAGGCAACCCGCAAAGCGCTTTGTCTTATTGATCTTGATACCTTAATGACTGGGTATTTCCATTTCGATTTTGGGGATGCTGTACGAACTATTGTGAATACTGCTTCTGAAGACGAGCAAGACCATTCCAAAATAAATTTTGAAAAACAGCTGTTTGAATCTTTTATTGATGGCCTTGCGTCGAACGGTCCTTTTTTAAAAAAGGAAGAAATTCAAGCGCTGGCTTATGGTGTAATTCTTATGCCCTTTCTGCATGGTTTAAGAGCACTAACAGATTACCTCAACAATAATATTTACTATAAGGTAACTTATGAGAATCAGAATTTAGACCGTTGCTTGAGTTTGTTTGATTTCACAAAAAAAGCCTTTAAGAATCTGCAGTACATGGAAAGGGAAATAGCAAAATCGATAAAAGCGTTATCATAGTATTGAAGTTAGAACCAAATGAAGTTTTATAAAACATATATAATATGACCCTAGCGATAACCAAAACGCTATGTAAATATGCCTTCGGGCTAACCCCCTGCTTTCATATGGACTGACACTGTTACGGCCCACTAACTTGGCTATAAAATTCTGAGATTTTCGTTTTAAAACTTTGATGCTAAAAAAAAGCCTCAACTTTCATTGAGGCTTTTGCGGTCTGGACGGGACTCGAACCCGCGACCCCCTGCGTGACAGGCAGGTATTCTAACCAACTGAACTACCAGACCAATGATTTTATCTTATGAAAGACTCCCGCAACAGCGCGATTCAAATCTTGTTCAAATGCTTTTGTAAAGCGAGTGCAAATATAAATCGATATTTCTATTGCACAAACTATTTCATTTAAAATTAAGGGCTATTCAAAGAAATTTTTGACGTTCAACAAGATAGGTGTTCAAAACTTTAGAAAAATCACCCCGAACATCAACCTCAACATATTTGATTCGATACTGGGCGCATTTCAATTTTAAGGCGTCAAAATAGGCGCTTACACTTTCGGAATAAGCATCTTTTATATTCTCGGCGTACAAATCAATGTGTTCTCCAGTTTCAACATCCAAAAAACGTTTGGGAGTATTTTCAAAATCGAAGTGTTGCTCTTTTTGCCTGTCTAACAAATGAAACAGAACAACTTCGTGCTTATTATACTTTAAATGACGTAGGGCATCAAATAGTTTTTCATCATCTGTAGTGGTCTGAAACATATCGGTGAATAGAAAAATCAAACTCCTTCGTTTTACCTTTTCTGCAATTAAGTGCAGGTAGGTATATGTTTCAGTTTCTCGGGCTGGTTTATCATCTAAACTGAGCGCACTTAACTTGGCCAATAGCATTTGGTGATGGCGCTCGCTTCCCTTTTCTGGTGAATAAAAATTGTACTTATCTGAAAAAACACTCAAGCCAACGGCATCGCGCTGCCTTTTTAGAATATTCATTAGAGCTGCGATTGCCAAAACCCCAAATCCTATTTTGTTCAGGTCACCAATCCTTAGATTTGTAACTTCTGGATAATACATCGAAGCCGAACTATCTAAAATCATATGACATCTCAGATTCGTCTCTTCCTCATAACTTTTGGTGTACAGCTTATCTGTTTTAGCAAATAGCTTCCAGTCGATATGTTTGGTACTCTCACCCGTATTGTAAATCTTATGTTCTGCAAACTCCGCTGAGAAGCCATGAAACGGACTCTTGTGAATGCCACTAATAAACCCTTCTACTACTTGATTCGCCAATAGCTCCAAGTTTTGAAAAAGTGCGGCTTTGTTTAATTCAGACTGCAGATTCATAGCACTAAGATAGCGATAATTGGGTGGAAGGTCTTAAACCAGATGCTGAATATTGGCGTACGATCTAAAACTAAAAAATCCCGCAAATGCGGGATTTTTTAATACTATAGAATAGGGTGATTACAATACCGCATCAATAGCGTCTGTATATACCTTCTTAGGAGATACCCCTACTTGCCTGTTAACGATTTCGCCATTTTTGAATACCAACACTGTTGGTATGTTACGAACACCATATTTAGCTGCAAATTCTTGGTTAGCATCAACATCTACCTTGCCAACAACTGCCTTTCCATCATACTCATTACTTACTTCATCGATGATAGGGCCTACCATTCTACACGGTCCACACCATGCTGCCCAGAAATCTACTACTACTGGTTTATCGCTTTTCAATACTACTTCGTCAAAAGTTGCATCTGTTATTTCTAATGCCATGTCTGATTTGTTTTATAATTACGCAAAGTTAGTCAAATATTATTCTGTTTCCTTACTAACGTATTATTCGTTTTGACTATTGCGCCATCAACGGAATTTATTAGTGTTTAGCGAATTTAGTTCAACTTATAATGCACTTCATTCTCCTCCAATTGATGAAGCAATTCGCTAGTAATCTGAACTTTCTGTTTCCGGCTTGACAAGTTCACTTTTATCTCTTCTTCCATCTCGTAGATGATGAAATTTAGCGGATGACTTCCTTTATGAGAAACAAGCATATCCTTCAATTGGTGAACGTTTTCTACTTTTAATTCGTCAATATTCAATTTGATGGTTAGCTTCTTGGCATAAGCTTCTATGACTTCTTGCAACAACATAAAGCTATTAAACTGAATTCTTGGGTCTCCTTTTTTACCGGTATCTCGATTCACCCAGCCGTCACGAATAAAAATCTTTACATAGGCAAAAGAGTTAATCATTAAGAAATGGCGGAACTTCAAATACTCTTCACCAAATATTCGAAACTCGAAAGAATCTGTATAATCTTCCATAGTGAAAGCCGCCCAACCCTTTCCGTTTTTTGAAATGCGATGTTGCACATCGGTAATTACTCCAGCAATCGAAAGTTCACGATTCACGTAATTTTCCAATTCATTTGCACAAGAAACACTCGCATTGCAAAACGCGTTGATTTCCGTTTTAAAATCATCTAATGGATGTCCTGAAATATAAATGCCAACCACTTCTTTTTCTCTTCGGAGCTTCTCCATAGTACCCCATTCTTCGCAGGGCGGAACCTCGGGTTCGGGAATCTGCGCCTCACTAATTCCCCCGAACATATCCATTTGTGAAGAATTCTTGTTTTCTTGGTATTTTGAAGCAGACTTGATGACCTTTTCCAAAAAGGTAATACTATCCCCCTCCGTATGGAAGTATTGCGCACGATGCGTTGTTCCAAAAGAATCAAAACCTCCTGCGACGGCTAAATTCTCAAAAGCTTTTTTATTTGCAGCCCGCAAATCGATACGTTTGGCTAAATCAAAAACCGATTTGAAGTTTCCATCCTTTTTACGATGGGCCACAATAGTCTCAACGGCAGAACGACCTACACCCTTGATGGCCCCCATTCCAAAACGAACCGCACCAGCTTTGTTTACCGCGAACTTATAGTAGGATTCATTAACATCTGGACCCAATACTTCTAGTCCCATACGCTTACATTCTTCCATAAAGAAGGTCACTTGCTTGATGTCGTTCATATTATTGCTTAACACCGCAGCCATATATTCAGCAGGGTAATGTGCTTTTAAATAGGCTGTTTGATAAGCGATGTACGCGTAGCAGGTTGAGTGGCTTTTATTGAATGCGTAGGCCGCAAAAGCTTCCCAGTCCTTCCATATTTTTTCTAAGGTTTCCGTAGGGTGTCCATTGGCCGCACCTCCTTCCAAAAATTTGGGTTTCATCTTCTGTAATACAGCAAATATCTTTTTCCCCATGGCCTTACGCAGTACATCTGCCTCACCCTTGGAGAAGCCTGCCAATTTTTGAGACAGCAGCATCACCTGCTCTTGATACACCGTAATACCGTAGGTTTCTTTCAAATATTCTTCCATATCAGGGAGGTCATATTTGATTTCTGCCATACCGTTTTTACGCTGTATAAAATCTGGAATGTATTCCATCGGACCAGGCCTGTACAAGGCATTCATCGCGATTAAATCATCAAAAACGGAAGGTTTTAAATCCTTCATATGTTTTTGCATTCCTGGAGATTCGTATTGAAATATCCCTACTGTATCTCCTCTTTGGAAAAGCTCATAGGTTTTTTCATCATCCAAAGGAAAATCATCAGGTACTAGCGTAATGCCGTGTTTTGCTTTTACTATTTTAACAGTGTCTTTGATTAGAGTCAAGGTTTTTAACCCCAAGAAATCCATCTTCAATAGACCTGCACTTTCTACGACCGAGTTATCGAACTGCGTCACGAATAAATCAGAGTCCTTTGCAGTAGCTACAGGTACGAAATTGGTAATATCATCAGGTGTAATAATCACTCCACAGGCATGAATTCCAGTGTTACGCACAGAACCTTCAAGCGTACGTGCCATTTTCAGGGTCTGCCCTTCCAAATCATCACTTTCAGAAATATTCAAGAGCTCGTTGACTTTCTCTAAATCATCTGAACGGAATTGCTTCTTTAGCTCGGCATCAGACCTCCCAAAAATTTTGCCGAGTTTCGACATAGTCGGAATCAATTTCGCAATTCTATCGGCATCGCCAAGGGGTAAATCTAAAACGCGGGCCGTATCTCGAATCGACGACTTGGCAGCCATGGTCCCATAGGTAATTATCTGAGCTACTTGATTTGAACCATATTTATTGATGACATAGTCCATTACCCGACCGCGGCCTTCATCATCAAAATCAATATCGATATCAGGCATCGAAACCCTATCTGGATTCAAAAACCGCTCGAAAAGCAAATCATATTTCAAGGGGTCAATATTGGTAATCGTAAGGCAATAGGCCACCACAGAACCTGCCGCAGAACCCCTACCGGGGCCAACGGAAACATCCATATTTCGAGCTTCACGAATAAAATCTTCAGTAATCAAAAAATAACCCGGATAACCAGAATTTTCAATTGTCTTCAACTCAAAATCAATACGTTCTCTGATTTCGGGTGTAATTTCTTCGTAGCGTTTTTTAGCGCCCTCATACGTAATATGGCGTAAGTAAGCATTTTCCCCGCGGTTACCTCCGTCAGCATCCTCGGCCACTTTGAATTCATCGGGAATATCAAACTTGGGCAACAAAACATCACGCGCGAGTTCATAAGGTTCCACCTTATCAAGAACCTCCTGAACATTCAAAATTGATTCTGGAAGGTCTTTGAACAAGCCCTTCATCTCGTCTTGTGACTTGAAATAGTATTCTTGATTCGGTAAGCCGTAGCGATAACCACGCCCTCTGCCAATTGGGGTTGCTTGTTTTTCACCATCCTTAACACACAATAGAATATCATGTGCATCAGCATCTTCTTTAGCGCAGTAGTACGTATTGTTGGTCGCCACCATTTTGACGTTGTGCTTTTTGGCCAACGAAATCAAGACCTTATTCACCCGTTCTTCATCCTCCTGACCGTGCCGCATTATTTCGACGTACAAGTCATCATCAAATTGTTCTTTCCACCAGATTAAGGCCTCCTCCGCCTGCTTTTCCCCTACGTTAAGAATCTTTCCGGGCACCTCACCATATAAGTTACCGGTAAGTACAATAATATCTTCCTTGTATTGCTCGATAACTTTACGGTCGATACGAGGTACATAATAAAATCCATCGGTATAGGCAATAGAAGACATTTTTGCCAGATTGTGGTACCCCTTTTTGTTCTTGGCCAAGAGTACTATCTGATAGCCGTAGTCTTTAACATTTTTATTGGTATGGTCTTCACAGACAAAAAATTCACAACCAATAACGGGTTTGATTTCCGTTTCGGTTGGCAACTCGCCTTTTTCAATGGCCGCTGCATTTCGTTCTTTGACGGCCTTGTTATTCGCCTTGATTTCTTTCACAAAATGAAAAGCCCCCATCATATTCGCATGATCGGTAATCGCAACTGCCGGCATTTTCGAGTCCGCTGCGGACTTTACCAAATCCTTTACCGAGATAGTAGACTGTAAAACCGAAAATTGCGAATGGTTGTGGAGGTGCGCAAAGGAAGCCTCTTCTAGCGATTGAATATTCGCTGTGATTTCTTCTTCTGAAGCACCACCCGTATCTTTTTCCCAAAGGGCATCCGCAATTTTCTTAGACGCTTTTTTAAGGTTGATATGTTTGAGTCCGATTAATGCTATGGTCTGCGGATTCGCCTCAGAAAAACGCTCAAAATAATCAGGCTGAACATCTAATTTTTCGAGGGAATAATGTTTTCTTCGGATAAGTTCCAAAAAGCAGCGTGTGGTAGCCTCAACATCAGCCGTGGCGTTATGCGCTTCGTCAAAAGGTGCTTCGAAAAGATATTGATGTAATTCCGTCAAGGTAGGAAGCTTGAATTTTCCCCCACGACCTCCGGGAATTTGGCAAAGTGTAGCCGTCTCCTCCGTACAGGTGTCCAACACTGGGAGCTCTTGCAGTGGGTTTTCGACACCCAAGCGATGAAATTCCGCCCCCATGATATTTAAGTCAAACCCAACATTCTGACCAACAATGAATTTGGTCTTAGTCATAGCAGCGTTGAATTTAATTAAAACCTCAGCCAATGGAACTCCATTCTGCTCCGCTAATTCAGTAGAAATACCATGAATCTTTTCTGCGTCATAGGGAATATTAAACCCCTCGGGATGTATCAAATAATCTTGATGCTCTACCACCCTACCCATGTCATCGTGCAACTGCCAGGCAATTTGAATGCAACGGGGCCAGTTGTCGGTGTCGGTAATGGGGGCATCCCAACGTTTAGGAAGTCCGGTAGTTTCGGTGTCAAAAATGAGGTACATATGGTCTATTGTCAGGTTCCAAAAAAGAAATTCCAAATTCCAAATCCTAGTTTTGGAATTTGGTGCTTGTTATTTGGAATTTTCAAACATAAAAAAGTGTCGATAAAAATACATAAAAGTCTTTCTTTGAAAAAAGGGAGTTGTTAGGAGTTATCAACTCCGAATCGTTGTGTTTTAAAAGTATTATCAACATTCGCTATATTTAGCTGAACGCAAATACCAACGGATGAGAACGATACGACTTGCCACAGTTTTACTATCAGCTTTACTTTTTATAAAATGTAGCAATGAAAAAGAAAAACGAGAGACCCAAAATGAAAATAAACCGCTAAACTTCATTATCATCTTCGCTGATGATCTTGGCTATGGAGATTTAAGCTGCTACGGCAACCCTACAATCAACACTCCAAACTTAGACCGTATGGCACAAGAAGGTCAAAAATGGACCAACTTCTACGCAGGTGCTAGTGTTTGCACCCCTAGTAGGGCCGCCTTATTGACCGGAAGACTACCAGTACGCAGTGGTATGGCCAGCAACAAACGTCGCGTGCTTTTTCCTGATTCAAAATACGGACTACCAGCATCTGAAATTACATTGGCCGAACAACTGAAAACAGTTGGTTATACAACCGCGGCTATTGGAAAATGGCACCTCGGACATAAGGAGCAATATCTTCCCACCAACCATGGGTTTGATTATTATTTTGGAATTCCATATTCAAACGACATGGATATGGTTGATGGATTATTGCCTTACTGGGAGTATTGGCAACAACCCAATGATTCTATCAAAACTGCACACTTTAATGTACCCTTATTCCGTAATACTGAAATCATTGAAAGACCCGCCAATCAAAATACCATTACGAAGCGCTATTCCGAGGAAGCTGTTTCCTTTATCAAAAAGAACAATGACCAACCTTTCTTTGTGTATTTGGCCCATAACTTACCACATATTCCACTGTTTGTTTCTAAGGAAGCTGCTGGTAAGAGTAAACGTGGCTTATACGGCGACGTGCTTGAGGAAATCGATAATGGGGTGGGTAAGATATTGGACGCCATAAAAGAAGAAGGATTAACTGAGAACACCATTGTGGTATTTACTTCGGATAATGGCCCGTGGCTACCCTTTAAAAATAATGGCGGAAGCGCCGGATTACTGAGAGCGGGAAAAGGAACCACTTGGGAAGGTGGCATGCGAGAACCTGGCATCTTTTGGGGGCCAGGAAACATAAAACCTGGCTTGATTACTGATATGGGCTCTACGATGGATTTGTTTACCACCTTTAGCACTATGTCAGGAGCAAAAAGTATAGACGATCGAATTCTTGACGGTATCGATCTAAGTGAAACCCTATTGAATCATAATCCGAGCCCTAGAAAGAGCGTGCTTTATTACCGAGGTACTGAAATTTATGCGGCACGATTAGGTGATTTTAAGGCCCACTTTGTCACTCAGGGCGCATATGGAGAATTTGGAAAGCGCCAAGAACACGAGACTCCCCTACTCTACAATCTTAGTCATGATGCCGCCGAAAAATTTGATATTGCTCATGAACAGCCTGAAATTCTAGAGCAGATTCAAAAATTGGTAGACGCTCATAAATCGAATTTGGTAATGGAAAAAGACCAATTGGCGGATAGGGAGTAATCTGTCTAAAACAGCACACTTATTTGGAGGTTACAACACAGAAATCCAGATGCCCCACACATCTGGATTTCCCTAAGATTTGGGGCCCATAATTAAAAGCCCGCGATACTTTGTTAAGTATTCTTTACACAAGTTACGTAAGAATTAACAACCATAGCAACTTTAAAGACAGTTTAATATGGCTTTAACAGACCGCACAACCTAATTTTCTAACGAAATTGTTGTTGCAACTCCAAATAGAAATCCTATATTTGCATCCGCTTAGCGAAAAGCGAAAAAAGATTCCTGCGAACGCAGGAATTGAGAATTAATAATCAGGGTCGGGCACCCTACAAATTAATGTGATATGCCAGTTAAAATTAGATTACAAAGACACGGTAAAAAAGGAAAACCATTTTATTGGATCGTTGCAGCAGATGCACGGGCTAAAAGAGATGGTAAATTCTTGGAAAAATTAGGAATCTACAACCCTAATACCAACCCAGCCACCATTGAAGTTAATGTTGACAATTCAGTACAATGGTTACAAAATGGGGCACAACCTACAGATACAGCAAGAGCCATCTTGTCATATAAAGGCGTATTATTGAAGCACCATTTATTGGGTGGACTTCGCAAGGGTGCTTTGACGGAAGAGCAAGTTGAGGAAAAATTCAACGCTTGGATAGAAGAAAAGGAGAAAGCTGTTGCTGCGAAAATCGGTGGATTAGACAAAGCCAAGGCAGAAGCTAGAGCTGCCGCTTTAAAAGCTGAAAAAGAAGTAAACGAAAAACGTGCCATAGCAGCTGCGGAAGCTGAATTGCCAGAAACACCCGAAGTCGCTGAAGGTGAAACTGCCGAGGCAGAAGGAGAAGTTGCTGAGGCAGCTACAGAAGAGGTTGCGCAAGCAGCCACTGAAGAAGCTCCTGCAGCAGAAGAGTCTGCTGAGGAAGCTAAAGATGAAGAAGCTGCACCTGCGGCGTCTTCTGAAGAAGAGTAATACACTATTGAAGCGATGCGAAAGGAAGATTGTTTCTACCTAGGTAAGATCGTTTCGAAATATAGTTTTAAGGGTGAGGTACTGGTAAAGATAGATACCGATGAACCCGAGTTATACGATACAATGGAATCAGTTTTTGTTGCCCTACGCAACAATCTGGTTCCATTTTTTATTACCAAATGTCGATTGCATAAGTCGCAATTATTACGCATCGATTTTGAAGAAGTGAATTCAGAAGATGATGCCGATAAGATTATGGGGGCTGAACTCTATCTTCCGCTTTCTTTTTTGCCTGAGTTGTCTGGTAATAAGTTCTATTTTCATGAGGTTATTGGTTTCAAGATTATCGATGCTTTTCACGGTGACATTGGATTCATTCAAAGCGTGAATGATACAACCTCACAAGCACTCTTTGAAATTTTGAAAGGAGACAAACAGTTATTAATTCCAATCAATGATGACATCATCACAAAAGTAGACCGTGAGAATAAAACGATTTATGTAACTACTCCTGAGGGCCTGGTAGAACTATATTTGTCTTAAGGGATTCTATTTCAGAGCCTGTTCGCAAAAGGCCAAACATTTCTTAACTTCTTCCACAGCGTTGGAACCGTCAGGCACCTTATATTCCAATTCAACCGTAGCGGGAAAAGTGTATTTATTGCTACGCATCAATTGCAAAACTTGTGCAATCGGAGTATCGCCCTGTCCCCAAGACAAATTTCCTTTACCGTTGTCAGGAGTTTGACGATCTTTGAGATGCATGCTTTGCATACGATTATGTTTCGTAATGACAATCTCCAATGGCTTCGAATTGCCTGCGGCCACATAGTGACCTAAATCTAGGTTCAAGGCGTTGTGCTCCGATTGTGCTAAAGCAGTGTCCCACAAAGTTGGCGTTTGTTGCTCGTGACCATGGTAACCCACAAAGATTCCGTTTTTTTTGGCAAGCGTACCTAAACGCATCGTATGGGCATCATCGCCCGGATGTTCTACCGTTACATGACTTGCACCGAGTAGCTTTCCAACCTTCATGCCCCATTCGATATCTGCATCAGAATTATCTATCCCGAAGGTGTTTCTAGGTTTAAAAGCATAAATGTTAACGCCCGCATCATTGTACATCTTACGAAACTGAGAAAATTTATCCATGTTCGCGGTCGTACGCCATTGCGATACCTGTTTCTTATACGATTCCTGTTGCGCAGTCATATCAGCAAGTTCTTTTCCCTCTTCTACTGTAATTTCACCATCCCTTCTTTTACGCATCAGACCCCACATTTTACTCATATTCAGAGGGTTATCAGGTCTCCCCGCAAAGGTTTCAGCCGGGTCTCCGATCAATTCAATAGCATTAATTCCGCAATCTAAAATGTACTTTAAGGTAGCCTCGGCAGCCTGGTCTTTCATACTTCTAAACGAATAGGTAATCACCCCTATTTGCACCCCATTGATTAAGGAATTTGGTTTTTTGTAGTGCTTGAGAATCGCTGGAGCACTAAAAAGGGAAGGTCCAGTTAATGCGATTGCAGCTGTTGCGGTTGTGGTTTTGGAAATAAACTTTCTACGGCTAAGTGCTGAAATATTTTTTTTCATGGGTTGAAATTTTGACCAACATTAATTGTAAAATCAAGATACAACAGTTTTAATTAAAAAAACGCTTCTTTATTTTTTGCTAAAGAATTATCAAAGTGCAACCGAAATTTCAAACAACAATCCTCTTATAGCAAATCACCATAGCCAAATTAACATCTAACCTTAGTTTTTCTCTATTCATAAGGCACTAGATAACATTGATATCCTCAAAGAAGGTATTCAGCTAAAAAAGAACTCTAAAAACATCATTTTACGTATTTTTAAAGAACACCTTCCAAACATTAAATAAAGTATTTGCTATGATATTAGGCTTTTGGAACAGGGTACAATTACCATCTAATGTAAAACTAGTTTTACCTACGCTCTTCCTTGTTTTTGCACTTGCCAGCTGTAACACCAATACTACTTCTGGAAAACTAGTTTCATTAAATGAAAGCACAAAAGCGCTACCAAAGGTCATCGATTTCACCTTTGATGTGAAACCTATTATTTCAGATCGCTGTTTTAAATGTCACGGCCCAGATAAAAATGCGATCGAAGGTGGTCTTTCACTAAATACGCCTGAAGATGCATATAAGGCGCTAGGCAAAAGCCAAGACCATTTCGCAATAGTGCCTAATAACACCCAAAAGAGCACGCTCATAGAGCGGATTTACAGCGAAGACCCCAACCTAAAAATGCCTCCCCCAGAATCGAATTTGGAATTAACCGAATATGAGAAAGCTATTTTACAAAAATGGATTGAGCAAGGTGCCGAGTATAAGGCGCATTGGGCATTTATTCCGCCAACACAACCTCAAGTGCCTATGTCAACAGCAAATTGGGGTAGCAATGAAATCGACAATTTCGTTTTAGCAAAACTCAATCAAAACGGAATCACTCCCAGTGAAAAGGCATCTAAAGAAAAGCTAATTCGACGTATTTCTTTTGATTTGACAGGCCTTCCTCCTTCAGTGAGTCAAATCCAAAATTTTCTTAGTGATACTTCAGAAAAGGCCTATGAAAACTTGATTGACACGCTATTAACTACAGACGATCATGCGGAGCATATGGCTGCCGAATGGATGGATATTTCTCGTTACGCAGACACCCACGGCTATCAAGATGATTTTGAAAGAATTATGTGGCCTTGGCGCGATTGGGTGATTCATGCTTTCAAAAATAATATGCCTTATGACCAATTCGTCACCTACCAACTTGCCGGAGATTTATTACCCAACGCCAATTTGGAACAGATTTTGGCAACAGGTTTTAATCGGAATCATAAAATAACAGGTGAGGCAGGTGTAATTCCAGAAGAATACAGAACAGAATATGTCGCAGACAGAACCAACACCCTAGGCACTGCATTTCTAGGACTCACCTTGGAATGTGCACGCTGCCATGATCACAAATATGACCCTATTAGTCAAGAAGAGCACTTTGAGTTTTTCAGCTTCTTTAACACTATACCTGAGGAGGGTTTAATGCCAAGTCTTGATGCCATTCCCGTGCCTTATATCACGATCTCGGAGAAAGAAACCAAAAGTGTTTTAGAATTTGTCAATCTTCAAAAAAGCACTCTAAAAGAAGTTCCTGTAATGGTGATGAAAGAAATGGAAGAACCTAGAAAGTCGTACATCTTAGACCGTGGTGCTTATGACAGGCCTACCAAAGAGGTATTTCCAGACACCCCCGAATCAATTCTCCCCTATTCCGAATCTTTTCCAAAGAACCGATTAGGCTTGGCGCAATGGTTATTTGATGCGGATAACCCACTTACGGCAAGGGTAGCGGTTAATCGCTTATGGCAGCGCATGTTCGGCAACGGAATTGTTGGCACCTCAAATGACTTTGGAAATCAGGGAGCACTACCCACGCACCCTGAACTGCTTGATTTTTTGGCCATTAAGTTTAGAGAGGAGGGGTGGAATATCGATCAAATGCTAAAGTATATTGCACTTTCCGAAACCTACCAACAAAGCACCGATGTTACTGCTGAATTGCTGCAAAAAGATCCAGAAAATAAACTCCTGGCTAGAGCACCTCGATTGCGACTTTCGGCCGAAATGATACGCGATCAAGCCTTGGCGTTAAGCGGGCTATTAAATAAAGAGTTGGGTGGGCCCAGTGTGAAGCCCTACCAGCCCGAAGGCATCTGGGAAGAGACTACTGGAGGTGGTGGCGGAAGTACGGCCGCTTACATACAGAGTACCGGAAAAGACCTGTATCGAAAAAGTCTGTATACCTTTTGGAAACGTACCGTACCCCCTCCTAGTATGTTGACTTTTGATGCCTCCTCCCGTGATATTTGCACTGTAAAAAGGCAGGAAACGAATACCCCATTACAAGCCTTGGTTCTGCTAAACGACCCGCAACTGATTGAAGCCTCACGTGTTTTAGCCCTGAAAGCTTTCTCAACAAACCAACAATCAACTACAACGCAAATAAAATATATCTTTCAACGGGCTACTAGTCGATTACCCAATGCCTCTGAATTGGCTAGCCTAAGTACCTATTACGAAGAAATGCTGAATCAGATAAAGGGCAAAGAAGTCAATCCGGAAGACTACTTAGCCATAGGAGCCTTCGAGGTTCCAACAACGATTGACAAGGAAAAATTAGCAGCATTGGCGCTGACTTCACATACGATTTTGAATTTAGACGAAACCATTTCAAGAGGATAATAGATGAGCGAGAAGAAAATCATTGAGGACCGATCTTTAATCTTAAATCGCAGGACTTTCTTAGGGAAATCTGCACTGGGTATTGGTGGAGTAGCTTTGTCATCGCTTCTTGGCGTAAATTGCTTTCGGAAAGATGAGAACGGTATACTAACCTCCGATTCGGGTGCTGGAGGTATTAAAGGGGTTTTGAATTCATTGCATCATCCTGCAAAAGTCAAAAGAGTCATCTATCTATTTCAAAGTGGGGGGCCGTCACAACTAGAACTCTTTGACTACAAACCAACCTTGAACAAGAGACGCGGAGAAGACTTGCCAGAATCAATTCGCAATGGCCAACGTCTTACGGGCATGACTTCTGGTCAAGACAGTTTTCCCCTAGTAGGATCGCAATTTGGTTTTAAACAGCATGGAAAAAGTGGTGCCTGGGTTAGCGATCTACTACCCCATACTGCGAAAATGGTTGATGATATATGTATTGTAAAATCAATGTATACTGAGGCCATAAATCATGACCCTGCAGTTACCTTTTTTCAGACAGGATCACAACAACCAGGAAGACCAAGTATTGGTTCGTGGTTAAGCTACGGTCTAGGCAGCGAAAACGAAAATCTACCGAGTTTTACTGTCTTACTTTCAAGAGGTTCTGGAAGACCAAATGGTCAGCCTCTTTATACTCGCCTTTGGGGTAACGGATTTTTACATTCACTACATCAAGGCGTACAATTTCGGGCTGCCAAAGACCCCGTACTTTATTTGAATGACCCCGATGGCACTTCCAAAAGAACAAAACGGGCCATGTTAGACCAATTGGCAGCATTGAATGATCAGCATTATCAGAAATCAGGAGATCCGGAAATACAAAGTAGAATTGCACAATATGAGATGGCCTATCGTATGCAAACTTCTGTTCCTGAAGTGATGAATATCGAAAAAGAGCCTGATTACATTTACAAAATGTATGGGGCTGACGCCAAAATTCCCGGTACTTTTGCCGCTAACTGCCTATTAGCCCGAAGGTTAGCAGAGCAAAATGTGCGCTTTATTCAATTATACCATATGGGATGGGACCAACATGATAACTTACCTAATGCCATTGAAAAACAAGCCAAAGATGTTGACCAAGCCTCGGCAGCACTTATAGCCGATCTAAAGCAACGTGGTATGTTGGAAGATACGCTAGTGGTATGGGGCGGTGAATTTGGAAGAACCAACTATTCACAAGGGTTATTAACAGATACCAACTACGGAAGAGACCATCACCCAAGGTGCTTCACCATGTGGATGGCCGGAGGAGGAATCAAACCTGGTATCGTATATGGAGAAACAGATGAATTCGGGTATAATATTGTTCAAAACCCCGTTCATGTTCATGATTTTCAAGCAACCATGTTGCATCAACTGGGCATTGACCATGAAAAGTTAGTCTATAAATATCAAGGAAGGCGTTTCCGACTAACTGATGTAGAAGGTCACCTCGTTAAAGATATTCTGGTATAATGAGTATGACTTTTCTGGCCATTCAAATTGGACATTTTCATCCTTTATTGGTGCATTTACCTATTGGTATTATCTTATTGGCGTTTGCTTTGGAAATTTATAACCGATTGCGGCAAAAACCGTCTGGCGATGAGATGATTCTTTTCGCCCTTGGCATAGCTGGTATAACGGCTTTGGTATCTTTAGGTACTGGCTGGTTACTAGGAGAGGAAGGCGGTTTTGATGAAGACTTACTCTTTTTACACCGTTGGATGGCCGTTGCCTTCACCGTGACCACTATCCTATTGTTCTTTCTAAAACGTACGAAATCAAAACCTATTCAAAAACTTTATATTCCCACATTTGTACTAGTTTTAATACTGGTTTCAGTCACCGGTCATTACGGCGGCAATATGACACATGGAGAAGATTACCTGTTTCGGAATACGAGTTCAGCAGAAGTAATCATTAAGGACGTGGCAGAAGCCAAGGTGCAAAAGGATATCATTCATCCCATATTGGAGGCCAAATGTATCAGTTGCCACAATCAAGGAAAAATTAAAGGCGGACTACTAATGTCGTCTGAAACTGGTCTTTTAAAAGGAGGCGATTCTGGAAGTCTGTTCGACACAGTTCTCGAGAAACCTTTGCTCCTACACCGCATGCATTTACCCATGGAAGATGAAGAACACATGCCCCCAAAAGGTAAAGTTCAGTTGACTTCAGAAGAACTTGCGTTGGTGGAATGGTGGGTTGCAAATGGGTATTGTTTCGATTGCAAAACCAAAGATTTAAAAACCTCAGAAAGACTTGAAGTCATCTTGACCAGTCTTGAAGAAGACGATTCGCCACATGCCTTAATAGCCAAAGAAGTAGAAGCGGTACCTGCAGCGTGGCTACAAGAAATGAAGGCTACTGGAATTACAATTTATCCAATTTCAGATAAAAATCCCTTATTGATTGCTACTTTGTTCGGGGAGCAAAAACAAATGAAGACCAAACTAAAAGCCTTAGAAGATTATGCCGAAAACATAGTGGAATTAAATTTAGGCAATTCAAAATTCAACGATACCATTGCAGACCTCATTGCCCCATTTAAGCATCTTACCAAATTACAATTACAGAATACAGCCATTACGAACAAGGCACTAGCGGTCATCAAAAAATTCGAATTTTTAGAATCGCTCAATCTCTACGGCACCGTTGTCGATAATACCGTTTTTACATTCGTAAAAAATATAGCCTCCTTAAAATCACTTTACCTATATCAAACAAAAGTGACCAACGAAGAAATTGAAAAATTTCAAATAGATTTTCCCGACATCGCTATTCAACATGTTCCAAAAGATGCCTTTTTAGCAGCTTCCCTATCTCCACCAACAATCGTAGCGAAAACTGCTTTTTTTAAAGACAGTCTAAAAATTGCTTTGGAAAACACTTTCGAAGATTCAAAAATATTCTACACCCTCGACGGAACCCAACCCGATAGTACTTCAATAATTTACAAGGCCCCTTTTCACATTTCTGCGTCAACAACGATTCAAGCTGTTGTAATGAAGGAAGGTTGGGAAACAAGCGAGGTTAGCACACAAAAATTTAAAACTACCTCATTTGATTATGTAGAAGTTGCCTTAAACAAGCCCCCCAACGAAAAATACAAAGCTCAAGAGGGCAAAACCCTTGTAGATTTAAAACGAGGTTCCAAAAATTTTGTAGATGGTGCTTGGCTTGGCTATGAAGGTAGCCATTTTAGTACTACCTTAACCTTGAAGGAAAACCAAGAGATTTCATCAATCTCCGTTGGAGCGCTTTCTGCCCCTACCAATTGGATTTTCTTTCCGGTCGGATTAACGATTTACACCTCGGAAAATGGAAAGCAATTCAAACGAATAAAGAGCATGAAATTACCAAAAGAAGAGCCTAACAATGACGTCTCACTAGCATTTTTCGATATGAAAATCCCCCCTACAAAAGCAAAATATGTCAAAGTAGAAGTCAAAAGTCAGCTTAAAAATCCATCATGGCACTCAACCCCTGGAGGCAGTAGCTGGGTGTTTGTTGACGAAATCATTTTAAACTAAAACTGCATTTTATGAGTGATCTGCATATGAAGCTAATACTTCTTGTCGCCCCTGTAATACTTTTTTCTTGTCGGACTGAAGTCAAGAAAGAAGAAAAACCAGCCATGACACCACCTAATGTCGTCTTGATATTTACCGATGACCAGGGCTATCAAGATGTTGGCGTTTTTGGTGCTGACGATATTGCAACACCAAATTTAGACCAAATGGCTTCTGAAGGAATAAAACTCACCAGTTATTATTCTGCCCAAGCCGTTTGTTCTGCCTCACGTGCAGGAATCTTAACGGGTTGTTACCCCAACCGTATTGGTATTCACAATGCTTTGGGTCCGGGTAACACCCATGGCATAAGTGCTTCAGAAACTACGATGGCCGAGATGCTCAAAGCCAAAGGTTACAAAACCGCTATTTATGGTAAATGGCATTTGGGGCATCACCAAAAATTTCTACCTACCAGACACGGTTTTGACGAATGGTTCGGTATTCCTTATTCCAATGACATGTGGCCCTTTCATCCGCAGCAAGGGCCAATTTTTAATTTTCCCGATTTGCCTCTGTATGAAAACGAAACGATCATAGATACGTTACTTGAACAATCACAGCTTACTACTCAAATTACGGAGAGAAGCGTTGATTTCATCAATCGTAACAAAAACAATCCGTTCTTTCTATACGTGCCACATCCACAACCGCATGTACCGTTATTTGTATCAGACAAGTTTAGAGGAAAATCAAACAGAGGTTTATATGGTGATGTCATTATGGAAATCGATTGGTCTGTTGGACAAATAATGAAAGCTTTAAAAGCCAATGGATTGGAAGACAATACGATTGTCATTTTCACTTCAGACAATGGTCCGTGGTTGTCTTACGGTAACCATGCTGGAAGTGCATATCCACTTCGAGAAGGTAAAGGCACGGCATGGGAAGGGGGCCAGCGCGAGCCCTTTATTATGAAATTTCCTGATCAATTGGAAGCTGGAAAAGTAATAGACATGCCAGTAATGGCCATTGATATGCTTCCTACCATCGCTGAAATTACAAATGCCGAACTACCTTTGAAAACCATTGATGGCAAAAGCGTTTGGAAGGTACTGACCGGAGAATCCGAAGAAAGTCCGCAAGAAGCCTATTTCTTTTATTACCGCGTAAATGAACTTTTCGGTGTTCGCTATGGCCAATGGAAGTTGTACTTTCCACATCGCTATCGCACGATGAACGGACAGGAATTAGGGAACGACGGTTTGCCTGGCAATTATAAAATGATAGACATGGAAGATATTGAATTGTATGACGTGGTTAACGATATCAGCGAGACGAAAAATGTTGCGGAAGAAAATCCGGAAGTTGTAGCAAAAATCAAACTACTCGCCAATGCAATGCGCTCACGATTGGGCGATTCTTTATTAGAATTGGAAGGTTCAGAAACTAGAGAGCCAGGAAAACTAGAATGAGTAAACCCTTCAAATTCAAACAATTCACGATTAACCAAGACCGCTGCGCCATGAAAATTGGTACTGACGGTGTACTTCTCGGTGCTTGGATATCAGTAGAAAATATGCCGAATTCAATGTTGGACATTGGCGCGGGAACTGGCCTTTTGTCTTTGATGTTGGCACAAAGAAGTTTGGCTGAAAATATTGAAGCATTAGAAATTGATGAGGATGCCTACGAGCAATGCGTAGAGAATTTTGAAGCCTCACCCTGGGCCGATCGCTTATTCTGCTATCATGCAGGATTGGATGAGTTTTTAGAAGAAATTGAAGAGCCCTATGACCTGATTTTTTCCAATCCACCCTTTTATTCAGAAGAGGTTTCAAGTGGCAATGTTGCTCGAGATAATGCACGGCAAAACAAATCGCTACCTTTTGATGAATTGCTAGAAGGAGTGTCAAAACTACTTTCTACAAACGGTCGTTTTGCGACTATAATTCCCTATAAAGAAGAGCTTACTTTTATGGCATTGGCTACGTCTCTTGGCCTTTTTCCAAATAGAATCTTAAGGGTAAAGGGAAATCCATCTGCGGAAATAAAAAGAAGTTTATTGGAATTCAGTTTTACAAAAGGGAAAGTGGTTGAAGATACATTGACCGTTGAAATAAAGCGACATGAATACACAGCGGCCTACCAAGAATTGACGCAGGCCTTTTATCTAAAAATGTAACATTTAATGAATGTATTGTTATATTTTTATTATTTACCTTTGATGAAAATTGCGATCTATGCGACCCGACTTATTTGAAGCCCCAGATTACTATCATATTGACGATTTATTGTCTGAAGAACATCTATTGGTACGTGATGCTGCCCGTCAATGGGTGAAACGTGACGTCTCTCCTATCATTGAAGAGTATGCTCAAAAAGCTGAATTCCCCAAGCAAATTATTGGTGGATTGGCAGAAATCGGTGCCTTCGGACCTTATATTCCTGAAGAATACGGTGGAGCTGGATTAGATCAAATCAGTTACGGGCTCATTATGCAAGAGATCGAACGCGGAGATAGTGGTGTTCGATCTACTGCATCTGTTCAATCTTCATTAGTCATGTATCCGATTTATACCTATGGAAATGAAGCACAACGCAAAAAATACCTTCCTAAATTAGCTTCTGGAGAGTGGATGGGTTCTTTCGGTTTAACAGAACCAAACCATGGTTCTAATCCGGGTGGGATGGAAACCAAATTCAAAGATATGGGCGACCATTATCTTTTGAATGGAGCAAAGCTCTGGATATCAAATTCTCCGTTCTGCGATGTCGCCGTTGTTTGGGCAAAAAACGAAGAAGGTCGTATTCACGGACTCATCGTTGAACGTGGCATGGAAGGATTTTCGACTCCTGAAACCCACAACAAATGGTCTTTACGTGCCTCAGCAACAGGCGAATTAATCTTCGATGACGTAGCAGTGCCAAAGGAAAATCTTTTGGAAGGCAAGTCTGGATTAGGTGCTCCATTAGGATGCTTGGATTCTGCCAGATACGGAATCTCTTGGGGCGCCATTGGAGCCGCCATGGATTGTTATGATACCGCTTTACGCTATGCCAAAGAACGCATTCAATTTGGAAAACCAATAGCAGCTTTCCAACTCCAGCAAAAGAAACTAGCTGAAATGATTACAGAGATTACAAAGGCACAATTGTTGGCTTTCCGACTAGGGCAATTAAAAAATGAAGGCAAAGCGAGCACTGCCCAAATATCAATGGCGAAACGCAACAACGTAGAAATGGCTATCAAAATCGCAAGGGAAGCTAGACAAATTCTAGGCGGTATGGGTATTACTGGTGAATATAGCATCATGCGCCATATGATGAATTTGGAAAGCGTAATTACCTATGAAGGTACACATGACATTCATTTATTGATTACCGGAATGGATATTACTGGCCATGCGGCTTTTAAGTAGGCTAGACTTTTTTCAACCTAACTTTGATTGATTTACTGATGGGCGTTTTGCTTCTGTCGGCAAAATGATTATGGGGTACTAGCACGTTGGTTTCTGGAAAATAAGCAGCCAAATCTCCTTTAGGTATGGCATACGGAATCACCCTAAATTTATGCGCCTTCCGTTCAATGCCATCATAGGTACTGATAATATCAACAACAGCTAGTTTTTCTAGAAGTGCCGCTTCCATATCTTCAGGATTCATAAAGAGCACTCGGCGTTCATTGTATACGCCGCGATACCGGTCATCCATTCCGTAAATTGTTGTATTGAATTGATCGTGCGAACGAATAGTCATTAGCATATATTCGTTTGAATTCAAGTTATGTTTCGGTATCTTATTGATGGTCAACTGGGCTTTACCATTGGGCAGTTTACTAAAATCTAGATCCCTCACATTGTTGGGCAAATAGTATCCCGCACCTTTCGAACGTTTTTCGGTATCTTGAAACCCCTTAACGACTTGGTCTATTTTTTCACGGATGAGTTCGTAGTTCTCTCCCATAGATTTCCAATCCATAGGGTGTTTTCCATTGAAAAACGTATGCGCCAGTTCTGCAATTAGTTCGGGCTCGCTTTTGATCGTATTGGAAGCCGGTTTTAGCAGTCCGCGCGATTGCCGTACTTGCCCCATGCTGTTCTCAATAGTGATATGTCGTATTTTACCAGCCTTCATATCTTTTTCTGAGCGCCCATAGGTGGGTAGTATTAATGCGGTTTTTCCGGTTACCAAATGCGTACGATTTAGTTTGGTGCTTATTTGAACGCTAAGGTCGCAATGCTGTATTCCTTTTGCAGTGTATTCGGTATCGGACGCTGCCATTAAAAAATTGCCTCCCAAACATATGAACACTTTTGCTTTGCCGTCGTGCATCGCTTTCATAGCGCCAACGGTATCATAGCCCTCTTTGAACGGAGGAACGAATCCCAAATGCTTTTCTATTCGTTCATTCAGTTCTTTGTTTACAAAATGCATAATCCCCACGCTTCGATCGCCTTGTACGTTGCTATGCCCACGTACCGGACAAGTGCCGGAATTGGGTTTGCCGATGGCGCCTTTCAACAACAAGAGATTCACGTATTCACGAATATTTTCCACACCATTTTTATGCTGTGTAAGCCCCATGGCCCAACAAACTACTATTTTCGATTTGGTCGCTAGAAGATTGACTGCTTCATTGATTTTTTCAAGTGCAACACCTGACTGCGCTAAAAGAACCTTTTCGTCGTATGTTTTTAAATCATTGATCAATTCTTGGTAGCCATGAACATAGCTCCTCAAAAAATTGTGGTCAAAGATCTCATTTGTAATGGCGTCTAAAGCCGCAAGTTTTATCAGCATCAATTTGATCAGTGGAATATCTTGATTGATTTTCACAGGAAGATGCAAATCGGCAATATCTTCTCCAGGCCCTATCCATCCTTTTAAATGTTGCGGATTCTTAAAATTTACGAGTCCGGATTCTTTCAGGGGGTTGATACTGATTACTTTCCCGCCGTTTTGCTTGCATTTCTCTAAAGCAGATAGCATTCGCGGATGGTTGGTACCCGGGTTTTGACCCGCAACTATGACCACTTCGGCCTCATACAAGTCTTCTAATTTGACTGAGCCCTTTCCGATTCCTAATGTCTCGCTAAGCGCAACACCGCTTGATTCATGACACATGTTAGAACAATCGGGCATATTATTTGTTCCGAAAGCACGGGCAAACATTCCATATAAAAAGGCTGCTTCGTTGCTTGAACGCCCCGAAGTGTAAAAGATGGCCTCATCAGGAGAATCGAGTTTTTTAAGTTCTTCAGAAATCAAAACATAAGCCTCCTGCCATGAAATGGGTTCGTAATGTATGCTACCCGGTTTGAGTACCAAGGGTTCGATGATGCGACCAAACTTGTTCAGTTCATAATCTGTCAATTGTGAAAGTTCCTCTACGGAATGTGTGCCGAAAAAATCCGCTCCGATATGTGCCGTTGTAGCCTCATCGGCCAAGGCCTTTGCTCCATTTTCGCAATACTCGGCAAGCTTAGAGGGTTTCTCTGGGTCGGGCCAGGCACAACTAGGGCAGCTGAAACCATTTTGCTGATTCATATCTAACAAAGCCGTCATTGAACGAACTACGCCCATTTCCTTAAAACTATGACGAAGTGCTTCCTTGACACCTAACGTCCCTGCGGCAACACGAACCGGGTCTTTCAGTTTAATTTCTGAAAAATCATCATTACCCCTTATTGAAACATTTCTACGAAAATCAGACGTCATAGTAAATTATATTGTCTTTAAAATTAGGTTTTATTTCAAGAATAGAGCAACGCTATTGAGCGAAATACTATACGAAATGATTTCGTTCAAAACAAAATTGTAGGCACTCACCACAACTTTGCCTTGCTACACATCATTTCTTTTCCTAAACCGCGGTATCGCTATATCTTTGGAGTGTAATTAAGAAGTAAATTTTTTCATTTTCATATAGTGTTCTCGTAAAAGAGCTCCGATCGAAAGACGGAGCTCTTTTTAGTTTATAAAAACCCGCTTTTGAAATGCGAATCATTTTTAAGTTTATTCTTGTAAGTCTCGATGTTGAGAATCTTCCACTTCATTTTTCCTTGGAATAGATTTTTCTTCAGATGACGAACTATTCTTTCGTATAAAACCCAATTCTCTAGTTGTAGTTTTCATATCAGCATACCTTGGATCTGGCACATAATCTTCCTTCTGCATTTTGATTACCTCAATACTCAAAAATCCAAATTCGCTGACCACCTTGCCATAAAAACGATACACTCCCCTACCACGAAATCGATATTTTGCTGCTACAGGCGGAAAAAGTACTGTGTCGAAAACTTCGCCCTGCTGATCGACCAGCGTGGCAAAATGCATTTGTTTGCCGTTATGAGTACTGGTATTTTTTACGGTAACTATATACCCATAGATATCAATACGTTTATTCAGATAACGCTCTAGATCTTTGCTTCCGTTTGTATTTTTTGGCCGTTTGGCCAACAACTCAAACGGACTACATAAACAAAAGCCTAGCAGTTCCAACTGCGTAAAGGCCATCTCTAAATCGGTGGTATAAAGCTTAGGAATTTCAAAATTTTGCTGTTTGGGCTTGAACAATTTCGGATGGTCAATTTTAATATTCTTATTTAAGAATAGGTGCGCTTTCCATAAGAGTTCGTGTTTGTTCGTTCCTGTAAACCGAAACGCATCGATGCGAATGAGAATACTGGTTTGTTCTACAGATATCAAAACCCGATCTAGAAAATCTTCCAAAGAAATAAATGTTCCGTTTTGAATGCGCTCTTTCAAAATACGTTCAATGACACGGGCTTCCAATTCCTTCAAATACATAAAACCCAAATACAGTTGCTTGCCATAAATATGATTACCAGCAAAACTCTTGTTAAGGCAGGGGGCGTGTATTTTGGCACCTAGCATTCGAGCTTCGTGAATGTAAAACTCAGAGCGGTAAAAGCCGCCGCCGTTATTGAGTACGGCCACCATATATTCCAATGGAAAATAGGCCCTTAAAAACAAAGTTTGGTAGCTTTCCACAGCATAGGATGCAGAATGCCCTTTAGCAAAAGCATAGCCTGCAAAACTGGCTACTTGATTCCATATTTCAAAGATGAGTTTATCTTCATACCCTTTTTGACGGCAGTTGTCAATGAACTTTTGTTCTACCCTTTGAAATTCTTCCCGAGAACGGAATTTGCCACTCATACCTCGGCGCAGCACATCAGCTTCGCCAAGATCAAGCCCTGCAAAATGGTGCGCTACCTTAATAACATCTTCTTGATACACCATGACTCCATAAGTATCAGGCATGATATCTAGCATGACCGGGTGGGCTTTTTCTTCAGTCCTACCAGGATTGCGATGTCGTAGAATATATTCCCTCATCATTCCGCTTTTTGCTACTCCCGGTCGAATAATAGAGCTTGCTGCGACCAACCCCAAATACGTATCGACTTCCAACTTTTTGAGCAACATACGCATAGCAGGTGATTCGACATAAAAACAGCCCATACATTGCGCTGTTTTTATGAGGTCGTTTATCTTGGGGTCTGCTTTGAATCTTTTAATATCGTGAATATCCCATTTGGCAAATTCGTCGGGGCGAGTCTGTTCTAAAATGGCTATAGATTCTTTGATTTTTGCAAGGCCACGTTGTCCTAAAATATCAAATTTGTATAGGCCAACATCTTCGGCAATAACCATATCGTATTGTGTAGTTGGATATCCTTTGGGAGGTAAATGTGTAGCCGAAAACCAATGTAATGGTTTTTCGCTGATGAGAATTCCACCTGCATGAATGCTCAAATAATTCGGCATGCCCTCAAGAAGTTGGGTATACTTTACCACTAGGGAAGAAACTCCATCTAATCGGGAAGCCTGAAAATTACCGTCACACAAATTGTCGATCTCGTCTTTTGGGAGTCCGAATACCTTTCCCAATTCACGCACCATGCCCCGCCATTTAAAGGTGACATAAGTACCTAACAAAGCGACATTTTTAAAACGTTCAAAAATATATTTGGTCATTACAGGTCGATCGCGATGCGAAAAATCAATGTCAAAATCTGGAGGATTGGCGCGGTATAAGTTGATGAATCGTTCGAAATACAGATCGAGCTCCATTGGGTCAACATCGGTGATACGCAAGAGGTATGCGACAACACTATTAGCACCGCTACCTCGACCTACATAGAAAAACTTCCTTCTTCTGGCCTCAGAAACAATATCCCAATTGATTAAAAAGTAGGATACAAAACCCATTTTTTTGATAAGATCCAGCTCCTTTTTCAAACGCTTTATAACAGCTTCGCCTACTTTTGGATACCGATATGGCAAGCCTTCTTGGCATAATTTCTCAATGAGTTTTTCATCTTGTTCACGACTGCCCAAATAATTTTCTAAGTTCTGTGGTTTTCTTCCTTTGGAAAAGTCAAAATAAATAGCACATGCATTCATCAAATGCGCTGTGTTTTCCAAAATAAAACGGTATTCTCCAAAAGCATTCACCAAGTTTTCAATAGGAAATAGCTTTTCCGATTCACTGGCCTGTTCGGTTGGCGAAAGTTTGCTCAGCAGTGTATTGTTATCGATAGCCCTTAATAATCGATGTGCATTGAAATCGCGTTTGTTACGAAAAGTCACCGGCTGTTGTACGACCAATTTATCTTTGAGTTTCAACAATCTTGAAAAAGGCAAACGCCGCAAGTCGGCAATGGAAACCCCAATGAATTCATACTCGGCAAACACATACTGATCGTTCTGCACTACCTTTTCAAAGGGGTACACTATAAAAGCATGTTCAAATTTCGGAGCAATGGGTGGTAGTTCTTTTTCCTCGTGCAGGTACTTTGAAAGGAAATCGTTCAGTTCTAAATAGCCTTCATTGTTTTTGGCAATACCCACAAAACATTGATCAACACCATTTCTAAAATCAATACCAAGAATAGGTTTCACCCCATATTCATGAGCCTTGCGAACAAAATTGAGCCCGGCCGAGGTGTTGTTGATATCAGTAAGTGCTAATTGGCCTATATGATTTTGTTGCGCCAATTTCAGGAGTTCTAGTTCTGAAAAAGTGCCGTAGCGAAGGCTGTAATATGTATGGCAATTCAAATACAAGTTCAAGTATCAAGTTCAAACACAAAGTGCTTAACGTATTTAATGTTGATTCAAAACATCTTTGCAAGGCTCTTTATGGCCGAACCAATCTGTTGTTTAGGCTGACGCACTGATGCTTAGAAATTTCTACCATAATTAGAGAGGTCGCTTCGTCGTGCCTCCTGCTAAGACGAAAGGATCGATCAGAAATTCCTCTTCTGTCTAGGTTATTACAGCGCAGCAATCTTACATCTTCTTCATTGTTTTCGATGCGCCAGCACAACAGGTGGTTGCCCATTGAATGGATTGTGCATTCGCCCAATGGTTCTGGAACCCATGGCTGAAGCACGAATCACGCTTTTATCTCCATAGCGATTTCGAATGGTATCCATCGCATTGTATAGATTTAAAGTTTCCTCGGTATCTTCAAAAAGATTGATTTGGTAATTACCCGATACCAGGTGACTGAACCGAATACCTACTAAGCGCACCAATAATCTTCGATTATAAAGCGTCTTGAATAGTTCCAAGATTTTAGGAATTAGAATATGGTCGGCACTCGTATACGGAATGCGCAATTGTTTCGAATAGGTATTGAAATCAGAATAACGAATCTTTACTGCAATACAGGCCGTTAATTTTTCACCTCTGCGCAATTGATACGCTAAATTTTCGGTCATAGCTATGAGTATACCCTTCAATTTTACAACGTCTATGGTATCTCTATCAAAAGTGCGCTCCACAGAAATGGACTTTCGATCGCAAAAGGGAATTACGGGCGTATTATCCATTCCGTTGGCACGCTTCCAAATTACCCCTCCGTTTTTACCCAGCACACGCTGCATTACATCCATGGGCATTTCCTGTACGGTGCGCACTTGTCGCAAACCCAGATTGCGTAATGTTTGATAGGTTTTATCACCCACCATGGGAATCTTTTTAATTGAAAGTGGGGCTAAGAAAATTTTCTCGAGGCCTTGATCGACTTTCAATTGATTATTGGGTTTAGCTTCATTCGTGGCTACTTTAGATACCACCTTATTGACCGACAATCCAAAGGAAATAGGCAGCCCTGTCTCTTCAATAATTTTATGCCGTAACTCAGTAGCATATTTATAAGAACCAAAAAAGCGATCCATTCCTGTAAGGTCTGCATAAAACTCATCGATACTCGATTTCTCAAAGAGCGGCACATGTTCTTTGATGATTTCGGTGACCATATCGGAATGTTTGCTATACGTGCCGGCATTACCACGAATTACAATAGCCTCGGGGCAGAGTTCTTTCGCCATTCGCATAGGCATTCCTGAATGGACTCCAAAACCACGGGTCTCATAACTACAGGCGGCCACTACACCACGATCTCCCGTACCTCCCACTAGCAAAGGCTTATTCTGGAGCTCTCTATCTAGAAGCCGCTCTACAGATACGTAAAAGGTATCAAGATCGATATGGAGTATGGTTTTGGTCATTGCTATCCTAAAAAGGGACAGCTAATATATGGAATATATCCTATTTTATGGAAATATTCCAATATAATCATCAAAAAAAAGCCCATACCTTGTTTGTATGGGCTTTCTAGTGGTTTGATTCTGAATTCATCACATCAAATTTTGGGTTATTAATCAAAGGCAAAGCCAGTAAACATTCTAAATACCAATGCATATAACCCTATAAAAATCAGTGCAAAACAGAACCATGAAAAGATTTTTAAATAATTCTTTAGGATATAACTTCCTAAGTTTTTAAAACCTTCTAAATAAATCTCCTTAATAAGCAGTGTTGTTGTTTTCATAATCTTTTTTTTAATCGTTGAATTATGAATATGGCAAATGCCATGCTAAAAAGGGAATCGGAGCTAAATTTTGGTCAAACTTGATAAAAAATGGGTTGAAATGATGATTTTTTGACCAAAATCGAAAAACCCCATACCAAATAATTCGATACAGGGTTCTTCAACTAAACTAGCTCAAATAGAAATAAATACCTATAAATTTCAGAGCAAAAAAAGGCAGCTATATTCCAAAGCGAAAATTAGCTCCTAGCATAAACGCAGCATTCTTAAAACTAAATACCGATTGTTCAGGATCAATATTCAAAAGACCAAATTCGGTCGCAAAACCCACATCTATGGCATCATTTATGGCAAAACCAACCCCCGTATATAACCCCAAATCCAGTGGTTTCCAATCATCCAAGGTCGTATTGCCAACATCTTGCTTAAAACCGTTAAATTTTGCAGACAACAATACCCCTGTATAAAGACCTGCTTCCGCATAAAGGCTACTTTCAGCTCCTATTTCAACAAAGCTAAATCTTGCACCTATCGGCACTTGAATATAAAAGAAATTAAGGTTTCCGTCGTCAAGGGTCGCAGCACCCTTTTTTGAAAAACCAAGTCCTGTATGCAGGTAAAAATTATCAGCAATGTCAAAATCTACCGTGCCACCAATTTTGGCACTTAAAAGTGGGTTAAAACCAACAGCCCTAGGGTTTGATATAAAGACATTACTAATACCAAAATCAGCTTCTACTCCAAAGTACTGCGCTGAAGTGGAGACGTTTGACAAACCGAATACTATTACTGCTACTACCGTTACTAAACTTTTCATAATCTTAATTTTTAGTTGAATATTATGGCCCCAAAGTAGCGCATACAATCATTGAAGTAAATCGCGTGAAATCTGTATTTTTTGCTACAGGATTTCTGTAACATTCTCTACCGGATTTCCAGTAGTACTCTAATTATACTGCACAAAAAAGCCCTATCTCTTGAAGAGATTGGGCTCTTTCTACAAACCAAACTCAAACCTACTTTTATTTAAATTTTACACTACAATCTTAAGATGGTAACTAAATACTTCCCATACAGAAAACACCAACGTGCTCCGGAGGTAGAATCCAAAGAATTTATTTCCATAGATATTCCTCCAGAACAAAACGTAAGCGTGCCTATAGTTAATGCAATTGTAATTTTCTTTTATATAAATTGTACGTTACAGACTCCTAGTAGCAGTTGTTCGCTATAAATAAAAAACAGCTCTATTTTGTAATGTGACCAAAGTAGCCAAAATGTATCTCGAAGGGAATACCCAGTTGATTGTATTTTTTTCTACTGGTTTTCCAGTATATTAATTGTATGGTATTTATAGTACCATGTACTTGTAGTATATTGGCTTGAACAAAATCAAGACGCCACAACCATGAGATCGGTATTCTTCATCTGCCTTTTACTGTTTACTGGTTGTGTCAATGCGCAAACCGGACGTGAAGGTCGTATTGATAGCTTAGAAAACCTGCTTACCCTAAAAATACATGACACGACCCGTGTGCATGTATTGTCAGAACTTGCCAGAACTTATGGAGGCGTAGATTCGGTAAAGTGTTTTCAAAACGGTTTTGCAGCTATAAAACTCAGTAAGGAAATAGGATATCTTAAAGGAATGGCGAAGGCTCACATCGATGTAGCTGGTGGTTATCTAGATTATGTAGATCCGGAAAATGCGAAAAAATATTTCTACAAAGGCAATGCGTTTGCAAACAAGCTTATCAAAAAAGACTCCACCAAAGAAAATATGAAAATATGGCTTCGAGGACAATACAATCTTGGGGTTGCCTATGGTTATGAAGGAAATGTGGAAAAAGAAATCGAGCTCGCAACAAAGACCATACCCATAGCAGAAATGATGGGTGATAAAATGTTTGTAGCCAATGGAAATACCAACCTTGCCATCAAATACAATAACCTATCGATTTTTGATAAGGCTTACGAATTGTTCATGATTGGCCAAAAGCAGTTTGAGGAAATAGGTGGGCCGGAAGACATCGTGTACCACAGCCTCGCATTTTCACCAGCGCTATTTAGCATGGATTCATTGTCTAGAATGAAAGAAGTTTTGGAACTGGCCAAGAAAAATCTTGACCAAATTCCCAACTCGTTTTACCAACCAAGCTACTACGGAGAATTGGGTCTTTATTACGGGGGTGTAAAAGAATATGAAAAAGGTATAGCAGCGCTCAACAAATCACATGATTACTTTGATAATAACTCTACCAGTTACTACCTAAGGCTTTTGTATCAAAGATATGCTGACATCTATGATAAGATGGGAAACCATAGCAAAGCCCGAGAATACACTTTGAAATATCTAAATTTTTGGGAAAATAAACACTCTAAGGAAGATATTGTAGGTTCCTATTTTAGATTGGCAAAACACGAAGCCAACTTGAAGGATTTTGAAAGAGCTTATTTCTATTTGAAGGATTACATTGTCGCGATCGATAGTATGAGAATCGAAAACTTAGGCTCCGATATGCAAAACCTAGAAGCACAATATCAAATAGCCACTAAAGAAAAAGAAATATTAGCGCTAAGAAATGAAAAAAATGAAGCCGCCCTGTCTCTAGAGAAGAAAAAATCACAGGCCTATTTACTCGGGGTAATCATCAGTATTTTGGCATTACTGCTGTTCAGTGGCTATTATTTCTATAATAGAAAGCTCTCAAAAGCCCGAAAAAAGGAACTGATAAAAGAGGCTGAAATGAACCTCTTAAAACAAGAACAGCAGAATAAAATATTTTCCGCGATGATAGAAGGCCAAGAAAAAGAACGAAAGCGACTCGCTATTGATCTGCATGACGGTCTAGGAGGAAGACTTTCAGGAATTAGTATGAATCTATCCAAACTAGACAAAGACGAACCCAAGCAATATCCAAAAAAGCAATTGCAAAAGGTTATGAAAGATCTTAATGATTCCTTGACCGAACTGCGCAGTATTGCCCGTAATATGATGCCTGAGACCCTGGTTAAGTTTGGGCTTCAAGCAGCTCTGAAAGATTATTGTAGTAGTATGACTGGTAGTAACACCAAAGTAACCTTACAGTTCTATGGTACTGATAAAGGTATCAATATCAACCAACAAGTAACCATGTATCGTGTGATACAGGAACTTATTAATAACGCCATAAAGCATGCCAAGGCAACAGAGGTTTTGGTGCAGTTTATGAGAGAAGGTAATCAGGTAGACATAACTGTAGAAGATAATGGTGTCGGTTTTAATCAAAATGAAAGTCTACAGAAAAAGGGTTCTGGTATGGGCTTGTCGAACTTGCAGACTAGAGTAGCTTATCTCAAAGGGAATATTGACTTTGAAAGTGAAAAAAATGAAGGCACAACCGTCAACGTACATATTAATATCGATGCAGCATAAACCCATAAGTGTACTGATTGTAGATGACCACCCTATGGTAATAGAGGGGCTAAAAACGCTCTTAAGCGACAATGAAGCTGTACAAGTCGCAACCCATTTTACAAATGGAAAAGACACACTTGAATTTCTTGAGAAGGAAATAGTAGATGTTATTCTGTTAGACGTAAATCTACCGGACATCAACGGTGTTGAAATGGTCAAATTTATTCTTGAGAAGCGAGCTACTATAAAGATTTTGGGGCTAAGCACCTATAGTGAACCTAGTATTATCAACCAGATGATCAAAAACGGAGTTAAAGGATATCTACTGAAGAATGCCACCTCCGATGAGTTGGTGACGGCTATTAGTCAAGTGCATGAAGGTAATTTTTATTTTGGCAGTGAGGTACAGAAAATATTAGCCGATTCGGTTTCTCAAGAAGGCAAGGATATTCCCAAACTGACACGTAGAGAAACCCATATTCTTCGTTTAATTGCTGAAGGAAAAACCACCAATACTATTGCTGATGAACTTTTCATAAGTCCGTTGACTGTAGAAACGCACCGTCGCAACCTCATGCAAAAGATGGAGGTATCGAATGCGGCTTCTTTAATAAAGATCGCTATCGAACAGAAGTTGATTTAACTATTGGCCAGCTTCGATTTTCAATACTGGCTGCGGAATATACCAAACATCTTCCTCAAGATCGACGCCGCCCCCCATTTCCTCTTGCACCGCTCTGTCGATTACATAAATGCCTTTTTTTGCCATTTCTTGAAAGGTGTCTATTCCATTGTTCGGAAAGCCTATACGCGTTCTATGGATATTGAATTTATCGGCAAACTTTCTATCAAAAGCCTTTTCAACCCCATCCTTACCCAACATAAAACCGAGTAGTCCGCCCCAGGTGGCTGTGGGGTTGTCTGAGTCCCATCCGCAGAGTGCTCCTATTTTTATCGTTTCTTTGAGATCACCTTCGCCATAGAGTAAACTGACAATACTTGCGCCAAAATTGATTCCAGCAGCAAAACAACCGTTACAACTTTTGTCTTTTGTGGCCCAAGGGTATCCGTCTTCTTGTCGTATCTGATACTTCTGGTGTAAGGCATCTCGTGCAGCTTCCCAAGTCGCTCCAGCCTCATATTCTTCTTTTACAAAATCAAACATTTTGGCGGCATAGGAATCGTTGGGCAAACGTTTTCGCGCTTCCGAAGCCATCCAATGTAAATTCTCTTTGTTAGATTTATTATGGTCTGCCAAAGGTGCTAAGGCATACATGATTACATTGAACTCCGATATCCATTCCGCATTTTCACGTGCAACAGTTTGTATGGGCAAGTGACTCATTTTTAAGGCAACATCAGGCCGAGAAGGTGCAAAAAAACCAAATATCTCGGTGGTCAATTGTGCATCGATCATTTCGTAATCAGCATTATTCTCTGGGGCGCTGGTAGCAGGGGGAACCATTCCCTCTTGCATCAAATCTAGTGCTCTTTGATTAGAAACCCACAGAAAGTTCTCTTCCGTTAACTTGATATGCTTAAGCCAGCCATCACGAATTTGTTCTCCTGATAATAGACTTGTCTTATTGTTGTACAGTAGGTTTTGATAGATATACTCAATATCGGTATCATCATCGGCTCCCCAAATGCTATCTGGGGCCGCAAATAAAAAATCTATGGTTTTCGAATAGTTATTAGAACCCCATAGATTGGGCTGATCAGGCTTCCCCCAATCGTCTCTAGTATAGAAGCCTCCCCCTTTTCCTTCTTTATTGGGTATACCGATTTTATCCATTTCGGTTACCAAACCCGTCCAATTGGCAATGCATTGGGCCAGCCAAAAACCCTGTAATCTATGAGCATAATCAGATCTAGATATTTTCAAATCGGAGGGGTTCGCCGTATAAGGGCTATACACCAAAAGTGAATCTACCATAGTACTTTCTGTAGTTGCCTTTTTCTCAGGAGAAGCATTTTTACAGGATATTAAAGCTAAAGACAGAAAAAAATGGGTCGCTAGAAGTAACCCGAAGAGATTGTGATTTTTCATTTGAAGTTTGGTTATAAAGGAACACCTAAAATCTGATTTTTGATGTTAACCTTGTTGTTGGCCTTTACATAAAGAAATAGATGAATCTTAAAAATATGAATTTATGAAAACAAAATTGAAACTTTTCGGAACAGGATTGGCAGCTATCCTACTTTTTCTCACTTCTTGTTCAAAGAAAAATTATGAAGTTCCTTATGAAGAACCTGCCACAGAACAGCAACTGCAGTCTGTATCATCAAAAAGTAGCCTCAAGATGGAGTCTATGAAGGCGACAAGTGAAGATAAAGAATTGAAAAATATATTCTCCAGCATTGAAATGCTTACAAAAATAAAGTATCCCATAAAAAGTGAAAAGCAATTGTACTACGCCCTAAGTGAATTTGACAATCTCGAACTTTCCAAAGCTATTCTTAATGATTTTAGCAAAGGTGATTTTCCAATATGGAAATCTGAACAGGCACTAGGTATACACTATGATCAAAATGCTTTATATGACTGGGTGCGGCCTATTTTTCCAAAACTTCCAGAATTAAGTCCAGAACTTCCTGATCTTCCTCGCAATGAACCGGGCGCATGCGATATTTATCATCGCGACTTTCCTACGGAAGCGGCAAACTGTGCTTGCGAAGTATATATAAACAGTATACGTGGAGGGCACAATAGATTTCAGGCAATTATAGCAGGTATCTTTGCCGCTAGGCGCTTTATGCGTACAGGAGAGTGCTGGTAGCTTTCAGTTTACTTCTTCTAAATTATAGTTGAAAAACCTCGTCATTATCATGGTGAGGTTTTCCATTTAAAGCGCTTTCACTTGGCATTAAAAACAATTCTTGAGGTAAATATTTTCTGGCAAAACCTTATTTTTTTAACATAAAAATTGATAAATCTATTTTTTATAATCAAATGTATTCTTATATTCGTTAACGTTCACGTAAAAATAGTGTACGTTAACGCTCCCCCAAAACCAAAAAACTATTGGATGCTTTCATAGTCCTAGTAAAAATATATAACCAAACATCTATGCTTCACACAAACAAAAGTCCGTGATTTTCAAAGGAAGTGCTACTCCTTATCACATACTCACTACAATTTCAATACTGCTCAACTAACAATCTAACATTAATATGATATGAAAAAATTACACTTAAAGAAACTAACGCCTAAGGTGAAAGTTTTTTTGCTAGCGCTCTTGCTATGCACTTTTGGAGTGTCAACGGCTACAGCTAGCACCAATTCATCAACAACTACTTCTTTTAACGAAGTAGATCAATCTACTGTTACTGGTACTATAACAGACCAAGACGGAATTCCTTTATCGGGGGCCAGTGTGGTCGTCAAAGGTACTACTACAGGTGCAGTTGCCGACTTCGATGGCAATTACTCCATCAGTGCAGCTTCAGACGCTACCTTGGTATTCAGTTATGTAGGCTATGCACCTCAAGAAGTACAAGTTAACGGAAGATCTACCGTCAATGCCTCCCTCCAACCAGATGCCTCTGCACTAGATGAGGTTGTATTGGTGGGTTATGGTACTCAGAAGAAAGGCGAAGTAACCGGTTCTATTGAGACCGTTACGGCCGAACAATTGAGTATCGTACAGGTAGCAAGTACCATTGATGCTATTAAAGGTCAGATTGCTGGTGTTGATGTTCAATCTACAGGCGGTCGACCAGGGCAAAACCCAACCGTACGAATACGTGGTAGGCGCTCTATAAGTGCGTCGAACGACCCACTTTATGTGGTAGATGGGATTCCTTTAATAGACGGCCCTAACTCTATGGCAGATATCAACCCTGACGATATAGCTTCTATGCAAGTCTTAAAAGATGCGGCTGCAACCGCTGTTTACGGTTCAAGGGGTGCCAACGGAGTGATTCTGGTTTCTACAAACAGAGGTAGGGTTGGCAAGACCAAAATCACATATAGCAGTCGTTATGGCGTTACCTCAGCAACGAGTCTGGTAGATATGATGAACGGGGAAGAGTTCGCTGCGTTAAAAAGAGAATCAAGACGTGTGGGATGGAATGGAGCTATCCCGGCCGATTCGGAAGTGTTTTTAGACCCTATAGAACTTGAATCTCTTGCACAAGGCAGATCAACAGACTGGTTAGATGAGGTCTTGGGCGATGGCTGGCAGACCAACCATCAAATTGGTATAAGTGGTGGTTCAGAAAACACAACTTTCAGCAGTTCTATAGGATATTTTAAAGAACAAGGTATTGTCAGTAATCAAGATTTCGAACGGTTTTCAGGTCGATTAGCCGTAGATCATAAAATCAATGATATCTTTAAGATAGGAGCTTCCTTTTTAGTAGCCAAAACTGAGCAGAATTGGGGTTCTAATGCAACCATGCAAGAGTCTTTAGCCAATAACCCTTTGGGGGTACCCTTTGATGAAAATGGCGATTTGAAATTCTTACCCACTAACGATGGTATTCGAACGAATCCCTTAAGTGAACTAGTAGAAGGCGCTTACATTGATGAACGGCAGCAAACGCGAATTTTCGCTCCCATGTATTTGGACATTAACATTATGGAGGGGCTAAAATGGACGACCACTTTTGGGCCAGATATTCGTATTGGTAGAAGGGGTACCTTCGCAGGTAGTTTAACAAATCAAAATCGTGGAGGACCAGGTAGAGCAGGCATTATCAATGTAAACGATTTCGGATATACGCTTGAGAATCTTTTAACGTATAATAAAGCGCTAACGGATAGGCAAAACCTAAAAGTTACCCTGCTTCAGAGTATTCAGAAGTCAAGAATAGAAAGAAATGATGGTAATGTTACTGGCATACCCTATGAGTCCCAATCCTTTTATAATTTAGGTTCTGCCACTGCCGGAGGAGTATTATCCTCGAGTTTGACCGAATGGGCTTTGGCCTCCTTTATGGGAAGAATCAATTATGATTTTGACGGTAAATATTTATTTCAGGCTTCACTTAGAGCGGATGGGTCTTCAAGACTGGCACCAGGCAATCAATGGAAATACTTCCCAGGAGTGTCAGCTGGTTGGAGATTAGATCAGGAAGATTTTCTAGCAAATACTTCCATTTCAGAAATGAAATTAAGAGCTTCTTATGGCGAAGTAGGTAACACTTCGGTTTTACCCTATCAAACGGCAGGTAGATTAGAAAGTACCGTATATGCTTTTGGAGAAGAACCGGCACTTGGTTTTGGATTGAATGAAATTCCCAACGAAGATTTAACTTGGGAGGTTTCCAAAACCTTAGACATCGGTCTGGATTATGGTTTCTTCAATAATCGTTTGGTTGGTTCGTTTGATTGGTTCAGAACCAATACCGTAGACTTGTTATTGGCAAGAAGTTTACCTTCCACTTCAGGCTACGAAAGTGTTTTGCAAAATGTCGGCGCCACCAGAACCACTGGATTCGAATTTAGTATTAGTGGAGGAATTATTGACAATCTTGGCGATGGCTTCAACTGGGATATTGATTTGAATATTTCTACCTATAAGGAAGAAATTACGGAATTGGCATTAACTGATGCCGATGGAAATCAGCTTGATGATGTCGGTAATGGATGGTTTATCGGTCAGCCGATTCAAGTTTTCTTCGACTATGAAAAAGTCGGTATTTGGCAAGCTAATGAGGAAGCAGCAGCATTAGCCGCCGACAACAAAGTTCCAGGTGAAATTAAGTTGGCAGATCTTAACGGTGATGGGGTCATTACCCCTGATGACCGTAAAATCATAGGTAATGGTGTTCCTGACTTTTATGGAGGTTTCAACAATAAATTATCCTACAAAGGATTTGATTTAGGTATTTTCTTTGTCTATAGAGTAGGACATACCGTGAATTCAGGTTTTCATGCTTCAAACAATTCATTGTTTGGAAGGTATAATAACCTTGATGTAGATTATTGGACCATTGATAATCCGACAAATGCATTCCCACGACCTAATGAGAATCAAGAGAGCCCTAGAAATGGGTCAACCCTAAGATATTTTGATGGTGGTTTTCTAAAACTTCGAAATTTATCATTGGGCTATAACCTTCCAGATTCAATTACAGAAAAATTAGGAATGGAAAGACTACGCCTAACGGTATCGGGTCAGAATTTATGGTTCGCCAGTGAATACGATACCTTCGATCCTGAAGTATCGGAAGACCCACCAAATCCAGGAGGTAACAGTGTATCATTAAGCAGTGCTGTTGTACCGAGTACAAAACAGTGGTCTATATCATTAAACGCCACTTTCTAGAAAAAAAATTGTTAGTTTAAATTTCTAATTTAAATATTATGAACAGAAAAATTTATATAATCTTAGTTTTAGCGCTGGCTTTCTTTACAGAGTCATGTGATAAATTTATAGAAGAGGAGTTGGTGACGGATGTTTCCGCAGCCTCTTACTACACCACTGAGGGTGGGTTTGAAGATGGCGTAAGAGCTACATATTCAACCTTCAAACCATTTTATGGTCAAGAAATGGGTGCAGCTATGATGACTTTTGGTACCGACATTTGGACCAATGGTGCAGATGGAGGTCATAAAGTCTTCAATTTTTACGATGGAGGTCTCAACGGATCTGAAAGCTATATACGTGATTCTTGGGATAATTGGTACAAAGGCATCAACCAAGCAAACGGTGTCATCAACCGATCTGCTGAAGTCGACATGGACGAAGCTCAAAAAACCTTACGAATTGCTGAAGTGCGGTTTTTGAGGGCCTTCTTTTATTTCAATATTGTGACCACCTTTGGTGATGCACACCTGAGTCTAGAAGAAACTGAAGGTATTGAAGTAGAAGCAAATAGAACATCACAAACCGAAATTTACGCCCAGGCCATTGTACCTGACTTAGAATTTGCTATTGCCAATTTACCTGATGAAGCCGATGATTACGGCCGAGCAACAAAGCCAGCCGCTGAATTTCTATTGGCAAAGGCCCTTCTTACTAGAAGCTATACCAGCTTCGCAGATGGTACCGACGCCTCTAGAGCGGAAACACTGTTAGGCAATGTCATCAACAATTATGGCTTTGCGCTCTTAGATAACTTTGCTGATTTATGGGATATCACGAATCAAGAGAATAGCGAAATGGTTTTTGTTGTACCCAATTCCAAATCGCAAGTAGATAGCGGAGTGGATAACTTTGGCCATAGATGGCACCTCTATTTCTTACATGAATATGATGTTCGTAGAGGAATGACCCGAGATATCGCTAATGGTAGACCTTGGAAAAGGCATCGCCCAACTGATTTTATGTTGACTTTATGGGATAGAGACATTGACAGTAGATACGATGATTCCTTTAAACACGTATGGTTCGCCAATAAAGAAGAACCGCCAACTACTGACCCCCCTAGAGCAGCACTTGCAATTGGCGATACAGCCATCTTTATTCCAGGACCCGGAAAAGATATCGATTGGCCACAATCACGCCAAGATGCTGTGCCCTATTTGGTATACAGTAATGACGAGTATAATGAAAGGCTATTTCCCTCATTGAATAAATGGATCGATGCGACAAGACCTGATCGTCAAAAAACACAGGGGCAACGCGATTTCATTCTAATGCGTTTGGCAGATGCTTACTTGTTAAGAGCAGAAGCAAGGTTATCACAAGGTAATACTACTGGTGCAGCAGATGATATCAATGTGATTCGCATGCGAGCAGCCGTGCCAGGTCAAGAGGCCGCAACGCAAATTACACCTGCCGATGTAACTCTTGATTTTCTTCTTGATGAACGAGCAAGGGAATTGGTTGGTGAAGGCCATAGATGGTGGGATTTGGCGCGAACTGGAAAATTGGTAGAACGCACAAGATTACACAATCCTGGTGCTGCACCGAACATACAAGATTACCACACGGTACGACCAATTCCGCAAAACCAAATAGATAGAAGCTTAGGCGGTTACCCACAAAACCCAGGTTACCCGCAATAAATAAATTTGAGTTTGAGTTAGTTTTAGTTTTGACCCTCCTGTTATTTTATAATGACGGGAGGGTTTTTTATGGAATTGTCTTTCCCTGAAGTTACTGCGAAGTCAGATGTTCCTTAACTATTATTTCTACGGGAATATCAAGGCTCAGCCCTGAATCATCTTGTCTCGTTAAATAGTTAAATAGCCCTTTAATGGCAGCGTAACCTTGATATTCAGGTTGTTGATTTATTAAGAAGCTGATTTTGTCATCATCTAATTGCTCTAAATTTCTTTTATTTAAATCAAAACCAACAATGAATGTATTCTTAATATTATAATCATTTAAAATAGTCGGTAAAAGATGGGCCTTAGAGTTGGTAACAAAGATACCTTTTAAGCCATCTTCTTTAAACCAGGCCTTCATTTCTTTTGTTGCTCGAAATTTAGTGTCCTTGATCGCATGATTTATTGTTTTGATATTAACCTTTTCGTTCTTCTCAACAAAAAAGCTTCTAAAGCCAAGCTCTCTCTGAATAGTGTTCGCATGCACACCGCGCTCATTTATTATATTAACCACGAAATAAGACCCTTTTGTACCAATTAGACCATGTAACAATCTACCAGCCACTCTACCAGCTACATGAGAATTTTGTCGAATAAAGAAAGCGTCTTTTTTTAAGGGTATTTCAGTATCCAGAAAAACTACCGGTATCTTTTTTTTGTTTGCACGCGCTAACAACGCATTGCTTAAGTCTTTAAAAAAAGTAACGGTAATAATGGCATCATAATTTTTTGAGAAAATCTCTTCGCTTTGGGTAGAAAAAGATTCGGAATCGCTAAATTGGTAAAAGCTTGCTTTTACACCCAGCTCAGTAAGCTCCTTTACCGCTTTTAAAATTCCTTTCTTAGGTAATTTCCAATAATTCCACTTGTTTCTAGTTAGCGGTATTAGAATGGCTATTTCAATTTTTTTTACAGAAGCTAGCTTTAGCCTGCTTGCCGTCATGTTTTTTTGATAGCCGGTTTCCTTAATTATTTTCAGTACTCTTTCTTCTGTATCTTTAGAGACGCCTCCACGTTTATGAAGTACCCTGTCTATGGTACCAATAGAGACATTTGCTAATTTGGCTATTTGTTTAATTCCCATAGCGTAGTATTGGTGCTAATTTTTAAAGCCCCATAAGGTACTATGTTTGAACTTAAATCTAAAAAGTTATCGGTCAATAAACTACTTTATAGCTCAGCGACCGATATGTCTCTAAATTGTATAGACATTTCCCTATTAGGGTGAAGTTGAATTCCGATCGGACCCTCTAAGTTTGCATCTTCAAGGGTATAATTCATAACTTCAGTTCCGTTTAGCCATACTTTGTAGGTAGTGCCAATGGCCATGGCTTTTATGGTATTCCAGTCGTTTATTTTTAACAAATCCTTTATCCCCTCTGCCTCTACCGGGTAACCCAGTTTTGGAACATAGGGCGACGCAGTCATATCACGTTTTAAAGAACCAGACTCACCAATCTGTATTTGTGCGTTTTTCTCGTCATCTCCTCTCATAAAAATACCAGAATCAACCGTGCCTTCGCCAAATTTGAAGTCTAGCTGCACCACGAAATCTTTGTATTTTTTCTTTGTCCATAGAATTGAACCCTTTTTTTCAGAATCACTTTTTGCCCAGAGCGTTCCTGCATCGGTAGTCCACCAAATATTGTTCTCTGGTACTTCCCAATAATCCAAATTGTCTCCCTCAAAAATTGTTTCCATTTGAGGTTCGCTCGTTTGCCCGAAACAACTCAGGCCAAAGCCTATGGTAAAAATAAATAGATAAAGACGTTTCATAATTTGAATTTTGATTGCCTACGGGTTAAAATCTAGGGCAAATTCGTCGATAGTTTCCTTCGAAAGTAAGGAACCATTATGCACTAGTACTCGATATTTAAAAACGGTCGACTCACCCTGCTCTAAGCTGAAATTAAGGGTTTGCTTTCCATCAGAAAAAACAGACTGCCCCAAAGGATTAGCAGCAAAAAGCCCATAACCACGAGCATGCCAGTAGGTGGGATACCCGACGTTCTTTTGATGATCAATTATGGTCACCGATACGACTTCATCGTTCATAGTACCCTCTAATTTGACCCATTCATTTCTAGTTCCCCAAACATCTCCCCCGGTCAATCCCTTACTACTATAATAGTTTCCAGTAACACCCTCGTTGTTCAGAACCTTTACCTCGGTAACGTTTCCTTCAGCGTCGGTATACTCCGCGGGTTTATCAGACGGAAGTTCCAGTTCACGGGTCATTCGCATGCCTAACATGCCCTCTTTATTGTCAGTGAAAGAAACTTTTTCAAGGGCTTTTAAGGTGGTTACTCTATCAATAGATCTGGTACTGCCCTCTTGGTTAAAAACGTATTGCGTCGTCTCTTCTAAAAGGTCAACATTGTCTGGAGAACGCCAAACAGCTCTGATAGAAAGAGTGGCATTCTTTTCATCCATCTCCAAAATTTCTTGGTGGTAAATTGTACCATACTTTGCTTTTTCCGCTTCAGGAATCGCATACGAATTATTCCAAAAATCAAGGCCATTTACATCACCGTAGTTTAACCAAAGTCCAGCATGATGTGGATGATCTATACGTTCGTTAGGCCTGGGTTCAAATGGAAAACCTCTTGTAACCGTCTTTCCGCTTTTGGTCATAATAGGATACAATATGGGTTTCGGAGTCTGCCCGTCATATACATAACTCGTAAAATGTTGACCATCAATATTGACTGCCACTTTTTTAGCAAGCGTATCGTTAGCAAAGGTGACTTTAGCGGATGTTACCATTTCACTTTCGACAGAATTCGTACCTTCTACAACCTCCTTCTTCTCTTTGCAAGACATAGCAAGCAGACTTAAAATCAAACAACATGGCATTACTCTTTTTAACATATGCAAAAGTTCTTAGTATTGAAAAACTTGTCCGCCAGCCAAAACATCTTGGGTAGCCTCATCGAAGGTTGCTTTGAGGCCGGTTCTCAAGGCCGCTGTGGTCATGATATTTGCAATCGAATGATTATAACCAGCTTCGATCGGACCATTTGTGGTTTCGCGACTACGAACACATTCCATCCAGTTTTGCATATGCAATGTTGTCATATTATCGGCTCCCGTATTTGCGGAAGTAACTACTTTTGGGGCATTATCTGAAAGATTAAAACCTTCTAATTTATTGGGTTTCATGTCCATTGCCGATGCGAATCTTTCGGTCAATCCGCCATTATCGCTTACTTTATTGGTGTCGAGGTTCAATTCTCCAGCATTCGAATAATAAATTTCTTTGGTTCCCCCAGCGGAATTTGTAAATCTTGAGGAATAGGTTACTTGAAAACCTGAGTTCATATCATCAGCCGGTCCGTAATCAAAGACAGCAGACATGGTATCGAAATTCTTGCGCCCATCTTTCCACAAATAGATACCTCCGTTAGCCGCAACACTTCTAGGATGATTTAAGCCAGAGAACCAATGTACCGTATCAATTTGATGTGACATCCATTGCCCCGGTATACCTGAAGAGTATGGCCAGAACAATCGATACTCTAAGTATTTTCTAGGATCCCAAGCGGCTTCAGGGCGATTCATTTGATAACGTTTCCAATCGGTATCCGATTCACGAATTTCGCTGGTTAGCTTGGGCAAACGCCATCTTCCAGGTTGGTTGACATTCCAGGTCATTTCAACCATAACAATATCACCAAACTTGCCTGATTTGATATAATTGTTTGCTGCATGATAGTTTGAACCGCTCCTTCTTTGTGAACCTATTTGAAATACAATACCGGCATCTTTAACCGCTTTCATTCCCACTCGGGCATCAGCCATGGTTTCAGCAAATGGCTTTTCGCAGTACACATCTTTTTTCGCATTGGCCGCCTGTACGGTATGAAGTGCATGTTGAAAATCAGCGGTAGATATGATTACCGCATCAATATCATTTTTGTCATACATCTCCTCATTATTTCGCCATGAAGTAATTTTGTTTCCGGTTACCTCCTTCACTTTTGCCATTCCTTCATCTCTACGTCGGTTCCATATATCGGAAACGCCAACAAGTTCAAAGTTCTGAGCTTTGCTCAAACTATTGAAGGCCGGAAGCAAGGCGCCCTTAAAGCGATTTGAAAAACCCGCGATACCGACGCGAACGCGATCATTCGAACCTAATATTTTTCTATAGCTACTTGCACTCATAGTATTGGCACCCAAAACAATTCCACCAGAGGCCAAGGCCGTTTTCTTTATAAAATTTCGTCTATTTTTTTTCATGTTTTTCAATTTAAAATTCTCGTATTTTAATGCTTTTAAATGAAACCTTATCGCCGTGATCTTGCAGTAAGATCAGACCCTGGGGGATTCGTCCAAAATTTTCCCATTTTTCATATTTACTTTTTTCTACCAAAGCTCCAAAAACTTGACTGAACCGATCAAACTCAACTACCTTTACTTGATTGAGCCAGTGCTCAACATGCCCCCCTTTTACTACAATTCGGGCATTATTCCACTTTCCAACACCTTTAAAGTTTTTCCCTCTTGAATTTCCTTTGTTTTCGGCCCGAATCAAATCATACAAAGACCCCACCGTTCTATTTCCATTTTTACCCTGGGTAGCATCTGGGTGTTTCTTGTCGTCCAATACTTGAAACTCCAAGCCAATGGCAGAGCCTTCTCCTTTATTCAATTCAGAATCTACAAAATATTTAATACCGCTATTGGCACCTTCACTAATTTTGAAATCAACACTTAACTCGAAATTTTTGAAAGAATCAAGAGTTACAATATCACCGCCATTTCTCGACTCAGCACCACCTGAAGCCAATACGGTTAAAATACCATCGTTCATCTCCCATCCTAGTTCTGGAAATGTATTCAACTTCGCTCCACGCCATCCATTTGTTGTTTTTCCATCCCACAACAAGCGCCAACCACGTCGAGATTCATCTTCTGTCAAGCTATTCTTGAGATAGCTTATTTCAGGAACATCGCCGTCTATAGCTTTTCTAGAATTCTGTAAGTCGCTGGTCTTTATCTTGATATTTTTCCATCGAACCGTTTTACCTTCTAAACTCTCATCATGAATACTATGCACCTGAAAGGCAATAAATCCTTTAGCCGTAGTATCATCGACTAGATTAGCGCATTGCACATCATTAATCCAGGTTCGAATCTTATCACCTATAGCTTCGATACGATAATGATTCCACTGTCCAGGCACAAAAGCCTTGCGCCCCTTTGGGTTTCTTGACAAAGGATACAACCAGCCATTGCGAGCTTCATCATACACTCCTCCCGCCCATTTTCTTGAACTCGTTTCGATTTCACATTGATATCCATGCACCCTACCGTTCATATATTCAGGTGTACTCAAACTTCGGAATTGGACCCCAGAATTCAATCCGTTTTCAACGAAAACATCAAATTCCAAAATGAAATCAGCGTATTCATTTTTGGTAGCCATAAAGCTGTTGGGAGTACCCATTTTTGAAGTGCCAATCAGCTCGTTGTTTTTTATCTCATATTTGGCATCTCCATTCAGTTGTTTGAAGTTCTTGAGGTCTTTCCCATTGAACAATACCTCCCAATTTTCTTGAGAAGAAAGCAAGGCAGTTGATAGTAAGGCAGCAATAAAAAGTAGTCTGTTGGTTTTTTTCATTTCAAAAAGGTGCTTGTGTTATATTGGTTTTCTTATAACAATATAAGGAGGATAAAAAAATATCTAAAAAAAATTTCGTTAACGTTAACGAATATAAATAATATTTTTATATTACCACGTAAAACACACAGTTTGTTGTGCGTTTTATACATAAATTGCGTTCATTGTTAATTACTACCAAACAAAGGGTTTAAATGTGCCAACCATCTAAATTTATTCAGGATAATTTTCTTCTAGAAAATACCTTTGCCGAAGAGCTCTATCACGAGTATGCCAGTGACATGCCGATTATTGATTATCACAATCATTTACCGGTGCGCGAAATTGCGGAAAACCAGATTTTTGATACCATGACCAAAATATGGATTAGCGGCGATCATTACAAATGGAGGGCCATGCGAACTCTGGGCATCGACGAAGAGTACATTACAGGCTCAGCTTCAGATCGAGAGAAGTTCGGTAAGTGGGCTTATACTGTACCTTATACTATGCGTAATCCGTTATACCATTGGACTCATATGGAATTGGATCGGTATTTCGGTATTAGTGAATTACTAAATTCTGAAAGTGCTGATCGCATTTACGACCTAACTTCCGAACACCTAAATACCGAAGCCTTTAGCACTCAAAATTTGTTGACCAAAATGAATGTAGCGTCTTTGTGTACTACAGATGACCCTACCGACGCTCTAGAGCATCACCAAAAGTTAGAAAAAAGCAGCTTCAAAACTAAAGTAAGTATGGCCTTTAGGCCCGATAAAGCCATTTTTATCGGTGCCGATTCCTACCTAGACTATATCGACAAATTAGCTCAAGTTACAGAAACGAACATAGATTCCTATGACCGTCTTTGTGATGCGCTTCGCAATAGAGTAGCTTACTTTCATGACAACGGATGCCGTTTATGTGATCACGGCTTTGAACATATGTACGCCGAAGAATTTACCGAGACCGAAGTCAAGACCATATTTAAAAAAAAGCGCGAAGGCCTAAATCTTTCAAAGGAGGAGGTACTTAAATTTCATAGCGCCCTACTCCAATTTCTTTCAGAATGCTATCACGAATTCGGATGGGTACAACAGTTTCATTTGGGCGCTTTACGCAATAACAATAGTAGAATGTTACACAAACTGGGCCCTGATACGGGATGGGACTCTATAGGAGATTTTCAACAAGCCAAAAGCCTCTCCAAGTTTTTAAATACTATGGACAGTATGGACAAATTAACCAAAACCATAATTTATAACAATAACCCTATCGACAACGATATGATGGCTTCGATGATAGGAAATTTCAATGATGGCAGTATCAAAGGCAAGGTTCAGTTTGGTTCAGGTTGGTGGTTTATGGATCAGAAAGAAGGTATGATTGATCAGATGAATTCGCTCTCGAACATTGGCCTGCTTAGTTGCTTTATTGGTATGCTTACCGATTCTAGAAGTTTTCTGTCTTTCCCCAGACACGAATACTTTAGACGCATACTCTGCAACCTTTTTGGCAAAGATATCGAAAACGGAGAGCTGCCTAATGATACGAAATGGATTGGGAAATTAATACAAGATATTTGTTACAATAACGCTAAGGAATATTTTGATTTTTAATTAAAATGTTCCCACATGGTATGCTTAAAAAGCCTTGTAAAAGTCGAAATTGTACTAGCGACCCTAATCATGATATTTTCGCGACCATTGTTTTTTATTTTTTACATCTGGCACCTCAGTCTTGTGCCCTGCCACCAATACGGAAACTTCTCGAATAGCATACAAGGAGAAATTTATGAACGAAAGTCCTTGGCTGAAATTTTGTGAAAATTACAGAATAACTGTATTTTGATTTAGTTTCAGCAAACATTGAAGAAGAATAGCATGGATCTACAGCTAGATAACAAACTTTTTTTGGTTGGCGGCGCAACAAGTGGGCTCGGAAGAGCAATTACAGCAGCATTGATTTCAGAAGGCGCACAGGTTATTGCCGTTGCCCGTACGGAATCAAAACTAAAGGAATTACAAAAAACAAGCGGTAAAATTGAAATAGTAGTTGGTAATCTTTCTGAAGAATTAGTTTTGGAAAAGATACAGGTTCAAATTGGTGATCGAATCCTTACCGGTGCCGTTATTAACTCAGGTGGTCCGCCAGCGATGCCCGTTCTAGACACCAAACTATCAGATTGGGATGAGGCATATAAAAGCGTCGTAAGATGGAAAATAGCCTTAACACAAGCCTTGTTGCCAAAGTTGTTAGAACAAAATTATGGTCGTTTACTTTATATTGAGAGTGTTTCGGTGAAGCAACCTGTAGAAAATTTAGTATTAAGTAATTCAATGCGATTGGCTATAGTTGGCTATGTAAAAACACTTTCGCAGGAAATTGGAACCTCTGGAGTCACGCTGAACATTCTTGGTCCCGGATATCACGCTACTCAACGAATGGAAAATCTTTTTAAAAAGAACAGCGAATTAAAGGGCGTTTCGGAAGCCGAAATTCGCTCTACTTTTGCCAAACAAACTGCAACTGGTCGAATTGGTAAGCCGCAAGACTTCGCTTCTCTTGCCATATGGCTGTTGTCTCCACATAGCCAATACATTACCGGACAAACTATTTCGGTTGATGGCGGATTGGTTAAGGGAGCAATGGGTTAGGAGGAATCTTTCGGCATGAACAAATTAAACAAGGCAAGGCCAAATGCACTTCAAACGCCACAAAGTTGGCTAAGTACCCAGACTACAAACCATAAAAAAACCTCCCCATAAAAAGGGAAGGTTTAACGTACTCGAGGTGGGAATCGAACCCACACTCCAAAGGAACTGGATTTTGAATCCAGCGCGTCTACCAGTTCCGCCACTCGAGCGTTTTAAAATAGGACTGCAAAGCTAAAAAAATATTTCATTCTAAAAATGAAAATAACAACAATTATCCTTTAGCAACACAAATTAATTTTTAAATTTGCACCTCCTTAGAAATCAGGGTGTAAAACAATATAAACCATCATGGCATACCAAGTTCCAGAACCTAAGTTTTTTGCTTGTTCAAATAGTAAAGATTTAGCGGAGAAAATTGCCAATTCTTATGGCACTAAGCTAGGTAATGTTAATCTATCTAGATATAGTGACGGAGAGTTTCAGCCTTCGTTTGAAGAATCTGTTCGAGGAGCAAGAATCTTCTTGATTGGTTCAACGCATCCTAGTTCTGAAAATTTAATGGAAATGCTTCTAATGCTCGACGCCGCCAAAAGGGCATCTGCAAGACATATCACAGCTGTAATGCCTTATTTCGGATGGGCAAGACAAGATCGCAAAGACAAACCCAGAGTACCCATAGCCGCGAAACTAATTGCCAAGATGTTGGAAACGGCGGGGGCAACTCGAATTATTACAATGGACCTACATGCCGATCAAATTCAAGGTTTCTTTGAAAAGCCTGTTGATCACCTGTTTGCTTCAACTATGTTTTTACCCTATTTAAGGGACTTAAACCTCGACAATTTAACTATTGCCTCTCCCGATATGGGTGGTTCGAAAAGAGCTTATGCATATTCCAAGGCGCTAGAATGTGATGTTGTTATCTGCTACAAACAAAGAGCAAAAGCAAATGTTATATCACATATGGAGCTTATTGGTGATGTAACTGGCAAGAATGTGGTCTTAGTTGATGATATGGTCGATACCGCTGGTACATTGACCAAAGCTGCCGATTTGATGATGGAACGAGGTGCCTTAAGTGTTCGTGCGATTACCACACATGGCCTACTCTCGGGCGATGCCTATGAGAAAATAGAAAAATCGCAATTACTCGAATTGATTGTTACTGATTCAATTCCAATCAGAAAACAAAGTGAAAAAGTAAAAGTTTTAAGTTGCGATGAACTCTTTGCCGATGTTATGCATAGGGTACACAACAATACATCGATTGCATCAAAGTTTTTAATGTAGAATTATTAATTTTTAATATATATAATGAAGTCAATTACAATTAAAGGATCAGAAAGAGAAAGCGTGGGCAAAAAGGCAACGAAGGCCCTACGTAATGCTGGATTGGTTCCTTGCGTAGTATACGGAGGGGAAAAACCATTGCACTTTTCAGCACCTGAATTAAGTTTCAGAGATTTAGTGTACACCGGCGCCGCCCACACCGTAAAGGTTGACTTGGGCGAAGGAAAAGTTAGAGCAATAATGCAAGATATTCAGTTTCATCCGGTGACGGATAAGATTTTACATATCGATTTTTATCAGCTCTTCGATGACAAAGAAGTTACAATGAACATTCCGGTTCGTCTAGACGGAAACTCTCCAGGAGTAAGAAACGGGGGACGTTTGTTGTTTAGAAAAAGGAAATTGGCGATCAAGGCCTTACCCGACAAATTACCCGATTTCTTTGATATCGATATTTCAAAATTAAAAATTGGTGACAATATCACCGTCGAATCACTTTTGAACGATGATTTTACCATTTTACATCCAGATACAACCGTTGTGGTGCAGGTTAAAACTGCCCGTGCTGCCATTGTTGAGGACGTTGAAGATGAAGAAGGTGAAGAAGGCGTTGAAGGTGAAGAAGGAGCTACTGCCGAAGGAGGTGAAGCCGCTGCTTCTGAAGGTGGAGATGTACCAGCAAAAGAAGGTGGAGAAAGCTAGAATTAGATTGCTTATAACTATAAAAAGCATCCGTCATTTGGCGGATGCTTTTGTATTTTTATACCGATGTTCGATTTTTTAAAATCTTTATTTTCCAGTAAACCAGAAATTGTAGAAGAAACAGATCCTATGAAAAAATTCTTGATTGTCGGATTGGGAAACATTGGCAGCGAATATGCCGAAACTCGACATAATGTTGGTTTTAAGATTTTAGACGCACTTGCCCAAAAAGAAGAGTTTTCCTTTGAGACAGTGAAACTAGGTGCTTTAGGGTCTTTTAAAATAAAAGGGAGAACTGTGCTGTGTTTAAAACCTTCTACCTATATGAATTTGAGTGGTAAGGCCCTGAAATACTGGATGGAAAAAGAAAAAATACCTAGCGAGAATATGCTGGTTATTACGGACGACATAAACCTAAATTTTGGTGTGCTACGTTTGAAAACCAAAGGTAGCGATGGGGGTCATAATGGACTAAAAGATATTCAAAACGTCTTGCAAACATCAACTTATAATAGATTCCGTTTTGGAGTTGGTGCAGCATTCAGCAAAGGACGTCAAGTTGACTATGTTTTAGGAGAATGGAATGAAGATGAGTCTGCCCAACTAGAAGAACGTTTTGAAAAATCATGCAAATTGATAACGTCTTTTGTTTTATCAGGAGTTAAGCCTACTATGAACCAATTTAACGGAACCTGATTCTTAAAGGGCCCTAAATTCGAAAATACCTGAATCGGAGGTATTACCCTCTTTGTCTGTTGTTAGTACCCTCCAAAAATAAACGGTATTCGCCTCCACTGTTACTTTTCTCGTAGACGCATTTACCCCTGGAGAAAAAACTAAGGTTTCAGGTGGGTTCTCAGTAGAAAAGTAAATTTCATACCCGTCGATATCATCATCTACATCAGCTCCAATCCAACTTAATTCTACTTCATTATTGATATCCTTAAAGACAGTCGCACCCATTTTGGGTGCAACAATTTCTGCCGGAAAAGGCGCGTATGTAGTTGCAAATCCGGAGTTATAAAAATTCCATGTTGGGCTTAAAGCAGTTTGCAATACAGCCGAATTCTTCGAAATTACAACCCATGAATACGGTGTTCCTTTCTGAATCGGCAATTTTGCACGGGTATTAGCAACCGTAATATCTTGCTTATTCCCATTACTTAAATTCGTCACGATTAGTTCATAGGTTTCGGTATTGTTTGAAGCTTGCCATCTAAATTCTACTTGACTGGTTTCTGTATTGATATCTTCCCCAGTAGTACACTCAGAATTCTGTTCAGGAAAAATCAAGACCGCACTTTCAGGTGGTTTTGGTGACTCTTTTTTCTTGCACCCCAGCAAGAGAACTGAAACGATAAGTACGTATAGAAATCTCATCTTTTAATGACTTTTGATGTTCCCTTTATATTTTCAGCTTCAAATTGAATAAAATACAAGCCCGTTGACAAGGCTGAAAAATCTAACTCTAGCTCAGCTGCATTGACCGAATACTTGCGCCCAAGAACAAGTCTTCCATTCGCGCTAAATACACGGATATCAACCTCACCCAAAGCCCTTCCAAAGAAAATAGTTACCACCTCATCAAATGGATTTGGATAAACAAGTGCATCTTCTGAAAAAAGGAATTGTTCTTCATAACTTCCTTGACAAGGCAAATTTGTGCTTACTTTCAACGTATTCAATCCAGGTTTGAGATTCAGGCTTATAGTAGCCTCCTCAATCTGGCTAACTACACCATTTAATTCTATACTATAAAGTGAGGCACCTCCTAATTCCAAATCAACAATACTTCCATCTAGTGAAGCTTTTGACGAAACACTGAGAACCTCAGGTTCCTCAATCACAACATCAAAACATTGTTCAGCCGCCACAAGAGTTCCGTCGGTAGCCACTATACAAAGATTATATGTGCCCGCACTTAAATTATCTAAGCTAAAAGAAGGAGTAGTAAAATCAGCTGTGCTGTTTACGCCATTTCCTGAAAGGGTTGCAGTATAACTCAAAGCAGACTCTACATTGATAATAATAGCTCCATCATTACTGCTGCGGCAAGACTCACTCCTCGCCTCTATTCTATAGTTTGAAGCTGGCACAACAAGTATTGGACAACCCGAGGTATCAACCTGGCTTCCCACTGGCGTTCCCAAACATAGGTCAGGACCATCATCAAAAACGCCATCTTGATCCGCATCTGGCCTAAACTCTCCTTCGGCGCAAATTTCTAGGGTGAAGCCTTTGAGAGATCCCCCATCTGAAGGCGCATTGTCCGAAACCGTTAGTATCCACTCGCCCAAGGCCGATTCTCCATTAAAAGAACTCAAAAAACCAAGTGGTTTTACAGTTCCACTAATGGCAGGTGTTCCTCCACAAACAAAACTCGCTGCGTCATCATCAAAGACCGCATTAACGTTTCTCAGGTCATCACAAGAGTTGCTGATTAGAACAACCGTCGTACCCGCTGGGGAAGTCAAGGTAACAACAATATCAGAGAGAAATGTATGATCTAGCTCTAAATCAACATTTACATCGGCAACCTGTAAATCATCGAAAACCAGAACTTTAGAGAGCACAGTGGGTGTTCCAGAAGCGGAAATCGTGATCGGTAAGCCAACTGCATCTCTAGTTTGGCAGCTAAAGGCTATGGTGGTAAAACTAAATGGAGTTCCAAAAGTACCTTCGCCACAACTATTTTTGGGCTTTATGCGCCAATAATAGGTGCGTAGATTTTCTAGGTTTAGAGGACTATAAGTGTTACTAATTACCGAAGCCGTTTCTATGATTGAGCCAAAAGCTACATCAGTAGCAATCTCCACATCATACGAAGTAGCCAAATCATCAGCCTGCCATTCCAACAACATACTAGTAGAAGTATCTACTTCTGTATCAGCCGGCGAAACTAAGGTTATCGGTGAAAAACTGGTATCGTAAACAACCAGATCAATACTAACTTCTTTTGTTAACGATGCTGTTGTTGCCAATACTCGAATAGGATAGCTACCAACGGGCAGATTTTGTGTATTGCTAAATGTAATATCTACGGGAGTGTTGTTGGTCGTTGCGGTTTCAGGGAAAATTGCAATATCAAGCCCCGTAGGAGGAGTTGCTATGCTAAAAGTCGCCTCCTCGCTAAACCCCATAGTGGTTTCATAAACGAAAGGCACAACCAAGGTGTTAGGTGTACAGACTTCGTATTCCAACGCGTCAAAATTCAATACAATATCAGATTCCTCAATGGTAAAATCAGATGAATTAACGGCAAAAAAAACGTTGTTATGCGCTTTTACCATAATACGTGCGGCAGTGGTTGGGTTTGCAGGAAATTGCACAATATGACTACCATCGTTAGGAACATCTTCTGCCAATAGGAAAGGAAAGGTGCTTCCCCCGTCGGTAGAAAGATAAATATCGATGGTTTGTGCATTTATAGGTGCCTTTTCAGTATTGGCTACATCCCAAATAATTTCCTCTGTATCTCCAGCGGAAGCTACTACATTCGTAGTTTGTGAGGTTACGATGAACGGGCCTGCACTATTTTCAACAAACACATTGACCAAATCTGACACCACTTGACCACCACCCACGGCATTATCTCGAACCGTCAAAGCAAAATTCATCTCCCTCTCAATATTCGATACGGTTTCCCAATCCGAGTTAATTGTCGGTGATGTCTGTGTTAATCTACCTGCTATAACACTAGACAATTTTGGAAAGTAACGTTCTCTATTTTCCGATGGCCTTTGCGATCTAAAATTTGCCCCAATTGGGTTTGTAGGTCCGAATGCTGGTTGCGGTACAATACCATCATCTATTTGCTCCCAATTAAAAGTCAAAACATCACTGGCATCAATATCGTTAGCTTCTCCCGTTAATACGAAAGCCGTTGAAATTGGAATGGTGAAACTACCGGCAGGAGTCACAATAGGAGGGTTATTCGTTAAAGCCATAGCTTCACCGCAACTAACCGTATTCAAATACTCTGCAATCTGAACGATGCTTGCGTAGTGAAAATAGTCATCACCATTTTCCGCAATATTGTGAATACCGGCAATACCAGCGTACCCCATAATCGTACTTCCGCTACCAGGCTCTGTCTGTACCCCAGTTCCCTCTGGCTCGAAAGACCAGGTATGATTGGCCCCGAATTGATGCCCCATTTCGTGGGCAACAAAATCAAGATCAAAAATATCTCCTTCAGGAGTTGGTGTAGAGGCATACGCACTGCCTTTTCTACTATCGATGCAAACCGCACCAATAAAACCTGCATTTCCATCACTAGGAGCCCTATTAAACAGGATGCCAATATCGTAATTTGCCGCGCCTATTGTAGTTGTGAGTTCATCTTGCACTTTAGAACTTAAACTTCCACTGTAAGGATCTGTAGCCGGATCTGTAAAAATTACCTGATCCGTATTGGCAACCAGTTCCAATCGAATAGCTAAATCAGTTTCAAAAACCTCATTGATTCTTGTAACCGTTGCGTTTATAGCCGCCAAGGCATCAGCTACCGTACCCCCATGGTACTCTGTATATTCCCCCGAGGCCGATACGGCCAATCTAAATTTACGCAACACCTGACCGTCGATTGGCTTTAAAAATCGCGTCTCTAGTTTATTTTCAAGAGTAGCTTTAGTACTACATAATAAATCACTATTTCTTTTGGTGTTCGCAGCCCTAGAGTAGACTACATATTTGTTATTAGCATCTTTTTGCATGAAGGTAGAACCTCTGTTGTCGGCATGAACAATCATACTCTGTATACCTTTGTGCGAAACACTAAAGCGGATCTTGTCTTTGGTGCCATTCAAGGCATAACCGACGTAAGACTTTATATTCGGGTATTTTCTAGAAAGCTCAGGTGAGAATACTGGTTGTTCGTGAATGCGAAAAGAGTGTATTTCTCCATTTTCATCTGGAAAACGCACTGTTTTTGAAGTGCCCTTGGCCACAGATATACTTTTTAACTCATTCGCAAACCTTCTTTCGTCAAACGCGAATAACTTGCCTTTCTGAACATCAAAACGCTCTGAAAAACTGTGATCTAAAACTCGTTGAGATACATCTTGTTGCCAATAGTCACTTTGCGCCGAACCGTAAAAGGAAAGAAATGCTATGGTAATTGAAAAAACAAGACGTAATTTTGCGACCATCGGTGGGGATTTTCCAAACTCAAATATAAGCCTTTTTATTTTCTATTTTTCGTGGTAACTGTCCAAAGCATCAAAGAATACGACAAAGAACACTCGACTGTCATTACCATAGGCACTTTTGACGGTGTGCACATAGGCCATCGAAAAATACTCGAACGACTAATAAAAAATGCAAAAGATTCCAACCTAAAATCGGTAGTACTCACTTTTTTCCCACATCCTAGAATGGTACTTCAAAAGGATACCGACATCAAATTAATCAATACCATCGAGGAGAAAACAAAAATTCTCAAGGAACTTGGACTGGATTTTTTGATCATTCATCCGTTTACTGCTGATTTTTCTCGACTTTCGGCTACGGAGTTTGTTCGCGATTTACTAGTGAATGAACTGCAAATTAAAAAGATAATCATTGGTTACGACCATCGTTTTGGTAGAAATCGCACTGCCAATATAAATGACCTCATCACTTTTAGCAGCACTTTCGATTTCGAAGTAGAAGAAATAACGGCTCAGGAAATCGATGACGTGTCGGTCAGTAGCACAAAAATTAGAAAAGCCCTTGAAGAGGGAGATATACAAACAGCAAATACCTATTTGGGCTATAGGTACATGCTAACAGGTACGGTTAAAAAAGGAAAAGGCTTAGGCAGGCAGCTGAATTTTCCAACTGCAAATTTACAGGTTGAAGAAGTCTATAAATTAATTCCAAAAAATGGAGTTTATGTAGTGCAAAGCCATGTAAAAGGCAAACTTACTTTTGGAATGATGAATATTGGATTTAACCCCACAGTTTCTGGAACAGAGAAAACAATAGAGATAAATTTCTTTGATCTTGACCAAGATCTCTACGATCAAAAATTACAGATTGAAATAATTGATCGTATTCGTGATGAGCATAAATTTGAGTCTATCAATGCACTCAAAGAACAACTTTCAAAAGACAAAGAAATGTCCCTTTCAATACTTGCAAAGTTATGAACGCTCTAAGTCGTTTGTTATTTACGAAAATTGATAATTCGCCCTTACTTATTTTTCGCATTTTCTTCGGCATTCTGATTGCATTGGAATGTTACGGAGCTATTCTTACGGGCTGGGTCAAGAAAACTTTGATTGAACCTAGATTTACCTTTAATTTTATCGGATTCGATTGGCTGCAACCACTTCCCGATTACGGTATGTATTTCTATTTTTTTATAATGGGTACGCTCGGTGTTAGCATCGCCTTAGGATATAAATATCGATTCAGTATTATATCATTTACCCTATTGTGGAGTGCCGTTTATCTGATGCAAAAAACATCCTATAACAATCATTATTACCTGCTGATATTAATTTCAGGAATGATGTGTTACTTTCCGGCAAATGCAGGGTATTCATTAGATGCAAAAAAGAACCCATCACTACGAAAAGAACATATGTTTGCATACGTAAAATGGATCGTAGTTTTACAATTGTTCATAGTCTATACCTACGCATCGGCAGCCAAAATGTATGGTGACTGGCTTGACTTTGGTATCATCAAAATCTTAATGTCTAACAAGGCAGGGTATTATGTAATCGGAGACTTGCTACAACAGCCGTGGGTTCATAAGATCGTTGGTGTTTTTGGTATTCTGTTTGACCTACTGATTGTACCGGCCTTATTATGGAAACGAAGTAGGAAACTTGCTTTTTCCGCTTCTATATTCTTTCATCTTTTCAACTCAATAGTTTTTCAGATTGGAATTTTTCCGTATTTGTCGCTTGCCTTTACGGTCTTCTTTTTTGAAACCCACACCATTAAAAATATCTTTTTCAAAAAAAAGTTATTGTACACCGAAAGTGAAATCGAAATACCTTCCTCTAGAAACACGACTTTGTTTCTAGTAGGTATCTATTTTATAATTCAATTGGTATTACCGATACGTCATTATTTTATAAAAGACGATGTTCTGTGGACAGAAGAAGGGCATCGTATGAGCTGGCGTATGATGCTTCGCAGCAGAACGGGAATGATAAAGTTCAAGGTTGTCAATACAGATACCAAAGCATCTACCTTCATAAATCTAGATGATTACTTAAGCCGAAAACAGGGAAGGCGTATAGCAGCATATCCTGATTTCATCTGGCAATTTGCTCAGCGCTTGAAAAAGGAATACGCCGAAAAAGGAGAGGTGGTATCTGTTTACGCCCTAAACTCTAAAGTAAGTGTTAATGGCAAACCCTACCGTGCTTTTATAGACCCCAAAGTAGACTTAGCCAATGAATCGTGGAACCATTTTGGTCACCATCAATGGATATTGCCTTCGAAATCGCATTGAGCTACCATTGTGACATTGCCCGATTAAACCTAAATTTGCAGCTTATAAAGAAATTACCATGTTACAGTTACAGGTCATCCGAGAAAAGAAAGATGAAATCGTTAGCGCTTTGCTAAAGCGAAATATTAATGCAGCTTCTCTTTTAGATGACATTCTTCAATTCGATGAAAAACGAAGAAAAACACAAACTGCCTTAGACAACACTCTTGCAGAATCAAACAAGCTTTCTAAAGAAATTGGAATGCTTTTTAAAAGTGGCCAAACTCAAGAGGCAAACGTTTTAAAGGAAAAAACAGGTGCTTTAAAAGAAGATGCAAAAACGCTGGGAGAAGAATTAAACACGGTTGCCGAAGCACTTCAAGAATTATTATATCAGCTTCCGAACGTACCCCATGAAAGTGTTCCTGCTGGAAATACTGACGATGACAACGAAGAAATTTTCAAAGAAGGGGCTATTCCCAACCTGGTATCTGATGCACTTCCCCATTGGGAGCTGGCCAAAAAATATGACATTATTGATTTTGAATTAGGCGTTAAAATCACTGGAGCAGGCTTTCCGGTATATAAAGGCAAGGGTGCTCGATTGCAACGAGCTTTGATTTCTTACTTCTTGGATAAAAATGCAGCCGCAGGGTATACCGAAATGCAGGTACCTCATTTGGTAAATGAAACATCTGGTTATGGAACCGGGCAACTTCCAGACAAAGAAGGTCAAATGTATCATGTTGGCGGAGATGATTTGTATTTGATTCCAACAGCTGAAGTTCCTATTACGAATTTGTTCCGCGATGAGATTCTAAATGAAAAAGATTTTCCGATTTGCTATACCGCTTACACCCCTTGTTTTCGACGAGAAGCAGGAAGTTATGGTGCCCATGTTCGTGGCCTAAACCGGTTGCATCAATTCGATAAGGTCGAAATTGTTCGTGTTGAACATCCTAATAACTCGTATGCAGCCTTAGATGCGATGGTTGAGCATGTAAAAAATATACTTAGAGAACTGAAATTACCCTATCGTATTTTAAGACTTTGTGGGGGTGACCTAGGTTTCACTTCTGCCTTAACCTATGATTTTGAGGTTTTTTCTACGGCCCAAGATCGTTGGTTGGAAATCAGCTCGGTTTCCAATTTTGAGACCTACCAAGCGAATCGCTTGAAATTACGGTACAAAGATGACAACGGAAAAAGTCAACTAGCACATACGCTAAACGGAAGTGCCTTGGCACTACCTAGGGTTTTGGCCGGTATTTTAGAGAACTACCAAACGGCCGATGAAATTCAAATTCCCCAAGTTCTCGTGCCTTATTGTGGTTTCGATAAAATCGATTAGTCAAAAAACACTTCCTCCAAATTATATCCTCCTTAACAGATTCTTTGTTAGGGCTGAAGTATATTTGTTATATTTCTGGTATGAAGGCACTACCCTTTTTCATTCTTTTTCTCCTATCTTTTATAGCATTTGCCCAAGACGATTTTTTGGCAAAGCGCTATTTTGAGGATGGTGATTATGACAAAGCGGTTGTTTTTTATGAAAAATTAGTAGAAAAAGACCCAAGAAGAACTGATTATAGTGAAGGTTTAGTCGCCTGTTACCAGCAATTAGAGCGCTATGATGATGCAGAAAAATTCTTATTAAATGCGTTGCAAAAGGGCAGACCTTACCCCACATTCTATATTGAATTGGGGTATAATTATACGTTACAGAATAGTTTAGAAAATGCTGGCGAATATTATGACAAAGCAATTGCCCTAATAGATGAGAATCCGAATTACGGCTACGGTATCGGATTTCGTTTTCAAAAATATGCGCTTTTAGACTATGCAATTAAGGCGTATTCAAGAGCAATGGAGCTCAATCCAAAGTTAGATTACAACTATCAGATAGCCCGAATATATGGTGAGCAAGGTAATATTGACAAAATGTTCTCAACCTATCTGACCCTTATCCGAGCAGGAAAATCATCGATGTCGAATGTATTGCGAAATTTTGATGATTTCATAAGTGAAGACCCTGAGGCCGACAATAACCTGAAACTGAAGACGGTGCTTTTACAAAATGCGCAAAAAGATCCAGATGTATTGTGGAATCAATTGCTAAGTTGGTTATTCGTTCAGCAAAAGCAATATAGTAGTGCTTTCCGTCAAGAAAAGGCCATTTACAAACGTATGGACGGTGCTACGATACGAAGACTCGAAAATTTGGGAGATCTGGCGATGGAAGATACCGAAACAGAAATAGCCAAAGACATTTACGAGTACATCATTGCGAACACCACTGATGAAGTAATCAAACTCAATGCCCAATTAAATATCATTGATATTCAATTGCTAGACGCTGATGAAAACGTATTGCATAGCATACAAAAGCAGTATGACGGGCTTATTGAAATTCATGGGTATAGGAGTGAAACGCTACAACTGCAGATTGCCTATGCTAACTTCTTGACATTTAAAAGAAATCTTCCAGAAGCAGCAATCGAAATTCTAAAAAACAGTTTGCAACTTCCCCTAAATAAACGCGGTACTGCTTACGTGAAATTAGCCTTGGGCGATATCTTGGTTTTTGATAAAAAATTCAACGAAGCTTTGATCTACTTCTCACAAATTCAAAAAAAGCTAAAGAACGATGTGTTGGGTCAAAATGCAAGATATAAAGTTGCCCAAACCAGTTTTTACAAGGGAGATTTCGATTGGGCCCTAACACAATTAAAAGTTTTACGAGGATCTACCTCACAATTGATTGCCAACGATGCCATGCAACTCAGTTTACTGATTTCTGATAACTCATTGGAAGATTCTACCCAGACGGCTTTGCGAAAATATGCGCGTGCCGATCTGTTGGCGTATCAAAACAAAACGCAAGAAGCCATTGCCGAATTAAATGGTATTCTTCTTGATCATAAAGGTGAAAAAATAGAAGATGAGGCACTTTTAAAACAGGGTGAGCTCTTAGAAAGCATAAAAGACTATACAGCTGCGGCATTAAACTATCGTAAAATTATCGAATTCTACGGTTCTGGAATTCTTGCAGATGATGCTCATTTTCAATTGGGGGAACTCTATCGAAATATCCTCAACGAACCCGAGAAGGCAAAAATGCAGTACGAAAAGATTATTTACAATTATCAAGACAGTTATTACTTTCCGCAAGCGCGTCAATACTTTAGAAGACTTAGGGGAGATTCTATAAACTAAACCCAAGTTCAAGTATCAAGTTCAAACGCAAATGGCAGATTGAACTCGATACTTGTGCTTAACTCTTGAACTTTAAAACCCATGTATATATACAACGTTACTATTAATATCGAGCAAGCTGTTCATGACCAATGGCTATCCTGGATGAAAGAAACCCACATTCCTGATGTGCTGGCCACCGGTAAGTTTCTAAATGCAAAGATGTGTAAAGTATTGGTGGATGAAGAAATGGGTGGGATTACCTATTCCGTACAATACACCACCACAGATAAGGCAACTTTAGAGCGCTACTACATAGAAGATGCGGATCGATTACGACAAGACATCACCAAATTGTTTGCAGGTAAATTTGTCGCTTTCCGAACAGAACTAGAAGTTGTTAGCGAATATTAGACTGTATTTTGAAATGGGCAAAAAAAAGAAGAAATCCTTTCAGAGTTGGAAAGACAAAAAGAAGCGAGATAATGCCCCTGTAAAGGCCAAAAAGCATCTCGGGCAGCATTTTCTTAAAGATGAAAGTATTGCGAAACAAATTGCTGAAACACTTTCCTTTGAAGGGTATGACAAGCTTATAGAAATTGGCCCCGGAACTGGGGTTCTAACGAAATACCTTTTGCTGAATGACATTGAATTGGTGGCCATGGATTTAGATTCAGAATCCATCGTTTATCTGAATCATAGTTTTACCTTAGAAAACCCCGAAGTTTTGCAGAACGTAGGTTCCTTCAAAGTTATCGAAGCAGACTTTTTAAAATTCGATTTGTCAAAACTGTTTGGCCAAGAACAATTCGCAGTTACCGGTAACTTTCCGTACAATATTTCCACGCAAATTGTTTTCAAAATGCTGGAATGGAAAGCTCGTATTCCAGAATTCACCGGCATGTTTCAAAAAGAAGTTGCTGCCCGTATCTGTGAAAAAGAAGGGAATAAAACCTATGGAATTCTCTCAGTTCTAGTACAAGCTTTCTATGATGCGGAGTATTTATTTACGGTACACCCCGAGGTATTTGACCCTCCACCTAAAGTACAATCTGGGGTTTTGCGTCTAAAACGAAAAGACAATTTCGAGCTCGGCTGTGATGAAAAGCTTTTTTTCAAAGTGGTGAAAGCTGCCTTTAACCAACGTAGAAAGACTATTCGTAACAGTTTAAAAACCTTTGGGCTTTCTGATATTCTCAAAGAAGATGCTATATTTGACCGCCGCCCCGAACAATTGGGGGTAGCCGATTTTATAGCCTTGACCCAGAAGATAGCAAATGACACCCTTTAAACTCACAGACGAGCTTTTGGCTGATATCGAACAGCTCATTGAGAACCAAAAAGATGCTGCCCTAGAATCTCTTTTGGAAGAGGTGCACTATGCCGATGTTGCTGAAATTATCAATGAACTCAAAGAAGGTGAAGCCACCTATCTGATTAAACTGCTTGACAGTGATAAGACTTCAGATGTACTTACCGAGTTAGATGAAGATATGCGAGAAGCCATTCTCAGCAATCTTTCAACAAAAGAAATTGCAGGGGAATTAGAGGAACTTGATACGGATGATGCTGCAGATATTGTGGCCGAACTACCTGATGAAATCGTTCAAGAAGTTATCTCGGAAATTGAAGATAAGGAACATGCGAAAGATATCGTTGACTTACTCCGTTATGATGAAAACTCTGCAGGAGGGTTGATGGCCAAAGAACTAGTAAAAGTCAAGGAAAATTGGAACGTGCTTACCTGTGTAAAAGAAATGCGGGCTCAGGCCGAAAATGTTACTCGTGTACATTCTATTTATGTGGTTGACGATGAAGAAAAGTTGATTGGCCGTTTATCGCTAAAGGACCTATTGACCACTTCTACTACATCACCCATCAAAGATGTATACATACCCAAAGTAGATGCAGTCAATGTAAATGAAGATCCCGAAGAGGTGGCTAAAATCATGTCTAAATATGACCTAGAGGCTATTCCAGTCGTTGATGAGATAGGGCGTTTGGTCGGAAGGATCACTATTGATGATATTGTTGATGTTATCAAAGAGGAAGCTGATAAAGATTACCAACTGGCGGCTGGTATTTCACAAGATGTAGAAGCAGATGATGGTGTTTGGGAGTTAACCAGAGCACGACTGCCTTGGCTAATATTAGGGCTTTTTGGTGGGTTAGGAGCAGCTGCTATTATGGGAGGTTTCGAAGAAATGATTTCAAAACACGCCATTCTATTTTTCTTTACACCCCTCATTGCCGCGATGGCAGGTAACGTTGGGGTACAGTCAAGCGCAATTATTGTTCAAGGTTTAGCCAATAATGACCTGAAGGGTAGCGTTGGAAATCGACTGCTCAAAGAAATGCTTTTAGCGCTACTGAACGGACTCATATTAGCAGCTATTTTACTACTTTTTACCTGGTTTTGGAAAGGAGATTTTCTAACGGCTCTTGCCATCTCAATATCATTAATTGCCGTAATCATAGTAGCTGGCTTTATAGGAACTTTCACTCCTCTTTTTCTTGACAAAAGGGGCATTGACCCGGCAATTGCCACTGGGCCGTTTATCACCACAAGCAATGATATTTTTGGCATTTTAATCTATTTCTGGATCGCAAAACTTATTTTGGGAATCTAGATTAAAACAAGGGCTCAATTTAAATCAATAACTTCTTAAAACCAACTAACAATAATGGGCTTTTTTGATAAGGTTTTCAATAAAAAGGAAGAAAAAATAACCAGTTATGAGGATTTCTGGAACTGGTTTCAAACCTGTGAGTCTAGCTTCTTCGAAACGGTAAAACAGCATAAAAATATTGAGAAGAATTTTATCGATAAAGTCTCGCCAAAACTTCAGCAGATAAATAAAGGTTTTTTGATTTTAACAGGCATGCTAAATGAGCATACTGCAGAGCTCATTGTAACTGCTGATGGGCAAATAAAAACAATGGTTTTTATCGAAGAATTAATTGCCAGCGCTCCTGAAATCGACCGATGGGAGTTTACCGCCCTAAAACCGGCTGTTCAAATTGATGATTTTGGTATTGAAATGAATGGGTTTAAATTCAACTGTACTAACTTAAATTTTACCCATAAAGATGTAAAAGAACATCCTGACCATATTGATATTTCGATATACTATGATGATTTTAATGAGGAAAATCGTGACTTCTTTACAAATGGCATTTACATTTTCCTCGATAATTTTCTAGGTGAACTTGATTTTGCTACCACCATTGATACTATTGAAATACTCGGCAAGGACTCTATAAATTCAGAGCTTATTCCGATAAATAAATTGAAAGATTTCTTGATTTGGAGGCAAAAAGAGTTCATTGAAAAATATGAAGCTTTTAGATACGATACTGTGAATGACAATTATTCAAGTATGGAAGCCACCTTAGCAAATGGCCGTCCCTTGATCGCTATAATAAATACTACCCTACTTGAATGGGAAGATAAAGTTTCACACCCTTGGCTCAGCTGTTTAACCATAACATACAAAGGAAATAACAACAATGGTTTGCCAAACAAAATAGACTATGAATTATGTCAGCAAATCGAAGAAGAAATAATGAATGAACTAAAAGATGCCGACGGATATCTAAATATTGGAAGGCAAACTGCTGATAATGAACGAGAGATTTATTTTGCCTGCAAAGATTTTCGGAAACCATCAAAGGTTTTGTCGGCCATTGAAGACAACTATAAATCTCAGCTTCCTATTCGTTTTGAAATTTACAAAGACAAATACTGGTTATCTTTAAGTAGATTTAACCCAAAAACGCACTTATAAATTCCTAAAATGTAATACATAAGGCCACATGAAACCCATCAATTTAAAAGAGAAACATTCCCTTTTCACCAAACAGTGGCATCCTCATCAAATTGCTGTTGTTGATGATATGCAGGTAATTCTTGCAAAAGTTCAAGGAGAATTCGTTTGGCATGCTCACGAAAATGAAGATGAACTTTTTCAAGTTCTTAAAGGAACACTTTACATGAAATTCCGTGACCGTACCGAAATAGTTAAGGAAGGTGAAATCATTGTTGTACCCAAGGGAGTAGAACATTGCCCATCGACCAAAGATGGAGAAGAAGTACAGCTTTTACTTTTCGAAAAACAAAACACCGCGCATACCGGTGAGGTTGCGCATGAAATGACACAGACCCACTATCCTAAAATCTAATTTGCAATAATGAAAGTAATACACCTCGATGTAAATCATCCTTTACTTATCGAACAGTTCGAAGCCCTTGGGTTTCAGAACGTCGAGGATTACAAATCATCTAAGGAAGAGATACGCAATAAAATACAGGAGTTTGATGGTATTATCATTCGCAGTCGGTTTTCCTTAGACCAAGCCTTCCTCAAAAAAGCCACCAACCTCAAATTCATCGGTAGGTTGGGTGCTGGCTTAGAAAATATAGACACCGCTTATGCCAAATCAAAAGGTATTTTCTTGGCATCGGCCCCGGAAGGAAATCGAAATGCCGTAGGGGAACATGCCTTGGGGATGTTACTAGCCCTTTTCAACAAATTACATACGGCCGATCAGGAGGTGCGTTCGGGAATATGGAACCGTGAAAACAATCGCGGACTCGAGTTGGAAGGTAAGGTCGTTGGAATTATTGGATATGGCAATACGGGTAAGTCTTTCGCCAAAAAACTGAAAGGTTTTGATGTTGCAGAAGCTATCTGCTATGATATACAAGGTGGGGTAAGCGATGAAAATGCGAGACAAGTTGGTATTTTAGAACTTCAGCAAAGAGCTGATGTGCTAAGCCTGCATGTTCCTCAAACTGAATTAACCATAGGAATGATAAACCCCGATTTTATAAATGCCTTTCAAAAGCCCTTTTGGCTTATTAATACCGCCAGAGGCAAATGTGTTCAAACTACTGCCTTAGTGTCGGCGCTAAAATCAGGAAAAATTATGGGTGCGGGCTTGGATGTACTCGAATATGAGAAATCGTCTTTTGAAAATATGTCCTCCGAAGCTCGAATGCCAGAAGCATTTCAATACCTGATTGACGCAAAAAACGTTCTTTTATCTCCTCATGTAGCTGGTTGGACTGTCGAAAGCAAAATAAAACTGGCACAAACCGTGGTCGATAAGGTCAAAGCAAAGTTTTGCTAACTTTATGAGGTGAAAAAAACCGTTCTTACTTTTGGGCTCCTAATTCTGGCCTTGCTAGTACTCTTTCAACTAAGCAAATACACTCTGGTCAGCGGTGATTCGAACATTGAAATTATAATGGCGGCAGTCGCTATTATTTTTTTTAGTATTGGAATCTATCTCAATAAACGAAGTCTTCACAAAAATGTGTTACCAGATAGCGAAATTGACCTTGAAAAAATCGATGCTTTAGATTTGAGCAAAAGGGAATATGAAGTGCTCAAAGAAATCTCCTTAGGCTTATCAAACAAAGAAATTGGTGACAAACTCTTTGTATCTGAAAGCACCATTAAAACCCACGTTTCTAATATTCTTGTCAAGTTAGATGCCAAAAGGCGTACCCAAGCCGTTCAAATAGCCAAGGAGATGCGTATCCTTTAAATTTATCAGTTACTTCCACAGCTGAAATGTCATTTTGGTACTTTAGTATGAAGCCGTTTTTGATAACCAAAAATATATTTGGACCTAATCTTTAAATTTAAAATAATGAAAAAGACAATACTGCGTTTCGGCCTTTATGGAATTGGCACAATCTGTTTAATATCGCTCCTTTCCTGGTCATTGGTTGATGTTGTTGACAACACCACCGGAGAGGTCATTGGCTATTCCTCTATGGTCGTGTCGCTTCTCTTTGTGTATTTTGGTATTAAACACTTTCGTGATAAGGAAAATAACGGCAAGGTAACTTTTGCCAAGGCGCTGTTAATAGGCATTCTAATTAGTCTTATGGTGTCTTTAGCCTTTGGTATATTAGATATCATTTACGTGAAGTTTGTAAATCCTGATTTCATGACCGAGTACTACGAGGGTATGCTCGAGCAAGCACAGTCACTACCTTCTGAAGAATTTGAAATTCGAAAAGCTGAGTTACAATCTGAAAAAGAAATGTTCTTAAACCCGTATATCCATTTTTTTATTATGTCTATGATGGTTTTTGTGATAGGTTTTATAATTTCATTGCTTTCTGCACTGATTCTACAACGTAAAAACTAGGCTTATGCAATACAAAGCGAATTCTCCAGAGGAATACATTAAACAACTTCCCACTGAAAGGCAAACCGTAATCGCTAAATTAAGGGACGTTATTTCAAAAAACCTTCCGAAGGGTTTTCAAGAACAAATGAGCTATGGTATGCTAGGTTGGGTAGTACCGCACGCTACATATCCTGATGGTTACCATTGCGACCCAAAACTTCCCTTGCCTTTTATGAACCTTGCTTCACAAAAGAATTTCGTAGCTCTATATCATTCAGGTATCTATGCCGACTCGAAACTACACGATTGGTTTGTAAGTGAATATCCGAAGTATGTGAAAACAAAACTGGATATGGGAAAAAGTTGTGTTCGATTTAAAAAGATGGAAACCATTCCCTATGAACTGATTGGAGAACTTTGCACAAAGATGACCGTTGATGACTGGATAGCACTTTATGAAAAGAATGTGAAGACGAAATAAAAGGTACCTACCATAATGATTTCCGACTTCGCGGGAATATAACTAAAATACGAGTTTATGAAAAGAGTAACGGGTTTAGGCGGATTTTTCTTTAAATGTGAAGATCCAGACGGAGTGAAAAAATGGTATAAAGAACGACTTGGAATTCCAACTGATCAGTATGGATGGACCTTTTGGTGGAAAGACAAAGATGGAAATGATTGCTCAACCCAATGGAGCCCAATGAATGCAAACACTACATATTTCGAACCAAGCCAGAAACAATTCATGATGAATTTCAGGGTAGACAACTTGGTGGAACTATTGGCAACTTTGAAGGAAGAAGGCGTTACCGTAGTTGGTGAAATAGAAGAATACGAATACGGTAAATTCGGATGGATTTTAGATCCAGAAGGCAACAAACTAGAACTGTGGGAACCTATTGACAAGGCGTTTCTCGAATAGGAATTTAATGTGAAAAGGTTGGAGTACATATCAAATGTACCCTTCGCTTGCTAAAAATGCTTTTGGTTTCGCTCATTTCTCTGATATATAAATATTTGCTACATTTAACCGTAGTATTAACAACCAAAAAACAATACGATGTCAGAAGAAAATAAAGATTTGGGCGATAAGGCAGAAGATGCTTTTGATGCCGCTAAAGATAAGGCGAGCGAATTAGGCGAAAAAGCTAGCGAGAAGTTTGATGACGCGAAAGAAGCCACCAAGGAGTTTGCTGAAGATGCCAAAGAAGCAGCCAGCGATTTTGCAGATGATGCCAAGAAGACCGCGAACGAATTTGCGGAAAGTGCAAAAGAAGCATTTGATACTTCATCGACTGAGAATAAAAAAGTGCTTGCAGGTATCTTAGCTATCGTTCTGGGTTCACTCGGAATACATAAGTTTATACTAGGATATCAAAAAGAAGGGATCATTATGTTAGTGTTAGGGCTATTGGGTTTCTTCACCTGTGGAATTACTTCCATGATTTCATGGATTGTTGGTGTTGTCGAGGGTATAATGTACCTCACTAAAACTGACGAAGAGTTCTACAATACCTATCAAGCGGGTAGTAAACCTTGGTTCTAAAATAGTTTAAAAGCCAAATTTTCGAGGTTTGGCTTTTTTGTTTCATTTTATTATCGTAATATTGCAATATACAAATATGTAATGGGCATTACCAAGACACAAATATTCAATACCAAGCAAAACGAATTGGCTACCATCTTTAAAGTATTAGCCAACCCAGCACGCATTGCCATATTGCAATACATAAGTGGTCAAAAAGCGTGTATTTGCAATGATATTGTAGAAGAAATCGGCTTGGCCCAACCTACCATCTCCCAACACTTGAAAGAGCTTAAAAGCATTGATTTGATAGCAGGTGAAATCGATGGAAAGCGTGTTTGCTATTGTATCAACCTTGAAAAGTGGAAGGAAATACAAGATCTATTAAACTCCTTTTTTGATAAAACTACATTTAACTGTTGCTAAAATTAGAAACCATGACAACAAACGAATTTTTAACCCTTTTAAAAGAGCATCCGAATAAGAGTCTACTTTTTGAGTATCGTAACGGACACTTCGTAGGAGCTAACTATCACATTACCGAAATTAAAAATATCACTATTGACGCTGTAGATTGTGGTGCCAAAACTGACTTCTGGAAAGAAACCATTATTCAACTATGGGAAAGTCCGAAAGAAAAAGACAAACGTGAATACATGTCTTCTTACAAAGCTTTGGGTATTTTAAACAAAGTAGATGCCATAAAACCCATGGAGAAGAACGTGGAGGTAAAGTTTGAGTACAGCAACCCTAATTTTCATACCGCGCAGCTTTCTGTACATGGCTTTGACATAAGTGCAGACCAAATCATCATGAAATTAGCTGTAGAACTTACCGATTGTAAGGCAAAAGATGAATGTGGGGTTCCGGTAGCCGTTGGTGACGAAGCTAGTAACAGTTGTGCACCCGGAAGTGGTTGTTGTTAAATCACAAATACCAGGTCGATATGGATATTCTATATTATTTAGCCGCCGCTAGTCTATTGCTATTCATGGTATTGGCAACCTATGATGGGTTTTACCTGCACATCTGGAAATACCGCCTCTTTGATAGAGCGGAAAGCATGTTTGAGCATAAGACCCATACGATACGGGCCATCTTATTTCCGTTAATAGTCTGGTTATTGATCGTCAATGAAACTAACTTTTCATTGTTCTTAGCAGGAATTGCACTTACCGTTTTTGATAGTGTAGTGCTTGCTATAGATGCTTATCATGAAAAGGAAAGCAGAAGCTTTATGGGCGGACTTCCCAAATGGGAATATATGGTGCATCTTTTCGCCAATGCTTTCCATTTTTCAGCTATTCTCCTGGTTTTGGCTTTACGCTTGGATATCTCAACAGGAACCTTGCTTTTTGTTGATACCATAGCGACATCTCAAGCACATGGTTTTCTTCAGTTCATCGCAGTTAACGTGATTCCTGGAGCAATAATTTTGGCCTTGTTGCATTGTATTCTTATGATGGAAAAACCTAAGAACATTTGGCTTAACTACCGTACTCAAATTACCTGTTGCTAGTATGATTACTGACCTTAAAACTAGAAAAATGATGCCTTCCGATTGGGAAGCCGTTTCCAATATTTATACCGAAGGTATTGCCACCGGTTTCGCTACTTTCGAAACAAATACACCAAGCTACCAAGCTTGGGATGCGGCTCATATGACCAGCTGTAGAATAGTCGCCATCGAAAACAAAAAGATCTTGGGTTGGGCCTCGCTATCACCGGTATCTAGCCGATGCGTATATGGAGGAGTCGCAGAGGTAAGCGTTTATGTCGGAAGTGACAGCCGAGGCAAAGGCGTTGGCAAATTGCTGATGGAAAGCCTAATAAAAGAGAGCGAAGCAGCAGGACTTTGGACCCTTCAGTCAGGAATTTTCCCTGAAAACAAGGGAAGTATAGAACTCCATAGAAAGGTAGGTTTCCGATATATTGGCAAACGTGAGCGTGTTGGCAAATTAGATGGGGTATGGAAGGATAACCTGCTCTTTGAGCGAAGAAGTGATACAGTAGGATTATAACAACATTAATGACAAAACAACTTATGTTTCAAGCCATAGAACAGACTATTTCGTCTCTAAATACAGACGCGATCTCTAGTGAACGAAAAGCCATTTTAAACCCTTTGGCAGCGTACCTACGCGAGAAAATAGCACAGAACGAACCTGTAGCCCTTAATTTTATTTGCACGCATAACTCGAGAAGGAGTCACCTCTCACAGGTTTGGGCTCAAACCTTGGCCTTTTATTCAGGCATAAAAAATGTCAATTGCTACTCTGGAGGAACCGAGGCTACCGCCTTATTTCCTATGGCAGCCGAAACTCTAAAAGACCTGGGGTTTCAAATTGATGCCTTATCTAATGGTAAAAATCCGGTTTACAGCATCAAATATGCCGACAACACCCCACCCATCATTGGTTTTTCTAAAACTTTTGATGACCCATTTAACCCGAAATCAAATTTCGCGGCCATCATGACCTGTTCATCAGCCGATGAAGGATGCCCATTTGTAAGCGGTTCGGACGGTAGATTTCCAATTACATATGAAGATCCAAAAGCTTTTGATAATACGCCATTTCAAAAAGACAAATATCGCGAAAGAAGCCTGCAGATTGCCACCGAATTGCTATATGTGATGATTCAGGCCGCACCCTAAAGTTGCCATAACCAAGATGTCAAATAGCCAATAAATTTGCTAGGCATGGCCATTTTGGTAGGCTTCTGCGAACTTGCGCTCCAGTTCGGCTTGAAACTCCTCCATAACGGGTTTTACAGTGCTCTCAGGAAGGTCTGCTATTTTGATGTACATCAATCCGTCTACAGAGTTATTAAAAAGGGGATCTACATTAAAGGCAATTACTTTTGCGTTCTGCTTAATGTATTTCTTAATTAAAACAGGTAGGCGAAGGCTGCCAGGTTCTACTTCATCAATTAGCCTATCGAACTTATTTAAATCAGATTGGGTTTCGTCAAATACGAACTCTTTATCCGCATCCTTCAGCTTCACCTTGAATTCTTTTTTAGGACGGATGTACTGCGCTACATAGGGGTCCCAATAATGCGATTTCATGAATTCAATCATAAGCGATTTTGAGAAGTTCGAAAATTGATTGCTGATACTCACCCCACCTATCAGGTACTTATGCTCCGGATGCCTGAGGGTAGTATGAACAATGCCTTTCCAAAGTAAGAATAAGGGCATCGGTTTCTGCTGATATTCTTTGATGATATAGGCCCGCCCCATCTCTATTGATTGTTGCATCATACTAAAGAGTTCAGGTTCAAATCGGAACAAATCTTGCAAGTAAAAACCATCAATACCGTACTTGGCGAAAATCTCAGCACCCAATCCCATACGATACGCCCCAGCAATCACCTTTGCCTCACTATCCCAAAGAAACATATGATGATAGTAGGCATCAAACTTGTCGATATCGATAGCGTTGTTTGTGCCTTCGCCTATTTCTCGAAAAGTGATTTCGCGCTGTCGTCCTATCTCCTGTAAAATAAATGGCATTTCGTTCGCAGGAGCCAAATAAACCTCATAATTTTTGCTCTGCAACATTCTCCTGTCTTTCTCGATTAACTTTTCAATCTCACCTTGAATAACCTCTGTACGTACAGCAGTAACTATCTTTCTAGGTTGCTTAGGAAGCTTTAAAGTGGTCGGAATTTGGTCTATCAATCGCTCCTTTTCATAAGCGTTCGCTAGAATGTAGGTTTTCTTGCGGAGTAAATCGCTAAAGTCTTCAAAGCTATCTTGTTCTTGCTGTACCTTTACCGATATGGGTTGGCCAATGCGAACTTTAATCGGCCGATTTCTTTGTGTATATACTTCAGAAGGAATCTTCGCCGTACGAAAGATATCACTGATTTTAGCCAAACGATAAAAAAGCTTGCTATTGCGGGCGTGAAAGTAAATAGGAACCACAGGTACTTCCGCTTTGCGAATTAGTTTTAATGCAGCCTCCTCCCAGGGTTTATCAACGATAAGCTTCCCGTCTTTATGGGTCGAAACTTCACCTGCAGGGAAAATTCCTAAAGGATGACCCGCCTTTAAATGTTGCAAAGCACTTTTGAAACCGGCAATGCTACTTTTAACATCTTTTCTATCCTCAAAGGGGTTTACTGGAATGATGTAGGGTTCAATAGGCACCATTCGCTGCAATAGAAAATTAGCCATAATCTTATAATCCGACCTTTGGGCCAGCAATAATTTAAAGAGAAGTATGCCGTCTATGGCGCCTAAGGGATGATTTGATATGGTTATGTAAGCGCCTTCCTTCGGCAATCGCCTAAAGTCTTCTTCAGGAATTTCAAAGTCAATTTCATAGTGTTTGAGAATAGCTTCGGCATACTCCGACGCTTCTAGGTGTTTTACACTATCATAAAATCTGTTGATACTAGCTATTCTAGTAACCTTCATCAGAAACCAACCCATAAAGGTGCCCAAAAAACCATATTTATCAAGATTGATGGCTTTGGCTAATTCTTTCGCGGTTACTAAACCCATTCATGCATAATTTAGAAATTGAACTCGTTTTAACCTCTTAGCTTACCAATAAATTTTAACTTCTGAGTATAATTTTACTTTTTTTAGATGCTGTTGTAACAAGTATGTCATCTAAAAAAGTACTAAGTAAGATACAAAAGCCACACCGACCGTTCGGAGCATGGTTACTATCAAAAAGTCAAATCAAGTTCAGCGGTAAATATAGCAAAATACCTAGTTGAGGCATGCATTTTAACATTTACAAAGACAGCCAAGCTTCAAAGGGGTTGCTTCTTGGGTAGTGCAATCGTAAAACTACTTGATTACAAATTGCACCGTCTCCTTACCTCGCTGCTCCAAAAGCACTTCATGACCATTCAAAAGAGATTCAATGGCTTCGGTATTAAAATGGCGTATGGTATATAAGGAGACATTTTCTTGGTAGTTCACCTTAAACCTACTTTTTAGGTTGTTCAAAAGCTCTTCAAGCCTTCCAAATTTATTATCAACACAAACCGAAAAGCTAATAGCGGAACTTTGAATTAAATCTACTTTCATCTTATATTCATGAAACATCTTGAAAAGCTCACTAATACTATCCTCTACAATAAAAGAAAAATCCAATGACGATAGCTTCATCAATACTTGATTCTTTTTTACAATAAAACACGGCACTTCGGGTTCAATACCTACCCCTCTACCAACGGTTGTTCCTTCATTTTTTGGATTTAGAAAAGACTTCACGTGCAGTGGTATTTCTTTTCCTTGAAGTGGTTGTAAGGTTTTCGGATGAATAACCGAGGCTCCATAAAAAGCAAGTTCGATGGCCTCGCGATAAGAGATGTTATTCAACAATTGTGTTTCCTTAAAATATCTTGGATCAGCATTCAACACCCCTGGAACATCCTTCCAAATGGTAACTGAACTGGCGTTGAGGCAATAAGCCAAAATCGCAGCTGTATAGTCAGAACCTTCTCTGCCAAGGGTTGTTGTAAAATTATTGTTGTCACTACCCAAAAAGCCCTGAGTGATATTTAGAATAGTACGGTCAACGATCTTGGAAACGTTATTTTGTGTTTTTACCCAGTCAACGGTGGTATCGCGATAGCTATTATCTGTCTTGATAAGCTCTCGAACATCGAGCCAATTATTTTTTAAGCCAGACTCGTTCAAATATGCACTAATAATTGTGGTAGAAACCAGCTCGCCATAACCGACAACTTGATCATATACAAAATTGTAGTTTGGCGATTTATTCCAAACCAAAAAACCTTGTACTTCATCAAAAAGCGTTTTTACTTTCGTAAAAATGGGATGCTTGTCGTTTGCGAACAATTGCAACAAAATAGTATTGTGGAATTTCACAACTTCCCGAATCGAATAGGCTATCTCGACCTTATCAAAATATGCATTAACCACAGCTTCCATGGCGTTTGTAGTCTTTCCCATAGCCGATACCACCACCAATGTATTATCGTGCCCGACTTCTCGCAATACCTTGGCCAAATTTTTTACTCCCTCAGCATCTTTGACCGACGCACCTCCAAATTTGAATACTTTCATAAATACACTCTAATTATTGTCAGTTCCGCGAAGGCGGCAAGTTATATCTTTCAGAAGTATTTGCTCTCCTATGATACACCCATAAATCGTTAGTTATTCTCTAAAAAAGCTTTTATTCCACGCTCATCTAATTGCACCACATCCCAATCGCGCATTACTCGGGCACCCTTCTTCTCATAGAAGGAAATGGCTGGCTCATTCCAATCAAGAACCTCCCAGCTGATGCGTTTGACACCCAAACTATTGCCATATTTAACAACTTCAGTCAAAAGAGCACTACCCAAGCCACTACCCCGTATTCGCTCGGTAACAATGAGATCTTCCAAATGTATGACCGGACCTTTCCAGGTGGAATATCTGGGATAGGCCAAAGCCATTCCAACTATTACAGCCGCTGTTTCGGCAACAAAACATTGAAATAACTTTTCTTCTCCAAAACCATCTTTGATCAAGTCTTCGACTGAAACTTCAACTGCATTGTCTTCCTTTTCAAAAGATGCTAATTCTTGAATAAGACCTAATACCTGTGGCATATCTTCTGCCTTCGCTTCTCGGATGCTATACATAGTTGTTACAAATAAAACACAAAGTTATAAACTTAAAAAATGAAACTTTTACGAAATCGGTATAGTTTCACAAAATACCCGATATTTGTGGTCAAATTACATACTTCGGCCTAATGACCAAAAGAAACACTACTCTCGGTGAGTTTATCATCGAAAACCAAGATTCATTTCAATATTCTTCAGGAGAACTGTCAAAACTTATTAATGCGATTCGACTAGCTGCCAAAGTGGTCAATCATGAAGTAAATAAGGCGGGACTCATTGATATCTTAGGAGCTGCAGGCGATACGAATATTCAAGGAGAAGAACAACAGAAACTAGATGTCTTTGCACATGAGAAATTTATTCAGACCTTAACCAATAGGGAAATTGTTTGTGGCATAGCCTCTGAAGAAGAAGACGATTTTATTAGCATCAATAGCAATGACGAACAGCATCAGAATAAGTATGTGGTTTTAATAGACCCCTTAGACGGCTCATCAAATATTGACGTTAATGTATCAGTCGGAACAATATTTTCAGTTTATCGAAGAGTAACCCCCATTGGAACGCAAGTAACACTAGAAGATTTTTTACAACCTGGCCATAAACAAGTCGCTGCCGGTTATGTTGTCTATGGCACGTCGACTATGTTAGTGTATACAACCGGTGATGGGGTAAACGGATTTACATTAAATCCTGCTCTAGGTACTTTTTATCTTTCTCACCCCAATATGCAGTTTCCCGAAACAGGAAAAATTTACTCCGTAAATGAAGGAAATTATATCCATTTCCATCAAGGGGTGAAAGATTATATCAAGTATTGCCAACAAGAAGAAGGTGAACGCCCCTATACCTCGAGATACATCGGTTCATTAGTCTCCGATTTTCACAGAAATATGATCAAAGGCGGTATCTACATGTACCCTAAAAGTAGCATTACCCAAAGTGGTAAGCTGCGCTTGTTATATGAGTGTAATCCTATGGCCTTTATAGCGGAACAAGCGAACGGCTTGGCAATGGGTGGTAAAACGCGTATTCTAGATATTCAACCAACCGAACTTCACCAAAGAGTACCATTTTTCTGCGGAAGCAAAAAAATGGTTGAAAAGCTTCAAGAGTTTTTAGAAAAGTATCAATAAAAAGAGAGGAGCGATTGCTCCTCTTTTTTATCTATTCGTTTTGAATCTTAACGATTCATGTTTTTGATTTCTTCCATGAAATTGTCCAAGTCTACTCCGGCATGTACCAGTTTCAAAGCCTTGTCAACTACATATTGAACGTTTCCAGTTGAAAAACCAAGGCCAACAGCCAAACGCTCTAAAATTCCCGTTTGGTTCTCTCCTAGCACATTATCAGCATATACCATTCTTGCCAAATCATACAAACGCTCTAAACGGGCATCATAACTAGTGGGAGGATTGATGTGATGCGTTTTATAGTCTTTTAAAATCTGCTTGTACTCTTCTTCCGATATGTGCAATCTAGACGCAAGTCTGTGTAGAAAAGTGCGCTCATCATCAGTAATAATATCATCACTCATCGCTACGCGTACTATGGCAGCGAAATGGTCTTTATTTCGTGAACGAAATCCACTATCAAATAAATCTAAAATCGACATAAACTAAATTTTATTTGAGCAAATATAATTTTTTTCATGCTCATAATTTACAAACCGTTCAACTTTGTTTTAACCCAAATTTGTAACTTCACCTTAGCTTGAAAAATTGACTTTTTTCACTCTTATATACCCTTACATCGAAATGACAAGAGACCAACTTTATGACCTTGCAGAATCTTGGTTTCAATCACAAGGCTGGAAACCTTTTCCATTTCAAAAACAAACCTGGCGTGCCTTTCTACAAGGCAAACACGGCCTTTTAAATGCTCCCACCGGAAGCGGAAAAACATATGCCTTATGGTTTCCCATTGTGTTGCTGTATATCAAAAACAATCCCAATTATAGAACGGTACATAAAAAAGGATTAAAAGCGATATGGATTACACCCTTGCGTGCCTTATCTAAAGAAATTAAACAGTCAGCAGAACGCGTTACGACAGATTTGGGAACTCAAATGACGGTAGGTATTCGAACAGGAGACACCACTACTAAAGAACGTGCACAGCAAAAAAAGCAAATGCCCGATTTGCTGATTACTACGCCAGAGAGCTTACAGTTGCTGTTGGCGACCAAAGGCTACAAGAACATCTTTAAAGACTGCTCGGCAATTGTTGTAGATGAATGGCACGAACTTCTAGGTAGTAAAAGAGGTGTTCAAATGGAACTTGGGTTGTCACGAGTTCGCTCCATTTCTAAAAACCTGCGAATTTGGGGTATTTCAGCCACTATAGGCAACTTGGAACAAGCACGCCAAGTACTATTGGGGCCTAACTCGCAAGCTTTGCAAAACTCGGTGATGATTCGGGCCAATTTGAAAAAGAAGATTACGGTAAAGAGTATCATTCCAAAAGAAATGGAAACTTTTCCGTGGCGTGGTCATCTCGGAATTCGATTGCTTGAAGATGTAGTTCCGATTATTAACGCCAGTAAAACAACCCTGCTCTTTACCAACACCAGAAGTCAATGTGAAATCTGGTTTCAAAAGATTCTTGAGAAACATCCTGAATTTGCCGGGGAAATCGCAATGCATCATGGAAGCATCAACAAAGATACCCGCGTTTGGGTCGAAAATGCCATTCGCAACGAAAGTTTAAAAGCGGTGGTCTGCACCTCTAGTCTCGATTTGGGTGTTGATTTTGCTCCCGTAGAAACGGTCGTACAAATTGGTGGCCCTAAAGGCATTGCACGTTTTTTACAACGGGCCGGCAGGAGTGGTCACAGACCTGGAAAAGAAAGTGTCATTTACTTCCTTCCAACGCATGCCATCGAACTTGTTGAGGCCTCAGCACTACAACAGGCGGTAAAGCAAAAGGCTGTCGAAGACCGTATGCCTTACCTAAACAGCTATGATGTATTATTACAGTTTTTAACCACCTTGGCCATTTCTGATGGATTTTACCCTGATGAAATCTACAAGGAAATCAAACAAACCTTTTGCTATCAAGCTGTCTCCGAAGACCAATGGCAATGGTTGCTCAACTTCTTGGTGATGGGAAGCCAAAGTTTGCAGTCTTATGATGAGTACAAAAAAGTTGACGTTGAAGAAGATGGAAAATTCACGGTAAACAATCGTGGAGTGGCCATGCGACATCGATTTCAAATCGGCACCATTGTTGGTGATGCCAACCTCACCGTTCGCTATCAGAAAGGTGGGTATATTGGCACTATTGAGGAATATTTCATTTCCAAACTGAAAGCTGGTGACGTCTTTACGTTTGCCGGAAGGAATCTTGAATTCATTCGTATCAAAGAAATGCAGGTACACGTTCGTAATTCAAACAAAAAGACCAGTAAAGTTCCTGCCTGGGGAGGTAGTCGTATGACCCTCTCTGCCCAAATGTCAAAATTGCTTCGAGAAGAATTGTATTCCGTGAGTCTAGATAAGAAAGAACAGTCGCGCGAAATGAAGTCTCTTGCCCATATTTTCAAACAGCAACGCGTAGATAGCGTGGTACCTAAACCCAATGAGTTTTTAATAGAGACTTTTAAAACCGAAGATGGTTATCATCATTTATTTTATCCTTTTGAAGGCAGATTTGTACATGAGGCCATGGGAAGTTTATTCGGTTATCGCATCAGCTTACTCTCCCCAATCACTTTTTCACTGGCATTTAATGATTACGGATTCGAACTGCTCTCCGACAAAGAAATCGATATGCAACAGGTCATCGACAATGATTTGTTCACAACAGATTTTATGTTAGATGATTTGCAAAAGAGTTTGAACTCCACCGAAATGGCAAGACGTAAATTCCGAGATATCGCAGTTATCAGCGGAATGGTCTTTACAGGCTACCCAGATAAGGGAGTTAAAATGAAACACCTGCAAAGCAGCTCACAACTGTTGTTCGAGGTATTTCGCGACTACGAAGATGACAATCTCTTATTTCAGCAAGCCTTTACAGAAACTTTCGAACATCAGTTGGAAGAGGGGCGTTTGCGATTTTCACTAGAACGTATTGCCGCCCAAGAAATCGTTTGGAAAGCTTGTAAAACTCCAACACCTTTTTCCTTTCCTTTGATTACAGACCGTATGAGTCGCGAGCGACTTTCTAGTGAAAAGTTGGCGGACCGAATCAAGCGGATGGCGGCAATTTTAACAAAAAAATAAATTCGCCTGTGCTAGTCATGTGAGTTATTTGTCTACCAAAAGCATTTAAAGTTCGAAGCTTTCATCACCGAAATGGCTACAAAAAGGCATGCTAGCTTCGGAGCGTTCTAAGCCTGATTTTTGAGTATACCTATCTCGAGGCAATTATAAGTCCTAATCCCAAGACATAAAGTAGTAACATTGCATTCAGCATTCCTGAAACGCCTTTAGGTGCCCCTTTGAATTCCTTCCAGATAAAAATTCCCCAAATGGCCGCCACCACAGTTGCTCCTTGGCCTAAGCCATAAGAAATAGCAGGCCCGGCTTTGTCAGATGCCAAAATACTAAATGACATTCCGATACACCAGATAACACCACCTAGAATTCCCATTAAATGACTTTTTGAACTTCCCGAAAAATAATCTTTAAAGCTAACCGGAGCTCCTTCAAAAGGCTTCCGCATCAATACGGTATTAAATACAAAATTACTGGCTATTATCCCTAAGGCAAAAAGAAACACAGCGGTATACGGACTCAGCTTTCCAGCAATGGGGTTAGTGAAATCTGGGAACATAGAGCTCGCTACATACTTATAAAACAATCCCATTAAAAGACCAGCAACTACGGCTAAAACGAGTCCCTTGGTAGGTACTTTTTCTTGTTGAGCGGAGAGTTTTCTATAGGCATTGGCGTTCAAAAGGATGGCTATCACCACCAAACCGACTCCGCCAAAGAGCAGGCTTGCATCTCCAACCGGAGCGTCGATGTAATTGACAATCACGCCAATAACTAATGCCAAACCAATACCAACAGGAAAGGCAACAGACATTCCGGCAAGGGTTATGGCAGCCACTAAAAGAATATTGGCTGCGTTAAACAATATACCCCCTAATACAGCCGAACCAATATTTTCGGTATCGGCCTGAGACAAATCGGCTAAAAATGGCCTCCCACCTTCGCCCATACTTCCTGCTGTAAGGGCAAGCATTCCTGAAAACAAAAGAATACCAAAAACATAATCCCAATAAAAAAGCTCAAAACGCCATGTTTTCGCGGCGAGTTTTTGGGTGTTGGCCCAAGAGCCCCAGGCCATCATGGTGATGATGCAAAAAATTACAGCTACGGTATACGATTCAATGATAAACATAAGATTAGAATTGGTTAATTTCCGCTATGGTGGGGGCAGTATCTTGAGCTCCCATTTTAGTGACAGATAAGGCAGCAGCTCTACTGGCATATGCCATTCCATCTTGCCAGCTTCGGGCATTGGCGATACACACTGAAAGAACTCCATTGAAAACATCACCTGCAGCAGTAGTATCGACGGCATTAACCTTAGGCGCTGGCACAATAAAACTTGTACTGGAGTTCATAAAAAAGGAACCCCTACTACCTAGGGTAATTATTACATTTTCCACACCCTTATCAAGTAACGCCTTTGCTGCACTTTCCATGCTAGAAGCGTCGTTCACAGTTATTCCTGTTAAAATTTTTGCCTCTGTTTCGTTCGGCGTTATCAAAAAGAGCCCTTGTAACACCTCATCTTCAAGAGTTTGGGCCGGTGCCGGATTGATGATCAGTTTCTGTTTCCCAGCTTTCGCTCGCTTTGCTAAAAAAGCGACCGTTTCTATTGGTGTTTCCAACTGGGTAAGAAATATGGTGTCGCCATTGGTGTCGCCTAGAACAAGTTTCAAATGGTCAATAGAAAGTTTTGCATTTGTACCGGAGGCCACTACGATTTCGTTTTCACCGGCGCCATTCACGGTGATCAATGCAACGCCTGATGCTTCATTTTCTATCACCAAAGCCGAGCTGACATGAATATTTTCTGTGGCATAGCCCTTTAGGGCATTTTGGCCGAAAAGATCATCACCCACCGCACATATAAAACTCACTTCTCCGCCTGCGCGGGCAGCGGCAACAGCTTGATTTGCCCCTTTACCACCAGGAAACATATAAAACTCGCCTCCTAAAATGGTTTCCCCAGGTTCAGGAAATCGTTCTGTTTTTACGACCATATCAGTATTGGAACTACCGACAACGACTATTTTTGGCATGTTGGGTTGGTATTAATAATGCTCTTGAAAATAGGGATAACCAAGCATAAAAACAAAAGGAGGTTTTGTAACTTTGGCTTTCTTATGAGTACACAGTCTATCAAAATCAATAATCAAACGTTCATTTTACATCGGTTATGTGTGGTTTTTTGGAAAGAGAAGTCCATGCTTTTGATCAGCGATGTGCATTTGGGAAAAGTGAGTCACTTTCGAAAGTTTGGCGCGGCGGTTCCTCAAAAAGCAGTTCGAAAGAACTTTGAAATGCTGACCGAAGCTATTGATTTTTTCAAGCCTAAAACGGTTTGTTTTTTGGGAGATTTATTTCATTCATCTTTAAATAAAGAATGGGAATTATTTGAGCAATGGGTTGGCAGAACAGCTGCTGAAATTATTTTGGTTGCTGGCAATCATGATATAATTTCACCTCTTAAGTACGAAGGTTTAAAAATTCAAGTGGTGCAAGAAATTCAATCCGACGGATTTCTACTTACCCACCACCCTGAAGAACGCGATGGTTTTTTTAATTTCTCAGGACACATTCACCCCGCGGTTCGACTAAGGGGCCTTGGTCGACAAACGCTACGGCTACCTTGCTTTTTTAAAAGCAAGCACCAAATGATAGTCCCTGCTTTTGGTGAATTTACTGGTAATCATACCTTAAAACCTTCCAAAAAAGACGAAGTTTATGCGGTTACCAAGGAAAATGTTTTTCAGGTTGACTTAAGCTAATCGCGGTTTTCAATACGACCATCTACCTTGCGATTTCCCCTTGTGTTAAATAGTAGTACTTTTAAATAAACACTTCCCATGAAAAAAAAATTATCCATTCTCAACCTGGCATCAGTACTATTTGTTATTGCTGTAAACTATATATCGCAAGCCATTCGCATTAACGAGACCACGATTGGTGAAGTAAGCAATAAATACTTCAACCTATTTACACCGGCAAGCTATGCTTTTGCCATATGGGGCCTTATTTTCTTAGCACTTATTGCCTACGGATGCTACCAGGTACGAATGGCATTTTTTAGCGACAAGCCTTCCCATTTTATCGAAAAAACTGCTTATTGGTTCATTTTTACCAATCTCTTAAATTGCATCTGGGTTTTTGTCTTCGCCTACGAATACACAGGACTTTCGGTTGTGGTAATGATTGGAATTCTCATTTGCCTATTAAAAATCATTCAAAACACCCATATGGCGCATGCTTCGGTTTCTCGTTCAACGATTGTATTCGCCTGGTTACCTATCGGAATTTATAGCGGTTGGATTGCCGTTGCTACTATTGCCAATATAGCCGCCTATTTAAGTAAATTAAACTGGGATGGCGCCTTTTTCTCAGAACAGCAATGGACGATAGTTATGATGGCATTGGCAACCCTGGTCAACATTTTTATGGTGTGGAAACGAAATATGCGCGAATTTGCATTAGTAGGTATTTGGGCCTTATTGGCAATTTATGTACGCCATAGTGATGGTATAGTTCCTTTGGCTAATATGGCTTTGACCTGTAGTAGTATTCTCGCTCTGGTAATTATTGTTCAGGCCATTCAGAATAGAAAGTTTAATCCGTTTTTAAATTCGAAAACGAGTTCGTAAAAACATCGAACCCTATTAGCGCAATTGCACGATCAGGCTTATCTTTGTAAAAATTTTACGGTTGGTTAAAAGCCCGATTTCTGAGTTCTTTTCACAGTCTCCGCTTTTGCTGAAACTGCGAAATGCTATTGCCGAAAGTGAACCTTCCGCACCTATTCGTCAGGTTTTAAAAGCACTTACAGGCTCTTCTATCTCCTTTGTAATTTCAGAAACTTTCAAGCAAACCGACGTACCTTTTCTAGTGGTATTCAATGATAAAGAAGAGGCGGCTTATCACCTGAATGACCTAGAGCAATTGCTAGGAGAAAAGGATGTATTATTCTATCCAGGGAGTTACCGTAGACCATACCAAATAGAGGAAACCGATAATGCGAACGTACTACTACGTGCCGAAGTTTTAAACCGTATTAATTCAAGAAAGAAACCAGCACTCATTGTTACCTATCCCGATGCTTTATTCGAAAAAGTGGTCACCCGACGTGAACTTGAAAAGAATACCCTGAAAATAAAATTGGAGGATCTACTTTCACTTGAATTTCTCAACGAAGTGCTCTTCGAATACCAATTCAAACGTGTTGATTTTGTTACCGAACCTGGAGAGTTTTCCGTCCGCGGGGGTATTGTAGATGTCTTTTCGTTCTCTAACGACGAACCCTATCGAATTGAGTTTTTCGGAGACGAAGTAGACAGCATCCGAACCTTTGATGTAGCGACCCAGCTTTCCACTGAAAAGGTAAAAAAGATTACGATAATACCGAATGTAGCCAACAAGTTTTTGGAAGAAAAACGGGAAAGTTTTCTGAAATATATCTCCACTAAAACCGTTGTTTTCGCCAAAAATACAGCCCTGCTTTTTGACCGTTTGGATGTGAACTTCAAGAAAGCAGAAGAGGCATTTTCAAAATTATCGGAAGATATCAAGCACGCAAAACCCGAGGAGCTGTTCTTGAACTCTCGTCAATTTAAAACGCAATTGCAAGCATTTGGAGTTATTCGTTTTGGGGCAACTGTCATGCCAGATGAAACACAAGCCCCAATCAAAGAGATTGCCTTCCGCACAAAACCCCAACCTTCCTTTAATAAAAAGTTCGATTTGCTGATTGACAATTTGAACAGCAATCATCAAAAAGGTTATACCAACTTTATCTTTTGCGCCACAGATCAACAGGCCAAACGATTTCATGACATTTTCGAAGAAGTTGAAACACAGGTGCATTATAAAACGGTCGTATTTTCATTACACCAAGGATTTATCGATGATGACTTGAGAATCGTCTGTTATACCGATCACCAAATTTTTGAGCGATACCATAAATTCAGTATAAAAAATGGCTACGCGAAGAAACAGGCCATAACGCTCAAAGAACTGAATAAACTTGAAATTGGAGATTATGTAACTCATATCGACCATGGCATCGGCAAGTTTGGAGGGCTCCAAAAAATCGATGTTGAGGGTAAGAAGCAGGAAGCTATTAAGTTGATGTACGGAGAGCGCGATATCTTGTATGTGAGCATTCATTCGCTCCACAAAATTTCCAAATTCAATGGCAAGGACGGGGCAGTGCCTAAAATCTACAAGCTTGGTTCAGCAGCTTGGAAGAAAATCAAACAGAAAACCAAATCGCGAGTCAAGAAGATTGCTTTTGACCTCATAAAGGTATATGCGAAGCGCCGAATGCAAAAAGGATTCCAGTACGATCCTGATGGGTATTTACAGCATGAATTAGAAGCTTCCTTTATTTACGAAGACACTCCCGATCAAAGCAAGGCCACCGAAGATATCAAACGAGATATGGAAAGTGAACGTCCTATGGATCGGCTAATTTGCGGTGACGTAGGTTTTGGAAAAACCGAAGTTGCTATCAGGGCGGCTTTTAAAGCTGTTGCGAATGGAAAGCAGGTAGCTGTTCTCGTTCCAACTACCATTTTGGCCTTTCAACATAACAGAACCTTCAAAGAGCGGTTGAAAGAAATGCCGGTAAACATCGATTACTTGAATCGTTTTCGAACCACAAAAGAACGTCGGGAAACGCTAGAAAAATTGGAAGCTGGCAAAGTTGATATTATCATCGGCACCCATCAACTCGTCAACAAAAATGTAAAGTTCAAAGACTTGGGTTTGCTCATTGTAGATGAAGAACAGAAGTTTGGTGTTTCTGTAAAAGACAAGCTAAAGTCTATCAAAGAAAATGTAGATGTGTTGACTTTGACAGCCACACCCATTCCCAGAACATTACAATTCAGTCTTATGGCGGCCCGAGATTTGTCAGTTATCAATACGCCTCCTCCAAATCGCTATCCTATTGAAAGTCAGGTAATTCGTTTTGGAGAAGAAATTATTCGCGATGCGGTAACTTACGAGATTCAGCGTGGGGGACAAGTATTCTTTATTCACAATCGTATTGAAAACATCAAGGAGGTAGCCGGAATGATTCAGCGTTTGGTTCCTGATGCGAAAATTGGAATCGGGCATGGCCAAATGGAGGGTAAAAAACTTGAGACGCTCATGCTTGCTTTTATGAATGGGGAATTTGACGTGCTGGTATCCACCACCATTGTTGAAAGTGGGCTCGATGTAACCAATGCAAATACCATTTTTATTAACAATGCCAATAATTTTGGGCTAAGTGATTTGCATCAAATGCGAGGCCGTGTGGGTAGAAGCAATAAGAAGGCCTTTTGCTTTTTTATTACCCCTCCTTATGAAGTTATGACTGTCGACGCTAGAAAACGAATTCAAGCATTAGAACAATTTACCGAACTTGGAAGCGGCTTTAATATTGCTATGAAAGATCTCGAAATTCGTGGTGCCGGAGACCTATTGGGAGGGGAACAAAGTGGATTTATCAATGAAATTGGGTTTGATGCCTATCAGAAGATACTGACCGAAGCCATTGCAGAATTAAAGGAAAATGAGTTTAAAGAGCTTTACGAAGAAGTTGAAGGACATCAAGAGAAGGTATATTTAAAAGACACCCAATTGGATACTGACTTTGAATTACTGTTTCCAGACGACTATATCAACAATGTTACCGAACGCTTAACCCTGTACACAGAACTTAATCAAGTAAAAGAGGAGGAGGAATTGGCAAAGTTTGCTACAGGGCTGGTTGACCGTTTTGGAGAACTACCGGCTGAAGCCGATGACCTTCTAAATTCTGTTCGAATTAAGTGGATTGCTACACGTATTGGCCTAGAAAAGGTAGTACTTAAAAAAGGGAAACTTATTGGCTATTTTATAGCTGACCAGCAATCTGATTTTTACCAAAGTCAAGATTTTACCAAGGTCCTTCAGTTTGTGCAAGCACACGCTGATATTTGTAAAATGAAAGAAAAGCAAACTAGAAACGGACTTCGATTATTACTGGTGTTTGAAGGTATTTCGTCTATTGAAAAAGCCCTAAAAATGTTAGCCCCTCTACAGTTAAAACCATTGGTTTCTGTATCCAATCACTAGCTCAACAAATTGTTTTTTAGATAGAATTGTGTAACTTTCGCTTTTTCTAACCCCACATAGAAATAATTATGACCCCATCTACACCCGGCTTTTCCTTAGCCGAAAAACTTGCGATTGTACAAGCTTTAGATTCCGTAATTCATGCAGATGGCACCGTACATAACGGCGAAATTAATGCCTTAAGTGATCTTATGAATCGTATTGATTTCGATAGCAATTTTATCGTACCTGCCAGAAACTTACCTCCAGATCAGGGCTTATTGATTATGAAGAAAATGACGCTGGAGAAAAAGAAAGCGTTGGCCCTTATCCTAGAAGAAATGGCGATAGCTGACGGATTTGTTCATGAAAAAGAGAAGGCACTGATAGTAGGTATCTTCGCTTCAATAGGTATATTCCAAGAGCAAGATTAGGTAGGTAATTTTATCACTGCAAGACTTGGTGAAGGTAAGAGAGGTATGTGCTTCGCATACCGCCACAACCGTGGAATCAATTCTTAATGTATCTTTGGTTTGATTTTTGATTTTACCGACATATGAGAAATATAACCATAGCGCTGGCCTTTCTAATTTGCTTCTCTGCCTCCGCTCAAAACACAATTTCGGGTACATTTTCCCCAGCAAAAGACTATAGTTGGCTTATTGCTTATCGATTAAAGCCTGGCACACAGGTCTACACGGCAGATACCGCCATCAAGAACGGAGAGTTCCATTTAAAACTTCCAGAAAAATCTCCTCAAGGAACATACCGATTGGTTTATGCCATACCCCAAGAAGAGTTCTACTTCGATGTAATTTACAACGGGTCAGAGGATATAAAATTAAGCTTTGATAATACACAAGGCGTTGCCTTCATAGGGTCTGAAGAAAATATACTATTTGGTACATATTTCGATGAAATAGCTGCAATCGAAGGTGAGCTTATTTCGTATTATTCCAAGGGTACAACAGATGTAAACGCGTTTCAAGAAATACTTAAGAAGTATCGAGCTACCCAAGCATCTTATGAAAAAAAATCAGAGGGCCTTATTGCAAATCAATTTATTAAGGCCAATAAACCTTACATTCCATCCGACTATGAGTCTGTTCAAGATTATGTAAAAAATCGAAAGCGACTGTATTTTGAACACCTTAATTTGGCAAACCCCGTCTTACAAGCTTCGGGCTTTCTCACCGATAAATTAACGAACTATGTTTTTACAGCACTACCACTAGAACAACTTGAGAAAACGCAGACCGAAAAAGAAATACAAACCAATATTACAACGGTTTTCGAAAACTTAGAGGGAGTTGCAGACACCTATGCGTTTCATATACTATATACACTTTGGACACAAAGTTCAGCGAGCGATTTTAACGATACTGCAGATTTTGTTTACACCAAATATTTGAAGACCGCTAAGGCCGTTTCAGCCAATCAAGACATTATTCATAAAATTGAGATTTACAATCGTCTTCGGATAGGAGCCATCGCTCCCGAAATAAGTTGGAAAGACGGCGATACTATAAAAAAACTAAGCACTTTGCAAGGTGCTAGCACCTATTTACTGGTTTTTTGGAGTAGTACCTGCGGACACTGTTTAAAAGAGCTACCAGCTTTACATAAAGAACTAAGCGACAACAAAGATGTAAAAGTAATAGCCGTAGGGCTAGAAGATGATATGCAATCGTGGAACATCGAATCTAACAAATTGGGCAATTTCGAACATGCCATTGCCTTGGGCAAATGGGATAGCGACTATGCCGAATTATATGACATACATGCAACGCCTACCTACTTCATTCTAAATGAGAACAAACAGATTATTGCCAAGCCCGAAAGCGACAAAGATGTTATTTCGTTTTTAAGAAACCGATAAAACACTACAAGGTTTTCAGATCTTTTATCGTTTTGAAAGCGATATCTACCTGATCATCATCAACCAATATGGTAAATTCATTTGTTGTTGAAATTACCTCATAGAGCACAATACCTTCCCAAGCCAGACGCTGAAAAATAAAATAGTAAATTCCTGGTACAGAAACATTTTCTGCAGGCAATTTTACGGTTATCGAAGATAGTTCCTCGGCCTTTTGAGTGCACTTTTCAGCTTTGAACAATTCTTCAACGGTATTGTCCATCACATTGCTGATGACAATATTAATTTCATTCACACCCCTTGATGAAGTGTAGAAGACATCCTGATTCTCATTTATGGCTTCCAACAGTTTGGCCTGTTGTACCAAGATGGTATCCGATGCCAAAAACGTATAATCCGTTAGCGAGGAGCGAACCGTAATCTCGCCAATATTTTTTAAAACTTTGATAATTTTATGGGTGGCACGAAACTCCAAATCGTCCGATAAACGTTTGAGGGCCATCACAATCGCTCCATTGCGAATGTCTTTTCCGAGTTCTTCCTCGATTTCAGGTTTGACAATTCTTGAAAGCGAAGTCAGGTTGATGATTCCCTGAGCCAAAGCACTCTGCAGGAAAGGCTTTTTTTTGATATACTGTTCTACGACTGATGAAATTGTTTTCATATGGTTGAATTTGAAAACAAAAATAACAAACTGTTATAAATAAAACAAATTGTCAGAAATGATAAAATGCACTTTTTAAGTGTTCAATCTTAAAAACAGACTTATTTTTAAGGATGGTAATCACATCGAATCGAACCTCGACATCGAGATCATTTTCAACTATATAGTGATCTGCAGCCAGTACCAAAAGTTGGATTTTTTTCTTGGTGATGGTATCGGCAATAGGTATGATTCTGTCATTACTACGGGCCCTCACCTCAATAATCGCCAGGGTATTTTCTTGCTGAGCTATAATATCAATCTCAGCTTTCAAATACCTATAATTCTTGTATTTAATTTGATATCCTTGCTTCATCAAATATTCCACTGCAATCTCCTCTCCTTCCTTTCCGAACTCGTTGTGTTTTCCCATGATTCTCAAAAAATTAATTCAAAAACGTGCATTTCATCGAAAAAAAGTGCCATTAAACGTCCTAATCCAGTAAAAAGCACGTAGTTTATCTTGTAGTTCAACGAAAACATAAGGATTGCAATACTATCCTGTTTCAAGCTACGTTATTTTAGTTCCCCAAGCAAGTAGCAGCCCCAAGCGCTATGAACAAACATACTAACGCCCAAATTGACTATGGAATATTTCATTAATTGTAATACTTCTCCGTTGTCTGAGTATGCTGGTGCCTTAAATCAGCAACAAGTTCAACATTTGTACAGAAGATTAGGATTTAGTGCATCAGTTCAAACCATAAATGCCGGAACGGGTCAAACCGCAGGTGCTTTGGTTGACACACTAATTAATCAAGCTATTAATTTAGCCCCACTCCCAGCCCCAGTATGGGCCAATTGGAACAACAGCAATTATCCTGCCGACGAAGATGCCGCAAGACAACTTCGAAGAGCACAACAAGACGAATGGGAACTTGCATATGCCAACTCCCTGTTGAACAACAATCTTCGTGATCGCTTGAGTTTCTTTTGGAGCAACCATTTTGTAACCGAACTGGATATCTACGATTGTAATGCGTATCTATATGAATATACGAATTGCCTCCAGCGAAATGCCCTTGGAAATTTTAGAACCTTCGTAAGTGAAATTGGACTGACTAACGCCATGTTGTATTACTTAGATGGAGTGTACAATAATGGCAACAATCCGAATGAAAATTATGCCCGAGAATTATATGAGCTCTTTAGTTTGGGTGATGGAAACGGTTATACCGAAGAAGACATCATCGAAACAGCAAAAGCACTTACTGGCTATGTTGAGCGCGGTGAACTAGGCTGTGAGACTGTAATGTTCAACCCTGAACGACATGATGCTGGACCAAAAACCATTTTTGGTCAAACTGGCAATTGGGGATATGACGACGTCATCAACATCCTTTTTACAGAACGACCGAATGAAATTGCGGAATTTATCTGTAGAAAATTGTACGAATTTTTTGTGCATCCTGATTCTAGAGACGATGCCGGAAATGCGCAAACAATAATATCAGGTATGGCAGCCACCTTTGTAGGCGCCAATTTTGAACTCGCTCCTGTCTTGTCTCAATTATTTAAAAGTGAGCATTTTTATGACGATGACGCCCTAGGTGTGATCATTAAGAGTCCATATGACGTTTACTTTAATATAATGAAGGAAACCGATTTTGCCTATTCAGATACCACCGTAGCTACTATGATTAACTATAGTGGTCTTCTTAGTCAAAGGTTGTTCGACCCAGTTGACGTAGCGGGTTGGCAAAGAGATAGAAGTTGGATTAATACCAATTTTATGATCGGCCGATGGCTAACTATGGAAGATGTGCTTGATAGTTTCTATCAGGGTGATAACGAACAATTCAGAACATTCGGGCTAGACATTACCGGAAATGACGGATTAACCAGTAACAATCCTGATGTCATAGCAAGACCTATAATTGATTTCATACTTCCTAAGGGATTGCTGAATGAGTCGCAATATCAACTAGCTTTCGCAGCATTCCGAAGTGATATTGACCCCACGTACTATGAAGGAGGGAATGATGAAACCTGGACCTTGGCAACATGGCCTCAAGCACCATTTCAAGTGTTCTTGTTATTAACTTACCTTTCTAGACAACCTGAATATCAACTAAAATAAACCTACTACTATGTGCGATACTCACGATAAAGATTTAACCCCATATAAAGGTCTCGAACATGAAGGCCACGATACCGAACACAAGCAATGGAGCCGGCGCTCGTTTTTACAAGCTTTAGGAATTGCCGGTTCAGGTTCAATGATGTTGGGTAGCAACATGCTTACCGCTTCTGCCCCTTCACCATTAACCTCTGCAATCGCAGATGCAGAAACAGACAATATCTTAATATTGATTCGCCTGTCAGGCGGAAATGATGGTTTGAGTACCGTTATTCCTATCGAACAATACGATTCTTATGCTACTGCCAGACCAAATATCTATATTCCCGAAAGTAAGGTTTTAAAACTTACTGATGAGTTTGGAGTGCCTTCTTATATGAGCGCTTTACAACCCATGTGGGGCGATGGTCAATTCAAGGCTGTTCATGGAGTCGGTTATGAAGGTCAAAGTTTATCTCACTTCACAGGTTCAGATATCTTTGCCAACACAGATTTGACCACTACAGGTTTTAGCGGATTGAATACAGGATGGATGGGAAGACATTTCGAACATTGCTTCCCCGATTATTTATCAGATTTTCCAGGAAGTAGACCAGAAGGACCTGCTGCAATACAGATTGGTCAGTTCGGAAGCCTAGTTTTTGAAGGAGAAGAGACCAACTATGCATTTGTCACCAATAATATAGATCAACTAGAAGAAATCGCCGAGACAGGATTGCAATACTCCGTTGATGAGGCGCTATTTGATGATTGTATGTATGGCGATCAACTACGATATCTAAGAGGTGTTTCTAATGTTACCAATGAGTATGCAGGAACGATTCACGAAGCCTGGTTACGCGGTCAGAATCAAGTGGAGTACCAAGACAACAATTTTGCAAGACAGTTAGCACTTTTAGCACGACTTATTAAAGGAAACCTAGGTACCAAAGTGTATATGATTTCAATGGGAGGTTTTGACACCCATGGCAATCAGCCGTTGGCTCATGAGCGTTTAATGACCAACCTATCGGTAGCCGTTGATAACTTTTATGATGATTTAGGCTTTACACAACAAGACGATAAAGTGTTGAGTATGACCTTTTCGGAATTCGGAAGGCGAATTTTTGAAAATGGTTCAAACGGAACCGATCATGGTAAAGCAGCTCCAACCCTCTTCTTTGGATCAGGATTGAACGGCAGTGCTTTCGTTGGTGAACATCCAACACTTGACAACCCTGATGGCCGTGGAAACTTGGAATACACTATGGACTTTAGAGATTTATATGCAACTGTTCTCGCTGAATGGCTGTGCGTTGATATTCCTATAGTGGAACAACATTTATTAGATCACCCCTATGCACCAGTAAATTTGGGATTCAACTGCAGCGGCATCGAATTTCCAGATATAGTGTATAGTGATGGCGATGTCACCCCACCCGGGGGAGAACCTACCGACCCCACACCTTTTGATCCGAGTTTGTTGGATGCTATTGTGCACAAACCTTTTTATCCAACAGATGAGAATCCGCATATCTATTTAGAAATGCCTTTTAGCGCCCACGTTGATATTCAACTGTTCAATATTTTGGGGCAACTCGTGGGTACCGTCTACAACGAGATGATGTTAGAAGGTCAAGTAGAAATCAATATCCGTGAGCGGGTACCACAACACTTAGCTGCCGGTAAATATATCTATCGCATCGATGTTCAGAATCAAAAAATGGCCAAATCGGTAATGGTGGCCTAGAATATACGTAGTGATGAGTACGAATTTCGTCCCCTAAATCTACCCCCACTTTATGCGAAGCCTTCGATTGTACCCACAATACATCGGAGGCTTTTTTTTGCACTCAAACGAACATTTTATAATTTCTCGGAGATTTATCTACCGACCTATTTCAAAACTATCTCCGATTCGAATTAAAAATCTTTATTTTTGCGGCTCATTCTATTCCTTCCATGGCGCAAAACCAAAAATCTCCAGCACGGTATACGATAACCGCGGCTTTACCTTACACTAACGGACCCATTCATATTGGGCATTTGGCTGGCGTATATGTTCCTGCCGATATCTATGCGCGTTACTTGCGTATGACAGGCAATGATGTAGCCTTTGTTTGCGGAAGCGATGAGCATGGGGTTGCCATCTCAATGAAGGCTAAAAAAGAGGGCATAACACCCAAAGAAGTCATTGACACCTACGATGCAATCATTCGCCAATCGTTTCAAGATTTCGGAATAACCTTTGACAATTATTCGCGTACCTCCCGTGAAATTCATCATAAAACCGCTGGAGACTTTTTCAAGAAGCTACATGAACAAGGAGATTTTATAGAAGAAACTACCGCTCAGTTATATGATGAAGAGGCCCAACAATTTTTGGCCGATCGGTATGTAGTGGGTACCTGCCCTAATTGTGGACATGAAGAGGCATACGGAGATCAATGTGAAAACTGCGGAACTACCCTAAACGCTACAGATCTGATTAACCCGAAATCAACCATTTCTGGTGCTGTACCAAGTCTGAAAGAAACTAAACATTGGTTCTTACCCTTGGATAGATATGAAGATTTTCTAAAGGAATGGATTTTAGTCGGGCACAAATCTGACTGGAAACCCAATGTATACGGTCAATGTAAAAGCTGGATCGACGATGGACTAAAACCAAGGGCCGTTACCCGCGATCTCGATTGGGGTATTCCTGTACCCGTAAAGGGTGGTGAAGGCAAAGTGCTATACGTTTGGTTCGATGCTCCTATAGGGTATATTTCTTCCACCAAAGAATGGGCCGAACGTGAAGGAAAAGATTGGGAACCCTATTGGAAATCTGATGACACTAAATTGGTTCACTTTATTGGGAAAGACAATATCGTTTTTCATTGTATCATCTTTCCTGCGATCTTAAAAGCACATGGTGGTTACATTTTGCCTGAAAATGTGCCTGCGAACGAATTTTTGAATTTAGAGGGAAACAAGCTCTCCACCTCAAAAAACTGGGCTGTCTGGCTGCATGAGTATTTACAGGAATTTCCAAACATGCAAGATGTGTTGCGGTATACCTTAACAGCGAACGCACCTGAAACCAAAGACAACGATTTCACCTGGAAAGATTTTCAAGCCAGAAACAACAATGAGTTGGTAGCCATTTTCGGAAACTTTGTCAATCGTGTGGTGGTCTTGACCAATAAATACTATGGCGGGCAGGTACCAGCAGCAGGAGATTTATTAAAAGCTGACACGGAAGCCTTGGCGCAGCTCCGAAAATTTCCAGAAGTTATAGCAAGTTCCTTAGAACGCTACCGTTTTCGTGAGGCAGGCCAAGAGCTCATGAATTTGGCACGCCTTGGAAACAAATACCTGGCAGATGAGGAGCCCTGGAAGGTTATCAAAGAAGATGAAGAACGGGTAAAAACAATCCTGTTCGTAGCCCTTCAAATCGCTACTGGGCTTGCAGTATTAAGCGAACCTTTTCTGCCCTTTACTTCTGAAAAGTTAAAAGGAATCCTCAATCTCAATTTGAGTGATTCGCTGTTAGCGACGCGTATCGACAACAGTTGGGCAGACGTTTCTGTAAAAGAAACGCTCCTCCCTCCGGCCCACCAAATCAACAAAGCTGAACTCCTCTTCCGAAAAATTGAAGACACTGAAATACAGGCACAGTTAGACAAACTTGAAGCCACCAAGAAATTGAACGAGAACGCAAATAAGGAACTTATGCCACAAAAAGACACCATTACCTTCGATGATTTTACCAAATTGGATATGCGTGTTGGAACCATAGTTGAGGCCGAAAAAATGGCCAAGACAAAAAAACTATTGGTTCTTAAAGTAGATACAGGTCTAGATATTCGAACCATTGTTTCTGGTATTGCTGAAAGCTTTGCTCCAGAAGAAATTGTGGGTAAGAAAGTTACCGTTTTAATCAACCTCGCAGCTCGTGCCTTAAGGGGTGTAGAAAGTGAAGGCATGATTCTCATGACTGAAAATGCCGAAGGCAAATTGGTCTTCGTCAACCCTGATGAAGATGGGGTTGGTAATGGTGAGGGGATAAGTTAAAGATCGTGCTTTAAAAATGTAATTTCAAAGGCTGTCGCAAACGTAAGAATAGGAACGGGCCTCTAATGCACTTGACAGGAAAATCTCCATTATCCTATGAATCTCATATCCTATATAACCAAACATACCCAACTCCCCGAAAAGGGTATAAAAAATACGGTCGAACTCCTCAACCAAGACTGCACTGTACCTTTTATATCACGTTACCGCAAAGAGAAAACGGGCAATCTTGATGAAGTACAAATAGGTGCGATTGTACAGTTCAAAACCGAGTACGAAACCTTGGAAAAAAGAAAAATAGCTATTACAAAGGCTATTGAAGAGCAAGATGCTTTGACCTCCGAGCTCCAGCGAAAAATTGAAAGTTCTGAGAATTTAACAACGCTTGAAGATCTGTACCTCCCTTTTAAGAAAAAAAGAAAGACCAAAGCAGAGACCGCACGAAAGAAGGGGTTGGAACCCTTAGCCAAAATCATTATGGCCCAAAACGAAGGGGGTATTAACCATATAGCCGCTCAATATTTGAACGACCAAGTGCTAACCGAGGAAGAAGCACTAGCTGGTGCACGTCATATTATTGGGGAATGGCTGAACGAACGCATATCCATACGCAACCAAGTAAGAAATCAATTGGAACGGTCGGCAATGCTTACAACAAAAGTGATTTCGACTAAAAAAGAGGATGAAAAAGCGCAAAAATTCAGAGACTATTTTGATTGGAGTGAAGCATTAAAACGCAGCCCATCTCACCGATTGTTAGCCATACTACGCGCGGAAAATGAAGGCTTTATACGGGTCAAGATTGAAATCGATGATGCCTACATGATATCTAAAATAGCTGAACGCATTATCAAATCGAACAATTCTTGCACACCGCATATTCGTATGGCGCTAGAAGATGCCTACAAAAGGCTATTATATCCCTCATTATCTAATGAGGTATTAAAATTGGCCAAAGAAAAAGCAGACGCCGAAGCCATCAAGGTATTTTCCAAAAACCTAAAGCAATTACTATTGGGGGCGCCTTTGGGGGAAAAACGAATTCTCGCCATCGATCCGGGTTTTCGTACGGGTTGCAAAATTGTTTGTTTAAGCGCCCAGGGCGCCTTGGAGCATAATGAAACCATTTATCCGCATGCACCTCAAAACAAGAGTTCGGAGGCAATCAAAAAAATAAGCTCCCTATGTGATGCGTACAAGATTGAAGCTATTGCCATAGGAAATGGTACGGCCTCAAGAGAAACTGAGCAGTTGGTAAAGCGTATCCATTTTAAAAATACTGTAGCGGTCTATGTGGTGAGTGAAGCGGGCGCTTCAATCTATTCTGCTTCGAAAATTGCACGCGAAGAATTTCCTGATTACGATGTTACCGTTCGTGGGGCGGTCTCTATTGGGCGTCGGCTTGCCGACCCTTTGGCAGAATTGGTGAAAATAGATGCCAAATCAATTGGTGTTGGGCAATACCAACATGACGTCGATCAAAATAAACTACAAACTTCCCTAGATACTGTTGTTGAAAGTTGCGTAAATTCCGTTGGGGTTAACATCAATACCGCTAGTGTTTCTCTCCTAAGTTATGTATCGGGTATCGGCCCAAAATTGGCCGAAAATATTGTGGCGTATAGAAATGATAATGGGGCTTTCACAGATAGGGCTACTATAAAAAAGGTGCCGCGTTTGGGCGGAAAAGCCTTTGAACAAGGAGCCGCATTTCTTCGTATAAAAGACGGAAAGAATCCCTTAGATGATTCTGCAGTGCACCCCGAGAGCTATGGCATTGTAAAACAGATGGCCAAGAACAGAGCGATCGCTATTCCTAACTTGATCGGAAACAAAAGCGAACTAAATCAAATCGATTTGCAAAAATATTGCACTGCAACAGTAGGTCTACCGACACTAGAAGATATTGTCGAGGAGCTCGAAAAACCAGGACTAGACCGCCGCGAAAAGGCAAAAGTTTTCACCTTCGACCAAAATGTACGCAGCATTACCGATTTACGAGATCAACAATTGCTTCCTGGAATCGTAAATAATATTACAAATTTTGGTTGTTTTGTAGACATCGGAATCAAGGAAAGCGGACTGATTCACGTCTCCAATTTATCCGATACATTTGTGAAAGATGTTAACGAACATGTACATCTGCATCAGCAGATTATTGTAGAAGTTTTGTCTGTGGATATCCCGCGAAAACGAATTCAACTCAAGTTGCATAAGAAATAGGAGGTCCATATGCTCAAAATAGCCTATCACTCCATTTACAAACATCACTTACCCGATGGGCATCGTTTTCCCATGTTGAAATACGATTTGCTACCCAGGCAACTCGTGCATGAAGGTACCTGTACAACTGAAAACTTTTTCGAGCCCGAAATTCCGAATGACAAATACATCGTCGCGGTTCATGATCCTGAATATTTTTATGACCTTCTGAACATTAAAATTCCGCCAAAGGAGGCTAGGAAAATCGGTTTCCCACTTACCGAAGACTTGGTCGAACGTGAGTGTATTATAGCAGATGGCACTCTAAAAGCTTGTACATATGCCTTGCAGCATGGTATAGCGATGAATATTGCTGGGGGTACCCACCATGCTTACACCAATCGTGGAGAAGCTTTTTGTATGTTGAACGACCAAGCCATAGGCGCGCGTTACCTGCAAACCAAAGGATTCGCTGAAAAAATACTGATTGTGGACCTGGATGTACATCAAGGAAATGGTACAGCAGAAATCTTTCAGCATGATGCTTCGGTTTTTACCTTTTCTATGCATGGATCAAGCAATTACCCCTTTAAAAAAGAAGTTTCCGATTTGGATGTTTCCTTAGAAAAAGGCACTGGTGACACTGAATATTTATCCATCTTAAAAACAACCTTACCGAAATTAATTTATGATGAACAGCCCGATTTTATCTTCTACCTCTGTGGCGTAGATGTCATCGCAACAGACAAACTTGGAACCTTGAGCATGACTCTCGAAGGTTGTAGACAACGTGATAAGTTTGTTTTAGAAACCTGTCATAAACATCAAATTCCCGTGCAATGTAGTATGGGTGGTGGCTACTCCCCAGAAATCAAAACCATCGTGGAGGCACATGCGAATACCTTCCGCCTCGCTCAACAGATTTATTTCTAGGGGCTTTCGCAAGCATTTATTTTGTAATTTTCCTGAAAATCACCTTCCTATGAAAGGCCTTACGATACTTGCTCTATGTACATTAGTGCTTCTTATTTCTTCCTGCAAGGACAATACAACAAAAAATGTATCTGAAGAGACAAAAACCAGAGTACAATCGTCTCCTAAAATAAAATTGATTTTTGATACCGATGCCAATAACGAGCTCGATGACCAACATGCTCTTGCTTATCTATTGCTAAACGGCAACACCTTTGATGTAAGGGGTATTACGGTCAATGCCACCATAAATGGAAAAGGCATACAAGGGCATTATGATGAGGCGGAAAGGGTGATGCAATTGTGTAACTTGAAAGATTCTATTCCCTTATTAAAAGGTGCGGAAGGAAATTTTGCAACCATTGCCCAAAACTTTGATGCCAATTCTTATGATGGACAAGAAGGGGTTGATTTTATTCTTGAGCAAACGAAAAAAGATACCGTCATTATTGTTGCGGTTGGAAAACTAACGAATATCGCCTTAGCCTTAAAGAAAGATCCTTCTTTTGCTAACCGTACAAAAATAGTCTGGTTAGGAAGTAATTACCCCGCTCCTGGCGAATACAATCAAGACAACGATACCATTGCAATGAACTATGTATTAAACAGTAAGGTTCCGTTTGAGATGGTCACCGTACGCTATGGTGAACCTTCTGGAACAGACGCCGTGGCCGTTACCCAAGATGAAATCAATAAAAAAATGCCGGGTCTAGGGCCTAAAGCCGCCGCACCCATAACGGGACGACATGGAGGCACCTTCGAGACTTTTGGTGATTATTCGGTAAATCTTTTTACCCATATTTTTGATGAGGCACATATTGCCCAAAATGAAAATTCATCGCGTCCTCTATTTGACATGGTGGCGCTGGCAATCTTAAAAAATAGCTCATGGGCGGAAACAAAAAGTATTCCGGCACCAATTTTTATTAATAATACATGGGTTGAACGACCAAAAAACAATAGACAAATGCTAATTTGGGAGAATTTCGAAAAAGAAGCCATATTGAACGATTTCTACAAGACAATTGAATTTCCTGTTTTGGCAAATGGCTCTAATTAATTTCTGTTTACCCCTAACTTCATACTTATTCCATCTGCTATGAAACAGCTTTTTACCATTATCCTTTTTGTTTACTGCGTGCAATTATGCGCGCAAAACGCAGCCGTTGATACCTTAGAAACACGTTGGAACATGTTCACCTATGACATGGGTAATGTTTTCTTAGGAATGGGCCATGCCTATTCAAGACCTTTACATTGGAAAGGTGATCAATGGGGTGATTTTGGAATCACGGTTATAGGAACCGGTACAGCCTACTTGTTTGACGATTCAACTTCAAAATCTGCCCGAAAAATACGAGAGGATGTTCCAAAGATCATTCGAGACTACGGTTTTGAATATGGAAAACCATCCAACAATTATATGATTACAGGCTTGGTTTACACCGCTGGGTTAATTACCAAAAACAAAAAACTACGTAGAACAGGAGTGCTTCTTATTTCATCGGCCTCAACGGCGGGCCTTTTACAGCAAATTGTAAAATCTGCTGTGGGTCGGGCCAGACCCTTAAGCGAACTTTCGAAAGATACCTTTAATCCGCTTTGGGCCGGAGACAAGAATTTTCATTCATTTCCATCTGGGCACGCTATTATGGCTATGACGAATGCACATGCTATTGCAAAGCAGTTCAAAAACGCCTGGGTTAAAACTGGCATATACACATTGGGAGCTATACCTGCAATTTCAAGATTATGGGAAGGTAAACATTGGTTATCAGATGTTGTACTAAGCGTAGCTATCAGCATTTTTACCGTAGAATCGATAGATCGATACCTAGATAAAAAGTATGATGAAAAATACAATTCCGATAGTAAACAACTAAGCTGGAACCTCAACTTCGGGCCAGGTCGAATGGGCCTTGTACTTCGGTTTTGAAGCTATTCTTTATTCTCGGTATTTTTAGAAAATCAGATAGGTACTCAGTACCAGTACCGTAATAATTCCTCCTGCAAGTAAGGCATACTTCCAAGGGGTGGTATCAATCTCATCGGTTACCATTTCTACATAAGGGGTTTCTTTTGGTTTTAGTTTACCTACCAACAGCATTATGCCGACATTAACTAAAAACAGAATACCCATAATGTGCAAGAAATGCGGATAAGCTTCTGCTTTTATCACGCTTAAGGCTTTTGCATCTGTTACACCTTCAGCCGCAGCCTGAGCCAGCGCACCATCTACAAAGATCGGGCTTAGTACAAACTGACTTAGCAAATACATCAATACCCCAGCAGTAAGCACAATTTTAGCTCCTAAAGCAGGCACTTTTCTGGTATAAATACCCACAACTACCACGGCAAAAATGGGCACACTCAAACTTCCCAATGATTCTTGTATGTAAGCGAAAAGACCGTCTGGAGCTAACGCAATAAATGGAGCGATACTCATTGACACCGCCGCCAAACCAAGCCCAAAACGTTTTCCTGCTTTTACCGTCTGCGTCTCCGTGGCATCTTGTTTAAACCAGTATTTATAAAGGTCAAACCCAAATAAGGTGGCACTGCTGTTCAGCAAGCTATTAAAAGAGCTTAATACTGCACCAAATAATACCGCTGCAAAAAACCCAAGCAATGCAGGAGGCAATACTATACGCACCAACTCAGGGTATGCTAAATCAGGCTTATCCAAACTACCGTCGAAAACATGCCATGCTATAACCCCGGGCAAAACAACAATTACTGGAATTAAAAACTTCACCAATGCCGCAAGAATAACCCCTTTTTGGCCTTCCTTTAAACTTTTTGCACCGAATACCCTTTGTAAAATAGATTGATTGGTACCCCAGTAGTACATTTGCGCAAGGATCATACCTGTGAAAATCGTTCCAAAAGGAATAGATGAGTCTACCTCACCTTGCAGCTTGAACTTCTCTGGATGATCATTCCACAACGTACTTAGCCCATCTCCAATGCTGCCATCTCCAATTAGCTTTAATCCAAAATAAGGAATCAATATTCCTCCTATAAGCAACCCAATAGCGTTGATCAAATCAGAGACAGCTACGGCTTTTAACCCCCCAAAGATGGCATAAATAGAACCTATAATACCAATACTCCATACACAAACCCAAATGGTAGCATTTTGACTTAAACCCAATAAATTCGGCAAATCGAACATAGAACTAAATGCCAACGAACCTGAGTACAAAATGGTTGGCAACAGCACCAGACTATAAGCGAATAGAAACAACACCGATAAAATGGCCTTGGTTTGCGTATCAAACCTGCTTTCAATAAACTGTGGAATGGTGGTAATACCGCCTTTCATATATTTGGGCAGCAGTACTATGGCGGTCAATATCATGGCGATAGCTGCCAGAGTTTCCCATGCCATTACTAAAATACCCTCGGTAAACGCTTGTCCATTTAGGCCAACTATTTGCTCAGCAGAAAGATTGGTCAAAAGCAAGGATCCTGCAATGGTAATAGCGCCTAAACTACGTCCTCCAAGATAAAAACCATCTGCAGACCGCTCGTTTGTTGATCGGGTAGACCACCAGGCAATAATAGCTACCAAAAGGGTAAAGCCAATAAATGATAAAATCGATAATGTTCCCATAAAAAATGTTGATTTAGTTGCTACTTAATGCGTTTTAATCTCGCGAATAATGCGACAGGGGTTACCAGCGGCAACCACGTTTTCGGGAATGTCTTTGGTAACGACACTTCCTGAGCCAATAACGCTATTATTTCCAATGGTTACCCCTGGGTTAATAATTGCACCGCCACCAACCCAAACATTATCTCCAATTCGTATCTCTTTCGCAAATTCAATACCCGAATTGCGGGCTTCATGCTCAACAGGGTGTGTTGCGGTAAAAATTTTGACAGCTGGTGCCAACATAACATTTTTGCCGATATAAACAGGGGCAGCGTCTAATATAATGCATCCAAAATTGGCATAGGCGTTTTCGCCCCAATAAATATTACTACCATAATCACAGATAAAGGGATTTTCAATAAGAAACCTTTGTCCGGTTTCGGCGAAAAGTTCTTTAAAGAAGTGTTTGCGTTGGCGTTCTTTATCTTCAGGAATTTCGGCTATTCTTCGGAGTATTTGCCGTGCTCTACCTCTTGCCCGAATCAACGCTTTGTCGTAAGGGTTATATGGTAAGCCTTTCACCATTCTATCTCGTTCGGTCATAATGAAATATAGCGATTACTTTTTATTGAACCATTGAATAAACTCAAGAATATTGTTGCCTGGGTCAGAGTCTCCTTGATTTTATTTCCAAAGGAGGCCGAAGAATCGGAATGCTTTTGTTACTTCCTTTGACAAGGCGATTTACACATTTTCCACTTCCTGGCAATCATCTAGCTAAAAAAAGGCCTTTTAACGATGAGTTTTATATGTGGGGTGACACAATCTCCTATGAATTCCAATCGAGATGCTCCATGTTTTAGGGAAGCATATTTTTCTTCTTCATCGGTTCCGCCCAAAATGTTCCTATACCAATCTAAGGCCTTTCCCATATTTACAACTTGAATGGCCACATGGTCGAAACTATAGGAGAACATGCCCTATTTTTTCAGCGGTTAAAATACCACATGGCGGGATAGGTATTTCCATAAGTCCTTTTTTGAGGTCCAAATTTGCATCAGAAATCAGATTACCCATGCAATCAAAAATTTTACATTGATAAATTCCGAGGTCTTTGTTGTTTCGAATGACAATACCATGCGCAATTTGTGCATTGTGGATATGAATAAAATGGTCGGCATTTTCCAACGATACAACCATATCTTGATACACGCCAATTATCGTAGATCTATCTTTTGAAACCCGTTGCGTTGGGTAGTTGGCCAAAGGTTTGGAAGGAACAAAACTACCGTTCAATAAAGTATCTGAATGCGCATTCCAATAGCTCGTATAGAACTTGACCATTTCGATATGTGAACTAGGAGCATCTTGAAGCCTAATTGACAACTGTGGCACTCCAAAAAGGGTGTTTATCAATTGAAGAGCAGCAACTTCTACAGTTTCGTCATTGTGCCAAGTAATCATATCGGCATGTACGGCAGTATCTCCAGATAGCATTCTAATATCCGCAATTCGAATACGATTCATTACCGCATCGCCTGGGCAATCAAATGCGCGAAACATATTGCCGTATTTTCGCATCGCTGGCCCGGTATATTTTTGACGGAATTCAATAAAAACTTCCGGTTTTATGGCCCTTAATTGTGAGATGACATCCGTTAAAAGTCGATCAACTGCTTCGTTGATTGAGGCAAAATCACGGCCATTCTCTTTACCCAAAGGAGTGGATTCATACAAATGGAAATCGTCAATGAAGTCAAGTTTGAACCCATCTAAATTCCAATCTTTTAGTGCATTGGTGTATAGGTCAATGAGATGTTTACGAACTTCGGGATAACGAGGGTCAAAAACCGGTGCCCATCGATGTTCTTCGGTCAAAAATTTACCTTTGAACTTTTGATAAGCAGTTGATTTTTTGCCACAAAAAGGTACTGAATACCAAATCGCCGCTTTCATTCCGGTTTTATGAACCTTATCGATTAAGCCTTCCATATCAGGAAAGCGATCGGGTTGCCAATCACCAGTATAGTCATATCCCCGATTTGAATCATTGGTCTGCCAACCGTCATCTATGATGATTGCTTCATAACCCATAGTTTTGGCAAGCCTACACTCAGCAATTAGTGCCGCCTCTTCCAAATTCTGATGAAACTGATACCAAGTAGAGTAAATGGGTTTCTTTGTGATTTCAGGTACCGGGGTAGGTTGTAATTCATCAAAAGTTTCCCACCATTTTGATACCTCCTTAAGGCAATGGGAAAAATGTAGCGTTCTAAAATCTATACGCAATTGCGCTTTGAATTGCCGTAGTTCTTGTTCTTGTTCGGAAAAAAAAGTGATATGACAGTAGAAGTGATTGTCCTCCTCACACAATCGGGCATTCATCTCCAGTGTATTGATCGGGTTAGAACATGAGAAGGTTAACACATTCGAATCATCATGACCAAAAAGAGCAATCACAGGTGCATCGATAGAAATTCTAGATTCCATATGATCGAGCTCCCAATCCGCTTGAATACGTTTTGAAAAATCAGTTGTGGGTTTCCATACGCCTTTTACGTTTATGCTGGGAATCTTCCATTTGAGAGTAATCGGGTTCGGGTATAAAGGTGTGTTGGAATTAAGCTCGAAATCGCAAATGAAAATACCATCTTTGGAAGCCATTTCCTTTAAAGAAACGTCCACATTTGATTCAGCTCCATGAATACTGATATCTAATTTGGTTTTGTTTAAGGAACCCATCATTGGTAAAATACTTTTCAAATTCTGGTCTTGAGCACATCGCCTCAAATAACCCTGTGAAACCCCACCAAACTTTGAGGTTCAATGACGGGCTATAATAGGCAGGTGCAAGGTATGATATTCTATGCTATTATTTCAAATTTATCTGTATTTAGACGGAAATATCGTTAAGTTCTTTTAAATGCTACGATCTGTTCAATTTGCATCGGAATAAATCCCTATCAAATGCGTTCGTATGTTAAAAGCGGTTTCGAGACTATCATTACCCAATTGCACGGTCATGGATGTAGATGGGGTTGTAGGCATATGGCAGGCAACACAATTGTTTCCTACAAGTTGCACACTGCTTGATGCTGCGGTACATACGACAGATTCAGAATGACACCCTATGCATTTTTGATTGAAGTAGGCTGTATTTCCCCTTTGCTTTATATGGGGGTTATGACACGTAGCGCAGTCCATCGATTTAGCTTGCTTAAAACATTGGCTTTCTATTAGTAGTCCGTATTGGTTGCCATGTACATCCAATTTGGTATTCTGATTACCTGTATCGAAATTTCGTGCGTATTCATTCAAGTTGTACCCAGCAAGGAAAGAAAAGGAATTACCCTTTAGTGTGAGACCACGCAAGCCCGAATGACATTGTGCACATGCATCAAGACTTTGTTGTCTTGACAGGGTATCATACTTCATCATAAATTTTGCCTTTTCAGCATAGGGATTATTCTTATGATAAGCAACATGCTTTGCCGCTGGCCGATGACATCTTTCACAGTCTATACCGAATATCATTTGACTTTTGTCATAGGTATTGCCCTGCCCTGTATAGTCCTTGGTTTTAGCAAAAGTGACGTGGCATTTTATACAAGCTTCACGAACTGGTCTTTCAATGCTATAGGAGGGAAATCCAGGGCTATTGACCCAACTATTTGTTGGTGTGTAATACGATGTTTGTAGTTGAAATAATTGATTCTCATCCCAAGTCAGGTACGATTGTCCCCTAATACCAGAACCAATGACTATATCAAATCTAGCAGCTGGTTTCTTTACCAGCCTATTCTTAATCTCCGTATGCTGATAAAAAGAATCACCTTTTGAACGTAATTTGAAAGTAACACTTTCGAGATCCAAGATATTTGAACCAGCTTCAAAATTACCTTTTATGCTCTCAGCATTTCCAGGGGCGGAAGTATTGAAATGAGCGGTTTTAATATGAGCAGCATAAATGTCAGCATGGCATTCCAAACAAGTTTCAGATCCGACAAATTGGTCGCCATTTGAATGGGTGGCCAAAATATCAGGACTTACATACTCTGATTCTATTTTTGGATTCTTGCAATGATAAACCAAGACAGCTAATAGAAGTACTACTAAAAGTAGTATACTATTTAAAAGGAACTTTTTTTTTTCATTTTTTCAAAATACCTTGTTGATTCCAAACCGTATTAGATGGCAGCTTCTCAGAGAATGTCAATTTACCCTAATCAACTGTGCCTTTGCATCGTTTTTCACCGCCAAGAGATGCTTCTTGCCTTGTATAGAAAGAACCTCCATATCACGTACATCGCCCACGATTTTCAATCCTGATTCCATCATAGTTTTTGGGATAAAAGCACCCGTTCCATCGCCCTGCAAATACAGTCCAAAGCTTGAATCATTTCTAGGGGTTTCCACTTCAGAATTATACAGATTGCCTGCCAATACGACATCTAGATTACCATCTGAATTGAAATCATCGATCAAAAACTTGTTAATACTTGAAATCTGTGCCAGCTGCGGTAAGGGTTTCATTTCAAACTTGCCATCTTTGTTCTCAAGATAAACGCTTGCGAATGAGGTGATTTCATAGCTCAATGACTCCTCCAACATCTTTGTAGTGTAAATCTGTTTTAGAGAAGAACTGGCGAAAGAATTATAATCCTTAAATTTCGCTTTAATGGCAGGCATTTGTTGAGATGAGCATTGTCTGCCTCGTACTGGAAATTCGGTTTCACCTTTCTTGTAACTCAATACAATATCAGGACTTGTGTTACCGTCAAAATCATTGAGATAGATTTTAAAAGGCTCGGTTTCGCTAGCTTGATATTTATAATTTTTACCCAAATTTCCTACCACTAGATCTTGGTCCCCGTCATTATCAAAATCTCCCTTTTGGATATCAAACCACCAACCAGACGACTTGCCCTGTAAAAGTTCTTCAGATACGTCTTTAAAGGTTCCTTTTTCATTCTTAAAAAACTTGATAGACATCCATTCGCCAACGACGACTAGATCTTCCCATCCATCATTGTCGAAATCTACCCAACTTGAAGCCGTTACTAGGCCTAAGGATTTTAGTTTGGGTAGCACATTGTCTGTTGCATCTACAAATTTGATTTCAGAAGATGTGCTAACGTTCTCTAAAATATATGAATCTGCTGGGTAGGGATATTTCTTTGGTATCAATCTTCCACCAACAAACAAGTCCAAATCCCCATCTTGGTCATAGTCAGATGTAGTAACGTCCAAACCACTAATTCGTATATCGGGAATAGCCCCCTTGTTTCTCCTAAATTGGCTGTTGCCCAAATTTTCATAGAAACGATCTTGATATCCCAATGAATTGACTTCAAATTCATTGCCGCCACTGGCGATATAAACATCTTCATCGCCATCATTATCTGCATCAAAGATTACAATACCAAGATCTTCGTAGTACTTGTCTTCGGATAAATCTGGTATACTTAAAATTTTGAAATCACCTGTCTCGTTTTGTAAATACACCTCTGGAGATTGCCCTACAGCCCCTCCTACTATATGATCACCTAGACCATCATTATTAAGATCGCCGGTCGCTAACAAAGGCCCCAATGTCGAATTTTTATGGGGCAAGAGCACTTCCTTAGCAAAATCATTAAAAGGATTCTCTTTATGTTTAAAAAGATTGGTTGTGTCTTGATTTTTAAAAAGTTTGGTTTTGGCCAAAATATTCTGACCTGTAAGCTTTTCGCCAGTCGCTTCTTTGTAATTCACCGTGAGTCTTTGGTTCGCTTTTAGTCTTACAAGTTTGGTAATCTCATTATTTGGCCATTTCACCAATAAACTGTCTACCTCTTCCACATCATCAAGGCCAAAATGTAGAAGTGGAGAGACCGATGACAAATAACCCCGTACCGTATTGAATTCCTGCGTCTGTATACCTTGGGCTGTGTAAATAGTCACCCTACTCCCATGTGGTAAAACTTTATCACCTCCCTTTAAGTCAATAGTAACTTGATTTTTAGCAATACTCTTATTTTCATATACACTGGCAACATCTTCTAAATTATTAATGATCAAATCCAGATCTCCGTCGTTATCCAGGTCAGAATAGGCCACCCCGTTCGAAAATGTTTTTTCATCAAAACCCCACTCCTCTGTTTTTTTTGAAAAAGTAAGGTCTTTATTATTTTGAAACATATAGTTACTCAGTTTTTCCGAGGGTAGTTCTTGGAGTATTGTTAGGAGCCCAGCTTCCTCCTCTTTTTTCTCATAATCGGGAGAGTTTTCCAAATCATCAAAAAATTGACGGTATTTGGCATAAAAATCCTTATTGTTCACATCTCTTCGAATACCATTGGTAACAAAGAGATCTTTCCATCCGTCATTATCAAAATCTGCCAAGAGACCTCCCCAACTCCAGTCCGTTGAGGAGACCCCAGCCAAACGGGATATATTGCTAAATAGTGGAACTTCTCCAGATTCATTTCCGTTGTTCATTTGCAACGAATTCTGCATATATTGATGATGCAACCCATAGTCCACAGAATTATAGAAAGCGGTAGGGTCCATCGCAGACATATTTGCTTTGGAACGAAAATTATCCTCAGCCGACATATCCAACTGAAAGATATCCATATAACCATCGTTGTTAAAATCGGCTATATCAGCACCCATACCAAAGAAGGATGTCTGCTGCAGACTGGTATTAATTTGATTGGTAAAAGTACCATCTTGATTGTTGATGAATAAAAAATCAGGAGCGTTAAAATCGTTTGAAACAAAAATATCTGGGTAGCCATCATTATTGACGTCTGAGGCAACAACACCCAAACTTAAACCAAAAGAACTCAAACCTGCTTCGACAGTTACATCGGTAAAATGTCCCTTATCGTTTCGAAAGAGCCTATCAGAATCTTTTATTTCATGATTTTTCTGCATATAGGCATAATACTCTACTGGAGCAATGAAGCTAGTAGGTGGGTAGTTGATGATATACAGGTCAAGATCACCGTCTTTGTCATAATCTAAGAAAGTGGATTGCATACTTTGTCCGTCATGGTCGATGCCATATTCAGCGGCTTTTTCAGTAAATGTATTATCTTGATTATTGATGTAGAGCACATTGTTATGCGGTGGGTTTTTACCGCTGACAGAACAATAAATATCCAGATAGCCATCTTGATTGATATCGACCAAGGTGGTGCCTGCATACCATCTTTCATCTCCTTCTATACCTGAACTTTTTGAAATATCTTCAAAACGTAAATCGCCTTTGTTCAAGTACAATTTGTTAGGAACCATGTTGCCGGTGAAAAAGATATCTTCTAGGCCATCATTGTTGATATCACCAACGGAAACACCTCCTCCCAAATACATGTATGGATAACTGAAGTAATTATACTTATGGGTTTCGTTTAATTTATTTTTAAAATCGACACCGGTTTCAGAAGCACTTAATTTTGAGAATAGTTGTTGAGAAGGTTCTTTTTTTTCTTTACAGGATAGGAATAGAACCGTTAAAACAATCAAATAAATAAATCTTTTCATAGCGAGTGAAATAATCTAATAACAGTAAAATAAGAATAACCCTTGACATATCTGTCAAGGGTTATTGAAAATATTTGTTAAAAACTAATTCAAAAAATTAGTACCCGGGATTCTGTATCAAAGACTGGTCTTTGTTAATTTCCGATTGTTCAATCGGCATAAAATAGACTTTATCATCCCATCTGCGGTTTTCGAAAACAATATTGGTAGGCGTGTAGGTATAGTCAAATTCGGCCGTATCTCTCCTGTAGTTTTCAGGGGTCATAGTAGAGCCTGCTTTTTGAGTACCTTGAACCACCACCTGTTGTACTTGCTTATCAAGTGATTCCGAACCTATCAACCAGCGTTTCATGTCAAAAAAGTGTATGTCTTCATTGGTCATTTCTTTACCACGTTCAAGCTGATATAACTTATAGAGTTCGTCTCCAGATGCAGTTACTTCCGGAAGGCCATTTCTAAACCTCAATTTGTTCAACCATGCAATTGCCTCACCCTCATCATTGCTACCGATACTAGCCTCCACATAGTTTAATAGTATTTCAGTATAACGAATAAAGGGAGCATCTATCTTTTGTAAGTTATTTGGCCATTGAGCAGGGAGGTTCGGGTCAGAGAATTTCTTGTAGTAGTAACCCGTTCGAGAACCATTCCAATCTTCAATCGGACCCTGCCTTGTATCAACCCCATTAACTGTAGTACCGTCTGAAAAAGTATAAAAACCACTTTGAATTTCATCAAATTGATCAAATTTAACCACATCATCCGTTCTCGGTTTCCAAGGAGCACCATCGAAAAGAATTGTAGAATATAATCGCGGCTCTCGACCAGAATAAGGGTCCGCCGCATGCGCAGGATTATTCCAGTCAAAGGGCGTACCGTCAGCCATCGCATATTTCTCGACCAGAGCTTCGGTAGGAGTGGTTCCAGCCCATTCATGATAGCCATTTGGTCCTTGGTTTAAGGCAAACATACCTGGACCTTGACCCCATCCATCACCGCCGTCGTAGGTTCTAGAGCTAAAACCGAATTCATCCACTATCCGTCCCCAAATAAAATCTTGGTTTTGAGCACCTTGCAACCAAATGTCTTCATAATTTTGAACGGCTTCCTCAAAAGATGCGGGTGCTGAATAATCTAACTTATACCCATCGGTAGCATCTAACAAGGCCTTTGAAGCCGCTTTGGCCGCTTGCCATCTTTCTATTTGAGAACCTCCAGTCCACCCAATCAATTCAGGATTGCTATAGCTTGCAATGGTAGAAATAGTTGAATTTTTTGTGGGATCGTGCAAATCACTCGCAGCATGGGTTAATACCCTTGATTTGAGCGCCATGGCAGTCAATTTATGTGCTCTCGCCTTGCTTGCTGGGGCATCTTCCAAAAGAACGATTGCCTGATCTAAATCCGCTACAATTTGATTTACCGTTTCCGCGAAAGTAGCTCTAGGGTTATTGGCTTCACTATCCAAATCAAGAGGTTCAAGCAATAAGGGAACTCCTCCGTATTGTCGCATCAATTGCGAATAAAAATAGCCCCTCATATAATAGGCCTCTCCAAGAAGGCGATCAAGGGTAACATTATCGAAACCTGCCTCATTATCTTGCAATCTGGATATTGCGACATTGGCTCCTCTCACAAAGGGATATAAATCAGGCCAGCTCATCCAGTCTCTATCTAAAAATGTAGAAGGATCTGGCGTCATCTTACCTTCAGTATAGCCATCAACACCCCTACCTGGGTGCGTAAACACGGCCTGGTCAGTATAAGCCTCTGTAGTTTCCTCTTCCGTAAGGGATCCTGCCCATGTGCCTTGATACAAATCTAAAACTGCTGCCTCGGCCAATTTTTGATCCGTCCACACACTAGTTTCAGAAGCCTGACTCAAAGGCTGGGTTTCTAAAAAGTCGTCATTGCACCCTACAATCAGCAGCGCAAAGACCACCCAGGATGCAAATTTTAAAATATTCTTCTTCATAATTTGAAAGGTTTAAAAAGTTAATAGCAATTTTTATTTTTAAAATGTTATTTGAAAGCCCAAATTGATGGTCGTGAGTAAGGGATAGATACCACCATTAGCGGTTCTTCCACCACTGATACCAACTGTTCCGTCCGTATCATCTGGGTCGTTGTTCTGCAAATCATCGTTATTGATTTGAAGAACCTCTGGGTCAAATGGATAGTCGGTAAAAGTAGCCAAGTTAGTGCCTGAAAGCGAAAGACGCAAACTCTGAGCCCCAATCTTTTCAATCATACCTTCGTCAAAAGTATAACCTATTTCCATATTTTTCAACCTGAAAAAATCGCGTGTAATCAAATAGGCATCGGTCTGACCTGAATACCACTGATCGCCTCTATCGGCCAATCTGGGGCCATAAGCATTTGGATTATCTAAAGACCAAGCCCTATCTCTGACATCACGTTGTACATTAGCCAAGGTACCCGACATAAACGACCACTCATAGTTGCTGTATCCTCCTCCTGCACCCATCCAATACATGCTAAAATCAAAATCTTTGTAATTTATAGAGGTATTCCACCCAAATTGGGTATCTGCGAAGGCACTACCACCTGTTCGAATTTTATCTTCAGGCCCTATCGCGCCATCACCGCTGATATCAACCACTCGGGCGTCTCCAGGCTTTAAAGCGGGTGTAACTGCACTATAGTCAAGGCTTTCAGCATCGATTTCAGCTTGATTGCGGAACACACCGTCATACTTGTATAGCAAGGGTCTACCAATTTCCCCACCCGTCTGACGTTGCCAAGGACGATCATCCAAAGTTGGCTCATCGAAGAATACAATTTTATTATTCGTATTACTGAAATTAAAAGTCAGGTTATAGGTAAAATCTCCACTGCCGCCGTTAAGTCCTACTGTTACTTCGTAACCCTTATTTTCAAATTCTCCAATGTTTACTGGTGGGGCGTTGATACCACTATAATCAGGTAAGGTCAATAGTGGAATAGTTAAAATATCCTCCCGAGAATTTATAAAATAATCGAAACTTAAAGACAACTTGTTATTCAACGTTCGCAAATCAAAACCGATGTTCTGAGAAATTGCGGTTTCCCAGGTAACATTTGGATTAGCGACATTAAGTTCAAAAGCTGTTGTTACAATACCGTCTAATGCCGTTTGTGATAATTCGTAGGCATTCAAATATTGAAAGGGATTGATTTGATCATTACCTAACTCACCATACGAAGCTCTCAGCTTAAAATAATCAAGGAAAGGCAAAGCCTTTTTGAAAAAAGATTCCTCAGAAGCTACCCAACCAGCTGATACTCCTGGAAAGAAACCAAAGCGATTTTCTTCTGGAAAAAGATATGAGCCATCATATCGAAACAAGAATTCCAATAAATATTTATCCTTATAATCATAGTTCAAACGCCCAAAATAATTTAAACGTGCAATCTCAAAACCATTACCAGCACTTCGTTGACCTTCATTACCACCCAAATCTAACTGCGCTAGATCGCTTGAGAGAAAGAAGCGTCTAAAGGCTTCGAAAAACTGTTGTTCTGATTCCTCACGGGTCACCCCCCCAAGCAAACTAAAGCTATGATCACCAAATTCTTTTTGATATTGCCCTGTAAATGTGGCCGTAAAATCTGTCTTGGTGGTATGCTCTTGTTCCAGACTTGGATCACCCGGTCCTCTTTGTGCCTCCGTCAATCCTGAAGAATCACGATTTACTCCATCCCAAGTAAATAAGGTCCATGGTCTTTGCCATAAGCGTCTTTCTCTATTCACTTTATCGTAAGAGACTAAGCCTTTTAATTGGAGTCCTTCTATAAAAGGAACATTATAAGTCAGACCTATATTGCTTTGTACAAAGTTGTTGCTTCTATCATCGTAGCCCGGACTCTCAGTAACACGAACAGCAGGGTTGTTTCCGTTTTCAATATCAGGACCCAACTCACCCGATGGCCAGAAAGCAGGAAACCAAGGATATTGCCGAATGGCATCCGCAAATATATTAGCCTCTCCTCTGGTGTTAGAATACCGATTTTCCTGTCTGGAATAAAGCCCAACATCAAGGCTCAACGATTCACTAATCTTGGCATCGATGTTTAATCTTAAGTCAAATTGGCGATAGGGTCTTGGTGCATTCTTAAAGTTAACCTCTTGAGTCAAGTAGCCCAAAGAAGCCAGATATCGCACATCCTCTGTTCCACCAGAAATCTGGGCATTCTGACGAGATACAATCGCACCCTTGGTGGTAATCGCATCAAACCAATCCGTATCGGGGTATAACCATGGGTCATTTCCAGCTTCGGTATTTGCAATACGATCGTTTGTAAATGTTGGATTCACGACTTCACCATTATCTTGTCGTGTATACGGAGCGCCTCTTCCGGCATGCGCGGATTCCCATTCACTTACAGGTAGTTTATAAACATTAAGTACATTGACCAAGTCCATGTACTCGGCTCCCCTCAACATTTCAGGGGTTCTGGTAAAGCTTTGTGTACCGACCGTTGAACTTATCTTCACGGTAGGGGCACCGACCTTACCCCTTTTTGTTGTGACTAGAATAACGCCGTTCGCTGCCCGTGCACCATAAATGGCCGCAGAGGCATCCTTTAATACGGAGATACTTTCAATATCGGCTGGGTTGATTCTAGCAATACCACCTTCACGATCTGGAATTCCATCAATTACAACCAATGCTCCAGAATTGTTAAAGGTATTTGTACCCCGAACACGTATAGCCGGTGTATCGGCACCAGGTATGGCTTGGCCTGTATCGACGTAAAGGCCGGGAACCCTACCCCCTAAGGCGGCACCTAAATTGGTGGAATTTGCTTGCTCCAACTCATCGCCCCCCACAGAAGATACCGAACCTGTTAAAGTTGCTTTCTTTTGCGTACCGTAGCCTACCACAACTACCTCATCTAATTTTGCCACATCTTCTTCCATGGTAACATCTAAAGACGTGTTGGCACCAACGCTTAATTCTTGTGTTAAATATCCGATAAAAGAAAATACCAAAACCGCATTTTCATCGGGAACTTCGATGGTGTAATTGCCATCAAAATCAGTTTGCACTCCGCGGGTTGTTCCGTCAATGACGATACTAACACCCGGCAATGGTCCGGTAGCATCGGAAACCACCCCAGAGACTGTCTTTTCCTGGGCCTGTACGGCGGTAAATAAAAACATGAAAATAGCCAAGAAGGCACAATTGCGCAAGACTCGGCTTCTACTAGGTTGTTCTCGGTTGTTCATAAAAATTTAGTTTATTTATTAGTTGATTTTTAATAATGATTATAAACCAGGTTGAAGCATATAATCTCGATATTTAGGGTTGTTAAGAATTTTTAGTGTTTTACAAGAAGTTTAGGTTCTCTGCAAATTTTATTGATATCCATTTTCATTTTTCGCATTAATTATATGATATCCTTGCCAGTTGTTAAGTAAACATAATGAATTAATAGGAATTCATTCAAAAAATCCCTTAATTTTTTTGCTTATTCGCATTTAATTTAACAAAAATCCAAACTAAAGTTAGCGTGTACTTTGAATGCCCCAGCAAGCAAAAAATAAAAAGCCAAGAAATAAACTTTATAACTTGGCCTTTCCATACTCAAAATTGCCAAACTAACTCAACAATACAATAAATGCTATGATATTCTATGCTACTAATCAAAAATAACAAAAAAATTGATATTTCATTATCTAACCTAGAAATAATCAACTATTCTTAGATAATTGTAATTTTGTTGTAGAATGTTCATTTTACCATTGCCTGCTTAAATGCCCACTCGGCTCGTATTTTAGCAGTAGGTTACTGGGAGAATCAGTGGCATTTAGCCTAAAGTCTGAGCAGGTACCCATCTTGAAAATTTATAAGGAATTGCGTTTCATTAAATGGAGAGGGACAATTTCTTGAGTAGTACCTTGATTCTTGAGGTGTGCTGCAGCCCTTGTAGCCATTTCCTTAAAGTCAGAAGAGATGGTTGTGATTCCTCCAAAAACTATTTCCTTTACCACATGATCATTATGCGAGAGGATACCTACCTCCTGGCCTACTACATATTCATTATTTCGGCAATCTCTCAGCAATTCCCACAAATACGTATCACTAATAAGAAAATACAAATTTCCCTTTTTTACTGCGCCTTCCTTATACACCTTCTCAACCTTTGAAGCAATTTCATGCTCAGAAACAAAACGCTGAAAGGCAGTCAAAATCCCTGGAGGATAATCCTTATCATCTGAAAAGAATAAAATAAATTTCTTGTATTTTCGAATTCTCGGTAGCAGTTCGATCAGTTTGTAATACGTAGCTTCTTCAAACTCCTGCGAAATATATGAATAGTCATCTGGCATTTCTAAAAAACGGTCGACTATCAATAATTTTTGAGGTTCTATACTCGTCAATAAAGGACGTACAGCCGCATCTGGTATTGGTGCAACAACATACATACCATACTTCCCTTTAATATTATTAAAGATAGTCTCAAAAATACTAAGGTTATTGTGGTGAAAGAAAACATCGATTTGAAAACGTTTACCGAGTTCCTTGCGAAATGTATTATAGAATTCCTCCTGAAAACGTTGAAAGGAAAACATCAACAAAGCTACCTTTAAAGTCACCTTGGTCTCTTGACTGATGATGAAATAGCCTTTGAGCTTTTTAGATTCAACTAGACCTCGATGCTTCAATTCTTCGTAGGCCTTGACTATGGTTTTTCGAGCAAAACCCAACTCACTAACCATTTGATTAATGGATGGTAGCTGATCACCTACCACCAGTATACCCATGTCAATTGCCTCAATTATGCCGTGCACCAATTGTTCGTGTTTAGAAAGTGTATTTATACTTCCCAAACTTTTTATTTTATCTATTAAAGACATCTTGAAAATATTATTGCAATCAAACCGGCTTTGCCAATTCTATACATGTTGTGAAAGTACGAAATAAACCAAAAAACAATATTCACAACGCGAATATTACCCATTTAGATACAAAGTTTTCTTACTTTTAAAGAAACCATAAACAAGGCAACGACCTATGAACCAATCGCTCACCCTAGTACTACTGCTCCTAATTTCCATTGTATCAGCACAAACAAAATCAATCAATAATTCCAACCCCCTATTGCCTGGTCAAGCTGTAGAAGAAGGAATGTCTGCTGAGCGACTTGACCGAATTGACCATATGCTAAAAAGTGCAATTGATTTAGGCCAAATTCCTGGCGCAGTTGCCTTAATCGTTCGAAACGGAAAAATAATTTTTCACAACGCCTATGGCATGGCCGATAATGCTACCGGTTCTGAAATGCAGAAAGATGCCATTTTCAGAATCGCTTCGCAAACCAAAGCCATCACATCAACTGCTGTTATGATACTTTGGGAAGAAGGCAAATTTCAATTAGACGACCCTGTTTCAAAATATATTCCTGCTTTCAAAGAAGCTCAAATTTTGGACAGTTTTAATGAGACAGATTCAACATATACTTCGAAACCAGCAGAAAATCAAATTACAATTCGTCATTTGATAACCCATACTTCTGGGCTGGGCTATGGAGTAATCGATGGTGATGAACGATTCAAAAAAATATATGCTAAAGCTGGAATCACAGATCTATTCACCACAGAAGACATCAGTATCGAACAAAGTGTTAAGAAATTGGCCAAACTGCCTTTGCACCATAATCCCGGAGAGAAATTTACCTATAGCGAGGGACTTGATGTTTTAGGGTATTTCATAGAAGTGGTTTCAGGAATGCCCTTCGACACTTTTTTAAGAAAGCGCATTTTTGACCCACTACAAATGAACGATACTTGGTTTTACCTTCCTGATGACAGACATAAACGACTGGTAATAGTTCAAGAAAAAAAAGCAGAACAATGGACAAGATTTCCGGTTACGTTCTACGATACCGACTATCCGATAAAGGGCGCCAAACGTTTTTTCTCAGGAGGAGCAGGCTTATCGAGTACAGCAAAAGACTATGGTACTTTTCTTCAAATGTACCTGAATATGGGAGAATTGAATGGAGTTCGAATTTTAAGTAGAACTACCGTTCAAAGTATTATGGGGAATCAAATTGGTAACATTTGGGCTGGAGGACCGAAACATCACGGACTTGCTTTTGCCGTGGTCAATAAGCATGGACAGGACTTGGGTGGAGAAGGAAGCGAAGGCACTTTTGACTGGGGAGGCTATTTTAACACACAATATTTTGCAGATCCAAAGGAACAAATCATTGGAGTTCTCATGAAACAAACCCAGGGAAATACCGGAGACCAAACTGGATGGAAATTTCGCCAAATGGTTTTTGCCGCTATAGATGATTAATTTCTGTAAAAGGCTGTTAACCCCAATTGCACAAAAACATTAAACACCAAGTATAACCATAACAATTAGAAAAATGAAACGGTATCTTACACTAGTCCTAGCCATAGTTTGCACCACAGTATATGCTCAGAAAATTAAAGTTGAGCAGGGCAGCTTCGATTTTATTGCTGGTCAAAAAGAAGTTAATGTGGTATTTGATTATGACAGCATGAAATTGATGAAAGAAAATTTTACCAATGAGGAATACATCTCCAAGCGTTCTGCAGATCTTGAGGAGAAAGCAAGAGGCAAAGGAAAAACATGGGAAAAAGCATGGAATTCAAGTCGCGAACTTATCTGGAATCCTAAATTCCTTGAGTTGATAAACAAGTACTTGGGAGAAAAAGAAGGCATGTATTTTGCCGAAGACTTGACTGACGCCAAATATACACTCATTGTAGAAACGGTTTGGCTTTATCCGGGATGGGATGCGGGCATTATGAAACAACACGCCAAGGTAACCACCAACCTAAAATTTGTTGAAACCGCTAATAAGGACAATATCTTATTGGAAGTTAGCAGCAAAAATGCTCCAGGTGACCAATGGGGTAACAATTACAGTAATGAAAGCAGAGTAGGTGAAGGTTATGCCAAAACAGCGAAAACTCTGGCAAAGCTAATTCTGAAAAAAGCTTTTTAGTAATACCTTTGGTATTGTAGAATGCAGGTAATATATTTAATACCTGCATTTTATGTTTATAGCCATGCCAACTACTACAAAACCATTTTATATGCTGCTACTATTTATAGTATCTACAGCATTCGGTTATGGGCAGATTTTCAAAACTGACCAAGGTAGCCTCGAATCTATTTCTGGTGTGAAACGCTATAACATTGTTTTCGAGTACGCCGAAAATCTTAAAATTCCCAAATACAAATCTGAAGAAGCGTTTCTCGAAATGCATGCTAGAAAAAAGGACAAAAAGAAATTGGGTACAGGTGATACGTTTAAAAAGCTATGGTTTGCCAATAGAGAAAAGCTATTTGAACCTAAATTTATTCAAGAATTTAATTTTTTCAACCTTAAGGAAAAGCAAGTTACGGTTGCCAGAAACGTATCAGATGCGGCATACACTATGGTAGTTAAAACCTCGCTTATTGACCCAGGAAACAGTAATTTTTTCTTTAAAAAAGATGCGAGATTAGAAGTCACTATTTACATTTATAAATCCGATTCACCCAATCAGATATTATACGCTACGGAAATAGTAGATGTGCATAGCAGAGGTGCAAATAAAAATGACTACGACCGCATTATGTCAGCATTTGCAGAGCTAGGTCGCGGTCTTTCGAAACATCTTTCTAGGAAAACCTAAGAAACGCTTTTACGAATCACTAGCCAGCAGATTCCTGCTCCATACTCGCGATATGTGCCACAGTTTTTACCAGGCGATGGTGGTTCTTCACAAAAGGGTTAGTCTCGTCCCACACATAACCCGCCAATACCGCACAAATTTGTCTTTTGATTTCTGGGTTTCCCTTTTCATGGAAGAAAATGGTTTGTAGATTTCCGGTATACCATTCTTTTACATAGGTTGAAAAAACATCTACCCCACTTTTAATATAGTCGGAATACTCAACTTCCCAATCTACCGATTCGCCATTCAATTCTCGAGCAACTAATTTCGCAGCGGTAATTGCAGACTCTGTGGCAAAGGTAACTCCCGAAGAAAACACTGGGTCTAAAAACTCTGCACTATTTCCGGTAAGGGCATAACCTGCCCCGTACATTTGTTTTACCGATTTCGCAATGTTCTTTATCACTTTAGGTTCAAACGCGTAGTCGAGTCCGTCAAAACGATCAAAGTAATAGTTGGAGAGTTTCATCATTTCCTGTAATTTCTGAGTCGTATTGCCTTCGAAAGATTCTAAATATGCTGTAGGACCTACATAGCCAATACTGGTGTATCCGTTTGAAAATGGAATCACCCACAGCCAGGTTTCTAGGCTCACTATATCGAAGGTAATGATGGTGCCTTCGTGCCCCTCTGGGCGTTTGGTTTCTTTGACATGGGTAAAAATTGAAGAATGCTTTGGAATTTCCGATGGTTTATCGAGATCTAACAAACGAGGAAGCACTCTTCCAAACCCACTAGAATCAATAATATACTTTGCTGTAACCGTAGACTGTTTTCCATCCAAGGCTTTTATGGTTGTAGTAGAGATGCTTCCCTCAAAATTTACGTCAACGACTTCTTGTTCAAAAGCTATGTCAACACCTCGAGCTTCTAAAGCATCAGTCATAGTTTTATCAAAATCAGCACGTGGAACTTGCCAGGTCCAATTCCAACCTGAAGTGTGTTTTTTACTAAAATCAAAGTTACAAATCTGGCCATCACGCATAAATCGAGCACCTGCCTTGATTTCAAATTCTTTTGCCTTCAAGCTATCTAGTAAACCAACTTCTTCAAAATGATGCATACACCGTGGCAGTAAACTTTCACCGATTACAAAACGAGGAAATTTATTCTTTTCCACCACTTTAACCTTCAGACCCTGTTTGTGCAAGTAACCAGCGGCTACACTACCGGAAGGGCCAGCACCAATAATTAAAACATCAACATTTTCGTTTTGCATAGCTTGAATTTAATTAACTGTAGTAGTCCTATTTTTCTCGAATGAACTGGAAATTCAACCTTTTACTGCCAATAAGAAATCAGCCAAGTGGACTTCTTCATTAATTATTCTAAATTTGCAGACCAAATTAACTATTTTTATCCAGTATTAGTACAAATTCCCCTATATAACCAACTGTAAATGCCAGAGATTAAAGGAAAGTTAGGAATTGATGAATTCTATAGTGTTATTTTCAAAAACGAGCCTCTTTCAATAGACCAAACTGTCTTTGACACACTACAACAGAGCTTCGATTTTCTAAAGGAATTTTCAAAGAACAAAGTTATCTATGGGGTGAATACGGGTTTTGGCCCAATGGCACAATACAAGATAAGAGATTCTGAACGAATTCAACTTCAATATAACCTGATACGAAGCCACGCTTCAGGAACGGGAAACCCCATTTCTCCAAAATATGTAAAAGCAGCGATGCTAGCGCGACTGAACACGCTTAGTTTGGGGCATTCGGGCGTTCACAAATCGGTCATTGAAGTGATGACCACTTTAATAAACAAGGATATCATACCTCTAATTTACGAGCATGGAGGTGTTGGTGCCAGTGGTGATTTGGTACAATTGGCACACTTAGCTCTTGTACTAATTGGCGAGGGAGAAGTTTTTTATAAAGGTAAAAGAACCAGTACAAAAACGGTTTTCAAAAAAGAAGGAATCACTCCTATTTCGGTAGAAATACGAGAAGGTCTTGCTTTGATTAATGGCACCTCAGTTATGACGGGTATAGGGGTTGTAAACACCATTTACACTCGGCGATTGTTGGAATGGATGATTGCTTGCTCATCGGCCATCAATGAAATTGTAGAGGCCTATGACGACCATTTATCGTTTGAGCTAAACCTCACTAAAAAACATCAGGGACAACGAGAAATCGCGCGTTCGATGCGAAGTCATCTTCGAGATAGCACGCTTACAAGAAAACGAGAACATCATCTATATACCAATAACAAAGATGTCAAAGTCTTTGAAGAAAAGGTGCAGGAATATTACTCTTTAAGATGTGTTCCTCAAATTTTAGGCCCCGTTTTAGATACTTTGAATGACGTGGAAAGAGTAATGATCGAAGAGGTAAACTCTGCCAATGACAATCCTATCATAGACCTTAAGAAAAAGCACGTATATCACGGAGGAAATTTTCATGGTGATTATGTCTCTTTAGAAATGGATAAGTTGAAAATGGTTGTCACTAAAATGAGCATGCTCGCTGAGCGACAATTGAATTATTTAATGAACTCAAAATTGAATGATATTCTCCCACCTTTTGTAAATTTAGGAGAGCTAGGTTTGAATTTTGGCATGCAAGGCGTTCAGTTTACGGCGACGTCGACCACCGCGGAAAATCAAATGCTATCAAACCCTATGTATGTTCATAGCATTCCGAATAACAATGACAACCAAGATATTGTGAGTATGGGAACCAATGCAGCCCTGATTACTAAAAGAGTAATTGAGAATGCTTATGAAGTTATGGCGATTGAGATGATTACCATTGTACAAGCCATTGAGTATTTAAAGGTTCAAGACCAGGTTTCCTCGAAAACCAAAATGATGTATGATGCCGTTCGCAATATAGTTCCCCCGTTCAAAGAGGATTTGGTAATGTACCCCTTTGTAAATGAAGTAAAGAACTATATTATTAACCACGAAAATAAATAACAGTATGAAAACGAAATTCACATTAATAGTTGGCTTGGTTCTGATGTCTTTTCTGTCTTTCGGACAAGAACTAGCCTTGGTAAAAGAAGGCAAGAAAGCAGGGTATATCAACAAATTAGGGGAGTTTACTATTCCCGTTCAATTCGACAATGCCAAAAGCTTTTCAAACGGATTAGCAGCTGCTGAAAAGGATAAAAAGTGGGGATTTATCAATGCCTCTGGAGAATGGGTTATACAACCCGAATATGACAAAGTAAAATACTTCAATTCTGGCGTTGCCATGGTTTTGAAAGATGATAACTGGCATTACATCAGTAAATCGGGAAGCAAAATAGATGCTCCTGCCGCGGACAAATACTTCGACTTCAATGACGGGGTAGCCTTCTATCGCTCAAACGACCAAATTGGGTTGATAGGTACCGATGGCAAAGTAATTTTGGAACCCACTTTTGATGCGATCAAAAAATTCAGAAACGGCCATGCCAAGGTGAAGAAGAATGACCTTTGGGGTATGATCGATAAAACAGGAAAATTAGTTATTCCTGCAGAATATACTGCCATCGGCAATGAATGGACGGCTGCTGGTGTTGATGCTCGAAAAGGGGAATCATTTGGTATTGTATCCAACGGTACTTTTAATGTTATTGAAGGTGCAGATAAGGTTTGGGGCTTTAAAGGAGATTCCAAACTCGCCTACGCCAGAAAAGGCAAAAAAATTGGTTTTGTAAATAGCAAAGGAGAATGGGTAATACAACCTACCTATGAAAAAGCAAGAGCCTTTGTCGATGGCCTTGCGCCGGTAGCAAACGGAAAAACTTGGGGCTATATAAACGAAAGTGGTGAAATGGTTATTGAACCCTCCTATAGAGATGCGGAGATTTTTGCCGAAGGAATGGCTCCTGTAAAAGACAAAAGATGGGGTTTTATAGATAAGACTGGTAAATTGGTTATTCCTATGGAATATGATATCACCGCTGGCTTGGCCTTTATAGCTGGAAAAGATTCAAAAGGCTTTATGAACGGACTGGCACGTGTTAAATCAAAGAAAGGTTGGGGTTTTCTAGATAAAACAGGAAAATTATTAGCTGATAAATGGTTTGAAAATGCGGAACCGTTTGAATCAGTGAAATAGAACTTAGCGTAAAATAGTTAATGGCAGAGAAGGAAGAAAAAAAGAAGTGTGCTTTAATAACCGGTGGTTCCAGAGGTATAGGAAGAGCGGTATGCATTCAGTTGGCAAAGGACTCGGATTATCACATTTTAATAAATTATAACAGCAATAAAGAGGCGGCTCTTGAAACTTTGAAACGGGTTGAGGAAGCAGGGGCATCGGCAGAAATTATTCAGTTCAATGTTGTAGACGCCGAGGCCGTAAAGTCTGCCTTGACGCAATGGGAAGAGACCAACCCAAAAGCTATTATTGAGGCTCTAGTGAATAATGCGGGCATCACCAAAGATGGCCTTTTCATGTGGATGCCAAAGGAAGACTGGTCGTCCGTTATTAATACAAGCCTCAATGGCTTCTTCCATGTCACCAATCATCTCATACAAAAGTTATTGGTGAACAAATACGGGCGAATCGTAAATATGGTTTCCGTTTCTGGATTGAAAGGAACACCAGGCCAAACGAACTATTCCGCTGCTAAAGGCGCAGTTATTGCGGCAACAAAAGCGTTAGCACAAGAAGTTGCAAAAAGAAACGTTACTGTAAATGCCGTTGCACCAGGTTTTATAAAAACAGATATGACCAGCGAGCTCGATGAGAAGGAACTTAAAGCGATGATTCCTGCAAATCGATTCGGAGAAGCTGAGGAAGTTGCACATGTGGTTTCCTTTTTAATTTCAAAAAAGTCATCTTATATTACAGGCGAAACCATAAACATCAACGGGGGTATTTATTCGTAAAGAAAAACGATAAGAAGGGGCAATGAGAAGAGTCGTTATAACAGGAATGGGTATATATTCTTGCATAGGTAAAAACCTAGGTGAAGCAAAAACATCTTTATACGAGGGCAAATCGGGTATCGTTTTTGACCAAAACCGTCTTGATTTCGGATATCGTTCTGCATTTACCGGTAGGGTAGCGATGCCAGACCTAAAACCGTACTTATCTCGAAGACAACGCATAAGCCTTGGTGAAGAAGCAACCTATGCATATGTTGCTACCAAAGAAGCACTTGAACATGCCAAAATCGATCAAGACTATCTTGAGAACCATGAAATAGGTATCATTTATGGAAATGATAGTACGGCAAAATCTACGGTTGAATCAGTTGATAAAATCCGAGAAAAAAACGACACTACCTTGGTGGGGTCAGGTGCTATTTTCAAGGCAATGAACTCAACGGTTACTATGAACCTTTCAACAATTTTTAAGTTGAAAGGAGTGAATTTTACTATAAGCGCAGCCTGTGCCAGTGGTTCACATTCCATTGGCATGGCCTATCAACTGATAAAAGCAGGCCTACAAGATTGTATTATAGCCGGTGGGGCACAAGAAATCAATACCATAGCTATGAGTAGTTTCGATGGTCTGGGCGTATTTGCAACCGGTGGTGACGAGCCTACAAAAGTATCGCGCCCTTTTGATGCTGCACGAAACGGTTTGGTACCTAGTGGTGGTGGAGCAACACTTGTTTTAGAAAGTTATGATTCTGCAGTACAAAGAGGTGCTCCCATTTTAGGTGAAATCATTGGATACGGTTTCTCGTCGAACGGCGATCACATTTCTACTCCCAACGTTGAAGGCCCCACACGAGCCATGCGAAGAGCTTTGGAACAAGCAGAAATCGAAGCCAAGGTCATAGACTATGTAAATGCGCATGCGACATCAACTCCTGTTGGAGATGCCAACGAGGCAAAAGCAATTTTTGAAGTTTTTGGCGAATCAAATCCGCCAGTAAGTTCTACCAAATCAATGACGGGTCACGAGTGTTGGATGGCCGGTGCCAGTGAAGTCATTTACTCTATGTTAATGATGCAAAATTCCTTTGTTGCTCCTAACATAAATCTTGAAAATCCTGACGAGGATTCCCAAAAATTAAACCTTGTTAAGAAAACCTTAAATAAAAAAATTGACGTATTTTTGTCGAATTCCTTCGGGTTTGGCGGCACCAATTCTGCCCTAATTATTAAAAGTGTTCTTTAGCGATGAACAAAGAAGTTATTATAGAAAAAATTGATGCTTTCCTCATTGACGAATTCGAAGTGGAGGAAGATGACATCGCCCACGATGCAAATCTAAAAGACACCCTTGGTCTTGATAGCTTGGATTTTGTTGATTTGGTGGTCGCTGTCGAAAGTAATTTTGGTGTAAAACTAGTGGGTGAAGATTTTGTAAACGTCGTTACACTTCAAAATTTTTACGATCTTATCGAAAAAAAACTAGGGTAACTGGTTTCCAACAAAACCCAAGAGATGGCAACGGAATGGGAAGGTAAATCAAGAGGTACGCTTTTAGGGTACAAGATTTATATATTTTTCCTTCGAAATTTCGGTATTGGTTCTGCCTACGCCATACTTCACCTTGTGATTTTCTATTTTGTACTTTTCTCTCCAAGAAGTAATACCGATACGTATACTTATTTTAGAAAAAGACACGGTTATTCAAAAACGAAAAGCTTATTAAGTGTATATAAAAGTTATTACACTTTTGGCCAAACCTTGACCGATAAAGTTGCTATTTCTACAGGACTTCGAAACAGGTTTACGTATACCCATGATGGCATAGAGCATATTGATAAGTTACTCAAGAAAAATCAGGGTGGCATATTAATTAGCGGTCATGTAGGTAACTTCGAGATTTCACATTACTTTTTAGAAGACCGCTATTCTATTTCAAAGATTAGTATGGTCACCACTATGGCCGAGCATGAGAATATTCAAGAATATATGGAGCAAATTTCGGTGAAATCTCACTTGAAGTTTATCGTGGTCAAAGAAGATATGTCGCACATTTTTGAAATTCACAAGGCGATAGATGAAGGCGGATTAGTAGTGTTCACAGGAGACAGGTATATGCCTGGAGGCAAGGTTTTAAACGAAACCTTTTTAGGCAAAGAAGCTAGTTTTCCAATGGGACCTTATTTGTTAGCTTCACGCTTGAATATGCCTGTTTTGTTTGTTTATTTTATGAAGGGAGAAAAACGACATTATGACCTGTATGCTAGAACAGCACAGTTCAAAGCTAGAGATGCCCAAGGGCTTTTAAAGGAATATACCCAGAGTATGGAATGGATTTTAAAAAAATATCCGCTACAATGGTTCAATTACTACGATTTTTGGAAAGATAAAAAGAACTCATGAAGGAAATCTTAGTAGTTTACTATACGCAATCAGGACAGTTATTCGATATTCTCGAAAACATAACCTCAAGCATACAAGCAGAGAATGTCAATATTTCCTATCACAGCATAACACTAGAAGAACCTTTTCCCTTTCCTTGGACAAAAGATCGATTCTACGATGCCTTTCCTGAATCCTTCCTGCAGATTCCTTCAAAAATACACCCCCCCATAGAAGAAATTCAGAACAAAAAATACGACCTGATTCTACTTGGATATCAAGTTTGGTTCTTAACACCCTCTCCCCCAACCAACGCTTTCCTAAAATCGGAAATTGGGAAGAAGTTGCTCAAAGATACCCCAGTGGTAACTATTGTTGCATGTAGAAACATGTGGATTCAGGCTCAAGAAAAAGTGAAACGCCTGTTGGCAGAAAACCAAGCCAAACATGTAGGCCACATAGCATTGGTAGACCGACATATCAATCATATTAGTGTACTTACCATTGAGCATTGGATGTTCTCTGGAAAAAAAGACCGTATGTGGGGCATTTTCCCCAAACCAGGAGTTTCAGATGAAGAGATTAGCAATGCCTCCAAATTTGGAACCCCAATTCGAGAAGCCTTACTTACAAATAATTTTATGCCGCTACAAGATCGTTTATTGGAATTAGACGCCGTGAAAGTAAATCCTTATTTGGTGATGACCGACGCTAGGGGTAATGTGCTATTTTCAAAATGGGCTAATTTTCTTATTAAAAAAGGTGGGCCAAGTAATCCAAAACGTTTAAAATGGATTGGATTGTTTAAATTTTACCTGAAATTTGCAATCTGGATCATAGCACCTATAGTTTTTATTGTATTTTTGCTGACTTATTTGCCCACATACCAAAAAAGAAATAGAGAGCGGAAATATTATTCCTCTGTTTATTTAAAGTAGAGTTGATGAAAGACGTTTACATTACCAAAATAGCCAAATTTTTACCCAATAAGCCCATTGACAATGACCAAATGGAAGCAAAGTTGGGTATTATAGATGGTAAAGCGTCTAAGGCAAGACGAATTGTTCTACGTAATAACCGTATCAAACAACGGTATTATGCCATTGACGCAGATGGCAATGTAACGCATAATAACGCCCAACTTACAGCAGCAGCTGTTGAGAAATTGTGTGATAGCGATTTTTCAAAAGAGCATATTGAATTGTTATCCTGTGGAACTTCAAGCCCTGATCAGATTTTACCCTCCCATACCGCCATGGTACATGGGTTTTTAAAGAATGGAAATCTAGAAATCAACTCCCCGTCAGGTGCATGTTGCTCAGGTATGAATGCCATGAAATACGGTTATATGTCAGTTAAAACCGGCCAAGTTAACAACGCGGTATGTGCCGGTTCTGAAAGAACATCCTCTTGGATGCGATCGGAGGTATTTGAAAACGAGGTGGCACATTTAAAGAAGTTGGAAGAAAATCCTATCCTTGGTTTTAATAAGGAATTTTTACGTTGGATGCTTTCTGACGGTGCTGGAGCTATGCTACTTGAAAGCGAGCCAAAAGGAGAAAATGCACTTAAGATCGAATGGATGGAAGGCTATTCGTATGCCTTTGAAATGGAAACCTGCATGTATGCCGGGGCAGAGAAGTTAGAGGATGGTAACTTAAAAGCTTGGAGTGAATATCCCGCGGAGGTATGGGGAGAGAAAGCACTTTTTGCCATGAAGCAAGATACACGACTTCTAGGAGATAATATATTGGTCAAAGGCGTTGATAGTTTAAAACAGGCTTTTGAAAAACATGCCATTGATCCTGCAGATGTTGATTACTATCTTCCACATATTTCTTCCTATTACTTCAAGGAAAGACTGTTCGAAGAATTGAAATTGCAAGGTGTTGAAATGCCTTGGAACAAATGGTTTTTGAACTTGGAAAACGTCGGTAATGTTGGTGCAGCCTCGATTTACCTTATGCTTGAAGAATTGAAAGGCTCAGGTAAGCTTAAAAAAGGAGATAAGATTTTATTGCACGTTCCTGAAAGTGCCCGATTCGCCTACACCTATGCTTATTTAACGGTTTGTTAAATGAATTTTCTTGAGACCGAAATAACGGATTTCGATTTTTTACTAAGCCTAATTCCGCAGAAGAAACCATTTGTAATGGTTGACACCTTGCGATTCTATACCGATAAAAAGATCATTTCGGGTTTTACCATCTCAGCGGAAAATATCTTGGCCAAGAATGGTAGTTTTTCCGAACCCGGACTCATTGAAAACATGGCACAAACCATTGCGCTGCATACCGGTTACAAGTACTTTTTAGCTAAAAAACCAGCTCCAACAGGTTACATTGGAGCCATCAAAAAAGCCGAAGTTTTTGAATTGCCGCGTGTTTCAAAAGAACTTACTACTACTGTTGAAATCATTCATGATATCATGGGTGTTACCTTGATAGAAGCCAAAGTTGAATGTGAGGGGCAACTCATCGCTCAAAGTGAAATGAAAACCGCTCTAGCAAAACAAGATGAGGAAACCACGCTATAATGTAAAAATTGAGAATTTTCTTCCTCATCGGTCACCGATGTTGATGGAATGCAAAGTACCTTATCTCGATGGTAAATTGGTAGAAACCCATTTCACAGTAACTGATACATCTATTTTTACAGATAAAAACGGTTTCTTTTCTGAAGCTGGCCTTATCGAAAATTCCGCTCAAGCCTGTTCGGCAATTACCGGACAAGATTTTTTCGAAGATGACGACCACGAAGGCAAGGGAAACAAAGTTGTAGGGTATATTAGCGCGGTTAAAAAAGCAGAAATATTCCTATTGCCAAAGGTGGGAGATACACTAATTACAAAAGCCACCCTTGTTTCAAGATTTGATACAAATGACATGAGTATCTGTACCATTGCGGCCTCCTCTTTTAGAAATGATGATTTAGTCGTAAATTGTACAATGAACTTCTTAATACACGAAGTTTAAATACATCCTGCAGGTGTATTGCCGAAAATCAAAATCAGAACTATTTGAAAAAAGAGGACGTACCACAGCATCAAAGTAAACTTGAAACGGCCAATATTCGAGAGGTGTGTTATGCCTTAGATGAAAATGGGGAATATACCACTGAACTGAGTACTGGTTGGGATCCGAAAACCATTGCGTTGAACAATGCCTTGGAACAGATCAAGGAACGTGTTGAAGAGGCTAAGAAAAGGGTGCTCAACAACGAAACCAGTCCCTTAGAATATTATATGGAATTGCATAAGATGGATATCCCTATTTTAGCCAGCTATGTAGGTTTTTGGAAATGGCAGGTAAAAAGACACTTCAAACCCTCAGTATTTCGAAAATTAAATTCAAAAAAACTCCAAAAGTATGCTGATGTTTTTGAGATCAGTATCGAAGAATTAAAAAACATCAAGGCCTAATTCATGCAAATAGACTTTACACACAACCAATCTGCACATTGTGAAAATGGAGTGGTATCAAACCTCATGCGCCATAACGGATTCGAGATAAGCGAACCGATGGTATTTGGAATAGGCTCAGGATTACTCTTTAGCTATCTCCCTTTTCTCAAAGTTGACCATGCCCCTGTTTTCACCTATCGCGTTATTCCAGGACTCATTTTCAAACGATTTGCCAAACGTGTCGGGGTAAAAATAAAACGTGAAAAATTCAAAGACCCCAAAGCGGCCAAAGCCCGACTTGATGAAAATTTGGTGAAAAACAACCCGGTGGGGCTTCAGGTAGGCGTTTATAATTTGGTCTATTTTCCTGATGAATATCGTTTTCATTTCAACGCTCATAATATGGTGGTTTACGGTAAGGAGAACGACCGTTACTTGATTAGTGATCCGGTAATCGAGCATGTCACCTCCCTTTCTGAAAAAGAGTTAGAAAAGGTTCGCTTTGCCAAAGGGGCTTTTGCTCCAAAAGGTCATATGTACTATCCTGTCGCTTTTCCCGAAAAACTAGATTTAGAAAAGGCGATTGTCAAAGGTATAAAACAAACATCGCGCGACATGTTAGCGCCTGTTCCCATTGTAGGGGTAAAGGCCATCCGATGGGTAGTGAAGAACATTCGAAAATGGCCAGAAAAAATCGGAACAAAAAGAACCAACCATTACCTGGGTCAAATTGTTCGTATGCAAGAAGAGATAGGCACAGGTGGGGGTGGTTTTAGGTATATTTATGCGGCCTTTTTGCAAGAAGCCAGTAAAGTGTTGCAAAACAATCAGCTATCGCAACTCTCCAAGGAAATGACAGAAATCGGTGATCTATGGCGCGACTTTGCCGTAGATGCCTCTCGGATATATAAGAACAGAAGCTCGCAGAATGATGGATATAACGCCATTGCCGATCAGCTCGAAGCCATTGCAAATTTGGAAGAAGCGTTCTTCAAAAAGTTGAAAAAAGCGGTTTAAAAAAGTCCTTACTAAAGGATGTAGAGGACAAATGATTCAAATCAAACAACTTTCCAAAAAATACAAGGGCACAGAAAAATTTTCGGTATCCGGGTTGGATTTGAACATTGACGAGCAAGAAATTTTCGGATTGCTTGGCCCTAATGGGGCTGGTAAAACCACCTTGATTTCGATGCTCAGTTCGTTGATAAAACCTACTTCCGGTTCTTTTACCATAAACGGACTCACCTATCGAGAAAACAAAAAAGAACTCAAACAATTCATAGGGATTGTTCCCCAAGAATATGCATTATATCCTTCGTTAACCGCTTTTGAAAACCTCGCTTATTTTGGAAGCACCTATAACTTAAAGGGAAAATACCTAAAGCAAAAGATACTCGATCATTTAGAAATCTTGGGTTTACAAAACTTTGCGAACAAAAAAATCAGCACCTTCTCTGGTGGAATGAAACGGCGCATTAATCTTATCGCCAGCATTCTACACGAACCCAAAGTGCTTTTTCTAGATGAACCCACGGTTGGCGTCGATGTACAATCAAAAAACGTGATCATTAATCACCTTAAAAAACTAAACAACGCAGGCACCACCATGATTTACACCTCCCACCATTTAAACGAAGCGGAGGATTTTTGTTCACGAGTAGCCATTATCGATAATGGAAAAATAATCTGCAAAGGAAAGCCTGCAATTTTAGTTTCTGAACAGCCAGATGCTAGAAATCTCGAAGATGTGTTTCTTGCCATAACCGGAAAAGCCCTTCGCGATTATGCATAAACTCTTGGCCTCAACATACAAGGAGTTTTTGCTCCTAACTCGAGATCTAGGGGGTTTGGCCATTCTATTTTTGATGCCCATACTACTGGTTATTACCATAACCATTATTCAAGACGGCACTTTCAAAACACTTAACGAAACTAAAATTCCCGTGCTTTGGGTAGATAATGATCGTGGAGAGACCGCAGAAAATATTTATCAAAATTTAGCGAAAGTCAATACTTTAGAACTCATTCAGAAAACCTCCGAAAACGAAGCCAAAGAATTAGTCTTTAAAGGGGACTACCAATTAGCGATTGTCATCCCTGAAAATCTTTCCAGAGACCTTGACCGTAAAGTAGATGAAAATGTTAGGGGTATGCTTGCCAAGTTTGGCTTAAATGAAGATAGCATCAGCCTAGCAAAAACATCTAATTCGCAGAAGGAAGTACGACTGTATTTTGATCCCGCTACCCAGTATACTTTTAAAAGTTCAATCAAAAATGGTATCGATAAAATGATAGCCAAAGTTGAAACTCAACGTATCTATAAGGCATTTCAAGAGCAAGTAACTGATGACCCGAACGAAGTTATTTTTGATACAGAGCCATTTGTAACGTTCAAGGAAATCGGTCCTGATAATAATGAAAAAGCGGTACTACCAAATTCTACGCAGCACAATATTCCGGCATGGACGCTTTTCGCCATTTTCTTTATTATTCTGCCTTTATCGATAAACATGGTGCAGGAAAAAAACCAAGGTACTTTCGTTCGTTTGCGTACAAATCCGATATCATATGCAACTGTTTTAGGAGGAAAGACACTCGTATATCTGTGTGTATCAATGCTTCAATTTGGCTTGATGTTGGTACTAGGGGTATACTTATTTCCAAATATCGGGTTACCTAAATTGGATGTTTCCGGAAAGATTCCCTTATTATTCATCGTTGCTTTTTTTGCAGGATTGGCCGCTATCGGTCTGGGACTTTTATTGGGAACCATTGCTAAATCGCAAGAACAATCAGCTCCCTTTGGAGCAACTTTTGTGGTGATTTTAGCCGCCCTAGGAGGCGTTTGGGTACCAGTGTTTGCTATGCCCGTTTTTATGCAGACCCTTTCAAAATTATCTCCTATGAATTGGGGGCTCGAGGCATTTTATGATGTTTTTTTAAGAAATGTAGGCCTTGGCGATCTCCTTCCTGAAATATCCTTGCTATTTTTGTTCTTTGTGGCAACCGCGTTCATCGCTATTGTTTACAACGAAAGAAAAAATGCAGTCTAGCTATGAAAAAGAAAATCAGTTTTACCAGCGACGTTCGGGTACGATTCACAGAGACCGACCCATTGGGCATTGTATGGCATGGCAACTATATTCAGTATTTTGAAGATGGCCGCGAAGCTTTTGGCCGGCATCATGGTATTTCATATTTAGACCAAAAGAAACACAACTTTAGCACGCCCATAGTAAGGTCAAGTTGCGAGCATAAATTACCGCTAAAATACGGTGATGTGGCTACTATTAAAACTACATATGTTGACTCTCCTGCAGCTAAAATGGTTTTCAGATACGAGATTTTGAATCCTGACGGAGAAGTGGTTTGTACTGGGGAAACAGTTCAAGTTTTTGTAGAACTCTTTGGGGAAATGTCTCTTGAGATTCCCGATTTTTTTCGAGAATGGAAGCAAAAAGTAGGTCTTTTAGATGAGTAAGGTTTACCTCTCACATAACAATATTACCTCTTCCTATGGGTTTGATAGTGCTTCCGCGATCAAAAATATCAGGGAGGAGATTGCTGCCTTACAACTAGTTCATGACAAGAACATTCTGCCAAATCCCTTTTATTCTTCTCTAGTTCCACAGCAGAAGCTTCAAGCAAAATACCAAGAGCTTCATCCAAAAGAAAGGCATACACGACTTGAAAAAATGCTTTTGGTTTCACTCGCCAATACCATTCAAAAGTCTGATTTGACATTAACCGACCGCGTTGGGCTCATCATTTCCACCACAAAGGGAAATATCGACCTCCTAGAAGGTGAAAGCGATTTTCCTCAAAAGCGGGCATATCTGGGGGCTTTAGGAGAAAAAATAAAATCCTTTTTCGGTTTTCAATCCGATGCCATCGTATTGTCAAATGCCTGTGTTTCTGGTATTTTAGCCGTAGCGGTGGCCAAACGTTTTATCAATCAGGGCGCGTTTGACCATGTTTTTGTTGTTGGCGGTGATTTGGTAACTGAATTTATTTTATCTGGGTTTAATGCCTTTCAAGCCCTTAGCGATATGCCCTGTCGCCCTTATTGTAAAACCCGTTCCGGTATTAATATCGGCGAAGTTGCTGCAAGTGTTTTGGTCACCAAAGACGCTAGCAATTTAGTCGATGAATCAGTACTATTTGCAGGGGAAGCTTCTTGCAACGATGCGAACCATATTTCTGGCCCATCAAGAACAGGAGAAGGTTTGCATCGAAGTGTAAACTCAGCATTAAAACAAGCGGCCCTTAGGGCTGAAGACATCGATTATATTTCGGCTCACGGTACGGCAACCTTGTTTAATGACGAGATGGAGGCGATTGCTTTTAACCGCTCAAGATTGCAAGATACCCCGCTAAATAGTTTAAAAGGATACTTCGGCCATACCCTTGGAGCTTCCGGACTACTAGAGGCCATTATCGGTATGCATTCCCTAAAGGAGAACACACTATACGCTTCCCTTGGTTTTCAAGAACTAGGTGTTTCGAAGCCCTTGAATATTATCGAAAAAACTACCTCAAAAGAAATCAAAACCTTTTTAAAAACCGCTTCTGGCTTTGGAGGTTGTAATACCGCAGCCATTTTTAAAAAAGTTAGCGAATAACTTCTTAAATTCGCCCAGCAAAAAAAACGTAAACGAGTTCATCAAGAGAAGTACGATGTCAAAAAAACCAATGAAGGCATTTGATGCATTACAACAAGCTCAAAAAATTGCCTTTGCCCCGTTTGTTTTCCAAACCACAGTATCACTAAGAAATTTAGGAATCTTTGATTTTATCTTTGATAACAATGCCAAGGGCGGGGTTACTATTCAAGAAATTTCGAAAGGTACTTCAGTAAGCGAATATGGATTAGGGGTACTATTAGAAATCGCCGAAAGTGCTGATATTGTTAGCAAGGATGAAGCACAAAAATATGAGTTGACCAAAATCGGTTATTTCTTGAATTACAATCAAATGACCTCAGCTAACCTCAATTTCACTCAAGACATTTGTTATAAAGGCTTGGCACATCTGCAAGAATCTATTGCTACCGGAAAACCTGCTGGATTAAAGGAATTAGGTAATTGGCCCACTATTTATGAAGGGCTATCGCAATTGACGCCTAAAGAACAAAAGTCATGGTTTGCCTTTGACCACTACTATTCCGATGAAATATTCGAGGAAGCATTGGAAACCGTTTTTAAGAAGAAGCCGAAACTTCTGTTCGATATTGGTGGTAACACAGGGAAGTTTGCCAATCTATGTTGTAGCTATGATGATGATGTTGTCGTTCGTATTTTCGATTTGCCTGGTCAGCTTTCCAAAGCACTTGAAAATGCCAAAAACAAAGGTTTTGAAGATCGCATTTCGGGCACTGAAATTGATTGGTTGTCTGATAATCCGCAAATACCGGCTGGTGCCGACACCATTTGGATGAGTCAATTTCTAGATTGTTTTTCTAAAGAAGAGATTCAAAAAATATTGGGCGTTGCCGTCAGTGCTATGGATGACGAAACCGAGTTGATAATTATCGAAACCTTTACCGATCGTCAGAAATTCGGTAGTGCAAAATTGACGCTTGAGGCCACTTCCTTATACTTTGCGGCTCTGGCCAACGGAAATAGTAAAATGTACAATTCTGAAGAATTCAAGGCTTTGGTTGAAACTTCGGGCTTGACCGTCGAAGCGGATCACAAAGTAGGAGAATTTCATACGATGTTCCTTTGTAAAAAGAAGTAATACCTATTGAACTACGAGCACTACATACAAGGGTATTGCCATATTAGGAATAATCATATTTCCTTAAATGGAGACTTCGTGTACAAAAGTGATGATGCCCCTTTTTCAGAGTTTATTAAGGCAGCTTATAAACATCTTGAAATTGACTATTCCAAGTTTTTTAAGATGGATAATCTAAGTAAACTTGCCTTTTTGACCGCGGAAGTTCTCCTTAAAGATGAGACCGAAAAAAATATCGGCTTGGTACTTTCTAATAAAGCCGCAAGTCTCGATACCGATAGGAAGCATCAGGAATCAATTAAAAATTATCCAAGTCCCGCAGTATTTGTCTATACCTTGCCTAATATTTGTTTGGGAGAAATCAGCATCAAACACCAATTGCACTCAGAAAATAGTTTTTTTGTTTTTGATAAGTTTAATGCAGAATCTTTACATACCTACGCCAATAGTTTGTTAGCTGAAAATAAGTCGGAAAAAGTACTCTGTGGCTGGGTAAATTTTGACAATGAAAAATATGATGCTTTTTTGTACGTTGTTGCTAAGAAGGGTACTTTTGTACATTCTATAGCCGAAATAAACCGATTATACTAGACCCAATGAGCGAATTGAAATTAGAACTAAAGGAAAAAATTATTGAGCAATTGAACTTAGAAGATATTGCTATCGAAGAAATAGCCGATACAGATCCACTTTTTGGCGAAGGACTTGGACTTGATTCCATAGATGCTTTAGAGCTTATTGTAATGTTAGATAAAGACTACGGTATCAAACTGGCAGATCCTAAAGAAGGTAGAAAGATTTTTGAATCTATTGATACGATGTCGGCCTATATCGATGCGCATCGCAGTAGATAGATTAGCTTTCCAGAAATTTGCAAAACATTCTACAAACCGCAGTATGTCTCTTGTAAATTTTCCCTCCAAATCCTATTCGATATTCGTATTTTTGAACTAGAACTCGCTTAACCGGGTTTTTTAATTCAATTCAGTCGACAAACGAATGAGCAAAGGCGTTGCAATTACGGGTATGGGAATTATTTCTGCCATTGGAAACAATGTACCGGAAAATTTTCATTCTCTTGTTTCCAGTAAAGCAGGTATTTCTAAAATATCGCATATTGATACCATTCACGCCAATGAAATTATGGTTGGTGAAATCAAAACGACCAACTCCGAATTCGAAGCACAACTCCAACTTGAAGAAAACAGCTATTCCCGTTCCCCGCTTTTAGGAATCATCGCCGCAAACGAAGCTATCGCCAAAGCCGGAATTACGAATATCAACGACTATAAAACCGGATTGATTTCGAGCACCACTGTTGGGGGCATGGATAAGTCGGAACAATATTTCTACGAATTTTTTAATAGCAAAAACCATTGGCAACATATCAATGGTCTTCACGCCGGTGATTCTACCAAAAAGATAGCCGAGGCTATTGGATTGCAAGAAAGCTTTGTAACTACCATAAGTACGGCATGTTCTTCAGCGGCTAACGCAATTATGTTAGGGGCGCGAATGATAAAATCGGGTCGATTAGACAGAGTGGTTGTTGGTGGCACCGATGCCCTTTCAAAATTTACTATCAACGGATTTAAAACCTTAATGATTCTTTCCGACACCTACAATACGCCTTTCGACGAAAACAGAAAAGGGTTGAATTTAGGAGAAGCCGCTGCGTTTTTAGTATTAGAATCAGAAAACATTGTCGCAAGCGAAAATAGGGAAGTGCTCGCCTACGTAAAAGGTTACGGCAATTCGAACGACGCATTTCATCAAACCGCATCTTCTGAGAATGGAGATGGTGCCGTTTTGGCTATGGAAAAAGCGTTAAAAGTAGCCGGCCTGAAACCTGAAGATATCGACTATGTGAACGCTCATGGTACAGCCACACCCAACAATGACCTTTCTGAAGGTAGGGCGATGTTGCGCATATTTGGTGAAGGGAAAGTACCTGACTTTAGTTCGACAAAAGCATACACAGGTCATACTCTTGCTGCTGCCGGAGGCGTTGAAGCTGTATATTCAGTTTTAGCATTGCAAAACAATCGCATCTATCCAAATCTGAACCTCAAAAAACACATGAAAGAGTTCGATTTACGTCCGCAAACAAAAGTCATAGAAAAAGAGATAAAACATGTACTGTCTAATTCATTTGGTTTTGGTGGTAATTGTTCAACCCTAATAATTTCAAAAGAGGCATGAGCAAAGCCGTTTACATCAATAGTATAGGTTCTGTTTCGGTTCAAAAGACTTTTGACAATTCAGAATTTTTGGATCAAATAACTCCGTATAACGACACAGTGGCCAGTGTAATTGACCCTGATTACAAGGCCTATATTCCTCCGGCGCAAGCACGTCGAATGGCAAAAAGTATTAAGATGAGTACCGTCAGCTCGCAAACGGCATTGCAAGAAGCAGGTATAGCAAATGTAGATGCCATCATAGTCGGAACAGGATTAGGCTGTATTGGTGACTCAGAAAAATTTGTAGGTGATATTATCGACAACAACGAACAGTTTTTAACCCCTACCCGATTTATTCAATCCTCGCACAATACGGTTGCAGGGCAGATAGCCTTAGGAATCGGTTGCAAAGGTTATAATTTTACCTATGTACATTCGGCAGTATCGTTTGAATCTACACTAATTGATGCCAAAATGCAGTTGGAGAATGATGAGGCGAAAAACATTTTAGTAGGTGGTGTTGATGAAATGGTCAAACATCACGTTGATTCACACCGTCTGATAAGTCATATTAAATCTGAACCAGCAGATTCTTCAAACTTGCTGAAATCAAATACCAAAGGTTCTGTGATGGGAGAAGGTTCTCATTTCTTTGTACTTTCCAATGAAAAACAAGCGTCTACTTACGGAGAACTAGTTGGGGTTGAGTGCTACAACACGATAGCGAGAGAAGATCTGACGAAGAAAATAGTATCCTTTCTAAACGAAAATCAAACTTCGATAACAGCTGTCGATTTGATTATTCTTGGTAATAATGGCGATGTTGACTTTGACGGATATTACGATGATTTATGCTCAGGAATTTTTATAGACACACCTCAGGCATATTATAAACATTTATCGGCCGAATTTGATACCGCATCGGGTTTTGCCTTTTGGCTGAGCGCCAAAGTGCTTAAAACCCAAACAATTCCAGATGTAATAAAATTGAATCAACTGAAAGCATCAAAGCTGCAGACCATTTTGATTTACAACCAGTATCGAGGAGAAAACCATAGCCTCGTGCTGCTTCGCAAATGCTAAGGCGAAACGTCATAAATGCTACTGCTGTAATTGTATTGGTAGCTTTAGCCATTTCGAGTTTCTTTACTAACATCTCCTGGTGGTCATTTGTTCTTGTTGGCTTCATTTGGTTTTTGATGACTCTATTCGGCTCTTTTTTTATTCGATGGAATTATCATTTAACATCGCTTCACGCTAACAAAAAGACCCGACAACCTCATGTGGCCATAACCTTTGATGACGGGCCACATCAAGAATTTACACCCAAAGTGCTAGACCTTCTTAAAAAACACAATGCCAAGGCTACATTTTTCTGTATAGGGCAACAGGTTGAAAGACGTCCTGAAATTTTGAAACGCATTCTTGCTGAGGGTCACCTCCTTGGCAACCATACCTATTCGCATTCCAAATCATTCGGATTTTTCAGCACTGAAAAAGTGATTTCTGAGATGGGTAGCACCATTCAATTGATAAAAGATTTAACTGGAAAAGAAATGCTGCTCTACCGTCCGGCTTTTGCCGTAACCAACCCTATGATTGAAAGGGCCGTAAAACATCTAAAAGTAACCAGCATAGGATGGAATGTACGCTCTTTAGATACTACTGCGCGTTCCGAAAAGATGATTTTAAAGCGTATTCTTAGGAAGCTTTCCAAAGGTGATATTATCCTACTGCACGACACCAGCCAAAAGACGGTAAATGTTTTGGAACAGTTATTGTTATTTTTGAAGGAGAAAAATCTTGAATCAGTCACGGTAGACCAACTTTTACAGATTAAGCCTTATGCGTAAATTAGTTTATATCTTGTTCTTTATGGTTTTGGCTGTACATGCCCAAAGCAAAATGAACACTTCCGAAGCCAATGCTTTAAAGGCAACGGTAAAGGCACTTTCCGATGAAACCAGAACCATAACTGCTGATTTTGTTCAGTATAAACATCTCGATTTTCTATCAAACGATATAAAATCTGAAGGGAAACTGGCTTTCAAGTCTCCATCGATGGTAAAATGGGAATATGTAAAACCTTTTTCCTACTCCGTGTTATTCAAGAATGAAACCTTGTTCATCAACGACAATGGTAATAAGAGCAATATGGATATGGGTTCGAACAAAATATTCAAACAGTTAAATCAACTCATAACCGCAAGCATCAAAGGAGACTTATTTGATGCATCGGAATTTGAAGTTTTTTACTTTAAGAATGATGAAAATAGCGAGGTTCATTTTAATCCGAAAGATAAACAGTTTGCGGAGTTCATTCAATCCTTTCACATTACATTCAATGATAAGGGCGAGGTACAAGAAGTGAAAATGATAGAGCCCTCTGCCGATTACACACAGATTATCTTTAGCAATCGTGCTACGAACAAACCTCTTTCTGATGCGGTATTTATGCAGTAGCATTCTAATGCTGCTTCTTATTTCTTGTGCTTCCTATCCAAAGAAAAACGGATTCACAGTTCGTGAAGTGCGAAATATTGAAAATCTTTACTTCTCAGATACCTCCAAAGACTATGTTTACAAAGCCAATATTGAAGCTTTCGGGAATTCCTTCGGCGGAATCTTTATCATAAAAAAATTAGGAGACGAGCATCACCGAATCGCTTTTACCACTGAGTTGGGAAACAAAATTTTTGATTTTTCGTTTCAAGGCGAGGATTTCAAAGTCAATCATATCCTCAAGGATATGGATAAAAAGATACTAATTAATGTTTTAAAAAATGACTTTCAGGTTTTGGTAGCACAAAATCCTTTCATAGAAAAATCGTTTCAAAAAGACGACGACTTTATTCAGCAAGCTAGTTTACACCATAAAACATATTATTATTTTTTAACCGAAGAAAAACTAAAGAAGGTGGTTCGCGTCGGCAATGGCAAAGAGAAAGTTGTCTTTTTGTTTTCAGAAATAAATGATAACATTGCACAACAAATCCGAATCTCACATCAAAACTTTAAGCTTAACATTGCGCTAAAAGCCCTATAAATGAAAAACTGTATTCTTTTAATTGGAATTTTGTTCTTCGGCAGTATTTCTTTACTCAATGCTCAAGCCAGGCCTGGAATTAAACTTGGCGTCAATAATTCAAACCTGAGCAATACAACCCTAGAAGATAAGAAAGATCTTTATATTGGTGCCTTCGTAAACATTCCGTTGGCCGACTATTACGCGCTGCAACCAGAAATTTTATATTCGCGCCAAGGAGGAACCTCTAATTCGACAGAATTCGGTGATGTAAACATCAACTATATTGCCGTCACCGCGGTAAATAAATTCTATGTTAGCCCAAATAAAGGCTTTCATTTTATCATAGGCCTAGGTCTTGATTTTAATGTAAGTAGCGACTTAAATATTTTGTTCGGATCTAATAATGATGCATTCGAAATCAGTCCGGTCGATCTTACGTTCACCGGTGGCATCGGCTATGAATTTGGTTTTGGCCTTATTTTAGAAGCGAGATACAAGCAAGGGGCAATTAGTACCGATTTCTTTGGAAACAGAGATTTATTCGAGGAAGACGGCAGTCAATTAAATTCGGTAATTCAGGTTGGTCTAGGGTATAAATTTAAAATTAAGTAAATGTTGATAGAAGGCTTATATACTTTACAATCAATGGAACGCAATGACCAGGAAGTAAATGCCAAGGTTCAGCTTCACAAAGAACACGATGTTTTTAAAGGTCATTTTCCGGGAAATCCAGTGATGCCAGGCGTTTGTATGATTCAAATGATTAAAGAAATTACAGAAAAAGCGACTGGGGAAACACTGTTTTTAAACATTGCGTCCAACGTAAAGTTTATGGCAAAAATCAATCCTGAGGAGAACGAACTGATTGATTTGAATTTGAAGATTTCGAGAGAAAGTGGCACTATAAAAGTAAAGAATGTTACTTCTTACGACCAAACTATTGCTTTAAAGTCAAGTATCACGTTCAAAATAGTATCGTAAATGCGATTGTTATGCGTCCTTTTTCTTTTCATTTCTCCCTTTTGCCTTTCGCAGGAATTGGAAGAATTGCGGATGGAATATCCGAAAGCAAATTCAGACGCCGTAGTAGCCAATACACTTTTCCAAGGACTGTCGTCTATAAGCAAAACAGACAACAAGGTACTTGTTGCCTATAAAGGAGCCGTTACAACACTCAAGGCCAAATTTGCCAAGCGTATAAAAGACAAAAAAACCTTTTTTAAAGAAGGAGCCCAACTGTTGGAACATGCCATTGCTTCAGAACCCCAAAATCTAGAAATTCGCTGCTTGCGCTTAGGTGTTCAAGAAAACTCCCCCAAAATAGTGGGCTATAAAGATAGTATTCAAGAAGACAAACAATTTCTATTAAAACACTATAAAACCACTACAAACAAGAGCGTTCGTAAATTTGTGAAAGGTTATGTGCTGCTTTCTAAGGTCTTTAGCGAAGCTGAAAAGCAGTTGTTTTAGGTTTTACAATCCGTATCTTTGAAGTTGAATAAAGTCCTAAATCGTTAAGGATTTGAACCAAATTGCCAGTGCCGACCCAGACCTCAAGAATCCAGAGTCAAATGGAGCAGTTGAAATGCTGTGTACTAATTCCTACCTACAATAATCACAAGACCTTAGCCAAAGTAATTGATGGCGTTCTGGCATACACTAAAAATATAATTATTATAAACGACGGCGCTACCGATGCTACTGCCTTGATTTTAGAAAGCTATGCTGAACTAGAACAAATACACCTTCCACAAAACAAAGGAAAGGGTAATGCCTTGAAACTAGGGTTTCAAAAGGCAGTCGATCTTGGCTATGATTTTGCCATTACCATTGATTCTGACGGACAACACTTTCCAAAGGACATTCCTATTTTTCTCGATGCTCTAGAAACCGAAACAAACAAAAACGTAATTTATATTGGGTCGAGAAATATGAATCAAGATGACGTACCGGGCTCCAGTAGCTTTGGTAATAAATTCTCTAATTTTTGGTTTTGGTTTGAAACAGGTATCCGACTAAAAGATACGCAGAGTGGTTACCGATTATATCCCTTGCGGGAAATTGAAAAATTAAAGCTGTACACACCAAAATTCGAATTTGAAATTGAGGTTATTGTAAAAGCTGCATGGAGTGGAACCTTGGTAAAAAATCTTCCCATACATATTTCGTATGACGATGCCGAACGCGTTTCACACTTTAGAAAAATACCAGATTTTGCTAGAATTAGCGTATTAAACACCTGGTTTGTACTGGTAGCACTGTTTTGGATAAAGCCAAGAGATTTATACCGTAGATTTCGCAAAAAAGGCTTTCGACGATTTGTACGAGAAGATCTCTTACAGAGCAGTGATTCCCCAAGAAAAAAAGCACTTTCTATAGCCTTGGGCGTAGGTATTGGTTTAAGTCCTTTATGGGGTTTTCATACGATTATAGTGCTTTTCCTAGCTGTTTTATTAAAGTTAAACAAGGTCATAGCATTTGCATTTTCGAATGTGAGTCTGGCACCCTTTATCCCATTTGTGCTCTATCTAAGCCTAAAAACGGGAGCTTTTATTACCGGCGAAGAATTGATTTATACCGTTGATGAAATGGTAGATAATTTAGGCTTTATTACCCATCTTAAAACCTATATTATCGGTAGTATAAGCTTGTCAATTGTAGCTTCCACTATCTTTGGATTTCTGGGGTACCTTATCCTCACAGTTTTCGATAGAAAAAAAATAGCTCTCAACAATGGGTGATTTCTTGTATAAGACATTCCTATTTATTCAAAAAAAAAGATGGGCAAGCGCCATTATACTTTCACTTGTCGTAGCGGCCCTCGGTAGTATAGCCTCTAAAATTCAATTTGACGACGACATCACCAAACTTATTCCGGCAACAGAAGATTCGAGAAAAATTCAGAAAGTTCTAAAGTCCATCGCCTTTACCGACAAAATCATCGTTACTATCCGACGACAAGGTCAAGGCACAGTTACCGACTTAACCAGTTACGCCAGTGCATTCTTAGACAGTCTTGAGCAGACCAAAAAAACCTACATCAAAAACGTACAGGGAAAATTAAACGATGAAGACCTTCCCAATACCCTAAATCTAGTTTACGAAAATTTGCCCCTTTTTTTAGACCCTCTTGATTATGCTCAAATTCAGCGAAAACTATCCGAAGATAGTATCGCTAAAATTACCGCTCAGAATTATCGCAATTTAATTTCACCATCAAGCATCATCACCAAAAATACAATCCGAAAGGACCCCTTAGGCATTTCTTTTATAGCACTTAAAAAATTGCAACAACTAGGTATTGGCGATGACTTCAAACTCAAAAACGGATTTCTTTTGGATAAAAAGGAGCAGCATATTCTACTCTTTCTTACCCCAACCCATGGTTCAAGGGAAACCGACAAAAATACCGCTTTAGCCGAAAAACTATATGAACTACAAGATGTATTAAATGCTTCATATGAAGGAAAAATCAAGAGTGAGTATTTTGGTACGGCCCTAGTCGCAGCAGCGAATGCTGCGCAGATTAAGCGTGATATTCAGCTTACAGTAAGTATCGCCTTGACATTACTACTCGTTATTTTGATCTTCTTTTACCGAAAGTGGACCACCCCCCTGATCTTATTTTCACCAACTATTTTTGGTGGTTTACTGGCGATTGCCTTTCTGTATATCTTCCGAACCAAGATTTCAGCAATCTCGCTGGGTATTGGTTCTGTTTTATTGGGAATCACCTTGGATTATTCTCTCCACATTCTAACGCATATTCGAAACGGAAATTCTTTAAAAAGTCTTTACCAAGATATTGCACCTTCTATAGTAATGAGCAGTTTGACGACGGCATCGGCTTTTTTATGCCTATTGTTTCTCGAGTCTCAAGCCTTACAAGATTTAGGCATATTTGCGGCAACAAGTGTTTTCGGAGCTTCCATATTCGCGCTTGTTTTTATTCCGCAAGTGTATAAGACCACAGCAAAAAGGAGCTCAAAAAACACCATCTTAGACCGCATTGCAAGTTATGACCTACATAAAAACAAATGGGCTATCGGTGGTTTGGCAGTACTACTTGTTGGCAGTCTTTTTACCTACCGAACCGTTGTCTTCAATCAAGATATTGCCCAACTGAACTATGAGTCAGAAATCTTAATCGCTGCCAGAGAACGCTTGGAAAAATTGACGGATATCGGATCGAAATCAATTTATTTATCTACCTATGGTGAAAATCGTGAAGCCGTTTTACAACGTAACGATTCACTTTTCTTACAACTGCAGAAGTTAAAGGCCAAGGGTGAAATCGTGAGCTATAACTCTATTGGTGCCTTAGTGCGTTCAGACAATGAACAACGTGCAAAAATCAACAAATGGAATTCCTTTTGGAGCACTGATATGATTCAAAGAACGAAACAAAATCTAATCGAAAGCGGAACCGCATTCGGTTTTAAAGAAAATACCTTTGACGAATTCTATGCGCTTCTGGAAGCTGATTTCAAACCGCTTAAAATTTCAGAATTTGATGTAGTTTCTTCATTCGCCTTGGATGATTTTATAGTTGCCGATGCTACTTCCACTACAATAACTTCCTTAATAAAAGTGAAAGATGAAAACTTCGAAAAAGTGAAAGCGGTTTTTGCCAATACACCACAGACCCTTTTAATCAATCGCAAGCAGGTCAATGAATCGTTTCTGGGCAACCTAAAAAAGGACTTTAATAAGCTTATTAGCTATTCGCTTTTAGTGGTTATCTTAATTCTGTTGCTTTTTTATAGAAGTCTGTCATTGACTTTGATCACAGTCATTCCCATCTTCCTGACCTGGCTGTTGACCATTGGCATAATGGGTCTTCTCAATATAGAGTTCAATATTTTTAATATTATTATCTGTAGTTTTATTTTCGGTGTAGGTATTGACTATTGCATTTTCATTACCAATGGACTGCTCGCTGAATACCGAACTGGCGTAAAGGCACTTTCAACACATCGTACATCAATTATTCTATCTGTAATTACAACAATTCTGGGCATTGGGGCGTTGGTGTTTGCTAAGCATCCAGTGCTATATACCATTTCCGTTGTTTCTCTCATAGGCATTCTTTCTGCCGTTTTGGTTGCCTTTACCATGCAACCATTATTGTTTCGTCTGTTTGTTGGAGGCACTACTAAAAGACCTATTTCTCTAAGAGTACTTGTCTTATCGCTCTTGTCATTTGGCTATTTTGATTTAGGAGGTTTATTGCTTTCGCTCTATAGTTGGATCGTTCTGAAATGGAACCCGAAAGCCTATTTAAAAAAACAGCTGACACTCCACAAAGTGACTTCGAAATTCATGAAATCGGTACTCTATACCAATCCTTTCGTTACAAAAAAAATACGAAATCCACATAAGGAGACCTTTGAAAAGCCAGCAATGCTTATTGCAAACCATACTTCTTTCTTAGATATTTTGGCTATGGGCATGCTGCATCCAAAACTCATCTATTTGGTAAAAGACCACGTCTATAATTCGAAAACTATAGGAAGTGCGGCCAAATTACACGGGGCTTATCCAGTTTCGGGAGGTATCGAAAACGGAGAAACATTCTTAAAACACAAAGTAGATCAAGGGTTCTCTATCATTGCTTTTCCAGAAGGTGCCCGTTCTACTAGTAATAAAATAAATCGTTTTCACAAGGGGGCTTTTTATTTGGCTGAAAAATTGGAATTGGATATACTTCCTGTTATGATTCACGGAGGTTCTGAAGTTTCACCCAAAAACAGTTTTATCATTCGCGATGGTGATTTTACCCTTGAATTGTTGCCCAGAATCAAAGCCGGAGACCCATCATTTGGGGCTTCCTATAGCGAGCGTCCGAAACAAATTGGCAGGTATTTCAGAACAGAGTTTCGAAAATTCCGAATGGAACTAGAAGGCGAGACTTACTGGCATAAATTGCTTTTAGAGAATTACCGGCATAAGGGAGATGACATATACAAAACGGTAAAGACCAATTTAAAAGACAAGGCAAACACTTATAAGACGATTTTAGAATTGGTTGGAGAAAAAGATAAGATCATTCATCTTTCCAAAGACCAAGGTCAGCTCGATTTACTCTTAGCACTGGATTCTATTGACCGAAAAATTTACAGCTATTTAGAAGATGAGAACGCAAGGGCTATCCTAAAAAATAATTACCTGACGCACCAATACAGCAAAATCACTGTTGTAGATTCTGTAATGAAAGCATTCGAACAGCGGGCCAACGTACTTATTGCAAACCTTAATTTTTTTGACTCAGATCAGTTTGAAAACTACCTAAAAGATGAAATTAGTATCTTAATACTGCTCAAATCGAATATAACCAAAGCTTGGGAAATCGCAATACCAAAGGGCTTTGTCATAGACACACAAAACGTTGATTATAGCATCTTAAAGCGACATGACACCTGAAATGAAAGACCATTACGACATAGTCATCATCGGCAGCGGAATGGCCGGTCTAGTGGCGGCCAACATTATGGCTCGTGAGGGAAAAAGTGTATGCGTATTGGAAAAAAATAACCAATACGGCGGCAACTTACAGACCTTCGTACGAGAGCGTACTATTTTTGATACAGGCGTGCATTATTTGGGCGGACTTTCGAAAGGTCAAAACCTGTATCGCTATTTTGACTATCTCGACATTCTCGATGGGCTTCATTTTAAAAAGCTTAACGAAGATGGCTTCGATATTATCACATTCGACAATGATGAAACAGAATACCCTCATGCTCAGGGATACGAGAATTTCGCCAAGAGTTTGACGGCTCAATTTCCTGAAGAAGAAGATGCAATTCGTTCCTACTGCAAAAAGCTGAGAGAGATCTGTGGGGAGTTCCCGTTGTACAATCTAGAAGTGGGGAAGCCCTATCAAAATAACGCGGAGATTTTTCAACAAACCGCAAAAACATATCTTGAATCAATTACCAAAAACAAAAAGTTACAATCGGTTTTAGCCGGTTCAAATCTGTTGTATGCGGGAGAACCTGACAAGACGCCAGTTTATGTGCACGCACTATCGTGCAACTCCTACATTGAAAGTGCCTATCGCTGTGCAGATGGAGGAAGTCAAATCACCAAATTACTTATCCGCAGGCTGAAGGAAAACGGCGGCGAGGCCTATAAACATCAGGAAGTGATTGATTTTACATGCGAAGAAAAAAAAATAACTTCGGTTACTACCAAAAAAGGAGAAACGATAAAGGGTGATATCTTCATCTCAAATATAGAGCCTAAGACCACACTAAAAATGGTAGGTGAGGAGCACTTTAGAAAATCGTATAACAGTCGTATTCAAGACTTGGAAAGTACGATTTCGGCCTTTAGCATTCACCTTGTTCTCAAACCAAAAAGCTTTCCCTATATCAATAAAAACTACTATCATTTTAAAGATGCTACACGGGTTTGGCAAGGTCATGAATACACAGAAGAAAGTTGGCCAGAAACCTACATGGTTTCTATGGGGGTGCGAAAAAACCAAAATGAATGGGGAGACCAACTTACGGCTATTACCTACATGCGTTATGAAGAAGTCGCTCAATGGGAAGATACTTTCAATACCGTTGCAAACAAAAACGATAGAGGTCAAACCTACGAGCAATTTAAAAAAGCAAAGACCGAAGTTTTCCTAAAAGAACTAGAAAAGAAGTTTCCAAATATCCGTGAATGCATTCAATCCGTATATACATCGACGCCCTTGTCGTATCGTGATTATATTGGGTGCAATCAAGGTTCGATGTACGGTTACGTGAAAGACGTAAACAATCCTTTACTATCGTTCATTTCACCGCGGACAAAGATTCCAAATTTGTTCTTCACCGGCCAAAGTTTGAATATGCACGGAATTTTAGGCGTAACCATCAGTGGCGTTGTAACCTGCTCCGAAATACTAGGAGGAGCATATCTTGTGAATAAGATCACAGCAAATGAAAAAATAGCAAAATCTCTATAAACAATAAGACTAATATCATTTTGTGTTTGCGCTTGATACTTGCGCTTGAATTTTAATTTAGTGTCATGAGTCGATTTAAAACCACTCCCGTAGCCCGAGTTAAAAACATTTCAAAGGCAGATTTTATAGAACAGCATTATAAACCTCAAAAGCCGGTGCTTATTGAGAACCTAACCAGGTCTTGGCCCGCTTACGAAAAATGGAACTTGAATTATATTCAAGAGCGTTCTGGAGATCAGATTGTTCCCTTATATAATAACGAACCTGCAAAGGACAAAGAGAGTGTATATGCTCCGAAAAAGGAAATGAAACTATACGACTATATCGAAATACTAAAGACACAACCCACAGATCTACGCATTTTCTTTTACGAATTACTAAAAAAAATGCCAGAATTACGAAATGATTTCGAGTACCCCGATATTGGACTCAAGTTTTTTAAAAAGCTCCCGGCCTTATTCTTTGGGGGTGGCGCATCAAAAGTATTTATGCATTATGATATTGATTTACCAGACAGTATGCATTTTCATTTTGACGGTCACAAAAGTGTGACTTTGTTTTCTCCCGAGCAGACGAAATATTTGTATCGTGTTCCGTATTCCATTCATAATCTAGAGGCTATAGATATGGATAACCCTGATTTCGAGAAATATCCCGCCCTTCAATATGCCGAAGGAATGCAAGTAAATATGAAACATGGCGATGCCCTTTATATGCCCAGTGGCTATTGGCACTATATCAAATACTTAGACGGTGGCTTTTCAATGACCTTGCGCGCTTTGCCAAGAAGTCCCAAACGATTTTTAAATATGCTTTCGAATGTTGTAATCATGCGTAATTTCGATAATTTTACCCGCAGGTACTGGGGACAAAAATGGTTAGACTATAAAGATGAATTGGCCATCAGGCGAACAGAGAAGAACTTATAAGATTTAATGTCACGCTCAGCGCGGTCGAGGCACTAGGAATACTATGGTGAGTTTTCCTTCGACAGCCCTCAAGTAGACAATACGGCATATGATATCAAAAAGAATTGTACGTACCAGTATCAGCTTCTTAGGGTTACTCCTAATGCTGAGCTCTTGCGGTATATCAAAGGGTTTAGAAGACAGGCCAGATATCACGAAATATGATGTTTCGCTACCAGAACGCAACAAAGTCTCCGATTCAACCTATTCAATTGGAACTAATTTTTTGACTAAAAACAAGCATGGGCTATGGGAAATGCAAGTAAAGGGTAATCCTATGCAACTTGGGTTGTATCAAGGTGCCTTGAGCCAAGAACTCTTCAATCAACAAGAAGCTGTTTTTTTAAAAAAAATTGATGAATTGGTGCCTTCCAAAGCTTATCAAAATATTCTTCGGAAATTCTTAGCCTGGTTCAATCGCAAAGTGTATTTGCATATTGACGAGCAATACAAAACGGAAATTTACGGCATCGCTCAATACGCTTCTCCCGATTACGATTATATCGCGGAGGAATATCCGCGGGTGTTGTATTTTCACGGAGCACATGATATCGGGCATGCATTGCAAGATTTGGCTTTAGTAGGATGCTCCTCGTTCGCATCTTGGGGCAAGAACAGTAAGGACGGTAAACTGTTAATCGGTCGAAATTTTGATTTTTACGCTGGTGATGATTTCGCAAAGAATAAAATTATTGCCTTTATCGACCCAGAAGATGGTCATAAATTTATGTCTGTAACATGGGGAGGTATGATCGGCGTGGTCTCCGGTATGAACGATCAAGGATTGACTGTTACGATTAACGCCGGGAAATCGCAATTTCCATTAGTCGCCAAAACTCCCGTTTCTTTAGTGACCCGTGAAATCTTGCAATATGCTTCTACAATTGCAGAAGCAATTACCATTGCCAAAAAGCGAGAGGTATTTGTTTCAGAGTCGATTTTTGTGGGAAGCGCAAAGGACAAAAAAGCGGCAGTCATCGAAGTATCACCAAAGAATTTTGGAGTATATGAGGTACCCAATGCTAGTAATCAACTCATCTGCTCCAACCACTTTCAAAGTGCCGCTTATGCCGATGACAAAAAGAATCAAAATCATATTTTGGAAAGTCACTCGCAATATCGCTACGAACGCATGGAGGAGTTGTTGGCAGAAACCGAAAAGGTCACTCCCGAAAAAGTGGTCGACATATTGCGAAATCGAGAAGGTTTGGCCGAGAACAAAATTGGGTATGGCAACGAAAAAGCCTTAAACCAAATGTTAGCACATCACGGTATCGTGTTTCAACCCGAAGATTTGCTGGTTTGGGTTTCCAGCAGTCCGTATCAAATGGGCGAATTTGTAGCCTATGATCTAAAGGAGGTTTTTAAAGCTCGGAATGGCAAACCAGAGTCGGTTGCCAATAGCGAACTGAACATCGCCAAAGACTCTTTTTTACAAACGGAGGCATATCAAAACTACGAGCGCTATCGTATGCTTCGTGATGAAGTGCAAAAAGCGATTTCAAAAGAGACGTATGTAGGTCAAAAGCTACTTTCACAACTAACCGCCTTGAATCCTGATTTTTGGGAGTCACATTATCTCGTTGGGCAATATAATCTAGAAAAGGGCTATGATTTGTTGGCTTTGCGAGCGTTTAGGGAAGCAGAAACCAAAGAAATAACTACGTTGTCAGACCGAGAAGTAGTCGAAAAGCATATTAAGAAATTGAGCAGAAGATTAGGTAAATGATTCCAGAGATAGAGAAAGCCACACCCCAAGAAATTAAAGCTTTTCAAGAAGTTAAACTTAAGGAGCTTATCAATTACGTATGTGATAATTCTTCGTATTATCGACGTGTTTTTCGTAAGTATAAAATCGATCCTTCGGAAATTACTTCCCTAGAAGACTTGGCCAAACTACCTCTTACTACCAAAGAAGACCTGCAACAGCACAATGATGATTTCTTCTGTGTTCCGAAATCGAAAATCATTGATTTTGTGACCACTTCAGGAACCTTGGGCGATCCGGTTACCATTGGGCTAACCGATAAAGATTTGGACCGTCTGGCTTACAACGAGGCGATTTCCTTCGCTTGCGCGGGAATTCAAGAGGCCGATATTCTTCAACTCACTACTACTATGGACCGTCGTTTTATGGCAGGGCTCGCCTACTTTTTGGGTGTTCGAAAGTTGGGTGCGGGAATCATTCGAGTGGGTGCCGGAATTCCAGAATTGCAATGGGATAGTATTCTCAAATTCAAACCTACCTACCTCATCGTTGTGCCTTCTTTCTTATTGAAATTGATTCAGTATGCAGAGGCACATGCTATTGATGTAAGTAGGTCTGGAATAAAAGGTGCCATCTGCATTGGCGAATCACTTAGAGATCAAGATTTTTCACTAAACGTTTTGGCGCAAAAGATAAGGTCAAAATGGGATATCGAATTATATTCCACCTACGCTTCTACAGAGATGAGTACGGCATTCACAGAATGTTCGGAACAACAAGGTGGACACCAACATCCAGAATTGATTATTGTTGAAATTCTAGATGAAGAGCATCAACCCGTTTCGGAAGGCGAAGCCGGAGAATTGGTCATTACAACCCTGGGGGTTGAAGCGATGCCTTTGCTACGTTTTAAAACGGGAGACATTGTGGTGGCTCATAACGCAGCCTGTGCCTGCGGAAGAAATACCACGCGCTTAGGTCCGGTTGTAGGGCGTAAAAAGCAAATGGTCAAATACAAGGGTACTACCCTTTACCCACCTGCGCTGAACAATCTTTTAAACGACTTTGCAGAAGTAGAAAACTACGTCATCGAAATCTATCACAATACAATCGGAACGGACGAGATCTTGATTAAAATTGCCTCTTCTTCAGCTTCACATGAACTGATGCAGCAAATTAAGGACCATTTTAGGTCGAAACTTAGAGTTTCTCCGAAAATAGAACTGTGCAGTGCTAAGGAAATCAACAGCCTGCGCATGTCTAAGTTAGGACGAAAACCTGTAGTTGTTATTGACAGGAGATAATGTCAGTCAGAGCGAAGTCAAACGGCTCATTAGTCGTCCAACAAATACAACCCAATCTTAATCTTCCAATACGGAACTTTCTCTTCGAAGTATTCGAAATAAGCTTTTAGTCCCTGAGCTTCAGGCAGATTTATTTTGGCCTGCTCAATTTTTGAAAGTTCATCGTTGGTAACCAGCTCATGAAGGTCAATTTCCTCGCCTTGGGCATGCATTTTCATCAAGTGACTGTAAATGGTGTTTTCGGTCAAGTCGCGCTTCACTGCCACATCGGCTGGTGAAAGCCCTTTTTTAAATAAGGCCCAAGTTTGTTCGTGGGTTGGAATTTTCGGTTTTGCTGACGCTACATGAGCTGCAATTTCCTTTAGAAAGATATCTGCGTACTTTTCAAGTTTGGCCTCCCCTACTCCCGATATTTCAGCAAATTCTGAAGTTGTTGTTGGTTGTTTAGCCTCCATATCTTTTAGACTGGCATCTCCGAAGACCACATAGGCAGGTATGCCCTGTTCCTTCGCAATTTGATAGCGAAGTAGGCGTAATTTTTCGAAGAGTCCTTTTTTATCGCCTGTTGTTCGAGTTTTTCGTTCGCTTTGCTTTTCTATTTGATTGAGAATCGCCAACTGTACTGGTTTTTTATGGTATAAAATCTCTTTAGCCAAGGGGGTGAGGGCAATACGGTTATTTTCCCTGAAATGAATCTCTAAAATACCCTGGTTAAGCAATTGAATAACATATTGCTGTAAATCATGCCAGGAAACATCTTTTACCGCACCGAAGGTTTTTATGTGTTGATGTCCTTTTTCAAAGACCTGGGCATTTTGGGCACCACGCAACACATCAATAAGCATTCCCATGGGTTCTTGCTCCTTCATTCGTACAACTGCAGAACAAATTTTTTGCACCAAAACAGTTGCATCAAAATAAGTCGGAGGTGCTTTGCAGATATCGCAATTGCCGCAAGATTGGGTCATATGTTCCCCGAAATAATTAAGCAGGGCTATTCGTCTACAACTTAAGGCTTCGGCATATTGTTGCATTCGCTCCAGTTTGGCATATTGCACTCGCGCATTTTCACTTTCGGCAATGAACTTTCGCAATTGAACGACGTCTGCATAACTATAAAAAAGAAGAGTATGCGCTGGTAAACTATCACGTCCGCCACGTCCAATTTCTTGATAATAGCCTTCTAGATTCTTAGGGAGATTGTAATGAATTACCCAACGCACATTACTTTTGTCAATACCCATCCCAAAGGCGATTGTTGCGCAAATAATAGTAGTGCGGTCATTGATGAAATCTTCTTGAACCTGAGTGCGCTCATGGGTACTCATTCCAGCATGATAAGCCTTCGCGTCATAACCAGAATTTCGAAGTTTCTCAGCCAGTTTATTTGTATTCTTTCGACTCAAACAATAGATAATACCGCTTTCGTCAGCACGTGATGTTAAGAAATTTAATATTTGTTTGATACGGTTTTGCCCTGGCCTGACATCTAAATAGAGATTCGGGCGATTGAAGGAGGCCAAATGCCTTGCGGCATCTAGAATTGACAGTTGATCTACAATATCATCTTGGGTTGCCTTATCAGCAGTAGCGGTCAAAGCTATCACTGGGATATTAGGAAATCGATTTTTCAAACTTCCCAATTGGGTATATGCCGGACGAAAATCATGACCCCAAGAAGAAATACAATGGGCTTCATCTATAGCGAACAGACTGATTTTAATGTCATTTAAAATCGTATCGAACTGCGCAATACTTTCGGGTGCTACATAAATCAATTTTAGCTCGCCATTCTGTAGCTGATGAAAGATGTCGTGTTGAACCTCTTGAGGTTGAGAACTGTTATAATAGGCCGCGGCAATTCCGTTGGCTTGTAAAACATCAACTTGGTCTTTCATTAAGGCAATTAAAGGTGAAACTACAATTGCTGTTCCTTCCATAGCCAAAGCCGATAATTGAAAACACAAAGACTTGCCTCCACCAGTTGGCATGATAGCCAGAACGTCTTTTTTATCTAACAGGTCGGTAATGACTTCCAATTGATTCGGTCGGAAATCATCATAGCCAAAATGGGTTTTGAGAAGTGGTAAAAGTCGTTCTTTGAAGTCCATAGCGGGCATGAGTAAAGTTAGTTTACTTTTCTATTATTAAAGCTATTGGAGGTCACAAATTGTGACCTCCAAATTTTGAACTTCAATAAAATTTACTTGCCTAACATCAAAAGTTCATTGCATTTTATTTCTGAGATGTAACGTTTTTCTCCTTCCTTATTTTCGTAAGAACGATGAATTAATTTGCCTTCTACGGCAACTTGTTTTCCTTTCACCAAAAAGTTCTCAACGATATCCGCGGTTTTGCCCCAAGCAACTATGTTATGCCATTGGGTATCTTCTACTTTTTCACCATTTGCATTGCGGTAACTGTCGGTTGTTGCAATGGAGAATTTAGCAAGTTTGCTACCACTTTCGAGCTTAATAATTTCTGGGTCTTGACCTAAGTTTCCAATTAACTGTACTGAATTTCTAAGTGTGTTCATAATAAAAAAATTTAGTGTCTGCCATAGTACACAGACAGGTTTAACAATTTACTTTGTCGAGTTCCTATGTATCGACACTGCAAACTTAGAATGCTGCTAAAATTCTATTCGTATGTTAAACGTTTGTATATGTTTGTATACGTATGTAAATGTTTACTTTCGTTTTTTATATTGATTATAAGGTAACTATGCAATTAATCATTTACAAAAAAATGGCGCGTCTGACTTTCGTAATAGGCATCTATATACAATGTGGGCTGGTAAAAGGGTAGACAAGAAGTAAGTCAGAACATATTTATAAATGCAAAACACTTGTTAACCAATTTCCATTTCTCAATACCATAGCGGTATCTTTTCTCAAAAGATAAAACTTCACTAATTTTAAGAGGCGTTAACGAACTAATAAATTAATCCACAAGAATTAGAATGAGTACCGAAAATCTCTTAGTAAATTATTTCTCTCAATACATCACGCTTAGTGAAGAAGAAGTCGAGATAATACGTAAAGAGGATATTATACGAGAATACAACAAGGGTGACATATTATTGCGAGAAGGTCAGATAGCTAAAGAATGTTTTCTGATTTTAAAAGGCTGTGTTAAAAGATATTATTTGGAAGATGGGGAGGAGAAAATTATGGAATTCTATACCGAAAATGACCCCATTACACCCGTTAGCTATTCCACCAAGGAGCCCTCAAAGTATTACATATCTTGTGTTGAGCCCTCCATAGTTTCAACGGGTACAGAAGAAAGAACTCAGAAATTCTTACAAACATTCCCAAGATTTGTTCCAATTTTTGTCAAAATAGGCGATAGTATAACAGCCAAGAGGCAAGTATCACTAGATAGTTTTAAAAACCTTCCACCAGAAATCCGTTATCAGAAACTCCAAGAAAACAGGCCTGACCTCATCAATAGAGTACCCCAATATATGATTGCCAGTTATTTGGGAATTCAACCCGAATCGTTGAGCAGAATTCGAAAAAGAATCTGGGATAGCAAATAAGAACTAAGCCTATTTCTCACCAGCCATTTTGGCAATTTCATCCTCATTCGCTTGATTTCTTAACCGAGGTCAATGAAAATGAATAGCAACGATTGCAGTTTTGCATTTCAAAATATATAGAAATGGAAAAATTAAAAATTACAAAGCAATCATTACTATCAACCTTATGGATATTCGTTCTCTTAAACATGATTTTTAGAGATCTACACGAGCTCGCCAAAAAAAGTTATATCGAAAAAATTCTGTCCTCAGAAATAGCTGAGGAACTTTTGCTCGTTTTCGGTTTCGTCCTCGAAATCCCCATACTTATGGTTGTACTTTCTAAAATACTAAATGACAAAACCAACAAATGGGCCAACTTGGTTGCAGCTCTAATTGTTTTCTTCGGACTTCTTAGCACTGCACCCTCTGCAGATTTAGATGATATTTTCTTTATGATTATGAAGTGTGCTGCGTTGTTGGTGATCACAATAACCGCTTGGAAATTACCTCTTTCCACCAAAAAAGTTGAGCAACCATAAGTACACGTTCTTAACCGAGGTCAATGAATGAGATATATAGCGCGATTAGCTTTGCGCCATAATGAACTGACAAAGCTTTAAATCAATAATCATTATGAAAATACAAGGAAAGTACAAATCAAAAACTGGCTTTTTCTTAAGGAACATCTTTTTCGTTCTGGGTGTCGTTTCAATCAGCAGTTGTTCGGTCTATCACATCGAACGAGCAAAGCATAGAGACTATAAGGAATGGACAGCGTATCAATGGCAAGAAGAAAAACGCAGTAAAAACCATCATCATCCCTGGAATTTATACTCTCGAAAAGTAGGAGGTTCTAAAATCAAGGAGTTTAAAATCATAGGAAAATTGCCCTTTAGATCTGAACAGGTAATTCAAGTCTTCGACAAAAAAACAGCTACATATGCCGAAGTTATGAACAAATTGCAGCTGTATCATTCAAAAAGCTCTTGGACATTTGAACCCTTTGATAACCAAAGTTGTACTGCAACTTATACCGCTCAGGTTGATTCAAGTAAACGTATTCTAAACTGGATGTCATATTTGAGGACCAAAAGAGCGTTACCAAAAGAGCTGGAAAACCTGAGAATTATGGTTGAGAAATACAACTAATGGTTACTATGAAGATACACTTATTCAGTTTTATCGTTGTTGTTGTCTGTTTCTTATCACTACCCGAATTGGAAAAGAGCCGGAAATATGCACCGTATCAAATTGGTCTGGAGTACCCACACCTTAAAAAACCAAGGGTTTTGCACGCTTTATTGTCTTCAGACTATCAAAGTTTGAGTGGCTTCTCAGATACGATGAAAGGATACGGAATAAGCCAAGAAAACTTTAGAGGGTTATTCTGGGAAGGATTGATCAAAGCCCATAATTTTCTTCAGTCTTCTAAATTCGTTAACCAAGTATCTGTAAACCAGATAATTAAAAAGGAATTGTTGACAGGCATCAAATTGAGACATCCATTGAAAAATCCAGAAAGTACTTTTACTACAGCCAAGGCTGCCCTCAATGCCTTGAACACGTTCTCTGGTGAATGGCATGGGAATTGGGAAAAATTGAAAGTGAATCATCTTTGGCTTCCCGTACGAAACTTTAAAGTTTATGCTGCGGATGGATTTTCAATTTTGGGTTTCCAATCATGTTTCACAGGTGATGGGTTTGGGTGGAATTACATTGTAAAAGAAAAGAATCGAATCCTAATTTTAGGCTTCGTATATCACTTCAATTCTTTGGGAAAAATAACCTTAAAAAACCCGCACTACGCTTTTCTTAACCCTAATAATCAATTGACATGGGTTTCAGACAGTCATATTTATTATGAATTCATATGCAAAAACGCGAGTTGCGGAGATAAAAAACACTACGTAATCACTGGTGGAAAATATAAAAAACAATACGCAAAACCAGAATTAGTCTCAAGGTTTCAAGCAGTATATGTTTCACAAAACACAGCACTTCCTGCTTTTCATCATATAAATTAAATCAAAAACAACCCCTGACACAATCCGACATAAGTCTAAATTATATTTGTATCAAATAACAAAATCATGGACAATGCACACACAAAAAATCAAGCCCTTTCAAGTCATCGGAATCTCAGTGCGAACAACAAACGAAAACAATCAAGCAGCCTCGGACATTGGTTCTCTTTGGGGAAGGTTTATGACCGAAGATATTTTACAAAAAATACCCAATAAATTAAGTGATGAAATACTTTCCATTTACACCAATTATGAAAGTGACCATACACAGGCCTATGACACAATTCTAGGGTGTAAGGTCAGTTCTTTAGATGTAATTCCCGAAGGCATGTTAAGCCAATCCTTTGATGGAGGCACCTACGCCAAATTTGTTTCCAAAGGTGATGTGACCAAAGGAGCAATCTACAATACTTGGGTAGAAATATGGAATACGGACTTGGACAGATTGTATACAGCAGACTTTGAAATCTATGGCAAAAAGGCCAAAAACCCGTCAGATGCCGAAGTTGATATTTTTGTTGCCATCAAAGAATAAATTAAAGCTGTAGCTTAACGGAATATTTTCATACTTTAAAGGCATAAAATCAATGACTATGCCATTTCGTTTGCTCACCGTTTTCCTTTTCCTCAGCTACGCCACATTGTTAGGGCAACAAACCACAGTCAACCAGAACCGACTTGAAAAGCGTATTTTCGACTTGGCCAAATTCGGACTTCAAGAAAATGGGGAAACCGAACGAGTCGCATTTAGCGATGCCGATATTGCAGCCCAAAAATGGGTTATGAATACCTTGACCAATCTAGGTTTGGAGGTGTACATTGATTTTGCCGGAAACATTATTGGTAGACGCCAAGGAAAAGATGACTCCTTAAAACCCATTTCTTTCGGTTCGCATATCGACCGCGTACCCCATGGCGGTAATTATGACGGTTGTGTCGGTTCAATGGCATCGCTCGAAGTTGTGGAGGTTCTGAATGAAAACAATATCAAAACCAAGCATCCTTTAGAAATCATCATTTTCTCCAACGAGGAAGGTGGTGTAATGGGGAGTCGTGCAATCGCAGGTCATCTAGGTAAAAGTGCCCTAGGAGTCGTAAACTCCACCGGCTATTCTATGGGGGAAGGAATCATGCGACTAGGAGGTGACACCACCCGCATTGCAGAAGTGGCTCGTAAAAAAGGCGAAATTGCAGCCTTTATAGAATTGCATATCGAGCAAGGCGGAATCCTTGAAAAGGAAAATATACAAATTGGAATTGTAGAGGGTATTGTGGGTCTAAAATGGTGGGAGGTAGAATTTAAGGGCTTTGCCAATCACGCGGGTACCACGCCGATGAATGCTCGACAAGATGCGCTTCTAGCTGCAGCCAAGTTTATCATTGCTGTCAATGAAATCACCACTGGTTTTGAAGGCGCACAGGTGGGCACCGTTGGTAAAATCAAAGCGGAGCCTGGGGCACCTAATGTAATTCCGGGTAAAGTGGTTACTAGTTTAGAGATTCGTGATTTGTCGTCAGAGGTGATTGAAAAAGTATATCAAGCAATCAAAACCAAAGCTGAGCAAATTGCAAAAACCTCCGACGTGCAGATTGTATTCCGTTCTTTAGATACCACTGCTGAGCCCGCTATTATGACTACCACCATTCAAAAGGAAATTAGCAATGCTGCCAAAACTTTGGGACTATCCACCAAAAAAATGCCAAGCGGTGCAGGGCATGATGCCCAAGACATGGCCTTAATTGCCCCCACCGGAATGATATTTGTACCCAGTAAAGATGGTATCAGCCACTCTCCAAAAGAATTCACTTCGGCAATGGATATGGCCAATGGGGCCAATGTTTTATTGCACACGATTTTGGCTTTAGATAAAAAGCTTAAATAAGGATTCAAATCCAAAGAAAACAGCATCTGACTTAGCCCTTTTAATCAGTATATTAGTTACTTCAATAATTGAAGAACAGCAAAATGAAAAAAACACTACTCGCATGCGCCTGCCTGCTATTTGCGACCCACGCATTTACACAAACTCAAGAAATCGTTCAGGCCATTCAAACAGAGGCCAATGAACATTCACAATTGGAAAATTTGGCGCACGAACTTCTGGATGTCGTCGGACCCCGTTTGGTCGGTACCCCTCAAATGAAAAAAGCCCATGACTGGGCGGTTGCCAAATATGCTACATGGGGCATTTCTGCTGAAAATCAAGAATGGGGCAAATGGCGCGGATGGGAGCGTGGTATAACCCATGTCGATTTGGTTGCACCACGGGTTGTATCATTGAGTGGTATGCAGTTGGCATGGAGTCCGTCAACGAGTAAAAAAGGTATTACAGCAAATCTGATAACGCTTCCCGAAGTCAGTGACTCACTGGCCTTTACGCGATGGCTTCCCAATGTCAAAGACAAGTTCGTTATGGTTTCCATGCACCAGCCAACCGGGCGTCCTGACTACAACTGGGAAGAATTCGCAACTGAAGAGTCTTTAGAAAAGATGAAATCAGAGCGGGATGCACAGCAAAAAGCATGGCGCGAAAACATGCAGAACACGGGTTACACAAGCCGCAATATTAATAAGGCGCTTGAGGACGCTGGAGCTGTAGGCATTTTGCAATCAAGGTGGTCAAAGGCTTTTGGAGCAAATAAAATCTTTAGTGCCGGCACCAAAAAAGTTCCTGCCATCGATTTGTCATTGGAAGATTACGGAATGTTATATCGTATGGTTAAAAACGGTGCGAATCCTCAAATAAAAGTCGTCTCTCAATCAAAAGAGCTTGGCACAGTACCTACCTTTAACACCATCGCAACCATTCCCGGAAAAGAACTTCCGAATGAATATGTGATTCTTTCCGCGCATTTCGATTCTTGGGACGGAGCCACAGGAGCTACAGATAACGGCACGGGAACAATTACCATGATGGAAGCCGCTCGAATTCTTAAAAAAGTATATCCGAACCCGAAACGAACGATTCTTATCGGACATTGGGGAAGTGAAGAACAAGGGCTAAATGGTTCTAGGGCATTCGTAGAAGATAACCCCAAAATTGTGGAGGGATTGCAAGCGCTCTTCAACCAAGACAATGGTACCGGCCGCGTAGTTCGTATCTCTGGCCAGGGCTATTTACATGCGTATGATTATATGGGCAGATGGCTCGAGGCTGTTCCAGAAAATATTACAAAACATATTGAAACGACCTTTCCCGGCACTCCCGGAGGTGGTGGTTCAGACTATGCATCTTTCGTAGCGGCAGGTGCTCCGGGCTTTTCATTAAGTTCTTTAAGTTGGAGTTATTGGAACTATACCTGGCATACCAATTTAGACACCTATGACAAAATTGTTTTTGACGATGTACGAAACAATGCCATTCTGACCGCGATTTTAACGTATATGGCAAGTGAGGACCCCGAGAGAACCTCAAGGGAAAAAGCTACTTTAATCGGCACAAACCCCCGAACCGGAGAACCGCGAACATGGCCAAAACAAAGATCTCCTCAACGCCATGGAGGGCAGCATTAAACAACCCTTTGCCAGGAGCAAAACAAAAAATTGAATACAGCTAGACTGTTAAGGTGAAAGGCAAACTGCCCATTTCAATCGAATAAGATGCAGCAGCATGTCGGGCTCGGATCGCTATACAACGAACAACTAAAAAACCAACCAATTTTGAATCGTATGAAAACAATAAAACTAGTAGTAATTGCATTGCTCATTCTTCCTATTACCCTGCAATCTCAAAGAAAAAAAAAGAAATCCGCTACAGCCGTAATCACGGTTCAGGATTCCATGTTTCACGGGCTCAAATGGCGGAATATAGGCCCATTTCGAGGTGGTAGAAGTGTTGCCTCCTCAGGAGTGGTAGGCCAACCTATGACCTACTATATGGGCACCGTAGGGGGTGGAATATGGAAAACCACAGATGATGGGCTGCATTGGAAAAATATTTCGGATGGTTTTCTAAAAACAGGAACTGTGGGCTCAATCGCAGTTTCTGAAAGTAATCCCAATATTGTCGTTGCCGGAATGGGAGAGCATGCCGCTCGTGGAGTGATGACATCAATGGGAGATGGGGTTTATAAATCTACTGACGCAGGCAAAACATGGAAACATATCGGTTTGGATAAAAGCCGGCATATTTCCGATGTCGTAATACATCCGACCAATCCAAATATCATTTATGTAGCGGTGCAAGGAGCTCAGTATGGAGCAACATCTGAGCGAGGAATATATCGATCTATGGATGGAGGGGCAACTTGGGAAAAGACCCTCTTTGTAAATAATACCACGGGAGCCTCCGATTTATCTATGGATATGAAAAACCCTTCCATTTTGTATGCTGCCATGTGGCAACATCGCCGTTACCCATGGCTTATGGAGTCTGGTGGTAAAGATTCTGGCCTATACAAATCAACAGATAGCGGAAGCACTTGGAAAAAAATGAAGGAAGGCCTTCCCAAAGACTTTGGAAAGGCAGGCATTTCAGTTTCTCGGGCCAATAACGAAATCGTTTTTGCGGTCATCGAGGCCAAAGACAACAAAGGCGGCGTCTACAAATCAACCGATGCCGGTAAAAAATGGACACAGGTCAATAAAGACCGTATCAACATTGCTCGTTCGTGGTATTACATGGAAATTTTTGCCGATACACAGAATGAGGATGTGGTCTATGTTCTGAATGCGCCTGTGACCAAATCAATTGATGGAGGCAAAAGCTTTAAACCATTACCAACTCCTCATGGTGACAATCACCATTTGTGGATTGACCCGTACAACAATCGGCGGATGATTAACTCCAATGACGGGGGTTCGAATATTTCCAATAATGGCGGTAAAAGCTGGAGTACACAACAAAATCAAAACACTGCACAATTCTACCGAGTGATTACCGATAATTTGGTGCCGTATAATGTTTATGGTGGGCAACAAGACAATTCTACCGTTGCTATTGCCAGCCGTACGAATGACGGTGGTATCGATTGGAAAGATTGGTATGCTGTAGCCGGGGGCGAAAGTGCCTTCTTGGCATTCGACCCAGATGATCCGAAAATAATTTACGGAGGTACATATCAGGGTAATCTTGACAAATGGGACGCCAAATCACGCGAATCAAAACCCATCAAGGAATATCCTGAGCTAGGCTTGAGTATCGCCCCAAAAGATGCCAAATACCGTTACAATTGGAATGCCCCTGTAATTACCTCACCACACGACCGAAGTACGATCTACCATGCTGGCAATGTGGTTTTCAAATCTACCGATGAAGGCCAAAGCTGGGAGGCCGTGAGTCCGGATCTGACCAAAAATGAAAAAGAAAAACACGGCCCCGGTGGTGCACCATATACCAATGAAGCCGCGGGAGGTGAAAATTATAACACCATTACCTATATGGTAGAGTCTCAACATGAAGAAGGAGTGCTCTGGACAGGTAATGACGACGGACTTTTGCATGTAACCAGAGATGGAGGTCAGCATTGGGCAAATGTCACTCCCCCGAACGTACCCGATGGCATTATCAATAGTATCGAAGTTTCACCCCACGACCCGGCCACAGCCTACGTAGTAGTCATGCGTTATAAATCGATGGACCTACGGTCTCACATTTTTAAAACTTCCAATTATGGGCAAACTTGGACAAGAATCGTAAATGGAATTACAGGAGAACATACATTTACCCGAGTCGTTCGTGAAGACCCAAAACAAAAAGGCCTACTCTATGCCGGAACAGAAACCGGCTTATTTATTTCGCTAGATGATGGCCTGAATTGGCAGGCGTTTCAGTTAAATCTTCCTGTGGTTCCAATCAATGACTTGGTTTTTCAAGACAATGACTTGGTAGCCGCAACAGCTGGTCGCTCTTTCTGGATATTGGATGATGTGGCCGCAATTCAAAATATAAAGACTCCAAAAGAAACCGTAAACATCTTCCAGCCTAAAGACACCTATTTAATCCTTGGAGGAAGCAGTGATAAACCAAGACCAGGGCTGGGATCGAATCCTAAAAGCGGGGTAACTTTCGACTATTACTTGGCCAAAAATTCAGATAGTTTAGACCTAAAACTAGAAGTGTTCGAAGGCGATAAACTTTTAAGGACCTTCCGCAATAAGAAGCCCAAAAATTTTAAGAGCTGGCCCGGTGGACCCTCAAAACCACAGGTTCTTCCTTCCAAACAAGGATATAACCGTTTCACATGGAATTTCAGAAGAGAAAACCTTCCGGCTATTGACAAGGTTTTTGTCTTTGGCGGAGATGCCGGATCAGTTGTTGGTCCTGGAAACTATACCCTAAGGCTCAGCTTGGCGGAAATGACTTCAGAAATCGAGGTGAAGGTTTTGGCCAATCCGAAAGTTGATGCCGACCTTGATGATTATAAAGAGCAACAAATAGTATTGGAAAACATTGAAAGTACCTTAAAAACGATTCATGAATCTGTGAATGATATGCGTTCAGCAAAATCACAATTGGAGCGCCTTGCCAAACTCTTGAAAGACAACGAAGTGGCCAAGCCACTTTTGAAAAAAGGAGATTCTCTGATCGCGCGCATCGTTTCTTGGGAGGAGAACCTTATACAGTCTAAGCAAAAGACCTTTCAAGACGTCATCAACTACAACAACAAACTCAATGCACAACTCATACATCTAAAGGGATATATTGACGCCGCCGAACCCAAAGTTACCAAAGGTGCATTTGAACGTTGGAATGATTTACAAAAAGATTGGAACGTATATGCACAAGAAAGAAAAGCCATAGTTGAGGAAGAAATGACGGCATACAATTTGATGTACAAGGAACTAGGACTTCAAGCAATTATTTTGAAGGACTAGTAGTCTATGAAAAAAGTCAAACTTTCTGCTTTCGGTTTTTTCTTTCTCATGCTTATTTGGGGAATACCACTAAAAGTATGGAGCCAAGATTTTAAGAGAGTTGACTCTATTGTAGATACGTATCCTAAAAGTTTTGGCAATACCAAACGCTTGGCCAATAAGGTAAATTCTGATTTTGATACCAACATCGAAAAGGTCAGGGCGATATATAGTTGGATTGCCAATGCGATTGAGTATGACCCAAAAGAATCTGACAAATTTAACTATTCGTACTATGACGAGGAAGACCGGAATAAAAAGGAGGCTATATATCAAAAGAAACTTTCAAATAGGGTAATTTCTCAAGGAAAGGCCGTATGCGAAGGCTATGCGGTTCTGTTCCATACCCTCTGTAGCCTTATGAATATCAATACTAAAATTGTCAATGGCAGTTCAAAAACTACGGTCAGCGATATCGGAAAGCGATACTATTCAGATCATGCGTGGAACATGGTTTGGCTCGAAGATAAGCCCCATTTAGTAGATGTCACCTGGGGAGCAGGAAGTTATTCCAATTACTTTCGAAGAGATGTAGACTATTTCTATTTTCTGACACCGCCAGAGCTTTTCATCCTCAATCATTACCCTGATGATTACAAAAACAGTTTGCTAAAAACTAGGATGTCCAAAAAGGCATTTCTAGATGCTCCTGTAATATGCCAAAATCGTATTGATGACTTAAAAATAGTATCTCCAAAGAATGGAATTTTAAGTAAGAAAAAGAAAATAATAAAGTTCGTTTTTAAAACTGTGGAAAAAATAAATCATGTGGAATACGATTTGGGAAGGAAAGAATATGGGAAAATAAATTTCAAACAACTAGACGACAAAATAGAATTTAAAATTGCAATTGCAGACCCGAGGGCAAAGGAGCTTAATATTTGGATTGACTCACAGCTCTTTGTCATGTACAAACTCAATTAAGCAGAAATATGACCAATTCCTTTTTGGCCGACCAAACTTTCAAAAACCAGATCTACACCGAAAAACGGCTTCCCAAAGCAGCTTACGAAAACTGTGTCTTTGAAGGATGCAATTTTGAAAATGGGTATGTAGACAACCAAAACTTTATGGAGTGCCAATTTGTCGATTGCAATCTCAGCAATGCGAACCTTGCACATACCATTCTTAAGGAAGTTCGTTTTTCGCATTGTAAAATGATGGGGCTGAATTTCGAAAAATGCAACGACTTTCTATTAGATTTTAGCTTTCATAATTGCAGCTTACAGCATTCCTCATTTTACGGATTGACCTTAAAAAATATAGCTTTCATTGACTGTAAACTACAGGAAGTTGATTTTACAGAAGCTGATTTGACCCTAGCCAATTTCGACTCCAGCGATTTAGAAAGGGCCATTTTTTACCAAACTAACTTGCAAAAAGCCAATTTCACAAAAGCACAAAACTTCAATATCGACCCAGAAAAGAATAGGTTGAAGAACGCCAAATTTTCTAAAGAAAGCCTTTTAGGTTTGCTACGCAAATACGAAATTAAGATAGAATAGTGTCCTAGTAACAGCCTTGACAACGTCATCATAGTAGAAAGTGTCGAATGAACGGTCTGAATTACCAAGATGGAAGACCGTCAAAAATCAAAGCTGCTTTCCCGAAGTTCGGGGAAAAGCCGATGCTGACTAAACCGTTTACAAACGGATAATTCGTATATTGTTAACTTCGTAAATCTCATTGAAATGAAACTATTTTTACTTTTTTTGCTATTTGTATGTTTATCCTGTAAGGGACAAAACACCTTGTCTTTTCAAGAAGGAGACAGCTCACCCAACGCCACTTTAAACGAAGTCTCTTGGATGCAGGGCCATTGGAAGGGCGAGGCGTTCGGAGGTATCACAGAAGAAATATGGAGCCCCCCATTTGGTGGTTCGATGATGTTTTCTTTCAAACATGTAGCGGATGGAAAAATCAATTTTTACGAATTCGGACATATTCGCCAACTAGAGAAAACTTTGGTGTTCGAGCTAAAACACTTTGAGGGCGATCTAAAAGGTTGGGAAGAAAAAGATGGTAAAGTGTCTTCTCGATTGATAAAAGTAGAGGATAACCGCCTCTATTTTGATGGATTTACCTTCGAAAAAATAGACGATAATGAAATTAATATTTATGTAGTAATCGAAGACAAGGAGAATTCAAAGGAAGTGAAGTTTAACTACAAAAAAGTGAAGTCTTGAAAAAGCTATGTGAAGAGTGCGGCAGCGAATTAATGGGCCGCAGTGACAAGAAGTTTTGTTCTGACGGTTGTCGAAATGCCTTTCATAATAAGGTAAACCCAGCTAGCAAAAATCTCATTCGTAACATCAACAATCGGTTGCGAAAAAACTACCGGGTATTGGATAGTTTTGCGCTTAAAGATGGAAAAACAAGAACCACAAAAACACGTTTGCTCGATAAGAACTTTGATTTTGATTTTATTACCAACCTGTACACCACCAAAAAAGGCACTACATATTATTTTGTGTACGACCTAGGTTATTTACCTTTGGATAATGATTACTATATGATCGTAAAACGCGAATAGCGCTCTTATGAAAAACCTACACTTTCTATTACTCCTCCTTCTTGCACTCTCTCTTTCTGCACAACATACATCAATAACTACCGAGGATTTTAATAGTGACGGAATCAAAGACTTGTTAAAATGCTCCTATGAAATCGGAAGTAATTTCGGCGGTGGTGAATGTGAGCTTACCGATGGGAAAACCAAAAGCAAATTCTCACTTTCGAATTTCGGTTGTTTTTGCGCTATAAAGAAAAGAGTTGGAGTAGCTGCTGAACTACGAAAAAAAGAGAACGAGTATTTTTTTTATAGGTTGAAAAAAGAAATCTTACCGAAATTCAGACCCACCCCTGACCAATCACTAATTTGGATTATCAATAGTTCGCTACATTCACAAGAACCTTCTGAACATCGGTATTTTGATCTGACTTTCAATCCTAAAATAGTATGGCGTCAAGAAGAACCAGAGCTTCCATCTACCTATTATATCGAAATGGGAGTACAAATACTTTCAAAAATGATACCGGCGGAACGTAACTCTGCCGCACCTAGATCTAGAGATCAAAAGGATTATTTGGTGTATTATGGCGACACTCATTTCGCAGCTGAGGGTTCAAAAACAAAAGATTTTATCCCAGTAGCAAAAAATGATGCTTATGAAATTCTAAAGACCGCTCATGGAGTGATTGCCAAAAAAGCAAATTCATATAAGTGGCTGTTTGTTACCGACAAAGATATAAACGCATCTCCGCAAAAACTGAGGTGGGCGTCAATAGAAGATGTCGTTTTACATGACAGCTACGTTATTATCAAACAAGGTTTGGCGCCTGATAACGAATACCATATTTACATTATAGATATAGAATCTGGTATTGGGGGTCGCCTAAAAATAAACTTTGACTTTTTGTTAGAGAAAGGTATCGAAATTCTAGATCTTACTCCAAAAGAACGTTTTTCTATAGAAAACAATACCATTCGTATTGGCAGGAAGCGAAAAATACTAAAATTCCCCTTAACGGAAATCAAACATGAGCTTGCAATTCTTGCTAAGGGGAATTGAATTTGTTTTTATTCGGAATCAGATCACTTCCAATTCGCACCACTCAATTTAAGTGCAGCTACCACAATATCCTTTCGACTGATTTGACCCACTAAAAGTCCGTTTTCCATGACAGGAAGCCTTCTACGATTATTTTTGTGAAAAACTCCGGCAACATCAAAAATGCTCATATCGTGTGGAATGGTCTCTACGTCTTTGGTCATGAATTTTTCTACACTTTTATCCAAAATTGGCTGATTGAAATAACGACTTTCTGAAATGGTCTTCATACAATCGGCTTCTGAGATGATACCAACTAAGAACCCATTCTCATCCATGACAGGGCCACCCGAAATATTGTATTTGGTAAACTGCTCCATAACTTCCAGTATAGATTGTTCAGGGGTAAAAGTGACCAACTTTCTGGTCATATAATCAGTTACCAATATGGGTGCATTAGACTCCTTCTTAGAAACTGTTTTGGCTCTTGGGCCTTGAAAACTCTTAATTCCCATATCGTTAAGATTTTAGGCTGTCGGGGCAGACAAGCGAGGTTAATTATGAAAGATACAAAAAAAAATCAACGTATTTTTCAATTTTTCGACGTATTACTTGCGAATTTCGCAAAACTAGTCACAACCGGGCACTTCTTTCCCTTAGATGCTTCTATAACTGTGATTCACACCAAAACCGAATAAGCCTGTAGAATTTCTTACTTTTATGACAAAACCCAACCCAATGAAAAAATCATCTTCGGTACTCACGCTTTTATTAATTGTCTTGGCAATCTATTGGAGTTTTCGCTCGCTAATGCCTTCGTATAAAAGTGATATTTCCGCAGAAAAAACTACTTTTTCCGCCGACAGAGCTCTTGAACATGTTAAACAAATTGCGCAAAAACCTCACGGAGTAGGCTTTAAAGGGCATCAAGAGGTACGGGAGTATATCATTGCAGAACTTGAAAAAATTGGATTGGAGACATCCATTCAAGAAGGATATACTGCTGGCGACTGGGGAAACCTTAGCAAAGCCATCAACATTTTAGCGCGGATTAAGGGTACTGAAGCCGGCAAGGCCTTACTGCTCTTATCGCATTATGATAGCAGCCCACATTCCTCGTTAGGAGCAAGTGACGCAGGAAGTGGTGTCGCTACCATTTTAGAAGGTATACGCGCCTTTTTAGCCAGTAACCCAAGTCCGAAAAATGATATTATCATATTAATATCCGATGCAGAAGAATTAGGTCTTAATGGTGCTGACCTTTTTGTGAAGGAGCATCCTTGGAGAAAAGATGTGGGGTTGGTTCTCAATTTCGAAGCACGTGGTAGTGGTGGGCCAAGCTACATGCTTATCGAGACGAATCGCGGAAATAGCAACCTTATCAAGGAATTTACCAAGGCAAATACAGAGTACCCAGTCGCCAATTCTTTGGCCTATAGCATTTACAAGATGTTGCCTAACGATACCGATCTGACGGTGTTTCGCGAAGATGGTGACATTGAAGGATTCAATTTTGCCTTCATAGACGACCACTTTGACTATCACACGGCAAAAGACACCTACGAGCGCTTAGACAAAAAAACGATGGCGCACCAAGGAAGCTACTTGATGCCCCTACTGCATCATTTCGCTCAAGCTGATCTGACGAATTTGAAAAGCTTAAATGATTCCATTTATTTCAGTGTTCCTTTCTTCAAATTGGTATCTTACCCTTCTGAATGGATATGGCCAATGTACGGTTTGGCCCTGCTTTTTTTTATATCCCTTTTGATTCACGGGTTGCGCAAAAAAACTTTGGGTCTGACAGAAATTGGCAAAGGATTTCTACCTATGTTGTTGGCATTGGCTATCAATGGTGTTGTTGGCTATTTTAGTTGGTCTGTTTTAAAATGGATGTATCCCGCTTACCAAGACATATTGCACGGCTTTACATATAACGGTCACACCTATATTCTAGCCTTTGTTCTTTTCTCTTTAGCGGTTTGTTTTTGGGTATACGATCGCTTCAAAAAGGTGGAAAGTCAAAATCTATTGGTTGCCCCCATCTTTCTTTGGTTGCTTATTTGTGCACTAGCAACGTACTACTTATCGGGCGCCAGTTTTTTTATTATCCCAGTTTTTGCCTTGCTAGCGGGGTTTATGGTACTGATCAATCAGAAAATGCCAAACCCGTATTTACTTACATTTTTAGCAATACCGGCTTTGTTTATTTATGCCCCTTTTGTAAAAATGTTTCCCGTTGGTCTCGGACTTAAAATGATGATACTTGCAACCTTATTTACTACCCTTACTTTTCTATTGGCATTACCCGTTTTTGGCTTTTATCACAAGAAAAAGAGATTGGCGTATTTCGGTCTGCTTTTGTTCTTCGTATGTATGATTTCTGCTCATTTTAAGTCCGATTTCGACAAAGACAAGGCAAAACCGACCAGCCTGTTATACGTACTAGACGCGGATTCGAACAAAACGCAATGGGCAACTTATGAAAATTCACTTTCCGATTGGACTGCCCAATACCTTGGAGCAGATAAAAAAGCTCCTGAGCAACTGTCTAAGAAAACCATTAGCAGCAAATACAGCTCTGGCTTTACCTATGTTGCCCCAGCTCCTGCTAAAGAAATAGCTCAGATGCAGATAGAAAAAACCCGCGACACCCTAATAGAAAATAGTAGACTAATAGACATTTGCATTATGCCGCAACGTAAGGTAAATCGTCTCGAAATTTTTTCGAATACAGTGCTTGAATCAGCCACAGTAAATTCTGTAAAATTATCAGATTACTACCTTAAAAACCGAAGGCGAGCTAAGTTGGTAACCCATTATATTAGCAATAATGAGTACACCGATTTACAGCTCAGCATTCCTAAAGATGCTGTCTTAGAGCTCACATTGTATGAAGCTTCAAACGATTTGTTACACAATCCCCAGTTTTCCATACCGGCTCGCCCTGAAGATAATATTCCGATGCCTTTTGTACTTAATGATGCAATTTTAGTTACTAAAACCGTACGTTTTGAGTAGTACAATAGGTGTTATGGGCTGCGGTTGGCTCGGGTTGCCATTGGCATATTCGTTGGTTCATAATGGCTATAAAGTGTATGGTAGTACTACATCAAGAGAGAAATTAGCACATTTACGACAGCAAGATATAGTACCCTTTCAGATTGGGTTGTCTGAAGATAAAATTGAAGGGGCCATTTCAGAGTTTCTTCGGCATTTAGATGTTCTCGTGATCAACATTCCTCCTAGGCTAAGAGGCAAAACCAAAGAAAATTACGTCCAAAAAATGCAATTGTTGCATGTGGAAGTTAAGAAAACAGCTGTTCGCAAAGTCATATTTGTAAGTAGTACCTCTGTCTATGGTAATGTTGAAGGAGAAGTTACGGAAGATACCGCACCCCAACCAATTACCGAGTCTGGAAAGCAACTTTTAGCCTCTGAAAACATCTTTGTAAACGATAGAGATTTACAGACTACCATTATTCGTTTTGGCGGATTAATTGGGCCAAACCGGCATCCTGTTACCATGCTTTCAGGTAGGCAAAATTTATCTAACGGAAAAGCGCCCATAAATTTGATTCACTTGAATGATTGCATACGAATTATTAGCTCGGTTATACGTAACTCTTGGTGGGGTGAAGTCATGAATGGCGTATATCCTGAGCATCCAAACAAACAAAAATATTATAGTTTGGAAGCAAAAAAGAGGGGTTTGCAAATGCCTGATTATAAAGTAGATAATTCAAATAAGGGCAAAAAAGTGCACTCAAAAGTCCTTTTAAATGTTAAAAAATTCGATTTCACCACAACATTGTAGTTGCTGTACACATCAAAATTTTAAGGTTTCACAACAAAGTCTCCATTTTCCTGTTAATACGACATCCTTTTCGTCGCCTAACGCGTAACTTTGATGTATAATTTAAACATTTTGCCATGGAAAATTCAAATTTAAAAGGGCGAATTCTATTGGAAATGGAAGATTTGATTGCCCAAAGTTGTCCCGCGCAAGAAGTTACCCCTGATTATGAAACGCTGCATGTAGCTATTTTAAAAAAGCACTACAACGCAGCAGATGTTTCAATCGACTACCACCGAAAAAGGGTAGAGATGGATATAGTGATGGATGATATGGATTATGACCCAAAAAAGGTCAATCTTTATATGCCAACATTGCACGTAAATTTGTGGTTCAGAAATCTTCGCGATTTTTTAAAGTCGTGTATAGATTATGACAACAAAAGTCTTGCTTTTTATGCAAGTTTATTAAGTTCTTATACTAATAAGAACAAGCCGCTACTAACGGCCTAAGTAACAAAAATTCCAAACCTACATATAAAAGATGCCCGCTTAGGGCATTTTTTTTGTTCCCTAAACAAATCAATCTGGCTTTTAAAGTTTTTATTAACAGCTTACTACGAATAAATTTTATAGTTTAGCGCACCAAAAATCAATAAAACCAGAATACGATGAAGAGAGTTGTTTTTGTGCTAGTCATGACCATGGGTTTTGTTGGCACAGCACAGACGAAAACAGAATTGCAAAAACATTATGAAGCGTTTTACAAAGAAATGCGTTTGCAGGGCGATGTAAATGGAGTCATCAATGCCATGACACATTTGAATGTGCTAGCACCGACGCAGGAACGGCGAGATACACTAGCCTATATCTATGCAAATAACAATCAGCATATGCAGGCACTAAATACCATTGGTATTGAAAAAAATGAAAACGATTCTGATCTTTCCGTACAGGTCAAGGCAATTTCTTTAAAAGCGTTGAACCAACCCAAAAGATCTCTTGAGCATTTTGAGGTTTTATTTGCTAGAAATCAAAATCCGTATTTGGCTTATGAATTGGCAGATCTGAAAATTCAGACGGGTGATGTCGCAGGCGCGGAAGCGAATATCGAATATGGCCTTGCCAACTCAAAAGATGAGATGAAGCATGCTTTTTATGAAAGACAACAACCCTACGAGGCTTCGTTAAAAGCCGCTTTTTATCACTTAAAAGGACTTATGCAGTTCAATAAGGATAAAAATAACATTGACGGGGCAATAGCACTAATAGATGAAGCTCTAAAGATTGACCCGAATTTCAATTTGGCTAGCTTAAGCAAACAAGCGCTCACCTCTCGAAAGGAACAGCCAGCTGCTGAAACAAAAGATTAATTCATAACAACTTGGTAAAAAAGCAGGCTTTATGAGCCTGCTTTTTTTGTTTAAAGTTGTACATAAAATGATAAAAAATAAAAAGCAACCAAAAAGTTGCGTATTAAATTATAATAGTTATATTTGCAACCATATAGTTGCGTATTAATCTTAAAAACATTCAATCATGAAAGATGCTATTATCAAAGAACAGATTTTCAATCACGATATCGATAAAGTTTGGAATGCCATCTCTGTAGGAGAAGAAATCTCAACCTGGTTTATCAATGCAGACTTTAAACCTCAGCCTGGTTATAAATACACCTTTACAGCAGGTGAAGAAAAAGGATGCACCCAGATTACCGGAATTGTAAAAGAAGCCGACCCATATACTTTAATTTATACTTGGATGGTCGAAAACACCGATGTTGAAACAACCGTTAAATGGACACTGGAGGCGGTAGATGGAAAAACCAAACTGATCTTGGAACACTCAGGTATATCTAATTATACCAATGATACGGCGGTTACCATGTTTGGCCACTTTAGTGCCGGTTGGGATAACTGTATTAACTTGCTAACTGAATACCTAACTAAAGAAGTGCATGCAGGATAAAATCACAAGAATCTTAAAAGCTATTGCCGACCCTACCAGACGTGAAATTTTTCATGCCCTGGTAGTGGCGTCGACGGCAATGCCAATTACCCAAATTTCGGGTCAGTTTGATATAAGTCGACAAGGAGTTACCAAGCACATTAAGACTCTTGAAGAGGCTGGTTTGGTTCAAATTAGCAGCAAAGGGCGGGAGCGTTTTTGCTATGCAGATGCACAACCATTACAAGAAGTTAATAATTGGCTTAAATTTTATGAGCAATTTTGGGATGATGCCTTTAGCGATCTGAAATCGTATCTAGACGATAAAACCTAAGATCAAGTAGCAGATTTTAAAGTCGCAAATTGTTCCAAATTCTGTATCGCGCTCTCTGTATTTTTCTTAAATATTCTTTTAACTAAAAGCGCCAAAACAAGTTTTTTAATAGGTGACTTTGCCTCCCAATAGGTTTCGACTCTTAAGTTGCAAGAGGCTTTCGAAGTTGGAGTTACAATGTAAAACTGATATAGGGTATCAACTGGGGGTGGACTTGAAGTCATTTCACCATACACAAGTTGCTCTGCAGCTACGTCTTTTGTAACTGCAACAAAGTTCAAATGTTTCCCATTAATAACGCATAAGTGCTCAGAACCTACTCGGGTTACCTCATTCTCATTATATTCGAATTTATCTACGCCTTTTGCCCAGTGATGGCGATAGCTGTAATTGGTTATATATTCTATTAAGGTTCCTGCCGCTATTGAAAACCCTTTTTCAAGAACCAATTGAGGTGGTTTATCAAAATGTATCTTTTTTCCTAGCGAGAAGTTGTTGAGTGTTAATTTGCTTTGGTCGATCAGCGAGAAAATATACGGTACTTCTTTATCATCGTATGTGTCTTTACCTTCTTTAAATCGATACAATTTGCTCCAATAATAAATGGGTAATTCAATTGCACTCGCCAGTTCTTTACTAATCAAGGCATAGTTTTCACTAGCAATTGAATTCTTTAATAATCTATGCGCTTCAATAACATGCTGACCAAAAGGCTTGCGATTGCCCTGAACCGCTATAAATTGCAAATCACCACAATGTGCCACGATCTTCAGTTGCAAATTGGGGGCTGTGGCACAGGCATTGCAAGGGCATATGCGGTTCGATTCTAAAAGTTTCAAATGGCTGTAGAAGGCGGTAAACATGGTTTCAATCTGAGCCAACAACTTCTCTTGAGATGGAATTTCTCCTTCCTTGTAAAAGAAAAGGGCGTCTCCTTCAATCTCGGCAAGTTGTAAATCTTGGGTGTTAGCTGCAATCAAAACTTCCAACAACTCGGCTATTACGTGTTGGCTGTGTTCTACCTCGGTGGTTTGTATAAACTTGGTAAAACCAGAAATATCAGGAATAAACAGAAATGACTTCGTCATACATAAGAGTTAGTCGATGCTAATGGCAGAACTGTCAAAGTCGAAGGCTAAAAAAAACTATTCTTCTTCCAAAAGCGTCTTTAGGTCTAGGGTATTGCTGGTAATTGCATTCATTTGATTTAGCATTGAATTATGTGCTGCAATCATTTCTAAAACCGATTTCTGTGTATCAATGCGATATATCAAATCGCCTTTTGTTTTTAGAATGAAGGTATGAAAGACCTTTTGTCTGCTTTTAATTTGAGGGGTATTAAAGGTTTCAGGGTATACTGATTCTTCAAGCGCTTTTTGCTTTTCGATCAAATCTTCTAAAACCAAGCTCAAATCTTCCGTATTACCGATATTGTATATGGCATCAAAACCAATTTGTAAGGCATTGAATTCTTCCCAATCCTTTATGATTTCATTCGTTTTTGAATTTGGAACGGATTTCTTAGGCCAACTTTCCGTACTAATTTCGAAAGCGGAATTATCCGCGACAACGGCCTGCTCTTTATTCCCTTTGCAAGAAACAAGAACAACTAATAACACAACCCAAACGAATGTTTTAACCATTAAGCGAATGTACAAATTTCATACTCTTTAGGTTTGAGATTTTGGGAATTTTAAGGAATTAACTTTTTTTTTCTGCGTTAAAATTTTTAAGCATAGTCGTACCTAAGGCCCAAAATCTTGAAGTAAATTTCGGGAAAAAGAAAAGCTGAAAAACGCAAAAACTCAGTGGTAAGGAAAATTTTAAACGGTATCTTTAGGCGCGAATTCAATTAACGCGATTTTAATGCAAAGAAATATTCTGATAATTGGTGCTTGTGGACAAATTGGTACTGAGCTTACCTTTACCCTGCGAGAAAAACACGGCAGTGATATCGTCATTGCCAGTGATATTCGCGAGGGTAACGAAAACTTAATGGATTCTGGCCCTTTTGAACTTTTAGATGCCACAGATTATGACGCACTTGAAGAAGTGGTCGCCTATTATGAAATTGATGAAGTGTATCTTATGGCCGCTATGTTGAGTGCAACAGCGGAAAAGTTTCCTATGCGGGCTTGGAACCTCAATATGAATTCCCTTTTCAATGTTTTGAACTTGGCGAAGGAAAAGAAGATTTCGAAAGTGTTTTGGCCTTCGAGCATTGCGGTTTTTGGCCCCAATACACCCACAGATCATACGCCTCAAAATACAATTATGGAACCTAGTACGGTATATGGTATTAGCAAACAATCTGGGGAACGATGGTGTGAATACTATCACAATAAATTCGGCGTCGATGTACGAAGTGTGAGATACCCTGGGCTAATTAGTTGGAAAACTATGCCGGGAGGAGGTACTACAGATTATGCTGTTGAAATATATCACAAGGCTCTTTCAGATGGAGCATATACCTGCTTCTTAAATGCAGATACTATGCTACCCATGATGTTTATGGATGACGCTATTCGAGCTACTATGGAATTGATGGAAAGCGATTTCGATAAAATCAAGATAAGGTCAGCATACAATCTGGCAGCCATGAGTTTTACTCCTGCTGAAGTTGCCTCAAGCATTGCATCTCATATTCCACAGTTCAAGGTAAATTATGAACCTGACGCTCGTCAGGCTATCGCCAATTCATGGCCTGGGAGCATTGATGACTCACATGCCCAAAAAGACTGGGGATGGAAAGCAGCATTCGATTTGGAAAAGACAACTATTGAGATGCTAAAGAATCTCAAATAGCGATCAGATTTCAGTATTATCTTCCGCCAAATCCTCCGGCTTTGGCACGGCTATAGCTGTAGGGTCATCATCGTCGAAATTGTCATAGTCACTTTCATCATAATGCTCCATGGTGTATTCTAACTTAGCGCTAATTTTGACTAAATATTTAGTGTCTTCAGTCAGAACCTCTACGGCTTCGATGCGCTCACCATGTGCATTTCTAAATGATATGATATCCCTATCCCCATATCCGTCTGGATAGCGTTCAACGATGAGCTTTAATACTTCAGGAGTCAGTTTTTTAAAATCTACTATAACTCTTCTAAGATTGTTCATAACTGCGCATTTGGGTTGAACGAAATGATGCTAAATCTTAAAATAAATGTAAATCATTTTTTAATATGTATTGCAAAAATCTACATTGATAAACTCTGATTTTTTGGCTATCTTAATGCTCATTTTTTAGTGCAAAAAATAAAGATATGAAACCTGTGCAATTTTTGAAATCGTTTTTTATAGTACTCCCGTTTTTAATGATGGGGGGGCTTTATGGGCAAATTAAACAAGGTGTCTATGTCTCTGATCAAGGCAATTTACGCCACGAATTAAAGGTTGGCGAGGCCTATCTAATTCATTCAACATATGAAAAATCACCTGCAAAATTCATCAAAACCGTTGGAGGGTTTTATACCACCCATGATAGTATGCTTCAAATAAAGTTGGAGTTCAATTCAGACTATCAAAAAGATTCTTTGAAGACTTTGGATATTCCTATGCGACTTGATGGCAATAATTTGGTTTTAGGTAGTGCATCTGAAAGGGTCTTCGAACTTCAACAGGCGAACTCCCAAGATTTAGACGGGCAATGGCTTTTTGCCACCAGAGGCCCAGATGAGGGTCAAAAAAGACGTGGAGAAGCCAATGCCAGAAAGACGCTGAAATTCTTAATAGATGGTCACTTTCAATGGATTGCATATCATACAGAAACCTTTAAATTTTCAGGAACAGGCGGTGGTAGTTATTCCGCTCAAGATGGGGTTTACACTGAAAATATTAAATTTTTCTCCAGAGACGATTCTCGTGTTGGGGCAACTTTAAAATTCAACTATGAAACCCGAGGCGATGACTGGCACCATACCGGAAAGAATAGCAAAGGAGAACCTATGTATGAGATTTGGGGGAAAAGAAAATAGCCCCTTATCCGATTTTTATAGGTCGCTTCTCTCGAAAAGAAGCATAGGCCGCCTCAGCTAAAACAATAGCCTTAATACCGTCTTCCCCATGCACCGGCATTGATTTTCTATGGCCTAAGGCCTCTACAAAATCTTGCATCTCAAGCAAATAAGAAGTGGCGTACCTATCTATAAAGAAATTCAGGTTTACATCAGAATGAGAGCCGTATTCATTAGCACTTGTTACGTTAGTCATCAATGGGTTATTGATTTGCAACATTCCCTTTGAGCCAAATACCTCTAGCCTTTGATCATATCCATAGGCTGCCTTTCTGCTGTTTTCTATTACCGCTGTAGCCCCATTTTCAAAATGCAAGACCAAGGTTGCTGTATCGATGTCTCCAGCTTCTGCAATTGCCGGGTCGATCATACAACTTCCTGTGGCATAAACCTCGGTAACTTCGCATCCCATAATAAATCGGGCCATGTCAAGATCGTGAATAGTCATATCTTTAAAAAGACCGCCAGATTGTTTAATATAAGCAATGCTAGGTGGTTCAGGATCTCGGCTGATGATATGCAGGCTTTGAACGGTTCCAATCTTTCCTTCTGAGACCGCGATTTTAACCTTATTAAAATCTGGGTCAAATCTCCTGTTAAAGGCAACCATCATGGGCACATCGCATGCTTTGACTTTTAACACTACTTCCTTTGCCCGTTCTAACGACATATCGATGGGTTTTTCACAAAATATGGCCTTACCTGCCAAGGCCGCACGAATAGCATAATCCGCATGCGTATCGCTTGGCGAGCAGATCAATATCGCATCAATCTCTGGATTGTCAAATATTATCTCTGCATTATTCGACACATTTTGAACCCCAAATCTAGTCGCATAATCTTGCCCTACTTTTGACGGATTAGCTACGGTGGTTACTTCCACCCCTTCGATTTTCGTACATAAGTTTTGCAAATGAATCTTACCGATTCTACCCATGCCAATGATTCCTATTTTGATACTATCCATAGGCTAAATGTAGGTATCAGAATTCAGCTTTCCAAAAAACCATATCAGCCATAAATCGGGCATTTTGCGCTTCATAATAAGGAGAAAAGGAAGATATAAATCCTTATATTTGAGAGACATCCATAATTGGCGAATATTATGTACGGTCAACTAAAAAATATTTTTACTGTTTTAGGGTGTTTCCTTTTACTCTTTTCTTCATGCAATAACAGCAGCGAATTTGCCGAGCCTTTGCCTAACACGGTTGACTTCAATTTTCATATCCGCCCTATTCTAGTACAAAATTGCTATTTATGCCACGGCCCAGACCCAAGTGGTCGCAAGGCTGATTTAAGATTGGATACCTATGAGGGGGCTACTGCTCTATTGAAAGAAGGTGGCCATGCGATCGTACCTGGCAAACCTTCTAGCAGTCAATTAATTTATCGTATTAACAGTGAGGAAGAAGATCAAGTCATGCCTCCGCCAGAATCCAATTATAAACTTAGCGAACGCGAAAAAGCACTGCTCGAAAAATGGATAGATCAAGGCGCTGAATGGAAAGAACATTGGGCTTTTATCAAACCCAAAACTACCATAACACAACCAAGCTTCTACACAATAGATTCGCTTATCGATGAACGGCTAGATCAAAAACAGTTGGTCAAAACACCAAAAGCCGATAAAAATACGCTAATTCGAAGGGTTTCCTATCTACTAACCGGACTACCGCCCTCGCCTAAAGCCATAAGAAATTTTGTTGCAGACACTTCTTTAGACGCTTATGAGAAAATGGTTGATCGTTATTTAAACTCCCCTGCCTTCGGAGAGCGATGGGCCCGCCATTGGATGGATCTGGTTCGTTATGCCGAAACCAAGGGCCATGAGTTTGATTATTCAATTTTAGGGGCCTGGCGCTATCGCGATTATCTGATTAGGGCCTTTAATGATGATGTACCTTATACCCAATTAGTTAAGGAGCATCTTGCCGGTGATCTATTAGATTCTGTGCGGTACAATCGAGAATCAGGTACAATGGAATCTCAATTGGGAACTGCATTTTTTGCTATGACAGAAGGCACTCACAGCCCCGTAGATATCAAAAAAGACGAGGCCGATCGAATCGACAACATGATCGATGTAACCTCCAAAACTTTTCAGGGCTTGACTGTTTCCTGTGCCAGATGTCACGACCATAAGTTCGACCCTATTCTTACCGCAGATTATTATGGGTTATACGGGGTGATGGAAAGTACCCGTTTTACACCCCTTGTTGCCCAACTGTCGCGTGATAAAGAACAAAGCGCCAAAGAAATTGAAGAGGTGCAACGGTATATGAGAGAAATGATTTCGCAAACATGGAATAAAGAAACCATAGCCCAAAAGCCGAGATCGCCAGAACGGAAAAGATCAAACCCCAATGCACCTACGGTTATAGGTGATTTTCGGAATACAGATTTGGATGGATGGAAAAGCAACGGAATGGCCTTTGGAAATCGAACCACTCTAGGAAACCCCATAGTCAATGCGTCAACGGGCAAGCTACTGCAATTAGAGGAAGGCAGCGCCTCAAGTAAACTTTTGGGCCTAGGAATTTTTGGATCGCTGCAGTCTCAAAACTTCATTCTAGATAAGAACTACATCGCAATCCGAGCACGTGGGGTAAAAAGTACCATCCGCCTCGTAATTGATAACTTTCAACTCATTCAAAATCCAATTTACGGTGAATTGGAAATGAGAGTCGACAATGAAAAATGGCAAAACTATATTATCGATGTTAGCCCGTGGAAAGGGCACAAAGCGTATGTAGAAATACTCCCTGGGGGCTATCAAACACATCAATACCAACTTCCAGCAAAGGCCTATATTGAAGTACAGTACGCAATTGCTTATGATTCAGAATTTCCTTCTGAAGTGCCAGATTCAGGTGAATCTTCCAAAAAAATACAGCAACTCAATGCCCAACTAAAGAACGGAAAATTACCCGCTGAATTCCCTGAATTGCAAGCTATAACTGAAAAAAAACGGCAACTTAGCAAAAGTCTGACCAGTACATCTTTTTTTTATGGCGTCACAGATGGATTTGCTATAAATAGTCCTGTTTTTATCCGTGGCAATCATGAAGAGCCTTCCCAAGAACGCGTTCCCAGAAGTTTCCTATCGACCTTACCTAAGGGTGGAAGACCCTTTAGCTCAATGGGTAGTGGCCGAATGGAATTGGCAAACAGCATGTTGAGCGAAGACAACCCGCTGACATCGCGCGTAATGGTGAACCGCATTTGGAACCATCTGTTTGGCAGAGGAATTGTAGAGACCGTAGACAATTTTGGATTACAGGGGAAGCTTCCATCACACCCCCAACTGTTAGATCATCTGGCGGTTACATTTCAAAATGAAGGTTGGTCTATCAAAAAAATGATTCGCAAAATAGTATTGACCGATGCCTTTAAAAGAAGTACGCTTAGAGGTAGTGAACTTATGGAAGAAGACCCAACAAATATTTATTTGGCCTCATTTCCGGTGCGGCGTTTAGAAGCCGAAGCAATTCGCGATGGAATTCTGGTCGCCTCGGAAAGTTTAAACGACAGTTTATATGGCCCTCCAGTAGCTACCTACCTGACTGATTTTATGCAAGGTCGGGGTCGGCCAAAAAACTCAGGCCCGCTTGATGGCAATGCGCGCAGAAGTATTTATCTAGAAGTTCGACGTAATTTTCTTGAACCCATGATGACAACTTTTGATCGTCCCATTCCTTTTAGCACCTTTGGAAAACGTGATGTAACTAACGTACCGTCACAGTCATTGGTTATTATGAACGATCCTTTTGTAGCAAGACAAGCGCAACTAATGGCGGAAAAGCTAATAACCCAAATAGGACTATCGTTCGAAGAAAAAGTATCATGGATATATCTACGTTCCTTTGCCCGTGAACCAACCGCCGAAGAACTGAATAAGGCAAAAGAATTTATGGTCAAGCTCAATAAACTGGAGCCAAAAAAAGCAAATAAAAACGATCAAGAACTCGAATTCTGGAAGCAATATTGCCATAGTATTTTTAACTTAAAGGAATTTATTTACCTCGTATAACCAAAAGATGAGCAAGTATCACAACTTTACACAACGACCCCTTTCACGCCGTGAAATGTTGGGTATATGCAAAGGAGGCTTTGGAGCTTTGGCCTTTACAAGCTTATTCGGGGTATTGCCAATAGCGTGTTCGCGATCAAAAAAGTTGCTGTCAGAGCCAGACTTATATTTAGGCCCACATTATCTGCCTAAAGCCAAAAACGTCATTTTCCTATATATGGATGGTGGAGTATCACAAGTTGATTCCTTTGATCCAAAACCAAGGCTGGCCAAAGAAAATGGAGAAGATCCCCGAAAAAAATTCAAAGTAGACGCTACTCAGTTCGATAATGTTGGGAAAATCTTGAAAAGTCCGTGGGATTTTAAACAGTACGGTGAATGCGGAATGCCAGTGAGTGAGTTGTTCCCACATATCGCTACCTGCGTTGATGACATTGCTCTAATACGTTCTTTAACTTCAAAATTTCCGGAGCATACCAATGCCAATTATTTTCTACATACCGGGAGCGGAATTCAAGGCAGGCCCAGTATGGGATCATGGATGACTTACGGCTTAGGAAGTGATAACAAAAATATTCCAGGTTATGTGGTTTTGGATGGGGGACTCATTCCGCCAGGGGGGCTTGATAATTTCAAAAACGGATTTCTACCCGCTTCGTATCAGGCCTCAATTTTAAAAGCAGGTGCAGAACCCGTGGCCAATATTACACCTAAAGAGCATATGCCTAACCTTCAAGAGGAGAAACTACAGTTCATCAAACAAATGGACCATAGCCTGATGGGTAAAATGGGTGAGGTTGATGCGGTTGAATCTGCGATTACAAATTACGAACTGGCGTACAAGATGCAATCCTCCATTCCTGAGCTGACCGAATTCTCTGAGGAGACCAAAGCGACAAAAAAGCTCTACGGCTTTGATTCTAATGACCCCCATACTAGAGGTTATGCTGCACAATGCCTGTTGGCAAGACGTTTAGTTGAACGAGGGGTTCGTTTTATAGAATTGACCTGCCCAAAAGTTGACGCAGATCGTTGGGATCAACATAACAATTTAAAGGATGGTCATGAAAAAAATGCCCATGCAGTCGATCAACCCATTGCGGGTTTGTTGAAAGATTTAAAATCTCGGGGCATGCTCGAAGAAACTCTAGTGGTATGGACAGGTGAATTTGGTAGAACTCCTTTTGCACAAGGTACTGACGGTCGAGATCATAATCCCTCGGCTTGCAGTATGTGGCTGGCTGGAGCAGGAATCAAGGGCGGAACTATTTTCGGCCGTACCGATGATTACGGATATCGTGTTATCGAAAATGAAGTGTCGATTCATGACTTGCATGCTACTATTATGCATCTATTGGGTATTAATCATGAGCTCTTGACGTTCCGGTTTGGAGGCCGCGATATACGCTTGACTGACGTTCACGGACATATTGTAAAGGATATTTTAACCTAAATGGAGTTAACCCTTTTAATCAACCCGAATTTGCTCGATGACCCTTCAGACTTCATGATTTTTGTAGGTAGGTTTCATCCTTTGATCGTGCATCTTCCCATTGGATTTTTACTACTGGCTTCGATAGCTCATTTTACTACCCGATGGCCCAAATTCTATGCAATAAAACCTTTTCTTAAATACCTTTGGGGTTTAGGGGCGATTAGTACAGCATTGGCCGTTGTGCTTGGTTATTTACTATCACTATCTGGAGATTATAACGACAACACTTTGTTTTGGCATAAATGGAGTGGGGTCGTCGTCTTAGTACTCGCATTGATTTGTTATTTCATATCAAAAAAGCAAAGTGAAAACACCAAACCGACGCAATGGTTTCTTATTGCCTTGGCCATAGGGACCATGATTTATACAGGTCATTTAGGCGGTAATCTTACTCACGGGTCAACATATCTATTAGAATATGCCCCTAATTCTGTTCGAAGTTTAGCTGGGCTTTCGCCAAAGAAAGAAACAATACCCAAAATAACTGTGTTAGATTCGGCGGATGTATACCTCGATTTAGTTGCTCCTATAATGGATCGAAAATGTGTGAGTTGTCACAATAAGGAGAAAAAGAAGGGTGATTTAGAACTGACTACCTATGCAAATATGATGAGAGGTGGTGAAAATGGCGAAGTAATAGTGCCTGGAGATATAGAAACGAGCGAACTTTTTAGAAGGATTACCTTGCCAGAGAACCATGATGATTTTATGCCGTCTGAAGGAAAACGCCCTTTAACAACTCAAGAAATTGCTCTTATTGAATGGTGGATTGCCTCCGGTGCACCAGCAAATGGATTTGTACTCGAACTAGATTCACAAAAAATAATAACGGAGACGGCTAGCAACTATTTAGGGCTTGACAAGCATGCTGTTTTGAGCAAAAAGGTACCTCCTGCTAATCAATCGAGTATCGATTCACTGCGCGATCAAGGTATTATCATAAATCGATTAATGAAAAGTAATTATTTTATCGAAGCCAATTTCAAACTAAGTGAACGCCTAATTACGGATAAGGAATTAGCATTGCTGCAAAACTTAAAAGAACAATTGATTTGGCTCGACCTAAGCAATTCTGAGTTAGAAGATGAATCCCTTCAAAAAATAGGACAGTTCGAGCACCTCATAAAACTAAATCTCAGCGGAACTGCCATTTCAGATAAAGGTATCGTACATCTTAAAACATTGAAACATTTAGAATCACTCAATTTATATGATACAGATGTTTCAGACGGCTTGTTAAAACTAATTCCCCATCTCACAAGGCTTAAGAAAATCTATTTGTGGCAAACCAAAGTCAATGATTCCGTTATCGAGGGAATTCAGTCTGAAAGGAAAAATCTTCTAGTCGTTTACGGCAGAGAGTAAAAAGTTTTATTTTTGCCTTCCATTTAAATTGGCCCCGTAGTTCAATGGATAGAATAGAAGTTTCCTAAACTTTAGATGCAAGTTCGATTCTTGCCGGGGCTACAAAATACTTCTAGACATTCCTTATCTTAGGTTGTTATAAAATCAACCGAAAATCAAATGACCCTCTCTAACTGGGATATCGGAATCGTATTAGTTTATGTTGTTGGGGTTCTTGCTTTGGGTTTTTATCTTTCCAAAAAATCCTCAAAAAATCTTGAATCCTATTTCTTAGGCGGTAACGAACTACCCTGGTATTATTTGGGGTTGAGCAATGCTTAGACAATGGCTTGCATGAGTTCGGTCAGCAAGGAATTAAAACCTACAAAACACTTATGAAAGGAGACGAGCTGACGATTTTAAACTGATTTACTTAAAATCAACCTTAATCTGTAAACAGATTGGGCAACCATAAAGAAATCTCGGGAATTAAAGTAACCAAAATCAAGACGCCCAAGCTGACCAGCAAAAAGGGGAATCCGGCTTTGCTTACCTTTCCAATCGATACCTTACCGATACTTGATGCAACAAATAGGCAGACCCCAACAGGTGGCGTAGTCAACCCAATGATCAAATTCAATACGGCGATTACCGCGAAATGAATGGGGTCAACATCAACGGCTATAGCCACCTTGAGAAGAATCGGAAACAAGATCAATAACGCGGCAATGGTTTCCATAAAAGTACCTACAGCAATTAGCAATAGATTGATGAGCAAGAGCACGACATATTTGTTGGAACTGAAGCCCAAGATTTCGTTTGAAATGGTTTGGGGAATATGTTCGGTAATCAGTATGTATCCGAACAGGTTGGCAAAGCCCACCAAGATCATTAACGATGCAGAAGTTTTCATTGAATCGAGAATAACCACCTGCACATTCTTAAAATTCAACTTCTTATACACAAGCCTACCAACAACCAGAGCGTAAAGTACCGCAACGATTGATGCTTCCGTTGGAGTAAAAATACCGCCAATAATGCCGAATAAAATAATGAAGGTCATTAGCAATGACCAAAAGGTATCAACAAACCCTCTTGCTACCTGACCAAAACTACTTTTGGGATGCTTTGGGTAGTTCTTCTTTCTAGCGATAAAATAAGCAACCAACATAAGTCCGACACCCAATAAAAGTCCGGGAATAGCGCCTGCCAAAAATAACTTTCCAACAGAAAGCCCGCTTAAGGTTGCCGCAATAATCATGGGTACACTAGGCGGAATAATAGGTCCTACGGTAGATGAAGCTGCGGTAACGGCACACGAAAAATCAGCATCATAACCTTCTTTTTTCATCGCCGGAATCATAACCGAACCCATACTGGCCGTATCGGAAATTGCCGTTCCAGAAATTCCGGCAAACAACATCGATGCCCCTATATTCACTAAGGAAAGGCCTCCCCTGATATGACCCATCAGATGATTACAAAAAGAGATGATCTTTTCGGTCAACCCGCCTTGGTTCATTAGGTTTCCTGCAATGATAAACCCGGGAATACTTAAAAGTACAAAAACATCAATGCCCGAATACATTTTCATTGGCATCAGAATAAGAGGAATTTCAGCACCGATCAAATAGACCAAACAGGCCAACCCTAAAGCAAAGGCTATGGGGTAGCGAAGTACTAGGGCAACAACGAATACAATGACTAGAATCCAAATCATGCGCTTTTCTTTTTATAAGCCTTTACAATTTTATGCCAAGCATAGTAACAAAGCGTTGCCCCAATAATGAACATACTACAAAATGAAATGCCCATATTGAAACCCATGCTTGGAGATTTTTCAATCATACCCAAGCTCACAAACCGAATAGCGTAGAAAGCGAAAACGGCGAATAATATGAATATGACTACCGGGATAGATTTGTCTAATACCGCCTTGAATTTCGGATTGAACATATTGTAGAAAGCATCAAGAGCCACATAATAGTTCGATGATTTTAAGGCGAGACCAGAAGCAAAGGAAATAGCATAAATAAAAAGTATACGTGATGCTTCCTCCGTCCATGAAGGGGTTTCGAACCAAGAAAAGCGACAGATAATCTGAAGCAGAACCATGGCGATTAAACCCCAAGTACTGACAAGGGTACCTATTTTAAGAATTTTTCCTATTGCTTTTCGCATATGCTTCTTGTTCGCGTTTCAATTCGTGATATATTGCTTGCATCTCCGGCGATAGGCTATCATATATGGCCTGCTCACATTTCTTAGCAAAGGCTTCGGTATCTACTTCTATCAATTCCATACCTTTATCCTTTAAGACTTGCTGAATGTTTTTTTCGTTTTCCAAAAAGAGGTCGTGCTCGTACTTCTGCATTTCTTTACCTGCCTGAACTACAAGTTCTTGAAGATCTGGGGGTAATTTCTGAAACTGCTTTTCACCAATAACAGCGTACACCCAACTAATCACATGCCCTGTGAGATTTACATATTGTTGTACCTCTGCAAACCCGCCATTGTTAATCATGGCAAAGGGATTTTCCTGCCCTTGAATAGTACCTTGTTGTAGCGAGGTAAAAACCTCGGAAAATGCCATAGGCGTAGGTTTTGCCCCAAGTGCACTCCAAGTGGTCACAAAGGAAGGCACGTTAGGAACACGCAAGATCAATCCTTTTAAATCATCTGGATGTCTAATCGGCCTGTTTGAAGTCAAATGCCTTGGGCCACGTTCAAAATGACATAGCGCTCGTACCCCGGCCTTCTCTATCATCTCGGTCTCCATCAATTTGCCAACACGACCATTAATATATAGATTCATATCGGCGGAGTCTTTCATCAAATACGGAAGCTCACAGAAGGTGGCCACTTCAAACCAATTGGTCAAGGTAGAACCGGTAGTAGTGATGTCAATGACCTCGGCTTGAATTAAACGAATAGCCTCAATTTCCTTTGCCAATTGTTCCGATGGATACAATTGCACCTCTATACGCCCGTTCGAACGTTCTTCTAAAATCTTTTTGAAATAGTCGAAAGCCTTGTACCAAGTATGGTCTTCCTTGACAATGATTGCCGTGCGAAATAGAAACTCGGGTTTGGTTTCTTTAGATTTGCAGTTGATCAAAAGCAAAAACGCTGAAAAAAGTAAAATCGGTTTTACAAAGTGTCTTACCAATTGCCCTCCATTAGCCATAGAATTAGTCTTGAACCTCTACAATCATTTCAACCTCGATAGCAATATTACTGGGTAAAGAGCCCATTCCCACAGCTGCACGAGCATGCTTACCTTTATCTCCAAATACAGCAACCATGAGATCTGAATATCCATTAACTACTTTGGGCTGATCTTTAAAATCAGGAGTGCAGTTCACCATTCCCTTCACCTTGACAATGCGCTTCACCTTGTTCAAATTGCCTAACTCAGCTTTCAAAACAGATAATTGATTAATTCCTGTAATACGTGCAGCTTCATAACCTTGCTCAATGCTAAGATCAGCGCCTAGTTTTCCGGTAATATTTTCGCCATCGGCTTTACGCGGACCCTTGCCTGCTAAAAATATCAAGTTTCCCGTTCTTACAGCGTTCACGTAGTTCGCAACAGGGGCCGAGGGGGTGCTTAATTCGATGCCCATTTTCTTTAGATTGGCTTCAGGATTGTAATTTGGGTCAATAGCCTCTTGAATTTTCTCAGTTTCCGTTTCAGCCTTGACCTCCTTCACTTCTTTGGCCTGATTGCAAGAAAAGGCTAGCGAAAGGGCAATACATAAATAGATATTCTTCATAATAGTAGTTGAGTTTGTTATTGACAATTTAGGTGTTTTCAAGAACTTCCTTCACCCGTTGAGCAACAATTCTTTCTTGACCGGGTTCCATCATCCATGTAGTAATTCCTACTTGTTCTTTATTTCCGACGGTTTCAATTGATGGATGTCCATCACGCAATCTTTTCCGCATTTCGTCGGTAGTTATACCCACTTCATTTTCGTCCCACCTAATATACAAACTAGGAACGTGGTTCGCATGGAGAGGTACATGAATTTCTGTTTTGACCCCCTTTACAGAAAGTGCGCTATCACTAATAAGTTTGATTTGCCTTTCCCATAGTTCCCATTCTTTTTTATGATCTCGAGCAAGATAGAGTTCCAAGGCCACCATCATACCTAAGACCTCCTCTTTATTTACTTTCATACCGCGACCAATGGTAGTGCCCCTTGGCGGGGTATGCAATCTTGCCGCCTCAATATACTCCCTTTTTCCCAATAATAAGCCAGCACTTTGTGGGCCTCGTATGCCTTTCCCTCCTGAAAAGCAGACCAAGTCAAACCCCATTTTGGTAAACTTAAAAAGATTTTCAACAGGTGGTACATCAGCGGCACAATCTATAAATGTAGGAACATTGTGTTTTTTGCCTAAAGCGATGAATTCCTCCCATTTAACTTCTCCTTGCTCCGTATTGGCATTTAAAAACCAGAGCATGGCTGTTTTCTTATTAATGGCCCTTTCCAACTCCTGGGCGGTTTCAACCTCCACAATTTTGGCTCCTGTATTTATTAATGCATGGGTATATCCGATAGCATGTTTCTTTTGAACAATAACCTCATTCTTTAGCCCAGTTGTATCGGGAAGCTGGGCCACTTTTTTTTCATCCATACCACACATAATACCTGCTAGACCAAGAGTCATCGCTCCAAACGCACCTGATGTTACCGTGGCATACTCACAGTCTAACAAAGCTGCAATACGCTCCCCTACTTTGTCGTGAAGCTCATCTAAATTCACATATTCCGTAGCACCGTAGCTTATTGCATCGGTGACTTCTTTGTGCATCAATGAACCTGTCATTGAGGTATAAGTTCCCGCTGCATTGATGAATGTTCGCAGACCCAGTTCTTTGAAAAAATCACGAGTTGCTGGCTTCAGAACCGTTTCTTCAACGACTTTTGCCTTCAAAAGGCTTGGCCCTAACATGCCCCCAACTAGGGGAAGCGCCGATACTATTTTTAATGCTTTTCTTCTACTAGTGCTCATACTATTTTGTTTTAGTGTCATTCCCGTACTTGTGCTGCCCCAATGTCTCGAGGTTTGAGCAAAGACAGGATTCTATTTACCATACGCTTAATCAACAGCAGCAATGCAGTCCATTTCAACCAGTGATTTACCCGGTACGCCTCCATAGGTTGCAACCGTAGTTCTAACAGGAGGATTTTTTCCAAAACGTCCACGAAAGACTTCATTCATTCCTTTGTAATCGGCAAGATCTGCCAGATAAACATTTACTTTTAGTACCTGTTCCATTGAAGAACCATTTGCCTCCAATCCTTTTTGAAGTTCTTGTAAAACGATTTCAGTGTGTGCCTTGATTTCATAAGGTGCTACATGTGCCCCTTTTCCAGCAATGTAAAGTGTATTGCCATGTCGTACCGCTCCTGAAAATAAAGGGATGTCTTGATCCGTTACAATATCGCTTGCAACTTTCTTATGTGTTTTTGACTGATTTTTTGTCATGGCATTCGCCGAACCAATACCGAATAATGCCGCCAGAACCATTCCTATTTTTTTGAAGGACGCCCTTCTTGTTGTTTTATTTTCCATATTTCTAGTTTATTGTTTTTACCACATTCGTTTTTTTAGAAGTTCCTGAATCTGTGCTTTCGGAACCGGAAGCTCATCGATATGATCATTTAACCATTTCGAAAAATCTTTTTCAATTTCATCAGACCATTTATTATCAATTTGACCGGGAGTATATTTCCCTTCCTTCAATCGGGTAATACCAAATAGATCTCGAAGACGTACCACTTCGGAAGTCACCACTACTTTTTCGGCCAAATGAGCAGGAATGAACATCACTCCTTCTTTTTTTCCCAAAATGATATCTCCAGGAAGCACTATTGCGGCACCGATCCGAATGGGTGAATTAATACTCAATAGCATCACTTCAGTCAAAAATGAGGGGTGCCATTCTCGAACAAAAGCATTAAAACCTTCAATTTTTGAGAGACCCTCCTGATCTCTGCTGGAAGCGTTAAAGACCACTCCAGATTTTGATTTGGCAAAAATGGCATTTCCCAAATTATCACCTATCAAAGTACCGTCTACAATTTTGCCAAAACCATCGGCTACATAAACGTCGCCCAACTGAAGCATATCGATAGGCCATGAATTGGTATTGCCTATTTGCCCATCGGCTTTACCCTTCTTTTTGATTTGATCGGAAACATCAGGTCGGTTTGGCATATATTGAACGGTCAAGGCTCTGCCAACGACGGGAACGTCATCATGTAAAGGTTCCCAGCCCCCTTCGAACTGATTGTGATACCCTTCGTTTCGTAAGACGCCCCATGCTTCCTCAATAGCAACCTGTTTCATTCGAACTAAAATATCATCGGCAACTTTTGGTCGTCCGTCTTCGAAACGTTCTCCTTCCCACTGTGGGGTCAAGAAAATGATTTGGTCTTTCGATGTGGTTTGTGCCACTGCAAAATTGCTTGTTAGCAGCATCAAAACTATCAGTTTTGTTAATCTCATATTTTCTCCTGTTTATATTTTAATTTTTACTTATCCCAAGGCGCAGCTGCCATCCCGTTTAGGTCATATACTACCTTGCCTTCACGAATGGTTAGTTCACACTCCAACTTTTTATTTCCATTCATCTTTTGGCCTTTGGTATCGATAAACCCAAAATTACCTTCCCGTAAACTCAAAATGGTGATGTCGGCAACAGCACCAACAGACAAATGACCTAAGTCTTCTCGCTTGATAATTTTTGCAGGATCCCAGGTAGTTTTAGCTATAAGCTCGTTCACGGTCATATCCATATTCAAAAATTTTGACATCACATTAACAATATCCTTCATACCTCCGTTCATACTACCTGTATGTAGGTCTGTACTTATTGAGTTTGGTTTGAAACCTTGTTTCATAGCAGGAACGACCTGTTCGAAAAGAAAACTTCCACCCCCATGGCCCACATCGAAAACAATTCCTCTTTTTTGGCCTGCCCATGCAAAATCTTCCACTTTTCCGTTCTCATTTACAATTGGCTTTCGGCCGTTAACGTGTGCATAGGCATGTGTGAATATATCTCCAGGACGAAGTTTTTCCATAAATAATGTTTGAAGAGACAGTTCAGGCTGACTACCTCCAAAGTCGACCATGATAGGTAGGTCTGCTAATTTACCGGCCTCAACCGCTCTGTCGGTTGGTGTCCAATCAAAGCCGCTATAATGCGCCAATTTCACTCCAACAATGTGTTCAGGAAACTGCCTTGCTACCATTGCCGTGAGTTTGGGGTTCATATCATCAATATTCTGCTCTATCGCTCCACCCTTCATACCAGAACCCACAATATTCAAAAAAGAAAGTACTCTGGTTTTGGATCGATCAATAACATTTTTCTTGAAAATTCTGAAATTTCTCCAACCAGCTCCCCCGGCGTCTACAAGTGTTGTTACCCCAGTTCGAAAGCTAAATCCATCAGGAGGAAGTGCGGTGAAACTATTACTCAAGTAGGCGTCGGGTTCGGTACCAAAAAAATTATGGCTATGAATATCTATAAGTCCGGGTGAAACGTAAAGCCCTTTTGCATTGATTATTATAGATGCCTTGGAGGCAGGTATGCTTGTTGCTACTTGAACAATTTTTCCGTCTTTTACCGCAACATCCATTACTTTGTCAATGGCATTCTTTGCGTCAATAAGTCTTCCGCCGGTGATTAGCATATCAAACTCCTGCGCATTCAAAACACAGGAAAAAAGTAGCGCAATCAGAACTAAGTAATTGGCATATCTATTTTTGTATTCCATAGTATTATCACATTGAAACCGTTATTATTCACTTATTATAGGCATTTCGGTAGTATTCTTTTCTAATTGGCTTCTTTGATCCGCTACCTCATCACGCTCGATGGCGCTAGCATTATTACCAAAATTGCCACGTATAAAGGTCAATACATTAGCGATTTCAGTATCGCTTAAAAAACTATGCTGTGGCATCACCCCGTTATACATTTCTTCATTGATTTGCATTTCACCCTCCATGCCTGCAAGAATAATCTTGATCAACCGATTCTTATCACCACTTACCCAGTCAGTACTAGTCAATGGGGGGAATCTTCCAATAGCACCTTCACCATCTTTTTGATGGCAGTTGGCACAATAGGTATTGTAAACTATTTCACCAGGAGAATTGGCATTTTGAGCAAGATCGTCTTTGATCTTGTCGGGAGTGCGCACATGGGTTGCTAACTTCCGTAGTTCCATTTGGGCGAGTTGGGCTTCCCCAAAATTAGTCCTATCTCCCTTGTAAGTAATTTTCCAAATTCTACCTTTTACAGATTCTGACAGGTACATCGCGCCATCTTTGTCAAAAGCGATTCCCATTGGTCTTAAGTTGGCATCATTCACGCTTTCTATAGGATCAACTCCGGCAAAACCGTCTGCAAAAATCTCCCAATCACCATTGACCTTTCCGTTTTTAAATGGAACAAATGCAACGATATAGCCCGACTGTGGATATGGGGCGCGATTGGTAGATCCATGGAAAGCGATAAAAGCTCCATGTTTATAGCGTTCAGGAAACTGGTCTCCTTCATAAAACACCAAATCGTTGGGAGCCCAGTGCCCTGGAAAACCTATGATCGGGTCGTCAAAATCGGCACATCGACCAACAATCACCCCATCTCCGCCATATTCGGGTGCTAATACTTTTCTACCCTTCATTTGATCATAATAACAATAGGGCCAACCGAAGTTTGATCCTTCTGTTACCCGAATAAATTCCTCCGAAGGTAAAAGAGCGCTTTCCCAGGGTGTAAATCTATCTGGAAACAACCGCAATAAATCATCGCGACCATGCATTACGATATACAAATTTTCATCTACCGGATTCCAATCCATAGCCACTACTGATCGAATTCCAGTAGCATATTTGTATCCATCTTTCTGAGTCTGTCCTAGTTTGTTAGCATCAAAACGCCATACCCCACCATGCTCTTCTAATTGTGGACAAGGATCTAAACCCAGAGCACCTGGAGTTCGTTTCGGATCTTGACAAGCGTTTGATGGAGCGCCAAAAGGTACGTAGAGGTTTCCCTTATTATCGAAAGCAATGGGCTTACCAATATGTTCGTGCTTACCATGTTCATGATCGTCTGTTACGACAACTTCCATCTCACCTTCCGGCAGCATACTTCCAGGCTTAAGCTTATATCTGTAGACCACAAGCTCTGAGCTGAAATACATATAACCATTGTAAATGCGCATGGCAGTGGCATAGCTCCATTTTTGCTTGGATCGATAAGCTCCAAACTTCTTAATTTTATCAGCCCTGCCATCACCATTATTGTCTTTAAGGGCTATGATTCCTGCTTTGTCATGCGAGTTTCTCAACTTCCCGTAAAGAACTCCTTCATCCGATACAGCCATATGACGTACCCGCTCTTTTACGCTATCTATCATAATGACCGCATTAAAATTGTCGGGAAGCAAAAGACCCCCATTGGGAAGTTCTGATGAACATCCAACAAGCAAAAAGATGGTAAAGAACATCAAAAATCTACTTTGATAGGTTCTGGCTATCATACTATCTTAATCTTAGTTTAGACGGTGTCTTTTGCCAAATATTGACATTGCTGAAGGGGCATCAAAACCAATGACAGTATTCGTATACTTTTGGGGGATAGATTATTGGATTAAGGTAAACTACTTTTACTAGAAAACCAAGATATAATATTAAAATGTGCACGAACACATTTTTTTAAAACAGCTGACATTCAAGAAGCTATACCCTAAGCAATATCTGTGCTATTCGAAGATGAGTGTGCCAAAATATTCAGGACGATGAAAGTCGGGGGTTTCGGTGCCAACGGCATTCCAACTGAGGTAATGAGGTTGCGAAGTTTTGTCGCCACATTTGTAAAAATTAGCTTTGGTTTTTAGCCCTTTTAACCGAATGCCTTTATCTTTAAATAATACTGAAGAGGGAATGACTATGGTCATTTCCCAAGTATGTCCTCCAATTCTTTCCGCAAATGGTTCATCGCCTAATGTTGATGCTACGGTAATTTGTTCCTTGATTATTTCCTTTTCCAAAAATTGGCGTGCTCCCCTTCCCGACCCATAAGCCAAATGAGGCATGCCAATACAGCTAAATTCAAAATTATAGTAGTTGCCATCAGCTTGAGGATCAAAAAAGAACTCGACACAACTATCTCCAGAAACGCTCCCATTTATCGTATCAACTTTGGCTAATATGGTTTCTTCCGTAACGTAATACTTTAACCATATTTGATTGTTGGCATGTGCAATTCTGAAACTTACCTCTGGTTGATATGAAAAAGATTCCCAATTGATAATACCTATCGAATGGAGTTCGACCTGGGCTTCAAGCAGTTTTGAAACTTGATCAAGGGTTACATTTTTATCTGTTACAATTTCTTTTACTTTCAATTCTTTTGACGTTTCTTTTTGGGCATTACAACTCACAAATACCAAGCAAAAGAAGAATAGTATATACCTACTTTTTTCCACCATAGTGCTTGCATTTATTTTACTTTAGTAGCATCTCGCATCTCTACTAATTTACATATTCTTTTCTTTGACTTGGCTTTTATTCGTAAATTAAATCGGGCTTAGAAGGAGCAAAATATGGTATTCAGACTATTTCTTTTATTCGGTTTCAGCATACTCTTGAGCTGTGACCCAAGTATGCCTGAAGAGGTGAAAATTGCGTATCATAATCTTCCTGAAACCATTGACTTTAATTTTCATGTACGCCCCATTCTTTCTGATCGCTGTTTTGCCTGCCACGGTCCGGATGAAAAGGCTCGAAAAGCGGACCTACGATTAGATGTTAAGTCAAGTATTTTCGCAAAACTTGAGGGCAAAGAGATGTTTCCTGTGGTTGCAGGTAAACCAGACCAAAGTGAGCTTATCAAACGAATTCTTCATGAAAATTCTGAAATGGTAATGCCTACTCCAGAATCTAAAATGAGTTTGACGAATTTTGAAAAAGCTACTTTAGTCAAATGGGTAGAACAAGGTGCCGAATGGAAAAAACACTGGGCTTTTGAGGCACCGATAAAACCAAATCTTCCAACCATATCAAATACAGAATGGGCACAAAATGAGATTGATTACTTTGTCTTAGACAAACTAGATTATATCGGGCTACAGCCATCAGAAGAAGCAACAAAAGAGACCTTAATCAGGCGATTGTCTTTTGACCTTACTGGCTTACCTCCAACCCTAGAACAAGTGACTGACTTCAAGAATGATACCTCGGAAAAAGCTTATGAAGCCCTTGTAGATAGGCTACTTTCTTCTAAGGGTTACGGTGAACGATGGGCTTGGGAGTGGCTTGACGTGGCCCGCTATTCAGATACCAATGGATATCAAGGAGATTTCACCCGCGATGCATGGCCTTGGCGCGATTGGGTAATCAAGGCCTTTAATGCCAATATGCCGTATGACCAATTTAGTATCAAACAACTTGCTGGTGACCTTCTACCTGAAGCTACCACCGATGACATCTTGGCTACGGCCTTCAATAGAAACCATGTTTATAATACGGAAGGTGGTACTATTCCTGAAGAAACTCGTGTAACAAATGTTTTTGACCGTACGGAAACAACAGGTACCGTGTGGCTAGGTCTTACCTTAAACTGTGTTCGGTGCCACGATCACAAGTTTGATAATATTTCTCAAAAGGAGTACTATCAACTATACGATTATTTCAATCAAACTTCAGAAGAAGGTGGTGGTTGGGGTGGAAAAATAAAACCATTGCTCACCCTTGCGCCGCAAGAAGATCAAAGAGAAATAAAAGAGCTAGACTCCTATATCTCCTCCCTCTATGAAACGGTAGAAACTCTGGAATTTGAAAAATTTCCAAGAGCCGAAGGGCTACCCCCTTCGGAATCTAAGATAGCTAAAAGTACCAATGGCCTAGATCCAAGGATTCTTTTAAAACCTCCAAAACTTCGCGGGTCAGGTGAGTATAACCAATTATCTAAATATTTCTTGCCTACCGATTCCTATGGAAAAACCATTCAAAAACTTTATGAAACTTTAAACAAGTACAATGAAGTAACAGCGAAACATATTCAAGTGCTGGTTATGGACGAATTAGACGAACCTAGAACGACCTTTGTTTTAGACAGAGGTGGTTATCAAACACCAATACTAACGGATACCATTCGACCTGATGTACCAAAATTATTACCTCCCTTGACTGACACTTCAGAGAATAATCGGTTGACCTTAGCCAATTGGTTATTTGCTGACGAACAGCCCTTAACCGCAAGAGTAACTGTGAATAGATACTGGCAGGCTTTCTTTGGAAACGGCATCGTAAAGACTGCGGAAGATTTTGGGGTGCAAGGCGCACTTCCTACCCATCCGAAATTATTGGATTGGCTTGCTACCGATTTTCAAGAAAACGGTTGGAATTTAAAACGCCTTTTCAAACAAATTGTGATGAGTGCCACCTACAGGCAGTCATCAAAAATATCAAAAGAACTTTTGGAAACTGATCCTGAAAATGCCTATTTGGCTAGAGCTACAAGAATGCGCTTACCCTCATGGATGCTTCGTGACCAAGCACTTTTTGTTAGCAACTTACTGAAAGACTCCATTGGAGGTATCCCAGTAAAACCTTACCAACCTGAAGGCATTTGGGATGAAGCTACCTTTGGTTTCATAAAATACAAGCAAGACACAGGTGAAAAACTATACCGTCGTAGCTTATACACTTTTTGGCGACGTATCGTTGGACCAACGTTCTTATTTGACAATGCTTCCAGACAGGTTTGTACGGTTCGTTCGCTTAAAACAAACACACCATTGCACGCACTGACAACCTTGAACGATATCACCTTTACAGAATCGAGCAGAGTGATGGCAGAACGTATATTGAATCACTCCCTAGACGATAAAAAACGCATACAATTTGCGTTTGAATTGGTTTCGTCTAGAAGTCCCAGTTCCGATGAAATAAACATCTTACACAATAGACTTGCTTCTCTCCGAAAAACCTACTCAGAAGACATAACAGCAGCCAAGGAAATTACAAGCATTGGAGAATTCCGAACCAATCGTGATCTAGATTTAGCCGACCATGCTGCTTATTCTGTACTGAGTTCCCTACTTTTAAATTTGGATGAAACCATAACCCGACAGTAGATGAACAAAAAAATTCTACATCCTTTTGAAGAATACCAGGCTTCAATGACGCGCCGAAGTTTCTTTGGAAAAATGGCACAGGGAATTGGAGTTGCCGCTTTAGGCTCAATGCTGAGCCCGTATCTGCTGTCGGGTTCTAGCTCGAAAAATTCAAGAGCTTCATTAGGCAATGACCTTGGCTTGCCGCATTTTGCCCCGAAAGCAAAGCGGGTCATTTACCTTTTTCAAAATGGAGCACCCTCTCACGTTGACCTTTTTGATTATAAACCGATGCTTCGCAAATGGCATGGCACTCAGATTCCAGATTCGTTTACGGAAGGAAAACGGTTTTCCACAATGACCGGTGAGCAAGCCGCTAGACCTTTAATAGCTGAAATCAGCAATTTTGCTCAACACGGTCAAAGTGGAGCCTGGGTATCTGATTTTATGCCTGAAACGGCCAAGGTAGTCGACGATCTTTGCTTTATAAAATCGATGTATACAGAATCGGTAAATCACGCCCCAGCCATTACTTTCTTTTTAACGGGCTCGGAACAGCCGGGCAGGCCCAGCATGGGATCTTGGTTGACTTATGGATTGGGGACAACAGCGAAGGATCTACCCGATTTTGTTGCAATGACCTCGCGAGACAAAGAAGCCAGTTGCGGACAAATTTTTTATGATTATTACTGGGGAAGCGGGTTTCTGCCGAGTAAATTTCAAGGTGTGAAATTTAGAGGTGGTGGAGACCCCGTATTGTATTTAAAAAATCCCGATGGAGTCAGTCGTGAAATGCGTCGGAAAATGTTAGATGACATGCAGGTCCTGAACGAGATCAACCATGCTGCATATGGCGACCCTGAAATCAATACCAGAATTGCACAATACGAGATGGCGTATAAAATGCAAATAAGCGTACCTGAACTCACCGACTTCTCCGATGAACCTCAGCATATTTTAGACATGTACGGCCCTGATGTTCATCGTAAGGGAAGCTTTGCCTACAATTGCCTCATGGCACGAAGGTTGGCAGAACGCGATGTGCGATTCATACAATGTATGCATGCAGGATGGGATCAACATACCAACCTCAACTATCAACTAAAGGTACAATGTCAAGATACCGATCAGCCAAGTGCTGCCCTTGTGAAAGATTTAAAACAAAGGGGAATGCTTGAAGATACTTTGGTTATCTGGGGTGGTGAGTTTGGTCGTACCCCTTTCCTTCAAGGCAACATCAAAGATTTTAAGAACTGGGGCCGTGACCATCATCCGTATGTATTTACACTGTGGATGGCTGGTGCAGGAGTAAAACCCGGATTTACCTACGGTGCATCAGATGACTTTGGATTTAATCCTGTTGAAGGAAATGTTCATGTACATGATTTTCAGGCCACAATAATGCACCTTTTAGGAATCGACCATGAACAATTTGTGTTTAAGCATCAAGGAAGACGCTATCGACTAACTGATGTTCATGGAAACGTAGTAAAAGATATTTTAAGTTAAACAAAAACCCATAAAGCACCTAAAGATGAATAGACAATGCCTAGCTCTCGATTTAAAAGATGACCCGGTTTTAATTGCTAAATATGAAGAATACCATAGAAGCGTATGGCCCGAAATTTTAGATAGTTTGCGCGCTTCAGGAATTACGAATATGGAAATCTATCGCATTTCAAATCGGCTATTCATGATTATCGAGACTACAGACGACTTTTCTTTTGAAAAGAAAGCCAAAATGGATGCCGAAAACGCAAGGGTACAAGAATGGGAAGTTCTGATGTGGGATTATCAACAGGCATTGCCCATTGCCAAACCTGGAGAAAAATGGTTGCCTATGGAAAAGATATTTGATTTTTCAGCCTGAATATGCTTGAGATTTGAAGGGTATCAATAGATTTTGTTTACAGCCAGATTGCAAAATAGGAAGGAAATTGCTTCATATTTTTCCTATATTTAGAAAGATTGTTTTTTCCCTTATACGTGTATCGATTTAATGCAGGCAACCAATCAAATATGAACATAAACCCTCAGCTTAAACCAGAGCATCTAAGCGACAACATCAACCATTTATGGTCTTTATCAGGAGAAAAGCTCAAAAGCATGACCTCCTCTTTAAAAGAATCTAAAGGTTCGCCAGTAGTCACCGTCAATGGTAGCTATAAACCAAGAAGTTGGACCGATTGGACGCAGGGTTTTCAATTTGGCTCCGAATTGTTTCAATTCAATGCAACCGGTGATTCGTATTTTCTTGACTTGGCCATTGACAATATCAAAAATAAAATGACCTCTCATGTGAGCCATTTTGGCGTACATGATCACGGATTCAATAATCTAAGTACCTACGGAAATCTTCTTCGGTTAATGAGGGAAGGAAAAATTCCTCAAGATTCATGGCTCGAAAACTATTGTGTGTTAGCATTGCAACTTTCCGCCTCTGTTCAAGCTCAACGTTGGACTTCCATTCCTGAAGGGGGGTTTATTTATTCCTTTAACGGACCTCATTCTTTATTTGTAGACACCATTCGAACCATTAGAATTTTGGTTGCTGGTCACTTACTGGGTCATCATTCTTCAGGCGAGAACGATATCAAAATAAATTTATTGAAACGCGCTTATCAGCATGCTTTGGCTACAGCAAAATTTTCGGTGTATTATGGAGAAGGTCGCGATAGCTATGATATTTGGGGTCGGACCGCTCACGAGGCTATTTTTAACACCAACGATGGAAATTTCCGTTCTCCTTCAACCCAACAAGGCTATAGCGGATTCTCGACTTGGACCCGTGGTTTAAGTTGGGCAATGCTAGGCTTTGCCGAGCAGCTTGAATTTTTACAAAGTCAAGACCGTTTAGCTACCTTTGAAGAACTGGGTGGGAAGGCACACTTAGAAGACATCTTTCTTAAGGCGGCCAAAGCTACCTGTGATTTTTATATAAAACATACCGCTCTTGATGGAATTCCCTATTGGGATACTGGTGCACCAGATCTAGTTCATTTACCGAATTGGAAAACAGAAAATTCAGATCCATTCAACGACTTCGAACCCATTGATAGTTCTGCAGCAGCAATTGGAGCGCAAGCCTTGTTGCGTTTGGGGAATTATCTCAAAAAAGAAGCATCGGCCGAGGCTGATACGTATTGGTCTGCTGGACTTACGGTAGCGAACACCTTATTCAAAGAACCTTATTTAAGTTCAGATCTGAAGCATCAAGGTTTGATTTTACACAGTATTTATCATCGCCCTAACGGTTGGGACCATATCTCCGAAAATAGTAAGATTCCAAACGGAGAAGCTTGCATGTGGGGTGATTATCACGCTAGAGAATTGGCCCACTATTTAAATGAAGTTATCAAAGGGGAATCGTATTATACTTTTTTCCAAGGCATAGTATCTGAATAATGGCCAAACAAAAAATCACACGCGTTGCTCAATTAAAATCCGCCACAGATTTTACAGAACATCTGTCAGCTATAGAAACCGATTTGCCATTTAAAGAACAGTTAAGCAAACCGGGGAAATCTATTTTGGGGAAATCTTTTGAACTAAAATCAGGTCAAACGATCGGAAATAGATTTTGTATTCTTCCTATGGAGGGTTGGGATGGTACCACCGATGGTCTCCCTACTGAACACACCAAAAGAAGGTGGCATAACTTTGCCATTAGCGGAGCCAAGCTGCTATGGGGTTGTGAGGCGGTTGCAGTTTGTCCAGAAGGAAGGGCCAACCCGAATCAACTTATGATAAATGACCAAAACCTTCAGGCTTTTAAAGATTTGTATAGTGATTTGGTCTCCGATCATAAAAAGAAATTCGGATCTACTGCCGATCTATCAATAGGATTGCAGTTGACCCATTCAGGAAGATTCGCAATTCCCGATAGTGACCGCGTTCGAAAACCAAAAACCCTATATCGCCACTCAATTCTTGACAAAAAATTCAATCTCCCAGAAGATCATACGTTGATGACCGATACGGAAATCGACCAATTGGTTGATGATTTCGTAAAAGCAGCAAGACTAGCGAAAGAAGCAGGATTTCAATTTGTAGATGTCAAACATTGCCACGGTTATTTGGGGCATGAATTTTTAAGTGCCAAAATAAGAGGAGGTAAGTATGGCGGTTCTCTTAAAAATAGAATGCGTTTTTTAAGTGCTATTGTCGAAGGTATTCGATCAACTAGCAACATTCCTGTGGCCGTACGACTGAGTGCTTTTGACTTTATTCCATTCAAGAAAGATACTAGTAATATTGGAATTCCTGAAGACTTGGATCATTCTTATAACGAAGCTTTTGGAGGAGATGCAAAGGGTACGGGAATAGATCTTGCCGAAGTCTTCGAACTGCTAAGTTATTTTGAGGAATTAGGTATAGAATTGGTATGTATCACCGCTGGAAGCCCCTACTATGTGCCCCATATTCAACGCCCGGCTATTTTTCCTCCTTCTGATGGCTATCTCCCTCCAGAAGACCCCATAGTAGGTGTAGCGAGACAGATTCGAATTACGGCCGAAATCAAAAAAAAGTTTCCGAATCTTGCCATAGTGGGCTCCGCTTATTCCTATCTTCAAGAGTGGCTTCCGCACGTTGCTGAGGCCGTTGTTGACAATACCATGGCTGACTTTGTTGGCTTGGGTAGAATGGTGTTAAGTTACCCCAATATGCCCGATGATATATTAAAAGGAAAGCAGTTGATTCGCGGAAGCATTTGCCGAACATTTTCAGACTGTACCACAGCGCCCCGAATTGGAATGATCTCAGGTTGTTTTCCATTGGATGCCTATTACAAGAAAATGCCTGAAGCCACAGCACTGAAAGCCTATAAAAAAGACGCACGACTATGAGCAAAAATGTTTTGATAACTGGAGGGTCTCGCGGAATCGGTTTGGGCATCGCCAAAGAATTGGCCAAAGCAGGATGTAATCTTGCCATAAACGGTATAAGAAACGAAGAGCAAGTGAGCGAAACGCTTCAGGAACTTCAAAATTTAGGGGCGGAGGTAATCTACTGTCAAGGTGATATAGCATCAGCTTCTGAGCGTAACAAAATCATCGAAATTGCTTTAGCAAGGTTCAAAAAAATTCATGTGCTTGTAAATAATGCTGGAGTGGCCCCCAGGGTGCGACAAGATCTCTTGGAAGTTACTGAAGAAAGTTATGATCGCGTAATGAATACCAACCTCCGAGGGCCTTTCTTCTTTACCCAAAAAATTGCCACCCATATGGCAAACAACAAATCATCAAATACCGATTTTCAGGCCTGTATCATTAACATATCTTCGGTAAGTGCTACGCTAGCCTCTATACAAAGGGGTGAATATTGCATTTCAAAATCTGGCATGGGTATGATGACCAAGCTATTTGCCGTAAGAATGGGGGTATATAACATCCCTGTATATGAAATACGCCCCGGTGTAATTGAAACTGACATGACTGCGGGAGTTCTCGAAAAATACCAAAAACAAGTTGCCGAAGGGCTAACTATAGCGCCTAGACTAGGCATACCAGAAGATATTGGTAAAGTGGTTGCGGCACTTGTCGAAAATAGAATACCCTATGCGACTGGTCAAGTAATAACAGTTGATGGCGGCCTATCGCTCCCACGATTTTAAGGTAAAAAAGAATGAAAAAAAACAAGGTTTCACTAAGAATTTTAGATGTTCTTGCCATACTATTGGTAATTCTAACCTTTAGTCCTGTAGTAATTCCGAAAGGAATGGCTAGTCCGTATGTTTTGGGAATTCCATATTCGATGTGGATGGGGTTTCTGGTGAGTGTTCTTTTCGTAGTGCTGGCGTACTTAGTTTCTAGAGTTAATAAAGAAGAGAACCATGTTGACTAAATTCATTATTGCCGGAGTAGTATATTTAGCCATCTTGATATTCCTAGTACGGAGAACTCGGGTAAAGGAAAAAACAACTTCGAATTATTTACTAGGCGGTGGTAATATCGGTTTTGTAATTGGTTTGTTTACTACTGCAGCTACTTTGTTTAGTGCTTTCACCGTAGTGGGAATGCCTGATTTTTTTAGAACTCATGGGGTTGGCGCATGGATTTTTCTAGCGGTTTCTGACGCAATGATGGTTTACGGACTTATACGAGTTGGCGAAATGTTGAGAAGAAAGGCAAGAAAACTTGACTTCAAAGGAATGTCGGGTCTAATGGCAACTACATACGGAAGCAAATGGGCAGGATATGTGGCTTTTGGCGGAGCCGTCGTCTTTTTAATTCCTTATATCGCCGTTCAAATCAGTGGAATATCAATCTTTTTGAACGCCGCATTTCCCGATACCATTCCAGTTTGGGCATGGAGTTCAATCATTGTCGCTATCATGATCATTTATAGTGAAACAGGTGGCTTACGGGCTATTATGTACAATGATACGCTTCAGGGAATTCTACTGTTTATTATGATATGGATCGTCGGTTGGAACTGCATCGATCATTTTGGAAGTATCGAATCGATGTTTCAAAAGGTAGAATCGGTAAATTCGCAATTGTTATCTACCCCAGGGCCTAAAGGTCTTTTTACTGCTCAGTTTTTTATTATTTCGGCCATTGCGATTATTTGTTTGCCATTTACCCAACCTCAGATTTCGACTCGGGTGGTCATTATGAAAAGTAGTTCAGCCCTACGAAAAATGGCAATAGGTTTGGGTGTAGTCGCCATTTTGATTATCCTTCCGACGCTTTTTATGGGTATGTATGGTGCAGTTTTATATCCAGACGTGTCTACCCAGGACTTCATAGGGCGAGTGCTATTATATGATCAAGCTTCTGGCGTGGCTGCCCTTGGATTGGTTGGTCTGATCGCAGCAGCAATATCTACTTCAGACTCTCAGATCTTTGCCTTAGGCTCCGAGCTGCGTTCATTGCTGCATCTCGACGACAAAAAGGCCGTATCAATTACGCGTATATTTATTTTTATTTTCGGCCTGCTCGCTTTGATTTTTTCTATTGTAAGTACGGAACATTTGGTTTTGCTGGCTAGAACTAGTTTTACCGGAACCGCCATGATGGCCCCTATGATTTTGGTAGGTATTCTTAGCGCGAAGAAACTTTCCGTGCTAATGCCATTAATGACCTTGGCCGCATTGCTCATTTTTATTTTCGCCAAACTAGGCATAGCGCCTTCAAAAATAGGCATGCTCGAAATGGAACTAGTTTTGTTTCTTGGTTTGGCACTGGCAGCATTTGCTGAATTGAACGTATTCAGTAAAAAAGTACAAGTTTAATTTAGTTCATAGGATGTTCTTTCAACAATTCTTCTGATGAATAGAATCCTTCTTTGTCCTTTATCTTTTCACGAATTTCTTTTACTGTTGCCGTACTAATCGGTAAGGCTTGATTCCCAGACATATTTCTTACGTACGTCAATACTGCAGCCATTTCATCATCTTTTAACAATCCACCAAACGGGGTCATCGGAACTTGCCCTGGGTATTTTTTACCTTTTACCTCAATAGGGCCCATCATACCTTTGAGGGTTAGTTTGATAAGTCGCTCTTCACTTCCTGTTACCCATTTTGAACCCGCAAGCGGCGGAAACCCTGAGGCTTCCAATCCGTTTCCGTCAGGTTGGTGACAGGTAGCACAATACCCATCGCGCTCATATATTTCTTTTCCTTTTATGAACAAATCTCTATTGGAGCCAATAAGCTTCGTTTTTACTTTCTCTTGTATCTTATCTATTCTTGAATTATTGAAATGGGCAAGTGCCGCATCATGAGGTTTTTGCATCCATTTATCAAGGCCTTTCTGGCTAGCTTCCACAATTATTGGCTCCCCAACTTCCTTATCCAACCATGACGCTGCCACCAAAGCCTCCAATCTTACCCGTGGATGATCATCTTTTGCTGCTAGCATTAACAGATCGGCCTGATTTTTTATTTGGTGCCCGCCATAACGCAATACTCTTACCGCGGCCGAACGCGCTCTAAAATCGTCGGCTTCGAGCAATCGATTTAACAAAGGCGCGTCGATTTGGTTTAAACCCCAAGTTACCCAAAGCGCTTCAAGCAAATGATGTTCAAATTTGGGGTCATTCTTATCCAACTTATCCACCCAAATTTTCAATTGGGCAAGTACTTCAGATGCGTTCCTAGCCCGAAGCTCTCTTTTGGTGCGATAGCGTGTTCTATATTCATGAAGTTTAAGATTATCGAGCAGTTCTGCAATAGTGGCATCAACAATCTTGGCGGGTTTAACTAAGGGTCTCGATGGATACGTTATTCGATATACCCTACCGTGAACATGATCACGAAGCGGATCACGTGCATTGTGCTGCATATGACCAATCAATACATTGTGCCAGTCAATCAAATATAAAGAACCGTCGGGGGCAAATTCCATATCAACGGGTCGGAAGTTCTTATCGCTGCCAAGAACGAGATCTTCAGCATGTTTACTTAGGTATCCCGCTGAGGCCGTATCGTCAACCATGGTATGTTGTTTGGTTCCTAAGAAACCAATGGTATTGTTGATTAAAAGATCTCCTTGAGCCTCATCAGGAAAATGCCTACTTGAAATAAATTCGAGTCCGGAAGTTGGCCGTACCCGATGTTTATTTTCAATGAGGTTCTCTGGATTAGGAGATCCAACTCCATAGCGCGATTTTATGGTTCCAGGTAACATCCATGTCATATCAGGACCCGAAGTATGTGCAAAGAAATTTTGTCCCCAATCATCAAACGCAATTCCCCACGGATTCGGAATTGGAAGCTGCGCCGTACGTTCTAAATGATGACGTTGAGGGCTATATCTGTAAAACCCGCCATTGGTTGCCCTAACGGGTCCATATGCGGTTTCTACATTGGTATGAAGAAAAACACCTTCTCCCATAAATATGGCTCCAGAAGGATCTGCGGCAAAAGCACTTATTGCATGATGTGTATCGTGATCGTCAAAACCGCTTAATACAATCTCGGTAACATCTGCTTTGTCATCACCGTCAGTGTCTTTTAGCAGTACTAAGTTAGGCCCTTGTGACAGGTAAACTCCCTCAGGAGCGAATTCAAAACCAATAGTAAGGTGTAAGCCATCGGCAAAGGTGGTTTGCTTATCGGCTTTACCATCGTTATCGGTATCTTCGAGTATTATCAATTTGTCGTTGGGTTTGCTATCACCAGGCCTATAATGAGGATAACTTGGCATCACTGCTACCCAGAGTCTACCCTTGTTATCAAACGACAATTGCACAGGATTAGCAAGATCTTCGAACTCTTTTTCGGAGGCAAAAAGCTCAATTTTGTACCCTGATGCCACTTTGATGGTTTCCAAAGCTCGTTCTCCGTAAAGATATTCTGGAGTGCCATTTTTATCGCTTGGTTTATAATTTGTTGCCACTTCTGGAAGCACTCTAGTCTCCATATCTCCTTTTCCCAGATCGATTTTCTCTCCCTTCGTTGCTGCCCAGATAGAACGGTCTCGAACAGCAGTCATTTCTCGAATTTTCTCTATTTCTGCCGGGTAGTTTTCGGGCCCGAAAGGATCATAGCGCCTCCCATAGGCATGCACGCCATTCGGTATTTTGAAATCATTGTGCCAAAACCAATTTTTTTCCATTACCGATTCGTGCACTAATGCTCGATTAGCCTCGGATTTCACTTTTATTTTTCCAAAGACTTCATCTGCTAAGAAACTTCCAAATTTTTGATAGCCTAAATCATTGAATTGAAATCCGTCGGCAGTCAGGTTTTTTTCTTCTGCTGCATACCAATTTTTTGTCTCTTCAAAAGCATCCACGATCACAATTCCTTCCTCCAAAGCAACTTCCTTCATCGCGCTGGTGTAAAGCGCTAGGTTTTTATTTTCTCTGACGCCATTGGGGACATCCATTTTTTCAGACAAGTCTTCGAATGCAATTGGAGAAACTAAGGCCAATTGAGGTGCGGCTGACCCATTGTACTTCTGACTTAAAGTGTGCTTTATAAATGCTCGCAATTCAGCTTTATAATTATCCAATCCTTCGGGGCCTTCAAACGATTCATCATATCCGAAAAAAGCAATGATAATATCAGCTTCTAAACTGGTAATCCATTCATCTGGAGTTGGAAAATGACCGATGGTTGGAGAGTGACCGAAGCCATCATCTTCCTCATAATGTATTTTAACACCTGATTCATGTTCAAATTCTTCCGCACCAGGAAACGCCCAAGGAGAGTAGCGCGAAGGATGCGGTCTGAAGCCTGGAGTATTACCCGGATCGCACATATTTCGAATAAATAGTAAACTATCTGGATACCGCAGTTGCAGCTCGGTTTCAAAGTGGCCGAAATTCATCATTCGCGAACCAAGATTATTGCCTATTAGAACGATATGCGCATCCTTTTTAAGTGATATAAGATTCTTGTGTTCCGTCTCACAGCCATTTACAATAAGGAGCAACAACAGTAAAAATGGTACTGTAGTCTTGCGAAAAAGGATATTTTTAATCATGGTATTCATTGAATAAATAGTTTTATAAATGTACATGAACTCCTTTCTTTACCGAAGTTTCACAAGCCTCTATTATTTGTTGGCAAATAATGGCGTCACCTAAACTTGAAAGTGGTTCTTCGCCATTGCGAACTACCCGATTAATAAAATGGGTTGCTGTATTCTTGATCGATTCTGGATAATTTTGATAGGTTTGCGAATGTGCCCCATTGCGATCATTAATCACAAAATCGCGGTAACTATAACGCGTACTACCTTTAGTTCCAATAACTTTGATTATACAGGTCCATGGGTCTCCAGCGTGGTCATCGTTCGCAAAACTAGCACATAGATGAGCCAAAGTCCCATTTTTCATCTGAATGTTGGCCATGGCTATATTTTCTTGAGGAGCAATGGTATCATCGACGGTATTCATCAAACAGGAAATCGTTTTAGGCTCTCCGGCAAGATATAACATGGTATAACTATGATGCGTCAATATTTGACGTATTACACCCGGATATCGCGCTCGAATCTCATCGGCATGATGAATATTATACATCATATAAAATTGTACGACATCACCGAGCCTGCCCTCCTGAATCATAGCCTTGGCGCGCTCGATTCCCGGTTCGTAAATGTAATTATGAACAGGCATACACTTTACGCCAGCTTTTTTAACCGCAGCATTCATTTTTTCCAACTCAGCGATACTTGAGGCTGCTGGTTTTTCAACTAAAATGTGCTTTCCCGCCTCGGCTGCTTGAACTGTATATTGACAATGCGTTTCCATATTGGTCAATACAAAGACGGCATCTACCTTTGGGTCACTCAATAATTCGTCTACTGATTCATATGTAGAACACCCATATTGTTGTGCCTTTGTTACTCCTTTTTTAGGCGTACGATTCCAAAGCCCAATTAATTCTGCTCCGGGCAATGCACTGATGGCCTCGGCATGTAAATTCGCGATATCGCCCGCTCCGATAAATGCTATTCCTAAAGTCTTCATGAGGCTGGTGTTGAATAGGACAAGCTTCCTTTTTCGGCCATTGTCTTGAACTCGATTAACGATTTTCGAATCCCTTCTGAAATATCAGTAAGAGGAAGGTTTGAAAAGGTACTAGCAATTTTGGTATGGTCCAAATCGCAGATAAAAAGATTTGGTGGCGCATTGTCTACAATAGCTAAAGATGCAAAGTCACCCATTCCCAATTCCTTTGCTTGGTAAATCGCTAGTTCTAAAAATGATTGTATTGGAATCGTTTCACCCTGTATATTGAAGGCGCCAAAACCTTCGAAAGGCTGTAAGGCAACTGCCGCAAACTGAGCACCTACGTCTTCCACAAAATGGTAATTCTCCCTTCCTTGATAGGGCATTTTGAATGGCATCAGTTCCTTTGACACAGAACCCATTGCAATTGCTTTTAATGCATTCGTGGGTGCAGACGTTTTGCCTTTGTCTCTTCCCTTGCCGTAGGTTGTGTTGATGCGCAAACAAACCGTGGGTACCTTGGTATTGTCGTAGAAAAAACGTGCCAGATGTTCGCCAGCCAATTTCCAAATGCCATAATGATTGGGCGGAGCCAAAGGAACATCTTCAGAAATACAATCCTGCGAATACATTGACCGCATGCCATAAACCGCTCCTGAACTGGCAAAAACAAAGCGTTTTAAGTTTTGCAGTTTCTCGGCAGCGTCGAAAAGGGCCATGGTACCTCCAGTGTTGATTTCCATGCCGCCGATATGATCTCTTGAACAATCAGGGCTTTGATAAGCCCCCAAATGAATAATATGAGTTGGGTTTACCTGGAGCAATACCCTTTCGATTTCGGTATAGTTGGAAACATCTAAAGTCACAAATTCAAGCCTCGGATCCAAATCTTCTCCTAACCACAACTTCAAAGGGGTCGCGTTGTTAGATCGCGTTGCAATAACGATCTTTTCCACTTCCGCGGATTGTAATAATTTATAAATGCTAACCGAACCTATGCAACCTGTGCCGCCGGTAATGAAAATTTTATGCATATTTCAGTCGTTTGATTATTGACTCTAAAACTTGGATCCAATTATCACTATGCTGATTAATTTGATTGCCAAACTCCACGCGTCACTCAGGTTTGTAAGTGTTCTTTGTTATTGGGTTTAGTTTTAATTCATTTTTACTACCGCCTTCATATTTTGAGCTTTGATAGAATCTTCAAAAGCTTGGGTGACGTCTTCGAAATCGTAAAGATTCGTATAGTGTTCAGCTGGAAAAACGCCCGTCGCCATTAATTTCATCGCAGCCATATAATCATCGCGACAAGACCCCATCGAACCCCTCATATTTAATGAGGTTCGGGTTAAATGCGTTGCATTTATAGGTACTTCTTGACCATATGTTGCAATCACACAAATATCTCCTTCAGGGCGAACTACGTCAATCGCCTCTGTCAAAACGGCTGGCACACCTGAACATTCAATTAGCAAATCTACTTTTCCATTGCTTGCGAAGGGTACTCCATTCGCATCTGAAACTCCCTTTTGTAGTTGCGAAGCCAAGGTATTTTCTGGAGAGACTTCCAAGGTTATAAAACCTCTTTCCTTTGCCTTCTTCAATCGGATATCACGATCGTGGGCAATTCCTGTTACCGCTACTCGTGCGCCCGAAGCACGCGCAACTTCAGCAGACATCAAACCAATGATTCCGCAGCCTGTAACAACAACATCCTGCCCTGGTTTAATTTCGCATTTGTTATACAAGGCGTTAGTGATAATCGATAAAGGTTCTACCAAAGCTCCTTGTGCAGGGGTTAAACCCTCCATTAAAGGAACAACCCGATCAGACTCGAGCACAACACGTTGACCAAAACCCCCATTTCTATGAAATCCAATAATTTGTTTTTGCGGGCAAAGATTCCATTTGGCTACACTACAGGCCGAACAGTCTTCATCTTGACAACCTAACATTGCAAGGGGTGTAAACACGTCACCAACTTTGACATCACCATGATCTCCCGGGCCCAATTCCAAAACCTCAGCGCTAAATTCATGGCCAATGACACGAGGTCGTTGTACCCAATCAAAATTGGCCTTACCGATGGAAGCACTATTGTCAGAACCACAAATACCCGTATATAGGGTCTTTGCCAAGATTTCGCCTTCTTGCAATTCAGGAATTTCCATGGATATAACGGCGGTATTGCTAGTTACCGACACTCCAGAATTAGGATAGATTTTTTCCTTGCCCTGAAGACAAAAGCCTTTTATTGTATCACTCATATTTTGTTGATGGTGTTTGTTGTTGGTTTCTGGATTTAAAGTTTCAAAGCAAAACTAGGAGCTGTTACCGCAAACTGATTAGGTCCATTGCACTCCTGTATCCATCCAAGATTTCGATTTCGCCGATGCTAATACCGCTTCACAGACTTTTTGCGTCTCTTGTGCTTCCTTAAACGTTGGTGAGCAGGGTTTGCCTTCCCCCAGATTCTTCAAGAAATCTGCTACTTGATGCACAAAACTGTGTTCATATCCTATAGACAAACCAGGCACCCACCATTTATCCATATAAGGTTGGTCGCCATCAGTCACGTGAATGGAACGCCATCCTCTTTCGATAGATTCGTCACGATGGTCAAAATATTCTAATCGTGTCAAATCATGAAGATTCCATTTGATTGACGCGTGTTCGCCATTAATTTCAAAGGTAAATAAGGCTTTATGTCCTCTTGCGTAGCGTGTAGACTCGAAAAGCCCTAAGGAACCATTGTCAAAATGGCAATGAAAGATACAGGCATCATCGATACCGACTTTTTGTTTTTCGCCGGTGCCAGTATGCACTCTTTCTTTAATAAAGGTTTCTGTCATCGCGGAAACATCTTTGATACCTCCGTTCAACCACATGGCCGTATCGATACAATGTGCTAATAAGTCTCCCGTTACTCCAGAACCCGCTGCATCATTATCTAAGCGCCAAAGACCTTCACCTCCTTGAGGAAGTTCGGGGCTTATAGTCCAATCTTGTAAAAAGTTGGAGCGAAAATGAAAAATCTTACCCAATTTACCTGAATCTATAAGTTGTTTCGCCAATGTCACCGCCGGAATTCGTCTGTAGTTGAAGTATACTGTATTCGCGACACCGGCTTTTTCAATGGCGTCGACCATAGGCTGGGCCTCTGCGACAGTTCGCGCCAATGGCTTTTCGCAAAGCACCATCTTTCCTGCTTCAGCAGCCGCAATAGCAATCTCCGCGTGCATATTATTGGGCGTGCAAATATCAATGGCATCGATATCATCTCGGGCAATCAAGGTTCTCCAATCGGTTTCAATAGATTCATAGCCCCATTGCTCGGCAAAAGCCCTAAGTCGTTCCTCGTTTCTTGCACAGACCGCTTTTAAGATAGGTTTATAGTGTAATTCGGGAAAAAAATCTCCTACTCTTTTGTAGGCGTTGGAATGTGTACGGCCCATAAACCCGTAGCCAACCAGGCCTACTCTAAATTCTTTTTTACTACTCATATATTCGGTTATTCAAAAAAATTATTAGGCTTCATACCACCCATGCAGTTCCCTGACTTTTAGCATAGCACCTAAAACATCATTCCAGGTCTTGGCTTGCATCATCACTTGGTTAGGAAACATACAACCATCCCAACAGATGTGCTTGAACTTTTTGGTGAGTATTCCGTTTTCATCTCGTAGCCAATGACCGGCATCTACAGCGATATCTAATTTCCCATTGGGGTCTGTAGCCTGACAGTGCCTTCCGGTTTTATCATGGTCGCCCGAGCCGAAGACCGTTCCATCATTCTGGGCCACATGGAAATCAATGGTCCAAGGTCGCAAAGCAGCCGTCAAGCTTTGGAGGCCTTCCGTCAAGGTCGCTCTATCGTTCCAATCAAAATTTTGCGGCAATATACGTTCGTCTTCCTTGTTATATCCCAAAAGGTAAAGAAGGGTGTGTGCCATATCTGCTTGAAATCCAATATTTGGTCTACCAACTGCCTCAAGGGTGTTGAGCATGGTTTTCCAGCCGTGCATGCCTCCCCAGCATATTTCGCCTTCAGCAGCTAAAGACTCCCCATAATCCGCGGCCACATCACAAGCTTCCCGAAAGGTTTGCGCTATTAATGCTGTATTTCCAACTTCGTCTTTTGCCCAACTTTCTGGATCGACCGACGAATCTATTCGTACCACTCCATTGGGTCTGATACCCATATCTCTAAGCTTTTTCCCTATGGCACAGGCCTTACGTACTTGAGTAACAAAATTCTTCCGTTCCTCGGCAGAACCCATGGCAGAACCCCCGCCGGTACCTGCCCAAACCGGTGCTACAAAGCTTCCAATTTCCAAATTATAGGAACTTACCTTATCAGCCAAGCGTTTTAAATCATCATCCGAGGAATCAATACTCACATGAGGATCTGCTAAAAACAAATCAACACCATCGAACTTTTGACCGTCTAGGTCGGCTTTCGATGTTAAATCTAACATAGTATCCAAATCGATGGGCGGTTCAGAATCAGGCCCTTTTCCCACAACTCCAGGCCATGAGGCGTTATGTAGTTTAGGATAGTTATTCTTTTGCATTTACATAAATTTTTAGGTGTTCCAACAGCTTCTGTGTACGTGCACAAAGGGAACTAATTTAATTAAAATTCGATTATTATGACCGATAAAAACTGTTGGTTTTGTAAAACAGATGGTTATTTTGTGACAAACCAACAAGACTTGCGCAAATTAATTATGAAAATAGTAAAAAAGTAAGTAAACTTATAGACTCAAATAACACTACAACCACAAAATCTAATCAATACAAACAAACATTTTTCAAATTATGGAAACAAACACTTCTTCGAATGCGAACAGACTCTTTTATGGTAGCTGTTTTGCATTAATCACAACAGCATTGTCTTTTAGTATAAGAGCTGGAATCTTACCCCAGCTTGGGGAAGAGTTGAGTTTGTCGGCAACACAATTGGGGTTCATAAATCAAATGTGGTTTTTAGGATTTCCTATATCTATGGTAATTGGCGGATTAATCTATCACAAAGTAGGTGGAAAAGCCATTATGCAATTTGCATTTCTTGCCCATGCTATTGGAATTATTATGACCATTTACGCGGGCAGTTATGTTGGTCTGATGATATCGACTTTGTTAATTGGTTTAGGTAACGGGTGTACTGAGGCCGCTTGTAATCCTATGATTGCAGATGCTTACCAGGGAAATAGAATGAGTAAAATGATGAACCGCTTTCACATGTGGTTTCCTGGAGGAATCGTAATAGGTAGCTTGGTTTCTAAATTCATGACCGATGCAGGTTTGAGTTGGGAATCACAAATATGGGTGATTATGATACCCACCTTAATTTACGCCTATTTATTCTTTGGGCAAAAATGGCCAAAAGCCAAGGTCAACGAAGCTGCAACCTTATCAGGTAACTTAAAAGCAATGGGATCGCCCTTGTTTATCTTTATGATGGCGTGTATGGCTTTGACGGCAATTTCCGAGTTTGGCCCACAACAATGGGTTGGTTTGATTTTATCTAAAAGTGGGGCACAACCTATGTTGATATTGGCTCTAGTTACAGGTATCATGGCAGTAGCGCGATATTTTGGAGGAGATATGGTGAAAAAATTCGATCAAACCGGCGTTCTTCTCGGATCGGCCGTATTAGCAACTATTGGCGTGTACCTTTTCAGTACCCAAACAGGAGGCATGGCTTATGTAGCTGCAATTTTCTTTGCCTTAGGCGTTGCCTATTTTTGGCCAAATATGATTGGGTTTATAGCCGATAAAATTCCAAAAAGTGGAGCCTTGGGTATGTCTATCATAGGAGCTGTAGGTATGTTTTCCACCTCTATCTTTCAACCTATCATCGGGGGATGGATTGATTCTGATAAGGCAGCAGCAGCAGCAGAAGGACTAACTGGTGATGAGCTTGAATTGGTTTCGGGTCAGGCGACCTTGGGTACCATGACCTTGTTTCCAGCTATACTGATCGTGTTATTCATTGTACTCTATTTCTGGATGAAAAATAGAAAAACTGATGATACGGTGGCTACGGCTACTCATTGATTATAAATATATTTAAGAACAACCCCCTGCCTGTTACAGGAGGGGGTTGTTTGTTTAAAAGGCAATACGTACTGCACTAAACTCAGCATAAATGAAAATAGGAATGAACATGCTCCTTTGGACGAATCATGTCACTGAGGAACACTACCCGATAGTTGACCAACTCAAAAAAACGGGCTATGACGGTATTGAGCTCTATATGGGTGATGGTGATGTTGCCCATTACACTAAACTTGGTAAACATTTTTCAGATCTTGGCCTAGGCGTTACGACAGTGACCGGCCTGGCTCCTGAAGAAAATATTTCAAGTGAAGACCCTGGAGTTCGACAAACTGGTCTTGACCGTTTGAAATGGGCTATTGATAATGCCCAGGCCTTAGACGCCGACAATATTTGTGGGCCGATACATTCTAGTTTCGCTTATTTCACTCGGCAGCCCCCTACACAAGATGAACGAAAACGAAGTGCTGAAATACTTCGTAAAGCTGCGGAATATGCGGCTGAAGCCAATGTCATGCTTTGTCCCGAAGCTTTAAATCGTTTTGAATGTTACCTTTATAATACCATGGCCGATTTAAAAACGCTGGTGGAAGCTGTTGACCATCCGAACTTGGGTGCGATGTATGATACACACCACAGTAATATTGAGGAAAAGAGTCAGGCCGCTGCATTAAGAACCATAGCGCCCTGTCTCAAACATGTACATATCAGCGAAAACGATCGTGGCACTCCCGGTAGCGGTCAGGTGCAATGGAATGACGTATTCCCTACCCTAAGAGAAATAGGTTATGACGGTTGGTTGACCATAGAGGCTTTCAGCACCATAATTCCTGAATTCGCAAACGCTATTAACGTTTGGCGCGACTATTCACCTTCCAAAGAAATATATGAAAAGGGCCTGAAGTTTATCAAGGAAGGAATGGGCACTTGAATTTAAAAAAACACTTTATGAAAAAAATAATATACCTAGTTGCTATTGCTGCATTATTTGCATGTAAGGAGCAAAAAAAGGAAGATGTAGCTCAAGAGCCGGTAGTCGATACTCCTAAACAATGGCTTGTATTTGAAGGGAATAGTCTCAACTCAAAACACATTGTATTGGTCTCTGGAGATGAGGAATATCGCTCAGAGGAAGCGTTGCCCCAGCTGGCGAAAATATTATCAAAGCATCACGGATTCAAGTGTACGGTACTATTTGCTCAAAATCCGGATACACCTGGAATCGTGGACGCGAACTATGTAAAGAACATTCCAGGGCTCGAAGCCTTAGACGTGGCAGATATGATGGTACTTTTTACCCGTTTCAGAGCATTGCCCGATAAGCAGATGCAACATTTTGAAAACTACCTGAAAGCAGGAAAACCTCTAATAGCTATTCGAACAGCTACACATGCTTTCAACTTCAAAGAAGATGATACAACCAATTTTGCGCATTACAGCAACGGCTATTCGGGAGATAAAACGGAATGGACCGACGGCTTTGGTCGTTTGGTTCTGGGTGAAAAATGGGATTCGCACCACGGGCATCACAAACACCAAAGCACACGTGGTGTAATGGCCGAAACGGCCATATCACATTCCATAGCAAACGGAATAACGAGTGGTAGCATTTGGGGAGCCACTGATGTTTATGGGGTACGGCTACCTTTGCCCGGTGATAGCGAGCCTATCATTCTTGGGCAGGTTATTAACAGAGCAGGAGAATTTGATGAAAATGATTTGTTCTTCGGCATGAAACCCACAGACACAGAACTCGCTACAGAGAATAATACCGGACTAAAGGTCAATGATGTGCTCATGCCCATTGCCTGGACAAAGAGTTACCAAATTCCAGGGGGTACAAAAGGTAAGGCCTTTACTTCAACAATTGGCGCTGCTTCAGATATGCTAAATGAAAGTGTTCGCCGCCTTTTGGTCAATGGCGTTTTTTGGGCAATGGAATTACCCGTACCCGAAAACGCTAACGTTGGGTTGATTGGCACATACAAACCCTCTGCCTATGGATTTAAAACCGAAGCGTATTGGATCGAAAAGCAGTTAAAAATTTCCGATTTAGAAACTATTGAAAATTAGATATTAAAAAGATTTATCAACACCCAAATGATGAATGGTGTTTTGAACTGTTCCTTGTAATGGTATTTCATTAACATCGGAAATATCATAGGAAATCGTCATCACATCTACGGGCTCAATATCATTCAAAAACAAGTGTACTGATTTACTGTCATTGCGCATTTCTATTCGACTAATGGGTAAATATTGTTGATTGTAGCGATCGGAACCGTAAGCACTGCTTCGCTTTAAATTCCAGGTTTGTACGGCATAGTTATTAACGTCCATTGCTTTTTGTGCCTTTAATTTGGTATCAAAACGCATCGTGATACCAGAAGCCGTTATGGTAAGATCGACCGGAGTGGTCAAGGGTTTCCCTGTATATCGAATGCGATACAAGCCCCCCCCTCGAAGCATCTGATTTGTTCCCCAAGCCGACATTCCACAGGCGTATAATTGTCCGTCATCAGGGTTAAATCTTCCACGCATGACTCCAGTCAAAAATTTAATTCCAGGTAAATCAATCACGCCTCCTTGCATTTGCCCGTTTACCTTTTCATTCAAAACGAGTTGAATCTTTCCGAAGCCATAGGAAAAACTTAAAAGGCTTCCATTTAACGGGGCCCATTTTTTGCTGTCTACCCACAGCAATTCAGAAGGCGAGCGATCAAATTGCATATCTAACCAAACCATAGGTGGTTCCATAGCGACTCTTGTGCTATCTTTTGGAGGGTTGTAACCCCACATATTACCATAAAATTTGCCCTTGCCATCTACCCAGTTGATTCGGTTCATAGGATTCCAAAAGCCTTGTTGATCGGTTACTAAAAAACTCCCATCAGGATTAATACAAACGCCGTTGGCAGCCCTAAATCCTTTTGCGATTATATCTGTTTTAGAACCGTCATTGCTTACTTTCAACAAAGTGCCGTGTTGGGGCACCAACGCTTCTCGAGCATGGCGGCCGCTCTTGGCATAATATAGGTTGCCTTCGCGGTCGGCCTGCAGGCCCATAGCAAACTCATGAAAATGATCTGTCACCTGATGGTCATGGTTAAAACTCTCGTAGAAATCAGTTTCATTGTCCCCATTCAAATCGCGCAATAACACCAATTGATCGCGACAAATGACATAGATTTTATCATTTAATACCTTAATACCAAGAGGTTGAAAAAGACCAGAACCTATACGTTGCCAGGAAAGTTCGCTCGAATTATTGGTGAGTCCTGAGATTAGCCAAACGTCTCCGTCAGTAGTACAGGCCACCGCGGCATTCGCGTCCGACATAAAATCAATACCACTCAACTTCATTCGGCAAGACCATGGATTTTCGAACGGGGGAGTCAATTGGTCTACTGCGAATGCGCCTTTGTCAGAACCTGTTGTAATGGCACTTTTTAAAACTTCTGGATAACGTGGTGAACCATTGCCCAACGTATACTTATGCAGGTCTTCAGGTACGGCTTTTACTGTTGATAATTTGGCAAAATCACGCTCACTCGTATCAGCAATAAACAATTTGACCTTTGCTGCTTTTGATCGTTGTACATTCAATATCACATAACCAGCTTCTATAGACAAACTCGCCCCTTCTCCTAACATTTCAACTCCTACTGTTTCTGGGGCAACCCTCATTTTCAATACGGACGTCGATGGGGAAATATTCATGCTTCTGGTGAAAACCACAACTTGACCGTGACGCTCCATACCCAGTTTTTCTAAGATATCTGCCTTTCCTACAGAATAGGAAATGATAACTTCGTCATCATAAGTATAGAGCCCCTTGTAGTTTGCCCATTGCTTTGGAAGGGGTCCGAAAGCGCGCCCATCTCTAGCTCTAAATCTTGGGTCTTCGAAAGAACCCGTTTTTGGATTGGCCCATCCCGGACCAACAGGAGTTTCAAAATGAAGTTTTCCTATGGTACGCGGATAGGTTTCATGTTTATCGTTTAAGAGAATTCCATTCCAGTCGATAAAACCCTTGCCCGTCCATCCGCCTGCAACACGCATAAGATCATGGTCAAATATCATCCAAGCTTTTCCTTTCGAAATACCCCCTTCACCCTTATCCAAACGAGCAGCAATTCCTTTATACGCAAAGTTTTTTTTAAGATAATCCTCATCAGCATAAGGTACGGGGCGGGGAGAATGATAGCGTTCAATGCCCGTTTTTTCATCAACCAATTCATAGGTATTAATGAAAAAGTTGCCATAGTTCATATCTTCCCAGGGTTGGTACGGATGCATGTCAGGACCCCGGGAGGTACCTTTGGGTAAGCCTGCTAGATAGCCAGGTGTACTTTTGATAAAGTGTACCTTCTCGTTGTCTTTAATATACTTTTGACGGATATAGGAAATGACATCATACTTTTCTTGTGGGGTCAAGGCGGGTTGTGGAGGCATTGTACCATAACCTCGACTAATTGTTTGGTACATGGAATACGCATCGCCTCCCGATTTCAACTCTTGTTCCCAGAATTTTGTGGAGAGTGGAATAGACCCTTCCACCTCTTCATTGCCATGGCAGTTAATACAATTTGCACTATAAATACGTTCGCCACGTTTATACCCTTCATGGTCGGCCTCAGCAATGAGGGCGGCATGGTCGATATCGCTTTCAATTTCTTTCAAATCATCTTCTGAAAGTATGTACTTTATTTGAGAGCGATCGATTGAAACGATTTTAGAAGACTGTTTTTTTGCCGAAAACGCGTACACATCATCTTCGATCTTTATGCTTCCTATAAATGTATCTTGCTCAAAAGTACCTTCTAAAAAAGCGTCATTTCCAAATAGGGTGAAATTTCCCGACAAATTATCGTTGTACACCGAAACATTTTCAAGGGTGAATGTACCATCATCTAATGACACCAGAGAAAGCTCCGTAGCATCATTGGTGTTTTTAAGTTTCATGGTACCTTGTGAGCGATCGTCGCCAAAGTCAATCTCATAGTCCCAAAACCCTTGATGCGTATTTCCTTGACAACCATATGCCAAAACAACCAAACTTATAAGGCTCCATATGATATTTCGATAAGCTTTCATTCGATTATTTTATTGCTAGTCTTTGACTATAAATTTGGCACCAACTTCTACTTTTTCAAGCGTATTGCCGTTTCCATCCACAAAATTGGGTTCAAAATCACTGTCGTTTACCCAGCCAGAGGATGTTTTTTCACCTGCCATGAATCGGCCATAAAAATCAGTATTCCTGGTAAACGGATGCGCTTCGTACAGATGCCCGAAGCCTTGCATACGTAGGTCATTCTGCTGTAGCAGTTTACCCTCCATTTCCGATTTTAATTGCGCTTTCAATACCTCAAGCGAAATATCATCAGCGAGGTTATGCACACAAAAAGGATCGTTCTTAATATTGTATAATTCTTCGGAAACGCGTTTGCCAAAGTTTAATCTCCAATACTGAAGGTTGGTGCCTTCTCTACGTAAATTCAGAATTTCGGTCTTGGTCGGGCTGCCATCGGTATTCAAATAGCCCGTTTCAGGATTGCCTGAAGGCCATCGGTCTATTTCATAGTTTTTCAAATACAACATACTGTCTTTGTATATTCCACGAATGGGGTACCCTACATCATTTGGTCTACCAGTATCGTGACGCTCTTTGCCCACTAAAACATAATTGCGATCAGGCTCTATTTGCCCCGACTTTTCGGATGTTATTATATGCATAAGACTTTTTCCTGTTGCCGGATGCATTCCTGAAGATCGCCAATCTACTCCAGCGACTTCTAAAAACGTAGGTGCCAAATCAATAAAACTCACGTAATCATCAACAACTTTTACCTTCGATTTTCCCTTCCATAACATGGCCATGGGCACGTGATTTGCATTTTCGTATTGATTGCCTTTAACCCTTGGAAATGGCATCCCGTGGTCAGAAGTAACCACGATCAAGGTATTCTCTAACAGATTGCGTTCTTCAAGTGTTTGCAAAACTTTTTGGATGTGCTTATCGGTATCCTCTATTTCGTATGCGTAATCAAGCAGGTCATTTCGCGTGGTTTCGTTATCGGGCCAGTATGGAGGGAAATTTTGTATCATAGCTGTCGACTTGCCAGCTAAGCGGGCGCCACTACCATATTCATAGCCTCTATGAGGTTCTATAGTCCCCAACCAAAAACTCCAAGGTTGATCGGCAGGAGCTTTATTTAAGAAATCCTCAAAATTAGCACTGTAATCATTGGGTCCGATGGCATTGGTAGCTGGTTTTAGTTTTTTCTCATTAAAGGCTTCACCCATCACTTGTCTTTGACTGCCATCAGCGGCAAAAGTCAAGGCAGGCCCATAGCCTTTGCCCGTATGGCCAGTGGTATAGCCATTTTCCAAAAGTACTTCTTGATAGGTCTTGAACTTCGATGGAAAGTAGATCACATGATTTGCCGCAGCATCTAACTGCCATGAATTTCTTCCGGTAATTACAGCAGCCCTTGAGGGGGCACATTTGGCATTGGGTGTATAGGCTCTATGAAACAGAATCCCGTCTTTGGCAATGGCATCAAAACCGGGAGTATTTACATAGGTGCTTCCATAGGCGCTCATGTCTAAGCCTGCATCATCGAACATAATTACCAAAATGTTCGGCCGTTTTTGAGTTTCTTGAGCACTCGAAAATAAAAAAAAGAATAAAAAAGCGAACGTTACCCGAAGTACCAAATTCATACGATTAAGGTTATTACCTAAGATAAGAACAATATAGAAAATTAAAAACTGTTCCTTTTTTGCATCCAATGACTAAAAAAGTCATTCGCTATGGAAGTGGTTCTACATTTGTTTTTAGGGTCTACATTTCTTTTAAGCTAAACTCAGGTAATCTGATAATTTCGCCCCCCTTCATGGCCGAATCGTGTGCCAAAATACCGACACAAGTAATATTGGCAGATTGTACTACATCTGGATACGGCTGCTGGTCGTTAATCAGTGACATCAAAAATGCATGAACCAAGTGCGGATGTGAACCGCCATGACCGGCACCTTGCGTAAATGAAAGGTGTGTATTGTCATCGGTATCATAAACCCCATGGGTTGTGAAGGCTTGAATTTCTTTGGGCAACAATTTTGCAAAATCAGGACTTTCGACTTCTTCTGGAATTTCTGGCTCGGGTTTTTTGGCCGTATGTACCACTAATGGTTGGCCTTCTATCAAAGGCCATTCAACCGATTTCTTAGATCCATATACTTCAAAACTCTCTCGGTATTGACGGGCAACATCAAAAAGAGAGCGATAGACTTGCGCGCTTAAATCAGAATTACGGAATTTAATATGAGCCGTTTCCACTGCATAGGGAGAACCATATTCCGATATTAATTCTTCTCGAATCTTTCCCGAACCAAAACAGGAAACATATTCCGCTTCATCTTTTGTAAGTGCCAATATCGGCCCTACACAGTGTGTGGCATAATGCATTGGAGGTAGTCCGGGCCAATATTCTGGCCAACCATCCATATCTTGTTGATGGCTGGCTTTTAGAAATTGGATTTTTCCCAATTCTCCATTTTCATACAGCTCTTTCATATACAAAAACTCCCGCGCATAGACTACCGTTTCCATCATCATATACGTTAAGCCAGTTTCCTTTACCAACTCCACTATTTGACGACATTCCTCTATGGTAGTGGCCATAGGTACGGTACAGGCCACATGTTTTCCGGCCTTCAATGCAGCAATAGATTGTTCGGCATGATTCGGTATCGGGGTATTGATATGCACTGCATCGATGTTGGGGTCTTTTAGCAATTCATTATAGTCTGTATATCTATTTGCAATACCAAGGGCATCTCCAAGTTCGTCCATTTTAGATTTATTCCGCTGACATATGGCATACATTTCAGCATTGAGATGCTTCTGATAAATAGGTATAAACTCTGCTCCGAATCCTAGGCCTACAATGGCTATTTTAATTCTTTTTTCACTCGTTTCCATTACTTTATGTATTGAATGTTTTCTTTAAAAATTCAACTCCTTCCGATGCGAAATCATCTTGATTATTGGCTAGGTTTTTCCAGATACAAACTGCACCAGCCAGCTCCTTTATTTCTGGGGTAAAACTTTCTATGACCATTGCCCCTTTATAATTGATGTCTTGCAATCCAAGTTTGAAATCCTTCCAAGGGGTAAGTCCGGTTCCTGGAATGCCCCTGTGGTTTTCGGAAACCTGAATATGAATTAGTTTATCGCCCGCGGTATTAATCGCTTCACGAATGTTCTGTTCTTCGATGGTCATGTGAAAGCCATCTAATACTACCTTGGCGTTTTCATGATTAATATCCGATATAAGACGCATCACATCGCCTGCAGTATTCACTAAATCAGATTCAAACCGATTCAATGGCTCCAGGGCAATTTGTTGACCGTGTTTTGACGCCATTACGCAAGCTTTGTGCAAATTGGTGACCGCTAATTCCCACTCGAATTTGCGCTGTCTTTCGGAAACCATTCGTGCTTTACCAACAGTCGAATACATAGGTCCTGCCAAAAAATCAACCTCCAGAAATGACCCTATTTCAAAGCATTTTTCGATATATTGAAAACAGTTATTATGTAATGAAACATCATCAGAAGTAAAATCTTTTGTAGGGCCAAAAACACCGCAAACCGTTGGTTTTAATCCGTTATCTTTTAGAGCTTGTTTTACGGTTTTGACATCAATCAAATCAGGGTCTTCAACAGGAATTTCCACTACGTCAAATCCCATGGCCTTTATTTTAGGAAAAAGCGAAATTGAGGCAGTACTAAAAGGTGAATGCCAAAGCCATGTACTTACGCCGTATTGCACATTTACTGCCATAAACTATTTATTTTACTACCTTCATTACTCCTTGCATGATGCGCCAATGTCCAGGAAAAGTACAGATATACGGATATTCTCCAGCTTGCTCAGGAGCGGTAAATCGTATAGTCACCTTTGCATTTGGATTTACTAGTTTGGTCGCATGCAACACTTCTGGCATTATCGGAATATAATCGCTATCAGCTGCGTTCGGATCCTGTGCCAATTTATCTGCGGCTGCTCCAACTTTTTCCATACTGCCTTCAGCTAAAATCAGAAGATTATGTTGCATAAAATCATTGTTTTCAAAAACAAGGGTAACAGTCTCACCAGCTTTGACAACAAACTCGCTTAAATCATACTTCATTTCATTTTGAATGGTCTTCATCGTAATAACTCTGCCTTGATCGTTAGTAGTTATATCTGGCTCCGTTGCCTTATCAACTTTTTTGTAATTCTTAGCGAAAACTGCAGCAATAGAAGTACCCCCAAAGGCATTGTTGGCGCTTTCTGCAAAATCGGTTTCTACCTCGTATCTCCAGCTGCCTGACAAGGATACTGTCGTATTCCCAGAACGAATGTACATTTGGTTAGGGGTTCCATAAATACCCCCACCACTACCGGTGTCTTCAACACGAACGGCGATTGTATTTTTACCCTTATTAAGAATTGCAACAGGAATATCATAATATCGATTCTTTGCGTATTCGTTTTCGGTAAGACCCACTTGTATGCCATTGATATACACAATATCGGAATCATCTATCGGACCCAATGAAACATAGGTAGAGGCGTCCGTATTCAAAGTGAAATTTCGTCTAAACCAAATAACACCGTCAATATCAAGTCCAGCGTCCTCAATATATTGAGGCAATTCCATAGTTTTCCAATTGGAATCATCCAAGTCTATGTCGTGTCTTTTTGTCTGAGGTGCAGTATCTACTTTTATGTTTGGGTTTTCTTCAGCATACTGTTTCATAAAACCAGCCCCATGTTTGTTGGCAGCCGCATATAGCCCTTTTGAAAGCCAGTTATCAGAAGTAATGGACTCTTGCTTGCTTACCGTATATAATCTAGCACCTATTGCCTCAGAGGCCGGTCTTTTGGTATAATAGAGGAATGTCACCAATCTGACAGACGCGTCTTTGTCATTTAAAATCTTTACTTTATTAAGATAATTATCTGTCGCCCTATTTTTAGGAAGTATTTGAATAGCTGCTTTTCGAACAGCAGCTGCAGGATGTAGCAAGGCACCAGTCACTATTTCAATTCCTTGGGTGTCAAGACCTAGGGCGCCTAACCCATCAATGGTCCATAAAGCATGTAAAGCTCCAGCATTTAATCCTAAGGCATCAACTTTCATATCAGTTACCAATTTATATAGGGCAGGTAAAACATCAGTATCTCCACGTTCTATCAATAAACGCTGGGCCGTAAGCCTCCAAAACATATTTTGATGAGCCAATGTACGCACTAATTCTTCGGGATTTTCTTTATCCAACCCCAACGAATTTTGCAACTTGCCAATTTTAGGAACCACTCTCCAAATGCGTCCTCTAGACTTATCGCGAAGAGGATTTACATAGGCATTTCCTTGTCCGTTTTCACCCTTAAAACCTCCAAAACTCTCGGTTGGAGTGGGATTGTGCTGTACGATAAAATTGTACCAATCGGCTATCCAAACATTACCATCTGGGCCGACCTTCGCCTCCACCGGCGACACCCATTCATCTGAACTGGCAAAAAGGTTTCCACCGTCCTTTTCAATATATCCGGCACCGTTTTTTTCAATTTTAGCAATATGAACCAATCCACCAGTTGGCTCACACACGAAAGCTACCTTATTCCAATACTGCTTCGGATAGTTACGGGCCGTATAAAAATGATGCCCTGCCGCCGCAGTAAAACCTCCAAAAACATCCACTTGTCTGTAATTTTTGGTTATTGGCATCATGTCATAATGCCCATCTATTTTTAAGCTCCCTTGTGCAGTAATGCCCTCTATGCCCTCCATCGCATAGTTCGGAATACCCAAAAAGACACTATGTGTATTATTTGCCGTTGAGGCAAAGAGTGAATTGTCTTCAGTAATCCCCAAACCCCAGGTATTATTACTCGTATTCGTCAATACCTCGAAGTATTTTTTCTTGGGATTGAAGCGATACATATTCTGACTAAAATCGAATACCTCATCGTAGATACTTCCTTCAAATCCAGAATAGCCAACAACTCCATAAATACTATTATCAATACCATACTGAAGGTTGGAAGGCCCTGCATGTGTATCTGAAACACCCCATCCATCAATTATAGTTTCACGAATATCTGCCTTATCATCTCCATCGGTATCTTTTAAAAATAGAAATTGAGGCGCTTGTGAAACTATAATACCCCCATCATAAAAGGCAAAACTAGTAGGGATATTTAATTTTTCTGCAAAGACAGTGACCTTATCGGCCCTCCCGTCACCATCGGTATCTTCCAAAATTTTCACACGGTCATCACCAATGCCAAGTTCATCACGAACCGTATTGGGGTAGTCTACAGTTTCAATCACCCAAAGGCGACCTTTCTCGTCCCAATTCATGGCAATAGGGTTGACAATTTCGGGTTCAGAGGCAAACAGCTGTAAATCAAAACCTGCTGGCACTTGTATTAACTTTTCTGATTCTTCAGGTGAAAGCGGCAACTGATATTTAGGTGCCGGGTCTCTTTTTTCGTAATTCGGAATTCCTGTGCGGTCTTCATATTTCAATGTAGGAATCGTTGCCGCAAAAGCTTCCCAATTGTTCTTTGTATTCGCATCAACAGCCCATAGAATTCCTTCTCTAATTAAATTTTGAAAACCTGTATGATTCCAAACACGTTCATCATGACCCGAGGCAGTGTAGAAAACTTTCCCTTTTCCATATTCTTTTACCCAAGTCCAAGGTTCGCTATGGTCTCCTTCAACACGCTCCATCAAAACGGTAATATCATCCGCTATTTTATCATGTACATAGGTCTCATCCCAAGCTTCAAATTCGGTTACATTTTCCATTAAAGGATGTGTCGTATTCGTAATAGTTGCCGAAAAAGTTAGCGTATCGTGTTCTTTAAACTGCGCTCCGACTAAATCAATATATTTAGGGGAATTCTTAAAACAAAAACTTGCCGAATGTATTGGAATAAAGGCATTCCCTGTGGATACAAAATCTAACAACGTCTGCTCCTGGGAAGGGTTGATGCTTTCATGATTCGCATACACAATTAGGCCATCATACAAATTAAGATTCTCTGTATTCAGGTCGTTTACATCTTCGGTATAGGTAATGTTGATTCCATCTTTAGTGAGGGCCGTTGCCAAGATTGGAAAATAAGCGCTAGAATTATGATGCTCCATTTCATGTCCGAGAAAAAGCAGTTCAATTCGTCTTGGCTGATCATCTGGCAGCGCTCTTTTTTTGGTTTCAGAATTACACCCAAGCACAAAAAGGAAAGGTAATAGTAGCCGAAGAAATATCAATTGAAAATTTTTCATAATCTTGTTCATATAAACGGTTTCCAATGTTAAGAATTAATACAGATCAAATCGTACTATCTTTTATCTACTACTGACTGTATTATATCCTAAAATTCGTAGTACAGTATTTTAATGGATAAATTAGTAACTTTTATAAACCAATAGATCCAAATGAAATCTGTAGTTCAAAAATCACCAATTCCTTCAAATCATGTGTTTATTGCAAAACATTTGAACGAGTCTATTTTTGATCCGAACTGGCATTTTCATTCTGAATATCAGTTGTTTATGGTTCTGAAAGGAACCGGAACGCGATTCATTGGAGATAATGTAAAACCATTCAAAGCAGGGGATATAACATTTACTGGGCCCAATATTCCCCACCTCTGGCGAAGCGATGTGGAAAGTAATACTGAAAATAGAAAAAACGGCTGTGAGGGAATCGTCGTTTATTTCAATGAGAAATTTTTGGGTGAAAGCCTATTGCAAACGGAAGAAACCATTCGCATTCGACGGCTATTTAAAAAAAGCCTTCGCGGTTTAGAGCTTACCGGAAATACAAGAAAAACTGTAAAAAAAATGCTTTCAAAATTACTAACTATGAAAGGATTTGATAGTGTATTAGAACTACTAAAAATAATAAACAAACTATCACAAACAACCGATATACAACCGCTGGCAAGTCCTGGATATGTGAACACTTTAAAGGAAGGCGACACGGTACGTATGAATACTGTTTATGCCTATGTAATGAAAAATTTCACACGGAAAATGTCAATTACAGAACTGGCAGAATTAACGAATATGACACCAACTTCATTCAGTCGTTATTTTAGAATTCATGCGAATAAAACGTTCTCAGAATTCGTAAGTGAAATTCGAATCGGTCATGCCTGTAAGCTTCTTATAGAGAAAAAGTTGACAGCTTCTCAGGCATGTTATGAGAGTGGTTATGGAACTTTATCAAATTTCAATCGACAGTTCAAAGCGCTAACCCAAAAAACCCCTTCAGAATACAAAAGACAGTTCGAGATGAAATAGCATTGAAAAAACTAACGAGATAACGCAACCTCCCCAAGTGGGTTTAATGCTTTCAAATATGCCACTAAATTTAGAACCTCCTTCTCCGTAAGCATACTTTAAAGCCCTCGGGCATCATAGATTTATTAATGATTTGGCGATTTTTTAACTGCGGTAGCAGCCAAATATTATTTGTTTGTTATGTTTTGTAAAATAACTCTCGCTCTTTGCACATGCCAATTGCCTTTGCCCAATTGCAATTGAGCAAGTTCTGTATAATTCTTTCTTGTAAGATCATCATAACTTCCTTGGAACAAAACAACGTAATAACTCCATGTTAAGTTTATATATTATTGCCATTTGTCATCGTAAAAAATAGGGTGTATTTTATTGTATTTCAGTGTTTTAAATCGTCATTAATTACAATAAGTATAGTATATTTAGCTAGTAAATTTAAAAAGGTTAGCCTAAGAGGTTATATATTTAAATTAAAGCTAAGACAGCGTTAATTATTTAGTATCATGAGCAAAGAAAAGGTTCAAATTTTTGACACTACGTTAAGAGATGGCGAGCAAGTACCAGGATGTAAATTAGATACGGAACAAAAATTAATCATCGCAGAACGACTTGAATTATTAGGGGTGGATATTATTGAAGCGGGGTTCCCCATTTCAAGTCCAGGAGATTTTAAATCGGTCACAGAAATTTCCAAATTAATTAAAAAGGACATTACTATTTGCGGACTTACACGAGCTGTTAAAAAAGATATAGAAGTCGCTGCAGAGGCACTTAAATTTGCGAAAAAGCCAAGAATACATACGGGTATCGGCACCTCTGAATCTCACATTAAACATAAATTCAATTCGAACAAAGGGGCCATAATTGAAAAAGCTGTTGCTGCCGTGTCCTATGCGAAATCATTCGTTGAGGATGTAGAATTTTTTGCCGAAGATGCGGGTAGAACAGACAACGAGTTTCTTGCTCAAATTTGTGAGGCCCTTATCAAGGTTGGTGTTACTGTTCTAAATATTCCTGACACTACCGGTTATTGTTTACCTGAGGAATATGGGGCCAAAATAAGATATCTGAAAGAAAATGTAAAAGATATTGACAAGGTTACGCTTTCATGCCATTGTCACAATGATCTCGGACTTGCCACAGCTAATTCCATAGCTGGAGTTGTAAACGGCGCACGGCAAATTGAATGCACCATAAATGGAATTGGAGAACGCGCAGGAAATACCTCGTTAGAAGAAGTGGTAATGATAATGAGGCAACATCCTACACTTGGCCTTGACACCAATATCAATAGTAAACTGCTATATAGTACTAGCCAAATGGTTTCTCAAAAAATGGGAATGAACGTACAACCCAATAAAGCTATAGTCGGCGCCAATGCATTTGCTCATAGTTCTGGTATTCACCAAGATGGTGTTATCAAAAACCGGGAAACCTATGAAATTATCGATCCTGCTGATGTTGGTGTGGATGAGTCATCCATTGTGCTTACGGCGAGAAGTGGTAGAGCGGCTTTGGCTTATCGAGCCAAACTAGTTGGTTATGAACTAACCAAATTACAATTAGATACGGTTTATAAGGAATTCTTGACCTATGCCGATGCCAAAAAAGAAGTTGTGGATAACGATATACATGAAATTGTAGCTGCAACAGACATAGGTATTGAAGGGCTAGCAAGTAAATGATATATTCTCATATAAATAAATCACTATAATGTTGGGGTTAACATTAAGAATTACTCCTCAATCAAAATCTCCAACAATTGAATGGCCGCATCACTAATTTTGGTTCCAGGGCCGAAAACTGCAACCGCACCAGCATCATATAAAAACTGATAATCTTGTTTGGGAATCACGCCACCTACAATCACCATAATATCTTCACGATCGTAATTTTTTAATTCTTCAATTACAGCGGGCACTAAGGTCTTATGACCTGCAGCTAAGGAAGATACACCTAGAATATGCACATCATTCTCGACAGCTTGTTTAGCGGCTTCTTCGGGAGTTTGAAACAACGGGCCTATATCAACATCAAAGCCTAAATCAGCATATCCTGTGGCTACTACTTTAGCGCCTCTATCATGACCGTCTTGTCCCATCTTCGCTATCATAATACGAGGGCGACGACCATCTTGCTCAGCAAATTGGTCGGTCATGGCCTTGGCCTTTTCAAAACTTTTATCGTCTTTAATTTCTTTTGAATACACGCCTGAAAATGAATTGATAATTGCTTTATGTCTGCCAAAAATTTCTTCAAGGGCCGAACTGATTTCCCCAAGGGTCGCTCTAAATCTGGCAGCATTTACAGCTAAAGCTAGTAAATTTTTATCCGCAGGCAAGTTTTCATCATCGGATTCCATTTTCAATCTAGCAGCTTCTGTCAATTCAGCTAAAGCTGTTTTAACAGCTGCTTCATCTCTAGATTTTTTAATACGAACCAAACGCTCTAACTGCTGTCTTCGAACTTCTTGATTGTCGACTTCCAAAATGTGAAGCTCATCTTCTTCTTCTAATCGATATTTATTTACACCTACAATTACATCTTGCGTGCTATCAATTCGCGCTTGTTTTCTAGCGGCCGCTTGTTCAATACGCATTTTGGGAATTCCCGCCTCAATCGCTTTGGTCATTCCTCCCAATTCTTCCACTTCTTGTATTAATGTCCACGCTTTTTCTGCTATTTGCTCCGTAAGATACTCAACGTAATAACTGCCAGCCCAAGGGTCAACTGTTTTAGTAATTTTGGTTTCTTCCTGTAAAAAGATCTGTGTTTCTCTAGCGATTCGGGCCGAAAAATCTGTTGGTAAGGCAATAGCCTCATCCAAGGCATTGGTATGTAAACTTTGTGTTCCTCCTAAAATCGCGGCTGTTGCCTCTATTGTAGTTCGAGCGACATTGTTGAAGGGATCTTGCTCAGTTAAACTCCATCCACTGGTTTGACAATGCGTACGTAATGCCAAGGATTTTTGATTCTTCGGGTTGAATTGCTTTACCAATTTTGCCCACAACATTCGGGCAGCTCGCATTTTGGCAATCTCCATAAAATGGTTCATCCCAATTCCCCAGAAAAAAGATAAACGGGGAGCGAAATTATCAATTTGTAGTCCCGCTTTGAGTCCGGTTTTGATGTACTCCAATCCGTCAGCTAAGGTGTATGCCAATTCAATGTCAGCAGACGCCCCCGCTTCATGCATATGATATCCGGAGATACTAATACTATTGAACTTGGGCATAAATTGACTTGTATATTCAAAGATATCTGCTACCAATTGCATAGAGGGTTTAGGCGGATAGATGTAGGTATTCCGCACCATAAATTCCTTAAGGATATCATTTTGAATAGTTCCCGCTAACAGGGCTTGGCCAACCCCTTGTTCTTCCGCGGCAACAATGTAAAATGCCATTATGGGCAGAACTGCCCCGTTCATTGTCATGGAAACAGACATCTTATCCAACGGAATTTCATCGAATAAAATCTTCATATCCTCTACAGAATCGATAGCAACGCCCGCTTTTCCAACATCACCAACAACACGTTCATGGTCACTATCATACCCACGGTGGGTGGGTAAATCAAAAGCTACCGAAAGTCCCTTTTGACCTCCCTTTAAATTTCTTCTATAAAAGGCATTACTCTCTTCAGCTGTCGAGAAACCAGCATACTGTCTAATCGTCCAAGGTCTGCGAACGTACATGGTGGAATACGGCCCTCGCAAGTAGGGCGAAATTCCCGCTGCAAAATTCAGGTGTTCTGCCGAAGCAATATCTTCTTTGCTGAAAGAGGGTTTTATATCTATTTTTTCGGCAGTCTCGAAAGCTACGTTGTTCGGCTTCTGGACGGAGTCTGTTCTGAGCTCAGTTGAAGGGCTCGAACCGAAAGACGATTTTTTAAGAGATAGATTTTGTACATCTTTTCTACTCATCATCCAATCGTTTTTGTTCTACTTCCTCTGCCAAACGTTTTTCAAGAATAGGTTGAATCAATGTTTTTCGAGGATTGGTTTTCAAAAATGGATACACCTCAATCGTATCTTTCATTTTATCGCCCTCGTTTTGATATCGGTTTGTTCCTATCAAAACTTCTTCTCCCCCTAAAAACTTTTCTTGTTCTTTTGAAGCACTTTCAGCAATTTTTCTTTGAATGGTATGTTCCTTTAACTGCTTGAGAAAGCCACCACCCTTTTCAATCGATTTAAACAGTTCCAAAGCTTTTTCCGTCAATTGTGCCGTTAAGCTTTCAATGTAATATGCCCCATCGGCCGCATTATTAACTTTATCAAAATAGCTTTCATTTTTTAATAAGAGTAATTGATTCAGCGCGATACGTTCCCCGAACTCATTATCCTTGTGATAAATGGCATCATAAGGCAAATTGACTACGCGGTCGGCGCCTCCCAGAACCGCCGACATACACTCTGAAGTCGTGCGGAGCATATTCGTATTATAGTCGTATAGTGTTTTATTTCTTCGTGTCGGATAGGCAACAATATGGCATTCAGTATCAAAGTCATAGAATTCAACAAGAGTAATCCATAACCGGCGTAAAGCTCTGAGTTTAGCAATTTCAAAGAAGTAATTTGTTCCGACAGAGACCTTAAAGGTTATTGTTTTTGGGCGTTCCGTTTCGGTCTGAAAGATATTCAAATATTCATTCGCATGTGCTAACGTATAGGCTAGTTGCTGAACCATATTGGCTCCAGCATTCTGGTATAAAGCTAGGTTGACACTTACTATATTCTGTGCTTTACCGGCAAGTATCTTTTTGAGCATTGCGACGTCTTTTTCCCAACCTTCAAACCAATTTCCCGATTTGGCCAATTGACCAATAGGGTCTAGATTTAAGTATATGTTTTCTAGGGAGTCACTACAAAATTGAACTAACGCCTGCACATATTCATGAGACAAAAATTCAAGTTTTACATAAACAGAAACCGCATTAAGGTCAATATTCTTTAATAGGCTTTCTACTTTTATCTCTTCAGATGGAATTACAAAACTCAAACTCTCCACCCCTCTTTGTAAGGCTTTTAATGCTTTCTTATTGGCCAACTCTGCATTACCGGCATATATCTTTTGGCCTACACTCCAGCCCTTTTTACTCGTAAAGTTGTTGAAAGTTGCAACGGCATCGTCGGCATGATAAAAGGGTTTCACTTTGATTCCCTCAGGAGAATCCCAAACTAAGGTTTCGTTATAATCGGCTCCCTTCAAGTCTACCTGTATTTTCTGTTTCCATTCTTTGGCAGAAACAGGAGAGAATTCATCAAATAAAGGGGTTTTACTCATGACCCTAGAATTATTTTACAAAGGAATATTTCCATGCTTTTTCTTTGGCAAGGTAGCTACTTTGTTTTGAAGTGCTGTATATGCTTTTATCAATTTTCTTCGGGTATTCTTCGGAAGAATTACCTCATCAATAAATCCTCTTTCAGCCGCACTATATGGATTTGCAAATTTTTCGGCATATTCGGCCTCCTTTTCAGCTAGCTTCGCTTCGGGGTCTTTCGCAGAGCCAATCTCTTTTCTAAAGATAATTTCACTTGCTCCTTTAGCACCCATCACCGCAATTTCTGCCCCAGGCCATGCATAATTTAAGTCGGCACCAATATGTTTTGAATTCATAACGTCATAAGCCCCACCATACGCTTTTCTTGTAATGACAGTAACTTTTGGTACGGTAGCTTCACTTAATGCATATAACAATTTAGCGCCATTAGTAATGATACCGTTCCATTCTTGGTCGGTACCAGGTAAGAATCCCGGAACATCGACTAAGACTAACAACGGAACATTGAAACAGTCACAAAAACGTGTAAAACGTGCGGCTTTCTTTGAGCTTTCTACGTCTAAAACTCCAGCTAAGCTCATCGGTTGGTTGGCAACAATTCCAATACTTTTTCCTCCCAAACGAGCAAAACCGACAACAATGTTATCTGCATAATCTTTATGAATTTCAAAGAAAGTATCCGCATCGATTAGGCCGTTAATCACATGACGCATGTCATAGGGTTGATTGGGGTTTTCGGGAACAATACTTTCCAACTCCTCACGAATTTCGTCTTTAATATCAAAAGGAATATCATCGGGTACATCCTCACAGTTCTGAGGCATGTAACTTAACATCTGCTTTATTTGATTAATACATTGAATATCATTCGCGGCCGTCAAATGCGTTACCCCTGACTTTGTAGCGTGAGTAGAAGCACCCCCCAATTCTTCAGAAGTCACTTCTTCATTGGTCACTGTCTTCACCACATTCGGACCTGTAACAAACATATAACTTGAATTTTCTACCATCAAGGTAAAATCAGTCATTGCAGGAGAATATACAGCTCCACCTGCGCAGGGGCCCATGATTGCAGATATTTGAGGAATGACCCCTGAGGCCATCACATTTCTATGAAAGATATCTGCGTAGCCTCCAAGGGAGCGAACCCCCTCTTGAATGCGTGCACCACCACTATCATTTAATCCAACAACAGGCACGCCTATTTTCATCGCCATGTCCATTATCTTACAGATTTTTTCAGCATGGGTTTCCGATAGTGCTCCACCAAAAACTGTAAAATCTTGGGCAAAGACGCATATCTGTCTTCCGTTTACCGTGCCATAACCCGTTACTACTCCATCACCGTAAAAGACTTGTTTTTCCATACCAAAGTCCTTCGTTCGGTGGGTCACTAAGGCTCCCATTTCTTCAAAAGAACCTTCATCTAATAAAAAATGAACGCGCTCGCGAGCCGTCAGTTTTCCCTTGGCATGTTGCTTATCAATGCGTTCTTGACCACCTCCTACACGGGCTTGCTCTAACTTATCTGCTAAAATCTGTTTTTTATCTTTCATCTGTACATTTTCATTGTTGGTAATTGGTCAGATGTAATTCGCCAAAAACCCGATACCTTAATTTTACCGTTATTATTGTGGCTCATTTCATTCTTGGTCTACAATCGATTCACAAAAATTACATCCCTCGTTTATGCCAATTCGAGGAAACGGTAGTTGGAGTTTTTAATGTCTTTTGATTTTCTAGGTACAGTTTGAGCGCAATCTTGGCAGCAATCTCTTTCTCATCATTATACTGTTCTTCAAGCTGTTCTGCGGCATAGTAATTTTTCACAAAATGCGTATCAAAATTACCTGAAGTAAATGCTTCATGCTCGCACACAAATTTTCCAAAAGGAAGTGTTGTTGCCACGCCTTCTACTTTATAATCATCAATAGCTTTTATCATCAACTGAATAGCTTCTTCACGCGTTTTACCATAGGTAATCAGCTTGGAAATCATTGGGTCATAATAGATGGGCACTTCCATACCTTCTTCGAAACCATCATCTACACGAATTCCTTTACCCTCAGGTGCTCGGTACGTCGACAAGGTTCCGATACTGGGCATGAAATTCTCCAGGGGGTCTTCTGCATATACGCGAAGTTCAAGGGCATGACCACTGATTTTCAAATCATCTTGAGTAAACCCTAACCTTTCGCCCCGAGCTACTTTTATTTGTTCTTCTACCAAATCAACACCCGCAATAATTTCTGAGACCGGGTGTTCGACTTGAAGACGCGTATTCATTTCAAGGAAATAAAAATTCTTTTTTTCGTCAAGGAGGAATTCTACCGTTCCTGCACCAACGTAGTCACAGGCTTTTGCTACCCGCACCGCAGCGTCACCCATAGCCTTACGAATCTCTGGAGTCAGTACGGCTGATGGTGCTTCTTCCACAACCTTTTGGTGTCTTCGTTGTACACTACATTCGCGTTCAAAGAGATGCACTATATTGCCATGGGTATCGGCAAGTACCTGAATTTCAATATGTCTGGGCGAGCCTACATATTTTTCTATGAAAACGGAGCCATCACCAAAAGCTGCAACTGCCTCGCCAATAGCACGGTCCATTTGTTCGGGTAATTCTTCGAGCTTTTCTACAACTCGCATTCCTTTTCCCCCACCACCGGCAGCAGCTTTGATTAGAATCGGAAACCCAATTTCTTGCGCAATTTTCTCCGCCAATGCCACATCAGTTATGGCTTCTTCGATACCGGGAACCATAGGAATGTCATAATCTTTTACAGCGTCTTTTGCCGCTAGCTTATTTCCCATAACTTCAATAGCATGTGGTTTTGGACCTATAAAAGTAAGTCCGCTATCCTCAACTTTTTGAGCGAAAATGGCATTTTCACTTAGGAAGCCATACCCAGGATGAATACCTTCTGCTCTCGTACTTTTTGCCGCTTCAATTACCTTATCCATAACCAAATAAGACTCTGAAGAAGGTGCCGGCCCTAAAAGGACAGCTTCATCTGCAAATTTCACGTGCGGCGAATGTCGGTCAACTTCTGAGTAAACAGCTACCGTTTTGATTCCCATTTTTTGGGCAGTTCGCATAACTCGAATTGCAATCTCACCTCGGTTGGCAATTAGAATTTTTTTCATGTTCCTATATCTATTCCATTTCGATAATTAACTGTCCTTTTTCAACAGCATCATCTTTTTTTACTTCTATTGATTTCACAACTCCTTCCCCTTGTGAGGTAATGATATTCTCCATCTTCATAGCTGAGAGTACTATTAAAGGAGTGCCTTCTGAAATTTCTTGACCAATCTCGACTAATATGTCAACAATTAAACCTGGCATGGGAGCTTTGATGGAATTCACCTTCTGAGCAGTTACTGCTAACAAGCCCATTTTTCTTACCTGCTGGTCGTATTCATCTTCAATTTTTACTTGATATGTATTCCCGTTAATAGCAACTGTCAGGGTTTTATTTAAATAGTCAGCATGGACTAAACGGGCTTCATAAGCCTTATTTTTTTCAAGAATATGATAGTTTTCGCCATCAATAGAAATGCTATCAAGAGCCTCTATATCCTCTTTTTTTAGTGCTATTTCTTTGTTATCTGCGGTAACTAAATAGTTTGTCATATAATAAAAATGTCTAATGGGCTTTTCAATTTGAGGATAAAGGTATCGAAAAATTAGTTAACATAGTTAACTAATTTTTACCAACTGCTTTCCAACGTTCTTTCTTTCAAATAATCTATTAAGTGCAATGGGCATATGATCAAGACCTTCTAGGATATCTTCTTGATAGGTTAGTTTCCCTTCTTTTATCCACTGTGCCATATCTGTCTCTGCCTTCTGAAAATCCTTTTCAAAATCATAAATAAAGAAACCTTCCATTTTCGAACGTGTGGCACCTACTTTATGCCAGTTTTTTAAATGATAAACTGCATTCTCTCTATCAGCATATTGTGATATCCTTCCGCACAATACTACACGAGCATACCTCTTTAACTTTGTTAAGGCTATGTCTAGTATTTCGCCACCTACATTATCAAAATATACATCAATTCCTTCGGGAAAGCAATCGTCAATACGCTCAGAAACATTTTCCTTTGTGTAGTTAATAGCATGACTATACCCTAATTTTTCGGTCAACAACTTGCACTTTTCATCTGTGCTAGCAAGACCAACAGCTCTTCCCCCCTTTATATTAGTTAAATGACCAATATTTGAACCTACTCCGCCGCTAGCTGCCGAAACTAGAACATTATCACCTTTTCTCATCTCACCAACCTTGTACAATCCGAAATATGATGTAAAACCCGTCATACCCAAAACACCTAAAGCTGTTGAATAGGGTAGCCCCCGCTGACCCACCTTATACATCATATAATATGGACTCCCATCACAAATCACATATTCCTGCCAACCGTGTTTGCCCTGTACAATATCTCCAATCTGAAAATCAGAATGTCTGCTTTCCACTACTTCACCAACACCCCTGCCTCGCATGGTATCGCCAATTTGCATCGGATTTTCTATACCAGCACCGTCTAACATATAAAATTTCATGACAGGGGCCACTGACAAAAAAAGTGTTTTGATCAAAAACTCTCCTTCTTTCAAAGGACGCAGTTCTACGGTTTCCATTTTGAAATCCGATTTCTTAATAAATTCTCCAGGACGAGCAGCTAGGGTAAGGCGATTGTTTTTCATGTTTCCAATGTACAAATAAACTAGTTAATGTAGTTAATCATTAAACTAATTAACTAATTTTTGACAAAATGCTTTTACTTCTGTTTAAAATAATTAGTTTTAAGGGATTTGTTTGCACGAATCACCTTTAATATTCTAAATAATGAAGAATTCTTCGAAAATTATTACTTCCCTTTGCATCTTACTTCTCGCTTCATGCCAACCTCAAGCGCGGTTTTTTGAAGATGCAATTTGCATACAAAACATCAGCACCGTAGACCCTAACAATGGTTTGGAAGAAAATCAAACGGTTGTTATTAAGGATGGAAAGATTTATAAAATTGCAGACACTGCGACCTTATTGTTATCTGGAGAAAACAACATTATTGATGGTACAGGCAAATATTTGATACCTGGTTTATGGGATGCTCACGTGCACTTTGCCTATATAGAAGAATTGGCGCCATTAATGTTTGATATGTTTTTGTCAAACGGTATCACTAGCGTTCGAGACACCGGCGGTAAAGTTGATTTTGTAAAAGATTGGAAAGACAATGCCATTGCACGTCGGACAGCCGCCCCACGGGTTATGATGGCCGGGCCTTTGCTTGATGGCGAACCAAATGTTTATGATGGAAGTGATGCATCTCATCCTGAGCTTTCTGTTGGTTTGGGTTCAGTCGATGATGTCACGAATCAAGTAAATAGATTGGTAGGCAAAGATGTCGATTTACTTAAGGCCTATGAAATGTTGACTCCCGAGCAATTCAGAAAAGTTAACGAATTGGCCAAGGCAAACGGACTGAAAGTTACGGGGCATGTGCCATTGAGCATGGATGTTATTTCTGCAGCTAATGCCGGATTGAATAGCATGGAACATTTGCGAAACTTGGAATTATCCTGTGTGGCGAACAGCGACGAACTTCTAGCAGAGCGTCAAAAAATGCTCGCCGAAGGCAGTAACATGGCCGGTGGAGAATTAAGGACATCGATACATAGGGCGCAACGCGAAAACGCCCTCAAAAACTATGATGAAACCAAAGCCGATGAAGTATTGCAAGTTTTAAAGGATAGGGATGTTTGGCAAGTTCCAACATTAGCACTAAATACGTTTTTATCTAATAAATACTTTGCTGATCCTGAATATCAAAAAAGCTACTCACAGCTGCCAGATTCCATTGCGCAACATTGGAAAAACCGTTCTATCATCCTAAAAGACTATCCCATGTCAGAAGCCTTTCAGGCACAAGTAGATTTTAATCTTAAAATGGTAAAAAAAGTCTACGAAAAAGGTATTCCATTAATGGCAGGTACAGATACGCCCATTGCCTACCTAACGCCAGGATTGAGCCTACACATAGAACTTGAAGCTTTGGTCGATGCCGGTATTCCTCCGCTTGAAGTCTTAAAAGCTGCTACCTATAATCCCGCTAAATATTTCAACATGCAGCACGAACTTGGGTCTATCAAAGAAAATATGTATGCAGATTTGGTGATTCTGAATGCCAATCCTCTTGATGACATTCAAAACACAAAGCTGATTGCTACGGTCATTAAAGAGGGCCAAGTGTACGTTTCGGAAGACATGAAGGCCGACCTAAAAATTTTCAGAGATTAAGCCAAATTGGTGCAAAATTCATAATATCTCTATAATTATTGCATTTTTCTTGGAAAGCAATTAAAATATTAGTTAACTTTATTAACTATTAATGAATTAAACTATTTTTGATGAAGACACTTTCTTTTGTAGCAGCCATACTTTGCATGACATTACTAAGCGTTTCTTGCGGCGGTGGAGAGAAAAAGAATCAAGAAAAAGCCAAGCCCGAGTTCAATACAAAGAAAACTACGGAAACCACAGCTTCGTCTACCGCGGTGGCAGCTACCATTCCCCAATCAGAAAATAAATTGGGTAGACGCGTTTTTCTTTTATGTGCGGCATGCCATAATGTGGTCAAAGGAGAACCTCACAAAGTGGGCCCGAATTTAAATGGCTTTTTGGGTCAAAAAGCGGGTATGAAAGAAGACTTCGTATATTCTGATGCTTTGAAAAATAAAGGTATTGTATGGAGTGAGGAAACCATTCGCGAGTGGCTGACCAATCCTGCTGGGTATGTACCAGGGACCAAAATGGCCTTTGTAGGGGTTCAAAAGAAAGAACAACAAGATGCATTAATTGCATATCTTAAGGAGGTAACACAAGATTAATTCATAAAGTATTCTTATGAAAACGAACAGACGTAAATTCATTCAAGGTCTTGCTGGAGCTTCCGCGGGACTCATTATTCCTGCTAGTTGCACGCCTAAGACAGAATCTAAAACCGTCAATGTTAACGCTACAGCGATTCACTCGAAAAACAAAGCTGTTAAATCAAGTCATGATATTGTAGTGGTAGGCGCAGGCCTTTCAGGCCTTCACGCCGCAATGCTTCTCGAAGAACAAGGTTTTGACGTGCAGGTAATAGAGGGTAGAAATCGATTGGGTGGCCGTGTATATACCTTAAACGATGTACCCGGAAAACCCGAAGCTGCAGGAGAATTTATCGGGGCGAATTATGCACGTATGCGAAATACCGTTGAACAACTTGGCCTTGAGTTATACACTCCTGATGCGGGTGGCGGTCCAAATCGCCCTTGGATTTACAATATAAAAGGTGAATATATTTCCGCGAAAAACTGGGAGTCACATAAGTTTAATCCGCTAGAAGGTGAAGATAGAACCTTACTTCCGCATCGCTATTTATCCACTATTTCGCACCGCGATAACCCCCTTCAAGGAAAACCCTTAAACGCATGGTTAGAACCTGAGTTTCATCAATACGATATCCCACATGACCAATATTTACGTTCAAAAGGAGTAAATGAAGAGACGATTAAGCTTATGAACGTAATCATACATGCCGGCGGTATGCACAACACTTCTGCTATGAATGAACTGCGTCGATACCACGTTATGCACTTTAGCGACGGAAAAACAACTTTTCCTGATGGTACTGGTTGGAAAATGATAAAGGGAGGAAACTCACTACTTCCTCAAGCCATGGCAGAAAGTTTAAAAAATGAAGTGCAACTGGGCAGAACCGTTGTTGGTTTTAAAGAGGAAGATGGTATCGTTCAAGTAAGCTGTGCCGATGGTAGCGAGTTTACGGCGAAACAAGTGGTTTGTAGTATCCCTATAACTGTGCTTAGGAATATTACGTTTGAACCCGTAGTTCAGGGAGTTACCAAGGATGCTATCAACGAAATGGACTATGGACTATCTGTTCAAGCTCATTTCCTTATTACAGAACCTTTCTGGGAACAAGATGGTATGGATGCTAATATGTGGACTGATGGACCCTTAGAGCGCTTTGCAGTTCGCACCAAAAAAAATCCAAGCGACCCCGATGCAGGTTTGGCATTTATTAACGGACCTGAGTCGCTGAAATTCCGTCTAATGTCTGATGACCAGGTATTCTCTTACGTGGAAAACAAACTGGCTGAAATTAGGCCGTCAACCAAAGGAAAATTGAAGCGCATTATGATTCAATCTTGTGAACGTGATATTCATGGTGCTGGTGATTGGGTATACTGGCAACCCGGACAAGTGACAAAATATGCCAATCACATGCGTAAAAACCACGGTAGCATTCACTTCTGCGGTGAACATACCGCTATTATGGAAAGGGGCATGGAAGGTGCCTTCGAATCTGGTGAGCGCGCCGCATTGGATATTATATTGAATGCATAGCGTAAACCAAAAGCCATCTTTAAAGAAAACACCCATGAAAACCATACGCCTTTTAGCAACGCTTCTTTTCGCATCAATTAGTTTTCAAACTACTAGTGCAGCTATTGCGCTAGACGATGGCGACCCCAATGTTCGCGATCTTGGTCTTTTAGCAAAATGGTTTGAGGGCGAGTTTGATAACGATGAACAATTATGGGTTGAAAATAGAAGTGATTGGTGGGGAAAAGCCGAAGAAAAACACGGACGTATACATGCAACGCACAAGAGAATCAAGGCGGATAGCATCGGCAAATATGTTTTCTACATCGAAGAGTATATGGATGACGACCCTACGAATGTAGGCAGACAACGAATCGTTTCTTTTGAAAGTCTAGGCGAGAAAAAACCGGGTATCGTAATGAAGCTGTATTTTTTAAAAGACGCTACAAAATATCTGCTCGATGCTGATACCCATGACGAGAGTTTGGCCAGTATTACACTCGATGATCTTTTCGGTCTCGATGGTTGCAATGTCATATTTCAGAGAAACGGACAACAATTCCATGGCAGTATGCACGAGAAAGCTTGTCAATTTGGAAAAGGAGATGAGCTTCGTTATTCTGTGCATGACATGGTAATTTCTGAGAGTGAATACTGGCGTATAGACCGTACTTTTTTGGTAAAAGACGATTCCTTTTTTAAGGGTCATCCGAACGCTGAACCTCATAAAATGCGAAAGGCAAAGGTGTATACTTGCGATGTATCTTTCTATGAGAAAGCATACTACCTACCTAGTGAAAAAGACAAAAGTTACAAAGGGTTAAAAGTACATGACCAGGGCGGTACTGCGTACGTTCTCAACCCTGTTGATGGTAAAACCTATTTTGTGCAATTGCGTAATAAGGAATATCCATTTTATGATTTGGAGGATGCTGATTTCTTCTTTTTACGATTCAAGGAAAAAGAAGCACAGGCCTCTACTGCTCTTGCTTTTGCGGAACCAAATGCCAAAAAAATCGGATTTCAGATGAACTGGGCCTCCGCAGTATGTGAATGCGAAGAGTAAGCACGCAATATGCTAAATATATAGTACAGAATAAAACCAATATCTAATGAAAAACTACTTTCAAAACCCATGGTCTCTAGTTGTTATGACGTTACTTATAGCAAGTTGTAACTCTTCAACACCAACAGAATTGGCAGAAAAAACATCCTCGGAAGAAACCATAAAGCAGGAGATTGCTTATGATTTAAATGACCCCAAGGATAAGCTCTTGATTTTTGAAAAAATGCAAGGAGATTTATCAGGAAGAATGACTTTTTCTTACTCGGAAGGAAGGGTTTTTGGCATTCGTCCCGATAGACCAGATAGCCTCAATGTTTTCGGAAAAGAAGTTTTTCGGTATTCGGGCTGTGGCATGAAAATTATGCGAGTACTTGACAATGGTAATGTGGAAACCAAATCAAAAGGATGGTTGTTATACCGAGACCCAAAAACGGGTGAATTTCTTAGTGAGGTGAAAAATCCGTATACGGGAGAGGTTGTAGAAGTACCCCCCTTTCGCGCTGGAATAAGAGGTGGCATTATGACACCTGAAGGACCTGAAGTAGACGCAAGCTTCACAATGGAAAGCACTGCTATTGGTGTACCACTTGATTTGGTATTTACTGATATGGGCGATAAAATGCACATCACACGTCATGCTTTTACCAAATGGTTTGAGAAGAAATCGCAAACTTGGCGTACCGAAATGACTTTAGACACCTATGATATAGACAAGAAGTATTTATACGATAGATCGTTGACACATATTCCAGCAGAATATCATTGGACCAGTCAAACTTCATGGCTGTCGCTGTTAAAAATGGCCGGCACCCCAGGCCATATGATTTGGACTTCCAGCGGTGGCACTTTTATGAGTAAGGAAGACCTCCCTGCCGATTTTATAGCGGCTACGGAGGAAAAGCAACCTGATGTCTTTGCATTGCCTTTAACTTGGGACGAAGAATGAAAAACGAAAAAAAAATACACCAAAGCATCAACCGGCGTGAGATGCTGAAAAAAAGTGGGCTTGCGCTTGCAGCTGCTCCCTTTTATTTCGGACTAAATTCATGTATTAGTGGTGCTAAAAAAACATTGGACGCCGATGTCATTATTGTCGGGGCAGGTCTAGCCGGTTTAAATGCCGCCTTACTTTTTGAACAAGCAGGTTTCAAAGTAAAAATTGTGGAAGCTACAGATAGAGTTGGAGGTCGTGTGCATACAGCTAAAGAAAGTGATGTACCGGGCCAGCCAGAATTAGGGGGTAATGGTATTGGAGGTGGTTACGCCCGAGTACTTGACGCGGCGCAGAAATACGGCGTTTCCATGGGACCCATGCGACCAAGAACCGAATCTCGAAAGGGGGAACTAATTTATCGCATTAAGAATAATTTTATTCTCCCTGAGGAGTGGCCTACCCATGATTTCAACACCTTACCAGAAGGTTATAGAAAAGGGCTTCCCGCCTATGTTACCTGGGGTCACTTTGGAAAAATAAACCCATTACCTGAAAATGATTTAGCTGCATGGCGCGACCCAAAATATAAGGACTGGGACAAGTCTACATACTCTGTTCTAAAAGAAGAAGGCTTCTCAGACGATGATATCAAATTGGTTATGGGCACCAACTCCAGTTACGGTGTTGATGCGCAGAACATCTCCATTCTGATGTATTTTCAGATACTAACATGGATTGGTCAACAGAACGCATCTACTGGAAAAGGAGGAGCCATTGTTGGTGGTAACCAACGTTTGCCTGAAGCCATGGGAGCTGCTTTCAAACAAGATATTATGTTACGTAGTCCCGTAAAAAGTATTGCTTCAGAAGCTGATGCCACTACGATAACCCTAGACAATGGAAGTACGCTAAGAGCTCCGTATTGTTTGGTAACCCTCCCGGCATCTGCATTGCGTCGGATACAAATTTCTCCTAGTGCCCAGGGTATGCAACAAAAAGGGTTTCAAAATTTAGACTATACGCCAGTGGTTCAACTCCATTACGTTCCCAAGAAGAAATATTGGGAAGAAGACGGCTTGCCGCCAAGTATGTGGTGCGATAATTTGGCAGGACGATTTATGGCCCTGAAGAATGATTTGCAAGACCCAGATAGAGTCACAAGTTGTGTTGCATTCTTAAATAGCAATGTTGCTTTGGAAATAGATAAAATGAAGCAGGAAGATGCTATTGCTCTAGTTACCAAAACTCTTGAAGAGATGAGGCCTAGTTTAAAAGGCGCATTAGACTTCACGTATTACTGGACCTGGGTGAACAACCCCTATGCCGGTGGTGCATATGCGTATTGGAAACCCGGTGAAATTACCGATTTCTCGAATAGACTTGCCGACCCTATTGGGCGCATACACTTCGCAGGGGAGCATACCGCAGTTATGAACAGAGGTATGGAAGGTGCTATGGAATCAGGGGAGCGTGCCGCTTTTGAACTAATGAACTTACTAGGCTAATCAAAAACAAAGCCATGGCCAGCATCAAACACAACCTCAACTTCTCAGAAAATGATTCCGACATTAAAGGATTTCAAGAGATTATTTTCAGTGTCTCCAATTTGGCTAGGTACATCGATTTTTTTACAAGAGTTTGTGGATGGTCACTCGTAAGTCAAGAAAAAAGTAGTTCAGCCCTGAACAATTTGTGGCATTTAGACTCCACTGTGGAAATAGAAGAAGCGCTGGTTCAAAATACCGGTGACCATGAGGGCTTTGTACGCTTGGTGAGTTTTAAAAATGTGGAACAGCAACAAATACGTTCAGCTGCCCATATTTGGGATACTGGTGGAATAATCGATATCAACATGCGGACGCCAGATATGGATAGTTTCTATCGCGAATTGGAAAATGAAGGTTGGAATGGTATTTCAGAACCAAAACGGTACACCTTTCATATCTACGATGTCTCTGAAGTACTTATGCGCGGCCCCGATGGAGTCATAATAGCTTTCATGCAACGCTTTGAACCTCCCTTGGTGGACTTCGACCATATGAAAAAAACCAGTCGCGCATTTAACTCTTCCGTCGTTGTGCAAGATATGGAAGCGACCCGTGCATTTTTCATTGATAAACTTGGTTTTTCTTTATTTTTTGAAACCCCTGGTTTGGATAGGGCTACAGGGCATAACGTGATTGGGATTCCTCCAAATGTAAATCATGAAATTACCGTTCCCATCGATATCGTTAGGCCTGATATTAATAATTTCGGATCGATCGAATATATGCATACCAATGAGCTTAAAGGGAAGGATTGTGCAAGTCTTGCTAAGCCTCCAAACTTAGGAATTTTGATGTATCGATTTCCCGTTCGAGATGCAGATGCTTATGCAGCCACGTTGGTGGAACGTGGATTAAAATTAAACTCAGAAGTTCAAAACCTTATGGTTCCTCCGTACGGAAATCTAAAAGTATTTTCGGTGCGTTCTCCAGATGGTGTCTGGATTGAATTTATAGAACTTATTGATTAATCTTTAGCATGAAAACAAAAACATTTTTGTTCATAATAGCTCAACTACTTCTTTTTACAACTGCATGTAAAGAGAATACAGTCGAAACACAAATTGATACTTCTTCAATAAAACCAATAACTGTTTTGGTACAAGCTGATGGTACTTATCCCAAAGTTCCATTGGAAAAAGATTCGGTCGTTATCAAAGTGATGCAAACCCGTGTAAAATCTCTCTCCAGTTTTCCTTCCATCACAGAAGGTTTGGAGGAAAACATGTCTTACATGGAAAAAATGGCAGCGCAAGCCATGAACGAAGGTGAAAAACCAGATTTCATGCTGTTCCATGAATTTCCCCTTACCGGATATTCTTCTGGTACCCGACAAGAAAAGCTACCCTTTACCATTGAGGTTCCCGGTCCTGAAACTGAACGTATTGGAAAAATAGCGAAAGCTTGTGATTGCTATGTCATTTTCGGAAGCTACGTACGTGATAAAGAATGGCCTGACCACATACTCAGTATTAATACCGTCTTGGGTCGGGATGGAAAAATTGCCAAGACCTTTTGGAAATCGCGAAATATCAAACGTATTTACAAAGATCGCGAAATCACCACTACTACTATTGAAGGGGTACGCGACGCCTACCGCGAAAAGTATGGAATAGAAGAAGAGTTTCCAGTACTGCAAACGGAGTTTGGAAACATTGCCGTGAGTACTGTACAGTTCGACCCTTTTATCTATGCTGCCTTTGCAATGCGTGGAACGGAAATCATGCTACGCACCGCCACCCTTTTCGCTGAAGAAGATGTTGTATTTACAGCTTGGAGCAATGATTTTTATTCGGCTATGGCTAATTTCACTCTCCCTGCTAGTACGGGTTATGATGCGGGTGAATCGGTCATTGTAGGACCAAATGGGGATATACTAGCCAAGCATCCCAGCAAAGAAGATGATGGTATTGTGGAGGCTAAAATACCTATAGCATCCTTCCGCAAAGACAGAACCATTCCCAACTATGCCTTAAAAATGACCAATCCAGTATTTGAACAGTACCTTCAAGAAATTCCCATCAATCATTTGGATCTGGAAAAAGAAAAACTGCCAAAAACAGGTCAAGAAATGAAACTACTCATAGATAGTATTAGTAGATACAATCCGCCTAAAAAGGCAACTTGGTAAAACATTAAATTCGAACTATGTCACTATTATACAAAAGAATTACGCTGTGTGTCGCCGATTTAGACCGTTCACTTCAAGTGTATCGCGATATTTTAGGATTCACAATAAATTATATTCAACCTTCAGAAAAAGATTCATTCTCCTATCCGGTATTTAATATTCCTAAAGAGGCAGATTTGAATTTCGCTACTCTGGATAGCCCAACACAAGAACGCACCTTCGCCCTCACGGAAATTAAAGGGGTACCCTTACCGAAACAGAAAGGAATACATATGGCTGCCTCGGTTATCAAAGTAGATGATTTGGCCGATGTAATTGCTAAAATAAGAGCATTAGGACTTCAAACTACGGATGTGAAAACCGACGAAAATGAGTATTCCACATTTATAGAACAGGCCTTTGTAGATTTTGATGGCCATTTGATTGTGCTCTACCAACTAATGGAAAAGTAGTCGCATTTCATGCCGCTTGAATACAAACGCAACACCTTGGTGGTCGCAGACTATAAAAAGTCACTGAAAATCTATCGCGATATTTTAGGCTTTTCGGTAAACTATATCAATACATCCGCTGTCGATTCGTATTCCTACCCTGTTTTTAATATCCCCCCAGAGGCGGTTGCCACCTTTGTAGCATTAGACAGTCCAACACAAGAACGCACTTTTGCCCTTACAGAAATAAAAGGGATTACCCTCCCTAAGCACACCGGTCCACGCCTATCAGTCACCGTTATTAAAGTGGAAGACCTAAAAAATACCATTACTAAACTGCAAGCTCTGGGCTTAGAGACTTTAGAAATTCGTAAAGACACAACAGATGGCAAGTCTTACTACGAACAGGCCTTTGTAGATTTCGATGGGCATTTGATTTTACTCTATGAGCTTATATAAATAGCACCTATGCTTTTAAAACCACTACAGAGACTCGCTAGTAGACTTTAAACTTCTAGGGTTGTCTCAGTAGTTTTAGCTATTGGTTTGATAAAGAAAGATATGACAAAAGCAATACTCAACAGTACAACTACTACCCAAAAACTAGTGCTGTAATCTCCCGTTTGGTCTGAAATTACACCTGTTAACCAGGCACCAACGCCAGAACCGATACCTTCAAAAACAGATATGATTCCACCGATTTTTCCTGCTGACTTTACTCCAAAAGTGGTGATTATAATATAGTTTAGGAGTGTATACAGGCCGCCCCAACCAATACCTATAGCAACCAAGGCCGGCCAAACCAACGACTCCGTATTCATGGCAAGCCCAACGGTACCTATAGCCATAATGGCTACCTGTAATTTAAAAAGTTTGTGCTCGTTGATAAATTCTGCTACTATACCAGAGGACAATTTCGCTATTAATATGATTGCAAAGAAAATACTAAAAGCGTTTGCCGCTCCTCCTACTGAAAAATTGAGTTCCCGAAGGTGCAAAAAGAGGTTACTGATAACACCCATAATACTGTAGAAACAACAGATGCCAGCAAAACAAATCGCCCAGAAAACTGGTGTTTTTAATGCTTGTTTCAAATTTAATTCTACCAAGCCCGTTTCCTCATCTTTCTCAGTCGTATAGCTTGCCTCCTTTTTGTACTTGATAGGTTTAATAAAAATGGCCAAGAGCACCAATATAATTATCGGAATAATTGCCTCGTATTGAAAAGCAGAGCGCCATCCAACCGATTCTAACAACGGCTTCCCTATTTGGGGAATGATAATACCACCTGCAGAAGTGCCCGCCAATGCAATACCTATGGCCGTACCTCTTCTTTTGGTTACCCGTTGCGATACCATTATTATAGTAGCCAAAGTGCCAGCACCTGAAACAGCGAAGGCAAAGGCAAAGTGAATGGCATACATGTGAAAGGTGGTCTGAATCATTGAATATAGGTAGTATAAGATCGCAATCATGGCCAGACCAATTATCATCATCTTTTTTACACCATACTTGTCAATGATAGCTCCAACAAAAGGCATTATGAATGAAGCTGCTACCAAATTCACCAAATCTCGAAACTTCAACTCAGATTTTGTCCATCCAAATTCGTTTAATATTGCTTCATCAAAAATGGTAATACCCGAAAAGGTCATACCATTGGTTACGATTAAAAGAATAGTACCTAAAATGGCGATTCCAAGTACTTTTAAAAAGGTTTCGTCTGTTTGCTTTGTATCCAAAATCGCTCGGTTTTAAAAAGGTTATTCAATCTTTACATAATCTATTGGCGTGTCATAAGGTGTTAGCTTAACCCCATCTTTTCGGACAATTTCCATAACGGATAAGTGCCCGTCAGACAGCGTTTCCGTAAGTTGAAAAGTCATTCCGTTTCCTATGTCACCAATATGATTTACTGTGAATTGGTCGGTTACCTGTAGTGTATATTCAGCAGTACCAAAAGGACCAACCTCCAGCTTGTTATAGTCTAATACCAAATCGTCATTGTCATTGGTAATTGTTGCTGGATCTAAATGAGGTGCCTTTATCGATTGTAAAAAGACTTTGTTTTTACCATCAGAGCGCAGATAAAAAATAAGTGGTTTGATATCCATCTCTTTACCTGGATAGGTGTAGTAGCTCTCCTCAAGCACATAAATACCTTCGTGGACTTCAGGGCGATTAATCACTTTGGAGTCACAGATATCGGTCACATGTTTCGCATACGGATGTACCTGATTGCCTTCGGCACGCTCGTTATCTACCTGTTCTTCATTATCTAATGTGCCGCATAAGATATCGGTAAATCGTTTTAGTATTTTATCCATTAGTTCGCTTGAAAAATTTCTACATAAAGTCCGTTGGGCGTTTCCAAGAGACAAGCTTTGCCGACGCCGTGAATATAGTCGGTTACTTGCTGTATTTCGGAAATCACTTTGATATTCTTGGCTGTGGCGTTTGCCATTACTTTTTCGATGTCTCTGGTACGAAAAGTATACATTCCCAAACCTTGATTTGGCACACAACTTTGTACGCCTGTATCTATCATATTACCGTCTTTAAAATCTAAGAGCAAGTAGTGGTTTTGTTGTGCTTCTTTCGCATAAATACCACAGAAACGAAACGGAGTACCTGTATTCACACCCAAAGCACCATCTTCAGCAGCTTCCCAAACCGAATCAAATAAAATATAATGTTCCAAAACATCGGTAAAGAAAGTTACTTCCGCATCAGAATCTTTGGCAACAAAAGCGGAGTACCCAGGACCTCCAAAACCATCATCAGGGTCACAAGGTGCTAATTGAGGATAGTTTACACGCTCAATTCCCACGCAATGCAGATAATCAGGCCCTTGATAAATGGTTTCTAGATACTGACCCACATCACCATTGGCGCGAACGATATCACCCAATTGCATAGGTGCCATTGCTTTAACACCGTATTCTTGCATCCGCTTATCCATTCCCTTGGCATCAGACGTTGGAAAGCCTAAAGAAAAAGAACCCAGTTCATAAGAGCTATAGCTATTGTGAATCTGCGGCGTTGGCGTTTTTAGATGTAAAATTCGCAACTGAATTAAACTTGGTACGGTCGACCGATAACAATGGTACAAGTCATAATCGATATCAGAAGGAATATTCCAGAACGTTTTCTGCTTTTCCTTTTCTTCATCTGTTAAGGGCACTGCATCTACTTGCATCTTCATAACCTCCCCATAAAAGTGCTTATACTGATCTAAATTGACCGTACAAAGGGTTGCGGTATGAATGTAACCCGTTAAGGCACCTTGGCCGATTCCACTTGGAATATTTAATTGTGTTTTATTCATGATTGCTTTTTAATCTATTCGGTCAAGATTGTGATAGGCATAATCTGCTGCCGTTGTTACCAGTTCACCCGTATCTAGCAAGGTAATTTTATCACGATAGGCAAATACATCTTTGGTTAACCGTACTTGGTAATTGAATACTTTATTACCAAAAGCGCAATCTTTACCGTTCATATTCATATCATATGCATCGCCATCTTTCTTCACAATTAAATCACATTTATCAGGATAAGCATTAATTTCATCTACAGTAATATTTTTCAATACGGCTGGGTTACGCCATGCGCCAACGTACTTTTTCTTATCCTTAAAAGGCCACATTTTAACGCGAATAGTTTCTGTAGAATCGATATCTAAGGTATAAATACGTTGTCGATAAATACTGTCGGGCTCGTGGTTACGATACTCTTCAACATACAAAACGTTATCACCTATTGCTGGGTTATCAACTTTGATATAATGCGACTCTACTTGTAACCAACCACCTTCGCCCGTATCGTCAAACATCCAAACCGCTTCCCCGTCTTCTTTTGCTTTGGCAATCTGGTTGTCATTGTTAAATTTACCAGGCCAAAACTCCATGATTTCTGCCAATTGTTCTTTTGTAGTAGTAGCTACTTTTACTACTTCTTCCGCCACTGCAGGAGCTTCTGTTTTCTTCTCCTCTTTACAAGCGGCCAATAGGACCAAAAGCCCCAAAGCATACATTAGTTTTTGATTTAAATTTTTCATTGTTTTTTAGTTTTAATTGAATAGAGATCCACCAAATGACCGTCGAAGTCGTAAAAAGCTTGCTCTAAAACCGTGTAATTTTCCTTTTCTACCACTTGTAATTCGCTAGTTTCTAGTCCTAACCCTTCGATTTTTTGCATCACAGTTTCAAAATCGTTTACGCGTAGAACCATACAACTTGACAGCATGGTATTTATCGGTTTTGACCATGTCACATTGGTAACTTCTGTTAATGCTATCGTGCGTTCTTGAGAGGGGGAGTTCAAAGCAATAAATCGAATTTTTCCCTCCATTGGAATTTTGAACATTCCGTAAGCGTATGAGTCCTCTTCCAAAGCACTAATCTCACCGGAAAAGGAAAATCCTAATATGTCTTTGTACACTTTTAACGAACGTTCTAAATCAGCAACTAACAATGTATTTCTTTTAAAAAGTACATCAACATCAGCGGAAATTTCTTCCTTTACCTCAAGCGAACTCACATTACTTTCATGCTGTTGCTCTTGACCATAGGAAGAAGCAAAAAGCAATATGAGAAAATTGAGCATGAACTTCATCAGAAACTAGTTTTTTTCAACTTCTGCCGCAACACGAAAACCTAACATAAAGCTTTTGTAGTCGGCACCATCACGAGAACGCACCGCCGCCCTGCTCCACGCAACGCCACTTATCCAGCTTCCGCCTTTTGGTGTTCTGGCATCACATGCATTATGCTCATTATTCATCCAGGCAGAACCATCGATGGGGGCATTGGTCAAATCATTTTGAAAACAATCGCTGGTCCATTCCCAAGCATTGCCAACCATATCATACAGACCGAATTTATTTGGTTTAAACCTCCCAACTCGTGTGGTAAACACGTATCCATCTGTGCAAGGAAAAGACGCTCTAGTTGGAAATTTATCCGCGAATGCGGTATCTCCAATATTCGCATATTCACAAGCTTCCTCAGGATTCGTACCCCAGTACCAAGGTGCGGAGCTTCCGGCCCGAGAAGCATATTCAAATTCAACCGCCGAAGGGACACGATAGGTGCGTCCTGTCTTTTTACTCAACCATTGGGCATAGGCATCGGCGTCTGTCCAACTCACGCAGACAACAGGGTCGGTATCTCGTTGCGGATATCCTGGATTTTTCCAGTTATGCTCAGCTACGTACCCATAACTTTTTCCGTCGAAATAATTACATCCAACCAAAGGTTCTCCCTTATAGAAAGCCTGGTGAGACTTGTACTTGGTCGCTTCCATAAAAGTGCGGTATTGCGCTAATGTCACTTCGTTCTTAGCCATAGCGAAGGGCTTTTCTATGGTGGCTTTTACTCGGTCACGTTCTCCCTTTTTTCTTCCTATTTCTTCTTTATAAGACCCAATATATACCGAACCGGATGGGATAACCACCATTTCTGGACAACCCTCGCAATCAACAAATGTTTTAATCTCTTCTTGGGTATCGGGTTTGTTTCCAAGAGCTATGACAAAAAAGAGTACCAGTACTAGAAATTTAATCGCTTTTTTCATGACATACTATCCTTTTAAACTATTGAGGGTTTTCTTAATGTTCTCAAAACTCGGTAACGATTTTCCATCTGTAGTTTCCGCATAACGAATAACACCTTCACTATCGATAACAAAGGCCGAACGCATTGAAAAACCTGTCATTCCGGCAAAATCACCATCGAATAAAACACCATAGTCTTCACTCACCTTTCGATTAAAATCAGAACCAAGTGGGAAATTCAAATTGTTCTCCTTCGAAAATTTGTCCAAAACAAAAGGAGAATCAACTGATACACCAACTACTTCGGCATTCAAAGAAGCATAGTCATTTTCTTCTCCATTTGCCGTACATAATTGCTCTGTACAAACACTGGTGAATGCTAAGGGGAAGAAGTGTAAAATTAAATTTCTCCCTTTATACTTGTCTAATGTAATGGGTTCTAAATCAGTACCCGTTAATTTAAAATCAGGAGCCTTCTGCCCAACTACTAATGCTGCCATAGCCACTACGATAATTATTTTTTTCCTTCTTTGGATGATTCTTCTTTATCTGCTAAAAACTTTTTGAACACCGTCCATGATGTTTCGTTTGGTCTTTTGTCATCTGTTTCTGGAGGATTAAAGTAAATCGGATAACGGTCATTCAAAATAACTTCAAGTCTATTCCAAATACCATCTTTATCTAGAATACTTTCCCCGGTGGCATTGGCAATAATCCATCCTGGTCTGCTGCCCATTTCCATCCATGGCAACCATTGTGACATACGTTGCCATGAGATATTTGATTGGCTAAGATCTCTAATTTTAGAGTTTGTAAGTTCCTCTGCTCTGTAGTAGGTATTGAAGATTTCCATGGCATGATATGTACCCCCAACGTATTTCTGATAATCTCCAGAAAGGGGATTATTGTAAAAAAGGGGTATTTCATACGAGGTAACGGCAACATCGCCATACTGTCGAAAACTTGTTTTGGCAATTACCTTACCATCTTCATCCTTTTCATAAACATATCCTCTCATACTCACGGGGTCATTGGCAACATGAACGACGTCTACGGTCTGGCCTGTCCATGGGTTTTCCCACTTGTCCATAATTTCATTGGTTTCTGGGTCCAAATACATCATGATTTCACGGCCAACACTTCTAAAACCTTTTCCTCTTACTGGGTCTTCAATACAATCACACTGACGTACATTGATACCAACAACATTAAATAGGTGACGGTCTTTTTCTCCCTGTACACGGCTGTAAATTCTACCTTCCCACATCCCGTAAACAGGTTTCCCTTCTTCAAGGGTATTGCAGGTAGTTTTTTGCCTGATTTCCAAGGCCTTTTCGCCTTCGAATTTCATTTCTTGGGCTTGCAAAGAAATTGCGCATACCAAGCTAAAGAGTAATGTAATTCTTGTTTTCATTGTTCTAGTATTAAGTATTTATTTCTAAAAATTCCCACCAAACCCCATCGGGGCTTCGTAGTGCAAAGCAGTTTACTTTGCCATATGGTTCAATAAAAATTTCTTGTAAGGGTTGATGCATTTCAATGCCTTTTTCCAAAAGAGAATCATAATACACCTTTACATTTTCTACTTCGCAACGATACAATAAAAGTCCTCTATTCGGGGGTACGGAAAGGTTTGAAAAGTCTTTGCCGGTTACCCCTTCAAACTCGCAAGCTTGAAACATGACATCACGCGTACCATCTAAAGAGAAAATATTGGCTTTGCAGGTCACATCTTCAATCATGTTCATAGGAATGTTAAACATATTCTCTATCGGAGCATTCTTCTTCACTTCGTATGCGTTTAAAAGTGAAAAACCCAATTTGTTTACATAAAAATCTTGTGTTTCTTCTAAGCTCTTAACCGTAAGCGAGGAATTATATACATGTGAAGGGATTTTATAACCTTCGGGAAGTTCCAAAGGAGGTTGTACCCGATGCGTAAATGCAATAATGATATCGTCATAGCCCTTCATTAAGATGTCATACAATTCGAACGGACCCATTTTTTGCAAAAGTGGGTCGCTGAGGCCATGCCAACCCAAATCGCGTATTTCATCAAAGGTCTGAGCCACTTCAGGAACACGCAGATTGATATCCATGATACCACCGATATCCCAAGGATTTTGTGAAGAACGAATGTGACATTGTTGTACCCCATGATACTTCACTAATCGCAGGGAACCTGCAACATGATTCTCAAAGCGAATTAGCTTTTCGTCTGCCGTAGCAGAGGCATCTAAGTTCCAAAAATCGAGAACCGTTCTGTCAGACTGATAGTCGCCAACCACCGATAGCCCTCCGTAGTCACAGAAGAAGTTTTTTACCTTTTCCATGTCACCGACGCTGTAAATGACTTCCAAGATGGTTTTTAATTGATACAAAAGTTTTGTTTTCTTTTACGATTGAAAAGATACAAAAAATAGTTAACTATGTTAACTATTAATTTAATTAATCTTCTTGTGAATTTACATTACGAACCCGGCCTTAGTTCTTTTTGCAGCTTTACATTCCTAGGGGTCTTCAAATCACATTGCGCGCGAATCCAACCTGGGTTAAAACCGATGCGGTCAGCTCCAGGATTTCCCCATGAATAGATGAGCGTTTTCATAGTGACATCGTCAACGAGATAGATAACAAAGGTTTCTCTGTGCATGCCGAAAGACCAGGTGTTCCGCATGCCGAAAGTCATATTGCGACCGTCTGGATAGGTGAAGTTAAAGCTGCCGCCTTGGTCTAAAATATCAATGTAGTATTTGGTTACTGTTGGTCTACCATTGGTGTCATTTGGAAAATCTAACATACAGCTAAAGCATCTTGCTTTTTCCAATTCGTAAGCACTTACTTGATTCTCATCAGCCAAACGTTGCCCTGATCTATATTTAATTTCTTGAAATCTAAACGTATTTTCTGTAATGCTAAATTGATAATCAATACTCCCCGTACCATCTGCTCTATTATTACAGTTTTTATCCACTGTTTTGGCCAAAAAACCGTTGCCATTTCTTCGTAATAATAATTCGCAGCCTTCCACTAAGTTTTTAGCATTAGGTTTCAGAGCTGCTATTTCACCAAAGGGTTTATCGACAGCCAAAACCGGAGCTCTCTTCTTAAAATGAAATACTTTAACTCGAATCGCTTTCTCTTTATCATCAGGCAATAACTGATATATACACTGTCTTGTAGTTGCGGTGGGGTCGTCATTTCTGTATTCTTCAATGTAAACAGCACCTACCCCGAAGTTCGAATTCTGAAACTGACGCACTGATGTATGCACTCTGTCATGTTTTGCTACTTCTCCTTCTTTTAGCTGTATTTTATCAAAATCAAGCTGCTCAACATTGTCGTATTCCCCTTCCCAAATCTGCATGAGATACTCTAGTTCTCTTTCAGGATATGAAAATTTTCGATTAGGTTCAACGGTTGCGGTTAAACGCTTTATCTTAGTCTTAGAAGATTGCCCCATTTCAGGAGAACTCGCATTTACCTTCTCTTCTTTCTGCTGACCTTGACACACTAAAAAACCCATTAAAAAAAAGGTCAGTGCTATTTTCCTAACGGGTTTCATAAAATGTATGGGTTGGTTATTTATCTTTTTTTAGCCAATCTCCGACTCCGTATGGGTCAGGATGCGCAGCAGAAACATGTTCATGGCGAATCTTCCAATCACCATCTATTTTCTTCATTACAAATGACGAACGAAACGTCGTCATGATTTCTTTGTCACCTATAGCAATATACAAGTCCGTAACACCACTAATCCATCCCATATCACCAACTATTTCTTCGTAAGGGCCTTCCGTCCAAATGATTTTATCCAGGGCAATCGAAGAGGTGACAAAATCTCCCCACCCTTTCATAATCATATTGAACCCTTTAGTAGCTAAACGAGGGCCTTCTAAAACTACATAGGTGTCTTCATCGGGGCAGTATCCGCTTCTGATTTCATCCATATCACGTTCTGATATGGCGTTCCAAAATTTTCGGATTCTTTGTTGAAGAATGCCCATTACATTTTGTTGATATCGTTGGCAATCTCTTCCAAGTCCTTGTCTGGGTTTTCAAGCTCCTCTTGTTCCTGCTGTACTATTCGAAGTATTCTTGAAATATACTCGCTATGCCATTCTTGTCGTTGCGTTTCTTGCTTCTCATTCTCAGGAACAAAGTCTTCAATTTCTTGGCGTGTTACCAATCCCTTTTTCTCTAAAAGGCGTTCAATGCTATCCATGCGTTCTCGCATAACGGCTAACTCACCGGCAACCGCCATGGTTATATTTAAGACACGTTCAACCGCAGGATCGTTGTGAAAATACGGTCGTTTTCCTTTTGACTTGGCCGATGCCAACTTGATGTGGTCTATCATTTTGTTTTACTTTTTAAAGGCTCCAAATACATTCCAAATTGGTGAACGACCATAATCTTCAGGTTCATCAGCGTTCTCACCGCCTTCAACCAAATCGTTTTCAGCTTTCGCTCCAATTTGCATAAAATCTTCTTTTCTAAATCCGGACTCTGACATCAATTCAGCAGGGTCAATATCGTGCATTTTTGACCAATACGGTTCACTGTTATAATAAGCATCCCAATCACGAATGAACTTTTCAAACAAGCTCATATCATCTGTGTATTGAGGCTGTTCTATATGTAGCGTCAGGCCTCCAGGTTTTAACATTCGATATATTTCTTCCATAATTGTATAGATCGATTTTCCGCCTGTCTCATGCAAAAACATAGTAGACTGAATCCAATCGAAGGACTCATCCTCAAATTCTGTTTTGGCCGCATCAGCTTGAATCCATGTAACGTTCTGAATACCTAAATCAATTGCACGCGCATGTGCATAACGCAACATAGGAGCTCCGGTATCTATTGCTATTATTTCCGCATCAGGATATGCTTTTGCTATAGGTAAGACATTGTGTCCCATTCCGCAGCCGATGTCTAAAATTCGTTTGGGTTTGAATTCTGGGTGGTTTTTCTTTAACCAACTGGTTATTGCCTTTCCTCCGCCATCGTTATATCTTCCTAGTAGTCCCGCAGTAGTCACAAAAACTCCAGAGTCATAATTTGCCGCTGGAGTAACATCACCTTCAATCAATTCAGTATGGTAGCTGCCTGGCATTAGGTGATTATCAACTGCCATTAAATAGGCCGGAACTTCAACGTCGGGATTTAAAATCAAGGTGGATTTACCTTCATTTAATTTTCTTGCCTTCTCGGCCAATTCTTCTGCTTGTCGAAGCACCATAGAACGCCCAGCTTGTTGACGCATTTCCATAGTACATCTTCTCAAGGAGGACCATATTTGATAATGCGCATCTTTACTAATGGCCTCTTTCAGCTCATGACGGTCTTTTATTGGTCTACCATACTCCTTCTCAAAGGCAGGCTCTACCCTCTTTTCAAAAGCCACTTTGTTACCTTGAGAAACATGAGCCAGATGTTTGTTTAAATTCGACAAGAAATTATAACGCGCCCTCTCGTCGTGTCTAGTTTCTGGTAGCATGGCGTGTTTTGCCATTTTGTTCCATACTGGTGTTAAATTTTTAGCCATAACTAAATGCTTTTTTTATTCATATTAACAAGGGAATCTCATTAACTAATATATCCTAAAATTTTGTCTTCATCGATCGCCGCCTTATCTCTATTGGAAGGGTTGCCATAACCCGCTCCTCCGGGTAAGGTCAAAATCAACTCTTCACCTGGATGTAACTTTCCTAATCCTTTGGATGGAAATTCGCGTTCAGGAACAATCCTTACAGAACCCATAGACCCGTCTTCTCCACCTAAGATTCCTTTTGAAGCTGTAACCGTCTTTTCAGCAACCATAGAAACATTTATCGGTTTATCTCCGATGTTCTTGAAGCTAAATCGTTGCCCCAAACCTCCTCTAAATTCACCTCCACCAGCCGAGTTAGGAAGCAGTGATTTTTCCGTTACCAATACAGCTACATCGGTTTCTAAAACCTCAATGGGTACGTTGGCCACGTTAGTTGGAAAGCTTAGTGCGTGTTCACCATCCATATTGGGTCTCGCGCCGTATCCTCCATTTAAGAAGAAGTATTCAACAAACTCCTTTCCTTTATGTTCACCATTCAATACAATGCACCAACAAGCGCTACCACAATCGGCTTGCACTTGGTCGGGAACCGCTTTTGCCAAAGCTCCGAAAACGACAGAATGTAGCATATTACCGGTAATGTTTCGTGCTCCCAAAGGTGACGGTTTTTGAGCGTTTACCAAGCAACCTTCCGGCGCCGTGACCGTGATTGGGTAAAACGACCCATCGTTGTTTGGAACATCAGGACTGAAGGCACACTTTATAGGGTAAGCGGTATAAGCAAAGGCGTAGTTTAATACGGCATTAATACTCATATAGTGAGCACCTGAGGTTCCTGTATAATCTGCTACTATTTCATCTCCTTTTATAGTGATGGTTATTTCGAAATGACAACCAACACCTCTACCATCTCCATCGGTATCATAAGAATAATGATAACTTCCGTCAGGAGCAGCCGAAAGTGCATCTCTCATAGCTCTTTCAGAAGAATCAATAACCGCGTCTGCCAAATCTTGAAGGTCTGTCAAATCATTTTCATGCATCAACTTCATCAATGACTTAATGCCCTGGTCGTTTGCCGCGATCTGGGCACGAATGTCGCCCACAGTCTGGTCGGCGGCACGCACATTGTGTTCTAAGATATTGAAAAGTGTTTCGTTTGGTTTTCCTTCAGAAATTAGTTTGGTCGGCGGCACCATCAATCCCTCTTCATAGAGGTCGCGCGTACCTGCTCCCCAAAGTTGTCCACCCATATCTGGTGAATGAGCTATTGTACCAATAAAGCCAATTAACTTTTCTTGGTAGAAAATTGGTGAAACTATACCAATGTCAGGTTTATGACCAGCACATAGCCAGGGGTCATTCGTCATAACAACATCACCTTCGTTCCACGTATCTTCCGGAAAATAGTCTTTCAAAAGGGCTTTTGTCAAAATCGGTAAAACCCCTAAAAAAGAAGGTACGGAAACACTAGATTGAGCAATAGAACGTCCTTTTTTATCCATTAGTACTACCGCAAAGTCATTGCTCTCACGCGTAACAGTAGAGAACGAAGTACGCTGCAAAGTTGTACCAGCTTCATCAACAATACTTATTAGTCTAGACCATAGAATGCTGAGCGCTATCGGGTCGAAAGTTGTTGCCGTTTGTTGCATGTTATAAAATTAGTTAACTAAGTTAACTAATTTTTGTGTCTAATTGAATTCCTATTGGGAAAATCTTAACCTAATAAGGCTCTATTTCCTTAAAACTCGATGTGCTACACAAAAACTAGTTTGATTCTTTTGTTTATGATAAAGTTCTTCCTAAAATTCTTCCAAAGCCCAGTGCCGGCGTAATCGCCATGCCGCTGCAAAATGAGCTGCCGCTGGTGGCTCCTAATCCTAATACCTCTCCTGCGGCATAAATACCTGGCATAGGTTCTCCATCTGAATCCAGTACTTGCAATTCCTTATTCACCTTAATTCCACCAAAAGTTACCAATACCGACGCATGCACTTTTAGGGCATAAAATGGCGCTGTCTTAATTGGGTCTTCTAAATACCTCCGCCCAAAATCAGGGTCTTCTTTTGTATCGACCATACTGTTGTAATCGCAAATCGTCTGATTAAGATTATCAAAAGGCAATCCCGTTTTGTTAGCGAGTTCTTCAATTGTATTTGCCATACATAAAGCATTACTTCTTGTCGCTTCCTCCTTCATTTCTTCCACAGAACGACCAATCATTATCGGATTGTGATTGCCATTTTCGTCTGGTGAATTCAAAGCAGTTTCATCAAAAACTACCCAGAAACACCAATCTGGCTGTTGCATGGTCGCGAGCTCTCTTGTCTCCGGGCTAACCTCATCTTCACTAATAAAACGTTTGCCATATGCATTTACGTAAATATCTCGAGGTTGCCGATATACAGACGTAAGTACCATCGCCCAGTTCTTGTTAAAATCAACCCGGCCACTACCAGCTTCCTCCTCCATACCACCTAAACTTGGCAAATGAAATTCTCCAAACCGGAATTGCCCTCCATGTTTTTCCAAAATCACATGCCCATCAGCCGTTGCCGTGGGATAGCTCGAACTCACCAGAGGAATTCCAGGATGTTTTTGTTGAAAATATGCGGGATTGCTTCCATAGCCCCCCGAAGTAATAACAATATTATTTGTAGCATAGGTGCACGGTCCGTTAGCTGTCAAACAAATAACGGTATCAAAGCGTTGTTCAGATTTATCCAAACCAACGAAGGTATTTTCAAAATGACATTCGATATTTCCCTTAGCCACTTCTTCATCCCACTTGGGAAGTAATACCTTATAGATGCTGATTGCCTTTTCGGGTCCGTATACCGTACGAGCGGTATCATATGCAACATGACCATAAATAATTCGGGGGCATTCAGGAGCCCATTCCATTCCCAATTCGTCTAACCATTCTATGGTTTTTGGAGCTTCAAGAACCGCCAATTCAATGAGGCTGAGATCACCTGACTTGCCATTTATTCGATAAATATCTGCCAAGTGTTTCTCAACTGAATCTTCGATACCCTTCTCCTCTTGAAGTCTTGTTCCACCAGCACTCATGTGGCCACCCGACCAATGCATCGCTCCGCCAACATGGTCAGATTTCTCAACCACTCCGACTTTTAATCCGCGTTGCGCAGCAGTAATTGCACAACTCATTCCAGCCGTGCCAGCACCTACTATAAGAATATCGTACTTCATTTTATTGATCTAAATCGATAAGAATGTTCTTGTCGTTATCTACTTGAACAGTACTATTGAGGCCGATAACTGTCGTACTTTCAGTTTCTTCAATAATTGCAGGCCCTTCAAACTTTTCATGGGGTTTTAGGGCATAGCGGTCATACACCGGGCAATCTAAATATCCGGTTTCTTCAAAATAAACTTTGCGCGTTCCTTTATACGCTTCTGCATCACTTGCAGTTGTGGAAAATTGTTTCACCTTCATTTCAGGAATTGGCCCCTGCACAACTACGCGCCAGGTTACCATTTCCATTCGCATACCATCAATTGAGCGGTTGTAACGGAATTCATATTCCCTCACAAAACGCTTTTCAATTTCCAAAATACTGCTCTCACTCAATTCGCCGTCAGGCAGTTCAATTGTAATTTCATGACCCTGACCATAATAACGCATTTCAGCTACACGTTGCACTGTAGCTTCTTCTTTTGCAATTCCTGATTTTGCCAAGAACTCGTAACCATCACGCTCCATCTCAGCTAAAAAGGTATTCGTTTCATTCCAATCTAAAACATTCAATTCTGAAATGTGACTGTGTATTTTTTCGCTGGCCACAGGAGACACTAGAAATCCTAAAGCGGAAGTTACCCCGGCTCCTACAGGAATAATCAAACGTTTCGTATTCAACAATTTCGCCACTCCGAAAGAATGCACTGGTCCTGCTCCACCAAAACCTATCATATTGAAATGACGTGGGTCCATTCCTTTTTCCAAAACGTGTACTCGTGCAGCATTGGCCATGTTCTCATTCACAATTCTATGGATGCCCATAGCAGCATCTTCTATCGAAATACCCAATGGTTTTGCCAATTTTGTTTCAATAGCTTTTCGCGCCGCCTCAACACTCAATTTCATTTCTCCTCCAAGAAAGTAGTCGGCATTCAAATACCCTAGCACCAAATCGGCATCTGTAACCGTTGGATCTTCTCCGCCCAAATTGTAGCATGCAGGACCAGGAGTCGAAGAAGCACTATCAGGACCCACAGTAAGTAATCCGATTTTATTAACCCGGGCAATACTTCCACCACCTGCACCAATTTCAATGAGGTCGATTACCGGAATACGTACGGGTAACCCGCTTCCTTTTTTGAAGCGTTTAACACGACCTGCCTCAAAGTGATTTGTAATTTCAGGTTTCCCTTCATAAATCACACAAGCTTTGGCCGTTGTACCACCCATATCAAAACAGAGTAGATTTTCTTCCTTGAGATGCGTTCCATAGAAAACCCCAGCCATGGCCCCACCAGCAGGACCCGATTCTAGTAAATGAATAGGCGATTTACGAGCTCCATCAATCGTTGTCAGCTTCCCACTGGAAATCATGATATTGATATTACCATTAAACCCTGCTTCGCGTAATTGGGTTTCTAAATCTTTTAAATATTTATCGGTAATCGGCTGCACATAAGCGTTCATTGCTGTAGCCGAGCTGCGTTCATATTCTCGAATTTCAGGCATAATTTCTGAGGACAAACTAAAGTACATATCAGGAACATTCTTAGAAAGATAAGCTCCCACTGCTTTTTCGTGCGACGTATTCGCAAAAGAATTCAGCAAACAAATGCCAACAGCTTCAATACCATTTTCCTTAAGGGTATCAGCGAGGGATTTTAAAGTTCCTTCATCTAAAGGAGTTATCACATTCCCTTCGATATCGACGCGCTCAGCAATACCCATTCTTAAATTGCGCGGAACCAAAGGCTTAGGCATCGTCAAGAAAATATCGTAGATATCATAACGCATTTCACGACCGATTTCCAAAACATCTTCAAACCCTTTTGTAGTAATGAAGGCTGTCTTAGCACCTTTACGTTCAATAACCGCATTTGTCACTAATGTTGTTCCATGAACGATTCCATCTATATTTTTAACCGGAAAATTAAACTTTTCCTCTATCTCCTTTACCCCATTGAAAATACCAACAGTAGGGTCAGGATAGGTCGTTAAAGTCTTAGCGAAATACAGCTGACTGCTATTGTTGTCGAACAATACAAAATCTGTAAATGTTCCTCCTATATCTATTCCTAGTTTCATTTATTTCAAGTTCATGTGTCAAATACACGCCCAATTTTCAAAACCGACTCCATCAATAATTCTAAATTTGATTTTTGAGTTTGTATTTGTGTTTTTAATGGTATTCCTCTCCGCCAGAGACATTCATTGCTTCTCCCGTAATATAATCCGCCTGGTCAGATGCCAAGAAGGCAACTGCTTTGGCGATATCTTCTACCAGTCCGGTTCTTTTTAAAGGGTTTTTATCAACGATAGCTTGTAAATAGTCATCATATTCCAATCCTAATTTGTCACTGAAAAATTTGTTCTGCCAATGTCCCAAGCCTGTAGTGATGTGATTTGGACAAACAGCGTTAACACGTATTTTATATTGTCCTAATTCTACGGCGTTTGAACGCGTCAAACCAATCATGCCGTGTTTTGAAGAAGTATATGCTGCAGCATAAGGGAATCCTGATTTTGCAGCTTGACTTGCAATATTTATGATTACACCGCCTGTACCTTTATCAATCATTGCTATCGCCGCGTGTTTCGAACATAGAAAAGCACCCTTGAGGTTTACATCCAAAACAGCATCCCAGCTTTCTTCTTTGAATTCGGTGAAGGGTTCCATAATGTATCCAACCCCAGCATTATTCACCATGATATCTAAACTACCAAACGTCTCTTTGGTCTTCTGTACCAAATGGGCAACCTGGTCTTCGAAACGAACATCACAAACAATAGCTATCGCATTTACACCCTTGTTCTTGGCTTTCTTGACAATAGTCTCCATATCATCAGTGGTGCCAATGTGTTCTTCACTAAATTGCTCACCTTTACTTAGCCCGATATCGGTAACAACTACGTTACAACCTTGCTCTGCCAATTTTAAGACAATCGCTTCACCAATACCGTCAATACGACCTGAACCTGTAACAATAGCTGTTTTTCCCTTTAAATTATACATGACTTATGCAATTTGTTCTGAAACGATAAACATAGGGTTGTCAGCAAAAGTTTGAAATTCGGCAGCGACTTTCTGCATCGCCTCAGAGCCTACTTCTTCACCTAATTTTGCCATATCATTGATTTGTAACACTTCACAATATTGATAGGGCGAAGGGTCTTCGGTACCCATAATATTGCCTAACCTAAAAACTTTGAAATCATCTACAGAAGCCATACTTGACGCTGTAGGAACATCAGTGGTTTTCGCCCAATTTTCATACGTTTCCTTTGCGGAATCATCTTTTAGATTGAATAGAACAACAAGTGCTGACATAGTTTTCTTTTTTAATTCATTTTACTTTCGGGCTTGTAAGAAGGCGTTGCCAGCGGTCTTAATTAAACCTTGTACGGAGTTCATAACCAAAGAAGCACCTTTTTCAATAAGTGCCTCCGCGCCAGCGGCGTTGCCCGCAACAGTACCAAACCATTTTCCTGAATCTAATATTGTAGCGAAGATCTCATCTAAAACTTGCTTCACTTCATCATGAGCTGGACCGTCGTAATATCCCATGGACATGGCTAAGTCTCTCGGGCCAATAATAAATCCATCCACACCGTCAACCTTACACAATTCAGGAAGATTTTTTACGCATTCCATGGTTTCTATCTGAGGCATAACCAAGGTTTGCTCATTTGCGAATCTCACATAATCTGCTTGACTCATGACGCCTTGCATATAGTCAGCAGCTCTAACCGGACCTAATCCTCTTTTGCCAAATGGAGGATACTTAATGGCTTCAACCAAGGTCTTAACATCATCAACATTATCAATTGTCGGCATCATGACTCCCATAACACCTGAATCCATATATTGAAGAATCAACTTGGTATCAACGCTTCTAATTCTGGCTAAGGGCGTTGTGTTTCGTAACTCACAAGCACGAACCATATTTGTAATATCCGATGCGGTAATAGCTCCATGTTCACCATCAATCATATAGAAATCCATTCCAAGGAGACCGATATATTCACATAGCGTAGGGTCAATGGTTGGAGAAATTACGCCAAAACCAACTTTACCTTCGCTAATTCTTTTCTTTAATTGATTTTCTTTCATGTTATTTCATTACTTAAGGTTGGCTTTTCTTCTATTGCAATAGCACAAATATAATGAGGAACCAAGGGTATTATTCCAGTAAAATATTCACAACCATTTTTGTTCAATGCAACAATTTACAAAAAATAGTTAACATAATTAATAATTAACATAGTTAATCATTAAAAATACGATGTATCTCAAATGTTGTGACCCGCTTTTTTAAGGAAATTCTCCTAAATTCGGATCTAATCGTGAATATTGAATTCTCTAAATCAAATTGTAGAAAAGAAGCAATGGAAAAATCTAAAATAAACTAAAAATATCATTTAGCCAATTGGTTCTCCTTTGGCTATTTTATCACGAACAAAATTCATCAAACCACCAGCTGCGGACACTTCAGAAACGAAGGGTGCTACTGGTACGGACGTAAATTCAGTTCCCTTGGTAATATTCTTAATTATTCCTTTAGCCGCATCATATTCCAATTCGTCGCCCGTTTCGCATCCCAGATGCATGTCATCATCAGAGGTAATAAAGGGGAGTCCGTAGTTGATGGCATTTCTGAACTGCAATCTGGCAAAACTTGTAGCGAAAACTGCCTTAATACCAGCACCCATCAATCCCGTAATGACATGTTCTATAGATTTTCCACCTCCTGCGAAATTATGATTTGCAACTATGAAAGTAAAGCCTCGATCTTTAAAAGCATTCTCTTTTTTGAATTCTTCTTTTACCCCAGACATCACTATCTTACTATTCTCCTCTGGATCGATAGCGGAGGTCCAATATTCAGAAGTAATGATATCATAAGCCATTACATAATCATCCGCTACCCAACATGTTCCTTTTATCATGTTCTATATTTAAGTCGTTAATTCGTTATAAACTCTTCTTGCCGATTCGGCTGCTGCTTCCATTCCACGCGATTCGTGAGCGGCATGTTCACCAGCAAAGTGCATGTTACCGGCCGGTTTAATCATGTCTTCAAACCATGCTGCCTGACCAACTCCAAATTCAACATATGCTCCTTTGTTAAAAGGATATTTCCCCCAATTCTGTTGGCCTAAATATGCTATTTTTCCAATGGATGAAGGGCGTATTTCATTTATCTTTTTAATCGTGTATTCTGCAACTTCTTTTTCAGACATCTTGTCAAAAAAAGCTGTGCCGATACCATTCACCCAGCAAGCCAACTCTTTTTCAGTAGGAGATGAACTCATATTCATAATACGTTCTAAGGGCGTATCTGTCCAAATATCAACAGGCATTTCATCTTGCTCCCAAAATGGCTGCGTATGTTGTAAATGTATTTGCGTTATAGCTGTATAATTCAGTTCGTTAATTGCCTTTTTTTGATTGCTATTGAAAGTGGTGTTCATTTTAACATCCCTTAAGGTTGTAAAAGGTAGGGTGGAAACTACTTTTTTTGCGCGATATTTTGAGCCGTCAGCACAGCCTACCACAACTCCCTTTTCAGTATCGTCAATAGTGTTTACCATTTTATTGGTTAACACCGCATTTTTAAGACCAGTAGCTATTGCATTTATAAAATGCTTTGAACCACCTTTAAAATTCAAGATTCTCTCAGACCCATTAAACTTGCGAAAGGCAGAACTGTGGTACGCATTTATAGCAGATGTCTCTCGAAGGTCGTTGTAATTTGCACTGATATTAGCCAAATCTATTTGCGTCTCAGTGAGTCCGTTTCGCTTCAAAAGTTCGCTATAGGTTTCGTCTAATTCAGGTTTTTGATACCATTGATTTAACGCCGTTAACTGAGGTGATTTCCCAAAAGCAGTAAATTGTAAATAGGCTGGGTTTGTGGTTGGGTCGGGCCAATTGGCATGCAATTTCCCATCAACATATATGGCAGTTGGCGAACGCATATAGTCTGTGATGTCAATCATCTCGGTATTGAACTCCTTGACCAATTTCATCACTTCAGTATATTTATCTCCAATACCTCTTCCCCCAACTTCACGACCAATATCTTCTCGTGAAAACATACGACCTCCAATTCTATTGCTTCCTTCTAAGACTAAATAATCTTTCCCCGCTTTATCTAAAAGATGAGCCAGATATAAACCTGAAAGTCCTCCCCCTAAGATCAAGACTTCAGCATCTAGCTTTGGTGCTTGTTCTAAACAAGCAATAGGCATAACACTTAAGGCTAATCCGGCTACTCCAGATTTATGAATAAATATCCTTCTTTTCATTTAAATTCTTAAATGTCGAATGTTCTTGGGTCTGTAATCTCACCCCGAATTGCAGAGGCGGCTACTACAGAGGGAGATGTTAAATATACTTGCGCATTACGACTACCCATACGACCCGTCATATTTCTATTACCAGCACTTAAAACGATGTCGCCATCTCCTGCTACACCAGTGTGTAATCCTGCGCATGATGCACAACTAGGCGTATCTATTGCAACACCGGCTTTAATTAAGGTCTCTAAATGACCTGCCTGAAGGGCTTCTAAATAAACATCAGTACTCGCAGGTACTAAAATCATATTCACATCGCTGTGTACCTGTTTGTCTTTCATAATTTCGGCCATGATCGCAATGTCTTCCAGCCTTCCATTTGTGCAAGTACCTACAAAAGCCTTGTTGAATTTTGTACCTAACAATTTGTCTACAGTAACCGTATCGTCTAATTTTCCTGGCATAGCTAAGGTAGGTGCCAAATCAGAAATATCGATATCATACACCATGTCGTATGCTGCATCGGCATCGCTTTGCACAAAATCCCATGTATCGTTCGTTCGATTACGCAAATACCTTTCCGTTACCACGTCTGGTGCCACGATGCCATTTTTTGCACCCAAATCAACGGTCATATTACATAAAGTCATACGACCAGCCATACTCAGACTACTAATTGCCGGACCTGTAAACTCAAGTGCTTTGTAGAGAAGGTGTCCGTTCCAATGCATCATCCCCATAATATGGAGACTCAAATCTTTGGCCATAACCCAAGGTTGCCATTTACCAGTAATATTAAACTTTACGGATTTTGGTATTCTAAACCAAGCTTTTCCAGTGGCCATAGCAACGGCTGCATCTGTAACACCAATTGCATTGCCCATTGCGCCTACAGCCCCATAGGTATTGGCATGTGAATCCGTACCAATGCTTATAGTGCCAGGTAAAACATGGCCTTTCTCTACCATGATTTGATGTGCAATACCTTGACGACCCAAATCGTAGAAATTAGTAATATCATGTTGCTTTACAACCTCACGCCACTCATTCAACATATTGGCGAAACGCTGCGTTGGAGGAGGTACCAAATGGTCAGAAACACAAATGACCTTGTCTTTATCAAAGACTTCGGTTTTTCCTAGCGACCTAAATTTTTCAAAACATTGTCTGCCTAAAAAGTCCATGGTCATTACGGAGTGAATATCCGTCCAGACCAATTCACCTGGTGTCACAATATCTTTGCCGCTACTGCGGGCCATAATTTTTTCTGTAATGGTCATTCCCATATTGAGAGTAGTTTTATTCTATAAAAAGTAGTTGATAGTTAGGTAACATTTAGTTATCAGACCTTGACTCTTGACCGTTGGTTCTATTCTTTGGGAGGTCAACCCAAAACTGAGGATCAATACCGTCTTGACCACAAACTTTCCTTTCTTCAATCATGGTGATGCCATTAAAGGTGTCTCCTTCTGACCATTTCCAAACACGGATTCTATGGTCGTCATTTCCAATCAGGTCAATTTGTTCGAACAACTTCATACCCGGTCTGTGCTTATATTCCCATATGAGAACTACACTATCACCTGTCTCCCAAGCTTTACCAGAAAGTCTAGGGTTTTCAAAAATCAACTCGCTCTCTTCGTTGAAAGGACAAACTCCAAAATCAAGCATTTCCTTAAATCCATCATCCCACATATATTCATTCACCTGATGGTACTTTCTATCTGGAAGCATAGCACATGTCAAGCGGCTCTTCCACTGGTCTACCAGTTTACCATTCGCATCAATTCTTCTGTAAGTACCTTCCCAGATACCCGCATGTTTTGGAAATAATTTTAATTCGGGTGCACTCATGACTACATATTTATTAGGTTACTTAATAATCAGTTCTCTAAAATAGTTAATTTAATTAACTATTAACTTTATTAATCATTAATTTTTTAATTATTGGGTTTTAATGTCATCAAGAGGCTCATTAAACTCTACCAGAAATCCATCTGGGTCATAAAAAATACTTACCATAACCCTGATGACACCTTCTCCATCATAAGAAGGATATTCGCGTAATGTAGGCAATCTATAAACTTCAACTCCCGGAGTACTTTCAATAATTGGAAACCTTTCCTCAAGTGCGTTTGTATTGAAGAGCATTATCGAATTTTGAACTTTAAATCCTTCCTTACTCACAGGCTCGGTGACCTTACCTGTTTCGCCATATTGGTATTCCATAAGCCCCAAAACACCATAATATTCATCAACGGCCTTTAAAAAAACGAGTCGAATATATTGCTCTCCATCTTTAGTCGGATGCGGCCGCTTCAAAATCTTGTCGTAGATGATCTCCATGCCCATTGCATCTTTATAGAGGGCCAAAGACCTTTTTATATCCCTAACGATCAAAGTGGTTCTCCTGAAGATTAAAGGATGTTCTCGAGGATTAAAAACATCTGTCAAACTGTCTTCCAAAACATTAACAACATCATTCTTGTTTGAATCTTTGGCCTTTTCTTCGCCCATACAAGCTGAAAAACAGAAAACACCAATCAAAATGATAGAATGAACTATCGTATACTTTATAGTTCTGCACATGCACCTAAAATGAATTGTTGAAATTAGCCTATTCGACAGTTTCATAACATGACATATCTCATTAAAATCTAAATTCGAATTCTTCACACTAGCATCAAATTCCCCTATTAATTCAACAAGAACAGATAGGTATTTTCAACAGTTTACATAAAAATAGTTAATTTAATTAATAATTAACATACTTAATTATTAAATTTAGAGATAATTAAAAATGAGTGTGACTTTGAACTTATAAGAAAAACGAAAGAAAACCCTTTACATATTGGATAAATGCAGTTTTTAACTCCAACAATGTCAAATTTTAAGCCGTTGGACAAAACTATCTTAGGGAAACAAATCGATTTTCTTTTGTTAAATTGATTGAATCATCGCTCCAAAATTGAATAAAGTCAACTGTACTTAACCAACTACTAAAACTAAAACGCAATGAATTTTTCCAAACTAAAAGAATTTAAATTCGGCTGGCCGGTCATTCTTTCCTCAACTTTCGGAATTGGCCTTGGTATGTCACCACTACCCTTTTATACCATTGGTGTTTTTGCCATTCCATTGACAAAAAACTTTGGTTGGGGCATGGATACCGTTATGGCCGCCATGCCTGTTTTTACTATTGGCGCAGTATTCTGTGGCCCTTTAGTGGGTTATATTGCAGACAAATATGGAGCAAGAAAAACAGCAATGGTATCGGTTTTATTGTTTGGTCTGGCCTTCATGGCCTTTAGCCTAAATAACGGTTCCAAAACCCTATACTTAGCACTTTGGGCACTATTAGCCATTGCCGGAGCAGGAACTTTGCCCATGACATGGACAAGAGCTATCAACAATTGGTTCAACGAAAATAGAGGACTTGCACTTGGACTTTCCCTTTTGGGAACAGGAATATTTGGCTCTTTGGCTAAGCTTTTTGCATCAGGGTTAATTGACAATTATGGTTGGAATATGGCTTACATTGGAGTTGCCTCATTGCCTTTGTTAATATCACTACCATTGGCTTATTTTTTCTTCAGAGATACCGACGATCCTAAGGTTGCTGACAAAGTAGCCCAACTTAGAAAAGAAGTTCCAGGATATACCAAAAGTAATTCAACGGGCATGACCGTAAAACAAGCACTATCCGATTGGCGTTTCTGGCTTTTATCAATTTGCTTTTTAGTAATTTCTTTTGCTGTGGGAGGTCCGATTCCAAATCTTGAAAAAATGCTAAGTTCCAAAGGCTTTGATACTGGTGACGCCATTCTATTGGCTAGTTTTCTGGGATATGCCGTTGTTGTAGGCAGGCTCGTTGGAGGTTATCTCCTAGATCGTTTCTGGGCGCCGGCAGTCGCCTTTGTTCTATTAAGCATCCCTGCGATTTCCTGCTATATGCTACAAGGTGCAGATCTGACATATACCAATGCCTTAATTTCAGTTTGTATTCTAGGTTTTGGCGCGGGGGTGGAATATGACCTTCTAGCCTATTTGGTTTCTCGATATTTTGGAATGAAAAACTATGCAGCTATATATGGATTCTTATATGCATTTTTTGGGTTAGGTGCTGGTTTTGGACCTTATATATTTGGGAAATTCTTTACAAGCACAGGAAGCTATGACACCATTTTAGGATATGCTATGATTGCTTTTTTAGTAGGTTCTTTTCCCTTACTATTATTAGGAAGATACAGGACTTTTGAAACTGAAAACGTGTTAGAGCAAACAAAACAGACATAGCATTATTCTATTGTGCAGAAAACCAAAAACATGCGTTGGTGTATTGCTGGCACAATCTTCTTGGCCACTACCATCAATTATATTGATAGACAAGCGCTTTCCGTTGCGGCACCCGTAATTCGAGAAGATTTAGGCCTCTCGAACGAACAATATGGTTGGATAGTCAGTGCATTTTTACTCGCCTATGCCATTATGCAAATGGTATCAGGTCGTTTAATTGATGTTCTTGGCACAAAAAAAGGATTCTCCATTGCGGTAATCTGGTGGTCTATTGCCAATATGCTACATGCCTTTGGAAAAGGAATGCTAAGCTTAGGCGCATTTCGTTTTCTCTTAGGAATTGGCGAGGCAGGAAACTACCCAGCGGCTATGAAAGCCATATCAGAATGGTTTCCAAAAGAAGAACGCACCAAAGCTGTAGGCATCTTAAATATGGGTCCCGGATTAGGAGCCATCATCGCCCCGCCTCTTATGGCGTGGCTTATTACTGATTTTGGTTGGAAAATGGCATTTGTCATAACGGGAGCTATTGGGTTTATCTGGTTACTACTTTGGAGATGGGTGTACTATGAACCTCAGCAACATCCGAGAATATCACAAGAAGAATTGACATTAATTCAACAAGAGCAAGAAAATGAGGCGCACGAACAAAAATTGCCGTGGTTGCATTACTTCAAATACAGAGAAGTTTGGGGGCTGACCTTATCTCGCTTTGTTTCCGATGGGGCATTTTACTTTTTTGTGTTCTGGTTGCCATCTTGGCTGGCCGATGTAAAGGGATTTAGCTTAATGGAAATTGGCCTTTTCGCATGGATTCCCTTCCTGCTATCCGATATTGGAAGTTTTTTTGGTGGCTGGACGGGTGGTCAACTCATGAAAAACGGACATTCACTTGATGCTTCTAGAAAATGGGTTATTTGGATAGGAGCGATTTTAGTTGTTCCCGTTTTAGGATGCTTATATATTGAATCTCCGTATTGGGCCATTGGCTTAATTAGCTTTTCACTATTTGCTACCCAGTTCAAACAAGCATCCTTGTTCACACTTCCCATTGACTTATTCGGAAAAAAAGATGCCGCTTCAGTTTGGGGAATTTCCGGTTCTGCCGGTAGCTTTGGCGCCATGTTATTTACCCCTTTAATAGGGTGGTTGGTAGATACTATCTCCTATTCACCGGTCTTCGTAATTGTTTCATTTTTACATATCATTTCAGCAATATTAGTTATGTTATTTATTCCGAAAATTCGACGCATTGTTTGATTAAAGAAAACACTATGAAAAGATTTTTAGCAATTCCAGTCCTCTTACTTCTATTGACCTTTGGTAGTGAGCCTAAATCAACTTTTTCCTCTGAAAACGTTAGTGTTAATAAACTACAACAAGATTTAGACACGCTGTTGAAATGGTTTCCAGGGGAGTACGACAATCATCAACAGGTCTACAAAGAAGCTGTTGGTAAGTTAGCTTCAGAAAAGCGTCATCGTCAGACGCATCATATATTTAAAGAAGTTCAACTCGATTTTATCTCTGGTCGTACTTTATATGCACAGCAATCGCAGCACTATGATTTAGATGATTTGTATCGCCAGAGAATATATGCTTTTGAAATTGACAAAAAGGAAAAAGCCATTCGACTTCGAATTTACACTCCAAAAGAGCCAAGAGAACTAAAAAACGGGCATCAAAATCCAGAAATGTTTGCGACCCTATCTCTAGATGATTTTTTCTTAAAACCCGGCTGCGATGTGTTTTGGAAACGAGAAGGAAATGTTTTTAAGGGATATCTTAAGGAAAATGACTGTAATTATTATTCCGATAGGTTCGAAACCCAAGTGTACCTCAACGAAACCTTGATATTACGAGAAGATGCTTTACTATTGAATGATTCAGCTAAAGATGGCGACGGTAAACCCGTCTTTGGTGTACATGACAAAGGGCCAACCATTAACCTCAAAGAAAAACCCTGTAAATAATACAAAATCTAAGAAATGAAACAACTAAGTCTTATAACGGTATGCTATGTATTGCTCCTCTTTAGTTGTAAAGAGCAGAACGTAAAAAAAGAATCACATGAGCCTTTGACGGCAACCCAAATTATGCAAAAAGCGCATGAAAAAGCAGGGGGCGCCTTCTGGCAGAAACCTAAAAGTTTAACTCTGACGGGGTATGGAATTTTCTATCCGAATGGAGCACCAGTAAAACATGAAACTCATAATATGTGGCGCGAATTTGCTATGACTAAAAATGAGGCCCATAAAGCAAATGGTAAAGTGCGTATTGAGTCGTTTCGAGATAGTATCCCTGTTTTTATTGTGACCTATGATGGTGAAAACACCTATGACCTTAGTGGGAAACAAGAAAAGTCGGATGCCGATAATCGTTGGGCTTCCAACTTTGGATATGGCGCAATACGTCATGCCTTGGACGATGGCTATACGCTAGAGCTGGTTGCCGATGATACCGTTAAAACACAACCAGCATATACCCTCAAGCTTATTGACCCTAACAAGGGTGAAACCTTTTTCGGAATCGATAAAAAAGATTTTAAAATCGTAAAAGTTGCATTTCAAACACCAAGAGGCTGGCATCATAGGGAATATTCAGAGTTCTTTTCTAAAAAAGATTATTCTTGGTTACAGGCGGGTCATGTAGCGCTTTTTTATGATGGAAAAATCTCGAATGAAGTATTCTGGACCGATTTTGAGGTCAATGAAGATCTGCCCCATAGTCTATTTGTATTAAAAACAAAATAAATCTGATGCAGAACACACAGTTGGTCATTTCGCAATTTTCAGATTCCATAAGGGAAGCCACTGAAATTATTGAACGTCCTATTCCTAAATTGGAAGACCATGAGGTATTAATTCAGAATAAATTCATTGGAATCAATGCGCTTTACGACAGAGAATTATACCGTGGAAGAGTACCATATATCGATGTAAAATTTCCATATGTTTTTGGTGTAGAAACTGTTGGAGTAGTCGTTGAAATCGGAAAGAATGTCAAAAGTGTAAAAACTGGCCAAGCCCTATCTACAGTTAAAGTTGGCACAGCTTACCAGGAATATCAAATTATTACTGAGGCGGAGGTAATTAAAATTCCCGAAGCTACTCCGGAGTATTTAACCTTAAATCCTACAGGAGTTTCAGCTTACTTGGCTTTAAATAATACAGCGGAATTAAAAGACGGAGAAACCATAGTTGTTTCAGCAGCATCAGGTGGACTTGGCCATATTGTGGTTCAACTATCCAAAAGAAAAAATTGCCATGTGGTTGCCATTTGTGGTAACCCAAAAAAAGTAGAACTACTAAAAAGTTTGAATGCATGCGACCGCATTATAAATTATCGTGAAGAAGATATAGCCAAAGTATTAAGTGAGGAATACCCCAATAAGATAGATGTTGGATTTGACTCTGTAGGCACCTATATGTTTGATGCTTTCTTAGCAAATTTAGCCCCTCTTGGGCGCTTGGTTGTAAGTGGATTGGCAACCGAGCTAACCGCTCCCAAATTTGAACAAATCAATAGATCGAGAGTCTATGAAAGTATTTATTGGAAAGGAGCTTCAGTACGTTGTTTTATGAATCACCTGTTTCGGGAACAACAGCAAAAAGGCCGAGAATACTTGTTCGATTTATATCGAAAAGGTGCGTTACAAGTAAAAGTCGACCCTAGCTCTTTTGAGGGAATAGCATCAATAGTCAACGCTTCTGAATATTTATTGGCAGGAAAAAGTTGCGGAAAGGTGGTGGTAAAAATGTAAAATAGAATGGCAATTAAGGTGTTTCTTGCGAATCACATTGGCGCATGTAATACGAGTGCGGACCAATACGGCCGTCAGCCTGAACCATCTCTATATTAAAGTCTTCAGGCAGTGAAAATGCTGTAAAAGTATACACGGTTGGCTTTCCTTTGTAAATATATCTTTGTGGTTGAAAAATAGGGGCATACCCATTGGTTTCGGCCTCCTCTGCAGCAATGTTGATGTTTTCATAGAGAAAACCCAAATGGTCTAAACCGATTCTAATTGAACCATCAGCACGCCTAGATGAAACATCTTTAGAATGAATTCCCAAAGCTTTTGGTTCAGACAAAATCAATTTTGCATCAGCAACCTTTAAACCAACACTTTTTTCACCCCTCGCAAAATGCTTTGCCGCAAATACTTTTTCAAAATATGCCTGAGTGGTTTCAACGTCCTTTACCATAAATTGAATATGGTCAATCGCATACTTAGCAGCCCCAAAGTTGTATTCAGGCCGCTCCACAATAACAATTTCGACTCCATCAGGCCCGTACACACTAAATGCCGGGGTGTTAGGCTCTAAAGGAAGTGAAATATGCTTTTCTGAAATTTCCACACCTTCCTTGAGAAGTTGCGAACGCGCCTTATCAAGAGATACAGTGCAGATAGCCAACCATTTTGCCCCATAAACCGGTCTTATTTTTTCAGATTGAGGTAAAATAAGTTTTGTATCGAGCCAACGTTGATTTCGCTCGGTTGGTAAATCAGCATAGGGACCAATTGGTGTAATCGTAATTGTTGGACCTTGCCATTGTAGTGAAAGAAAACGAGCGAGGTCAAACCTAGTTCCAGGATGTGCCATTTCGCGAGCACCAAAATGCTTTTTAAAAAACCCAACCGCCTTCTCTTCATTAGTCACAATAAAGTGAATGTCATCTAGATGAATAGGCTTTACTTTATTTGAATTTATACCTGAACATGAAATGGTAATAACCGCACAAATCAATGCCGTTATTTTAAGCCATACTTTATTTTGTTGAAGTATCATGTACCAATTATTAACTAACGAACCTAAGCAGTATTCAGTTGTAACACGATGTAGTAGCCTACATATTGAAATACGCTACACTTTCTAACTCGTAATGCGTTTGCATGTATCCTGCAGCTCCAGCCTTTAAGAATAGATAGTCATCATCTGCAGTTACCCAAACATGATAAGGTGGATGTTCTTCTAGCAAACTGCCAGCCGTATCGCCCACAGCAAAATGTCGAGCCTTAAATGTACCTGCGGAAATAGTAATTTCTTCATCACCTAAATATTCGATACTCATCTGTTTCATTTTGAAGAGCATGGGGCCTGTTGCTCCCCTATGGTCTGGTGAAGTGAGCATGAAATTTTTTATCATTTGTTTGCCCACTCCTTTTGAAATATCATATAGTTTCATCAGGAGTCCGTCACCTACAATAGGGTGCGACTGTAGCCAAGGAACTTTTTTTTCGGTTTCAATTCTCTTGCTAACACGCCCATCTTTACGATTGTACATTTCGCACTCTGCATGATTTTCATCAAATCGAAACCAACCCGTACCTTCGAACTGGTCTCCAACTGAAAGGCGAACACTACAATCGATGGGTGAACCATCTAAATGCATTGCCTGCATCACATCACGAATTACATTGGGTTCGTCATCTATTTCACAATGCGCATCCATTAAGAGAACTCCATCACTTTGCCTTGTCAGTGTAAAAAACTCACGCCCTCGTTCTTGGTCTAAACGCTCTGGTTTTTTGCTTGTATAGCGAATGTATCCGCGGATGGTTTTATGTTTCATTGATTTCCTATTTATCCTAACAAATGAAGTCCTAAAGCAGCTGCAAGCGAGGTGCCTATCCAAATTCCATAAACATAGGGCAGACATGCATCCATACTCTTTTTTAAAGTGGTGTTCACGGCATCTCTCTCATCTCCCTGCATCAATTTAATAAAAGCTGGGGTAAACTTTGCTAAATGATATCGAATCCCTAGGCCAAACAAAATAAGGGCGCAAACTATCAAAAGTTTATAACTTAAGTAGGGTGCCAAGATATAGGTTGGCTGTACAAGTGAATAGATAGCGATTGCCCCGACTATGACAACGATAATAGGACGCAACCAAAAATCAAGCGTTTTCAATTTCTTTTTCTGTGCTTCATTTTTACTAAAGTGCAACGTCAACACCAATACCAACCACAGCAGACTGAATACCCAAAAAGCGATGAGTGCGGTTGAACTTATTTTTATCAAGCCAATCAATGAGGCCATATGAACTCCAGTAGGCATTATCAAAGGCATAGCAATTCGCGGACCTAAATCACAACCCAACAAGATCTGTAAAGCGGTTGCGCGTTGCGGCGGAGATAACTTTGTATTCACCACAAACTTGCTCGAATAGTAAGTTCCCATATCGGTTCCCAGCCAGAAGACGAACAACAGAATGTGTACATATTTTAGAATTAAAAATATACTCATGGTTTTGGTTTTAGTTATTTGATAAAAGGAGTCCTTTACAGATTCCACATGAACCAGTCCTCCAACAAAGTCCTCACATGTTGCAAGAAGCGTGCGGCATCAGCTCCATTAATTATCCTATGGTCAAAGCCTATCGTTAACGGCATAATAAGTCTTGGCTGAAACTGCCCATCAACATGCACCGCTTCGGTTTGACTTCCCGCCACGCCTAAAATGGCAACTTGCGGGAAGCTTACCAAGGGAAAAATCGCACTTGTACCAATTCCGCCTAAATTGGAAATAGTAAAGGTGCCGCCATCCAGTTCATCCATCCCGATTTTTTTGTTTTTTACTTTTTGAGCCAAGGTTCCTAATTCTTGAGAAATAGCAGTAATACTTTTTTCATTCGCATTTTTTAAAACCGGAACCATCAAACCTCTATCGCTATCTACGGCAACGCCTATATTAATATAGTCTTTATATATAATCGCAGAATTCTGAGTATCAATACTCACATTGAATATTGGGAAATCTTCCAAGGCCTTTGCAACTACTTTTACAAGAATTCCAGTAATGGTCAATGAACTTCCTTTAGCTTTAAAAGCACCTTTATGCGCTTGACGCCTTTGTTCCAAATAGGTGATATCTACTTTTTCTTGCAACCATGCATGTGGAACATTGCTCCATGAAGTTGTCATGTTTTTGCTCGTAGCCTGCATAATACCTGTCATAGACTCACTGCGAATAGTGCCCCATTTGGATAAGTCTGGCAAACTTGCCATGGCCATTGGAGCCCCATTATTAGTTCTATTCTGATTCAGCGCCTTTGCATAATTCTTAACATCCTTAACCGATATACGATTCGTAGCAGATTTGAGGGGCATTGAAGCAATATCAATTCCGATTTCACGTGCAATTTTCTTGGCCAATGGAGAAGCTCTGAATTTTCCGGAACGTGTATCATTAGTTTGGCCATTTACAAGTTTTTCCACTTTAGTGCGGGCTTCCACATTGACAACAGTAGTCACTTGGGTAGCTTCCTCTTTAGCTTTCACAATAGATTCCTCCTGAACATGGTCTTCGACACTAGCAGAAATTTTTAGAATGGGAGTCCCTTCACGGATTTCATCACCTATATTAACCAATATTTTAGTGATTTCTCCACCAACATCGGCAGGAACTTCAACTACGACCTTGTCGGTCTCCACTTCCATTAAAGTTTGCTCAGCAACAATTGAATCCCCTTCGTTGACATGAATTGCAATAATAGTTCCTATTTCAATGCCTTCTCCCAACGAGGGGAGTGTTATTTCAAAAACGGATGGTTTGACCGACCTAGTTTTTTTTACAACATCTGATTTTACTTCAGGCGTTGCAACTACAGCCATGCTTACGGATTCGGTTGCGACTTCCTCAACCCCGGGTTCTTCAACTTCCGAGGTACTTTCTCCCTCCAAACGTATAATAGCAACACCTTGGGAAACTTGATCTCCCTCATTCACCAAAATCTCAGTCACTATACCCTCTGCATCTGAAGGTACTTCGACCACTACTTTATCGGTTTCGACTTCCAATAAAGACTGTTCCTTTTTTACAGCATCTCCTACCTTAACCATGATATTTATCACCGTACCGCTTTCGATGCCTTCCCCCAATTCGGGTAGTTTTAATTCGGTCATTATCTCGAGATTTAGCTTGCTGGATTGATTTTATCTTTATCTATTTTGTGCTTCTTGATAAAGTCCTTCACTTCTTTGGCAGTAACGGCTCCTTCATCACGAAGTAGTTGCAATGCTGCCAAAGCAATGAATTTCGGACTGATTTCGAAGTAATCTCTTAAATCGATTCTTGCCTCGCTTAAACCATAGCCATCTGTACCAAGAACGTGGTAAGCCTTCGGCATCCATTTAGAAATACCATGTGCCCATTGTTTCACATAATCCGATACCGATACAAACGCACCAGTTTCATTTTCCAACAATTTTTCAACGTATGCTTTTGGTCGTTTTCCGTCGGCAGAAAGCAATCCTTTACGTTCTACATCTTGTGCGTCGCGCTGTAATTCGGTGTAACTGGTGACACTCCAGATATCTGTTGAAATACCCATATCTTCCAAAAGGTTTTTTGCTTCTATGACCTGAATCATAATCGAACCACTACCCATTAAATGTGCTTTGCGCCCTTTGGCTATTTTTTTGGTGGATTTCTCATAACGGTACATTCCTTTGATTACTCCTTCTTCTACTCCTTCCGGCATCATTGGCATGGGATAGTTTTCATTGGTCACCGTGATATAATAGAATATCTTTTTCTGCAATTCATACATGCTATGAATTCCATCCTTCACAATCAAAGCCAATTCGTAAGCAAATGAAGGGTCATAGCTTTTCATATTCGGAACGATACTCGAAAGAACATGAGAGTGTCCATCTTGATGCTGAACCCCTTCACCGTTCAAAGTAGTTCTTCCAGAAGTACCCCCTATCAAAAAACCTTTACACATCATATCACCACAGGCCCAAATCATATCACCAACACGCTGGAAACCAAAAATGGAATAGAAGACATAAAACGGAATCATCGGCAATCCATGTAGTGAGTAGGCCGACCCTGCTGCCATAAAGGAAGCAATGGCTCCCGCTTCACAGATACCTTCCTGAAGAATTTGACCGTCGATACTTTCCCTATAATACGAGATACTATCGGCATCGACTGGTTTGTAGAGTTGACCTTTGGGTTGGTAAATTCCCGCGTAGCGGAACAATCCGTCCAAACCGAAAGTACGTGCCTCATCAGGAATTATGGGCACTATATATTCTTTAATTCCATCTTGACGTAAAAGTTTGGTAATGATTCGTACCAAAACCATCGTCGTTGATACCGAACGACCCGCTGTGCCCGTGAAAAATTCTCCCCAAAGTTCTTCTCCTGGAGTCTTAATTGATGGCGCCTCATCTTTCCGTTCTGGTAAATAACCGCCAAGCTCATATCGCTTTTTCTTGAGATAAGTTATCTCAGCGCTATCCTCGTCTGGCACATAAAATTTAGCTTTAGCAGCATCTGCCTCACTTAAAGGGATTCCGAATCTTTTGGCAGCAGCGATACGCTCATCAGCGCTCATATTCTTTTTCTGATGGGTGGTGTTTTTACCTTCCCCAGAATCTCCCATCCCATAGCCTTTAAGTGTCTTCATTAGAATTACACTAGGTTTTCCGTTGGGCTTGGCAGCTTTATCAAAAGCGGCATATATCTTTTTATAATCGTGTCCGCCACGTTTTATCGTTCTGATTTCCTCATCCGAAAGAGAATGCATCAGTTTCTCCAATTCGGGATTATCTTTCACCCAGTGTTGACGCACTTCATTACCTGGAAGAACCGAATACATTTGATAGTCACCATCAAGTGCTTTGTTCATTCGATCAACCAAGATTCCCTTTTGGTCACGTTCTAAAAGTGCATCCCATTCACTACCCCAAATCACCTTGGTCACATTCCACCCGGCACCTAAAAAACTACGTTCCAATTCTTGAATCACTTTTCCATTTCCTCGAACAGGACCATCTAAACGTTGCAGATTACAATTCACTACCAAAACGAGATTATCAAGTTGCTCACGAACCGCTATGTTTAAGGTACCCAAGGTTTCGGGCTCATCCATTTCACCATCTCCAACAAATGCCCATATTTTTCCCCCGTTTTTTTCTTTTAAACCTCTGTTCTCAAGGTATTTTTTAAATCGTGCTTGGTAAATGGCGCTTACACCGATAAGACCCATCGAGGCTGAAGGAATTTCCCAAAACTCAGGCAATCTTCTTGGATGCGGATAGGAGGGCAATCCGCCACCGGCCTGCAATTCGCGTCTAAAGTTTTTCAGATTGGTTTCTGTCAATCTTCCTTCCAATAGTGCTCTGGCATAAACACCTGGGGCAGCATGAGGTTGTAGGGAAACCAAATCTCCACCATAATCATCTGATTTTTTCCGAAAGAAATGATTAAATCCTACTTCATACATACTGGCTGCAGAAGCATAGGTGGCAATGTGTCCTCCTACACCTTCGCCACTATCGTAGCCTTGTAAGACCATAGCCATCGCATTCCATCGATTGATATTCTCAATTTTATTTTCGATTACCGTATCACCTGGATAGGGTGGTTGATGCCTTGCGCTGATTGTGTTTATATAGGGAGAGTTTAACGCCTCACCAGCCAATTTCACTCCTTTACGAATGGCCAATGCCCGCAATTCTCGAATAAGGTCAGCGGCCTGTTCATCTCCCTGATCTTCGATAACCTCTTCAATTGAGGCTATCCATTCCTGTAATTCTTCTTGCCACTCCTGGTCTTTTGCTACGGCTATTGAATTCATAGTACTCTAATTATGCATCGCTTATACCGTACTAATGTAATTAAAAATTAGTTAATATTATTAATCATTAATATAATTAACTATATTTAGTGAGATAAAATTATTTCTTGATTCCCATTTTTGACATTAAATGATGCGCTATTAAACCAAGGAAAATAAGATGAACGAAAAAGTATTGTTTCAGACAACAGCAAATAGACAATTGAAAAGAGGATATCTTGACACCGCCAACGGTCAAATTCATTTTGGAACAGCTGGCGAGGGTCCGGCGCTCTTATTGATTCATCAATCTTCTTCCTCCATGGAAGAATATGCCGCACTTATACCTTATTTAGTAAATAAGTACCAACTTATCATTTTCGATTTGCCTGGGCATGGTTTATCAAGTGACCCAAGCAGCGAACCTGGCGTTGAGGAATTTACAGATGTTGCCTTGGCTGTTGTAAAACATTTGAACATCGAAAAGTGTAGTGTTCTTGGACATCATGGCGGCGCGCTAATGACCATGAACTTTGCCTTCCGATTTCCGGAACGAACTGAGAAAGTCATCCTTTCTGGTACGAGCGGATTAAAATCTGAAGAAGAAAAGAAAGAATTTTCAAAAAATCTGGCAAGTAAAAAAAAGGTGGAACTTGATAAAAATGGGGAGTCCTTATTATTAGCATGGCAACGCTATTTAGCCTATATGCCTGAAGCCCATGTAAAGGTTGTTCTAAGACCTTTTTTAAATAGTGTGATGACGCGGATGCGACCTTATGATGCCCATCATGCCGTTTTGAAGTGGAACCGACTAACGGCTCTCGAAAATCTAAACGTACCTGTTTTGCTCTTGCAAGGTTTACTAGACGAGTTTGTCAGCAATCAAGAAAATCTTTTAGATATAATTCCTAAGGCAGAAAGGCAAGTCATAGATAATGGTGGCGCATTCTTGTTTTTTGACAAACCCAAAGAATGTGCCGAAATTATTGATGCATTTTTATCCGCTTAGGGCATTCAGCAAAAAACATATTTTGCATTTGACGCCTGAACCTCTGCCGGTTCATTTTTACCTACCCCAACCAGCACCTGCCTCTCCTTGCTGAAGTGCTCGTACCTCAGCCACATCTTTTGGAGGATTCAGCCATTTCGGTTTCTCCTTTTTTGCCCATGCCAGTAGTTTTTCAGGAAATTCATCATGACTTTCTACACGCCAAGAATGCAATTGTATAATTGCTTTCTTATCTGGCATTCCTGCCCAAGGAGGTAAAGAGCCATAACGTTGCCATGCCATTTGATGTGGTTCGTCGACACTGCCCTCTGGCTGAAAAAAGAAGTCATAGTTTTCCCATGCCTGATACTGTTTCCCTGTGGGTAAAGGAAAATCTAAAAATACAGAGGCATTGAAAATATAACCACTGCCCATTTTCCTATAGGGAATCCCATCTTCTGATTTTATTGTCTGCACGCGATCACCAACCCCTTGTTCCACATCACCATAAATTCTATCATTCTCCAAGCGATACGTTATCATCTGATAGGGATAGGCTATTGGCGTAACAGGTTGACCTTTGTATGCCGTTAACACCTCTCCGGTATCAGGGTCGGTATACGCAAAGGTCTTTCTTGTTAAATGGATAATCTTTTCCCCCGGTTCATCAGGCCAAATAACCGTAGAGCTATCGAAACCAATCATTCCGAACAATTTTTTACCTGATGGGTATTCATATACTCCACCATCTGCTACCCAGTGAACTGGGTCACCAGTACCCGCACGACCATCGACCCAATCTTTTAATACTTCCGGCGCATTTTGGTAGGAAGCTTTTTCAGCCCATGGATGAACAGCTTCTGATTGGGAATCGGAAGATTCTATCGAAGCTTCAGACTTATCTGTTTGTTTGCATCCTATTAAAACAAAAAACATACCTATGTATAGCAATGACTTCATAACACTAAATTTTAATATTTCAAATTATCAGAGAGGCACTAAATATACCTAAAATTAGTTAACTTTATTAACTAATTTTAATTCGTCCTTTGTATTAAAACCGAATACCATGAAAATTTTGATTGTGCATGCGCATGAGAATCCGAATTCTTTTTCCAGTAGTTTGGTTAAAGTGGCAACGGAATACTTTGAAAGTGCAGGACACTCAGTGTCTATTTCAGATTTGTATCAAAAAGGTTTTAATCCCGTCGCTGGCAAGCACGATTTTAAAAATCCATCAGATGCAACCTATTACAAATATGCCATAGCACAATTCACCGCAAACAATACCAATTCCTTTGCAGATGATGTAAAAACAGAAATGGAAGACCTCATCAAAGCCGATGTTTTAATATTCAATTTTCCCTTATGGTGGTTTGATATGCCTGGTATTTTAAAGGGCTGGGTAGACCGAATTCTTGCTTATGGTTTTGCCTACGGAGGGGATTATGGCCTATATAAAGATGGTAGATTCAAAGGAAAAAGAGCATTTCTTAGTATCACAACTGGAAGTCCGGCTTCTTTTTATACTTCGGAGGGAGCACATGGGCGTTCTCTCGAAAATATACTTCGCAACATCAATGAAGGAATTTTAGGGTTAGTTGGCTTTGAAGTGCTTTCTCCCTTTATTGGATATTCAGTCTCCAGAATATCTGATGATGAGCGCAAAGATATCATCAAGAAATATCAAGATTATCTCAAGCAAAACTTTGCTGAACATTCCTAAGATCCTTTCAATATTTGAGTGTATTTATTAAGAATCCTTCCTTTTAGTATCTATCCCTTTATTAAAATCATTAAAAATCTGCTTGAAAAACATCAAAAGGAAAATTTTTAAAAAAATAGTTAATTATATTAACCATTAACATAATTAATTATTATATTGGTGAAGTATTTATGACATTTTTAACGTAAAAAACAAGACAATTTCTAGCCTGAAGTCTTTAAAAATGGGCAAAGTAAACTAATTCTAAACCAGTAATTCAAACCTTATGAGAACTAAGAAAATTATGAATTTGGTCTGTTTATTCAGTTTTTTGCTCTGTTCTGCAGGAGTTTTTGCACAAGGAACAGTAACGGGAACTGTAACAGATGACAACAATCTTCCCATCTTGGGAGCAACGGTACAAGTTCAGGGCACATCGACAGGCGTGGTCACTGACGATAATGGAAATTACAGTATACAAGCTTCAGACGGGGACGTACTTATAGTATCCTATATCGGTTTCGGCCGCAAACAAGTCACTGTATCGGGAACAACAGTTAACGTTCAACTACAGGAAGATGTAAGTCTACTAAATGAAGTGGTGGTATCCTCAACAAGAAAGCCAGTTCGGAAACTTCAGACCACTACATCAGTAAACACTGTTGGAATAGCAGAACTTGAAACTATAAAACCTGAATCATTCTCAGAGGCCCTTCAAAACACCCCAGGGGTCACTATTGATGAATCACAAGGAAGAAAAGGTGGATTTAATATTAGGGGATTCCCAGGTGGTAACTTTGTAACTACCTTAATCGATGGTATGCCGGTATCAGGTATTGCCAATCAATCTGGCGGAACTCAAGAGTTCTTTGGGCTCGATCCTAATGTTGAGCGTATCGAGGTAGTTCGTGGGGCGGCTGCTACCCTATTTGGCCGATCCTCAGCTGCTGGGGCTCTTAACATAATCTCAAAGACGGGTGGTACTGAAACCAAAGGTTCCTTTTCCATCACCAAATACAACAACACGGCCAACGACGGCCACATTTATGACGGCGACTTAGATTACAGAGCAGATTTCAATCTTAATGGTCCGCTTTCTGATAAGCTCCGGTACAACATTGGTGGCTATGTCATTCAAGATTCGGGTGTTAAAGAGCAAGCGAATAAAGACAAAGGCTTTCAACTAAGAGCCAATGTTGATTGGTTAATATCAGATAAAAGTCGTATTCGATTCTATACCGGTTACTTTAATAATCAGTTCCAAAACATCATAGGTACGGTTTGGGATATGCAAAACGAAAGTTTGGCGGAAGGTTGGAATGCCAGAAGTACTTTCTACAATAATCCGTTAGGATCAATGGTTTTGAACCAAAATCTAGGTGTAAGACAAGCTTTCTTTAATACTGCCCCAGTTACCAACGCAGCAGGTGGTGGTGCATTAACTTGGAATCCAGCAGAAAGTATAGAAAGAGCTAAAGGTATTAATTTCGGTGCGGATGCCACTTTTCATTTAGGTAATGAATGGTACTTTTCTGAAAAAATACGGTACAATGACTTCTTTCTTCGTGATATTAACGACTTGAACCTCACTACGATTTTCGAGCAAGCTGACACTACCACACGATTAAATGCTAATGCCCTCAATCAAAATAGGGAGCTATTGACTGAAACGAGAATTAGCAAACAAATCCAAGGAGATTCATCTGAGCATAATCTTACATTTGGGCTGTATTACAGTGATGCGAAAAGAGATCGTTTAGGCTTTAATTATTTTTACGGATCTAATGTAAGTCCGAGACCTACATTTACTACTTTATTTGGTTTTGGTAACGGTTCTTTTAGTGATCCAACACTTCCGCAAACGGTTTACATTTCAAACACTTCTTCGCATAGAGAAGAGACCGCAACAGGTATATTTTTAGGAGATGAAATGGTGTTTAATGAAAAATTAAGTATCAACGCCGGTTTCCGTTACGATTGGCAAAAGGGATACATCAACAACAATCCGGAAGAAATAAGAGAGAATTCAATTGACTTTGATCCTGGCACGGAAGAAGAAAATGAAATAAAGCTAACCGATTATTCATTCTCAATAGGAGCGAATTATTTAACGGGTGAAACCTCCGCAGTCTACGCAAACTTTACACGTTCATTTACCTTTCAAACAGTTGATGAAGTAGATGATGAATTTTTGGATAACGAATTGGTCAAAAATTTTGAAATAGGCTACCGAGCTGGCCTTGGAGATTTGACGCTAGATGCTACCTATTTTAACACCAATATTGATAATAGTGTATCGACAATTTTTGATAACGATGTAGGCGGTTTTGTAGATCGTCCTGCTGGTTCATACAAAATTAATGGAGCTGAAATTGCGCTCGCTTATACACCTAAAATGGTTAAAGGTTTGTTGCTGAGCGGTAGTTTTACGCTTCAAAATTCAGAATTTGATGATTTCATCGAAGGTATTGATGATGCTACGGTTACGGCAATCAATGATGCGGGAAATCCTCTTGATTTAAATCTAGTGAATCAAGGTGGCGCGACGGCACTAGACCTTTCCGGAAATCAGGTAAGGCAACAACCTAAGACCATCTTTAATCTGAATTTGGCTTATAATGGAAAAAATTGGGGTGCCAATTTTGGTGGGTTTACGTATACAGGACTTTATTATGATAATGCAAATATTTACAACGATCAAAGTCTCTCTGTATATAATACAGGGGCCTACGTGAAATTTCCTTTAGGCGATGATGAAATTAGACTTTCTTTATTGGTAAAGAATGTATTTGATGGCACCAATGCTCAGAATATATTTACTGGAGGCGGTTTAGATGAGGTGATTCAGTCTACGATAGCAGATCCCAATTATACGAATCAGTTAGCTTTCGCCGTAACTCAAAATCCCAAACGTGTTTTATTTACCGTAGGATATTCATTTTAATATGAAGGAGGCGAAAAACTAAAATTGCTATACCAATAAAGTTTACTGTCGATTTATGTTTGAGTTAGTTTAAGTTAAGTAAAAAAGCGGATGCTACTAAGGTACATCCGCTTTGCATTTACAAGCTTGTCATTCAAGGTTGTTATTCTTCTATAAGCTCAACCAATTCTCCAGCAGGCCCAATTATTGTGGCCATCCGATTTCCATTGTATCCCATGCCTAAAACTTTCATTGGGGGGCTTACAAACAACTCGGAATTTACTAAATCAAGATTGCGAATTGTAAATGAAGTTATTGAAACACCTGGAGGCAATTCTCCCTTCGCGGTCTGACGTCTTCCGGCTGTTTTGGGATAACCATCTATCTCAATTGAATTGCTAAAAGCACCCAACCTAACCAGACTTAATGGGAACTCGTAATTCTTCTTCAATTTTTGCGCAGCAGCAATAAGAGGGATGGGCGTATCAATGGAAAAGGTTTCAAGAGCACCAAAATTTGTAACATAAAAATCAGTCAAAGTGCTGTGGTCTGGTCCAGCAAGAACCATAATAAATGGCCTATCGACGAATGACCTAGGAGTTAACAAGGTAGATTTGGTACGGTCACCCGTATCCGTAGTAAAATAGAAAACCTCTTCTGAGGGGCCTTTAAATTGTACCGCTCGGATTGAGGATAATCCATCTCCTAAATAGTCGGGACCGCCTAGATGTACAAAAGGGCTATTTTTTAATTTTTCATAAATGGCATCTGGATCTTCAACAATAATCTCAATAGCGTTCCAGCCAAAAGTCGTTAGGGCTCTATAGTCTTTAGGTACGGGACCCTCTATCAGTCTAAGATATACATCATCACCACTCTTTGGTTGCAGCATAGCAAATGGCTTATAAGCAGCTTTAGGGCGTCCCCAACTATTCGCCAATTGTCGGGAGATGGTTCCTTCCTCTACTACCTGGTAATCCAACCAATTCCTGTAAATCTCTTTAGCGGAATCAACATCTTTGGTAACCACGGTGGCAATTTTAATCCGTTGGATATTGGGAGGAGTAATCGAATCGTTAGAAGGGGTACTTGCCGGTAATGACCCTTGACCAACAACAGTGTACCAGCATAACAAAAACAAATAGAAGGTCATACTTGAATTTGTCATATGCATATAGGCTATTTTAAAATTTTAAAAGGAGCTTTCCTCAAAATCGGCCATCTTTTCGGGCAGTGCGGTTTGAATCAGTATAGCTTTCTTTCTAAAAAACCTTAAAAAACCGGCGTCGCCCATTCTGGAGCCATTAATACCTGATTCTTTAAATGAGTTTTTCTCAGCATCATAGACTTTGTTGGTTAGGCTGCCGTCATTAATACTTACAGCGCCAACTTCCAATTGCGACGCAATTTCAATAGCCTTGTCATTATTTTTGGAAAAAACAGATGCCGACAAACCATAAATACTATCGTTTGCCAGGTGAAGCGCCTCTTCTTCCGTTTTGAATGCCATAATAGGAATGACAGGGCCAAAAGTCTCTTCGGTCATCACCTTCATATCGTGAGTGACGTTGGTCAATACCGTAGGACGACACCATAGCCCACCATTGATGTCCTCGACTTTACCTCCGGTGTATAGCTTTGCTCCTTTCGACAAAGCATCATCAATTTGCTCTTGTATCTTTTCCGCTTGTGCCTGAAAAATTAAGGGGCCCATTTGTCCCTCTTCTGGGTTAATAGTCATGGTAACCGTCTCCGCTTTGGCAGTGATTTCGTTTACAAACTGGTCATGAATGGTCTCAGCTACATAAATACGTTCTAGAGACTGGCAAGCCTGGCCGGTCGCTCCAACGCAACTTCTAAGAATGGCATCGGTAGTAACTTCCATATCTGCATCTTTCAAAACTATTGCTGGGTCTTTTCCGCCCAGTTCCAAAAAAGCTGGAATAAAGCGTTCGGCACAAACTGCTCCAATTTTTTTCCCTGTAGGCACACTCCCCGTAAAACAAATGGCATCGACTGAATTCACCACAGCCTTACCGGCTTCTGCACCGCCTCTAACCAATTTTAAAACGGCAGCCAATTCAGGAACCGCAGCAATGCTCTTTTCAAGTCCGTCCATAAAGCGAGGTGTAACCTCGCTTGGCTTCAATAAAACACCACAACCAGCAAGTAAGGCCGGAATGGTATCTATGAGAGCCAATAACAATGGAAAATTCCACGGACTAATCACACCTACCAAACTATAAGGGACCCATTGTTGTCGAATTTGTACGGTAGTTGCGGAGGCAGAAGGTCGCTCTGCCGGAGGATTATATAACTGAGGTGCACGATAACTCCAAGCTTGCATCAAACCAATAATACCTCCTGTCTCAACTGCAGCTATTCTTTTTCGTGCGGTATCAATAGCCAATTGCTCGGCTATTTCAGTTTGAAATTCAGTAAAGCTACCCAACCACTTTTGTAAGACCGCAACACGCTCGCCAATAGTAAGATTTCGCCATGCTTTCTGCGCTGCACGAGTTTCCTCTGCTTTCTCCGCTATCAATTCGGTAGCATCTTCCATCAAGTCATAGTCGTATTCTCCCGTTCTTGGATTTCGTACCTTCATAGTATCACTTCTAAATTAGTTAATAAAGTTAACTATTATTTCGGATAAACTGACCTAGTTTCATTAAAATTAGTTAACTTAGTTAACTAATTTTGAAAGCAGTTAATTCTTTATGAATGTAAACAAAATTATACTCGAAGAACAAGGACTTCGCGATGGATTTCAAACACTTGAGGAGGTTATTCCAACGGAAAAAAAGTTGGAATATATTGACCGTTTGGTAGATGCAGGCTTGACTCGTATTCAAGTTACCTCTTTCGTTCATCCCCGGTTGGTGCCTCAAATGGCTGACGCAGAAGCAGTCTGTGAACAATTGAATAAGAAAGAAGGTGTGGTTTATAGTGGTTTGGTGTTGAATTTAAAAGGGGTTGAAAGAGGTATCGCTGCAGGACTTGACCATTTGGCGTGCTCCATTTCTGCTAGCAACACCCATAGTCAAAAGAATGCAAGATTGACACTTAACGAAGCCAAAGCTGCGTTCAAAGAAATGGTACAGCTATCCAAAGCGAATGGAATTACTGTTCGAGGAGGAATTCAATGTGCCTTTGGATGTCGTTATGAAGGACATATTGACACAAACCACGTTTTAGACATGGTAGACCATCATTTAGATATGGGAATTGACGAATTGGCGCTGGCTGATTCTACAGGAATGGGAAACCCCAAGCAATTGGGTGCGCTCATGCAAAAAGTGGTCGAAAAAGCAGGAGACATTCCCGTGATTCTTCATTTACACAATACAGAAAACAAGGGGTATTCCAATTTTTATGCAGCGACGGAAGCCGGTGTTCGCATATTTGATACAGCCTTCGGCGGCTTAGGCGGATGCCCATTCATAAAGAGTGCTACCGGAAATATAGCCACAGAAGATACCGCACACGCAGCACACCAAATGGGCTACGAAACAGGGTTGAATATCCATAAAATAGCAGAAATAAGTAGAGAATTGGAAACAACAATGGGGCATAAACTCCCAGGACAGTTGTACCAGCTAATTGACAAGGAAGACATCAAAATGATTTAATGGGACAGACAATTTCAGAAAAAATTATATCTAATCACGTCGGCAAAAAGGTATATGCTGGTGAACTCGTGGTTAGTGAAGTAGATGGCTGTATGGCGAGTGACACTACGGGGCCGCTAACAATAAAAGCCTTTCGCGAGATGGATGGAAAAAAGGTTTTCAATCCTGATAAATGTGCTCTGATTATTGACCATGCCGCTCCTTCGCCTAACGAACGCATCGCGAATTTGCATAAGATGATGCGCGACTTTGCAAAAGAACAAGGCATGCGTTTGTTTGAAATTGGTGAAGGTATTTGCCATCAGGTCATGGTAGAAAACGCCTATGTAAAACCGGGAGATATTTTTATTGGAGCAGATTCTCACACGCCTACTTATGGAGCATTGAATGCCTTCGCTTGTGGTGTTGGTTCTACGGATTTAGCCGCAACCATGCTGACCGGAAAAATCTGGCTGAAAGTGCCACAAACCATACAAATCAATTGCTCTGGAAAACTACAGGAGGGCGTAACCGCAAAAGACTTGATTTTGTTTTTGGTAGGAAAAATAACCGTTTCAGGAGCGACCTATCAAGCCATTGAATTTACTGGAGCAGCTTTTGAAGGCTTAAGTCTGGCAAGCCGAATGACCATTGCGAACATGTCGTCCGAAATGGGGGCCAAAACCGGAATTGTTCATCCAAAAGGATTGGAATTGGACTACGATTATGAAGCCATAACTCCAGATGCAAATGCCACCTATGTCAAAACATTTAATTTCGATGTCTCTGAATTGGAACCTCAGGTTAGTGCCCCAGAATCTCCAGATAACGTGCATAACATTTCGAACTATGAAGGCACGAAAATCAACTATGCCTTCATTGGAACCTGCTGTAATGGCCGATTGGAGGATTTAGATATTGCCGCTGCAATTCTGAAAGGTAAAAAAATACATCCCGATGTGCGCATGGTGATTGCGCCCGCATCACAAAGCGTTTTGTTAGATGCTATTGGTAATGGCACAATGAGCACTTTGATTGAAGCTGGTGCATCATTGATAACTTCGGGTTGCGGACCTTGCGTAGGAACGCACCAGGGTGTTCCTGCTGATGGAGAAGTAGTTATATCTGCCGCGAATCGAAATTTTAGAGGAAGAATGGGCAATCCCAATTCAAATATTTATTTGGGGGCTCCTTCAACGGTTGCAGCATCTGCCTTGGAAGGACAAATTGTGAATCCTAAAAAATACTTGGTATAAGATGAGTAGCGTAAAAACAAATATCAAAGCGAAAGCACATGTTTACGGTGACCATATTGATACGGACCGTATCATTCCGGGAAAATATACTAAGACTTTGGACATGACCACCTTAGCCAATCATGTACTTGAAGATTTAGATCCTAATTTTAACAAGATTGTTCAGAAAGGAGATATCCTTGTAGCCGGCATCAATTTTGGTTGTGGTTCTTCAAGAGAGCAAGCTCCCTTAGCTATAAAAAAATCGGGGGTTTCGGTTGTAATTGCAAAAGACTTCGCTCGAATTTTTTTTCGAAACGCTATTAATATTGGGTTGCCTGTTTTGGAAATTGCCGATCACAACATTCAAAAAGGAGCCGAGCTCGACATTGATTTAAAGTCTGGTATTGTAAAAGACTTGACCACAGATGTGACCTACACTGCCACTAAACTCCCCGATATTATGATAAATATCTTAGGTGAGGGTGGCTTAGTAAATTACCTAACAAAACACGGAGATTACTCCCTTTAGCAATGAGCAGAATTACGCCAATACCAGATTATGAAACCAGTGAGTTAGCACCACTTTTTAAACAAGCGGAAAAATGGATGGGCTTTCAACCGAATGATGGATTAATCATGGCGCACAAACCCAATTTGCTGATTTCTTTTTTTAGTTTGGCAAAAGCAGTTTATGACGAAGGATATATTGATGCGGGTCTAAAACGAATGATCGGCCATATTTCAAGCCTGTCGGCAGGTTGTGAGTATTGCAGTGCACATACCGCCTTCAGCGCCAAAAAGAGTGGTATTTCAGAAGAAAAAATGAAGTCCCTTTGGAATTTTCAGACCTCTCCACTTTTTTCCGATAAAGAAAGATCAGCTTTGAATATTGCCTTAAAATCGGGCATGGTACCCAATCAAGTTTCAGATAGTGATTTTGAAGATTTGAAAACGCATTTTTGCGATGCGGCCATTGTAGAAATAATGGGCGTGATCTCACTTTTCGGGTTTCTTAACCGCTGGAACAGCACCTTCAAAACTGAGTTAGAAGTTGTTCCAAAAAAAGCATATGAATCTATTAAAACAATCGACAATGCATAGTGCACCCCTAAAAGGTATTAAAGTATTGGAATTCACACATGCCGTGATGGGGCCATGTACAGGTTTACTACTGGCCGATATGGGTGCTGAAGTCGTGCATGTGGAGCCAACAAAAGGTGATAATACAAGAAGATTAAAAGGTTTCGGCACCGGCTATTTTTGGTTTTACAACCGCAACAAAAAAAGTTTGGCGGTTGATTTGAAATCAGCAGAAGGCATTCAACTGATCTATGATTTGGTAAAAGAATATGATGTTGTGGTTGAGAATTTTGGTCCGGGCACGATGGACCGACTTGGCTTAGGTTACGAAAAACTCAAAACCTTTAACAGCAAATTGATTTATTGTTCATTAAAAGGATTTTTAAGTGGTCCGTACGAGAAAAGACACGCAATGGACGAAGTTGTTCAAATGATGGGTGGCCTTGCTTACATGACCGGACGTAAAGGAGACCCCCTGCGTGCTGGAACTTCCGTTATTGATATTACCGGGGGAATGTTTGGCTACATCGGTATTCTTCAAGCCTTGTACGAACGTGAGAAAACAGCTGAGGGCGGATTTGTAAAATCGGCACTTTTCGAGACTTGTGCTTTCTTAATGGGACAACATATGGCATATGCATCCCAGATCGATTATAAGATTCCACCGATGCCATCGCGTGTGAGTGCCTGGTCTATTTACAAAGTATTTGACACCAAAGACAACAGCAAAGTGTTTGTGGGAATCATTAGTGACAAACACTGGAAACGACTATGTGAAGTATTTGAATGGGGCGATTGGGGCAGCGATGAACGCCTAGAAACGAATAACAAACGTATTGATGAGCGTGACTGGTTCTTACCGGCGCTTGACGAACGTTTCAAAGCCTTGACCAAAAATGAAATCATTAACCGTTGCGATAAAGGGCATATTCCTTTTGCGCCTATCAGTCAACCTGAAGATTTGTTTGACGATGTACAGCTGAATGAAGGGAATAGTTTATTGCATGTTACCATGCCCAATGGAAAAACAACAAAGCTTCCCAAATTTCCACTGGAATATAAAGGAACACGCTCGGGTATTCGAATGGACCCCCCGAAAATTGGCGAGCATACAGCTGAAGTTTTAAAAGAATTGAACATTGATGAAGCTACCATCAGCAAAATGGTGGAAGCAGGCATCGTCAAAACAGAATAGGGCCATGAATTATAAAAAAATAACATTCCTCTTCATCGCTCTGCTGTTATCAAGTTTCATCTCTGCTCAGGGAGTAGAAACGAAAATAAAAGAACAAATCGATGCCCTGCGAACGGCGCATCTCAATAGCGATGTCTCCATCGCGGATGCTTTGTATCATCCTGATTTAATATTGACTTCGCAAAGCGGTAAAATTTACAAAAAGGATGTAGCTTTAGAAAATATCAAAAACACTTTTGAAAGCTACGAAAGTTCGGATTTTCAATTTTTGGAAGTTTCAAATGAAGTAGTTATTACAAACTACATTAATGAGCGGAAGTACAAAGATTTCCCAAAGGGTAAATTCCGTCTTACTGTAGTATGGACAAAACATGAGGATGTGTGGAAAATAATTTCCATGCAGTCTTCAAAAGTAAAAGAGCGAAAAAAGTAAACTAATGTCTCCTATTATTCAAATAGATGAATTGCTATCGTTGCGCGATGCTAGCAATCTCGTAATCGTAAATGCCAGTAGTGGTTCTGATGCCCTTTCAAAATATCAAGCAAAGCACCTCGATGGAGCTGTTTTTGTAGATTTAAATGTTGATCTTTCCGAAATACATGAAGATGCTTCGCATGGCGGACGACACCCACTTCCTCAAATTGAAGATTTTGCTAAGACCATTTCGGATTTAGGAATGGCTAAAGAAAGTCATATAGTAATTTATGACGATAAAGGTGGAGCAAATGCTTCTGCCCGTTTCTGGTGGATGCTCAAAGCTATCGGCCATGAAAAAGTTCAGGTACTGAATGGCGGAATTCAAGAAGCTGAAAAGCAAGGTTTCGCGATTAATTCTGCTGATGTAAAACCAAATCCAGTTGAGAGGTACCAAGTCGATTCCTGGAAGCTTCCCTTAGCAGAAATTGCCGAAGTTGAGCAAGTTTCCCAAGATGAAAAGCATATCGTTGTAGACGTTCGTGCAACACCGAGGTACAATGGAGAATTTGAACCCCTTGACCTCATTGCTGGGCATATTCCTGGAGCAGTTAATGTTCCTTTCGCTGAGAATTTGGATGGCAACGGACTATTTAAATCTCCAGAAGAACTACACCAAAAGTACACCCAGCTGTTTGGCGATATCCCCAAGGAAAATAGAATATTTCATTGTGGCTCAGGTGTGACTGCCTGCCATTCAATTCTAGCAATAGCCCATGCAGGATTGGAAATTCCAAAACTCTATGTAGGCTCTTGGAGTGAATGGAGTAGGAATAACAAAACGATTGCTACCAAAATTATAAACTAGCACACAGATGAAAGGGACAAAAATGCAAACCACCGATAAAACCGCCAAAGAACTTTATTTTGAGGTCAAGGCGAATCCTACTCGAAAGCGGTTCGGCTTTGGTAAAAAAGCTGCTTTGGTCAATATTGATATTCAGAAAGCATACACGAGAACCGACCTCTTTAAAACTGCCTATGAAGCTGACCCAAAACAACTCGATTATGTAAATGCGTTAGCTGCCAAATTTCGAGGCTTAGGTTGGCCTGTAGTATGGACCAATGTTGCCTATATGGATACTGCAGCTGACGCGGGAATTTGGGGAACGCGAACAGATACGCCAGATAGTTTGCAGAATATTAAATTCGGTTCGGAGCGCGCAGCCTTAGATGACCGTTTGATTTTAGATCATTCTACTGACGTTTTCTATGAAAAGAAGATGCCCTCGCCTTTTTTCGAAACGCCGCTACAATCGCTTTTGGTTTGGCATCAAATAGATACTATTGTGCTAACTGGTGGTTCCACATCGGGTTGCGTTCGTGCCGCAGGAGTAGACTCCTTATCACGAGGCTATAGAACGATTATTCCAGAAGAATGTGTTGCCGATAAACATGAGAGCTATCACTACGCTAACCTAACCGATTTATCTTTGAAATACTGTGACGTATTAGAATTCGAACAGGTACTCACTTGGTTAAATAGTCAATAACTTATGATGGAAGACCCAGAATATTACGATTATTGGCCCTACCAAAACAGGCCAAAGATTGAATGGCCAAATGGAGCTAAAGTTGCCTTTTGGGTAGCTCCGAATATTGAGTTTTACGAATTATATCCACCAGATAATCCTTTTCGAAAACCTTGGCCACAACCAAGTCCTGCCTTGCCAGGCTATTCCAGTCGTGATTGGGGAAATCGAGTAGGTCATGTGCGCCAGATGGAACTCTTAGAAAAATATAGTATTCGGGGTTCGATATCATTGTCAACGGCCTTGTGTGACCATCATCCTGAAATCATTGAAATGTGCAAAGAGCGTGATTGGGAGTTCTTTAGTCATGGTATTTACAACACGAGATATACCTATGGAATGACCGAAGTACAAGAGTACGAGATGATTAAAGATTCTATAGAAACTATTTATAAGCATACGGGTCAAAAATGTGCAGGTTATTTAGCTCCCGCATTGTCACATTCAGAAAATACTTTGGACTTATTTGCGGAAGCAGGCACGGAACTTTTTGGCGAGGAAGCAGGTTTCTATTCTTGCGATTTGTTCCATGACGACCAACCTACGCCTATTCATCTTAGAAGTAGAAAGAAATTTGCTTCCATTCCGTATTCACTAGAAATGAACGATACCATTGCTTATTTGGTACAGAAAATCACCCCGCGTAGATACGGCAAAGAACTCAAAGACAACTTCGACAGATTATATAAAGAAGGTGCAGAGAGTGGAACGATCATGTGTATTCCCACCCATAATTATCAGGTAAGTAATGCTCATCGCATCAAAGCCTATGAGGAAGCACTCGAATATATTACGGGTCATTCAGATGTTTGGGTGACTACGGGGAAGGAAATTGCACAATACTTTTTAGATAACTATTACGATGTGGCCCTAGCCGACATACACGCTAAAAACAATACGTATGGCAACGCTTAACGACGATTACCTAAAATACCCTAGGCGTAGCTACGGAATGGACCATGACAGATACGCATGGTCAATGCTGCAAAATCGAAAGCTAGTGGCATGGCCCGATGGAAAGAAGGTAGCACTGTGGATTAATGTTGGGCTCCAATTTTTTCCTTTGAATCAAAAAGGAATTCCATTCAAGGTTCCTGGTGGAATGACAAAACCTTATCCTGATTTAAGGCATTATAGCTTACGAGATTATGGTAATCGGGTGGGTATTTACAGGCTTTTACACGCCTTTGACACTTATGATATTACCCCAACTTTTGCGATGAATACAAGATTAGCGGAACGCGTTCCTTATTTGGTGGGTGTCATCAAAGAGCGTGCTAATGAAATCATGTGTCACGGTTATGATATGGATAAACTCCATTACGGTGGTCAAGACCCATCGGAAGAAAAAGAACTTATCAAAAAATCCTTGGATGGCCTGCGAAACATAACGGGTCAAGATATTAAGGGATGGATTAGTCCGGCAAAAAATGAATCTGAAAACACACCTGATATTCTCGCAGCGCATGGTATTGAGTATTTTTGCGACTGGGTAAACGATGATATGCCTTATGAATTCAAAACTAAGAATGGGTCATTGACAGCAATGCCCTTGCCAACAGAACTCGATGATTATTTTATTATCAATAATAACCTCCATGCTGCAGAAGATTGGGCTGACCAAGTTGAAGATGCTTTTGAATTTTTATTAAGAGAAAGCATATCTGGAGGGGGTCGCATCTTGGGTTTAAATATTCACCCGTGGGTATTAGGGCAACCCCATCGCATTCAGTATCTTGAACGTGTTCTTGAAAAATTAGGAGGACACGCTGATGTTTGGTCTACCTCAGCGGCAAGTATTCTCAATACCTGGAAAAGCCAACAATAAACGACCTTTTGATGACGGAATTTCTTTCAGCTTACACTCCTACCATTCTCCAAATACTTCTTTTTTTGGTAATGCTCGGTATGGGAATGACCCTAACAATTCCTGATTTTACACGAGTTGCCCTTGCCCCAAAAGCAGTTTTCACTGGTTTGGTGAATCAAATAATTTTGGTTCCCCTCATTGCGTACGGAATTGTATTGTTAGTACCAATGGAACCATTGATTGCCATGGGGCTAATGGTATGTGCATGTAGCCCTGGAGGAGCGGTATCAAATTTATTTTCATATCTATCCAAAGGCGATACTGCCTTATCTATAACACTTACGGCAATCAGCAGTATTATTACCATTTTTACGATTCCTTTAATTATTAATCTTTCTTTAGACGCGATACTCGGGGAAGCTTCTAAAAGCATTCAACTTCCATTAGGAAAAACCATCTTTAATATATTTAAACTAACGGCTTTACCTGTTTTTCTAGGGATGTTTATCAACTACAAATTTCGTTCTACAGCAGAAAAAAGTAAACCTGCCATTAAATGGGGTTCTATAGCGGTAATTGTGCTTGCATTAATTTTTATGGTCTTAAAATTAGAGGAAATCGGAGACAGTTGGTCTTTTCTGAAAGCCACCTTTCTCAGTGTCATACTTCTTAATTTCGGCACCTTAACAATCGGATTTCTTAGTGCAAAAACCCTGAAACTGTCAACAAAGCAATCTGCAACAATCTCTATAGAAAGTGGGATGCAGAACAATGTTTTGGGAATGACCCTGGCGATGTCTCCAAGTCTATTGAACAGTCCAGAGATGGCAGCTACCCCAGGCGTTTATGGTGTTGTAATGAGTATTTGTGCCATCGGAGTGGTTTATATTTATAAGGCAATGATAATCAAAGCAGCAAAGGAATGAATTTACATCTGTAGAACAAATTATTTTTGATGGGAGGGGCTACAAGTGGTTTTGGCAAAGTAATACTAAACAACGCATAGCTGAGGAAGCTAGTGGAATAACGATTGGCGGTGACTGGTTAAGTAAAAACATTGTGGCAAGAAATTGGACACCCAGGGGAAACGCTAAATATTTTGGGTCAGGCATATCGTGCCGCCCAATGCATTGAAAATCTTTTCGCAAAAAAAATGCGCTAAAGGGCATTTCTGAAGAAGAGATTCGAAAAACCTTGTCGGAATAAACAGCAGTAAAGCAAATCGGAAATCTTGAGGATTTTGCCTCCTTGGCACTTTAGTTACTGTCGGCTCAGCGTATTGCTATTACTGAACAAACCATAGCCGTAGCTGCTGGTTTGGTAAAAAGTGCCACGGGTTAAAGTTGAAGTAACTTAACCATTTTTTGAGTTTGAACTTAACACGTGCTTTTGAGCTTTCTAATGCATTCCTGCACCACCGTTTACGTGTAAACATTGGCCTGTCATATGTGATGCTCCATCGCTCAACAAGAATAAGATTACCGAACCAATCTCCTCGGGTTTTGCCATTTCTCCTAAAGGCACCATTTTCTTATAGGCTTCTTTGTCAAACCTTGTAGAGCCATCTTCCTTATAAATAAAATCAGTGTCCACCGCGCCAGGCGCAACAGTATTAACTCTGATTTCAGGAGCCAATTCCGCAGCTAGGGTCTTACTAAAACTTACCACAGCTGCTTTTGCCGCGCTGTACGGACCATATTTTTTTTGACCTATAAAAGCTAAGCCTGATGACATATTGACTACAGCAGAGGAAGTACCTGCTTTCAATAAAGTCATGAAGGCTTTGCACGCATTGAAACAACTTTTAAAACTGATATCATAGGTTTCATTCCACTCTTCGTATGAGGTGGATTCGATAGATTTAAATTGAGTAATAGTTCCAGAAAGATTCACTAGTCCGTCAATATAAGATGTTTGTCTTTCAATTTCTCTTACCACTTTCGACAGGCTATCTTTTTCAAGAGGATTTGCTTGAAAATAGTGAAAGGAACCTGAAAATGTGTTTTTCGATTCGTTTTGAATATCAACACCGAAAACCGTCGCTCCGGCATTCAGAAGTTGCTTAATAAGGGGTATCCCGATTCCGCTGTTGCAGCCTACCACAACAAGAAATGAGTTTTCTACCTGATATTTTGATTTAATCATCTTCCTTTTTACTAAACTCGGTGTTGTCTGAGTTGATATAACCAGGTTCAATAAGGGTCCAACCTGAAGTGACTTTGCGCAAGTTGATACCTGATCGCTTGGCTTCAGGGTTTAACCAAGTATAACTTATGGAACGACTGTTGATTTCGACACTATCCAATGGCATATCATAAATAGCCAATTTCATAATGGCCAATTTCTGTCCGAAAAGGAGCTGTGTCAATTCTGCAGTATATCGCTTGCCTTCAAAATCAATATCGGCCATACCGCCTTGGTCATGAATTTCAAGATTACTTTTTCGATATATGCTATCTGGATATTGCTTTAATGGCATTTCTATCCAACCCGAAAACTTGCGCACACGAATAAACTTATAGGGTTCTTTATTCTCAAAATGATGCATTCCTTTTACGTAAAGCGTATCGCCACTCAGTCTAAAATTGTCATCCTCTAGAATATTATCTGCAAGGGGTATCGTTTCTATTGGATTCTTACCATTTCTTCCTTCGCGAATTTCTGCTTTCAAATGTCCGTTTTCGCCCTCTAAAATGTCTAGAGAAAAATGCCGATGTTTGTCATCAGTTTTTACACGGTGAATATCAGTTTCTGTATTTTCAAGCCAGTATTGCTGAAAATTATCCCAAGTGCCAACTAAGTTTTTGGCTTGCGTCGTTTCTGAATTCGGTTTTGACTCATCAACTTTTTCTTTACAGGATGATATGAAGACCACCATTACCAATACCACTATCTTTTTCATTTTGCTTTGATTAGTTGTTTGTGTACCAGTCTGCTAAATACGTTTGAATGGTTTCTGCTGTTTTATTTGGATTTTGCTGCACCAAGTCTTGCCATGCGACCCGCAAATGCTGGCCATCCGTTTGTACCGCTGGAGGATCTTTACTTGACGTTTTATAGAGTAATACTATATTTTCTGGAACTTGTATTGCTGAGAAATCTATATCATATGTTTTTAAATTAGAAGCTTTTTCGTTCATAAAGCCCGCCATTTTTAGTGTTCGCTCTTTAGCATCGCCATCAATCATAAAACCTTGAATATGGTCCTCAAATTGATAAGCCAATAGTTGGTCTACGTATTTGGTTATGATACTGTTGTTCCATCTAAAAATAGAAGTTGGCACTTTCAATTGTTGAACATACTCACCCCGCTCATGAAGAAATGCAAGTTTGTATGCAACATCATAGGCCGCACCAACCTTTAGGAAATCCACTGCTACCATTTGTAATACGAAAAGAGGCATTTGTGGGCGATTTAAGGCATATTCATCCGTAGTGAAACACCAAGGGAAATATTGAAACATTTGCGAAACGATTGTCCAAATTTGGGTAAGATGACTCCCATCTAACTGCGGTGTCAAATCTGGAAAGTAATGTTCAAGTATTTTATCAGCCAAAGCATCCTCAAAATGCGCTGAATTATCTAAAAAAATATGTGAAACTGAATCAGGATACTCCAATCCATAGCGCACTGCCAATTGTGCACCTGTTGCCGAACCGTATATCGCCGGTTTGCTCAACCCTATTTTTTTAAAAGCTTGAAATAAAAATGAAGTATAATCTGATAGGTTGGTAGGAGTTTCGGTAAGTGCATCTGATTTTCCATAACCAGGGGTATCAATACAGAAAATGGTATAGTGTGAAGTCAAATGTTTCGCTAAAGGGAGTAGTGTTTCTCCGCTGCTTGGTGAAGGATGAAGCATTACCAATGCAGGCCCCTTACCCATTATATAAAAATGAAGTTTCTTATTTTCGACTGTAACAAATCTACCTATACTCAAAACCGTGTTTTTAAATAATTAGTTAATATAGTTAATTATTTATAATATTAACTAATTTTGACTACATTTAAGAAATTAAAACAATGGATGATGACCAACACACTCATAACACTAGAAAGCAGACCATCGGGGGCTATACAAGAAAGTAATTTTGGTATGAAAACCGAAGCGATTCGCGGATTAAATGACGGCGAGTTTCTTGTAGCTATAGAAGCCTTATCGATGGACCCAGCTATACGGGGGTGGATGAATGCCGGAACAACTTATATCAAAGGCATAGCACTGGGTACGGTCATGCGCAGTTTTTCAGCGGGCAAAATAGTTCAATCTAAAAATGATACATTTAAGGTAGGTGACTATGTAGAAGGCATGATGGGAGCACAGACCCATGCTATTTCTGATGGCACAGGAATACGCCTTATCGATGTCTCAAAAAGCAGGCTTACACATCATTTAGGTGTATTGGGTATGCCAGGTATGACTGCCTACTTTGGACTACTAAGACGGGGGGAGCCCAAAAGTGGAGATATTGTTTATGTTTCGGCAGCTTCGGGGGTAGTAGGTTCTACTGTTGGGCAAATTGCAAAAATCAAAGGTTGTACGGTTATTGGTTCGGCAGGCAGTGATGCGAAATGTAAATTCTTGCTAGACGAATGTGGATTTGATTTTGCCATTAATTATAAAACCGAAAACCTCGATGCCAAGCTTAAAGAGTATGCACCGAACGGAATTCATATTTTCTATGACAATGTAGGTGGTGATACCCTCAACACAGCCTTGGCGAATTTAGCGCATGGTGCACGAGTAGTCATTTGTGGTGCTATTTCGCAATACAACGATATGGCCAACATTCAAGGACCGGCAAACTATATGAAAATAGTCACTGCTCGTGGTTATATGACGGGTATTATTGTCTTTGACTTTATAAATGAATGGCCCGATGCTGCAAATGAAATTGCAGATTGGATTGCAGAAGGAAAGATAAATGTAAAGGAGCATATTGTAGAAGGTTTAGACAACTACTTTCCTACTTTACAAATGCTATATACTGGTGAAAATTTCGGTAAACTGATCTTGACGATTTAATTATATGGGCGAAGCTTTGAAAAAACAGAACTTGCCTGATACCGGAATTAGCGGTGTTTATGAGGTGATTTTAGGCACTGACGATGCCGAATACGCCAAAAAGTACTTCGCCGACTTCGGATTTCAAGTAGTAGACCAAGCTACTATTTCAGCTAAGGATGCATCAAAAATTTACGGGGTAGATTCAAAACTCGCTTCGTATCGTTTACAAAACGGAAAAATAGATAGTCATGGCTTGCTTCGGATACTGGAATGGGAAAAACCTTTGGGTGATGGTGTCGGTTATGCCCCTGTGGAGTCTATAGGTTCGCGTATCGCAGTAATGCGTACACACGACATTTTTCGGCTATATGATATTTACAAGACCGCTAGAGATGAAGGCAAAAAACTTTGGCTACCTACCGAACCGATTGCAGATGACCTCTTCGGATTGAATACTGGTGAACGAGATTTTTTTAATCGTCCAATTATTGTGCGTGAAAATGCTGTTTACGGCCAATTTTTCAATCATATTTTCTTTCAGCGTTACGGTTACGTTATTCCTGGCTACGGAACAATTGCCAATGACACGCCTCTAAAAACCAGCGAATTTACACATCACGATTTCATTATTGATGCCGACACCATGGACCAAATGGGATATCTTTCAACAGCCTTAGGATTACAAGCGGAAGAAGAACCAACCCTAGATGGTGATTGGTTGAAAGGCCCGAAGAGGGTTTTTCAAATGGAGCCTGGTTTTAGTCATTGGTATCAGGGTTTTGTATCTCCAAATAATATCTGCGGAAAAATGAAATTTTTTATTCCCAATGGAGTAAAAACAAACAGATCTAAGCATCAAAGGATTGGCGAAAAAGGAATTACGCTACATTCATTTTATACGCCAAAACTAAAAATGGTGTATGAATTAGTTCTCGCGCATAAACTAAAGCCCACTCAAATTCAAAAAAATGAATTCGGAGAATTTTCCTTTGTATTTTCAGATACCGCTGGGGTAAGTTGGCAAATTATTGAAAAAGAAAAACCTACTGAAAATCCACCAGTAACCAAACTAGAGTTTAAACCCTCGAATTGATTTCGTCTTATTAATTTCAAAAAATGACGTACATCGATTGTAAGAACTTCTTAACTAAAATAGTTAATAATATTAACTATTTTTGTATCTTGTAATGTAACCTAAGCTTCACCATTTGAGTCAACGATATAAAGCCCTTGCCCTGCAAACAGAGTGTTTTGCAATCAACAAATGTAACGACAGAAGTTCTGCATATAGTTTGATGCAAAAGTCTTTGAATACTGTTTTGGCAGAGACAAGAGGTTCAAAAGCCTTCATCGGACCTGATTTAAAACTGGTGGTGCTTCCTGAATATTTTTTGACAAGTTTTCCTTTTGGCGAAAGTCTAGATCAATGGAGAGAAAAAGCTTGCCTTTCAACGAATGATGCGCTGTTCACTCAAATGAAAGAGTTTTGTGTGCAGCAATCTATCTTTTTGTCTGGTAATTTTTATGAGTTGGATGAAAATTTTCCAAATTTATATTTTCAAAGTAGTTTTATTATTGACGATGAAGGGGAATTGATTTTAAAGTATCGTAGGTTGAATTCCATGTTCGCGCCAACGCCACATGATGTGTTGGACGATTATATAAAAGTATATGGTGATGATGCTCTTTTTCCAGTTGCGGACACCAAACTTGGTAAGCTTGCTTGCATAGCTTCTGAAGAGATACTATATCCCGAGATTGCAAGGTGTTTAATGATGCGTGGAGCGGAAATTTTTCTTCATTCCTCATCAGAAGCAGGAAGTCCTCAGTTAACGCATAAAGAAGTTGCCAAACGTGCTAGAGCAATTGAAAATATGTGCTATGTCGTATCTGCAAATTCGGCTGGCATTTCAGGAATTGATTTTCCTTTCGCAGCCACTGATGGTTTATCGAAAGTAGTGAGTTATGAAGGTCATGTTTTATCAGAAGCGGGCACTGGTGGAAGTATGGTTGCCAATAGTTATATAGATGTTGGAGCATTAAGGGACTATCGTTCTAAAGTATCAATGCAAAATTATAATGCCCGACAGCGTTTCGAGTTGTATGCGCCATCGTATAATACATATTCACATTATCCATCAAATAGCTTTAAAACAGAAAGCCCTAGCAAAGAGTTGTTTATAAAAACACAATTAAACGTTATTAAAAAAATACAGAAGTAAGCGGATGTGCCTTATATTGCATAAGCTTTTAATACCCCACTTAATGAGACAGAAAAATGATAGAAAAAAGTATTGAAGAATCCATAGTACTCAGCATTTTTGAATTATCTAATCAACTAAAAAAGATAGGTGATGAAGTATACCAAAAAGTAGGTTTAACCACCCAGCAATGGCTTATTCTTTTACACCTTGCTGAAAATCCAAACCTTCCGTTCTTCAAAAGAGAGAAGCACAAAAAGGCGCTAATGGCAAGTGAACTTGCTGAATCTTTGAACGTGTCAAGAGCCAATATTACTAACCTAATTAATGTATTGCTTGATAAGAATTTAATAAAGCAATATGAAGATGGTGACGATCGACGGAAAAAACGATTGGAGCTCACCAAAAAAGGAGTTGATTTGGTTAATAAAACACAACCTTCCCGTTTAGCCGTAATTATGTTCTTGACAGAGGGCTTTAATAAAGAAGAAAAAGAAACTTTCTTACGCTTTTTAGAAGCATGCACGGGTAAAATCACAAATGAAGAGGAGAAAATACTGTCTTTCCACAAGTTATTAGTAGAAATAGAATAAGCGCTACACCTAAAGTTGCTATATCATGTCTGTAGGTTTTAAAGAACAAAAAAAAACTATTTTGGAAAAACATTTTGACCAATTTAGACCTCATATCATTGGAATTGACACAAATTTTGAATCAGTATATGGAACACAGAAACTTTTATATGCCGATTGGATTGCTAGTGGTAGGCTATATGGCCCTATAGAAGATACCATGCGAAACGTCATTGGCCCAATGGTTGCCAATACCCATTCGTTTTCCAGTGAAACAGGTAAAGCTTCAACATATGCCTATAAAGAGGCGCGCAGCATAATTAAAAAGCATGTAAATGCTACCGAGAATGACATTTTGGTAACCGCTGGAACTGGAATGACCGGAGTGCTTTCAAGATTGCAACGTGTTATGGGGCTTCGTTGGCCAGATGCGGTAAAAAATCAGATCAAGTTGTCTGAACATGAGCGCCCTGTAGTTTTCATCTCTCACATGGAACATCACTCCAATCATGTACCTTGGATGGAAACCATTGCAGATGTAGTTGTGGTACCCTGTGATGAAAATAACCTAATCTGTCCTGAAAAATTAAGAACCGAGGTTGAGAAATATGCTAATCGCCCGAAAAAAATTGGTGCCTTTACCGGGTGTTCTAATGTTACCGGAATCATATCTAGATATCATCAACTTGCTAAAGTCATGCATCAAAATGGGGGTATTTGTATTGTTGACTTTGCCGCATCTGCACCCTATGTTGATATCAATATGCATCCTGAAGACCAAGAGGAGTGCTTAGACGCTGTCTTGTTTTCTCCACACAAATTTCTAGGAGGTCCCGGCACTTGCGGGATTTTAGTTTTCAACAAAGAACTCTACAATACAAGTTGCCCTGATGTGCCTGGAGGAGGTAACGTAAAATGGACAAATCCTTGGGGTGGGTATGGATATCATGCAGATATCGAAACAAAAGAAGATGGTGGAACACCTGGATTCCTCCAAGTAATGCGCACTGCTTTGGCCATACGACTAAAGGAAAAAATGGGCACTGAATTAATTGAAAAGCGCGAAGAAGAACTACTGCAATTGTGTTTTTCAGAGTTAAGAAAAATTCCAAACTTATTTATACTTGGTGATAATGATCAAAAACGCATTGGTGTGGTTTCTTTCGGAGTAAAAGGAGTGCATTATAATCTAATCGTTCGCCTGCTAAATGACCGTTTTGGAATTCAGGTCAGGGGCGGTTGGTCATGCGCTAGTACATACGGTCACTATTTGTTTGATATCAATACTGATTCGTCAAAAAATATGATTCAAAATATTGAAAGTCAAGATCTTACTGATAAACCTGGATGGGTGCGCTTGTCTTTACACCCTATCACCTCCGACGATGAGTTACTTTACATCTGTGGCGCCATAAAACAGCTTGTTGAACATATTGAAGATTGGAGTCATGATTATGTTTACAATCCTGTAAGTAACGAGTTTGATTGCAAACTTAGCGGAGATGGAAAAATAATTGAGGGTGTAAAAGATTGGTTTTCCCTATAACGGCAACTGGAAATGCTATCCCCTATTCAGTTAACTCTCTGTCAAGGTTCTTTTTTTTAAAATTGTTGATTATTCAGCGATTTCAGCCGAAGGTGATGACAAACTTGTAAAAAGTCTCCTTCTTGAACATAATTTAGCTTGTATCCCTATTTCTGAGATCATTTTAGCCAATAGAAAGGATAGGATCACTCTATTCTATTTTATAAAAAATGTAGAAACTTTTCTAGCGGTTGCAAATACATTCAATGCACTTTAGCGTTAAGACAGCCAAACATATCCTCTACATCTATAATCAGCCTGTTAATTATTTAATTCATATGAATTACAAAAAGATTAGTGAAAAAAATGCTCTAAAGCTTACTAGTTCCGAAGCCTTTAGCATAAAGCACTCCCTTTTTGACTCAAACCTCAGCGATTAACTATTCATATCTAACTATTTGGTAAATCCATCATTCGTTGTGTATCTAAACCAGAGGTCTTGTTATACGGCAAAATGCTTATATTTATAAGGGTTAGTACAATTTACATGCTATTTCTTAAAAAAAATAGCACTCCACTTAATTGTGCTATAGGCAGCTAACATGAAATTATGAAAACACTAAAATCTTCACTTAGAACCATTGCTATTTTCTTCATATCAATGGGGTTATTGCAGAGCTGTGTTGCATATCACAATACTCCGACGAACCTTCAGCTGGCAGCACAATCAAAAAAACGTGTCAAGCTTAAAACCAGCTTAAATCAAACCTACAATTTTGAACAGATTGTGTTGGTGGAAGATCAATTTTATGGTCTCAAAAAGGAAAGGGGAGAAATGCTAAGAATTGCCATAAGCGAAAATGTAGATAACAAGGTCTTTTTACAAAGCAAACGCAAATCAACTTGGGCGACCATTGGGATTATAGGAGCGCCTGTGATTGCGCTCGCTATTATCGCGAAAAATTCACTTAGTTTCAATTCAGGCCTTTCTTTTGAATGAACGAAAAGTGCATTAACCCTACGAATTTAAATTATGCCTTCGTTAATTAAGATAGCTATAAGCCATAGTGATGAAGGCACACTAGAACCTTTGTTTAGCAGATTTATAAAGGAGAAACTAACTATATATTATAAACAAAAAAGCCGGTCTAAAGACCGGCTTTTGCTCCCCCTCTTGGGCTCGAACCAAGGACCCTCTGATTAACAGTCAGATGCTCTAACCAACTGAGCTAAGGAGGAAAATATTTTCAAAAATTCCCACAAAGAAAATCAACTATTATGTTACGGTCCAGCGGGCCGAAGCTATTTTCTTTTTGCGTAGGCGGGTGCAAATATAATTGTTTTTTAAAATACCACAAACAAAAAAATAGCGATTTAACTGAAACGACAAGATTATTGTTAAGGACTATAAAAACCGCTTGATGATATTCCAGATATCATTTCCAAAAATAACCGCCATGAGTCCCATAACGATAATAAAACCGACTATTTGGCCTCTTTCAAGTGTTTTTTCACTCGGTGGCCTTCCTGAGATTATTTCATACAGCAGAAACATCACATGACCCCCATCAAGCGCCGGAATGGGTAATAGGTTTACAAAAGCCAACCAAACAGAAAACATAGCCAGAAAACCCCAAAAGAAACCCCAATTCCAACTTTCGGGCATCATTTCAACAATCCCTATGGGGCCTTTTACCTGTTTGTACCCTTCTGTCTTTCTATTAAATATTATTTTAAATTGACGTACTTGGTCGGTAAGCACTTTAATAGTTCGGTTAAAGCCCGCAGGAACGGAAGCTAATAAGCCATATGAGTCTGTTACCCTTAGGTCATCTACGCTTGGAGCGATTCCTGCCTTTCCTTCATCAGACAGGGTTACATCGAAAGTTCTTAAAGCACCTCCTCTATCCGCTGATATGGAAATAGTCTCACGGGTTTCATACCCATTCATCAGCTCGAGAAACTCACTGTAATAGGTAACCGTTTTGCCATTAACTGCAGTGATCAAATCTCCCGATTGAATACCCGCTATACGAGCTCCAGAATCTTCGGTTGTTCTACCAACAATGGGCCTCATTCGATAACTTAAAAACCCCCGACCCTGGCTTAATAAATCTTTTTTGCCCTCATCGGCAATGGGTATCGTAAGCGTTTGCCCATCTCTACTAACGGTAATTTCATCTCCCAACAATATGTCCAAAGATGCATCACTGAATTTTGTGGATTTTTTGCCATCGATAGCTAAGATCTGATCTCCTGTTTGCAAACCGATTTTTTGACCAACAGAGTCTACCAAAATACCATATTTCAAACTATCGGCAGGAATATAGGTATCGCCATTGCTATACAGCAATCCAGAATAAATAACCCAAGCCAACAAGAAATTTACGGTAACCCCACCCAACATGACAATCAGTCGTTGCCAAGCAGGTTTGCTTCGAAATTCCCAATCTTTAGGCTCTTCCTTCATTTGTTCGGTGTCCATACTCTCATCGATCATACCGGCAATCTTTACATAACCTCCCAAAGGCAACCAACCAACACCCCATTCGGTTTCCCCAATTTTCTTTTTAAAGAGCGAAAACTTCCAATCAAAAAATAAATAGAACTTCTCGACTTTTATCTTAAACCATTTCGCGGGTAGGTAATGACCAAACTCGTGCAGCACAACAAGTATTGAAATGATGAGTATAAATGTTAATATTTGAATCAGCAATTCCATGTAGACTTTCTAAAATTAAAACGCACAAAAGTACATCTTTACAAGGTCTTATAAAAAGAAAGTATTTTTGAGCGTACCTTTTTAAGAAAGATTTAGCAGCACAACTCCCTTAATTTCTTGAACACTCTAGAACACTGCCGTATCTTTGTTGAAAAGTTAAATGCGTTCATTCTTCGGTAAATACAAACTATTTTTTGGGGTACTTTTTGGTATCTCTATCATCATTATTTACCTCTTTTACAATGCGTTGCAACCAAAGGAGACACTTGCTATATATCAACCTTCGATGGTGAATAAGGAATTGGTAGATAGCACGCTACAGAAAAAAAGAAAATATCATACTATTGCTGACTTCTCGCTCATTAATCAAAACGGACAACGCATTACCCAAAAGGACTATCAGGGAAAGATTTATGTGGCCGACTTCTTTTTTACGACCTGCCCTACCATTTGCCCTATCATGACCAAAAACATGCTCGAGCTTCAAGAGCGTATCAAAGAAGATGACGTATTGCTTTTATCCCATTCGGTAACCCCGCAAATAGATTCTGTCGCTCAGCTCAAAAAATACGCTTTAGAAAAAGGCGTTGATGATAGCAAATGGAACCTTGTTACCGGAGATAAAAAACAAATTTATGAACTAGCGCGAAAGTCGTATTTAGCAGTGAAGACCGATGGTGACGGAGGTCCGTTTGATATGATTCATACTGAAAATTTTATTTTGGTTGATAAGGAAAAACGTATACGCGGCTTTTACGATGGCACCAAGATAGATGAAGTTGAGAAATTGATGAAAGATCTGGAGATTCTTAAAGCGACCTATGCTGCACAAAATTCCAACTAGAACATTCCAAATTCCAAAGTTACCTTATCGGAATTAGGTGCATTAATTTTGATTTTTTAGGATATTTTATCCTATTTTTGCTCTCTTACTTATAATCAATCTAAATAAAAATTGAGTATAACAGTTGCTGATCTAAGACGTGGACAAAAGGGAATCATCAAGGAGTTTGCCGATGATTTACTTCCTATCAAACTCCTAGAACTAGGCTGTCTCCCTGGCAATGAAATTGAACTCGTGCAAGTAGCGCCCCTTAAAGATCCTATTTATATCAATGTTAACGGAGCTCATATTGCCATAAGAAGATCTACGGCCCTTCAGATTGAATTGGAAATGATTGAAGACACGACCCTATTATGAGTAAACAGATTAAGGTCGCGCTCATAGGAAACCCGAACACCGGAAAGACTTCGGTTTTTAATCAACTTACAGGACTTAATCAAAAAGTAGGCAACTACCCCGGCATTACAGTTGAAAAAAAAGAAGGTATCTGCAAACTGCCCCGGGGCGTTAAGGCTCATATTTTAGACCTGCCAGGAACGTATAGCCTTAACACCACTTCCTTAGATGAGAGTGTTGCTGTAGAGTTGCTACTCAATAAAAAAGACAAAGATCATCCTGATGTGGCCCTTGTCATTTCAGATGTGGAAAATCTGAAACGAAACCTTCTACTATTTACACAAATTAAAGACTTGAAAATTCCAACCATATTGGTGATCAATATGGCAGACCGTATGTCACGAACTGGTATTTCTATTGACATTGAGAAGTTGGAGGAAAGTCTAAATACCAAAGTTGCCTTGGTCAGCACCAGAAAAGAGACGGGCATAGAACGTTTGAAAGAACTCATTGCTGATTACAAAAGCCTCGCTTCCTTGCCCAATGTTGATACCACTGTAATTGCGCCCGAGTATTTCGAACGTCTGCAAAATACATTTCCTAACGAGGATTTGTACAAACTTTGGTTGGTAATTACCCAGGATGTCAATTTCATGCCCATTGAGAAGACGCTTATCAAAGATCGTTCTTCCTTTGCAACGAAATCAAAGTCAGAATTGAAGCGTCTACAACAAAAAGAGACGATTTTGAGATATCAATTTATCAATGGTATTCTTAAAGAAGCCTACAAAGTAGATGCGAATGCCGCCAAAGGTTTTCGCGCTTCATTAGATAAAATACTCACACATAAAGTCTTTGGCTATCTTATTTTCTTCCTCATATTGCTTACCATTTTTCAAGCAATTTATGTGTGGAGCGAGTACCCTATGGATATGATAGATAGCTTCTTCGCATCAGCAAGCGAATGGGTAAAAAATACCTTGCCAGCAGGAGCCTTTACAGATCTTATTGCAGAGGGAATTCTAGCGGGTATTGGCGGAATCGTTATTTTTATTCCGCAAATAGCCTTTCTCTTTCTTTTTATTGCTCTTCTTGAAGAAAGTGGTTACATGAGTCGTGTTGTTTTCTTGATGGACCGCTTGATGCGACCTTTCGGACTTAGTGGCAAAAGTGTTGTTCCGCTAATTTCAGGAACGGCTTGTGCTATTCCCGCCGTAATGGCCACAAGAACCATTGAAAACTGGAAAGAACGCCTGATTACCATTTTGGTCACGCCCTTTACCACTTGCTCAGCCAGGCTTCCTGTGTACTTGATTATCATTGCATTGGTGATACCAGATGGCCGTTTTATCGGCCTTAGCTATCAGGCCCTTACACTTATGTTGCTGTATTTGATTGGTTTTGGTGCCGCCATACTGTCGGCCATGGTACTAAATAAGATTCTAAAAATAAAAAGCCGTTCTTTCTTTGTGGTCGAAATGCCCACTTATAAACTTCCCCTTTTTAAGAATGTAGCCTATACCGTATTGGAAAAAACAAAAAGTTTTGTTTTTGGTGCAGGAAAAATAATCTTGGCTATTTCAATTATTCTTTGGTTTTTAGGTTCAAACGGATTTTCGAATGACTTTAAAAATGCAGAGCAAATTGTTAAAGATCGTATTCAAGCTGATGGATTTTCTGCCTTTAGTGAAACCTATATCGACCAAAAAGTTGAGGAACATCAGTTTTCTCTGAATGACGAAGCACTACAGAAGGAAGACGCTATGGCTATGGCCGCTATTCGAAAAGAATTAACAGCTCCAAACAGCGAGCTCTATAATAGAATAGTGGAACAGGAAATCGCAAGTCACAAATTGGAACATTCGTACATTGGGTATGCCGGTAAGGCGATTGAACCCATAGTACGACCTTTAGGGTATGATTGGAAAATCGGAATCGCCGTACTCACTTCTTTCGCCGCACGTGAGGTTTTCGTCGGAACCCTCGCAACCATATACAGCGTTGGAAGTGACGAGGAAGATACCATCAAACACCGAATGGCAGCAGAAGTAAATCTGCAAACAAAAAAACCTTTGTTCAATTTGGCGTCGGGTATTTCACTGCTTCTTTTCTATGCTTTTGCCATGCAATGCATGAGTACACTTGCGATTGTAAAACGCGAAACAAATAGCTGGAAATGGCCTGCAGCACAATTGGTATTTATGAGTCTTTTTGCCTATATTGTTGCTTTAATCGCTTATCAAATTCTAAAATAACTATGGAAATTCTTCAACTTGTATTGGTCTACCTTACGTTGGCGATCGCTGTCGGCTATATTGTGAAGAAATTCTTTTTGCCTAAGGCTCTTTTCGTTTCCAAAAAGTCTAGTACCAAGGCCTGTGGACAAGATGATTGTGGCTGCCACTAAACTGCTCCATTGTAGCAATCTGTAAAATAGTTTCCCTTCTTAGTAACAATACTTCCTTAAGATTCGTCTTCTCAATAGAACAAAGTTAAAAAAAGGATAAATCCGTATTAAGAAAATCAAAAAAGAGATGCTTTGTTCATCTGCTATTGCTTTTTTTGTTCTTCTTAACCCACCATTATTACGTATATGTTGAAAATTACCCCTCAATTTTTCATCCTTTCCTTCGCCTTCTTTGCTTCTTTTGTACAGGCACAAACCTTGACTTCTGTGATAGTCGATTCTGCGTCGAAAAAACCGATTCCGTATGTAACTGTACAACTTAAAAACAGAGGGGTTATTACCAATGAGGAGGGGCGCTTTGCCTTTCAACTAGACAGCAACATTCAGCCAACTGATTCGCTATTTATCTCGTGTATTGGTTATGCATCTATCGGCAGACCTTTAAATCAGTTTACCGAAAAGCAGATTGTTCTAGCGGCCAAGGCAATCGATTTGAACCCCGTAATTGTTACGAATAAAAACTACACTCCAGAAGAAATTCTAGAAATAGTTGAAGATAGTATAAACAAGAATTATAATTTGGGCCTTGCCAAAAAACGTGTTTTTCTTAGAGAAACCTATAGTAGTCAATTGCTAAAAACAGATTATACCTTAAAGAAGTCTACTATAGAAGCCTTCAACAAACAATTCCTCGATAACCTAATAGATCAAGTTCCTAAGAACAATACGGTTTACAATGAATCACTTGGTGATCTTTATGGAGGTAGCGATGGCGATGAACAAAAATTAAATCTTATCAAAGCATCGGAGCTATATGATAAAAGTATGGAACTTGACTTTGAAGTACTTGAAGAAAAGTTCAACAAAATCATGAAGGAGAATGTAAAGACCGATTCATACTTTAAAATTAAATCAGGGCTCTTTGGAACCAAGGTAGACGCGGATGAAATGTTTGAGTCTGAGGTTGACTCTACAGATGTGGCTGCCTTAAACGAGCAGCTTGAGAAAGAAAAAAAGAATAAGGAGGAGCGTAAAAAATTCTTTGCCAAGTACAAAAGGCAAACCATGGGTAACCTGTATGAGAACCTTCCTGTCTTCGAAGATACGGACTATAACGTACTCTTCAAACCCGGACGATACGAACTCGCCCTAGACGACTTTACCTACTTGGGTGATGCCGCGGTCTATGTTATCAGTTTCACTCCCAAAAGGTCGGAGGATTACCGAGGAAAGCTATATATCAATTCAGATGATTTTGCTCTAATCCGCATGGACTTTGAAAATGTAAAGCCCTTACGTGATTTTAGTTTGTTAGGTGTTTCACTTAAAGAATATTTAGCCGTTGGAAAAATTATCTTTACTAAGGGAGAGGATCAGAAATACCATTTAAGCTACTACGATATTACCAAGGGCATTCAAGCCGGATTCAGAAGACCCTTGAAAATTATCGAAAAGAATAAGAACGTCAAAGGGCGTAGAAAGCAAAACGAACTCTCCATGAAGGTCGATGCCGCTTTTGGCAACCGCAATCGATATGAACTGGTTGTTTTTGATGAAACCCCTATTAATACTTCCCAATACGATTCTTTTAAAGAGCACAATACGGTACTGCCAAAGTATATGCCCAATTATGACCCCGAATTTTGGAAAGGCTACAACATCATTGAACCCAACCAAGCTATCAAAGAATTTACTTCGATTGGAGAAGCCGAAGACTAACTGATCTATGTACCATAATGTAATTGGCGAAGTATCATCAAGTTAGAATTGCAAGTTCGCGTTAATTCTTCATTTCAGCGCGAAAAAAGTATCGAACCCATTTAGGTAACGCAAGGCGTTCGATACAACACATTTCAAGTAAACATCGGAATTGTAGCCTTCAAAGTATTATTTCGACATAAGGCTATGAAAATCACAGCTAGCTACTTTAGTTGTGATTTTTTTTACGCCTTGGTGTAACCTTTTGTAATTTCCAGACTATATACAAATGAAGACCAACTAAAAAAGCGCTTTTTGGAAAAGTTGACCGACGAAATCTTAATGGCAAAAGTGGCAAACGGAAACTTAGACATGCTTAAGATTCTATTTGAAAGACACCATAAACATGTATTTAATTTTTTGCATAAAATGTGTGGTGATCGAATGTTGAGTGAGGATATAACACAAGAAGTCTTTTACAAATTAATGAAGTACAGAACCTCTTATAATAATGGCAAGTTTGTGTCATGGTTATTTACCATAGCCAGAAATAGCATGAATACGCATTTTAGGAGGGCTGCAAATCATACTGATGATATAGACGCTATGGACTATAAACTTGTTGCAGAGGAAGAAGAGCAAAAAGATTATTCCGATCTGCACTTGGCCATAGGTCAATTAGATACCTCAGATAGGGAATTGGTGATTTTAAACCGTTTTCAAGAGATAAAATACGAAGAACTAGCTGAAATTGTAGGAAGTACTCCTGGAGCGGTAAAAACGAAAGTCAGTCGCGCATTAAAAAAACTAAAGACCATTTATTTTCAAAATTCATAGAAATGGAAAAGAATCATGTTATTGAACTACTACCAGCGTATCTGGATGATCTTTTGAACGAAACACAAAAGAAAAATGTAGCTGCACATCTTAAGGGCTGTGAATCATGTTCTCAAGAATTGGAGGAGTTGAAAAAACTCTTTGAGGCTTTTGACAGGGAAAAAGAGTTGGATACATCCGACAAATTGAGAACTAACTTCTTTGAGCAAATCGAACTTGAAAAGCAACATACTGCAAAAGTGGTTTCCATAGACAGCACATCCATCCAAAGAAAAAACAACTGGACGAATACCTTCTTAAAAATTGCAGCAAGTATTGTCTTATTGGTTGGTACTTATTATTTCGGAAAACAGCAACAAGAGCAAATATCAGGCAAAGAGATTGCACAACTTACTGATGAAAGCCAAGCGTTTAAACAAACCGCCATGTTATCATTGATGGGAAATAAGTCGGCCAGTAAGCGCATACAAGGTGTCAACTTTATAGAGGAGTTCTCTGAACCCGATGAGGCTATAGTAAATGCACTAGCTGATCGTATGCTCAACGATGAAAATACGAATGTACGTAGAACGGCTGTTGAAGTATTGAGCGAATATACAAGCTCGGAAACGGTAAAAAACAGCTTTATCAAAGCATTGAAAACAGAGAAAGACCCCGGAATTCAAATCACCATCATTCAAGTGTTGGGTAAAATACAGGAAAAGAAGGCGGCCGCATCTATGCAATACCTTTTGGAGCAAGATGATACCCAACCCTATGTAAAAGATGAACTCGAGTCAGTATTACCAAATATTATTTAAACGCCTGTGCTCAGCGCAGTGGAAACATCAATCATTAAATTAAATCAGAAAAAAACGTAAAAGATGAAAACAATCAAAATAACTTTTTTAGCCTTTCTACTTTGTTCGGTGCTTACAGCCCAAGAAGATTACACCCAATCACTAGATGGAATTGAGTGGGTCAAAGTAGAATCAAAAGCCGACATTATCGTTAAGACGCATGGTGAAAAACAGCTACGGATTAAAGGAAAAAGCTCGTCTAAAATACCTGAGCGAGCTAAAGGACTAAAGTTAGTAGGAGCAGGTGGGTCTGATAATACCGACGTGGGGTTTTATGTAGTTAAGGAAGGAAATGACCTCATCGTAAGAAACCTAAGAAAATGGAATAATGGGAGTGCTGAAATTTACTTGCCAGCCAATCAGAATATTGCCGTTACCACCAACGGAACCAGTCAAAGTGATATAAGAATCTATGGTTTTAAAGGAGAAATCGAAGCCAACGCCAGACTGAACGGCGGAATAAAAATTGAAGATGTAAGTGGGCCGGTTACCGCCAATTCGCTGAACGGTGGAATTGATATTTCTTTTGTAGATATCAATCAAGATTCACCCATAACGGTCTATTCTACCAATGGTGCACTTGATATTAAATTGCCTGGTAATACCCCGGCGAACCTTTCATTAGGTTCTGTAAACGGAGAAATTTACACCAATTTCGAACTCAAATTTCCAGAAAAGAACGGGTTAAAGTCAATTTCTACCCAAAAAATCAAGCAGACCATAAACGGAGGTGGCGTACAGTTGCAACTAAAAACAACCAATGGAAATATTTATCTAAGAAAAGAATAATCAACTTTATACAAAATCATAATCAGACACTGAAACCAATTCAGCGTAAAAAACGAACAGTCATGAAAAAATTAACTAGTATCCTTTTATTAGGCCTCATCAGCCTTACTACGAACGCACAAAAAATTATAGAAAAGAACATCGATTATAAAAATCAATTCATTGATGTTGAAGTAAAATTCGCTTCACTTATCGAAGTAAAAACCTGGGATAAAAATACAGTGTATCTAAAAGCAAGTATTTATACTGATGACCCAAAATTTCAAGATTTACACAAAATAAAATTTAATGAAAATTCAAGTCTAATCAGTATTGAGTCAAAAGCAGAACCCGTTTTCGAAGCATATCGCAAAGACTGCATCAAAAACAATCCGAACAGGAAAAGATACTGTTACAACACTGGTGATTTAACAGAATTCAATTATACCCTTTATGTGCCGAAAAATGCACGCTTCAAAATAAGCAGTATTAATGGTGACTTAAAATCTGAGGTTATTGAAGGGGAATTCGAAGCGGACCTTATTAATGGAGATATTGAGATCGCTAAGTACTCAGGCGAGCTCGACCTAAGTACGATCAATGGCGAAATAGACTTAAAAATGAGCAATGTCAAAATGGTTGCTGAAACCATTCATGGAGATATTTATGCAGACGAAAAACTCAAATTCAATGCTACCGATCGTCATGTAGGTCAAAAAATAAGTGGTTCATTAGGCAATGCTTCCAATCGCTTAAAATTGAATACGATTAATGGAAACATGTACCTAAGGCTGTAAAAGCTAAATAGCAGCTATCTAATGCCAAGCGCCCTCGCGACTTCAGGCAGGGTCAAAAGTGTCTTATGCAATGCGTTTTAACGGTTACTTCGAGACCAATCGATATGACTATTGGCGAATTGCATATGACCGATTTACTACGCTATAAATAAAACAAATGAAAAAGTACGTACTATTTTTAACGGCATTCCTATGCCTTGTTTTGAACTTCGTTAGTTGTTCTAAAACAGAATACGACCTAGCTATAAAAAATGTAAGCCTTTTCGACAGCAAGAACAAGACGGTACTGGAAAACAAGACCATTTTGATCAAAGCAGATACCATCGCAGCTGTTATCGATTTCTCTGAAGAGTTTTCCGCTAAAACGGTGATTGATGGTAAAGAAAGGCTCGTAACTCCTGGGTTCATAGACACCCATACGCATTTGATGCAGAATTATACCAGCAGTAGTGATTTTGCCCCAGAATATATTGCCGAAAGTGACTATGATCTGGCCCGTGGCCTTATGACTCAAATGTATTTGGCCTATGGCGTTACCACCATCATCGACATGGGTCAACCTGAAGCGTGGATGGATGTCACTCTAAATTGGCAAAAAAAACCTTCTCCACAATACCCAAATCTTTTTATCTGCGGTGGATCAATGGTTTCCGATGCGAACTACCGGCAACCACAGCATCATATTGAAGTCATGAACCCAGAAGACGGAAGGAGGAAAGTTCGTGAATACGCCGAAAAAGGTTTGAAGCATATGAAGCTGTATCGAAAGTTGAAGAAACCCGATTTTGAGGCGATGGCTGACGAAGCTCAAAAATTCGATATTACGATCAACACCCATACCGATAACAATGTAGTTACCATTGATGAGGCCATGGAATTGGGCATTCAAAACTTCGAGCATTTCTTTACGGTAACACCAAGCATTTTAAACTACGATGAACATTGGAAGACTATGAATAAAGCGTACGGCATTCAAATGTCTCCCAGCATAGATGAATTCTCGGCTCATATGGTCTTCTTTTTCAGTTATATCAAAGAAAACCCAGAATTCGAAGCACAACTGATGGCACTGTTTGACCGCATGGCCGCTAATAGAGCTTCTATTAGCACGGCTTTGAACGTACTGGCTTCATCAGCCCGAAAAACCAATTTCTTTACCTCTTTTGAGTATTTTCCGATTCGAAGAACCCCAATGGTCTCTTATACTGATGCGCAGCAAAAACAACTGTACGACGCCTATGATGCCATGATGCTTTATGTAAAAAAGGCCCATGAAAAAGGAGTTAAGATTCGTGTAGGTACCGATTGTCGCTATGGCGGAAAGGCTATGCTACATGAGCTTATGCTATTACATGAAGCAGGTATTCCCATGGTAGACGTTCTACAAATAGCAACCCTAAACGGTTATGAATCAATGCAGTTAACTGATGATTACGGCAGCATCGAAATAGGTAAGAAAGCGGATATGATACTTTTTGATCAAAACCCGTTCGAAGACCAGAAGCATCTGCTCTCTAAAAAGACCATTATAAAGGGCGGAAAACTTTTCACTCTGAAAAAATCACTGGCCTATGCGCTACAAGATATCATTATTGACGAAGGAAAGGATAAAGGGCTTTCGTGGTATGAAAAAATGGGCAACAGTTCAACCTATGAGCCTTTAGATTCAAATGAACTAAAAAATGTCGTAAGCACCTTTTTAGGCGATGGTAGGGTTGAAGACGCAGAAGCAGTTTTGGGATTGTACAAGCAAAATTTTCCCAAACTACAAATGAACATCGATGGAAATATCTTAACCAACGGCACTTATGCACGGCTAAGGGATAAAGAATATGAAGCTGCTATGGCGTTTTACGAGTTTGGACAGACCAACTTTCCGAAGGCTGAAAGAACCTTACCGCTGGCAGTACTTATGACCTTATTAAAAGATGGTATTCCGGCAGCAAAAAAGTACTATACCCTTATCAAAGCCGATGAAAATTATATTTATAATGAAGATGAAATGAATGCTGTTGGCTACTTATTATTACAACTCGAGAAGCCACAAGAAGCCATTGCCATTTTTAAACTTAATGTACAAGCATTTCCAGATTCTTGGAATGTTTATGACAGTTTAGGGGAAGCCTACATGGCTATTGGCCAAAAAAAATTGGCCATCCAAAACTACCAGAAATCAATAGCACTTCATCCTGAAAACGAATATGGAAAAGAACAATTAAAAAAGCTTGGCATATCACGATAATAGCAAATAAGAGTTACAATTTGTTAAAAAAAGATTAAAATCAAATCATACTGTAACTACCCAATTTTTTATGAGTCTTTAAGTCACATCAATCATAAATCGAAAACATGAAGACCAACTTGTTTACTGTTTGTGCAATACTCTTTGCACAAACAGTATTTTTTGCACAAGATTCCACCGATGTTGTTGTTCAAAGAACCTATACCACTAAATTTCTTAATGAGGTAGCATCCCCAGAAATAGACGGATTGCTCGATGACCCAGGCTGGGAAATTGTCGAGTGGGAAGGTGACTTTATCGAACGAAGACCTGACGAAAATACCCTGCCCGATCACCGAACTAAGTTTAAGATTGTTTATGATCAAAAGTTCCTATACGTAGGCATACGCGCCTATGATAGTGACCCAGATAAGGTTGAAATGCGACTGTCACGACGAGACGGGTTTCAAGGTGATTGGGTAGGTATTTTCATTGATAGTTATCACGATAAGCGAAGTGCTTTCGGTTTTATTACTACGGCTGCTGGAGTAAAAGCAGATTTTTTTAGTTCAGAAAATGGCAACAACGAAGATGAAAGTTGGAATCCGATATGGTATACCAAAACCAATCTTGACGAGGAAGGCTGGACGGCAGAAATGAAAATACCTTTCAGCCAATTGAAATTTGGTAAAGCCCAGGAACAGGTTTGGGGTATTCAGGTAGATAGACAATACTTTAGAGGTGCAGAGCGCTACGCTTGGCAGCGCATCAAACAAGATACCCCTGGTTTTGTAAGTGAATTTGGTTTGCTTAACGGATTGGTAAATATAGAACCCCAAAAACAATTGGAAATTCAGCCCTACACTGTGGCTAAACTAGAAACATTTGAGGCCGAAGCCGGAAATCCATTTCGTGATGGTAGAGACAATCAAATCACAGGAGGGCTTGACGCCAAAATTGGAATTACCAATGACCTGACTCTTGATTTGACCATTAATCCTGATTTTGGGCAAGTAGAAGCCGATCCTTCGGCGATCGCGCTTGACGGATTTCAAATTTTCTTTAGAGAGCAACGTCCTTTCTTTGTAGAGAACAAAAATATTTTCGACTACCGCGTTAGTCAATCAGAAGCAGGCAACACCTTTGGGTTTGATAATGTGTTTTATTCACGAAGGATTGGAAGAAGCCCACAGGGATTTCCAGATACCGAAGATGAAGAATATGTAGACCAGCCTGAAAACACAGCAATATTGGGTGCAGCAAAATTTAGTGGTAAAACAAAAGACGGATGGTCTATAGGGGTATTGGAAAGCGTAACTGCTAAGAAGTATGCGACCATTGACAACAACGGGGAGCGTAGAAAAGAAGTGGTAGAGCCTTTGACCAACTATTTCGTTGGACGGGTTCAAAAAGATTTTAATGATCGAAATACCTTTGTCGGAGGAATCTTTACAGCAACCAATAGAGACCAATTAACACCCGAACTCAACTTTTTGCACCACTCAGCCTTCACCGGAGGTGTCGACTTTAAACACCAATGGCATGAACGTGATTGGTATGTGGGTGGCAATATGATTTTTAGTCGTGTTAACGGAAGTAATGAAGCTATTAGCAATACCCAAGAATCAATAACCCATTTGTTTCAAAGGGTGGGTGCAGATCATGTTTCGGTTGATGAAACTCGCACCTCATTGACAGGCACCGGAGGCAATCTGCAGCTGGGTAAAGCCGGCAATGGCTATTGGAAATTCGAAACAGGGGCCACTTGGAGGTCTCCAGAGCTAGAGTTGAATGATATCGGATTCCAACGACAAGCAGACGATATTCGGCATTACACCTGGATCGGTTATCAAACCTTAAAACCTACAGAAACCTTTCGCAGGGTAGGTATCAATTACAACCACTGGAGTGTTTGGGATTTTGGAGGCAATCACAATAGTCTTCGCTTCAACACCAATAGCTGGCAAAACTGGGATAACAACTGGTTCACCAATGTCGGTTTTACCTACGCACCAAAACAATACTCCAACTTTGCTTTGCGTGGTGGCCCGAGACTTCGTCAGGCGGCAGAAATAAGTTTCTTTAACGGCTACAATACGGATCGAAGAAAAAAGGTTCGTTTTAATGTTTTTCATAGAGGGGAAAAAGGAACAGACAATTCGTACAATTCATACAATATTGATTTTGGCATTACCTATCAACCCATAAATGCGCTTAGCATCTCGGCAAATCCGGAGTACGGAATAAATATGGACAAGCTGCAATACATCGACAACATTGATGTAAATGGAGAAACCACCTATCTCACGGGCACGGTTGATCAAAGAACCCTAAGCATGTCTTTACGCTTGAACTATACGATCAATCCGAACTTGACGATTCAATATTGGGGGCAACCATTTATTTCAAGGGGAAGGTATTCCGATTTTAAGGAAGTCGTCAACCCTATGGCGGCAACCTTTGATGAACGTATCTCCCTATATCCTGAAAGCCAGATTTCCTTTACTGATGGAACATACGCTATTGACAGAAATCTAGATAATGTTGCGGATTTCACTTTTGATAACCCTGATTTTTCATTTGTTCAATTTCGGTCAAATCTCGTTGTTCGGTGGGAATACATTCCTGGTTCGGAAATATTTTTGGTATGGTCACAAGACGTATCTCAATCAGGTAACCCGCAAAACGGACTTTTCAATGATCTAGGCGATAATATTTTTAACGATGAGAAACCCCAGAATATCTTCTTGGTAAAGGCCACCTATCGCTTCGTACTATAAGCAAAAGAATCAAACAATGTTTTGTATTATCGAATACAGGAGTAAACTCCATCCGCTAACCAAAAGCAAGCCGCCCAATGGCGTTATCAGCCCAAGAAATTTGAATTTTCTTCCTTTAGATGCACCAAGAGTCAAGGCATAAATGCTAAAAGAAAAAAGAAAAGTGCCGATGATAAAGCAGTAAATCATATATGCTTCAAGGGAAGTTTCAAGATTCAAATTGAACCCAAGTATCAAGAGAACAATGGCATGATACATTTGATACTTTACCCCCGTTTCAAAACTTTTCAATTGATCTTCGGAAAAAGATTTTTTAAGTGCATGCGCACCAAAGGCTCCGAAAATCACAGCCAATACCCCATAAAGAGCACCTATAAAATGAGCTAGAAGAACCATATTTCAAATTTAGGTTCGAAGATAGCTATTACACAAATTTTTTAAGAATTGAGAAACGATTTAATTTAGAGCGTTCGTCGCAACGGGTGTTATCGCTTCTTTGGCCAGGTATATCGGTGAAGTCGTAAATAGGTTTTGCACTTGGTTTTCCCAATCGCGCGCGATATCAAAGTAACTTGTATTCGTTACCGCCATAATTTCATTACAATCTTGACAGCTATGTTTGTAATCTAAAAAGTGATGTGCAAATTCATGAAAAGCCACCACCTTGAGCATTTCAGGATCAAACATCGCCGCCCAATTGATCAAGATGTTTTCCACATTACCGTCTGCGTCTCGCGTTACCATACCTAAAACCGTATTGTTCTCTTCTAAAGGCAAATCATTGGAAATATCGATATTGGTCAATTGAAATAGTTTGTCGTGATAGTCGATGTCGTACTTTTTGCACTCCTCGAAGAAATCATTCAATATGGGTTGTAAGCGTCCATCAATCGCAACGCTATTTTGTGCGTTGGAAACATGTAAGCTCAGCAAAAGCCATAACAAAACGAAGCAAGGAAATGCTTTCATAGGGGTAGTGAATTTTGATTAAATTTGGTTGGCAGAATGGTCAGATTTCCTCAACAAGAAAATCATCAAATCCTCAGGTAATCAAACGATTAAATTCGAATTTTATTAGCTTTTAAGGCAATTTTTAACAGTATTTACTATATTTTGTTGATTTGATTAACTATTTCTTACTCACTATTATTTTGTAGTCGCATCCTATTGAATTAAAAAAGCCTACCGGTTTCCTGGCAGGCTTTCTTATGAATTGAACTATACTTGACTTAAACCTCCATCGACCGATAATTCGACTCCATTTACATAGCTGGCCTCATCGGATGCCAAAAACAATACTGCATCTGTAATTTCCTTGGGCTCTCCAAAACGTTTTAGAGGCACCATAGAAGCAAAACCTTCCCCCATCTCGTTAACAACCTCTTCGGTCATTCCCATCTTTCCATATATTGGCGTTCCAATAGGTCCGGGAGCTATAGAGTTAACCCGTATATTTCTTGGTGCTAATTCTGTGGTAAGCACTTTATTGTAAGCACGTAAGGCTCCTTTCGTAGCGCTGTAAACCGCAGCCCCATCAAATCCTTTTTGATGAACAATTGAGGTGTTGAAAATAATAGATCCGCCATCGTTCAAATGGGGAATAGCGTGTTTTACCAAAAACATTGGCCCCTTAATATTGATATTGAATTGCGAATCAAAATGATCTTCATCGATTTGATCAGCCGGGGCGAAAAAGGCCACACCGGCGTTTGCAAATAATACATCGATCTTACCATAAGCATGCACTGCATCTTCGATCAACTTTTGGTTATCTGCTGGTTTTGATTGATCGGCTAAAACGGCTTTGAAGTTACCCGAAAGTACTGCTGTCGCCTCATCTAGCGCTTCCTGGCGCCTTCCTGAAAAGACCACCTTGGCACCTTCTTTCAAAAAACCTTTTACAGCTTCCAATCCGATTCCAGAATTTCCCCCAGAAACCAATACTACCTTGTCTTGAAATTTATTCATTGTGTTTATGTTATATTTTGAAACGTTCGTTTCAAAAAAGATTAAAAAAATATTTAGATTATTACTTTAATTGCATTGTCGATTATCGGCTGAAGCACTTTTCTATCCTTTACTAAGATTCCAGTCATTCGAAAGCCTTGAAAAGCATTGAAAATGTGATAGGCATAGGTTTTACTGTCCTGTTCCTTATTGATGGTGCCTTGTTCCTGACCGTCGGCAACTAATTGTTGAAAAACAGCCAATGTATTTTCCTGCTGATCTAACAGCCATCTTCTAATGTCTTGATCTTGGTTACCCATTTCGGCCTTACAGTTCATAGCGAAACACCCCTTGTCTTCATTATCATTCATGATTTCCGGTAAAAAGCCCTCAAAGATCAAGCGAATCGCTTCCAAAGGATTTCTAGCCTTCATCAAAGCTTTCTGAAACTGTGCATTACCGCTTTTATGATATCGCTTTAGTGTTTCTTGATACAATTCCAACTTGGAACCAAAAGAATTATATATACTTGAACGATTCAGACCAGTAACTGCTACCAGATCTTGTATAGACGTTCCGTTATACCCTTTTTCCCAAAAAACATGCATTGCTTTTAGCAACACATTCTCCCTATCGAATTCTTCAATTCTTGGCATAACTCAATTATTAAGGTGCAAATATAATTTGAACCATTCGTTTCAAAATAAATTTAACATAAGTTTAATTCCCTACAAAAACATACAGAAGCTATTACAATTCTGGCTATCTTTCCGCAACGATCAAACTATTGCAACTATGAAACGTATACTCGCTGTTTTACTTTTGGGAACGATTTTGCTTTTTACCGCTTGCAAATCTAGTGCAAAAGCTTCCACAAATGAAACGCCTTTGGAGACCAAACTCGATGAAAAAAACAGGCAAGCCATATCGCTACTAAATCGCATTCGCAAATTACCCGGAATGACCATACGAGGTGGAATACCCCTTTTTTCAAAGGGTAGTAATTCTTTGTCTTCCATAGGGCAACCCCTCTACATTTTAAATGACTACATTATTGGGAACTCCTTTAGTTCTGTAAACAGTATTGTAGAAAGTGTAAACGTAAAAAAAATTGAGGCGCTATCTGCAGCAGACGCATCCTTTTATGGATCAAGAGCCGGAAATGGTGTGATAAAAATTACGACCTATCAATAATTATTGTTTCTCCTCATCATAGAAGAACTGCTCCTTTACAATTTTTCCGTCTTTTACCTGATAAACGCCAATCTCAGACATTGTAGATCGATAGCCTGAAGGCTTATGCGTAGTATCCATTTCGAAGCGTACCGAAAACCAATTATCGGCAACTATAGGTTCTGAAACGGTACTGCTGTGCATTTCGAAATTTTCTTTCCACCATTCCCCTTTTTTCTCAATTCCGTCGAAGCCCTCGGCATAGCCGCCTTCGCCTTTTCCATCATTTTCGATACTTACTATATTTGGGCTATACAGATGTTGGTACGGTTTTTCAAATTCTCCAGCGTTACACCACGCTACCAATTTTTCTGCGATTTCTTTAGTTTCCATGATTGTTGTTTTTATTGATTAGAGTCTCAAAATACAACTTGAGACATTTAAAAACAAAGGATTAACAAAACCTTAGAATCTTACTATTTGATTGGGATTTTAATTTCAAAATCTGATGTCATTTCGAAAGAGCACTCTTCAAAATTAGGGGGGCCAAAGGTTTTTAATCTCCCAATTGAAAAGCCAAGGGGCTCTTTGGGAATACCAATAAAATTGGTGTCCATTTCCTTGTTTCCGTTTTCATCATGGAAAACACAAACTGCATACTTATCATTGGGTAAATCGGGAAGCTCAATACGTGTAGTACCTTTTTCCGCTTGTGCAAAAACTCCGGTAAAAGCCCCACCATCCTTTAAAAAACTATCCTCATCGGAATATACTCCAACGGCGATATAGCCATTGGAAGAAGCTACACCCTCCACCTTGATGGTCAGCGTATTTTGTGAAGCGACCATAAACGGCAAACCGATCAAAAAGAAGAAAAATAGAATATTGGTCAGACGCATATTTCTTAATTTCCTTCTTAGTTTTTGCCCTGAAAATCCACCTTACCTTTGAAAAAGTCGAACATTTCGACGGTCTCTAGTGAATCTTTCAAATTCAAAAAAAGTTGTGAAGAGTCTTTATTTATTAAATGAATTTTTTGATTCTCGAAATTATCCACAAAAACATATACCTTCCTATCCGTAAGCGTGTCCTTAAACTCTTGATAGACACCTTTGCCTTTTTCAAAGGCCGAAAAGCCATTCAATCGAACCATAGGAGGAATTTTATCTACCCACTCCACATGGTCCAAGTCTTTGTAAGCAACATCATGGTAGTAAATTCCTGATAGGATAGTCATTTTATCAGCTTCAATTCGTGTCCAGTTCTTGTAGTGGGCTGCAAAGGCCATCAAACAGATAATGACCGTAAGTACTGCCAAAATATTCCAAAGCCAATGTCTTTTTTTTGTTGCCATAAAGATATCTCGGGTAAAGATAGGATTTCACTCCGTAATCATAACGCAGGCTTTGTCATAACTATTGTTGCATTTAGCTTATAAATCTGCCATAACGATTTATTAATATTCTATATTTAAGAGCACAAACTATACCAACGATATGAGAATTTTTGTCACCTTATCTATTTTTCTTTTTTCACTTTCCGTTTTAGGTCAAAAAAAAGTACTTGACCATTCCGATTATGCGTTGTGGAATACTATTCAAGGGAGGCAAATATCACCCAACGGCGCCTATGTTGTGTATTCTCTGGAGCAAGGTGAAAAAGATAATTTTCTAAAAGTAAAAGATGTTTCCGGAAAACCTGTATTTGCATATGACCGTGGTGAAAAGGGGATGTTTACCTACGATTCGCGAAATGTACTTTTCATCATTAAAGCTTGGAAAGACAGTGTGAGGGAGATGAAAAGCAGAAAGTTCAAAAAGAAAGACTTGCCAAAAGATACATTAGCAATACTCCATCTCGAAACGAAGAATTTGGTAAAAATCGCCAATGTGAAAACCTATAAACTTCCTGACGAATGGTCTGGTTATGTTGCCTATTCTCTTGAAGATGTCAAGGAAAAAAACAAGGATTCTGTTCAAGAAAAAAAAGAGAAGAAAGAGACTCCTAAGAAAGTTGGAAAGAAAAACGGCTACCATGTGGTCTTACGAAATCTGGAGAGTCAAAAAGAAGATACGCTAAAATTCGTGACCCATTTTACCTTTGCCAAAAAAGGGGAGTTTTTCGCGTATGCTACAACAGGAGCCGATAAGGAAAGTAACTCAGGTGTAGTTGTAATGAACTTGAAAACCAAAGAAACATCCAATATTTATAGTATAAAAAAAGCAAAATTTGGGCAGTTAACTTTTAGCGCATCTGGGCATCATCTCGGGTTTGTCGTTGACACCGACACCACCAAAATTCAGCTAAGACCAAACGAACTTTATTATTGGAAGGATGGCGCGACAAAGGCAGAAAAACTGGTCGATTCGGAAACTGCTCCTAAAGGGTATTTGGTTTCCTCTCATGGTAAAGTGAGTTTTTCTGAGGATGAATCAAAATTGTTCTTTGGTTTACGCAAGCCTCCTGTAATAAAAGACACAACACTCACCGACGAAGAAATCATCAACGTAGAAGTATGGACGTATGACGAACCTCAACTATATACCGTACAGGAGTTACAGTTGAAGAATGACACTGTTCGTTCCTATCAGACGGCAATACAATTAAAAAACAAAAATTTGGTGCAATTGGCAACGGCAGCCTATCCGGATAGTCAGTTGGGTGATGAGGGTAATGCTATCTACGCGATGGTAAATACAAAGAAGCCTTACGAATTGGAAAGTCAATGGAAGGGCTATAACGACTATGACTACCGAATTATAAACACCTTAACTGGAAAAGCACAAACAGAGATTAAAAAATCAGAAGGTTTGCTCCTGAGTCCGAAGGCCACATATGCATTTGGTTATAGTCGTAAAGATACCACTTGGGTGACCTATGATACCAGTTCTGGGAAGCGCACAAGCCTTACTAAAAACAAAGTCTTCTATAGCGAGTTGCACGATTACCCAGACCACCCGTACCCATATGGTTTTGCAGGATTTACCGAAGATGATAAATCAATCATACTCTATGACCGCTACGATTTATGGCAATTCAATCCAAAAACTGGCGAAGGAATTCGGCTAACGCAAGGACGGGAAACTAAAACTAGATACGGCTATGTCAAATTGGATGATGAGGAACGATTTTTAGACCCTAAATCAAAATGGTTGTTGAACACTTTTAACGAGACCACCAAAAATTCTGGTTTCGTATATTTTCAGTTAAAGAACAAAAAAATTACTCCATTGATTTCAGGACCCTATCGTTTTGCCAACGCAAGAAAAGCAAAACGTAGTAGACAAATAATTTTTAGTCGCGAGTCGTTTCAAGAATTTCCTGATATAAGAACTGCAGATGCTGATTTCAAAAAGGTTTCGGTTTTAAGCAATGCAAATCCACAACAAAAGAACTACCACTGGGGAAGCATTGAATTGATGAATTGGTCGTCTTTAGATGGAAAAGAACTAAGCGGACTCTTAGTAAAACCTGACAATTTTGACCCAAATAAAAAGTATCCGTTACTCGTTAATTTTTATGAGCGTAGTTCCGACGGAATCCATAGACATCGAATTCCTAGAGCGGAAAGATCTTCTATCAACTACAGTTTCTATACCAGTAGAGGGTATGTGATTTTTAATCCTGATGTGGCGTATCGTGTGGGGTATCCTGGAGAAAGTGCCTACAATTGTGTGATTCCAGGGGTAACATCATTAATCGAAAAAGGGTTTATCGACAAAGACAACATTGGCGTTCAAGGCCATAGCTGGGGTGGGTATCAAATTGCTTACCTCGTTACAAGAACCGATATTTTCAAAGCCGCGGAGGCTGGAGCACCTGTACCCAATATGATTAGTGCCTATGGAGGTATACGCTGGTGGACCGGCTTAAGTCGCCAATTTCAATACGAACATACTCAGAGTAGAATTGGAGGCACACCATGGGAATATCCAAGCCGCTACATCGAAAATTCACCCATCTTCAATATCGACAAAATCAACACCCCATTATTGGTAATGCACAATGATGCAGATGGACATGTACCCTGGTATCAAGGCATTGAATTCTTCGTGAGCCTAAGAAGACTGGGCAAGCCTTCTTGGTTTTTGAATTATAATGGCGAACCACACTGGCCGCTAAAACTGCAAAATAGAATAGATTTTAATATCAGAATGGCACAATTCTTTGATTACTACTTGAAAGGTGCCCCAAAGCCAGTTTGGATGGATAGAGGTGTGCCAGCCATCGAAAAGGGAATCAATCAGGGGTATGAATTGATGAAAGAGTGATTTAGCCTTGTCTGCGAGAAGGTAGCATTACCTTATTTAAAGCTATAAACCATTCCGAATTGAAAAACATTAGAGTAGAAATTGTCAATAGTATATACTTCAAAACCAGCGTTTAAAGTCGAAAAGTTTTTAATGCGATACAACAAATTACCGGTGTAGCGCTCAAAGCCAAGTTGATTAACTTCTCCGAAGACTGCGGCATCAGCAATCATTTGAAATGCACCTGTTTCTGATCCGATACGAAGGGCAAGTCCACCACCACCATAAACTCGCTTAGCTGCCATCCAGTAGGGGTAAGCATCACGGCGATTTGTACTTCCCAAGCCATATGCACCTTCTAAAATTGGAGCGACCCTAAACATTCTAGATTCGGCAAGTACATATTCTGTGCGAGTCGAAAAAATGAAGTCGGCTTGTCGGTCAGTATAATAATTTGCCTCTACCGACGCGATCTGTTTTATAAATTTTGTCAATTGAAATTCATTGTAGTTAGCCAACTGGGTTCTATAAATTTCCAAAATATGTCCGGGACCGCTGCGGACAGGAAAATAATCCAAGCGCAACAAATTGAACCCTTTCTCGCCCTTTAACTTTGCTCCAATTCCGAGCTGGTAATACGTCTGGCCACTGTTATCGCGTTCTAATCTGGCTCTTGCAGAATAACCGAACTTCAAAGTATCTGCTCTTTTAAAACGATATTCAAAACCTACTAACTCTCGTTTGGTATTGACGTTGTTCTCAGAAGTAAAGTTGAGGCCGTACATAAAACTTTGCGTACCCGAAAAACTATGTGTGTTCAGGTTCTTGTCGTAGATATTCAAGCTTACAACATTGGATAATGAACTGGGTTCAAACACCTCATTTATAGTATAGCTATTTGTACTGACCGAATTGCCTTTTTCCCAATATGCAGCTTCTGAAACATCTTTTCGCAAATTGGTATAAATGGCAACATTTCTCTTATTCAAGGTCACTTTTTCACTCTTAATTTTCTCAGCTTGCCTTGGTTTCTTTTTGGAGTTTATGCTGTCTGAAACTTTGGTCTCTAGAGCTATCAATTCTACTTCTGTGACATGGCATGCTGCTATAACTTTCATTCCTAAGAACAAAAATGAAATTAAAAAGAAATTCAGCTGTTTATTAGTGCCAATCACAACCACTTATTTATCTATTTGTTTCGTAAATAAGTAGGTGATACGTTAAGAATCTCTTGGGGAGAGGGCAGTAAGAAAGCAAAAATTAGTCAGTTGAACACTTAAATTAGTCCAAGAGGTTTATTTCATCTACAAAGTGGAATATTTCAAGTCACATCTACAAAATTCTTATCTTTAAGCATAGGTAAGATGTTTAAAATTACTTCCATAACGGTTTCTTTGCTCATTTTGGTTCAGAGTTTCAATATTCATTTTAAGGATATTGTAGAGCTCGACGAGCTATTCGAACATGCCCAATTCCATGCAGAGGAATATGGAGACAACTTTCTAGTGTTTATTTCGAAACACTATGGTGAATTGAAGGCGGAACACAGCCAAAATCATCAGGAAGAAAAAGAAGAGCACGAGCAACTCCCTTTTCAACACCAATGTCAAACCGCCTTACTTTCGGCTTTTGTATTGAACCAAACACCCGATTATCCTCTTGAAATTGACCTCGCACTAGGCCTCGATTCCAATTTTTTTTATCAGGCTTCTTATCACTCCTTAACACAAGAGGAACTCCTTCAGCCTCCTAGGCAGGCATAACCCCATCTTGAATTTCCTTAATTGCACGTCGCTTTTGCGAGTCGTGTTTTCTGTAATAAGTATTTCTATGGATTATGCTTTCAAACATTATCAGTTTCAGTATACGTAACAAGTTTATCATATTCTTGTTTACACTTTTCATTGTTGGCTTCGGTTTGTATTCGCTGACCCAGATTCCTATTGGCGCGGTACCTGATATCACCAACAACCAAGTGCAGGTCATCACTACATCGCGCAACCTCTCTACCCAAGACATGGAACAATTCATTACCTATCCTGTAGAATTGGAAATGGCCAATTTGCCAGGAGTACAAGAGATTCGATCCATTACCAAGTTTGGACTTTCGGTAGTTACCATAGTTTTTGATGACGACCTCGGAACTTATTTGCCGCGGCAGCTGATTACCGAGAAAATCAAATCTGCGTCAGAAAAAATTCCAGATGGTTTCGGAACTCCCGAAATGGGCCCAATTACTACGGGTTTGGGTGAAATCTACCAGTATATTCTTGATGTCAAACCTGCGTACCGAGATCGCTATAGTGCAACCGATTTGCGTACCATTCAAGATTGGATTGTAAAACGGCAACTTTCAGGTATACCCGGAGTGGTAGAGGTAAACACCTGGGGTGGCTTTCTAAAGCAATATGAAGTAGCCATTAAAACAGAGAAACTCCATGCCATGAACATTACCGCTCAACAGGTTTTTATGGCACTGGAAAAGAACAATAACGTCGCAGGAGGAGGCTATATCGAAAAAGCAAATCAGGCTTATTTTATTCGCGGAGAAGGTTTAGTGGAAAACCTTGAAGACATCAAAAACATTGTTGTCACGCGTAAAGAAGGTATTCCTGTTTACATTCGAGACGTAGCGGAAGTAGGTTATGGCAGCGCCACCCGTTTTGGCGCGATTAGTGGAAATGGTGAAGGCGAAAAAGTTCTCGGACAAGTAATGATGCTCAAAGATGCCAATTCTAAAGAAGTTATCGATGCGGTAAACGAACGTGTGGCGACAATTTCAAAGTCATTACCTGAAGGTGTTTATATCAACCCCTTCTTAGACCGAAGCGAACTCATTGCTAAGACGACCTTTACGGTTGCTGAAAACCTTATTTTAGGCTTTCTAATTGTCATTTTTGTAGTTGTTCTTTTGCTCGGCAATTATAGGTCAGGGCTCGTTGTTGGCTCGGTCATTCCATTGTGCTTACTATTTGCACTTTCACTTATGTACATTTTTGGAGTAGATGCCAATCTCATGAGCCTGGGAGCCATCGATTTCGGAATCATCATTGACGGAGCAGTGATAATCGTCGAATTCATTGCTTTTCAGATTACAGCAAAAAGTACTGAATTGTCTTCTTTAGGAGCAGCTGAATTACAAGCTAAAAAAGACGTGATTACCTTCAAGAGTTCATCGAAAATGATGAATTCAGCCATTTTTGGGCAGTTGATTATCCTCATCGTTTTTATTCCAATTCTATCTTTAAGCGGTATCGAAGGTAGAATGTTCAGACCCATGGCTCTGACCTTTAGTTTTGCTCTAATAGGTGCAATGGTGTTTTGTTTTACTTATGTACCTGTAGTTGCTTCGTTATTCATAAGACCCTCACCGCCCTCTGACCGAAATATTTCTGTTCGGTTAATGCGATGGTTGAATTCTCGTTACGAACCGATTATCGATTGGGCCTTACGAAGCAAAAAACTGGTCCTAACCTCGTCGACCCTTCTATTGATAATTACTGCTGTACTATTTTCTAGAATGGGGGGCGAATTCGTACCTACATTAGATGAAGGAGATTTTGTAATACAACCTGTACTCAAAACAGGAACTTCCTTGAGTAAAACGGTAGAAACTACGACTCAAATAGAGCAAATTCTGTTGGAAAAATTTCCAGAGGTTGAACAGGTAGTTACCCGCATTGGAGCAGCTGAAGTACCAACTGACCCGATGTCAATGGAAGAGAGCGATGTTATTATTACTTTAAAACCTAAACATGAGTGGGTTTCTGCCGACAGTAAGGATGAATTGGCGAATAAGTTCAAAGCGGCATTAGCAATTATACCCGGTATGGAGGTTGAATTCACGCAACCCATCGAAATGCGCTTTAATGAGTTGATTACCGGAGTTCGCGCCGACATTGCCATCAAAATTTTTGGAGAGAACCTCGAAGTCCTCAGCAAAAAGGGTAATGAAATCAAGACCCTTATAGAAGGGGTGGAAGGTGCTGCAGATATCTCTGTAGAGAAGATTGTCGGGCTTCCACAAATGAATGTGAAATACAAGCGAGCAAAAATTGCCCGTTACGGACTCAACATTCAAGATCTCAACGATATGGTTTCTATGGGATTTGCAGGGCGTACCGTGGGCAATGTCTTCGAAGGTGAAAAGCGTTTCGATTTGGTCGTCCGTTTGAATTCCGAAAATAGAAAAGACATTGTTAATCTTAAAAACTTGTTTGTAGACATCCCTTTAGGCGGTAAGATTCCCCTTAGCGAATTAGCTGAAATCAGTTATCAAAAAGGGGCAGCCAAAATTGCTCGAGATGATACCAGAAGAAGAATTGTAGTAGGTATCAATGTACGCGATCGCGATTTGCAATCGGTGGTAGATGATGTGCAAAAACTGGTTAGTGAAAATATAGAACTCCCTGTGGGTTATACCATTAGCTATGGCGGCCAGTTCGAAAACCTACAAAGTGCAAAGTCTCGATTGTTGGTTGCCGTGCCAATTGCTTTGCTACTCATTTTTGTGTTGCTCTATTTCGCCTTTAAATCGGTCAAGGAAGCCTTATTGATATTTACAGCGATTCCGCTAGCTGCTGTGGGCGGTGTTTTGCTTCTATGGATAAGAGACATGCCCTTTAGTATATCGGCAGGTGTAGGCTTTATTGCGCTCTTTGGCATTGCGGTACTGAATGGTATCGTATTGATAGAACATTTTAAGGAACTCAAAAAACAACATTTCGACCATATGGAAACCTTAATCAAACAGGGCACCAAAGACCGTTTACGTGCCGTGCTATTGACGGCTTCTGCAGCTGCCTTGGGCTTTTTGCCAATGGCTCTTTCTACCAGTGCTGGGGCTGAAGTACAGCGCCCTTTGGCTACCGTGGTTATCGGTGGTCTAATCACAGCAACCCTTTTAACCCTGGTAGTGCTCCCCGTGCTTTATTCGCTATTAGAACGGAGAAAAAATGGGCCTTGGAAAACTTTGTCAAATAAGAATGCGAACATCATTTTGGTGCTGATCGCACTCGTTTTTTCAACAGTGGGAAATGCGCAGGAGAATAGCGGAGACTTACAAGAACTCATCGCCCTTGCCATTGAGAACAATGCGGGCCTGAAAGCTGCCAACCTCGGTATGGAGCAATCGGAAGTGTTAATTGGCAATGCTTTCGATTTTGACAAAACACGGCTGTATTACAGCTATGATCAAAACAATTTATCGGTCGGAAATTTACCTCTCAATGTGCTTGGTGTTCAACAAGATTTCTTATTTCCCACCATATATTTTGCCAAAAAGAAAGTGAGCAAGGCAAATTATGCGCTTAGTTTAAGTAGCTATGAAATTCGAGAAAAGGCGCTGAAGCGAGAGGTGACTTCTGCGTATTATCAGTACCTATATGCCAAGGCAAAGGAAACCATCTATCAACGCCTTGATAGTCTTTACCAGAATTTTGCCCATATGGCCAAACGCCGTTTCGAACTTGGGGAAACAAATTACTTGGAAAAAATTACAGCTTCCTCCAAGCAGCGACAGCTACAAATTACACTAGAACAAGCGCAGCAAGATGCGGCAATAGCCTATAACGAGTTAACAGCCATTACTCAGAAACCGAACGGTATTAAAATTACAATAGTTCCAGTGCAAAAAATTGCCTTAAGGAGTGTAAATATTGCTGGTACGGCCGAAATGACGTATTCCAAAAACACTATTGATTTAGCAATTGCCAAAAGACAACAAGAGACACAGTATCTACTTCCTGGTATAAGTCTGAACTATTTTCGAGGTACCAATAGCGCCATAGAAGGTAGTTTAAATGGCTATCAAGCGGGGCTCAAAATTCCACTGTTGTTCGGTGGAAATACAGCTCGTATTAGAGCCTCGAAAATTGCAGAAGAAATTGCAGTCGAACAATCCAAGGAATTTGAATTCCGATTGAATGCCCGTTATATAGAGCTGAAAGCACAATACGAAAAATATGCCAAGGCTTTGGACTATTACGAAGCAGAGGGTAGCGAATTATCTGAAGAACTCTTGAAAACAGCCAGTCTCAGTTTTAGAAATGGGGAAATCGATTTTTTCCAATATATCCAAAGTATAGAGAATGCGAACGACATTCAACTTGAAAGATTGGATAATTTAAATCGGTATAACCAAACCGTAATTCAGTTGAACTATTTAAGCCTTTAAACCAATGAGTAATTTAAGAACATCATTGCGAGCAACGAAGCCATCTGTTAAATCGGAGTTCATAAGCAACCGTTTACTTCACTTCTTGCCTGATTTAAATAGGAATTTAATAACCCACGAAAATGGTTTTGATAACACCTTAGAAAAAAAACATAATACTATGAATAGACTTTTAACCATATGCATTGGCCTTATTTTCATTATTATTTACAGCTGTGGTGAGAGAAAAAATACCGAAAATTCTATTGCTGAAGCGGAAACCTCCGATGGTAGCATTACCATTACTAAAGAACAATTCGAAAATAGCCGAATGGCTTTGGGGAGGCTCCAAGAAAAATCCTTTCCCATAAGCATACCAACCAACGGTATGATTGACGTGCCACCCGAAAATCGAGCGGTAGTCAGTGCGATGATGGGTGGATACATCAAAAAAACACCCTTGCTAATCGGCGATTCGGTAAAAAAGGGGCAAATGCTTGCTACTATTGAAAACCCTGAATTTGTTCGCCTTCAACAAGATTACATGGAGGTCCAACAACAGCTTGTCTACCTAAAATCAGAGTACGACCGCCAAAAAACCTTAAGGGAAGAAAACATTACCTCCCAAAAAAGTTTTCTAAAAGCAGAGAGCGATTTCAAAACGGCCAATGCCCAATACGAAGGGCTCAAAAAACAATTAACAATGCTCAACATCTCGCCGGTTCAAGTGGAACAAGGTAATATAAGTAGCATCGCCACCATTTTTGCACCCATTAACGGAAGCATCACTAAAATGAACGTGACCAAAGGCACTTACGTATCACCCGCCACCGCCATTTTAGAAATCATAGACAACGACCATATTCATCTAGAACTTTCGGTTTTTGAAAAAGATATCATGAAAATCAAAAAAGGACAACCGATACGGTTTCGCATTCCAGAAGCTTCGGAGGAGACTTTCGAAGCAGAAGTCTACTTAATTGGTACTTCTATTGAGGAAAACCGAACCATTAAAGTACATGGACATTTGCATGAAGAGGGCCAGAATAACTTTTTAACAGGCATGTATGTGAATGCGGAGATCGTTACGGAAAACACCTCCTCGAAAGCCATAGTTGCCTCAGCCGTTGTTGAACAAGAAGGAAAATACTATGTGCTTCGAACAACTGCAACCCTGGATACCGCATATACCTTTGAAAAAGTGGAAGTGCAAATCGGAAGCAGCTCAGATGGGTATACAGAAATTATTAATGTTATTGCATTCTCAGACGCAGATACCTTTTTGACCAAAGGGGCTTTTGACGTCTTGGGGGAGTAAATTGAATAATCAAATCGTAAAGTATGGCTGAAAATAAAGAGGGATTGGATGACTATTTAGACAACCATTACATACATCGAAGTAACTGGTTGAGAGCAGCGGTTCTCGGGGCGAACGATGGCATCTTATCTACGGCAAGTATTGCCATAGGCGTTGCTGCTGCAAGTACTGTGAAAGAGCCTGTAGTGTTGGCTACCGTAGCCGGTTTGGTTGCTGGTGCTTTGTCGATGGCGGCAGGAGAATATGTTTCGGTGAGTTCTCAAACAGATGTTGAAAAGGCCGATATCGAACGCGAAAAACAAGAATTGGAAGAAATGCCCGAAATTGAATTGCAGCGTTTGGCTCAAATTTATGAAGAAAGGGGTCTAAAAAAAGAAACCGCACAACGGGTAGCCCAAGAATTGACCGAACACGATGTTTTGGGCGCCCATGTAAGAGATGAATTAGGTATTAATGAAATTAGTCAGGCAAATCCGATACAGGCGGCTTTGGCATCAGGGGCGGCATTTACAATTGGTGGTGCCTTACCCTTATTTGTTGCTCTTGTTTTACCTCTGGAAAATTTAGAATATTACCTCTATGGTTTTGCCATTGTATTTCTTGTCCTATTAGGTGCAATGGCCGCTAAAGCAGGAGGTTCGAGCATCGGTAAAGCCGTACTAAGAATAACCTTTTGGGGAACGGTCGCTATGGGCCTTACCGCATTGGTCGGCTATTTATTCGGTGTGAATGTTTAAGTAAGCAACGCCCTAAACCTCCTTGGTTGGATCTTAGCCTAGACCGACGTCTAAGGCCATCATTACGATAAATCCACCAATGAAGCCCATTACAGCAATATCAGAATGCTTGTCTTGCTGTGTTTCAGGAATCACCTCTTCTACCACTACAAAAATCATAGCCCCAGCTGCGAAGGAAAGTGCATAAGGTAGAATCGGTTGAAAAGTTATTACCGCCCAGGCTCCAATAACTGCAGCGATTGGCTCTACCATGGCCGAAGCCTGGCCATACATAAAGCTTCTTCTTCGCGTAAGCCCCTGCCGTCTTAGCGGCATAGAAACGGCAAAACCTTCTGGAAAATTCTGCAACCCAATACCCAAAGCTAGGGCTACTGCACCCCCTATGGTTGCACCGTCGAAACCTGCGGCCACTCCGCCGAAAAGAACGCCTACCGCCAAACCTTCCGGAATATTGTGTAATGTAATTGCCAAGGTCAACAAGGTGGTTTTGTGCCAAGGTGTCTTGATACCCTCAGCTTCACCTTCCTTGAAGTTAATATGCAAATGAGGTAAGACTTTATCTAGCCCAAAAAGAAAAAACGCACCCAATAAAAACCCAACGGCCGCAGGTATAACTTTTACAAATCCTTCGCCAGGGCTCATCTCAATTCCTGGGGCCAAAAGGCTCCAAAAACTTGCAGCAACCATAACGCCTCCAGTAAACCCTAGCATGCCGTCCATAACCGAACGCTTAGGGTTTTTGAAAAAAAAGACCAGGGCTGCACCGGCAGCGGTCAATCCCCAAGTAAAAAGCGTAGCGTAAAAAGCCGCCAGTATGGGATCTATAGACTCAAAATAATCAATTACTTGTTGCATGCTTATTCTGTTATTTTAAGATACAGGTTCGTTGCTATCAGATTAGAAATATGAATGGTATTTTCCTTGATCTTGATGTCGAGAGAACCGTCGAATTCCTCTTTGTCAAGCACCAAAATGGTATCACCCAAGGCAATTTTGTTTTTGTCTAAAAACTTTAAAAATGGTGGAGAAGAGTCTTTTACACCTACACAAATACCACTTGTGCCTGTAGGTACTTCACTCAACAGCTTTTTAATAGCCTTTTTGAATTCTCCTTTTTTCGAAGGAATAGGATCACCATGAGGATCTACTTGGGGAAAACCAAGATGTTTGTCGAGTTGGTCTATTAACTTATCACTTTTGATATGTTCGAGCTGTTCCGCTACATCGTGCACCTCATCCCAAGAAAAATCAAGCTTTTCCAAAAGAAAAACTTCCCAAAGACGGTGTTTACGCACTAAAGAAAGGGCTATCTTCTGTCCGTACTCCGTTAGACTCACCCCTTTGTACGGTTTGTAGTTGGCCACTCCTTTATCTGAAAGTTTCTTAACCATATCGGTTACCGAAGAGGGTTTGGTTTCCATCTTTTCCGCCACAGCGTTCGTAGAAACTCTGGTATTCTCTCCTTTGCCTAAGTGATAAATCGCCTTGATATAATCCTCTTCCGAAAGTGTCATAAAGTTGTATTGTCAACAAAAATACATTTTTATATGTAAAAACAAATTTTTAGTTTTGTCTAAATATTATTTTGTGCGATTTTAAAAATATAATTTGAGAAGGAAAAATACCATATATATTATTTCAGTCCTCCTGTACTTTTGCGTTCTTTCTGCAAATGCCCAAAAAGGAGAAATTCAAGGGATTGTTTCAGACGACCTAGCTGTTATCGCCTTTACCAATGTATATCTCGAAGGCACAAAATTAGGTACTTCCTCTGATGAAAATGGCAGATATACCTTGAAAAATATTCCTCCGGGAACATATAAACTTAAGGCAACGGCATTGGGATACCGCAACTTTTCAAAAAACATTGCTGTAGGGGCAAACGAGAAATTAAACGTTCCGATTCGATTAACAGCCGCCTCCGAGCAACTAGAAGAAATGGTGGTTACAGGAACTTTAAAAGCGGTAAGTCGTTCTGAGAGTCCTGTGCCGGTGGAAGTCTATAGTCCGACCTTTTTGAAAAAGAATCCGACAGCAAGCATTTTTGAAGCTTTGCAAAATGTAAATGGTGTCCGTCCTCAAATCAATTGTAATGTGTGTAATACCGGTGACATCCACATCAACGGTTTGGAAGGCCCCTATACCTTGGTTTTGATTGACGGTATGCCAATTGTTAGTGGTTTGGGAACAGTTTATGGATTATCAGGAATACCCAATTCTCTGATCGAGCAAATAGAAATTGTCAAAGGGCCGGCCTCGAGCTTATATGGAAGCGAGGCGGTTGGTGGCCTGATAAACATCATCACTAAAAATGCTCTAGAGGCTCCCGATTTCGCTGCCGATGCCTTTCTAACCGGTTGGGGAGAGTACAATCTAGATGTAGGAGCGAAAATAGATATGGGCAAGAAGACTGACTTATTGGTAGGCATCAACTATTTTAACTTTGATGAATTAGTTGATAACAATGGTGATAATTTTACCGATCTAACACTTCAAGACCGTATCTCGATTTTTCAAAAATGGAATTTCCAAAGAGAAAGTAATCGTATTTTTTCATTGGCAGGTCGCTTCTTTTATGAGGATAGATGGGGCGGTGAGTTACAATGGACACCTGAATTCAGAGGAGGTGATGAAATTTATGGAGAAAGTATTTATACCAGGCGTTGGGAGGTTTTGGGCAAATACCAGCTTCCTGTAAAGGAAAAACTATTGTTCTCATTCTCTTATAATGACCACAGTCAGAATTCGGTGTATGGTAATGTGGCGTATTTGGCCGATCAGCGCATTGGATTTGCTCAATTAACCTGGGATAGAAAAGTGGGCAGCCATGACCTTTTGGTGGGTGGTGCATTGCGGTATAACTATTACAATGACAATACCACCGCCACCGTTTCGGCAGATGAAGTGACCATTCCGAGTGTATTCGTACAAGATGAAATTCGCTTGGCAAAAAAGCATTCACTGTTAGTGGGCCTTCGTTATGATTATGATGGCAGGCACGGTTCTATTTATACACCCCGAACGGCATATCGCTGGAAGATGACCGATAATGATATTCTTCGATTCAACGCGGGCACTGGTTTCCGTGTGGTCAATCTTTTTACCGAAGATCATGCAGCACTTACCGGAGCAAGAGATGTCATCGTAACTGAAGAACTAGAACCCGAACGCTCTTTCAACGTGAATCTCAATTATCTAAAAAAGATTTATGCCGATAATGGCACATTTGCAAGTATTGACGCTTCCTTGTTCTATACCAATTTCAGCAATGCTATATTACCCGATTATGACAGCAATCCCAATCAAATTATTTATGATAATCTAAACGGCAAGTCAGTTTCACAAGGAATAAGTGCAAACCTAGATGTTGTTTTCCCATCGGGTTTTAAATTTTTGGTCGGAGCCACTTTTCAAGACGTGCGCCAGACCGAAAATGGGGTTTCAAACCGTCAAATCTTAACAGAAAGTTATACGGGCACTTGGAACCTAGGATACAACTTTAGAGGCCTTAACCTTAGGGTAGATTATACAGGAAACCTCTATGGCCCTATGCGCTTACCCACTTTAGGGGAAAACGACCCAAGAAGTGATTTCTCACCGGTTTGGAGTATTCAAAACATACAATTCACCTATAAAGGACTTGATAATTTTGAGTTTTATGGAGGCATAAAAAATCTGCTGAATTGGACGCCTAATCGGGACAACCCCTTTATCATTGCCCGGGCTAATGACCCATTTGATACCAATGTTGTTTTCGATGCCAATGGTGATGCAGTTGCTACGGCTGAAAACCCAAATGCTCTAACGTTTGACCCCTCGTATGTTTACGGGCCGAATCAAGGTATTCGTGGGTTCTTCGGACTACGGTATCGACTGAACTAGATTTCGGGCTTGGCTATTCGCCAATATTCTGGGCCATATTACGAATAGCGTAAACCGACATGAATGCGGTGATTAAAGCGATGAAATCCGTAATTTTAGCACATATTCAAAATCTCTTTGTCAAACACATCTAATTTCGATTATATAATTGTAGGTGCCGGTGCTGCAGGACTTATGTTGGCAGATGCCATGATCACCGATGATTTTTTCTCTGGGAAGTCCATTTTACTATTAGATAAGGATTTAAAACAATCCAATGACCGTACTTGGTGCTTTTGGGAAAAAGGCAATGGACAATTCGATGCTATTGTTCACAAATCATGGAATCACATCTATTTCGCGGGGAAGAAATTCTCTAAGCGCTATGCGATTCATCCGTATACCTACAAAATGGTGCGTGGCCTTGATTTCTACGAGTCGCTCTTAAAGCGAATTGAAATTCATCCAGCTATCATTTTTAAACAAGCGGAGGTTATCGATGTCGAGGAGGTCGGAGATATGGTAAAGGTTTCTACATCAAAGGAAACCTATATGGGTTGTAAAGTTTTTAATAGCATCTTCCATTATGAAATGGTAACACACCAAAAAAAATATCCGGTGTTGCAACAGCATTTTTTAGGATGGTTTGTAAAAACTGAAAAACCTGTTTTTGATGCGGACCAAGCCACCTATATGGACTTCTCCATTGAACAAAAAGGCAACACTCGTTTTATGTATGTGCTACCCACCTCAGAGAACGAAGCGCTTTTAGAATACACCTTATTTTCCAAAGATGTACTCCCCAAAGAAGCATACGAAAATGCGATCAAAGATTACCTAGAAAGAGATTTGGACTGTTTAGATTACGAAATCGTAGAAACTGAAATGGGAAGCATCCCCATGACCTGCTATGAATTTCAAGAACATCACGCAGCTAATATTAGATACATTGGTACTGCAGGAGGGTGGGCCAAACCCAGTACTGGCTATACCTTTGCCAGCACGGCACGAAAAATTCCAGTTTTACTGGAATACATAAAAACTGGAAAACCGCTACATAAATTAAACTTCAAAAATCGGTTTTGGTTTTATGATCTGTTGTTTTTAGATGTGCTGTATAAGGACAACGCCAATGGCCACAACATCTTTGAAACCCTCTTCAAAAATAGGCATCCAAAACTCATTTTTAAGTTTCTAGATGAACAGACCACTTTCTGGGAAGACCTAAAATACATTTGGGGGTGTCCGAAAAAGCCCTTTATCAAAGCACTTTTAGGAAGATTGTTTTAAACCAGAATTATTTTCGGATTCCTTTCAAAGCTTAACGGTCAACTACTATAAAATCGTCTGAAGTAATCTCATGGTCGATAATTTCAATCACGCCCGTTTTCGTATCAATTTCAAGTTTTAGCCAACCTAGTAAAAAAGTGTCACTTTGTTTGACTTGTAGTCCGAGATAGTAAGGGTTGGATTTATTTGTACTACTTAAAGACCAGTCGTTGGGCCATAGCCCTTCGGGAGAATCGTCGATGAACATGAAAATCCAATTGGAAGGATACCAAGTGAGTGATGCGGTCTCCTCTTTTCTCAAGGAATCATTCAATTGAGTTTCCAAGGCATATGCACCATCAGTTAGGGTTTCCAACAGCAACATAGCACCGTTCAATGGATAAACAGAACCATAATACCCCACTGTACCATCGGTTACTACATCATCTGGACCAAATTCAAAGCTGATATCATCAATGCCATCGCTATTTAAGTCAAACTTTACGGTTTGCGGAATTTCGGGCGGTTCTGAACTTAGTGCCAGTTCTTTAACTTTCTCATCATCTTTTGTGCAGCATATGACGAGGGTGAAGAAAATAACATAAAAAATAGTCTTTTTCATTTCAATACATTTAGCCTTGTTAATTATAACGATCAGCCACTCTATAAATGGCTAGTCCATTTTCACGAATAAATAGGCAGGTCCGTCCCATGGACGTGAATCTGAAATAAATTCACGATCACATACGCGAATAGATCCGCCAAGATAGAGTGTACTTTTTGGGTCAACAGAGATGAAACTTCCATTCTCAGATTCTCTAACTGTCCAGATGCCTTCCTCTATGGTTTTTGAATCTTCGCTGACAGAAAATGATCCATCAGATTTAAAACTAGCGAAAACCTCTTTGTCTGCTTCATAAACCCCCGGATTACTACAAAAACCACAGGTGCTTTTGGTCCATTTCCAAATTCCTAAAAGTTGATTTTCGGCAAGCTGAATATCAGTGAATACGCCATCGGCGTCACAAGTACCGAAAGAGTTATCATCAGAAGACTTCGAATCACACGATACTATACACAAGACAAAAAGGAGCACAAAAATGATTTTCATGGAAGGCCTTCTTTAAAGTGGTATCTAACAGATGCTGAAAAGGCGAAGTGGTTGCTTTAGAGAGAAATAGTAATAAAGCACGGTCATAAACTAGACTTTCCTACGCATTAGGTTTTCTCCAAAGTGACGCAACAAATCTTTTTTATCATCTGATATTTTTAGTTGGTCAAGAACAGTAAACGCCTTTTTCGTGTAGCTTTCAATTTCCTTCTGGGTTAGTGCAGCAGATCCACTTTCAACAAAAATGGTCTTGATGGTTTTTATTTTGTCTGAAGCGTCTTTGGGGCGTATCGAATACAAATCTGAAAGCTCTTTTTTATGAAGCGGTATTCCAATTTCCAACGCTTTTAGATATAGAAATGTTTTTTTGTTCTCGATGATATCTCCTCCTACTTGTTTCCCAAAGGTATTCGGGTCTCCGAAAGCATCTAAATAATCATCTTGCAATTGAAAGGCAATACCCAGATTTCGTCCAAATTCATAAATAGCATTCTGGTCTTGTACCGACGCATTGGCAATGATACCCCCCATTTTTAAAGCAGTGGCGACCAAAACCGCCGTCTTATATTCAATCATTTTCAGGTATTCCGCTAGGGTGACATCATCACGTGTTTCAAAATCAACATCGAACTGTTGACCTTCACAAACTTCGATGGCAGTTTTACTGAATAGCTCAATCAAATCGCGAAAAGCCGCTCCTTCATAATCCTCAAAAAGCTGATACGCATTGATCAACATAGCGTCTCCGGAGAGGATGCCAGTATTGATGTCCCATTTTTCATGTACGGTTTCTTTTCCTCTCCGCAAGGGCGCATCATCCATAATATCATCGTGTACCAAAGAAAAATTATGAAATACTTCTATCGCCAAAGCAGCATCCAAAGCTTTTTTGTGGTCTGAACCAAATACATCAGTAGCCATTAGAACCAGTAAAGGACGCAAACGTTTTCCTCCTAAACCCAAAATATACGTAATCGGTTCGTAAAGATTAACGGGTTCTTTGGTGGCTATTTTAGACTCCATATACGAAATGAACACATTTCGATACTGTTCGATGGTATGCATGCAGCAGATTTTCTTCAAAAATACGTCCAAATTAACAAACTAGTATCCGTCTTTTAGATAGCGGAGCCCGTAAATCGAAAAAAAACGCCAAAAAAATGCAATAGCTTTGAAAAGCTTCGTCTTTATAAATGAATAGCGATCAAAAAACTGTCTCGAATGACTTCGGACCTTCAAAACCGAAATAACCTTAAAGCTTTTTTTCAGGATGAATATCATTCTCTAAAAGCGTATACAAAATCACGAATCGATGATACGGCAGATCGAGATGCCGAGGATATCATTCAAGACGTCGCGCTCAAAATTTTGTCTCGCCCTGAAAACTCCTCACCTATCGACAATATTGCTGGTTTTGTCTACAATTCCATTCGCAATAAGATTGTTGACTTGATGCGCTCAAAACGCAAAGAAATCAATGTTGAGAACGAGATGGAAAATCGTTTAATTGAGTTTACGGTGCTCTTCTATGGCAAATCTGATAATTCCTATTCCGAGGCTATGAAAAGCGAGTTAAAAAAAGCGATTATTAATTTAAAACCTGATTATCGGAATATTATCAGAGCTATTGATTTTGAAGGGTTTACTTATCGGGAGCTGTCTTCGGAAACCGGCATTCCTGAGGGAACACTGATGTCAAGACGGCATCGAGCAATCGCAATTTTACATAAAGAACTAGAAACAAAAAAAGAATTTTCAAATTAAAACTATACGTATGAAAGATTATGTAGAACATCGAGTAAAAAGTAAAGTGGAAACCTTCTTTAAGGGGTTCTTCAAGGTAGTATTTATGATCATTGCGGCAATCCTATTTCTGCTGCTATTTGGCTATGGATTTATGCTTTTATGGAATTGGCTAATGCCAGACGTTTTCGGACTACCTAGTCTTAGTTACTGGAAAGCAGTTGGTATTCTGGTGATGGCCAAGCTATTGTTTGGCAATTTAGAAGGGAAAGGCTCTGGGAAGCATTCAAAAAAGGGTCGCAAACATTTTAAGGAGCGGATGAACGATTCTTGCAAAAACGATTTTTCGAAATGGGACTCCTATGATAAGTTCTGGAAAGAGGAGGGAGAAAAAGCATTTAACGACTATGTGGAACGCCAACAAAACGAAAGTCAATGATACTAGTCATATGCAATGTTAAAAAAATGTAAAACTTTGGAAACTTTAAATGTTTTTAAAGTTTCCTGAGCTATATTTGTCGCCCAATTATGAAACAAAAGATTTTAGAAAAGGCGACCGATATGTTCTTGAACTTTGGCTTCAAGAGTGTAACTATGGACGATATTGCCAATAAAATGGGTATCTCTAAAAAAACGATTTATGCCCACTACGCCAATAAAACCAGTTTAGTAGAAGATTGCTCCATGCATCTTTTTCAAATAATTTCAGGAGGTATAGACCATATTTGTAGTTTAGAAAAAAATCCGATAGAAGAGCTTTATGAAATTAAAAAGTTCGTAATGCTTCACTTGAAAGACGAAAAATCTTCTCCGCAGTATCAATTACAGAAATACTATCCGAAAATTCATGACACCCTGCGAAATATGCAATTTCAAACGATGCAAGAATGTGTTGTCGAAAACATTAAAAAGGGTATATCACTTGGGATTTACAGAGAAAACTTAAACATCGAATTTGTTTCGAGAATTTATTTCTCAGGAGTAAACAGCATTAAGGATATTCAGTTTTTCCCAACAGATAAATTTCCAGTAACCACCTTAATGGATGATTATCTAGAATATCATCTAAGGGGAATCGTTACACCAAAAGGACGTAAAATATTAAACAAAATCATCAATTCAAATCAAGAATAGCATGCGTAACTACTTTATAAGCCTCCTTACTTTGTGCACCATAAGTATTGGATTTTCACAAGAAGAGGTAACCAACACCAATAGTTTTACCTTACAAGAAGCCATCGATTTTGCACTAAAGAATAACTACAGTGCTATTAATGCTGACCGTGACCTGATCGATGCCAAAAAACAGAAATGGGAAACGATTGCAACCGGACTACCTCAGATTACCGGTGCGGTTAGTTATCAAAATCAGTTAAAACAACCCGTTTCTTTGATCCCCGCTGAATTCGCCGGTGGTGAACCCGGTACTTTTGTTCCTATTGTATTTGGTCAACCTCAGCAGGCCAATGCCACAGCTACTTTGCGACAGCAAATTTTCGATGGTTCATATATCGTTGGGGTTCAAGCTACAAAGGCTTTTTTGAGCTACAGCCAGAATAACAAAGAGAAAACAGATTTGGAGGTGTTAAAGGCGGTTACCGAAGCATATGGCAATGTGCTCCTTGCCGTAGAAAGTGTTTCTATATTCGAAAAGAATAAAGCGAACCTAGAAAAGAACCTATTCGAAACGACTAAAATCTACGAAAATGGATTGGGAGATGAGGAGAGTGTTGAACAACTGCAAATTACACTTTCTTCGGTTGACAATCAATTGAAAAACGCTGTACGATTAAAAGATATCACACTTCAAATGTTGAATTTGGTTATGGGCATTGCCATCGATGCACCGACCGAATTGGAAGAAAACCTTGATGATTTGGCCCAAAAGCAAATCGATTTTGGTCTTTTGGAATCAGAATTCAACATCGAAAACAATGTGGATTTTAAATTGGCTACCAACCTAAATCAACAACGCTATTACGAGTGGAAGCTGGCAAAAAGTAGAGCTTTACCAACCTTGAATTCATTTGTCAATTATGGTACATCAGCATTTGCCGATGGTTTTGACTTTTTCAGTGGCGATCAGCAATGGTTTGACTCCTCGGTATTAGGTTTTGATTTGAGCATTCCTATTTTCAGTTCAGGAAAACGAAGTGCAGGAACAGCGAGAGCCAAAATCGCCTTGGAGAAAGCAAAAACGCAGCTCAGTGAAGCAGAAGAGCAAATTCGCTTGCAACTTGAAAGTTCAAAAAGCAACTACATTTTGGCTATAGAGCAATATGAAACCGCAAAAGAAAACCTCAACCTTGCAGAACGCATTGAAAATAAGAATCAGATCAAGTATGCAGAAGGTTTAGCAAGCAGTTTCGAACTCCGACAAGCACAAACGCAATTATACGATGCGCAACAGAATTATTTGCAAAGCATGGTCGAAGTGATCAATAAAAAAACAGAATTGGAGACTATTTTGAATAACAAATCCTAAAAACAAACATCAATCTTAATATATTAATATGAAAAAGCTAGTTTATACTCTTACTGCAACAATCTTACTTGCAGCTTGTGGCAATAGCGGTGAAACTTCCGTTAGCGATTTGATTGCACAAGGTGACTTAGAAACCCTTCGAGCGAAAAAGACCGAAATTTCAGAGGTACAAAGAGCGATTGAAAAGGACCTGCAAATGCTAGACTCTGCTATTGCTGTAAAGTCAGGCGAAGAAAAATTACCCTTAGTAACTACGTTGACCGCTAAAGGTGAAAAATTTGATCATTTCTTAGAATTACAGGGTGATGTGAAAACAAGACAAAATGTGTTGATCTATCCTGAAATGGCGGGTACTTTACAACGGGTTTATGTGAAAGAAGGCCAGCGCGTAAGCAAAGGGCAACTTCTTGCATCTATTGATGATGGGGGTATGAGCAGCCAAGTATCTCAGTTGAAAACCCAAGCTGAATTAGCCAAAACCACCTATGAGCGACAAAAGCGTTTATGGGAGCAGAAGATCGGTTCTGAGATTCAGTACTTACAAGCAAAATCAAGCTATGAAGCAACCGAAAACGCTGTGAAACAAGCGCAAAGCCAGTTGGGTAAGTCGACCATAAGAGCACCTTTCTCAGGTATTATAGATGATGTCATCAAAGACCAAGGTACGGTTGTTGCGCCAGGCCCAGGGGCCGAAGTATTCCGTATCGTAAACCTGTCAGATATGTACATTACAGTTGACGTACCTGAAAACAACCTTGGGGGCGTTTCTAAAGGCAACGAGGCCAAAGTATATTTTCCCATTCTGGGAGATACGATTATTTCTGAAATTCGTCAGACAGGTAATTTTATAAATCCGAGTAATCGCGCATTTAGTGTTGAGATTCCAGTTCCTAATAAAAAAGGAAACATCAAGCCCAACCTTACAGCCCGAGTGAGCTTAAACGATTATAGTAGTGATAGCGCCATTCTAGTTCCCCAAGGTATTATTTCAGAAAATGCCGATGGAGAGCAATATGTTTATGTTGCTGTAGAACCTAACGGAGACAAAGCGATAGCTAGAAGACGCATCATTAAAACCGGAAAAACACAAGGAAGTTTGGTGGAAGCGCTTTCTGGAATTAACGATGGTGATCTTTTGATTAAAGAAGGGGCAAGAACAGTAAAGGAAGGCCAAAATGTTCAAATCTTAAATACTGAAAGCGATGAGTAGACAAAAGAAAAACGCTGACAAGGAATTCAAAATAGCTTCGTGGGCTATTGACAACCCTTCCGTGATTTTTGTGATGATCGCTATCCTTTTGTGGGTAGGTTTTCAGGCCTATCAAACCATGCCGCGTGAAGATTATCCAGAAATTGTAGAAACCAAGGTTTATGTAAGCACACCCTATCCTGGCAATACCGCCGAAGATATCGAGCGTTTGATTACCGACCCTTTGGAAGATCGATTGAAAAACGTTAGCAACGTAGTTGAAACGAGCTCTACCTCCCAGGAGGATTACTCAATTATTACGGTTGAATTTGACGAGAATATTACGGTAGAACTGGCCAAACAAAAAGTCAAGGATGAAGTAGATGTCGAAAAAGCTAGTGAAGACTGGCCAACATTTAACGGTGCTAAGGTAGAACCGAATATTTTTGATCTGAACTTGGCAGAATCGTTTCCTATAATGAACGTCAATTTTACAGGAGATTATCCTGTTGAAAGATTGAAGGAGTATGCCGAGTACCTCGAAGACGAAATTGAAAATCTCCCGCAAATCAAAGAGGTGGATATTCGGGGAGCCCAAAAGAAAGAAGTTGAAGTCGCCGTCGACGTCTATAAAATGATGGCGGCAAAAGTAAGTTTCCAAGATGTGATTGGAGCCATAGGTAATGGCAATATGACCATGTCTGCCGGAAATATTAAAACCAGTGAACAACGCAGAACTATTCGTGTTTTAGGAGAGATTCAAGACCCTCAAGAACTGAATGAATTTGTTGTTAAATCGGAGAATGGTGCCGTGTACCTTAAGGATATTGCCACGGTTACTTTTGATGAAGAAGAAAAAACCACATTCGCCAGAGAATTCGGCGAAAGTGTTGTGATGCTTGATATCAAAAAGCGCTCGGGCACCAATACCATCGAAGCGACCCAACAAATTAGGGAACTTGTAAAGAAAGCGCAGGCCAACTACTATCCTGCCGATTTGAATATTTCCATAGCGAATGATTCTTCTGATCGCACCTTGAACCAAGTCGATGATTTGGTAAACAGTATTATTTTCGGGATTATCTTGGTAGTAACCGTTTTGATGTTCTTCCTTGGCTTTCGAAACGCACTTTTTGTTGGTTTCGCGATTCCAATGTCTATGTTCATCTCTTTCTTTGTACTAAACACTTTAGGTGTCATTGTTGAAGGTCTCAGTTTTACCCTCAATACAATGGTATTATTTGGTATGATTATGGGGCTGGGGATGCTAGTCGATAATGGTATTGTTGTCGTTGAAAATGTATATCGATTGATGAGTGAAGGTATGTCACGAACAAAGGCAGCTAAAAAAGGTATTGGTGAAATCGCCTTCCCCATAATAATCTCTACGGTAACTACGGTTGCCGCATTCGTTCCGCTTGGGCTGTGGCCAGGACTTTTCGGCCAGTTTATGATTTACTTCCCTGTTACACTTTCTGTTGTACTAGGTTCATCATTGTTTGTTGCACTATTCATGAACTCCATGCTGGTTTCACAGTATATGGAAATAGGTGATAAAGAAATAAGTCGTAAAGGCCTAATTCGAACAACAGCTGTTCTTGGTGGTATCGGGCTGCTAATTATGTTCGTAGGTGGTCCTACAAGAGGTTTAGGAACAGTTATGATTTTCACTGCATTGATGTTCTGGGCCTATAAATATGGTATTAAGGGATGGGCCAAAGGCTTTCAAAATAAGGTCATGCCACGCATTGAAAACTGGTATGAGCGTCGTATAAAGCATGCTTTACGAGGGGGTAATGTGTATTGGTATTTTGGATTGACCGTATTACTTCTCGTAGTAACTTTCATGCTTTTTGGTATGTCAATTGGTTCAGGAAGAACCAAAATAGAGTTCTTTCCTGAGAATAGTCCCAATGAAGTCTATGTATATATTGAGTATCCAGAAGGTACATCGATAGAAAAAACGAACAGCATTACCAAAGCCATTGAAAAAAGAGTTTATGCAGTTGTAGCACGAGAAAAGTACAAACGAGATGCTGATTATAATTACTTGGTGGAGTCCGCGGTTTCGCAAGTAGGTGAAGGGGCTGGAAATCCTCAAACTGATGGTGGTTCGGCCTCAGAAATGCCCCACCGAGGCAAGGTTACCGTTTCAATGCGTGAATTCAAATACCGTAATGGACTAGACACCGAAGAGCTGCGTGGTGCTATTCAAGCCGATCTCACCGGAATTTATCCAGGCGTATCTATTTCTGTTGAAAAGTTAAATGAAGGTCCTCCAGCAGGTTACCCCGTAAACATTGAGTTACAGGGCAAAGATTATGATGAATTAATCAGCACAGCTGAAGACATTCGAAATTTTATCAACAGCAAGAATATTCCATTCATAGAGGAGTTGAAGATTAATGTGAATAAGAGCAAACCGTCAATGCAAGTGGTGGTAGACCGTCAAAAAGCTGGTGAGTTAGGTGTTGCGGTAGGGCAGGTTGGTAGTCAACTACGTCGCTCTTTGTTTGGTGAGAAAGCAGGTGTTTATAAATTAGACGGTGAAGACTACGACATCAACGTACGTTTTAACAAAGATCTACGCTTTGATCAAAACGCGCTCTTCAACCAAAATATCATTTTTAGAGATCAAGCTTCAGGTCAAATCAAGGAGGTTCCTGTGTCGGCTGTTGCTACGCAGCGAAATTCTTCAGGATTTAGCTCGATAAAACACAGAAACGGTAATCGTGTCGTTACTGTCTATTCAGGCTTGACAGCTGGTGGAAACCCAGCACAAGTAGTTGATCAAGTAAGAAAAGAAATGGAAAACTTTAGCGGTATTCCAGCCTCGGTAAAAGTCGATTACACAGGTGAAATAGAAGAGCAAAATAAACAAATGAACTTTTTGGTCGGCGCCTTCTTTGGTGGCTTGGCTTTGATTATGCTAATCTTGATTTTTCAATTTGGAGGTATTTCCAAGCCCTTAATCATTATGATTGCCATTTTCTTGAGCTTTATAGGTGTATTTGGAGGTTTGATGCTTACGGGGTGGTCATTTGTGATTATGATGACCATGATGGGTATTATATCTCTGGCGGGAATTGTCGTAAACAATGGCGTTGTGCTCCTTGATTACACCCAAATTTTAATCGATCGAAAAAAGGTAAAATTAGATTTAGACGATAAAGATTTGCTGTCAATGAAAGATGTTACTAAAGTGATTACCAAAGCAGGTAAGGCGAGATTGCGGCCCGTAATCTTAACGGCAATTACTACTGTACTTGGGTTGATTCCGTTGGCAATTGGCTTGAATATTGATTTCTTTTCGCTCTTCACCAATTTTGATCCAAAAATCTATTTTGGAGGGGATAATGTAGTATTCTGGGGACCACTAGCGTGGACGGTTATCTTCGGGTTAATCGTTGCAACCTTCTTGACTTTGATTATAGTTCCTGTGCTTTTTAATATTACATATCGCATTAAGACAAGGGTGCGAGCTTGGAGAAAACCCGAGGCATCTTTGGGGGAAGAGATATTGATTGATAATCCGGAGTATGATATTCTTCCGAAAACTGGCACTTCAAATTAAGCAGCTTAATAAATCATAGGAAGAGCTCTGACCAATAGGTTAGAGCTTTTTTGTTTGGTACTGTTTTGAAAACCTCATAGGTCTATTTGATCGCAGTACATTATACGCAGCAGAGATTAGTATAAGTCCAAACAAGAAGCCCGCACATATAAAGACAATCTTAGCCCCAAAACTATGGTAATCTTCGATGTCATATCTTAAAAAATAAACAAGTGCGGTAACTAGCAGTATTCCAAACCAATACCAAAATACCTTCCCGCTTAAAACTTGACCCTTTAGCCTATGACTAGGCATTTTAGAAATAAAATTCAAGATGGCAAGGGCTCCCAATACGCTAAAACCATATTGCATGATGAGATACATTGGAATTTGCCAGTACTCCGTATTCAAAAATGCAATTTTAGTGACAACAAATCCATCATAATGCGTAAAGGAATCCCAAAGCAAATGGCTCATATTTCCGACTAGAATAGAATACAAAACTTTGACATAGTGGGTTCTTACATATGAAATCCAGTCAAAATTTAGAAAGGGTTGAAATCTTTTTTTGAAGTAGAAAGGCAAGTTCAGAATAAGTTGATTTCTAACAACGAGATGGTACAGCGTGATACAAAATAGAGCAGTCGGGATATTCAGCCAAAACATAGGCCAGAATGAATGGCCGTGCACTACATGAGCCTCCAGCCTTATAAAGAATTCAAAATCAGGAACCATACTACCCATTATCAACCCTGAAACAGAAAACATCCTTCGTTTCAATAATGGTAAAATAATTGCCGTATGTGATGCTGTAAATGGCATTAGTAGGTTTTCTTTAAACTGAACCAAATTGAATTTGGGAACCTATTTGGTGTTCTTGCTTAACGTGAAATCTATGCATATGTTTTATAGGCCTGGTCATACTTCTGAATTTTATGGTGTTCACCTCCTTATAGGTAGGGATTAAAAGCAAAATTGCTGGCAGAAGAGCCAATTACCAGCAACGAAAATCGATTTTAATACCTTCTATATCTCAAATACCTATATAATTATTAAATCAAATCAATAGTGCACTGATAAATACTTCTTAAATTTGCCCCTTAATCTTAGTTTCAAAAATGTACAGAAGTCATAACTGCGGGGAATTGCGCGAATCACATATCAATCAAAAAGTTACCCTTTCAGGCTGGGTACATAAAACCAGAGACAAAGGTTTTGTAGCTTGGGTTGACCTACGCGACCGTTATGGTATTACACAGCTTGTTTTTGATGAAGACCGTACCTCATCTGAATTATTGGAACAAGCTAGAGGTTTGGGCCGCGAATTTGTGGTTCAGGTGAACGGTAAAGTAATTGAAAGAGCATCAAAGAATCCAAATATACCTACCGGCAATGTTGAGGTTTTGGTAGAAGAAGTTATTGTTTTAAATGAATCAAAAACTCCTCCCTTTACCATAGAGGATGAAACAGATGGAGGCGAAGATATTCGTATGAAATATCGGTACCTAGACATCCGTAGAAATCCGGTAAAAGACAGTCTTATTTTTAGAAGTAAGGTTGCCATGGAAGTGCGCAAATATTTATCTGACGAAGGCTTTATTGAAGTTGAAACGCCCTATCTTATTAAATCTACTCCCGAAGGCGCCCGTGATTTTGTAGTACCCAGTCGTATGAACGAAGGCCAATTTTATGCCCTTCCGCAATCACCACAAACCTTTAAGCAATTGCTTATGGTTGGTGGCTTGGATAAATACTTTCAGATCGTAAAATGTTTTCGTGATGAAGATTTAAGGGCAGACAGGCAGCCTGAATTTACCCAGATAGACTGTGAAATGGCCTTTGTAGAGCAAGAAGATATACTCAATGCTTTTGAGGGATTGACCAAACACTTATTAAAGGAAATCAAAGGAGTAGATACCGAATCATTCCCTAGAATGACTTTTGATGAAGCTATGAAACGCTATGGAAATGACAAACCCGATATTCGCTTCGGCATGGAATTTGGCGAGCTGAACGAGGTAGCACAGCACAAAGATTTCAATGTATTTAATTCGGCCGAATTGGTCGTTGGTCTTGCCGTTCCAGGAGGGAATTCCTATACCAGAAAAGAAATCGACAAGCTTACCGACTGGGTTAAGCGACCACAGGTTGGAGCCTTGGGGATGGTCTATTGCCGCTGTAACGAAGACGGGAGTTTTAAATCATCGGTAGATAAATTCTATGACCAAGAAGATTTGGCGAAATGGGCCGAGGCGACTGGGGCTAAAGCAGGAGATTTAATCTGCATACTTTCTGGAGATGCTACTAAAGTAAGAGCGCAATTAAGTGCCTTGCGAATGGAATTGGCCGAACGCTTAGGTTTAAGAAACCCTGAGGAGTTTGCTCCGTTGTGGGTTATTGATTTTCCTTTGTTGGAATTAGATGAAGAAACCGGACATTACCATGCCATGCATCACCCCTTCACTTCTCCAAAACCCGGTCAACTCGAATTATTAGATTCAGATCCAGGAGCCGTTCGCGCGAATGCCTATGACTTGGTATTGAATGGAAACGAAATTGGTGGTGGTTCTATTCGTATTCACGATAAAGAAATACAGAGTAGTATGTTTAAACATCTTGGCTTTACCCCTGAAGAAGCCAAGGCCCAATTTGGCTTTTTGATGGATGCCTTTCAATACGGAGCGCCTCCGCATGGTGGAATCGCTTTCGGATTAGACCGATTGGTTGCCATTCTGGGCGGACAAGAGACCATTCGCGATTTTATTGCCTTCCCCAAAAATAATAGTGGACGCGATGTGATGATTGACGCGCCTGCCCCAATTGATGTAGAGCAATTGAAGGAATTGAATCTTAAACTTGACATTTAGCTTAAAAAACAATGCTGCTAACGGCGAAATTTTTTAATACTTTTAGGCAAACAGCCTAAATGCCAACCCGACTACAAAAGCTTTTTACCAAGTTCATAAAGTGGCGATATAAAAATATCTCCAACAAAACCTTTACCCATGTTTTAGCCGTTGGGGTTGGTCTCCTGGCAGGGCTTGCTTCGGTTACACTAAAAAACCTCACCTATTTTATTGAAGCTTCACTGGAGAGCGGTATTGTTTTTTCTAGCAACCAATTGTATTTCGTACTCCCTATTATCGGTCTTGCCCTAGTCTTTCTTTATGTAAAATTTGTGCACAAAGAAAAATTGGAACATGCCGTTTCGTCTATCTTATTCGCATTGAGTAAAAAGAAAGGAATTATTGATTTAAAGAAAATTTACACCCCGTTAATAACTGCTCCACTTACGGTTGGTTTTGGAGGGTCTGTCGGCTTATTAGGACCCGCAGTTTCGTCAGGTTCTGCTATAAGCTCCAATCTAGGTCGTGTGCTTCATGTAAATGCTAAAACACGTTCTTTGCTGATTGCTTGTGCATCGGCCGGGGCAGTAGCTTCCATATTTCAATCGCCTATTGCCGCTATAATTTTTGCTGTGGAAATTTTTAGTATTGATTTTACAATGCTATCTATGCTTCCCCTTTTATTAGCTTCGATTTCGGGGGTGCTTACCTCCTATTTTTTTCTAGGAAACGAAGTGCTTTTTGACTTTAGACTTACCGATAACTTTGAAGTAAAAGACACTTTTTTCTATATTTTATTGGGCGTTGGTACTGCTGTTGCATCTATCTATTTTACCAAAATGTACTTCGCGATACTGAAATTGTTCGAACCCTTGAGGAGTCCGAAATACAAACTCCTATTGGGGGGGCTAGCCATTGGCATCATGCTCTATTTTATACCTCCGCTTTATGGAGAGGGTTTTAGTTTTATCAGCAATTTATTAGACGGCAACCATCTATCTGCCCTTGGATCCACTCCATTTGATAATTACCTCAGTAATATTTGGGTGGTGATTGCACTGCTCTTTGGCATTACCGTTTTTAAGGCAATCGCCATGACCACCACTTTTGCAGCAGGCGGGGCTGGGGGAATATTTATCCCTACAATGGTAATGGGAAGCGCTTTGGGGAACGTAGTCGCCAAAGTCATAAATAACATAGGTCTGGGTTTTGCAGTCTCAGAAAGTAATTTCACCCTCATCGGCATGGCCGGCCTTATTGCAGGAGTGCTTCACGCCCCGCTAACCGCCATTTTCTTGATAGCCGAGATCACTGGAGGTTACGAACTTTTTGTTCCCCTAATGATAACCGCGGCCATCTCTTACCTCATCACCAAAAATGCCATCAATCACACGATTTACACGCGCGAACTGGCCGAACAAGGCGCATTACTTACCCACGACAAAGATGAAAACGTATTGACACTTATGCAGTTAGATGATGTTATCGAACAGAATTTCAAGACCGTTACGCCAACCATGTTCTTAGGTGAAATGTTACATGAATCGGTTTCAAAATCTACCCGAAATCTATTTCCAGTAATCGACGAAAATGATGCTTTGGTAGGCATCGTTTTGTTGGATGATATTCGCGAATTTATGTTTGAAACTGCCCTGTACAGAACAACCACCGTTTCTACATTTATGCATTCAGCCCCAGAATATATTTTCTATGAGAAGGATTCCATGCAACAGGTAATGAAAAAATTTAAAAATTCGGGAGCTTGGAATCTGCCCGTAATCAAGGATGGGAAGTATTATGGTTTTGTTTCTAAGTCTAAACTCTTGACGGCCTATCGCCGAGAATTGATTAATTTTACAAAATGATTCTACTCCTAGCCAGTACCTTAGTAATCATTTTTAGCTTTCTTTCGGCAATGCATTTTTATTGGGCGTTTGGTGGAAGATGGGGTGTTGATTCGGTAATTCCAACAGCTGAGGATAGTATTAAAGCTTTGAGACCACCCACCATCGCAACGATAGTTGTTGGGATAGTACTTTTGTCTTTCGCACTGTTTTATGTGACCCGAATGGGCCTTCTTACGGTCGAGCTCGCCAGTTGGCTGTTCTTATATACCGGTTGGGTTTTACCTGCAATATTCCTATTACGTGTTATCGGTGATTTCAAATATGTGGGTCTCTTCAAAAAGATAAAATCAACCAAATTTGCAAAAGCAGATTCAAAATACTTTATTCCGCTTTGTGCATTTTTGGCGGTCGCAGGCTTTATAGTTCAATTGTATCATTAACATGAAACTTAGACACTTTATTACTTTAGTAACGCTGGCATCTTTAGCAGCAATCATCTACGGCTTTACCTTAGATGAAACTCAAGAAGCATTGGCAAATACATATATTGGTTCTGGAACTGTTGGGCTCTTCTTAATTGCAATGCCGCTATTCTTATACAAAGAAAGTAAGCACAGAGATTTTAAAGATTATATGCTGACTGATGAGAATGTTCGAAAAATGCAAGGCAAACCCCCTAGAAAACCTAAAGAAGATTCTTAGTTCAGGTTTCTTTTTTGGATAAAAAATTTCTTTAATAAATCAGCGGCTTCATTTTCTAGAATGCCCGATACAACCTTGGTCTTTGGATGTAATTTAGTACCCATCGCACCGCACCCTCTTTGCGGATCTTCAGCTGCATAAACAATTTTTGATATTTGACTCCAATACAAAGCACCAGCGCACATTTGGCAGGGTTCCAAGGTCACATACAGCGTACAATCCTTTAAGTATTTTCCGCCTAAAAAATTCGCAGCTGCTGTAATCGCTTGCATCTCTGCATGGGCTGTTACATCATTGAGCTGTTCTGTAAGATTGTGGGCTCTCGCTATAATACGGTCTTGAACAACAACAACCGCCCCTATAGGTACTTCACCCTTTTCAAAAGCAGCTTCGGCCTCTTGCAAGGCTTTTTTCATAAAATAGGTGTCGTCGTAGGGTAAGACCATTTCAAAAATTTAGACCACAATAGTAGGAAATATATTTTGGGAGTACAAAAATCCTTTTTTAGCGAGTAACAAATGATCCAGATGATGTGATATATTGATTTTAAAAAGAGCTTTCACGACAACGAACAAGGAAAAAACGTAGCTTTGTTACCTTAATTTCCAAAGGTGGCTGAACGTATTCTTGACAAAATCGAATCTCCAAAGCATCTTCGAGAACTCAATTCGAATGCATTACCGCAACTCGCCCAAGAACTTCGCGAATTCATTATCGATATCGTAGCAGCTAAAGAAGGGCATTTGGGCGCAAGTTTGGGCGTGGTTGAATTGACTGTTGCCTTACATTATATTTTCAACACACCAAACGACAAGCTCATTTGGGATGTTGGTCACCAAGCATATGGCCATAAAATACTAAGCGGAAGAAAGGAAATTTTTGATACAAACCGACAACTAGGTGGCATCAGCGGTTTCCCAAAAATGAGCGAAAGTGAATATGACGATTTCGGAACAGGTCATAGCTCTACTTCTATTTCCGCGATTTTAGGAATGGCGATAGCCTCCAAATTGAAAGGGGAACACAACAGACAACATATTGCCGTAATTGGAGATGCATCAATCGCTAGCGGAATGGCTTTCGAAGGCTTGAATCATATGGGTGTTACCGACGCCAACGTCTTGGTAATTCTCAATGACAATGCTATAGGAATCGACCCCAGCGTAGGTGCTCTTAAAAAGTATTTGACCAACGTAAAAAAGGGTACAGCCAAAGATGAAAACATTTTTGAATGCCTAAATTTTGATTATTCCGGCCCTGTAGATGGCCATGATTTAAATGCTTTGTTACCTGAATTAGAGCGATTGAAATCTGTTTCAGGACCAAAACTTTTGCATGTGATTACCACCAAAGGAAAAGGGCTGCGACTAGCAGAAGAGAACCAGGTAATCTATCACGCACCTGGCAAGTTTGATAAAACTACAGGTGAGCTTATACAAAAATCTGCCTTGCAGCAAGCTTCGAAATATCAGGACGTCTTTGGGCATACCCTTGTTGAGCTGGCCAAGAACAATGACAACATAGTGGGGATAACTCCAGCCATGCCAACAGGCAGTTCGCTGAAGTTTATGATGCAAGAAATTCCTGATAGGGCTTTTGACGTTGGTATTGCCGAACAACATGCAGTGACCATGGCTGCGGGAATGGCTGCCGAAGGTCTTATTCCCTTTTGCAACATTTACTCTACCTTTTTGCAGCGCGCTTATGATCAAGTAATTCATGATGTGGCACTCCAAAATTTAGCTGTTGTTTTCTGTCTCGATCGTGCTGGCTTGGTGGGTCAAGACGGTGCTACCCATCACGGGGTTTACGATATTGCTTATTTACGGTGTATACCCAAGCTTATCATTTTTGCACCTATGAACGAAATCGAATTGCGCAATATCATGTACACGGCTCAGCTAGGGCTAGAGCATCCGATTGCGATTCGCTATCCGAGAGGTCGCGGGGTGCTGAAGGAATGGCAAACACCTTTTGAGAAAATCGAAATTGGCACATCTGAAGAATTAAAAAAAGGCACAAAAATTGTGGTGTTATCGGTCGGTCACATCGGTAATATGATATCTGAACTATTGGAAGAATTAGATGCTCCAAAGGAAATCGGACACATCAATATGCGATTTATCAAGCCGCTCGACACAAAACAGTTGGAAGCCGTGTTCAACACATACAAACAAATTATCACCATCGAAGACGGATGCAAAGCGGGTGGTTTTGGCGGCGCCATCTTAGAGTATGCAAATCAAATGCAATTCGAAACTCCGGTTCATGTTTTCGGTATCGACGATACGTATATTGCCCACGGTACCATACCTGAATTGCATGAAATCGCTCAAATCGATAAAACATCAGTTAAAAAATTAATAAACAGTTTAATGAATGAAAAATAGAAAGTTCAGCCACTTTGTTTTTCTTTTTCTTCTGGGGTTCTTGGTTCAAGTGGTTTCTGCTCAAGACCCTATTCCATCAAATTCACCTGCAGATTCTACTGAAATGGATACGACCGTTATTCGTTCTCCCATATTCAAAGTGCGGTACATCCCTAGAGGCGTAAATTTGGTCAACCCTAAAATTTCGTTTAAGAATACAAAGCCGCTTGATAAACCCTTTAAAAAATTTAGAATCCCTTCGTTTTGGGAACGTATCAACAAAATAGGCCTAAACGTAAGTGAAGTAGCTTTTGTAAACTGGAATGCCGGTGGAAACAGTGCAATTACAGGAATCATCAACGGTAGATTCGAGCGTAATTATCGGTTCAGGTATGTCAAATGGAACAATAGTTTAGACCTGCGCTATGGTGCCAACGTACAGGAGGACCAAAAGCCTAGAAAAACCGAAGATGCCATACGGTTTAGTTCTGCATTTAGTTATCGAAGAGATACGATAAGTAATTGGTACTATTCAGCAAAGGCAAATTTCAATACCCAGTTTTACAAAGGATTTAAATACCCAGACCGTGAAAATCCGATTTCACGTTTTATGGCTCCTGGGTATTTCTTCTTTGGTACTGGTACTTCCTATATTCCAGAAGGAAAAAAATTCAATCTCTATATTTCGCCCGTAACGCTCAAGTCAACTTTTGTTTTAGACCAAGACTTGGCCAACAAGGGTGCTTTCGGAGTCCAAAAAGCTGTTTTAGATGCCGATGGCAACGTGCTAGAAGAGGGCGAAAAGAAATTTATTGAATTGGGCTTTTTAATCAATAATACCTGGGAAACCACAGTGGCTAAAAACGTTGAAATGCGACATCGACTAAGTTTGTACACCGATTATCTTTCCAGTTTTGGCAATGTTGATTTCGACTGGGAACTCAATTTCAATCTTATTGTAAATAAGTACATCAATGCTAGCATCGGCACCCATGTCATATATGACGATGACATTTTATTCGATGAAGTAAAAGATGCGAACGGTATCGTAATTGACCAAGGGGTTCAACGTATTCAATTTAAGCAATTACTGGGAGTGGGAGTTGCCTATGATTTTTAAACGAAGGGCATGCGAAATGCTAAAGCTGCTTTCCCATAATCTTATTGTGAATATGTACCGCAGCACTGTCGGAAAGACTGGCCACATAGCAACAAGAATTCAGTAAGATCTGATAGACTGAAATATCGGTGCGCCTATAAAACTCTGGGAGTGTGCTTAGCATCAAGCCATCGTAGTTTGAAGCTTTTCCTTCTTTTTTTCGGACCAAAGCCTTGATATACACATCAAGGATATCGGAAATGATCTTATAGCCGGCAATCTCTTTTTCAATGACTTCTTGAGACTGGTAAATCTTTTCAACGCTTAAGGAAATGATATCTGTGATTTGCGCCTTATACTTACTTTTATCCATCAGGGAAACATCAAAAGAACCATCTAGAATAGCTTCTTCATTTTTTATAAAAATTGCAATAGCGTCTTGAATGAGAGTGTTTATAGCTAACGCCCGTAAATAGCTCAATCGGTCTTCCTTATATTTGAGGGAATTGTATTTCTTCGTATTGATACTATCTTTGACCAATTTGATTAAGTATTCTAAGGCAAAGTCTTCGGATATCAATCCCAGATTGATACCGTCTTCAAAATCAATAATGGTATAGCAAATATCATCGGCAGCTTCTACCAAATAAGTCAAAGGATGTCTTGAAAAGCTAATATCACTTCCTTGGCTAGTTTGCGCCAGACCAAGCTCTTCTGCAACTTCCTGAAAACTTTCCTTTTCCGATTGAAAGAAACCAAACTTCTTATCAGCAATATGTTTCGTTGGTTTTTTGGGAAGCGACTCCTTCGGATATTTCATAAAGGCTCCCAGGGTCGCATAGCTCAATCGCAATCCCCCGTCAACACCTTCTTTGGTTTCGGTTAGCAATTTGAATCCGTTGGCATTGCCTTCAAAATCAATAATATCTTGCCATTCCTTTTCAGTCAAATGTTCTTTGTACTGCTGCCCATTTCCAGTGGCAAAATATTCGCCGATTGCCTTTTCACCACTATGTCCGAATGGAGGATTTCCAATATCATGGGCCAAAGCGGCTGCGGCAACAATCGCTCCGAAATCATTGAAGCGATACCCGTGCACCTCCTGCAAATGGGGATGCTTTTCAAGTAGCTTCTTTCCAGCAATTCGCCCTAAACTTCTTCCAACAACCGATACTTCCAAACTGTGTGTTAGGCGCGTATGTACAAAATCTGTTTTAGAAAGGGGTATCACTTGGGTCTTGTCTTGTAGGCTTCGAAAAGCAGCCGAAAAAATGATGCGGTCATAGTCTACTTCAAAGCCCAAACGGGTTTCATCTTGTTCTTTTCGAAGTCTTTTATGGGTGTCGCCAAAGCGTTTTAGAGAGAGAAGTTGTTCCCAGTTCATAGTCATGTTTTAATAGCTCGCAAGATACTGATTTTGCAAGTTACCCATAAACAATAGGCGCATCAAAAACCACTTAACATTCCCTTAATATGGTAACATTTAGATAACCCTTTTACAATACATCTTTAACATACGGGTAACCCGACTTTTACAATGGCGTGCTTCTTTTGCAGCGGTATTTAAAATCAAACATAGTTAAACAAAAATGAAAAAAATTTTAATCGGCTTGCTTTTGCTAGCCACCGCGCAACTTACCGCGCAAGAAACAGGTAGTATTGTGGGTACACTTACGGACAAAGATTTTAACAATGAGCCGTTAGCTTTTGCCAACATTCTTATCGAAGGCACTACCAAAGGAACCACTTCAGATTTTGATGGTCTTTATGAAATTACCGACCTAGAGCCTGGTACTTACACCGTTGTGTATAGCTTCCTGGGATATGGAACCATCACTCAAAACGGAATCATCGTGGAAGCCGGAAAGTCGACCAAAGTAGATGTAGGTCTTTCATCTGCCGCAGGAGTTGAGCTTGAAGAATTTATAGGTACTGGTACTACTAAAAAGGAATCTGAAGCTGCATTGTTATTAGATCAGAAATCTGCCAATATTGTAAAAGAGAGTATTGGAGCTCAAGAATTATCATTTAAAGGAATAAGTGATGCGGCAGGTGCGGTGAATAAGATTGCAGGCGTTTCCAAACAAGAAGGTGGTGGTAATGTATATGTAAGAGGATTGGGCGATAGATATCTGAACACCACCTATAATGCGCTCCCTGTTCCTTCAAATAATATTGAAAGAAAGAACATTGATTTAAATCTGTTTTCATCTGATGTAATTCAAAATGTTGGCGTAAGTAAAACACATGCTGCCAATTTCTACGGAGATTTTGCTGCCGGTAATGTTGATATCACCTCGAAAGAACATACTGGGGACTTTTTTCTTGATATCGATATAGGAACGACTGTAAACACCAATGCCTTAGGAACCTCTTTTGTAAAAAGTGAGGGCACAGGGTATTTCGGATTTTACAACCGATATCAAAACAACCCATATGCGGTACTCTTATCACATGGAGTGGATGCCATTCCTTCAGAGGGAAATACCGGAGTTTCCGGAAGTTTTTCAAGCGGTAAGTCATGGAATTTAGGTGAAGCATCGCGCCTGAGTATTTTCACCACAGCTTCTTTCGGAAACAATTTCGAATATCGCGAAGGTCCTGCTCTGGACTACACAACCGTTGAGAAAAAGAATTTTCCAAATACAGAGCAATACGAGTATACTAGAAACACGACGGCCATGGCCAATATTGTATATCGTATCAACGATAAACATAAGGTCAAATGGAATTCCCTTTTCATTAATGATGCTACCGATGAAGTATCCTATTTCGGAACAAAAGGTTTAGGCACCAACCGTGATGCCATTCTTGATACGGACCGTGGTTTTTACCAATCAAACGTACAATTCAGTCAAGACATGATTTTTGTAAATCAATTGCTTGGCACAAGTACCTTGGGGGAAAAATTGAAATTGGATTGGGGTGCAGGCTACAACAAGGTATTTGCCCGTCAACCTGACCGTAAGCGTATCTCTGTTGAACGTTATGACCTTGAATTGGACAATGACCCAAATACCAATGGATCTTTCTTCAACAATATTGCTTATGATAACCAACGCTATTTTCAAGATATTGAAGATGATGAATTGAATGCTCGCATTAATTTATCGTACCAAGCTTCTGAAAACCTGGATTTCAATTTTGGGTATAACGGAAGAAGTAAACAGCGTACGTTTGAAAACATTCGCTACGGATATGACTTTATCGAACCCAATACAGTAGTGGGTGACGTTCGAGCCTTAGATGAAGTTTTTGCTAGTGAAAATTTAGGGACTGTTTATAATACCGTCGTTTTTAATGGCCTTGACCCAGCAAACGGATTGGGTAATGTCAATCTTCCCGGAAGATTTGAGAATACTTATGAAGGTAATCTAAACGTACATGCCCTTTATACCGATGCGGCCTACAAAGTCAATGAAAAGTTTACGGTTATTCCCGGATTACGAATAGAACTATTCGATCAAGATATTGTTTATGATGTAATTAATCTTCCTGCAACCGATCCAGGAGAAAGAGCAGCCAGTGAATTTTTCTTTTTACCGAGTTTGAATATGAAGTATGCTTTGAACGAAGATCAAAACCTACGTCTATCATTCAGCAGTACTGTTTCTAACCCTGAATTTAAAGAGGTTGCTCCTTTTGTATATGAAGACGTTACACAACGAATTGGAGGTAACCCTGATCTATTGAATGATCCGGCTTTTTCACGGATTTTCAATCTAGATTTCAAATACGAATGGTTTATGAAGCCTAGTGAGCTATTGTCGATAGCAGCGTTTGCCAAGGCTATAAATGACCCTGTAAACTTGGTTGTCGCAAACGACGCTACGGGAACCCAACGTTTTTTCAGAACAGGTGACCAAGCCCAAGTCTTCGGTTTGGAATTTGAAGTGCGCAAAGCACTGATAACTGACGAAGATGAGCAAAGCGTTTTATCTACTGGCATTAATGCCACGTATACTTACACCAAACAAGATTTAAAGGCCAGTTCTGGTATTTATTCGACCACTTTTGATAGGGATACCGATCAATTACAAGGAGCATCTCCCTTATTGCTCAATGCAGATTTAAGCTATCGCCCCACTTTTGGAAATTACAAGCCGGTGGCCAATTTGGTCTTCTCATATTTCTCTGATCGCATTGACGCTTTGGGGTCGGGTCAGCTTGGAAATATTATCGAAAAAGGAGTGCCAACACTTGATTTTATATTGAAAAATGAAATCAGTGAAAATATAGAACTCAATGCAAGTTTTAAGAATCTTTTAAATCCCAAGGTAGAGCGCGTACGAGAGGTAGAAGGTGCTGATGTTGTGCTTTCCAGCTTTACGCGAGGAGTTAATATAGGCTTTCAATTCAAATATAAATTCTAATCAAATAATAACGAACAATTAAATTTTTATTCATGAAAACAAACAAGTTTCTCTTAGGTTTCCTCGCACTGGCTATCTTTTTGGTAGGTTGTGCTTCTGACGACACGGCAAATGTGATCATTGAAAATCCCAACGGTGGTCCTACAAATCCAACCAATCCAGATGATTTGGTCATTGGTGGAACGCTTAGTGAAGATTTGACTCTTGAAACAGGAAGTGAATATAAAATGACCTCAGCCTTAATCGTGCCTGATGGCTTTGTACTTACTATTGAACCTGGTGTGATCATTCGTGCAACAACAGGTGCCGATGTGTATGTGGCGATCATGCAAGGCGGAAAAATCATGGCGGAAGGAACATCGACGAACCCTATCGTTTTTACCTCTGATTCGGCGACACCAAATGCCGGTGATTGGGGAGGGCTTATTGTTCTAGGAAAGGCGCCTATTAATTCTGTTTCTGGAGGAGATGCTACTTCTACATCAGAAATTGGAGGCTTAGCTTACGGAGGAAGCGCTACAGATGACAATTCAGGAATATTAAAGTATTTACGAATCGAATATTCGGGTGGAGCAGCAGACGCATCTTCTGAAAATAATGGTTTTTCATTCTATGGAGTTGGTAGTGGAACAACAATCGAATACATACAAGCATTTGAAGGAAAAGATGATGGCGTCGAGTTCTTCGGAGGAACGGTAAACGCATCCTTCGTATCGGTAATAGGTGCCCAAGATGATTCCATTGATTGGACTGAAGGATACACTGGTACTCTAACCAATGTTTATGTTGAACATAGACAAGCACATGATAAAGGCATTGAAGCTGATGGTTTCAACACGGATATAGGCAACAATTCAGACCCTTTGTTTTGGTCTGCTCCAACCATCAATAATTTAACAATCAACGGTAATGGTTCTTCAAATGAGAATGAAGCGGTAAGACTTAGAGCCGGTACTAGGGGCCTTTTCAACAACGTTCTTATTTCAGGTTTCGCAGAAGGATTTGATTTAGATAGTGATGGTGTTGATAGCCCAACAGGTCAAGGAGTGCTTGATGGCGAGACAGCTGTCACCGACATTACTTTTGAAGATACGACCGTGAATCTTAAAAACGATACGGAAGCTACTTTTGATGAATCAACATTCTTCTCCGGTATGGGAAACGGAACTGGCGCTGATTACGGTAGTTGGAATACAGGTTGGACACGCAATTAACTTACTATATTTGATTGGGCAACAGGAAACTAAGCCTCAATTAAATACCACTGAAAACCCTGCTATATGTAGGGTTTTCTTTTAGTATTTAACGAAGTAGCATCCAATAACTTAACCTTTTTGTTACCCACAATTAAGCTACAATTAACCATAAGTTTACACTGGCAACTTAATTTTGCAACAAAGAAAGTTTGGTAAATGAAAAATATACTTTTCGTCTTTACATTTTTGTTCTCAGCAATGCTGTTTTCACAAAATCTAGGTAGTATTCATGGTACGGTAACCGACCAAGCCTTGAGCAACGAACCAATGTTGTTTGCTAACGTGCAATTGAAAGGTTCTAACACCAGCTATCAGACCAATTTCCACGGGAATTTTGAAATTTCAAACGTCAAACCTGGCGAACACACTTTGGTCATTAGCTACCCAGGCTATGACACCGAAGAGTTGGCAGTAGTTGTTCAAGAAAATAATGTTTCCAAAATTGAAACCGACTTATCTCCTATTCAAATAAGTTTTGATAATGTGGTTGGCATGGATACTGTTTCGAAAGAAGAAAGTAGAATTCCTTCAGATACGGAGGAAAGCTCAAAAAGATAATTTTAAACTTTATCAAAAAGAAAGACCCCCTGCTAAGTTAGCAGGGGGTCTTTTTTATATTGAGGTGACTTTTAATTTCGACTCACAATACCTTCTGTATTTTTCGTTTGGACTACGGCCGCGATGGCATTGTTACTATATTCCACTTCTTTTAAAATATCATTGGCCCAGAACAACCATTTTCCAGTTTTAACTCCGTTCTTATAGGAACCTACTGCAATGGTTTCGCCCTTTTCATTAAAGCTCATCCATTCACCATGTAGCTTCTTTTCCAAATTGAATGTCCCTTTTTGACTTACCTCTCCATTGACATGGAAATAAGTTGCTTCAATTAAATTGGTTTCTTTATTCAACTTCATCTCTGGCTTCGCTTGTGCAAAAGCAGCTGCAGAAACAAATAGTACAGCTAATACTAAAACAATCTTCTTCATAACATGGGATACTTAAGTGATGTTGTTAGTGTAAAAATATATTTTAATTCACATTTACACAACATTTACGTAACGTTAAATTTACATTAAAAACGTTACATATTGATTATTAGTATATTATCTAAACGAATCAAAGTCGTTAAAATTAAAGATTCCTTAATACAGGCATTACACTAAGGTGATATTGAACTGCGATATTCGTAGCATCTTAAGATTTAAAAGATTTCATTATACTTATTAGTTTTTGTCGACTAGTTTTTTTGAAATCCACAGCTACCTTTGGCCAAGGTAGCTTTTTTTTTAAACCTTTCTGTAGGAAGTTTGTTCTTCCTATTTGGTGTCAACATCTACTTTCTCAATCGCTACAATTTTTACGTAAAAGCTGCTTTGTGTTGATAACCTTGAAATTGTTCTTTTAGAAATAACATTTGCGAAACATTAATTTAACATTGGTACAAGTTCTTTGCACTCGACAAAAACTAACGCTTTAATGAAATCAAAACTTCTAGCCATTGGCCTATTTTTAGGTATCTCATGTATTGCCCTTGCACAAGAAACCAATGCCCCCAAATTCGGAAAAGGACTTTTTAATTTAGTAGGTAAGGACAGCACATTTACAATGAAAATTGCTACGAGGATGCAATTTTTGACTGTAGCTACCTGGGATGAAGGAGCGGATGGTGGCTTGACCAATCCTGAACAAAATTTCTCGCTTCGTAGGGCTCGTTTAAAATTTGACGGTTTTGCCTACTCCCCAAAATTAAAGTACAAAATAGAGCTTGCGCTTTCAAACCGTGATATGTCAGGAGCATCAGAATTTACTAGTAATTCTCCAAGGTTTTTTTTAGACGCCGTAGTGATGTGGAATTTTTATGGAAATTTTGAATTCTGGATGGGGCAGACCAAACTTCCTGGTAATATGGAACGGGTTATATCTTCAGGTAATTTACAACAAGTAAATCGATCTTTATTGAATAGCAGATTTACAATCGATCGAGATCAAGGTATTCAAATTCGACATAAGTTCAACTTATCCGAAAAATTCCATGTCAAAGAGAAATTAGCGGTATCGCAAGGAGAAGGTCGAAACATCACTTCTGGCAACCTTGGTGGTTATCAACATACAGCACGATTAGAACTTTTCCCTTTTGGAGACTTTTCAGCATATCTAGGAGCTGACTTAAAAAGAACACCGACTCCTAAGTTAATGCTGGCCGCAACATTTGATCACAATCATAATGCTGTAAAGACACGGAGTAATCTAGGTACTTATATGGTAAACGACATAGGTTTTTACGAAACGGACATCAACACAATTTTCATTGATGCGATGTTCAAATACCAAGGATTTTCTTTCATGGGAGAATATGCTCACCGTAATGCAGCCGATCCTTTGGCAAAAAATTCAGATGGTTCTCTGACCGGTGATGAAGTACAGGTTGGCAATGGTATAAATCTACAAACCGGATATCTTTTTCCAAGTAATTGGGAAGTTTCCGGAAGGTTCACCAATATAAAATTAGATCAAGACATAACTGGAAGAAATCCTGAAACCCAATACACCTTAGGGCTTTCAAAATATATTGCAGGTCATAAGTTAAAAGTTCAATCAGACTTAAGTTACCTTTCTGTTGAAGGCGGAACTAATGAACTGATGGGCAGATTACAAGTAGAAGTACACTTCTAAAAAATAACATTTAGATAACATTGATGGTCGGAAGACTATAGATATTTGCAAAATTATTTACCCTTGAAATTATGGATAATATTTACTTTATAATGATTGTTGCGCTTGCAGCTTTAGCAATTGCCGATTTGGTTGTTGGCGTTAGTAATGATGCGGTAAATTTCTTGAATTCTGCGATAGGTTCAAAGGCTATTTCATTTAGAACCATAATGATTGTGGCGAGTTTAGGTATTGCTTTTGGAGCCATCTTTTCAAGTGGTATGATGGAGGTTGCCCGAAAGGGGATTTTCAATCCAGGTGAGTTTTATTTTAATGAGATCATGTTTATTTTCATGGCCGTCATGATTACGGATATTTTATTGCTCGACTTTTTTAATACCTTGGGAATGCCTACTTCGACAACAGTTTCCATTGTTTTCGAACTTTTGGGTGCTGCGGTTGCTATGGCGCTAATAAAAATTGGCGCTGACGGCGGAAACTTTATCGACGTAGTCAACTATATCAATACTACAAAAGCCGGTGAAATCATTTTTGGTATTTTGTTATCGGTATTTGTGGCTTTTTCCATTGGAGCACTAGTACAATGGATTTCCCGTTTGTTGTTATCCTATCATTTTGAAAAAAAAGCCAAATGGGTTGGCGCTCTTTTTGGCGGGTTCGCTTTGGCTGCCATCACCTATTTTATATTGATGAAAGGTATAAAAGGAACCGCCTTCGCCGGGGAGAGTTTTGAGCTTATTGGTGGAGTTACCATTAAGGACTTTCTTGAAAATGAATGGATTGCCATTGCTGGTGCAAATGTTGTGATTTGGTCTTTTCTTTCTTATATCTTGATGAACTTCGCGAAAATCAATATTTATAAATTGATTATCGGAGTTGGCACTTTTGCCCTGGCACTGGCCTTTGCCGGTAATGATCTAGTCAATTTCATCGGGGTACCTATTGCTGCTTGGCAGTCTTACGAAGCATGGGTAGCATCAGGAGTCGGCGCCACTGATTTTAGCATGGAAATATTAGCTGCAAAAGTTCCTACTCCCACTCTACTTCTGTTCGTTGCAGGCATCATCATGGTGGTAACCCTATGGTTTTCAAGCAAAGCCAAGTCCGTGGTTAAAACCTCGATAGACCTCTCAAGCCAAGAGGTCACTAAAGAGCGCTTCCAACCCAACTTCCTCTCTCGTGGTTTGGTGAGATCGGCAATAGCCATTTCACAGACAACGAAAGCTTTGCTCCCTAATTCATGGCAGGCAAAAGTCGAAAAACAATTCGAGCCGCAAGTAATCTCCTTATCAAAAAACAAGGTGCATGAGCTGCCTGCTTTTGATATGGTTCGGGCGGCCGTAAACTTAATGGTTGCAGGTATTTTGATTTCAATCGCTACCTCGTATAAACTCCCATTATCTACTACCTATGTGACTTTTATGGTTGCCATGGGCACATCGTTGGCAGATAGAGCCTGGGGCGCCGAAAGTGCCGTATATCGGGTGGCGGGCGTACTTAACGTAATCGGCGGGTGGTTTGGTACTGCTATAATTGCTTTTATTGCAGCTGGATCTATTTTAGCTCTTATAAGCTTTGGTAAAGGGGCAGCCATTGCGATATTACTATTTGTCGCAATACTACTTTTGGCAAGAAACTATATTTCACACAACAAGAAATCAAAAGAAACCAAAGCCGAAGACACATTGAACAAAGCTGAAAGCAGCTCCATTCAAGGAGTTATAGAAGAAAGTGCTAACAACATATCAAACGTCTTAAAAAGAACGAACAAAATATATACTAATTCTATTAACGGTCTTGCTGTTCAAAATCTCGATTTATTGAAAAAGAATAAAAAGCAAGGAGCGAAACTATCTAACGAAATTGATGATATGCGCGACCACATCTTCTATTTCATCAAAAATCTAGATGAGGCCAGCGTTGGCGCAAGTAACTTTTACATAACTGCTCTTGGATATTTGACCGATATTGCTCAATCTCTTGAATATATTGGCAAAGTGAGTCATAAACATGTGAATAACAATCACAAAAAATTAAAATACAACCAGATAAAAGAGCTTAAACAAATAGATCAAAAACTTGAGGAAATTTTGAATCTAACTCAAAAAGCCTTCGATGAAAGATCTTTTGAACAAGTTGGCGCAGTTTTAAGTAAAAAGCAAGAATTGTTTGATTTGGTTTCCGAAAAAATACAAACTCAGGTAGCACGGACTCGTACCGAAGAATCAAGTCCAAAAAACACAACTTTATACTTCTCATTGCTGTTAGAAACAAAGGATTTGATGACCTCAACAATGAATTTGCTTGAGCAGTATTACAATGAACATGATAGCTCGATTGAACCAGCTACTGTAGATACACAAGACGAGGAGTTGTCTAAAAATCAAGAATTATAAGTACCTTGGGTATAGTAAAATACACTATGGGAAGGTTCTTTTTTATAGTTTTAGCGGCACTTGTGCCAATGGCTTCCTTAAGTCAAGAACTGACTGGAATTCAGCTACTTGATAAAGCCATAGCATATCATGACCCAAATAATTCCTGGAGCTCCTTTAAAGGGAATTTAGGTGTTACCATGAGCACTCCCGATGGAAAAAAACGGGTAAGTACTATTGTGCTAAACCTTTCCAAGGAATATTTTCAGCTTTCGTCGACCAAAGACGGTACCACTTTGAAACAAACCTTGAATAAAGGGGAGTGTGAACTTATGCTAAATGGGAGCACTACGCTGTCTGAAAAAGATATAAAAACACATCGGTTGACCTGTGAGCGAGCCACTATGTATAAAAACTACTATACCTACCTCTACGGGCTTCCTATGAAATTAAAAGACCCAGGAACAATTATTGACCCAAAAACCCGAAAGAAGACTTTTAAAGGCAAAGAATACCTTGTGCTAAGAGCCACTTATGAAAAGGAAGTTGGGGGTGATATTTGGTATTTCTATTTTGACCCGACAACCTATGCCATGGAAGTATATCAGTTCTTTCGTGATGAATCTAAGCCTGATGGGGAATATATTCTCTTATCGGAAGAAGAAGAAATTTCGGGAATCAAAATGCCGAAGACCAGAGCTTGGTATTACAATAAAGATGACAAATACTTAGGAACAGATGTTTTGACCAAAGCCGCTCCTACTGAAAAATAACTTTTCGTATTCCAGAACCGTTCATCGAAAAATTTATACCTATTAGCTGATTGATGCGTTTATAGAGATAACCCAATGGCTCTACTATGCGTCTCTACAAATTTTCAGTTCTGCTTTTCAGCCTTATTCTACTCTTTAATTCTTGTAGCAAAGACCCTGTTCTATCTGAAGAGGAGCAACAAGAAATCTTAGAAGAAAATCTGACTGCTCGTTCCGCGGCCAAAAAATTATACGAAGATTATTATCTGGCCTCAAATAGTATTTCCGCCGATGTGCCATGGTCTGGCAATGAAGCGTCATGTGAGTCTGGCGACGTACCTCAGGCAACCATTGACAAGATTTTTATGCGTCTTGAGTACTTTAGAAAGGCTGTTGGACTACATAATACCGTTGCCGAGAACAACACCAAAAGTGATAAGGCCCAAGATGCGGCTTTGATGATGAAATCAAATGGAACCTTAGATCATTTTCCGCCAAACACCTGGTCGTGTTATACTGAAGATGGTAGAGATGCCGCGGGTAATTCTTTATTAACACAAACTAGAAATGCAGAAGCTATTGACTCCTATATTCGAGATGCGGGAGCAGCCAATGGCCCAGTTGGGCACCGAAGATGGTTGCTTTGGCCACGATTGCAGGAAATTGGAATTGGAAACACCGATGCTACCAATGCTATTTGGGTATTGGGCAATGCCGGTACACCGCCAGCAGATGCGCCAGAATTCATTGCATGGCCTCCAAAAGGATATGCCCCTAAGCAAATCGCATACCCAAGATGGTCATTCTCGATTGCTGGGGCAGACTTTACAAACACAACAATTGCTATGAAAGACGGCAACAATCAGTCCGTAGCCTTAGAAATTGAGGAACTAAACAATCAGTTTGGCGATAGAACTATAGTCTGGGTGCCATCTATATCTACAAATTCCCTAACACAAGATTCTGCATACACCATTACCATAAATAATGTTGAAATTGACGGTGAAATGCAAAACTTTGAATACCAGACAACCTTATTCGATGTGAACCAAGAATAGTAATTTTCATCCCCAGAAAAACACACTTATCGAACAAATAATTCGATTCAACGAAAATTCTTGATTTCGACTTACGCTAAGGTGACTTTTAACCGTATAGCATCATAATATTGCTTAACTTAAAGGTTGAAATGGACACTATTCACACGAAACTAACTCCTATTGCAGAACACCGTCTAGATGTGGGCAGGTTTGTGTATTACCCAAATTTCGTAATAGGTGAGTTTAATGAGGGGGTAATCGCCACCTTCGAAACCGCCCTTGTAGCCATTCAACTTGCTTTAGATATTTATGGAAATGACAAGCCTATTGTTTACATTTCCCATAGGTTACATTCCTATGCTATAGACCCAGTGGGTTATAAAGAGTTCTATGATCTTTTTCCAAATTTTGAGGGGTTTGCCATTGTTGCGACAAATAAGAGAAGAAGGATGCTGGCTCAGCTTGAACAAATATTTATCAAAAAGCCAATTCGTGTTTTCAGTGATTTGGATGGTGCAATGCTTTGGGCAGAAGAAATCATTGAAAAGTTAAATTAAGTACTTTTTTGACCTACCAGCGCTAGGGTTACTTTATACAAATTCTCCCTTTCCATTTTAGACTTTAGCCAGGCGTAAAAGCTCATAACAAAGATATCTTCCTGCTCCTTGCCCAACCATTCGAATGAATTTTCAACCTCATCTCTAAATCCTTGAGTTTCCACCTGTTTTGGATTTTCGTAATATCTACTTATAAGATGTACAAAAGTTAAAACTCGATCTTCGCCTTTATTCCTTAATTGTCTTGAAAATTTTCTTTTAAACTGATGCAAGCGTAAAATTACCAGATCTAATTTATCCAACTCAGTCAGCAGGAGTATGTCGATAAGATTCTTTTTTACTACCCAAATCCACCCCATTTTTTTCTCGTACCAGGCGTCACTATGATGGAAGCTTTTGATGACTTGATAGGCTTCTGAAAAATGGTCTTGCTGAAACAAACACATGGCAATTAGTAACTTTATATCAAAGGAGTCTCCTTTGAATTGCTTTAAAAGTGAAATGGCCTTTTCGTTTTCACCAGTATAATTATAGTTCAATGCTTTCAAGGTTATTAACTTCTCTTCGAACCGCTTATGATACGAAATATTGACCTGCATTTCAATCTCCATTTCCTGGGTAAACTTCATGGAGGCAGTAAACTTCTTGTTCCTAAATTGAGTCACTGCTAACAAATTCAAGATATTCAAATGATAGTAGCGATGCTTGTCTTTCATACCGCTCTTCTTGCTGACGATATGGTATAAATTGAGCATAAAGGGAGAAATAGAGTAGAAGTCTCTTTCCAATTGAGCCGTTGCAGCCGTTATCTCCATCAATTGGAATAGCGATTTATAGGTGAGCGCTTCATTTATTGCTATTTGGAATTCTGAAAAGGTATTTTGAACAATCTCCTGAACCGAAGCGCTAGTTGCTTCTTTCAACCGTGCTTTTATCACAGCATAAGCGCGATTGAGTTGAAATTCTTGTTGAAACAGCCTCATGTTCAATTCGGAAGCGGTAATAATCGCCTGAAGATTCCATTTATGATTTAAATGGGCATATTGAATCTTGGTATGGTAAATCTCATTCAAGATGGAGTACATATCAAGCGGAAGAGCTAATTTTTCGGCATTTTCCAAAGTCTTAAATGCTATTCGATATTGCTTTTTCTCAAAGAAAATACGACTTGCAAGAAGAAGCTTTAAGGTTTCTAATTCTTCCGAAGTTTCACCTGCAAAACTCTTGCTGGCCACAAAATCGATCAAATTATCTTGTAGCCTTTTGCAAAGGGCATGAAAGGAATTTCGTGCCGGTTTACCGTAGAGCCCAATGTCTATATTATCTGTTTTGCCTGCGTCAATAAGCTTGAAAAGCTTTTCGTTTTTGGTATCTGTCCTGCGGTTTCTTCTTCTTAGTTGCAGTAGAAACTCCTGCTTCTCATCTTGCGTTAAAGTGCTTATAATGGCGATAATTCCTTTCATTAAAACATAAGTAATTTAATGACAAATATTAATAAATATAGCCTTTTTAGAACTATTGACACATATTTAATCATAAGTTATTGACAAAATTCGTATTTAACTTCTTCGCATACTTCAGCAACTTTGACCTCAAATAATCGAAATTTCTAAATCAAATAAGTATGGAAAATTCAATGTTCAACGAGAAAAAAGAAGTTAAAAAAGTTGAAGAATTCAATGGTAGACCAACCTCCGCCTTCGTATCCGCATCTTGGATGGCAGTCTTAATCGGAATGGTTTCCTATTGTATTGGCCTTTGGAACGCTTACATGGAATTGAACGAGAAAGGGTACTATTTTACCATTCTCCTATTCGGCCTGTTTTCGGTAGTCTCTGTGCAGAAAAGCGTAAGAGACCGGCAAGAGGGTATTCAAGTCAGTGACATGTACTATGGCATTAGCTGGTTTACGACTCTAGCTTCCATCACACTCTTGGTAATCGGCTTATGGAACGCCGACCTCGAACTAAGTGAGAAAGGTTTTTATGCCATGTCTTTTCTCTTAAGTCTGTTTGCTGCGATAGCAGTGCAAAAAAATACGAGAGACATTCAGTTTTTAGATAAACTTGAGGAGAAATAAAATCTATTATGAAAACCAACCTATTCACTTAGTTGAACGGGTTGGTTTATCATATGGCTTGAATGCCATTACATAATTCAGCATGCGTTATCAACGAAATACCATAGTATGAACACAAAACTTGAAAAACAACTGGCAGAGCTTCTGGAGGCTAACATAATAACTTCCGATACGGCTCAAAAGATTTTGGCCTTTTATCATACGAGAGCGCAAGCTAAACCCAATCGCCTCTTTACCATTTTTGGGGTATTGGGCGCCTTACTAAGCGGCTTGGGTATTATTCTGATCATTGCACACAATTGGGATGATTTGCAGCGAAGCACAAAGACCTTTCTCGCCTTTCTACCACTGATAATTGGGCAAATGGCCTGTGCATATGGGGTATTTAAAAACAAAAAAACCGCTTGGGTCGAATCTTCGGCCACCTTCTTAATATTAGCGGTAGGAGCAACAATCTCTTTAGTCAGTCAGATATATAATATTCCGGGTAATCTCAGTTCTTTTCTTTTGATTTGGACCGCCATTACAGCACCCTTCATCTATTTAATGCGCTCTAATCTAGCAGTTATCATACACCTAGTATTAGCCACTTGGTACGCCTGCGATTTAGGATACTTTTATAATAGTCATGTTCCTTGGTGGTATTTGCTTCAATTTGCCTGGATTCTACCGTTTTACATCAGCCTACAAAAAAGACATTCTGAAAGTAACCTAGCAGGCATATTGAATTGGATTTTGCCCTTAAGTCTAGTGATTGTTTTAGGCAGTTTTACAAACGGCGACACCCTGGTTCTTCTAATGTACATAGCACTCTTTGGGCTACTGTATAATATTGGTCAACTGCCCTTGTTCAAAGTGCAAAAGCTCCGTAGAAACGGTTATACCATTATGGGTTCGCTAGGCACCGTCTTTCTTTTGACCATACTTACGTTTGAATGGTTTTGGAAAGACGCGATCAATGAATCTTTCCATGCTAGGGGACTAATCATTACCGCACTTTTATTTCTTTCAGGAATTGCCGTCATCGGCTATTTGCGCTTAAAAAAACGCCTCAAGGATTTTAATCTGTTCCAATATGCCTTTTTGATTATAGGTCTTCTTTATCTAACCAAAGATTTAGGCGCGGTTCATGGTATTGTCTTGACAAACTTTTTGGTCGCTGGCTTAGGACTTTTTGCCGTACGAATCGGAATCAACAAGAGTAGTTATGGCATTTTAAACTATGGTTTGTTGATTATAACCGTTCTAATTGTTTGTAGATTTTTCGATACAAACCTTGATTTTGTATTTCGCGGAATTCTTTTTATTTCTGTTGGTGCCGGATTCTTTTTTGCCAACTATCTCTTATTAAAAAAGCAACGCAAAAACAATATCAATTCAACCTCAAATACAGCAAGTCATGAATAAATCTATATATATCATCTCATTGTTTCTTTTGTTTTCCGTTCAACTATTTGTTCCTGCACAAATGGTTTATCAACAAGAAGATGCCCTAGATACGGGTACGGCCTATAAATTTAAAACACAACCCATTGACCCCAACGATCCGTTTCGCGGCAAGTTTATTGTATTGAATTACGAGATGAATTCTTTTGAAACAAATGACCAAAGCTGGAACAATTATAAAGGGAATGTTTTTGTATACCTAAAAAAAGATGCTGAAGGTTTTGCCGCAGTAAAAACCGTTAGTAAAACCCAATTGCCTACTCCAGACGACTATTTTATGGCGGAAAGCAACTATAACTTTAATGGAAAGGTCAATTTCGATTTACCTTTCAATCGCTTCTACATGAATGAAAATAAGGCCTATGATGCGGAGGTTTCTGTTCAAGAGGCACAGGTTGACACCACTAAAACCTGTTATGCTTTGGTCTATGTAAAAGATGGTACCGCAGTTTTAGACAATGTATTTATCGATGATAAGCCTATTCAAGAGTTTGTTGAGGCGTATCAAGATAAGCGAGAGACGATAGAGCAGGGCAATTGATATTATCAGTCAAAAATTGTACTTTCAGACACCCCTAAGGGGTTACATCTTTTGACTTGTCATGAACAATTTGCTGATATTGACCGTCTTTTGTTTATCGTTTGCAAAACTAACGGGGCAAACCGAGAAACTTATATTCAAAGACCTTTCTCAAGATTCGACATCTACTTCGATTCCCTTTTATTCCGGACTACAAGATTACTTTTCTTTTCGGATTCCCACCCTGATTAAATCTGGAGGTGCTTTAATCGCTTTTGCGGAAGGTCGAAAGAACTCAACAAGTGATTTTGGAGATATTGATCTGGTCTATCGGCGTTCTATAGATGGAGGCAGAAGCTGGGAGGCTTTAAAATTGTTGTTCGACCTAGACACTATGGCCGTTCAGAACCCTACACCAATTTATGTTTCGTCGGAGAACAAAATTGTACTTCTTTTCAATACCACCTCTATGAGTGAGCACGATGTGTTGAACACAGATTATGAGCTTAAAGACGAGCGCAAGGCCTTTGTAACTTCTTCGAAGAACAACGGTGAAACCTGGGAAATTCCCAGAGAAATTACAAGACAAGTAAAAAAGAAACATTGGCGCTGGCATGCAATTGGGCCTGTACATGGCATTGAACTCAAATTTGGCGAACATAAAGGACGCTTGGTTGCTCCGGTAGCCATTAGTATTGAAAAAGGCAGTAAAGCCTATTGTATGGCGTTAGTATACTCTGACGACAAGGGCGAATCTTGGCATATTGGTGCAGTAGATGAGAATTTAACTGATGTCGTAAGGGCGAATGAAACGACGATTGCAGAATTAACTGACGGGCGAATTTATGTCAATACCCGTGACCAAAATGGAGGTTCTTTTAAAAAGAATAGAGGGGAAACTTTTAGTAATGATGGCGGACAAACTTTTTCCAGACCTATTATAGAATCAGATAAATTTCCGAGTCCGATTGTACAGTCTTCCCTTCTCCATTGGGGCACTTCAGAGGATGACGAACCAAATATGTTGTTGTTCTCGACGCCCTCACATGCGGATAAAAGATTGGATTTAGTAATAATGTTTAGCTGCAATGAATCTCGAAGTTGGCAACCTTTGTTCAAAGTACATGAAGGCATGTCGGCCTATTCCGATATGGTAAAGCTTGACCAGAATACCTTAGGCGTAATCTATGAAACAGATGAATACAAAAAGATTCGATTCCGCCGAATAAACATGAAAAAATAACTGCTAGCGATAAAAATTCATTTCATCCATATAGTGCCAAACAGTATCTGGCAATAGGGCCCTTATGTTTTTACCTAAAGCATGATTCTTGCGTATGAAGGTAGATGAAACTTCCATAATAGGGGCATTTACCTGATGTATCTTCGGGTGGTTTTTAAACTGATCTTCTATCGCTCCATCTGAAATTCTAGGATATACATAGAGCTCATAGTTTGCTAAAATAGCCTCGTAATTCTTCCACTTATGGAAACTCTTCAAATTATCGGCCCCCATAATTAAGCAAAATTTGAAATCCGCGCTATAGGTTTCCTCCAAATGCACCAATGTATTTATGGTATAATTTGGTTGGGGCAAATCAAACTCTATTTTACTGGGTTTTAACTTCGTAAAGTCTTTTGTTGCCTCAAATACCATTTGATACCTATGGTGATTATCTAGCAATGTTTTCTTCGTCTTAAACGGACTCTGAGGCGTGACTACAAACCAAACCTCATCTAAATCGGAGAATTCAACCATATGATTGGCAATAACCATATGCCCTATATGAATAGGATTGAATGTGCCGAAGTATAAACCTATTTTTTTCATAAACAGAATCTAGTCCTTCTTATCAGCACCAACGAAATCGGCCACCAACTGATGTGCCTCATTCAAGGCCGTATCTAAATCATAGTTCTTTATGACCTTATCAAATTGAGGTGCCGTTGCTAACTCAACAGAAGCTTTTGCAATGCGCATGTTTATCTTATCATCACTTTCGGTACTACGCTTTTTTAGTCTTATTTTCAACTCATCAACGCTTGGAGGTTTTACAAAAACAGCTAGGGTCTTGTTAGGGAATTTTTTCTTTATCCGAAGTCCGCCCACAACATCGATATCGAAGATTACATTCTTACCTTCTGCCCAAAGTCGCTCTACTTCACTTTTAAGGGTTCCGTAAAAATTGTCACGATATACTTCTTCCCATTCTATAAAATCATCATTCTTGATGTGTTGTTTGAATTCAGAAACCTTAATAAAGTAGTAGTTTTCTCCCTCCTTTTCTTCTCCTCTAGGTGCTCTGGACGTAGCAGAAACTGAAAAAGCCAAATTTAGTTCTGGTTGTTTTAAAAGATGCCGAACAATCGTAGTTTTACCGCTGCCGGAAGGAGCTGAAAAAATTAATAGTTTTCCTCCTTTCATAAAAGTTCAAGTGACAAGTTCAAGTTCAACTTCAAAATATATTAAAATTCGTATTTAGCAACTGCAAAAAATCTGTTTACGGTAACTGTAAACTACTTCTTCTATTAAAGCACGTTTAACATTTGTTCCTTTATTTTTTCCAGCTCATCTTTCATTTGCACCACCAACTGTTGCATTGGGGCATAGTTTGCCTTCGACCCAATCGTATTTATTTCCCGACCGATTTCTTGAGAAATAAACCCTAATTTTTTTCCATTAGAATCATCAGATTTAAGGGTCTTAGCAAAGTAATCAAGGTGATTTGCCAAGCGAACTTTCTCTTCGGTGATATCATACTTTTCTAAATAGTAAATCAACTCTTGTTCAAAACGATTCGCATCAACATCTGCTTTGATATCGGTAACCGCCTTATCTAGTCGTTCACGCACTTCGCGCTGCCGATCAGGATCTATTGCAATCACTTTGTTGAGCAATTCTTCTAGATTCTTGATTCTGTCGATAAAGTCTTTCTCAAGAACATTTCCTTCTTCAGAGCGAAATATATTGATTTCTGAAAGAGCTTCTTTTAAAGCCATTTGAATTGCCTTATACTCTTCTTCATCAATATCTTCCCGTTCGGTCTTCATGGCGTCAGGCATTCGAAGTGCCATTTCAAGCAAGCGTAAATCATCACCTTGAGCAATGGCTCCCAACTGCTTCATGTAAGTGCGAACTACTTCTTCATTGATTTGTGCCGAAGTTTCTCCTCCGGTGGTTTCCAAGTATAATCCAAAATCTACTTTCCCACGAACCAATGAACTTGCAATTATTTTTCGCAGCTCTAATTCCTTTTCCCTATAGGCAGACGGCATGCGCGCATTTAAATCTAAGTTCTTACTGTTGAGCGATTTGAGTTCAACGGTAATTTTTTTAGATGGAAGCTGTATGACATGCCTCCCGAAACCGGTCATGGATTGAATCATAAAGTTTATTTAGATTTTCGCAAAGGTACTCGTTTTAACCGAAGCAAAAAGACTAACGAAGTCATTCCGAACGCAGTCGCACGGTTACAACTCCCTAACCCAAATATTGCGATAACTCACTCGACTATCATCGCCATGATCTTGAAGCATCAAAGGCCCTTTACCATGTACCGGATTCTTTGGCCAGCCAATATATGGGGTAGTACCTTTTATTTCGGTATGATCTTGAATGAGCACCCCATTATGCAGTACCGTCACGGTAGCCGATTTTGTTTTGCCACCATCGGTATTGAATTCTGGTGCGTGGTAGATGATATCATAAATGTTCCACTCCCCCGTTGGCACTGAGGCCATGGCCAAAGGTGGGCCTTGTTTGTATATAGCGCCTACTTGTCCGTTTACGTAAGTGTCATTATCATTATTATCTAAGACCTGTATCTCGTATATTCCGTTTAAGAAAACACCACTATTACCCCTATTTTGACCATCGCGCTGAACGGGCAAAGGAGAACGCCATTCGATATGCAGTTGCACATCGCCAAATTCTTGCTTGGTTCGAATATTTCCAGTTCTATCAGCCACGGTCATGCTCCCATCTTTGTTCAAATGCCATTTTGCAGCCGTACTATCTTGAGTATGCATCCAGCCATCCAATGAACTTCCATCGAAAAGTACTATCGCGTCACTGGGAATTTTCCCCTCAGTAGCGGGGCCTACGACGGGTACCTTAGGTTCATAATATTCTGTTGCCTCAGGCTCTGTTGGCTCTGGTTTCATATACTCCTCATGAACGATGACGGCTTCTTTAGTTTCCTCTATGATTTGATTGGCCTCTTCCTTTATCTTCTCTTGACAGGAAATTAGAACGGACACTAGCGTTCCAATGATAAATATCTTATACATGATTCTTTAGGTTATTGATCACAAGCAAATTCTCAATTTCTATTGGTAACCCAAACCTTCGAATAAGCTTGTGTTTGGTTACAAAAGCATAGCGTAACATGCGCCAAAGCTTTGAGTTCTTATCTGTTTTCTATTCTGTTTTAAAGTTCTTTTATTTTAATATTTCTAAAGGCCACAACATCACCATGATCTTGAACACCAATCTTGCCTGTGGTGTATTTGGCAAAATGTTCCCAATTGGCAAACTTTGATTTTGAAACCATCGCTCCCCATTCTGGATTGTTCACGGGAAAGTTCACCACCTCAACATCATTGAGCACAACGCTGCCCATATTCGTTTTGTGATTAATAGTTATTTCACACAAATTCCATTCACCTATCGGTTTGGTCACATCTTCTGATGGAGAAACCATATCATACAACGCACCTGCCTGATGACTGGTGCCGTTTTTACCGTCAGGATGTTTGTCATTATCGAGCACTTGTATCTCTGGACCCGTTTCATAAGGCTGACCTAATTCTGGAAGTTCTTTAATTCCCCAAAAAATACCGCTATTTCCTGCTTCTGCAATACGCCACTCGATCGAAAGTACAAAATCGGTATACTCGTTTTCAGAAATTAAATTATAGCTTTTTCCCTTTTTGCGATCTTTAGGAGGGTAAAAAACCATAGCACCGTCTTCTATCTTCCAGTGTGTCGAAACGCCTTCCTGTAAATATTCGTGCCAGCCATCAAATGAAGTGCCGTCGAAGAGAACTTTCCATTCTTCTTTCGGAACTTCCATTTCGGTTTCCGCCATAGCTTCTGTGGCGTTTTCTTCAACTTCTTTTGCCTTTTCCTTACATCCGATGGTTATTGTAACCAACAGGGCAGCAAATAAAACATTTTTCATGAGTTCTTATTTTAAGGTTGTTTTTAAACTCTTGTCATTCAGAACAAAAATTCTACAAAGAACTTTCCTCTTAACGGCGACGAAATACCGCTCACTTTATTAAGTTCCAAGTATTTTTCTCAGCATGTCTTTGTCTACGTCCGCTCCTGCGAAGTCGTCAAAAGTCTTCTCTGTTGCCTCTATAATATGGTCTTGAATAAAGATAGCCCCTTCTCGTGCTCCTTGTTCCGGACTCTTGATACAACACTCCCATTCCATAACTGCCCATACATCGCAACCATACTGTGTTAATTTCGAAAAGATGGTTTTAAAGTCAATCTGTCCGTCACCTAAAGAACGGTACCGGCCTGCGCGATCACCCCAATCATTATAACCACCAAACGCTCCCTTTTTTCCGGTAGGGTTAAACTCTGAATCTTTTACATGGAAAGATTTAATAAATTCATGATAGTGGTCGATATATTCAATATAATCAAGCTGTTGGAGCACAAAATGGCTTGGGTCGTAAAGAATATTTACCCGCTTATGATTTCCGGTTGCTTGCAAAAAGCGTTCGAAAGTATCGCCATCGTGCAAATCCTCACCTGGGTGAATCTCGTAGCAAACATCAACGCCTTCCTCGTCAAAATGGTTTAAGATTGGCATCCAGCGTTTGGCCAATTCTTCGAAGCCCATTTCTACCAAGCCTGCTGGTCGCTGAGGCCAAGGATGCCAAGTGTGCCAAAGCAAGGCACCGGAAAAAGTAGCATGAGCCGATATGCCCAATCTACGACTTGCTGTTGCAGCTTTTTTCACAACATCAACCGCCCATTCAGTGCGGGCCTTTGGATTGTTCTTTACGCTGTCAGGCGCAAAATTATCGAACATTAAGTCGTAAGCTGGGTGCACCGCTACCAACTGACCTTGCAGATGGGTAGAAAGTTCAGTGATTTCCAATCCATAGGAGTTGACTTTACCTTTTAGCTCATCACAGTAGGTTTGACTTTCAGCGGCTTTATCCAAATCGATTAAAAAGCTTTCCCAGGTAGGAATTTGTATCCCTTTGTACCCTAGGTCAGATGCCCATTTGCACATGCCGTCTAAAGAATTGAATGGTGCTTTACTATCTACGAATTGTGCTAAAAATACTGCCGGTCCTTTGATTGTCTTCATCTTGTATGTTACTAGAAGTTATTGATTTAAAAAATTTAAGAATTTAACCCTATATTTAGAGGGCAAATGTTCCCTTTTATTTTCTTTCCAAGCGAAGTTATAAATATAGCGAATACCATCAGAAAACCATAAGAAATCTAGCATGAATCAAGAAGAACAATACGATGCCATAGTGGTAGGTACTGGAATAAGTGGTGGATGGGCCGCCAAGGAATTATGTGAAAACGGACTAAAAACTTTAGTACTTGAACGCGGTCGTATGGTCAAACATATTGAAGATTACCCTACCATGAACGATGACCCATGGGACTATCCTTTAAAAGGAGAATTATCTGCTTCTGAAAAGGAAAAATACCATGTGCAATCGCGGGTAAATTGGGCCCCAAAAGAAGATGTAAAACATTTTTTTGTCAATGATTTAGAACATCCTTATGTAGAAACCAAGCGCTTCGACTGGATTCGTGGTTATCAAGTAGGTGGGCGTTCACTGACCTGGGGTCGGCAAAGTTATCGCTGGAGTGATATTGATTTTGAAGCCAATAAAAAAGAAGGTATTGGTATCGACTGGCCGGTACGATATAAAGATATTTCACCCTGGTACGATAAGGTAGAAGCATATATTGGTGTAAGCGGTGAGGCATTGGGTTTATCTATATTACCCGACGGCAAATTTCAACCCCCCATGGATTTGAACTGTGTTGAGGAAGAATTTAAAAAAGCCACTGCAGAAAAGTTTGATGACGGGCGTTTGATTACGATTGGTAGAACGGCGCATATCACTGACCCGAACGCAACTTTTGAAGGTCGCGGCGTTTGTCAAAACAGGAACCGTTGCTGGAGAGGGTGTCCTTTTGGTGGATATTTTAGCAGCAACTCGTCAACGCTTCCGGCAGCTGAGCGTACCGGAAACATGACGCTTCGCCCCAATTCTATCGTGCACGAAGTTATGTATGACGAAAAGACAAGAAAGGCGACGGGAGTACGGGTTATCGATACAGAAACCCATGAAAAACTAGAATTCAAGGCTAAAGTCATTTTCCTATGCGCTTCTGCTATGGCCTCTGTTGGTATTTTATTGCAATCAAAATCAGAACGTTTCCCCAATGGAATGGGTAATGATTCTGATGCACTAGGGCGAGGCATAATGGACCATCATTATAAACTTGGGGCTACGGCTAAAGTAGATGGGCATTTAGACAAATACTACAAAGGGCGAAGAGCAAACGGTTTTTATATTCCGCGATTTGTGAACTTAGATGAAAAAACCAAGCGTGAAGGATATGTTCGTGGTTTTGGTTATCAGGGCACCGCTAGTCGAAACGATTGGTCAACTTCTGTTGCCGAAATGGGTTATGGCAAAGCTTTGAAAGAACAAATTCTTAAACCAGGTCATTGGGAAATTGGGGTAACCGGTTTTGGGGAGTTCTTGCCCCATGATGATAATAGGGTTACTTTGAGTAGCACGGAAAAAGATAAATGGGGCTTGCCTCAATTAGATTTCGATGTTGAGTTTAAAGAGAACGAACTCAATATGCGCAAAGACATCAAAAAAGAAATTGTCGCTATGTTCAAGGCCGCAGGTTTTAAAGATGTAAAACCTTATGAAGAACCTTCTGGCCCAGGGCTCGGAATTCATGAAATGGGAGGGGCCAGAATGGGCCATAATCCTAAAACTTCAATAGTAAACAAACACAATCAAATTCATGCCGTACCCAACGTCTATGTGACCGATGGCGCTTTTATGACCTCATCCAATTGCGTTAATCCATCCTTGACGTATATGGCATTTACCGCCCGTGCAGCCAACCATGCCGCTGAGGCATTCAAAGCCGGTAAATTCGCTTAAGCTGTTTTTTTATGGAAAATATACTTTTTGATGCTATTGTAGTAGGCACCGGAATCAGCGGTGGCTGGGCCGCCAAAGAACTCTGTGAAAACGGATTGAAAACCTTGGTATTGGAACGAGGTCGCATGGTCAAGCATATAGAAGATTACCCTACCATGAATAAAGACAATTGGGACTTCCCCTTGGGAGGCCAACTGTCATTAAAAGAAAAACGGAAGTTTCATACTTCAAATCGCAAATGGGCCCCTGGTGAAGACAATGCACACTTCTTTGTGAACGCAGTGGATCACCCGTATCAAGAAACCAAGCCGTTTGCATGGATGCGTGGTTATCACGTTGGCGGGCGCTCCATTACTTGGGGAAGGCAATCGTATCGCTGGAGTGATATCGATTTTGAGGCCAATCGCAAAGATGGTCATGGTATCGACTGGCCAGTGCGATACAGTGACATTTCGCCCTGGTATGATAAGGTGGAGAAATACATCGGCGTAAATGGTGAAAAACTGGGTTTGAAACAACTTCCCGATGGGGAATTTTTACCTCCAATGCAATTGAATTGTGTAGAAAAAGACCTTCAGCAAACAATGAAAACGGAGTTTGATGACGGCCGTTTGTTGACCATTGGTCGCAGTGCAAACTTGACCGGTGTCGTCGCAGACCAAGAAGGTAGAACACTTTGTCAGTATCGAAATAGATGTAGTAGAGGCTGTCCTTTCGGGGGGTATTTTAGTAGTAATTCCTCTACACTACCAGCTGCGGAACGAACGGGAAATATGACACTTCGAGCCAATTCAATAGTTCATGAAGTTATTTATGACGCGGCTTCGAAAAAAGCGACTGGTGTTCGGGTGATTGACGCAGAAACTCATGAAAAATTGGAATTCAAAGCAAAGGTAATATTCCTTTGCGCATCGGCTATGGCGTCAGTAGGTATTTTGCTGCAGTCTCAAAGTGAACGTTTTCCAGATGGCTTGGGTAATGATTCGGGCACTCTGGGCAAAGGCATAATGGATCACCACTTTCAGGCGGGAGCCAGTGCTGATGTAAAGGGGTATTTAAACAACTATTATAAAGGAAGAAGGCCTAATGGATACTATATCCCTAGATTTGTCAATCTTGACCAAAAGACGAAGCGCACATCATATGTAAGAGGTTTTGGTTATCAAGGAGGAGCAAGTAGAAGCGATTGGTCGCTGGCGATTGCGGAAGCTTCCCACGGAAAAAATTTAAAGGACGCTATTTTAAAACCGGGTACTTGGAGGATTGGAATGACCGGTTTCGGCGAGGTTTTACCCTATGATGAAAATGTTGTTCGACTTAGTAAAGCCAAGAAAGACCAATGGGGGTTGCCGTTACTTGATTTTGATGTTGAATACAAAGAGAACGAAATAAAGATGCGTCAAGATATGGTCGATGAAGCTATAGCCATCTTTGAAAGTGCTGGGTTTGAAAATGTGAGGGGATATGATAATCGAAACGGGCCTGGCAGCGCCATACATGAAATGGGTGGTGCCAGAATGGGACACAGTTCGAAAAATTCTATCGTCAATAGACACAATCAAGTTCATGCCGTACCCAATGTTTATGTAACCGATGGCGCTTTCATGACCTCATCGAGCTGTGTCAACCCTTCGTTAACCTATATGGCTTTTACAGCAAGGGCTGCGAACCATGCAGCAGAACAATTCAAATTAGGACAGTTTTCCTAAAAAAGCTTCTTATATTTAGCAATAAAACCAGGTAGAAATTAACAATATTAACCAACCACCATACGTTTACCTTTCATGGACAACGCTTCAGCAAATAACATGTGGGGAGATTATCTAAAAAATCACCTCGAGGATGTCTTTCACGAACCCCCAAAAGTATATCATTTTTGCGACAACGAGGCCGATGCCAATACCTGTGCGAAATTGGTTAAGAAAGGTATTAAAAAAGCTACTTCAGATTCTTTGCTAGGGCTTCAATACCGAAATGAACCACTTCCAAAAATAGGAGATTTTGCTATAATTACCGATTGGGAAGGAAAGGCGCAGTGTATCATCGAAATCACCAAAGTAACACTCAAACCCTACTTCAGTATTGATGAAAAATACGCGCTATTAGAAGGTGAAGGTGACAAATCATTAGCGTATTGGAAAAAAGTACATTGGGACTACTATACCCGTGAACTTGAAGAATTTGATCGTGTACCACGTGATAGCATGATCATCGTCTGTCAGGAGTTTGAAAAAGTATTTCAGCGTTAAAGAAAATAGATATTATGCAATAAAAAAGCCGCTTCCGCGGCCTTTTTAATATGCACTATTTGACTGTCATTTCATCATTTTCACCCAAGTATTTTTTTTCTTGTGTGATTCAACCGTCGCCTCGATAAAGTTCATACCACGTACACCATCTTCCATGGTTGGGAATTCACCCTCATTATACCGCTTTCCGCGGATAGCTTTTGCGGCTCCTAAATAGATGTTCGCCATAGAATCAAAAATACCTTCGGGATGACCTGCCGGAAGTTTTGTACCATCCAAAGAGAGTTTAGTGTTATAGGCATGACCCGGCTTGAATACCTGCATCGGTTGCGTGTCGCTCTTCATATACAAGAAATTAGGATTTTCCTGTTCCCAATGGAAAGAAGCTTTTGCTCCATATATTGAGATCGCCAAACCATTCTCATCTCCTGTTGCTACTTGACTTCCACGAATAACGCCTTTTACATGATCATCCATGCGAATAAGCACGGTGCCATCTACATCCATCTTATTGTCCTTATACAAATAATTGAAATCGCATAGTAACGATTTCACCTTGAGCCCTGTTGTGTATTCAACCATATTAAAGGCATGCACTCCGATATCTCCCATACAGGAACTTATACCAGCTTTTTTGGGGTCTAAACGCCAAACTGTTGAGCGTTTTTTCTTATCGTGTATTATCTCATTGATCCACCCCTGGTAATACTTAGCATCTACCTTGTGAATTTTTCCTAAAGCACCTTTTTTAATCATCTCACGCATTTGACGTACCATCGGATAACCCGTGTACGTATGCGTTAAAGCAAAAACCTTTCCCGATTTTTTGTGGGCTTTTTGCAGAACTTTAGCCTCTTCTAAAGTCGTGGTCATTGGCTTTTCACAAATGACATGAAAGCCATTGTCTAACAGTTTTTTCGCCATGGGAAAATGCAAGAAATTCGGGGTCAAAACTGAACATACCTGAATGCGTTCATTTTCAGGGAGTTTCAGCTCTTCTTCCACCATCGTATCGAAGTCTGTATAAATACGATTTAAAGGAACATCTATTTCCCTTGCAAACGCTTTGTTGGCTTTGAAATCTGGATTGAAACATCCGCCTACAATTTCATAGTTATCATTGATATGAGCTGCAACGCGGTGCAAAACTCCAATAAGGGAATCTCCCCCTCCTCCTAATACTCCTAATCTTATTTTCTTTGGCATGAACTAAAATATTAATGTTATGTATTTCCTAAAAACCTATGAATATATAAAATATCTAAGATTCGTAGTCGATTTTTTCATTTTTGAACAAAAGAGCAAACAAAAGTAACACTACAAGTGAAAAGCCTGCAGGATATAGCCATATGGTTTCCCAACTATGACCTCCTTCGGTAATAAGGTAGCTGTCTGTTATTTTTCCAGCGATCCAAAATCCAATCAACATTCCTATACCATAGGTCGCCAGCGTAATTAATCCTTGAGCAGCGCTTTTGTAAGTTGAACCTGCCTTGGTATCTGTATAAATCTGTCCGGAAACAAAGAAAAAATCATAGCAAATTCCGTGCAAGGCAATTCCCCCTAATAAGAGAAATGTAAGTTCCCCTGCATTTCCATATGCAAAAAGCAGGTAGCGAAGCCCCCAAGCAAACATGGCTACTAAAATAGTGTTCTTAAACCCAAATTTTTTGAAGAAAAAGGGCAGTAATAACATGAATAGCAATTCTGAGATTTGACCGACGGTCATTTTACCAGCCGGATTTTCTAGTCCGACCTCCCCTAAAAACTGTCCTGTATGTTGATAGTAAAATGCCAAGGGAATACAAATCAATACCGAGGCCAGAAAAAAGGTGAAGAAGTTCCTATCTTTTAGAAGTCTAAGAGCTTCCAACCCAAGAATTTCAGAAAGGGTCACTTTCTTTGATCGATCAACTCGTGGAGGTGTCTTGGGCAAAGTAAAGCTAAACATTCCTAAAACGACAGATGATATCGCGGCCATTAAAAAGGTATTTCTTAGAATTCCATCTGTCATTCCAGTTTGAGAGTCCCACCCGAAAAAACTAATCAGCAAACCAGCGACTATCCAACCCAATGTTCCAAATACACGAACAAACGAAAATTCTTTAGCCGGATCTTTCATTTGATTAAAGGAAACCGAATTTACCAAAGCCAAGGTAGACATATACATAATCATGTAGGCGAGCAAATAGGGATAGAAAACACTAAAATCTGATGCCGTATAGAGCAAATACATCAGTACTCCTCCTAGCAAATGCAGCACGCCGAGAATACGTTCTGCATTGAAGTAGCGATCAGCGATCAATCCTATAAAAAAGGGTGCGAGAATCGCTCCCCAAGATTGGGTAGAATAAGCAAGAGAAATTTCAACCCCGCTGCTATTCAGCGAATTTGGAAGATAAATGCCCATGGTTACAAACCAACTTCCCCAAATAAAGAATTCTAAGAACATCATCACAGAAAGCTGTGCTCGCACTCTAGAATTCATAGCGAATAGATTTAACGTTTATAGAATACGTAATCAAGTTGAAGCGGTTCGAGTCCATTCTTTCTGAAATCTATTGCTATTTGACCACGATGATGCGTTGAGTGATTGATAATATGAAATAGCATATCCTGTACGGTGTTGGTAAACAATCTACCCTCGTCATTTTCATAGTCGATGCGTTTCTCAAAGTCATCTGTAGTGGTGGTAATTTCGAAAGAACTTCTTTGGTTCTCATAATGAATATCACCCCATTCTCTTATGCTATGAATCTGATTAGCTTCGTATTCTGGTGCCTTTCCACTCAATACGGCGTTCCATCTGTGATGTACGTTCAGAACGTGACTAAAAAGTTCAATACTCTTTTCCGGCGTGTTATCTATCGCCGAACAGGTTTCGATAAGCTTCTTATTACAATAAAAATTGTAATCGAATAATTGGTTGAAAAAGATTTTCACGTACTGAATTAAGTTTATTTTGTTGGATACTAGCTAAGTTCTTTGGCCACTTTTAACATTAAATCTTTTGTTGCCTTTATTCCTGCTTCTTCATTGAGAATACTCCCTTCGTATTCAACACCTATAAAACCTGTATAGCCTGCATCTTTTACCATCTGCATCATTTTCACATAATCGATGCCTATTGCGTTTCCTTCATCATCAAAGTCATTTGATTTGGCACTAACTGCCTTTGCGTAAGGCATCAGTTCGGCAACGCCTTTATATTTATCATACTCCAGATTACAAGTCCAGTCTTCATTTCTTGTAATACAGAAGTTACCAAAATCAGGTAAAGTGCCACAGTTGTCTAAATCAACCGCTTTCATTACGGCTGCATGCAAAGCGCCGTTTGATGATAAGCCTCCGTGATTCTCTACCAAGACATTGATATTCTTGGTTTTTGCATAAGTTGAAAGTTTGGTAAGTCCGTCAATGGCGCTTGCTTGCCATTCTTCGGGAACCATACTCCCATTGAGATTTACCCGTATGGCATGACATCCCATGGCTGCTGCCGCGTCAACCCATTTCTTATGTTTTTCTACCGTTTCATTTCGTTCTGCTTCATCATTAACAGCCAGATTACCCTGCCCGTCAATCATGATCAAAACATTCTCCATACCATGCTTTTTAGCTTCAGTATTTGATTTTTCAACGAATGCGGCCATCGCCTCATCTGAATAATTCGCATCGGAAAGCTCTGGGTTATATAATTGACTCACGTATTCCAATCCCGTAAAACCCCAGTTCTTTGCCTTTTCCGCAAATGTGTATGGGTCAACACCATCCTCGCGAATCATTTTATGAATCGACCATTGCGCAAGCGAAAGCTGAAAAAAAGGCGCTGTAACTTTTTCTACACTACTTGCCGCTTCGGTACTTGTAGTCTCTGTTTTTTTATTTTCTTTACAGGCGTACATTCCTAAAAGAGATACCGCGAATCCTGCTTGCGAACTATTGCGGATAAAATTTCTACGTTTCATTGGTGTTGATTTTATAGCCTTTATGGCCAGATTAAATTTTTGTTGTTTTCAATGGGAACACTTAACTATCAAGGGGTTAACATTTTACTCATGATTTTTAGATTTTATGTCATTGCGAATTGTGCAACATATTATCACAAAACACCCTATTTTAAGCAACAAGATTAGTTTTTAAAAGTAGAAAATTAATTTTTAATTTAATAAATTTAGCGACTAAACAATTCGGTGCATGAGTAAATTCTATTACAATGAAGAACAAGAATCGTATGATGCGATTGTTGTAGGTACGGGAATCAGCGGAGGCTGGGCGGCTAAGGAGTTATGTGAAAATGGTTTGAAGACCCTAGTTTTAGAGCGAGGGCGTATGGTAAAACATCGTGATGATTACGAGACAGCAAATAAGGATCCTTGGGATTTTCCCAACGCAGGTCGGCCATCCCAGGAGATGATTGCCAAACAAGAAAAACAAAATAGAACAGGTTATACTACCAATGCCGCAAGTCATATGTGGTTTGTCAATGACTTAGACCACCCCTATAATGAAACCCAGCGTTTTGATTGGATGCGCGGCTATCATGTTGGAGGTCGCTCCTTGCAATGGGGGCGTCATAGCTATCGCTGGAGCGAAATAGATTTTGAAGCCAATTTAAATGATGGGCACGGAGTAGATTGGCCTGTGCGCTACAAAGATATTGCGCCTTGGTATGACAAAGTTGAGTCTTATATAGGAGTGACAGGTGAGCTGTTAGGATTACCACAATTGCCAGACGGTCAATTTGAACCCGCCTTAGAACTCAATTGTGTTGAAGAACACGTTCGTGAAAAAATAGCCGAAAACTTTGATGGGCGCGTAATGACTTCAGGTCGTGTTGCACATATCAATAGTGATAAGCAGTTCGATGGAGACGGAAGAACCAGATGCCAGTATAGAAACCGTTGTATTCGCGGTTGCCCATTCGGAGCATATTTCAGTAGCTTATCATCAACCTTACCTGCTGCTGAAGCAACTGGTAATATGACGCTGCGACCCGACTCTATTGTGCACGAAGTACTCTATGACCCCGATACAAAAAGAGCAACAGGAGTTAAGGTAATCGACCGCCTTACTAAAGAAACTTTTGAGTTTAAGGCAAAGGTGATTTTCCTTTGCGCTTCAGCAATTGCCTCTACTTCTATATTAATGCAATCAAAATCGGATCGTTTTCCTAACGGAATGGGGAATGATTCAGACCAGTTAGGTCGCAATATTATGGATCACCATTTGGGTGTGGGCGCAGCCGGAAAATTTGATGGCTTTGCTGATAAATATTACAAAGGAAGAAGACCTGGCGGAATATATTTACCACGATTCAGAAACCTCGGTGGTAAAACCAACAGAACCGATTACAAACGGGGGTTTGGTTATCAAGGTGGTGCAGGAAGGGGCAACTGGGAGGAAACCATTGCAGAACTGTCACATGGAGCAGAACTCAAAGAGGCCATTCTAAAGCCTGGCGGTTGGACCTTCGGTATGGGTGGCTTTGGTGAAGTTTTACCCTATGAGGACAATCGCTTCACTTTAGATTATAATCAATTAGATCAATGGGGATTACCAACGGTGACCTTCGATGCAGGCTTCAAGGAAAATGAGTTGAACATGCGGAAAGACATGATGGAATCTGCAGTAGATATGTTGACCAAAGCCGGAATGAGAGATGTGGAGCCATTCGACAGAGAAACTGCATTAGGTTTGGGTATTCACGAAATGGGAACTGCCCGAATGGGTCGAAACAGAAAAACTTCGGTACTTGACGGTAATAACGCCTTGCACGATGTGCCCAATGTCTATGTAACCGATGGCTCGTTTATGACCTCGGCGAGTTGTGTTAACCCGTCATTGACATATATGGCGTTTACCGCCAGAGCTGCGAACCACGCGGCTAAAGAACTTAAAAAAGGAAACATATAATGGATAGAAGAAAAGCACTTAAAAATATGGGGCTTGCTATGGGATACACCGTAGCTACCCCTACTCTTGTGAGCATCATGCAAAGCTGCCAAGGTGGAACCGTGATGGAATGGACCCCAGATTTCTTCACCAAGCAACAAGGAGCAGTCCTTACCAAATTGGTAGATATCATTCTTCCTAAAACAGATACTCCTTCCGCGTCGGAGGTACAGGTAAATCTTTTTATAGATCGCTTTATTAATGAGGTGGTCGAGGAAGAGCAACAGGGATTTATCAAAATGATAACGGATCGTTTTATGACCAAGGCAGCAAGCGACTCGGGTAACGAAAACATTGCTGATATTAGTTTGGAAGCACTTGAAAAAACATTAGCATCTGCTCTCAAGGTTTCCAAAGAAGAAGAAGCGAAAAACGGGGAAGCGGTTGAAACTTACATGATGGCTGTAGCCGAAGGCAAGGAAGCAGTGCTTGACGACAATGTCGCCTGCAATGCTTTTGCTAGTAACCTGAGAAATATGACCATAATGGGTTATAAAACCTCGGAGTACATAGGAGAAGAGGTATTGAACTATTTACCTGTACCGGGTGCTTATGTTGCATGCGGTGATGTACAAGAATTAAGTGGAGGAAAAGCTTGGTCACTCTAAAACCTTTCGCATGAAAAGAAGGAGCTTTATACAAAAAACAGCCCTATCTAGCGGAGCAATCTCGTTGGGTGGGGCTTTTTCATACGCGTCGAACGCAACACAACCCATACAACATCAGTTCAATCTGAAATATGCGCCCCACTTGGGCATGTTTAAACATCATGCAGGCGATGACCCTATTGATCAGTTGAATTTTATGGCTGATCAAGGATTTACTGCCTTTGAGGATAATGGCATGATGAAACGCGATGTTGCGTTACAGTCAAAAATGGCCGAAACTATGGAAAAGCGTGGTATGACCATGGGTGTTTTTGTAGTAGACAAAGGGGGCAATATGGCCAATACGCTAGCTGCGGGCAAACAAGAATTTATCGATATTTTTTTAGATGGATGCAAGAGAGCCGTAGAGGTGGCCAAACGTGTCAATGCGAAATGGATGACCGTTGTGCCCGGAGGATATGAAAGAAAGCTGCCTATAGGCGTTCAAGACGCTAACGTAATCGAAGCTTTGAAGAGAGGCGCTGAAATTTTCGAACCCCATGGTCTTGTAATGGTGCTTGAACCTCTTTCAGACTCCCCCGATCTTTATTTGCAAAATTCTGATCAGACCTATATGATTTGCAAGGGTGTAGATAGCCCATCGTGCAAAATATTATATGACATCTATCATTTGCAAAAAACCGAAGGTCACTTAATTCATAATATGGGACTTACTTGGGACGAAATCGCCTATATACAAATTGGTGATAACCCTGGCCGAAAAGAACCTACAACCGGGGAAATCAATTATAAAAACGTCTTTAAATGGATTCATGAAAAAGGCTTTACCGGCGTTTTGGGTATGGAACACGGTAACTCCAAAGAAGGCAAAGCCGGGGAGCAAGCCGTAATTGATGCGTACAAGCACGAAGATAATTTCAAGTAAGCTAACTCATCAGGATAATTCATTTATATGACAAAAGCTTTCCAAAGAAAAACTATCGGTAAACGGTAACTAATAGCGCAGTTCATCGGATAATTTCACGGCCAAATGCAGTTCATCGAAAAAATTGACTCTTTTCGATATACTACACAATAGCGATATAAGATTTCACTTACATAGCCCGTTCTTGATACATGAATCCGACCCCATATCTTTACGCAATCGTAGGCTACTTCGTTTTAATGCTTCTTTCTAAGATAGCATATACGTACTTTGTTGCCCAAAGAAAAACTGGAAAAGCAATTCGACTGAATTGGAACTTCAACCTGGTGCAATTAAGACAAACCATAATGAGTGTTTGGTTGTAGTGGTATTTCGCTCAAACACGCTTTTAGTTCGGTTTTTTTAATTGTTTTATGCTTCAAGTAGGCCATTTAGCCTAGTGTTTTTACGATTTAACGATTTTTTAGGTCTAAATTTGTAATTTCCGAAATCTTTTTACGTTAAATTACCGTATATAACTTATACAGAAGTTTCGGGCATGGACAAATATTATATCATATTACTTATTTACGTAGTAGCGTATGCTTTTTCTAGAGTCGTGCGCCCTTATGTTGAAAAATAAGTAATCATCTTAGTTTCTTATATGCATCTTAAATTTTTTAGGATGTATTTTTTTTGGCTTTTTTTTAATAGCCCTCCAACAAATTTGCTGTATTAGTTATACTTTAAAGAAAGAAAACCCGACAATAGCTAAAATAACTATTGTCGGGTTTTAATACTTAATTCAAAGCTCGCTCAACAGCCCACTTCCTTGGCAAGAACGCTATTAAAATATGCTGTTTAAGATCCGCACATTAGACAATCGTCATCTGCTTGTCCTTCTTTAGCACGCGCAATCATTTCCTTCATTTCAGCAGGCGACATGGGCTGAATATCAGTTTCTGGTTGGGTAGCCACTACCGGTGTCGTTTCTACTTGTATTGCACTTGCTTCAGCGGCTGAGGGTGGCGTAGCTGCTGCAACTTCCGCTTCGGCAGCTACACTTGTTGGTATTTCCTTCTTCTTTGTATTGTCTAAGGTGAACTTAATCGCATCTACTGCGGCTTTTGTTCTCAAGTAGTACATACCTGTTTTTAAACCACTCTTCCACGCGTAGAAATGCATAGAAGTCAATTTAGAGTAGTTGGCATTTTCCATGAACAAATTCAATGATTGACTTTGATCAATGAAATACCCTCTTTGTCTAGACATGTCAATAATGTCTTTCATACTTAATTCCCAAACAGTTTTGTACAACTCTCTTATATCTGCGGGAATAGTTTCAATATGCTGAATAGATCCATTGGCACGCATCAGTTCCTGCTTCATATTTTCGTTCCATAGGCCAAGTGATACAAGGTCTTCCAATAGGTGTTTGTTCACTACTATGAATTCACCCGAAAGTACACGTCTGGTATAAATATTAGAAGTGTAGGGCTCAAAACATTCATTATTTCCAAGTATTTGAGAAGTCGATGCCGTCGGCATAGGCGCAACCAATAAGGAGTTACGCACCCCATTTTTCTTGACTTGCTTACGCAGCTTTCCCCAGTCCCATCGGCCAGATAATTCCTCGTCTTTAATATTCCAAAGATTGTGTTGGAAATCACCTTGTGAAATTGGTGAACCTTCATAAGAGGAGTATGTGCCTTCTTCTTGAGCTGCTTCCATAGAAGCAGTGACCGCAGCAAAATACAAGGTTTCAAATATCTCTTGATTTAGTTTCTTAGCAGCATCACTCGTAAAAGGCAAACGCAACATGATAAAAGCATCGGCTAATCCCTGCACACCTAATCCGATAGGTCTGTGTCGCATGTTTGAATTTTCAGCCTCTTTTACAGGATAATAGTTTCTATCGATTACCTTATTCAAGTTTTTGGTAACACGTTTGGTGACCTTAAACAATTCTTTGTGATCAAACTCCCCGTTCTTTATGAACATGGGCAAAGCAATTGATGCCAGATTACATACGGCGATCTCATCAGGAGAAGTATACTCCATGATTTCAGTACATAAATTCGAAGAACGAATGGTTCCTAGATTTTTCTGGTTACTCTTACGGTTAGCGGCATCTTTGTACAGCATATATGGTGTACCTGTCTCGATTTGAGACTCTAATATTTTTTCCCAAAGTTCACGGGCTTTAACCGTCTTACGCCCTTTTCCTTCAGCTTCGTATTGCAAATATAATTTTTCGAACTCCTCGCTGTGACTCGTAAATAGACCTGGGCATTCGTTCGGACACATTAAGGTCCAATCTCCATTACCTTCGACTCGTTTCATGAACAAATCGGAGATCCACATTGCATAGAACAAATCACGTGCGCGCATTTCTTCCTTGCCATGGTTCTTTTTCAAATCTAAAAACTCATAGATATCAGCATGCCATGGCTCCATATAAATGGCAAAACTGCCTTTACGCTTTCCACCGCCCTGATCAACATATCTAGCAGTATCGTTGAAAACACGAAGCATCGGCACGATTCCATTTGAGGTTCCGTTGGTACCTGAAATGTATGATCCTGTAGCACGAATGTTATGAATAGACAAACCTATACCACCCGCAGACTGTGAAATCTTAGCAGTACTTTTTAAGGTGTCATATATACCGTCGATACTGTCATCTTTCATTGCCAATAAAAAGCAAGAAGACATTTGTGGTTTTGGAGTACCTGAGTTAAAAAGTGTTGGCGTAGCGTGCGTAAAATACTTTTTCGACATCAGCTCATAGGTTTCTATAGCCGCATCTAAATCGTCTAAATGTATACCGATAGAAACACGCATCAACATATGTTGTGGGCGTTCTGCAATCTTTCCGTTCAATTTTAAAAGATACGAACGCTCTAAGGTTTTAAAACCGAAATAATCGTAGCCAAAATCACGGTTATAAATTATAGTGGAATCTAGTTTCTCTGAATTCTCTTTAATGACCTTGAAAACCTCATCAGAAAGCAATGGTGCTTTTTTTCCTGTTCTTGGATTTACATACAAGTACAAATCTTCCATGGTTTCCGAGAAAGACTTCTTGGTGTTCTTATGTAGATTTGAAACCGAAATACGAGCTGCTAACTTTGCATAGTCGGGGTGCGTTGTAGTCATCGTCGCAGCAATCTCCGCCGCTAAATTGTCTAATTCAGAGGTGGTAACTCCGTCATATAAACCTTCGATAACGCGCATTGCGACTTTTAGGGGATCTACCAGCCCGTTAAGGCCGTAGCATAATTTTCGAACTCGAGCTGTGATCTTATCGAACATGATCAGCTCTTTTCTTCCGTCTCTTTTTACTACATACATGTGGCTACTGTTGTTTTTTAATGGTTAATACTGTTGGTCAATGAAGCCCACGTGATTTTGCCGAATTCGGTTCAGCATAGGCAAATCATCTAGGCAAAAATTAGGTTGCTCTTATGTTTGAGGGTCAACTGGCAAAAAGCTTCGTTATTAAACCTCTTGCAGTTTAGGTAACTTATTTAGAAATCTGCGTCGAAACTGATTTTCTGTGCATCTTCATCTTTCTCTTTATTCAACACCCCTGCTTTTTGGTATTCGGAAACCCTTTTCTCAAAGAAATTTGTTTTGCCCTGCAAGGAAATCATATCCATAAAATCAAATGGATTCGTCGCATTGTACACCTTGTCGCATTCCAATTCAACCAAAAGTCGATCCGTTACAAACTCCAAGTATTGTGTCATTAACTTGGCGTTCATACCAATCAAACTTACTGGAAGTGATTCTGTAATAAACTCGCGTTCGATATCAAGAGCATTTGTCAAAATTTGGGTGATTCGCTCTTTCGGAACCTTATTGATCAAATGCTTATTGTGTAAGTGTACGGCATAATCACAATGCATTCCTTCATCTCTTGAGATCAACTCGTTAGAAAATGTAAGACCCGGCATGAGACCCCTTTTCTTTAGCCAGAAAATAGAACAAAAGGCTCCTGAAAAGAAAATTCCTTCCACAGCTGCAAAGGCTATTAAGCGTTCTGCAAAACTTGGCGACTCAATCCAATTCAAAGCCCAATCTGCCTTTTTCTTAATTGCCGGAAAGTTTTCTAAGGCTTTGAAAAGGACATTTTTTTCCTTTTCATCTTTAACATAGGTGTCAATTAAAAGAGAGTAGGTTTCAGAGTGGATATTCTCCATCATGATTTGAAATCCATAGAAAAATTTTGCCTCTGCATACTGCACTTCACTAACAAAATTTTCAGCAAGATTTTCGTTTACAATTCCATCAGAGGCTGCAAAGAAGGCCAAAATATGTTTGACAAAAAAACGCTCGTCATCGTTCAATTTATTGTTCCAATCGTTAACATCTTCACTTAGGTCAATTTCCTCAGCAGTCCAGAAGCAAGCCTCACATTTTTTGTACCATTCCCATAAATCATGGTGTTTTATCGGAAAAATAACAAATCGGTCTTCGTTTTCTGCCAAGATTGGCTCTATCGCTGTGGACATATTCTTACAAATTTAAAAAGTTAGTGTGCTGAGCTGAAAATTACCCCTGTGCTGGGCTTACAAAGATGGAAAAATAAGAGGGATAAAAAATGCGTGTTTTAAAGATTCAGTCACAAAGTTTTTAACATCGTATGTTGAAATCTAGGTTCGCTACTGATGTACGCTGAGCTTAGCCAAAATTGAAACTTAACACAAAATTTACATAGAAGTTAAACAAAAAAAATAAACCAAAAAGTATGATTTGGAATATACTTTTTGGTTTGAAAAATTAGGAAAGCTAACCGCTACTGTAGTTTGGCTTCTAGTCTTGCAAGACGTAGCTCAAAGCCTGAAATTTGGTTCGATTGTTCTGTAATGATCGCCTGTTGTTCTTGAATCGCCTTAATTAGCACCGGCACCAATTCTGTATAGCTTATACTCAGCGTATGTTCTTCTCCACTACTTGCATGCACTACCTCTTTGATTATGGGCTCCACTTCTTGAGCGATAAGGCCTAATGACCTATTGCCGTTTATTTTGTCTTTTTTCCAATAATAGGCTTTGGGCGATAATTGCATGATTGTTTCGATACCGTAAGGCAAGCTTACAATATCTCTTTTGAGTCGTCGATCTGAACTATGCACTACGCTGCCATCAACAATTATATCGCCATTTGGTGCCACTGTAAGCTTTGGAGTTCCCCCTATGGTGAGATGTACCCTTCCCGTAGGGTTACTTCCCGAAGTACCCAGTTCCATATCTCTAGTACCATTAAACATGCCGGCGTAACCAACACGACCGGTATCATTATTAAAGCGAATCCAACCATTGCCATCTGACCGGGTAGACGCTAACAGTATCGGGCTATCACTACCGCTAACAATCTCTAATGGAGAAGTAGGTGATTGGGTACCTATACCCACGTTGCCATCGGGTACCAAACTAAGTTTGGGAGCTCCCCCTATGGTCAGATGTACCTTTCCGGTAGCATTGTCTCCCGATGTGCCTAACTCCATATCTTTGGTGCCATTGAACATGCCCGTGTAACCAATACGACCCGTTTCATTGTTATATCGTATCCAGCCATTACCATCGCTCCGACTCGAATGAACCAATATGGGACTATCACTACCGCTAACGATCTCTAATGGAGAAGTTGGTGATTGGGTACCTATTCCCACATTGCCATCGGGTACCAAACTAAGTTTGGGAGCCCCTCCTATGGTCAGATGTACCTTTCCGGTAGCATTGTCGCCCGATGTGCCCAGCTCCATATCTTTGGTGCCATTGAACATGCCTGTGTAACCAATACGACCCGTATCGTTGTTATATCGTATCCAGCCATTACCATCGCTCCGACTCGAATGAACCAATATGGGACTATCACTACCGCTAACGATCTCCAATGGAGAATTGGGTAAGCTTGTACCAATACCTACATTGCCCGCATCATAACTAATATTTGCACCATTTGCTGACCACAAAGACCCCCCTCCGCCACTTGTTCCAATGACCAAGTTTCCATCTGCATCAGCCATCACATTACGTTGGCCCGTGCCAGCTAAATCACTAGACCGAATATCACCTTGTACATCAAGACGAGCCCCGGGGGTAATTGTTCCGACACCAACTTGGGCATCAGTTACCGTTAAAACATCATTTGCACCTCCCCCTAACATCATTCGGTTGGTACCACCATCGATTCGAATTCTTGTATCACCTGCCCCTGCACCGCCAAGTGCAACTCCTACTTTTAGCCTGTACGTGCCATTGCCAATTCGCAGGTCGCCTTCAGTTGAGTTTGGATCCCAATTGTTTTTTCCGGCTACATCCAAGGGTGCGCTAGGATCTAAAGTGCCTATTCCGACCTGTTGATCAACTACAGTCAACACATCATCCGTACCCGAACCCAATAGCAGTCTATTACTACCTCCCTGTGCTCTAATTCGCGAATTGCCGGCACCAGCCCCATCTGTTGAAGTACTCATTTTTAAACGATGTGAAGCATCTCCTATTCTAAAATCACCCTCGGTATCGGTAAGATTCCAATTGCTCCCGTCGGTTTCTATTGACAAACTAGTTTGTGGCGTGTTGGTGCCAATACCTACTTTTCCAGAATTATAGTATATATCTCCAGCGTTTTCAGACCAGAATGAACTACCGGAACCCCCAGACGACAGACTGCTCAAATCAACGGTATTGCCATCTTCAATCGCTAAAATTTTGGTTGCAAGATCAAAAGTCAGCTCCTGATTGTCAGTTCCACCAGGGGGCACAATTGGAGCCAGATCAATGGTAGAACCATCTGATATCGTAAGTGCTGTACCTGCCAAAGAAATGTCTTGTAGTTCGTTGGTTGGATCGGCATCGGCATCTGTTCCTCCACTTGGAATAGTCACTGTATTTCCATCTGAAAGACTCAGCTCATTCGTACCTGAGTCAAAACTCAATAGTTGCAATTCGTTCTCAGGGTCGGCATCGGCATCGGTTCCTCCGCTAGGAATTGTGATTTCTCCGCCATCGGTAAGACTTATTTTATTCAAGGCCGCATCAAAACTAAGTGTCTGTAATTCGTTTCTAGGGTCAGGGTCAGCGTCAACACTACCCGCACTGATCAATGCATCAATAGCTTCTTGAGCGGTTGTTGCCGAAAGTCCGGAAACGGAATTATCATAGGCTACCTCAGCAGCTGATTGATCGTCGGCATTACCAGAGCTAATAGCATAGGGTACAGCCATCATTTCGGTCGTACCTACCTCCTTTCCATTCATGGAAACCGTAACGAAGGTCGCAGCGCTTCCCCAGGGTAAATTGTTGTAATTACCCTGTGTAGCGCTCCCGTTACCAATCAACAAACTAAAAACTCCGTTGGCATCGGTAGTAATTGAATGGCCTTCTTCATACACCACGCTACTGTTCGCCGCTCCGAATTTCAGCGCGATACCGATAGTCATGTCTTCCCCTGCCATTATCTCATTACTTGCACTACGTGCTACGCCTTGGTAATTGATAAAATTCTTTTGTGTTTCTTGTGCACTTAGAACTCCAAAAAATAGGACCGCCACAAGTACACTGATTGAAGTGTAATTTTTATTCATGATTTCTAGTTTATTCCCGTCCTAAATCCTTCACTTAGGGAAGGACCATAAGGGATTGTTATTTTTTAATGATTTTAAATAGTTTTTCCTCGGTATCACCCTTTATAAATAGACGCAGTATGTATACTCCTCTTGAGAGATAACTCAAATCGATTTTATGTTCGAGTCGAGTAGGTTCGACCGTTTGCTTTAACACCCCACTACCATCTACTGCAAATAGGGTGATGCCATAAACTTCATTTTTATCTGTAAAAATCGAAAGCTCGTTCACAACTGGATTTGGATATACCACAATACCATCAAGGTCTTTTTGTTCGGTAATATTTTCAACTTGCAATGACCCCGCCCAGAAACCTTGATCGATAGTATTTTCGTTGGTGGTAAAACCAACGATAGATTCACCAATAGTGTACCCGATAGTAAGCTCGGATACTGACATAGTGCTACCAGCACTTGCTACAACAGTTTTATCGATTGATTGCGCGCTCAAGGTGGCGGTGGTTAAAATCAGAACATACGTGCCTATTGATTTCATTATTCCTTTTCTTTTGTTTCCCTTTTATGGAAACGCCTTTGAAAAGGTTAACATCGACACCGAATCTTTTTATGTAATAGAAAGCCTCCAAAAAAATAAAAGCCCGAGAAACATCAAAAATGAGTTTCTCGGGTAGTTAACACTAGCCATACATTACCAGCGGGCTATGGCACCTTAACAGATATGGGAACTTCCTATGCTAGTGCTATGCGTTATGTATATGCAGGTATAAAATCACGTTGTCGGGCATACGGCTAACATGAATTTGGTGATCCTTAAAACCGGCTGCTCTCGCCAGCTGCAGCAATTGTTCTTTTGTACGATGAATGAGGTGCCAGTCGCCTAAAATTTCCATATAGTCTCGGCTGGGATTGTGGGCTTCGTTATAGTTACCTATAACTATTTCTCCTCCCTCTTTTTGCCATTCCCTAAAACGCATCAGCAATTTCACAAAAGCCTTGTCATTCAGGTAATCGAAGAGCCCTGCAGACCATATAAAATCGTACGATTCTTTGGTTTGGTATCTAAAGATATTCGAGTGTATATAGGTAATTTGTTCCAAATTGACCTTGTTTAACTTTTTTGAAAATGAGATAGCCTCCGTATCTATTTCGACACAGGTTGTATGAATATTTTTGGCTTGGCCTGCATCATAGAGCTCTGCTAGTTCTCTTCCAGATCCGCTTATGATGTTGAGAACGTGCATGTTTGGAGTGGAGTTTGCTTTTGTCTTTACCAGATGCTTATAGTATGCTTTGCGATTGCGTACCGCGTTGGGTGCACCGTTTTGCTGCACAAATTCATCCCAAATACCATACCTCGGGTCTTCAGAAACATGTTTCGTGTAAATTTGGTCTAAAAAAAGATAATCTCCTGGGTAGCCATTGGGCTTTAAATAACCTCTACCATGTAGGGTGTTTTGCAAAAACTCACTTCCGAAACCGGCATTGATTTCGGCAATATCCTCCTTCGAAACTCTTCCCTTTCGATACTCATAGGCCGTAATTGCCAACAATTCATCCAATTGAAAAAAGGTATCATGTGATAACTGTTCATTTTGAATAAATTCTTTTAATAGCTTTAATCCGACGCTTTTGTAGGCGCTGTTTCTAAGTGCAATCATAATACTCTTATTTATTTGACTTAACTACAAAGATGTCTAGGTAACCGAAATCTATAGTACAGGCTTTGCTCAGATCTCTCAACCATTCATTGGTGAAATAACCCAAAATTAATAAGGCCTCCACTGCCAAAAGTATGAATGGACTTATACCTTTCACAAAAGTGGATAAGGGTTCTGCAACCAACAAAGTGGTGTTCAATAGAAGTGCTGTTATAATAATCATTGATGTCTTCATGGTTTCTGTTTTACAGTTATATTTATTATTTATTACTACTTCATAACTATGGAGAACAGAAGGTTAACGCGCCAAGAACATTTCTTGTTCGAAATTGCTTCTAACGGGAGAATTTAATAAGGGGAGGGGAGGAAAATTTAGAGAAGTGTTGGCCAATGATTGAAGTAAAGGTAACCAACAGGCTTAGCCAACTATACGAAATTGTAAGGTTGGTTTTGAATCTTGTATATATTGTATTGAATCACACAGCTAACTACCATTTTAACTATTTGAATATTCCAATTTTCAAGAAATTTAGGCGGCAGCAACAATTATCATAATCAATGCAATAACTATCATGGCAGCAAATACCAAATGGGCTCCGTCAATTTTTTTTGTTTCCATTATCTAAGGTCTTAGTGTTCTTGTCGCCTTTAAGAGGACGCATCTTATCTTAAGACAAAAGTAGATAGGCATACCGCGGTAGGATGCCACATATGTAACAAGGCATGTACGATATGTAACAAGATCGCAAAACCATACGCTAAGAAAGATTGGGAAACCCCAGGAACGTATTTTATGCAAGGGGCTGAAGGAAATATGTTGATATGGTATTTTTTGTAATTCAAAAGCCATATTCTATGACAACTACAAGTACACAAAATCAATAGGGGAGTAACAACAAGAAACCCAGAAGTGTATCTTCTGGGTTTTATAAATTTTCTTTTTTAAAATGATACCGCCAAACCGTACGGCCCTTCCAATGTATTTAAATCAATACTTGTTACAATGGCGCTGATTTAGGTAGTTCCCCCGAAACCTATAATCGAGCAAATCACCTTAAGCCAACAAGTTGGTTAGGTGTCCAGTATGCAACAATTCATTAGACGGGTCTGTTACTAGAACAGAGTAATACGCTTTTTCTTAGAACGCATTCCCTAGAACCGTACCTTATGGATTGGCAGTTTCATAAAATTGTCTCGAACTTCTATTTCATATTATTACCTTAAGAAGCTCGCTTAAAACTTAGCAAATAGTTGAAAATTAAATAGTTGGTCAGATAGGGAACGAAAGTAAAAATACGAAATTTCGCGCCAAAACCCTAATAAAACCAAGGTAATTTCACATATCTACATTGAAAATTTCTGATGTTATTCTATAATATAATTCTACCATGCTGACAAATATGCTCTTATTTTGTTGCTACAAAATTTCCGCGTATTTGAACAGAATTTCCAATCGTATTACTCATAGTTACATTAAGCGTTCCTTTAACCGTGGTATTATCTAAATAGTCAATCTGAACTTTGCCACTTTTCGCAAAAAGAGGTAATTCTCCAAGCGCATTGATATTGGCGAAACCAAACACTCCATCGAAGTAATTCAGAAAGCCTTCTTGATTTTCAGCAACTTCATAGGTTCCTGTGGGTAATATTGCAGTTATATTTTCCTTGGAAATCAAAAACTCCATAGAATGGGGTAAAACCTGCTCTTTATTATCTAATTTTAATTTCAAGGTGGAAAACGAAATTCCTTTCGAGGTGGTTTCAATAGCGGTCTCAAAATTAACTTCACCACTAAGTTGATTATTCAGGTTGCCCGTAATCTGCATCGTATAGTCACCGTCGTTCAGCATTGATGACACAGGCTGATTATCTAGTTTCGTACCAGATATAAACAGTGTGGGCACAAGGACCCAAAGACCAATCTTAGCTATTTTCGAGAAGATCTGTGACATGGTGGTATTTGCTTGTTATTTTGGTTATTGGTACGAAATCAATTTTTTAGGCTGTGATCCAATACTATTTCATTTGTCAATTGATTATCTGTTGCAAGTTCACTCTGCACAATTGTATCATTCAGTACTACCTCACGAGAATTGTCGGTCAGAGCCGCCAGTAACAGCATCAAAACAAAAAAAGCGAACATTACAAAACATCTTTTCATTTCCCTTAGATTTATTACTTTATATGCATCTCAACAACTTTCGGAGGAAACCAAATCAAAGTCATAAACTTAGGGTCTAAAGTATAGTAGGTCTGCGAGCACCAAAAGAGGTAATGTATCAATGGTACTATTTTGTGTATAAATTGCAATGTGCTATAATTTGTAGATGCTTAGAAGGAAAAATAACGATAATCTATCGTCAATTTTGTAAGAAAAAAGATTCAAATTCGTAGTAAAAGCGGTTTTTAGGTGTTTTTTTACCAACTATACTCAAATAGCGTCCATTGATACATCTTTTTTGAATTACCAACAGCTTCACTATATTTTTGACTAACTTTCTATACTTAGAATTGAATTGATTATGATTGAAGCGATAATAGTAGATGATGAGATCAAGGCGCTACAGAGTTTATCTTGGGAATTAACAAATTTTAGTGATGAAATTAATGTTTCAGCTTCATTTACAGACCCCTTGGAAGCCTTAGATCACCTTGAAAAAAACACTCCAGATTGTCTTTTTTTAGATATTGAAATGCCCACTATGGATGGTTTTCAATTCATTCAAAAATTGAAAAACAAGGATTTTCCTGTGGTCATTACCACAGCTTACAATCAATACGCCATCAAAGCGTTAAAAAATGAGGCTATCGACTATCTTTTAAAACCTATCGATACCGATGATCTAAAAGATACTATCTCTAAAATAAAGAAATTCAACGCCAAGAATTTTACCGCCGATAGATTAGAAAAAATCCTGTTGAACTTCAATTCAAGTTCCGTTCACAAGAAAATAACATTCAATACAGATGGAAAGCTAGTTTTCTTAGAGAGCGATGAAATTTTATATGCCGAATCTGATGGGAATTACAGTACCATTTACCTCACAGACGGTCAAAAAATTGTACTCACTAAAAAATTAAAGGAAGTAAACGAACTTTTACCAGACGATTCATTCTTTAGAATTCATAATTCCTATATCATCAACCTTACCAAAATAAAGGAATTTCTTAAGACCGACGGGTACGTCATCTTGAAACCCAATCACAAAATACCCGTTTCTAGGCAAAAGAAATCAGATTTTCTAGATATGTTGTAAATTTCTTTATGAATCCCCGAATTGACACTAGTGAATCTGACCTGCGCTTGCCACTTACTTTTTGTATGAAACGTAGTTTAATTATCGCAGTCCTATGCCTCTATTTTCAGGGGTTCTCACAAGATATTCCCGACTCTTTCAAAAAGACCGTGGATAGCTTAGTCAGTGCCGCTCCTGAAGGGCGTGCAAAAATACATTCGGTTTTAGGAAGTAGTCGACGCGATACGGTTTTAATGCGTTATTTTGCCGATGCCTCTACCGAAGGTAATTACGCTGACGGGCAAGCTTATGCCTTGAACGAATTGGGAAGAGACTATAGAAATCATTCCCTGTTTAAAGAAGCCATCAAGCTACATCAAAAAGCATTGGAAATTGCTGAAGCCAATGATAACCTTGAATTTAAGGTTACCAGTCTCAACTATTTGGGCGTGGTCTATCGCAGAACCTCCTCCATTCGTACTGCAATGGATTATAATCAAAAGGCTCTTGAATTGGCAGAATCGGTTGAAAATCCTTCCCGTAGTATAAAAAGAATGATCAACGTATCGGTTAACTGTATTGGTAATCTCTACCAAATGTTAAACCAGTATGACAGAGCCATAGAATATTTTGAAACATCGCTTCGCCTAGAGACAGAATTGGGCAATGAGCTTGGGCAGGCAATAAATCATCAGAATATTGGAGAATGCAAAGAGGAACTAGGAGATTGGACCGGTGCTTTGGAAGATTATCGAACTTCACTTGCCTTCAATGAAAAAATAGATAATGATATGGGGCGGGTTTTGTGCAATAACGCCATTGCTCAAATCTATATCAAAGAAGATAAACCGCTTGAAGCCATAGAACTTCTTGAATATGCATTGCCAAAAGCTCAGAAGCTAGATGATCCATTTCTTATTGCTTCTGTATTCAATAAACTAGGGTGGGCAAAATTTTTGTTAAAACAATATGATGAAGCTGAACAAAACATGCTACAAGGTCTGAAAACGGCCGAGAAAAAAAATTTAAAGTTGGAAGCTTCACAGGCGAATAATTTACTCGCCCAATTAAACACCGAACGCGGTAATTATGAAAAAGCACTTAACTATACGTCAAAGGCAAGAGAACTAGAAGAGCAGATATTGAATGCCAGCACGGTACGTTATGTAAACGATGTCATTTTCCGTTATGATTCTCAAAAAAAGAGCAATGAGATACAGGTTTTAGCCAAGCAAAACGAAATAGTTCGGCTCAACCTTCGCAAGAAAAATACAACCTTGCTTATCAGCGCCATTGTTTTGGCCTTGCTGGCGGGCATTTTTTACATTCTGTATCGCCAATACCAACTCAAAAATGAAAAGAAGGTGCTCACACTTGAACAAAGTATGTTGCGCAGTCAAATGAATCCTCATTTTTTATTCAATTCGCTAAATTCCATCAAACTCTATATCATTAATAATGAGCAAAAAAATGCGGTTCATTATCTCAATAAGTTCTCCAAACTGGTGCGAAAAATATTGGAAGCTTCATCGCTACGAGAAATACCGCTGGCAGAAGAACTAGAGACGGTAGAACTCTATATGAATATTGAAAATATTCGCTTTTCAAATGAAATTGATTTTGAGATAAAAATCAGTGATGATATCGACCCACATACCGTGAAAATACCCTCATTGATTTTACAACCTTTTTTGGAAAACGCACTCTGGCACGGACTCTCTTCTAAAACAGGGGAGAAAAAAATACTTTTGAACGTACGTAGAGCTTCAGATGAAAACTACATACATATTAGTATAACGGACAATGGAATAGGTCGAATCGCATCTGAAGAAATTAAACAAAGTAAGGTACTCAAGCGAAAATCTGTAGGAATAGATATTACCAAAGAACGTCTGACGAATTTCTCTAGAGATTATTTGAATTCCTTTAACCTTCAAATTCTCGACCTATACAAAGACGATGGTACGCCTGAAGGAACCAAAGTACTGTTGCATATTCCTATGGTTTAAGATGATCTGCAGCTGCTTGTTCTAATTCTTCGTACCATGCGTTTCCAAACTTGCGAATTAACGCCTCCTTTACAAATTTATAAATAGGCACTTTCAGTTCGGCACCAAGCGAGCATGCAGGATCACATATTTCCCATTTGTGGTAATTGACTGCAGTAAGTTCGGTATACTCTTTTACTCGAACAGGATACAAATGACAGGAAACAGGTTTCTTCCAAGTCGTTACTCCTTGGTTATACGCTTCTTCCAAACCGCATTTTGCAGTCTGATTTTCTGAAAAAACGACATAGGCACATTCGCTTCCGTTTATGAGCGGAGTCTCCCATTCACCATCTTCTCCCTTTACAAAAACACCCTGTTCTTCAATAGCGGCAATTCCCTCTGCGCGTAAAAAGGGTTTCACATCTGCATAAATATCTACCAAAATTTCGGTTTCCGCATCTTCTAAAGGAGCTCCGGCATCACCATCAATACAACATTGGCCTTTGCAGGCGTTCAGATTGCAAACAAAGTCATGCTCTATAATTTCTTCAGATACTATAGTTTTTCCAAGCTGAAACATAGGTTTACTTTAAGCCTACTAAGATACATCTTAAAGCGATGTCAGCTGCTACAATTTATTTCGTTCATGGCTATTGGAACTATGCTTTAAAACGTAAATTTGCCGCAAATTTGAAAGGAATGTCATTCGACCTAAATTTTGATCTTAGACAAATTGCTACCTCGAGCATGATACTTTTTGCAGTAATCGATATTGTGGGAAGTATTCCCATAATAATAGGGTTACGCAACAAAGTAGGCCATATTCAATCGGAAAAAGCATCGATTGTCGCCGCCATTATGATGGTGGCCTTTCTTTTTGTTGGAGAGGAAATATTGAACCTAATTGGTATTGATGTAAACTCTTTTGCGGTGGCAGGGGCATTTATCATATTCTTTTTGGCCATCGAAATGATCTTAGGGGTACAACTTTATAAAGACGATGCCGCCGAGACCGCTTCGATAGTACCATTGGCATTTCCAATGATTGCAGGGGCAGGTACGATGACTTCATTACTATCACTACGCGCTGAATATGAAGTGGAAAATATTATCGTAGCTATTATTGTGAATATTATCTTTGTATATCTTGTGCTAAAGTCGTCAAGTCGAATTGAAAAAGTGTTAGGCGCCAATGGTATAGGAATCATCAGAAAAGTATTTGGAGTGATTCTATTGGCCATTGCCGTAAAGCTATTCGCCACTAATATCAATCAACTTTTTTAGCATATTAAAACGTCATTCAAATGAACAAAACATTGAGCATAATTCTGATAGTGCTTGCCGTAGCGCTAATTGCCTATAATGTGACTTTGGTAAATTTTGACAATCCGCTTGAGGGTAATAGCATTATAGCACTTATCGGCATCGTAGCTTCTTTATGTGCTGTTGTCTTGTTGTTGATTTTTATGACTTCAAAAAAAATACAAGACAGGGTGAATAAAGATTAGCAATCTAATTTCTAGATTCAATCGCCTCGGCATCTTCTTGTTGTATTAGCGGACTATCGAGTTCCAAAACCTGATGTAACATAGCATCGGCTTGACTTTTGATTTTAGCATGTACGTTTGCTCCGAACAATTGCTCTGCCAAAGCGGCCTTTAAATACAGTTTTATTTCAGCTTCAAAGTCATAATAATTCATTCTCAACTTTCTATTGATCAAAAAATCAAGAAATTGTTCAAAAAGAATATCATCTACTGTAAAATCTGCCATAAACGTAGCCTGATTGTAGTCGTCATAGCGATTTCTATCGTCATCAAGATGCTCAAAAACAAAATAGGAAATCCAGCCGGAACTATCTAGGCTTTCTAGTGCTTCCTCTTCGTTTGTGCCAATAGGTACAAACACATCGGGGATGATTCCACCGCCGCCATAAACCACTTTGCCTTTTGGTGTTTTAAATTTTAGCGAATCAGCGACTTTTATACTATCGACCGAAGTAAGTTCTCCTGTATGAAACCGATCAGTGAACTTTTGGTAGTAGTCTTTGTTACCATTTTTATAGGTACGTTGAATACTACGCCCCGTGGGGGTGTAATATCTTGATACTGTTAGGCGAACGGCCGAACCATCGCCCAATTCCATTTCACGCTGTACAAGTCCCTTACCAAAAGAACGTCGACCTACAATAGTTCCTAAATCATTGTCTTGAAGCGCCCCAGCAATAATCTCACTTGCCGAAGCAGAACGCTCGTTGATCAACACATAAACCTCTTTGTCTTCAAAGCTTCCCTTTTCTGTGGCATACACGTTATTGATTTTGCCTTTTTTGTTTTTGGTGAAAAGAATTAATTTTCCATCCTTTAAAAACTCATCGGCCATTTGTTCTGCAATGCCCAAATACCCGCCAGGATTATCTCTTAAATCAAGCGTTAACTTTCTTGCTCCTTGTGTTTGAAGTTCACTAAGGGCCGTTTTGAACTCTCTAAATGTAGATTCGGCGAAACGATTAACCTTAATGTAGCCCATATCGTCAGTCATCATAAAGTACGACTGTACACTCTTGATGGGTACGATATCACGCTTCACATTTACGGTGAAGGTTCGGTCTTCTTTTTTACGATACACCTTTAGTTTTACCGAGGTACCTTCTTTTCCTTTTAGTTTTTCAACAATTACCTCGTTTGGCAACTTTCTACCGTACAAGGTATCTTTGTCCGCCATTAATATGCGGTCTCCAGGCTCAATTCCCTTCAAAAAACTAGGGCCATCCTTGATGGTACGAATAACGGATATCGTATCTCGGTAGGGGTAAAAATTGATTCCTATTCCCACAAAATCACCCTTCATGCTCTCCGAAACCTGGGTCATCTCTTCCTTGGGAATATATACCGAATGGGGATCGAGTTTGTCGAGGATGTTGTTTACGGTAACATCAACAATACTATCGGTATTGATTTCGTCAACATACTCATAGTCGATATAATCGATAAGCCGATTGAGTTTGTCTTTTTTAGAATTGGTGGTAAAAAGCTTTTCAGGGGTGTCGTTAAAGTTGAATTTACCCCCTACAAAGACACCTAAAGCCAAGGCAGCAGCTAGGATTGTAGGCCATAAGTAATTGTTTTTTTTCTGCATCTTTACCGATATAATTCGTCAAGCACTTTCAATACAGGGCAAATGTTTTAATTCAACACCAGCTTTCCGAAGAAAATCTAACCCTGACTCATCTTTGTACGCTTCTTTATACACAACACGTTTTATGCCAGATTGGTGTATTAATTTACTGCACTCTCTACAAGGCGATAATGTTATATATAAGGTTGAGCCTTGACACGATTGTGTAGAGGAGGCCACCTTCGAAATGGCATTTGCCTCTGCGTGCAAAACGTACCATTTCGTATACCCTTCATCATCTTCACAAAAGTTTTCAAAGCCCGTTGGGGTTCCATTATATCCATCAGAAATGATCATACGGTCCTTTACGATGATTGCACCTACTTGTTTGCGTTCACAATAAGACAATTTGCCCCATTCCTCTGCCATTCTTAGATAGGCCTTATCATACTTCTCTTGCTTGGTTTTCTGCATGTATATAACGGAATAACAGGGGTCTAAGATACCTGCTTTACCAAATTCCTACAACCTTAATAGGTTAAATTTAACATAAGCTTACCATGGGAACGTAGCAATCAACATGGGTATTGTGATGAGCAAGATTAAAATGGAAGCAATTGTTACAAATAATTGCGCTTTGACCTTTAAAATGGAAAGCACTAGATAGGAAAGACCCAATACCCCAAAAACAATCAAGACCTGTGCAATTTCTATTCCGCTTGCGAAACCCAACAAGGCTCCTAGTTTTTCTTCTTCTTCGGCCATAAGCATATTGAAATAGTTGCTAAAACCGAAACCATGAATCAACCCAAAAAAGGTTGTGGCTAGTATATGCAAGCCCAAGCTTCTGTTCTCTACAGCGGATTTTACATAGATGAGATTGAACAATGCCGTACCTAGAATGGTAACAGGAATCAAAAACTCGATCAAGGCAACATCCATTACCAAAATTCCATAGACAGAGAGAAACAACGACAGACAATGAGCAATTGTAAACAGTGTAGCTAATAGCACTACTTTTTTCCAACTTTTAAAAGAAAACGGAAGCGCCAATGCCATCAAAAAGAGAATATGGTCATAGGCGCCAAAATCAAGAACATGGTTGAGACCAAGTTTGATGTAGAAATAAAAATCTTGCATTTATTCGTATGTGTTCAGTTGGTGGTTCATACCCATCGCTTATTCGCATCTGCCGAATACAACAAGGCGCTCATGCGACTGTTTTAGCAGCTATTCTCTTAACCGCTCTCGCTGCAAACGTCTAACAGATCAACGCCTACCGTACACCTGCAACTGCTTATAGCCCTCTTTCTCTCTGAATTGTTTCGTAGGCCTTTTGCACTTCTTTAAATTTTTCCTCAGCACCCTTTTTTATGGCCTCATTTTCTGTATTCACGCGATCAGGGTGATACTTCTTGGCCATGGTACGATACGCTTTTTTTATTTGATCGTTGGTAGCCGTCTTTTCAATTTCCAAAATCTTGTATGCCGTATCTGCGGTTTTTACAAACATCGCTTTGATACTTTCAAAATCGCGAAAAGAAACTCGCAAATACCCGGCTATCTCTTGAATTTTGTTGGTTTCGGAAGTACGCACCGAGCCATCTGCTTGCGCTATTCCAAATAAAAAGTGTAACAACTGCAGCCGGACTTCATATCGCGTTCGTTGATTTAAGAAAGCACAAATGCGTTGTGCTGAAATCTCGTGTTTTTTGTTGACTTCATTGAACGTTCTAAAAATTGCGTTGGCCTTTTCCTTACCATAGGTTTGCACAAAATACTGTCGTACATAGTCCATTTCGGTTTGACTTACCGTACCGTCGGCCTTTATAACTATGGAGCATAATGAGAGTAGATTTAGTTCAAAGTCAGCGGGTGATACTTTTTGACGCGTCATATCACCAAAGACTCGTCTAGCATTTCCGCCGCCAGGTTTTGCAGAACTATCGATAAAACTACCTACCAGAAAGCCTAAAATTGCGCCGGGGTATCTAAACAAATAAAAGCCTATGACCGCGGCCACCCATTTAAACATCTGAAATCTGATTTTTTTCAAAGATATTAAAAGACGGAAGACCGAGGGCAGCAGACCAAAGATTTACCAGAATAGTATCAACATTGGCAAGGCATTGCTTGGCCTTTTTTCTAAAGAGCGATTGCTTAATTACCATGCTAAATGCAACTTGTTTAAGGTGTTGACTCTTCCTAAGATCTAAAACGAAAAGTTAAGGTCAGTCAACAGAATGCGACAAAACACGTATCTTTGAAGTCTGAATTAAAAAAATTAGCATATGTATCCCGCAGAATTAGTAAAACCAATGAGAGATGACTTGGCAAATGCCGGGTTTGAAGAGTTATATACGGCAGAAGCTGTCACCAACGCCATTAATCAAGAAGGTACCACCCTTGTTGTGGTAAATTCAGTTTGTGGCTGTGCCGCGGCCAATGCACGCCCAGCGGCCAAAATGAGTTTGCAAAATGAAAAGAAGCCCGATCAAACGGTAACGGTTTTCGCGGGTGTCGACACTGAAGCCGTCGATGCCGCTCGTAATCTAATGATTCCTTTTCCTCCTTCTTCGCCAAGTATGGCCTTGTTCAAAGATGGGGAGTTGGTTCATATGATCGAACGCCATCACATTGAAGGTCGGCCCGCCGAATTGATTGCAGAAAACTTGACCGAGGCCTACAACGAATTTTGTTAAGCCACGAAGCACCTCTAAAGGAGGTGGAACTATAAAAACAGCTAAACCGCTCTTAAGAGCGGTTTTTTTAGTCTTAGGTTCTATGTCTTTTTTCTTCGAAGTCTTATTTTTACATCATGCAGAAATTGTTGGCCTATCCATTGTCTGTTTTGTATCTGATTTTTTTCGGGTTGACCTTGCTGGTTTTTCATCCCATTCAATGGGTTTGCCTAAATGTCTTCGGATACAATGCGCATCGTGCAAGCGTGGCCCTATTGAATCTCTGTTTGATGCGATGCACCCATTTTCTAGGCACTACGTATACCTTCAACAACCCACATGATATCCCTACGGATAGACCAACGATACTTGTTCCCAATCATCAGAGTATGCATGATATACCGCCAATAATCTGGTATATGCGCAAGCAGGAGCCAAAATTTGTAAGCAAGAAAGAATTGGGTAAGGGTATTCCTAGTGTATCTTATAATTTGAGACATGGCGGTTCTGTTCTTATTGACCGAAAAGATAGCAAACAGGCTCTTGTTGAAATTTCTAAACTGGGCAAGTATATTGAAAAGCATCAACGCGGGGCTGTTATTTTTCCTGAAGGTACCCGAAGCAGAACCGGTCATCCCAAACCGTTTAAACCAACAGGACTTAAACTTCTAATGAAGCATTCGCCATCGGCCCTAATCATTCCAATTAGCATCAACAATTCTTGGAAAATGCTGAAATACGGGAAATTTCCTAACGGTATTGGCAACCATATCACTTTTGAAGTTCATAAACCCTTTCCTGTAGAAGGAAATCTCGATGATCTTATCGCAAAAACTGAAGCCGCCGTAACATCTGGTGTAACCGTATTCAAATGAGCAACCAAGAAATCATAGCAGCAACCGTAACCTTTGTAAAAAAAACTTTGGAAGGTGCCGAAGGGGGGCATGATTGGTTCCACATACAACGGGTGTTCAACAATACTTTATCGATTGCAAAAGACGAAGAAGTAGATGACCTAGTGGTCAGCTTGGGTGCTTTATTACATGATATTGCCGACGCCAAATTTTACGATGGAGACGAAACTGTAGGTCCTCGAATGGCAGCTGATTTTATGACTTCGGTTGCCATAGAACAACATGTAATTGACCATGTGGTCCAAATTATCGAGAATATTTCATTCAAATCTAGTTTAGAAAAAAAAGGACAAGCCTTTAATTCTCGAGAACTTCAAGTAGTTCAAGATGCTGATCGACTTGATGCTATTGGTGCTATCGGAATTGCACGCGCTTTTAATTATGGGGGATTTAAAAATCGGGAGCTTCACAACCCTGACATACCTCCAAAATTGAATATGACCAAAGCCGAGTATAAAAAATCAACCGCTCCCACCATTAATCATTTTTATGAGAAACTACTGCTCCTTAAAGAGCGGATGAATACAGAAACAGGTAAAAAATTGGCGGAAAATAGACATCGCTATATGTTGGACTATTTGGCTCAATTTGACCGTGAATGGAAGGGACTTTCGTAGCTAGATTTACGAAAACGTTGTAGTGAATCATCCTTAATAGTCGGCCTATTTTTTCCGTTTTTTCCGTATCTTCCTAGCTGCTAATTTCAATCCTTATACAACATGCAAAGAAGAAAATTTATCAAAAAGTCAGCAGCCGCATCGGCTGCCTTTTCTATTGTTCCAAGTTTTGTAATGGGCAAAGACCATATAGCGCCAAGTGATACCCTCTATGTAGGTGCTTTTGGAGTTGGAGGACGTGGCGGCGGAGTTATGCGTGGAATGGATGCTACCAAAAAAGTCAAATATGTCACCCTATGTGATGTCGATGACCGAAGGGCCGAGGGTGCCTATAAAAAATATCCCAAAGCCAAGAGATATAAAGATTTTAGAAAGGTGTATGACAATCACTTAAAGGAGATTGATGCCATAATGGTTGCAACACCAGACCATATGCACGCCCCCATTGCATTACCTTTTATGCGTGCAAAAAAGCATGCCTATGTTGAAAAGCCGTTGACCCATAATATTAATGAAGCCCGTTTAATGACCCAGGTTGCCAAAGAAAATGGTATCGTAACCCAAATGGGAAATCAAGGGGCGTCAAGTGATGGAAGTCGCGAAGCGAAAGAATGGATACAATCTGGAGTTATCGGAAAGGTATATAAAGTAGATTGTTGGACAAATAGACCTGTTTGGCCACAGGGAGTTCCGTTGCCAACAGAAAAGCAGCCTGTACCCAAAGGATTGGATTGGGATTTATGGCTTGGTAAAGCCGAAATGCGAGATTATAATGCCGCCTATTTGCCTTTTAAATGGAGAGGTTTCTGGGATTTCGGAACAGGGGCTCTTGGTGACATGGGATGCCACATTATGGAAACCCCTTTTGGTGTTTTAGACCTTGGTTATCCTACTGAGGCAGAAGCTAGCTGCACCACGAATTGGGTGGGTGATTTTGTGGAAGCCGACTATAGCGCTTCTTGCCCGTCATCTTCCATAGTACGACTTAAATTCAATACAAAGGAACACGGTGATATTGCCTTAAACTGGTACGATGGGGGTATCATGCCCGATTTACCAGACGAACTTAAAGATGGCGAGACCATTGGCGCCGGTGGCGGTGGTTCAGTTTTCTATGGTACAAGAGGAATTTTGGTGTGTGATGTCTATTCTAGAAATGCACGTTTACTACCTTCTGAAACCATGAAATTGTTAAACCCTCCTAAACCCTATTTAAAAAGAATCGAAGGAGATACTGACGGCCACCAAAACAACTTTGTTGAAGGTTGTTTGAATGGTACGGAGACCTCTTCTGACTTCAAACGTTCTGGTCCATTAACGGAAGCTGTACTGATGGGTAATTTGGCCATCAAGGCCTTCCAATACAAGAAATTCAAAGCTGGCAAAAAAGCGGGAGACTGGGATCCTTTTGAATACCCAGGTAGACGTAAAATTTTATGGGACGGTGCCAACATGAAGGTTACCAATTGGGATTTGGCCAATGAGTGGGTAAAAGGTGCTTATCGCAAAGGCTGGGAGTTGGGGTAAACAACTAATTGCTCCCAGGTTTTATTGCGCATGAAGCGCTTCAAGTTTTTTATAAAAATGCTTGCGTTCCAATGCATTTTGGGTAAGTTCAATAGCTTTTTTTAGTGCTTTTTTTGAACCGCTAAAATTCTTCATTTCAAGCATAAGTTGTGCTTTGATGGCATTGAATAAAGCATTGTCGATGAAATAAGCACTTTTCTCAAAGTGCTGAAGTTCTATCATTGCCTTTTCTGCGCCATGAACCTTATGAAATGGAACTAGTCTATTTAATTGAATAATCGGCGAATATTGTCGGGCTAATTGCAAATCGTACAGTTGCAGAATACTCTCCCAGTCTGTCTCTTCAAAACGTTTTGCACTACAATGGAAAAATGATATGGCCGCCTGCAGATGATAGTGAGAAGGATTCATTTTTACCCTTGAAAGTTCCAAGTGCTGAATACCGCTTTTGATCATTTCACTATCGTATAAGGTTCTATTCTGATTTTCGAGATCCACAATCTCACCATTTTCATCAATTCGCGCATCAAAACGTGAAGCGTGAAAGTTCATCAAAGCAATAAGCGCATGTACTTCGGGTTGATTGCAATATTTGTTATTGGTCAACAGTGTAGCCAAACGAATGGCTTCAATACAAATATCCTTTTTTATCAAAACCTCCCCAGAACTAGACGCATATCCTTCTGAAAAAAGCAAATAGATAACTTTAAGAACAATGTTCAACCTTGATTTCAAACCTAACTCTACCGGAATATTTAGTGTTTTTACATTGGATTTAAAGCGTTGCTTGGCCCTGGTAAAGGACTTGGCTACGGTTTCATTCTTTTTAAGAAGAGCCTTGGCAATTTCCTTGTTTCCAAAACCAGCTATCAATTTAAGACTTAGTATAATCTGATATTCTTGAGATAAGGACGGATGGCAACATGCAAAAATCATTTTTAACTGGCTATCACTAATACTAGTGTTCAATCGTACCTCTTCTTGAACCGAACTAGAGAGAGCATGGTCTGAAACTGATGCATCATCAACCATCTTTTTCTGCTTTCTCAAGGAATCAATAACCTTGTTTTTTGCAACGCGTAACAACCAGGCTGTTGGGTTTGTTGGCGGTTCGTTAAAACCCCATATTTGCATTGCTTTAATAAGCGCTTCTTGAACAGCATCTTCTATGGTTTCAAGATGCGATGGGCCGAATTTATAGGTCAAAAAAGCAATTATTTTACCATATTCATGCCTGAATATGTGCTCTACCAAATGCTCTCTTCCCATTGTCTCCATAGTATAAATATAAAGAAGTCCGATACTTTCATCGGACTTCTAAACCATTTCCAATTCTTAATTACATGTCCATTGACATTATTTCACGCACCTCAACATTACCCCCATGCTCAAAAATAGGACACCCCTTAGCTATCTCAACGGCTCCGTTTTGATCATCTGCGGAAACAATTAGATATCCTCCAACGACCTCAGCACCTTCTGCGAATGGGCCATCTGTAATCACATCACCGGCTTGCTCAACCACCTTTCCTTCTTTGGCCAATGGTAAACCATCTACCAATTGTCCTTTTTCCTTTAATCCACCCATCCATGCACCCCACTTTTGCATATGGGCTTGCATCTCCTCAGGTGATTGCTCTAGTCGCCTAGCGTCTCCTCCTCTAAATAGAAATAAAAAATTACTCATGATATTTTGTTTTAAATGTTCATACAAGCTAAAGACGCACAACCAAAAGCAAAATGGACACTACCTGATAATTATTTCAAAACAATCGCCATTGCCCTGTTTTGTACTGATCATGCATCGCTACATTCAATTTAGGAAAAACCTTGTCTTTAAAATACATATGCCGAGCCAAACGCGCCAAATCGTGTATTTGCTTAGCTATTTTACCCTCACCCCTTCCGCGTATTCCAAAACGACTATCGTTTAGGTTGCCTCCATGGCATGCCTCAATTTGATGCAATACCTTTTCCGCCCGGTCGGGTAGCGTTTTGTGAATCCAATCGGTAAAGATTTGCCCAATAGCACCATTCAATCTGACAACCGTAAAAGCAAAAGACAAGGCTCCGTTATCGGAAACCGCTTTGGCCATGTTCATGATTTCATGACTATTGATGCCAGGAATTATAGGTGCTAACATCGCATTTACGGGAATGCTATTTTCAGATAATACCCGTATGGTTTCCAAGCGTTTTTTTATCGTGGCCGTTCGTGGTTCCAAAATTCTGCGGGTTTTTTCCGAAAGTGAAGTAACCGAAACATTGACCCCCACCAATTGATGTTCTGCCAATTCTTTTAGAATGTCCAAATCTCTTAAAATCAAGGCATTTTTAGTAATGACTCCTACGGGATGTCTATATTTTAAGAACACCTCCAAACAGGCACGGGTAATCTTGAACTTTTTTTCTGCAGGTTGATAACAGTCTGTATTTCCTGATAAAACAATAGTACAGGCCTGCCATTTTTTACTTTTTAATTTAGCCTCAAGTAGTTTTGGGGCGTCTTTCTTGATCAATATTTTACGTTCAAAATCAAGCCCCGCACTATAGCCCCAAAACTCATGTGTATTTCGGGCATAACAATAAATACAACCGTGTTCACAGCCTTGGTAGGGGTTCATAGAATATTGCATCCCCAAATCAGGACTCGTTACTTTGTTGACAATCGTCTTTGGAAAAATAGGGAGGTATTGCGTCTTGTTATTGTCTGCTTCCTCTCCTTCAATACGACAGAATTCTAGGAAATCATCTCGGGTTTCGTAGCTGTACTTAAAGAATTTGTTGGCTGTATTTTGCTGGGCTCCTCTCCCCTTGATATAGTCTTTGTGTTTCAATTAGTGGATTTATTCCAAATTTATGGAATATTTCCTATTTATAATTGCACTTAGATGTTAATTATCTTAGATTGTTCAAATAAGAACAATAGCGTTCCAACGTAATTTCGGATTATGATTCGCAGCTCAACTAAAGGTATAAAATGAACTTTCTTTTACGTCATATTTCTTCAGATATCACTAGCAGAAGCATTCCTATCTAAAAAACCTTACTTTTAGTTTAAATGAAAATTCCATAAAGTAGAAAGTACGTAAAATGGGCAAATGACAGTAACATGACACCCAAATGTCGCTACAAAGAATGGCATTATGCGATAGCTTTGTACCAACCAAAATAAAATTATGGAAACTCAATCTATCGCAAAGAACCTTTTATATCATCGTAAGCTAAAAGGATATACTCAGGAGGAACTATCAGAAAGAACGACGGTGACCGTACGCACCATTCAGCGCATCGAGAAAGGTGATGTGAGCCCGCATCTTCAAACTATAAAATTATTAGCTTCTGCTTTGGAAGTCGATGTCAGTGACCTTATCCCTTTGGAAAACCCCAAAGAAGAAAACATCCAAAAAAAATGGCTTTTGCTGTTGCATAGCATCCCGTTCTTGGGTTTTATTATTCCATTGGCCAATATCCTACTACCCCTATTCTTATGGATTCATAAAAGGGAAGACAATAGGCTCTATGACCTCCATGGTGCCAAAGTGATTAATTTTCAGATAAGTATGTCGCTACTCTATATACTTTCCTTTATAGCATTGTTAACTATAGAAAAATGGGGGTTTTTTCTTTTTATCGCCCTCATCCCCTTTAGCATATTAATAATGCTGTACAACATAATTAAGGTAATTAAAACGCATAAATGCTTTTACCCCTTGGCATTCCCATTTATAAAAGCGAGCTCCACAAAACCCAGTGGTACCCTAAGCATATTCCTTGCGCTACTAGTTGGTAGTGTCGTTTTTACAAGTTGCTCAAAATCAAAAATTGAACAAGTAACAAGGCTCGATGGGTCAAAAATCTCGGTAGAAGAACTAAATCAAAAAATTCAAAAACTTGTTGATACTGCAAAGGTCACTGGGCTTACCGTATCCATTTTTAATCAAGACACCCTAGCCTATCAAAAAGCCTTTGGATACTCAGATTACGGCCAAAAAGATCTTCTGAAAATAGATGAGGTTTTTTACGGAGCCTCCTTGAGCAAGTCTTTATTCGGATATTTGGTTGCACATCTTGTAAAGGATGGATTGATCGACCTGGACAAGCCATTACAAGACTATTTAGACAAACCCATACCAGAACTCTATTTTGAAAAAGAATGGAGGAGTTTTAAGAACCTCAAAGACGACAAGCGATACGAACAAATAACCGCTAGAATGTGCCTATCACATACTACAGGGTTTCAAAACTGGAGATGGATAAGTAGAATAGGAGAATTTAAGCCAGAGGGCAAAATTCAAATTTTCTCCGACCCTGGAACCGTTTACAGTTATTCTGGTGAAGGAATTCGCTTGCTTCAAATCGTGATTGAAAAAATTACAGGCAGGGGCCTTGAGGAAATGGCCAAAGAAATTGTTTTTCACCCCCTAGCAATGGATATGACCAGTTATGTGTGGCAACAACGTTTTGAAAACAACTACTGTTTGGGCCATACCATAGATCAAGAAACAATAGAAAAAGACACAGAAGATGAGGCAGGTGCTGCAGGATCTATGGAAACAACGGCAATAGATTATTCAAAATTCTTAGAACATATACTCTCTTTAACCTCTCAAGATTCGCCCATAACCCAGCTGATGTTCTCGCCAAATATTGAAATTAAATCAAAGAAACAATTTGGACCACAAGCCTTAGAAACTACAAGCGAAAACAAAAAAATAGGCTTGAATTATGGACTGGGTTGGGGGTTGCTTAAAACGCCTGTTGGCAAAGGAGTTTTCAAGGAGGGGCATGGAGAAGGGTTTCAGCATTATTCTATTTTGTTTCCTGAAAAACATATGGGTGTGTTGCTCATGTCTAATAGCGACAACGCAGAAAGTATTTTCAAGGAATTGTTAGAAATTACTATTGGTGATGTATACACCCCTTGGGAGTGGGAAAATTATATTCCCTTCAACAAAAAGTAGGTGTTCACCCATAGGTGAGTGTAGCACTATTCACGGTATCTATTCATTTGCTTAAATCAAAACTCAGATTACGAAATACCAACTGGTTTAAAGCCTACTTGGAAGGCGTGCTCGCAGCGCCACCCACAGAAACGCGCACTAACTGTTTTTTGGTGCCACGTTTGGCATAAAACAAAAGGCTCTCATTTTTGATATCAAGGAGGGGTCTAGAAACCATTATGGGCAAGCGAACCTCTTTGTCATCGATCAGTTTTTTATGCGATAGGTTTCCCGAAGCATCCATCTTGATGACAAACAAATTTGGGTTTCTACTAAACCCTTGTTTAAACATTATACGCTCCTTACTCAGCTTCTGAGGGTGCTCTCCTGAATTAATAAAGAAATACATCTCCTCGCCGTTGCCATACATTGAATACGAGGCATAGGAGGCATCGCCCTTAGTGACTTCTGTTTTATTAATGTTTCTGGCCCATTCCATTTCACCGTTTGCCGTCAACTTTGCGCAGACAATATCATTGTAATGAAACTTCTCGATCATGCGTCTGCCATTGCCGTCAAACTCTTCGCCTTTGGTAACAAAGTATTCCTCTGCACTAAAAATGATGTTGTTCTTTGGCGTAATATGCACATCTTTAAAAATCAAGTTTTTGACTTGAGCATCTACCTCACGTCCAAACTTGTCTTCCATAAACTGACTGGAAAACGGATTGTATTTTCTAGAAGCTATGGATAAGCTTTGTGGATGCAACTTGAAATAGACCAAACCATTGTAGCGTTGGTCTTTTCTGTCTGCATAAAACCCAACGACCACTAAATCACTCCCCAATAGCAGTGGCTTTAGCGATTCAGGATACCTACCCGGATCGGCAAATTCTTGAATTTCATGCCCTTGATTCGTTACTTTAACCAACTCATATTGAAAACGCCGGTCTTTCGCCTCAAAACGTTTTTTCTTGAAAAAGGCTTTTCCCATAAAGTACACTGTCTTCAAGTCTTTTGAAACCTCAATATTCTCGAAAGCGTAATTCTTTTCTTGTGATTGGGCCGTAAAGTCGTATTCAATCTGCTTTTTTAAATCGGTTCCGAAAACGTACATGCTGTACTTTTCATCTTTTCCCTTTCGGTGTTGTACTGTGATTCCGAAAGCCGTTTTTTCTTTGTTGAAATGTACTGCAGTGGAAAATCCGTTCCCAAATTTTCTATTGTACTTGTTTACCGCTAATGGGTTAATAACCTCTTTTGAGGGAATCGATAGCAACACCTTCTCTGTAAAATTAAATTCCCCGATCGGACTATGATGCACCACATATTGATAGGCAAATTTGGTATCGTCATACTTTAGTTCTAGTAAATACAACTGTCCGTTCTTGATAAAACCATCTACCATATACTGACCAGGGTACTTATTATTGTAGTCTTCCACCAGATTCAAATCGGCGTCATAAAGCTCAATAAAATGTCCTTTAGGGCGTAATGGCATACCCCCATAGTAGGTACGAACAATAACCGTTTTATCGGCATTGTCGGCATCGATACTAAGCACTGTGGAATATTTATACCTATCGGAATAATTTTCTCCAAGACTATAATTTACAGGTATTTCCTGAGCTTTTACAAAAGATAATGCAAGAAGAAAAAGCAGTATGACCAGACTTTTCTGGTAACGCGGTATAGCAAATGCCAAATATTGAAATTTGGTAGTTGCCCTTTGGAATATGGCTTTCATAAGTAGGTGTTTTGGGATATGCTATTTGCCCGGAAAATCAGCTTTTCGCTTTTCTAAAAAGGCGGTTGTTCCTTCTTCGAAATCAGCTGTTCCAAAGCATTCACCAAATGCTTTGATTTCGGAAGCATATCCGTTACTATCATGTTTAAAACCAGCATTTACCGCTTTTATTGCATGACTAATCCCTACAGGTGAATTATTCGATATTCTGCTTCCCAGTTTTTTGCAAAAATCCAACAGCTCTTCTTGAGAAACGACATGATTTACGAGTCCGGTTTCGAGGGCGCGATTTGCATCGATCATTCCGGCGGTCATAATCATTTCCATAGCGATGCCCTTACCCACCAATTGTGGTAAACGTTGTGTACCTCCATAGCCGGGAATAACCCCCAAAGACACCTCAGGTAGGCCCATACGGGCATTCTCACTCGCCACCCTAAAATGACAGGCCATCGCAAGCTCAAGGCCGCCACCCAAGGCAAAACCATTGACTGCTGCGATTACTGGGGTGGATAGATTTTCTACATAATCGAACAATAGCTTTTGCCCTTTTGCCGCCAATTTGCCGCCTTCTTTTACCGAGAAGTTGGCAAATTCGGAAATGTCGGCCCCGGCCACGAAAGCTTTTTCACCGCTTCCGGTGATGATAATGGTTTTGATGTTCTTGTCCTTGTTCAAGGCTTTAAAAGCCTCATGCAATTCTTGAATGGTGTCTTTATTCAAGGCATTAAGCTTGTTGGGGCGATTGATGGTGATGGTTGTTATGGGAAAAGCAGTTTCTACGATAATGTTGTTGTAGCTCATTGGTTAAAAATTATTGATTCTTGGGCTAGTTCTTTAAAAAATCATCTAGATTATCTAGCCTGTCATTCCAAAAATACTCATACTTTTTCAACCACAACTGCACTTCTTTCAAAGCATTCAGTTGTAAGTACAAGAATCGATCTCTACCCTGCTGATGTGCACCAACCAGCCCGGTATCGCTTAACACCTTGATGTGTTTAGAGACTGCAGGTCTACTCATATCAAAATTGTCTGCGATCGCGTTGATATTTATGGGCTCTTTTGCCACTAAATCAATGATGGCCCTCCTTGTTGGATCAGAAATTGCTTTAAATACATCCATTATTTCTCCAAATAAGCTTCCAATTGTTTCAAAATCTTTTTCTTCCAGCCATTACTTAATAACTGTCTTACAAAGATACGCTCAAAGATGCCAGAGAAACCACTATGTTCAAGATGTAGTTTCGTGGTATTACCTATAGGTTCTAACTGAAAAGAAACTTCGGTATTCATTTTTCCATTGCACCAGGTAAATGCCAACTTTTCTTTTGGTACGACTTCTACTATTTCACAATTAACGATACCATCGAAACCAAGCTGTGGCTCTGTTCGAAATTGAAATTTGTGTCCAACGATAGGTACGATATCACAAGGCATCAACCATTGGCTCATGGCCTCAGCGTCGGTTAGGGCATTCCAAACGCGATCAATCTGACAGTCATAGATGCGTTCTAGTTTGATTTTATCTTTCATAAAAGTATATTTTGTTTTGGTTTCGTCTAAACATATTTACAAATTCTTGCTCAAATGTTAATCGGCATGCGAGCTGTTTGGGTTTGTGCTTTTTTTGGCCACAGCACAAAGTACAAAACCGTACCAGCCAAGAACCATCCGAAGAGCATTTGAAATCCTCTCAATACTATAAACTCGCTAGAAAACGCCCACCAATTCCACATGGGCACAAGAAAACTAAAAATTGTAATCAATCCTAAAACCATAGTCAGTCTGATTTGTCTTAGGTAGGTTTTCTTTCCAAGGATAAGAAGTAAATAACTTATTAAAGACCAAATGCAAAACTGGGTGACCAACTCGATTGTGATAAACTTTTCAGGATTATAATACGCTTCGTCAGCTTTAGCCGTGAAATAGAAAACATTGCTAGCGCCTGTGATGCCACTTTCCTGGGCAAAGTTCGCATGCCAGGCATATATACCATCCTCGGGCATCTGTTCTTCCATAAAGCTATTGTACTGTATTGGGTTTTTTACCTGTTTATAGGGTGATTTCATCAAAGGGTTAAACCATTCGGTGGAATTCCATAAAAAAATGGTGAGTGTTGCCATAAGTGCTCCTTTTAAAATTTGTTTTGCTTTCATAACGCTTGCATTTTAATTAAACTTTCATTTATGTAACTTTTCGGTTACAAATATATATGTAACTTTTTGGTTACGCAAATAAATTTTAAAAAAATTAGATTAGATCATCCACATTCCCTCACTTACGGGAACGACCTGGCCGCCAACTTTAAGTATGTATTCGTATTCATTACGCGTTCCATTCAAATGCAAAATGGACTTACGTCCCATTTCGAATCCTTGTTCCACTATAGCAGATTGAGTGGGCTTATCATGCTTTAGTAAATAGGCTAAAAAGCAGCCATTAGCACTCCCGGTGGCGGCATCTTCCCAAATAGACTCATCTTCCAAAACGAGCATACGCGTATGATAGCTATGCTCCTCCTCGACTGTCTCCCTGGTAACAAAAAATAAGTTCGTTGTCAAGCCTCTTGGGTTGTTGCTTTTGAATAGTTTTTCTTGCCTTAAAAATTGCTCCACTTTGTCGGCATTCAATTTGAGTTTTCCTATACTTTCTAAATCTTTCAAGAAAATTATCAGGTATGGCAGCCCCGTGTTTACGTCTTGTATGGGCATTGAAGCGTCAAAAGAAGCCAAAGGAATATCAAACGCTTCTGACACTGTTTTGGCGTCAAATAGGGGCCCAAATTCAGGCTGCACCTGCTGCATCGTAAAACGACTTGCATTTAGGTCTTGTGGATTGTCAATCTGCACTGGAATATCTCCTTTTTTGAGCCTTAAAACGATTTCTTTTACCGGCTTTTCACTGAAATGTTTCGCCAAGATGTAGGCCGTACCAAGGGTAGGATGCCCGGCAAAAGGCACTTCGTATTCTGTCGTAAAAATACGGACGACGAAACTTCCGTCGGCTTCAATGCTTGTAATAAAAGTGCTTTCAGCGAAATTGATTTCGCGGGTCATTTGCAGCATTTGCTCGGGTGATAGTTGCTTTTCCAGATCTACGAAAACGGCCAGTTGATTTCCGGCATACTTTTCACGTGCAAAAACATCGAGGATATAAAATTTGATTTCAGACATATTAGGCGGTTGCGGCTAGATTTTCTTTCGGAAAGCGAACAGTAAACACCGTACCCTTTTCCGGTTGGGAACTAAAGTCAATCGTGCCCTTATAAGTTTCTACAATGTTTTTTACCATCCCCAGACCAAGTCCCATACCACTCGATTTCGTGGTAAACTTGGGTTCAAATATCTTTTCGGTAAACTCGTCTTGAATACCAATACCATTATCGGCAACGGCGAGCTTTACGTATTCATCTTCGCTGGTAACCGAAACTAAAATACGAGGCGATGTTACTTCGGGCACCGCCTGAATGGCATTTTTAACCAGATTCGTAACCACTCGAATTAGTTGTGTACGATCTAGTTTGGCGATAATCGCCTCTTCATCAGAAATAAAGTGAATATAGTCTTCGGTAAAAATGTCGAGGGCCAGTTTTACGATTTTGACCACATTCAAGGTTTCATTTTGCTGCGCAGGCATTTCCGCAAAATTCGAAAAGGCAGAAGCGATATTGCTCATGGTATCGATCTGCTGAATCAGGGTTTTGGAATACTCCGCCACCTTGGCTTCCACATCGGGGTCTTTGGGATTGAACTTACGCTCAAAACTCTGTACACTCAGCCGCATAGGAGTCAACGGATTCTTAATTTCATGCGCCACCTGTTTGGCCATTTCACGCCAAGCCTGTTCACGCTCGCTACGGGCGAGTTTTGCCGCACTCTGCTCCAATTCATCGATCATGCCGTTATACGACTCCACCAGTTTTCCGATTTCAGAGCTGGGGTCTTCAATGAATATCTTTTCGTTGCGTTTGGTCAAATCGGTTTTGTGCATCATATCGGAAACCGTTTGCAATGACCTTGTAATGTATTTTGAAATAAAATAGGCCAAGCCAATCGCTAAAAAAAGCAGCAACAAACAAACACTTCCCAAACGAATTAAGAACTCCTTGAGTTCTTTGTCATAAAAGCTGTTGTCTTCGTAGTAGGGCAGATTCAGTATGCCAATAGGTTTAAACCGTTTATCATTGATATAGGTATAGGAAGCTTGATATTGGTCTCCCGCTGCCGTATTTCGTTCTACATAGCGTTTTTCGGCGCTAGAGCCCAAATTGTTCAAAACCTCGGCATCTAAACAATTTGAGGTGGTTTCGATTTCAAATTTTGGTCGAGAACTCTTGATCAATTGCCCCTCCAAATCATAAATATTAAAGGGAGCGGACAAAACATCAGAAATCTGGTATATATCGTCTTTGAAGATAAGTCCGAGATACTCGGTAGTCTGCGGATAAGTTGTTTTCTTGAGCGTAAAGTTTACACTCTGTCGTACCTGCTCTTCCTTTTTACCCAAGCGCACTTCGTGATAGTCTTTCGTTTGTTCTTTGTATTGGTAAAAGGCAACCCCAGCAATCAAAACGGAAGAAATCACGACCAATACGATCATGGTGACAAAAATACGGGTCCGAAGTGAAAATTTTCTAAACAACTGCTTGGCGTTTGAACTCAAAGGTAGCAAATATCACACCAATTTTAAGTGCAAGTGCAAGTGCAAGTTTAAAGATCAAAAAGTAACTTAAAACGCTATTTGAACTTGCGCTTGCACTTGCGCTTGCACTTGCACTTGCACTTGAACTTGAACTTATCAAGCTTCGGGGTTCTTATCGCGAATACGCTTGTAGAGTCGTATTCCAAACATCAAAAAAATGCCGAGAACAAGGATACTGACGACACCAAAAATCCAATTAATGGCGCTTTTAAGCACCACTAAGAATACCACGGCGAAGAGCACGAGGGTGGCAACTTCATTCCAAATTCGCATATACCGAGAGGTATATTTTATTTTATCATTTTGTAGTTGTTTGAAAATCAAATGGTTCCGTACATGGTAGAAAAACAGCAGCAATACAAAAGCAAGTTTTACATGCATCCACGGTTGTTGTAACCAACCGGGCATTAAGACCAATAACCAAATAGCAAAAAAAGTGCACAGAATGGCGGAGGGCCAGGTGATAATATACCAAAGTCTTTTGGTCATCAACTTTAGTTGTTTGGTTAGCACCTCCTTTTCTGGAGATGGTCTTTCAGCCGCCTCGATGTGGTATATAAACAATCGTGGAATATAGAACAAGCCTGCGAACCAGGTCACCACAAAGATGAGGTGTAGGGCTTTTATGTAGTTGTAGTATTCCAATTCAAATTCTTTTGCTAAATCTGTACGGTCAGGTCGAGCGGAGTCGAGACCTGTGTTCCTTGGCTTCTCGACTCCGCCCAAAGTGACAGAGAATTACAAAAATACTCATTCCTAGCTCCTATATCCTAATTCCTTACAAGCGTATCGCCCCAATTCCAGCATCCCACAGTTTTTTATTGAAATCAGGGATGGAAGTTTTCATAAAAGCATCGGCCTTCGTTTTTAAAGTGCTCCATTGTGCATCGAGTTCTGCCTTTCTATCCTTTGAAGGCTGATTCACCCTTGGAATAGTACTATTGCTAGCGTCAATCAAAAACAAGTATTCAGCTGTAAATTTATTCGGGAAATTCTCTACGTCATCATAGGCCTTTGACTTGCGCTGTATCATGTCTTTGTCCCAAGTATCTAAAGCTGCCACGAGCTTTTCTCCTTCCATTTTTACGGCCTCATCTTTAATCTCTTTCAACACTTCTTTAATTTGGCCCTGTGCTTTATATAATGCATTTACCGTGCTATGCATTTCATTCAATCGACCCTCCATATCGTTCATGAAGGCATGGTATTCTGCATATTGCTCCGTAGTGGTACCATAGGTTGGCATAGCCTTGATGTTACCTTCTGTAGTAGTCGCTTGGTCGCCTGCCTTCAATCTGATGCTATACTTTCCAGGAGGTACCACATGCCCGGCAAAACGAGACTCGATATAGGTATTCGGTATACCCTTTAAAATGGGTGTTTTCATATCCCAAACGAAACGGTTCAACCCTTCTTTCTTAGCTAAAACCGGAGCCCTCCTTGGACCTCCCCCATTATGTGGTTTGTAATTCTTGTCTTTTTCTGACGAAAAACTACGAATCGTATTCCCAGCAGCATCCAAAATATCCATAGTGACGGCTATAGAATCATTCAATTTCGGGAGTTCATAATAAATGACCATGCCATTTGCGGGGTTTACGCCCGACAAAGTGCTCATTCCCTTAAAATTTTCGGTGTTTCCGTTCATCGGCCCGTACCATGAACCGTTCAGGGCGTCATTAGGCCGGTATAATTTCATGCCTTTTTGAGTGGCTTCATATTGACTTAACACAGCAAGATCATCTAAGATCCAAAACGCCCTTCCAGAGGTGGCCACGATTAGATCGCCCTCGTGGATTTTAATATCGGTAATCGGCGTTTTTGGTAAATTCAATTGAAAAGGCTTCCAACTTTTGCCACCGTTCCAAGAGAGGTACAGCCCTTTTTCGGTTCCGGCATACAACAAGTTTTTGCGCACCGGGTCTTCGCGAACTACTCTCGTAAATGCCCCGTAGGGAATTCCCGTATTTATACTTGCCCATGTTTTTCCGTAGTCCGAACTCTTATAGATTGCCGGTGTATGATCATTGAATTTGTATTTGGTCGTAGCGATATACACCGTTGCCTTATCATGGGGAGAAACTTCAATAGCATTCACCAACGACTCACCTAAATTTTTAGGGGTGATATTTTGCCAGCTTTCGCCATTATCTTTGGTGATATGCACATAGCCGTCATCACTGCCGGTATAAAAAATTCCTGCTTCGTGAGGGGATTCCAATACATAGGCCAGGGTACCATAGTTCTCCGCACCTACGGCTTCGTTCGTATACGGGCCACCGCCATTGCCTTGTTTGGCATCAATATCACGGGTTAAATCGGGAGACATTTCTTCCCAAGTAACGCCCATATCACGCGTTCGCAAAAGCAATTGTGCTCCGTGATAAAAAGTATTTTCCTCATGTTGCGAGCGTAAGGTAGGGGCATTCCAGTTATACAAATATCTCATGTTTCGCGCTTCCCTTCCCAAGTATTGAATAGGCGCAGCCATCACTTGTGTCGATGCTTTCGACTCCATATCCAAAACATTGATGGTTCCTAAATAACTGCCACCCATCACATACCTCGGATTATCGGGGTCAAAGGCCAAAAAAGCACTTTCACCACCCGCAGACGGACTAAAATCAGACATCGTAATACCCCCTCTCCCTACAGACATGTTAGCGATCATGGCTGAAGAATAATCTTGTTGGCCAGCGTAGATGTTATAGGGAAAGAGATTATCCGTATTGATACGATAAAACTGCCCGGTAGGCATGTTTACCTGCGACGAAAAGGTTTTACCAAAGTCAAAGGTCACTGCCGCTCCACCGTCATTTGCGATGACAAAATTTAAGGAGTTCTTCGGGTTGATCCATAAATCGTGAAAATCGCCGTGGGTGCCTCGAATACGTTCCCAATTCTTACCCCCGTCTAAGGAGCGTAGCGCTGGGGCGCTTAAGACATACACGATATCTTCATCTTGTGGATCTGTAAAAACCTCAATATAATACCAAGCGCGTTGCACCAAGCGGTTATCTCCGCTCGCCATGCTCCATGTTTTTCCTGCATCATTAGATACAAAGAGTCCGCCTTTATCTTGATTCGAATCACTTTCAATCAAGGCATATACCTTATTCGAATTCGCGGGACTTACAGAAATAGCCATCTTTCCTTTTTCCTCTGGAAGCCCTTCGGTCATTTCCGTCCACGTTTCGCCAGCATCGGTTGATTTATAGAGTCCGCTGCCAGCACCTCCACTGACCACCATATTCGGTTTGCGTTGGTGTTCCCACATGGCGGCATACATGATTTCGGGGTAGTTCGCATCCATCGAAAGTTCAGAACAACCAGTTAGTTCATTGACGAACAGCGTATTCTTCCAAGTCTTTCCCCCATCGGTAGATTTATATATGCCACGCTCCTTATTCGGGCCATACAATTGCCCTTGCGCCGCTACATACACAATATCAGGATTGGTTGGATGAATGATGATCCGTGAAATATGTTGGGTCGCTGCCAAGCCCATATGCTTCCAAGTCTTTCCGGCATCAGTAGATTTGTAAACCCCATCGCCATAGGAAGTCATCACCCCACGCGGTGCATGTTCGCCCATGCCTACATACACGATATTCGTATTGTAGGTTGAAACCGCAACAGCGCCTACAGAGCCCATTTCGAAATAGCCGTCTGAGATATTATTCCAGCGTTGACCCGCATCTTCGGTTTTCCATAGTCCGCCGCCAGTAGTACCCATATAATAAGTCATCGGGTCGCCTACTACCCCGCTAGCGGATACAGAACGCCCTCCCCTGAAGGGCCCAATATTTCGAAATTTTAAAGGTTTGAAATAGTCTTCAGCCGTTTGAGCGAACGTTATTGTTGTGGTTAGGAGGACTAGCAATAGAAGTTGTAAGTTGTTTTTCATTTTGGGTTTTATGTTACTTAATACAAGGATTCATTTTCTGGGTCCTCCCCTGCCAAGGGGAGGTGGCGACAGCCGGAGGGGTTGGGGTTAGGAACTTGAATGATTCAGCTTTCTAGATAGCCTCACCAAACCCCTCCGCCCTGCGGGCACCTCTAATTTTCCAATATAACTAGTTCTTTTATTAGGCTTCTTGCCTACTTCACCAAACCCCTCCACTTATTATAATGCATGAGGAGTTCTTAGTTCTACTTCCTGCCAAACTTCATCAGAACCCCTCCGCCCTGCGGGCACCTCTCCTTGGCAGGGGAGGACCATTTAATTTTCTTTAAACTCTGCTTTTATGGCTTCTAGAACCATAGCTAATTGTTCAAAGACCAAATAGTTCTCGAAACGTATCACTGTAAAACCTAAACTTTCAAGATATTCGGTTCGTTTTCTATCGTATTCTTCATTTATAAAATTGTCATGCACTTGTCCGTCTAACTCTACTATCAGTTTTTCCTTAACACTATAAAAATCAACAATGTAGTTTCCAATACTATGTTGACGTCTAAACTTTGTTCCCTCAAGTTGACTCTTTTTAAGCGCTTTCCATAATTGAGATTCAGCCTTCGTTGGATTTTTCCGTAGTTTCTTTCTATATTCTTTTAAATATTTATGATTGTTTAGTTTTTCCTGCATTGTCAATCTTTTAGGTCCTCCCCTGCCAAGGGGAGGTGGCGACAGCCGGAGGAGTTGGGACTAGGAACTTGAATGATTCGGCTTTCTAGATAGCTTCACCAGGACCCCTCCGCCCTGCGGGCACCTCCCCTTGAAAAAAGGGGAGGACGTAGACCTACTTACTTTTTTTCACCTTACATCAAACACCGAGCACCCAACAACACGCTACTCCTCCACAAACAAATAATTCAATTTCAGCTCGTTAAAGGCCGCATTAAACTCCTTCATTTCAGAATCTACCATGGCGTCAAAGGCCTTTAATTGAGTTTCGATTTTTCCTGTTAGTTCTTTTTGAACGGCTACGTCTTGGTCGGTGGGTGGGAAATCACCGATGCCTACCAAGCGATTCAAGTGAGCCAATTTGTTCGTCAAACGGATGGGGAAGTTCAAGGGGTCTTGATTGCTTCTGTTTTGCGTTTGGTACAAGGCTTTTTCGATGCCTTCGAAACTTTCTTTCATGGTTTTGGCTTTTTCTACCAATTCCTTAGTGGCTTCGTTGTCTTTGTATTGCTCAGTGAACGCATCCAGCTGTTTGTTAACGCCCCTGATTTTCTTTATGGAACCGTGAGCCATATTTATCGTGGCGTTGACGGCCGAAATAAAATCATGCTGCTTTTGCATATCGGCTACCGTTACCTCTGCTCTTGGGTCGGGGACGATATTAAAATCTTGACTTTGGCTATCGCCGTTGACATTCAGATGGACTTTATAACTTCCAGGGACTGCTTTTGGTCCGTTGAAGCCGGCTGCCCAGAAAATCATGCCTTTTAGGGTTTCTGCTTTTTCTCCTCGCGTATTCCATACGTGGGTATTGCCTCCTTTTTTGACTTTGAGCTTTTTGTCTTTATCCTTGGCCGAATTACTAAAGGACGCTAAGGTATCTCCAGCCATGGTGGTATAGGTGATGGCAACCTTATCGTCATCGGCTAAATTCTTCAAATAGAAATGCGATACTACTCCGTTCGGATGATTCATTCCCTCTGTCTTAGAAGGTTCCTCGCTCGCTCGCCCTCCGGTGCGGTAACTGTCTTTGGGTTGGTATAAAATGGAGGCCATATTTTTCTTGCCGGCATCCAATTGATGGAGAACGGTGAGGTCATCTAGAATCCATAGGCTTCTCCCTTGGGTAGCTACAATTAAGTTGTTGTCTTTGATGGCCAAATCGGTAATCGGAACTATGGGAAGGTTCATTTGGAAGGGATTCCAATTCGCACCATCGTCGAAAGAAATATACATTCCGGTTTCGGTACCTGCGTAGAGTAAGCCTTTTCTTTTTGGGTCTTCACGAAGGACGCGGGTAAAATGTTCGTTGTTTATACCGTTCGTTATTTTCGTCCAAGACTTCCCGTAGTCGGTTGTTTTGTAAAGGTAGGGTCTAAAATCTCCCAGCTTGTAGCGCGTTCCGGCAACGTAGCATGTTCCTTCGTCAAAAGCGGAGGGTTCGATGCTGTTGATCATATTCCATTCGGGCATTCCCGCAGGGGTAACATTCTCCCAATTGGCACCTCCATCTTGAGACACATGAATCAATCCGTCATCACTTCCTACCCATAATAAGCCCTCTTTTAAGGGACTCTCATTGGCTGCGAAAATGGTACAGTAGTATTCCACTCCCGTGTTATCCTGTGTAATCGGTCCCCCACTGGAAACCAATTTAGTGGGGTCATTGCGAGTTAAATCATCTGAAAGGATATCCCAACTTTGCCCTTCGTTCGTACTCATATGCACATGCTGCGAAAAAGTGTATAATTTCTTCGGATCGTGCTTTGAGAATAGAATAGGGAAATTCCATTGAAAACGATATTTCATGCCCTCTGCCCCATATCCCATCGGGTTATCAGGCCAAACATTGATGCCTCTAACGGTTCCTGTTTTGTGGTTTACCCGCGTCAGGAATCCACCGTAAGAACCTCCGTAGACAATATCATTATCCAAAGGATCGACGGCGATATGGGCGGACTCACCACCTGCGGTTACCTCCCAATCGTTTTCGCTAATACTGCCTCCGTCGCTACGGTGCTTTACGCGCAAGGTGGAATTGTCTTGCTGCGCCACATAAATACGATACGGATGCGAATTATCAGTCGTCACCCGATAATACTGTGCCGTGGGTTGGTTGTAATAAGTGCTCCAAGTCTCGCCGGCATCATAGGTAATCTGAGCGCCACCATCATCACCGATAATCATACGCTTCGCATCTTCAGGGGCAATCCACAAATCGTGGTGGTCGCCATGGGGCGCGTTGAAGGTATTAAAGGTCTTTCCGCCATCTTTCGAACGGTGGTAGCGCACGTTCATTACATAGACCGTATTTTCATCTTCGGTATCAGCATACAAGCGGGTATAGTACCACGCACGTTGGCGTAGTTTTCGTTCGCTGTTCACCTGTGTCCATTTCTTGCCACCATCTTCAGAACGGTACAAACCTCCTTTTTTCTTGTTTTCGACCAAGGCCCAAACCCGCTCCGAATTTTTCGGGGAAACCGTGACGCCGATAATACCCAAGGTATCTTGCGGGAAGCCTTCATGCTTTGAAATCTCGGTCCAGGTTTCACCGCTATCGGTACTCTTCCATAAGGCAGAACCATCACCACCACTACTCAAACTATAGGGCGTACGTTGCGCGCGCCATGAAGAAGCATATAAAATACGGGGGTTGTTGGGGTCTAAGGTAAGGTCGACAAAACCCGATTGGTCATTGACAAATAATTTCTTGCTCCAGGTCTTTCCGCCATCGGTACTTTTATAGATACCGCGGTCTTGGGTAGGCTTGTAAATATTACCGAGTACGGCCGCATACACAATATCGGCATTGGTAGGGTGAATGCGGATTCGTGGTACATGGCGACTATTTTTGAGTCCTGCGGAGGTCCATGTTTTGCCTCCGTTTTCGGTTTTCCAGATGCCGTAGCCTGAGGATACATTACCACGAAGGGTTTTTTCACCCCCGCCTACATAAATGACATTCTTATCACTTTTCGCAACTTCTACGGCGCCGATACTACCACCAAAATAGCCATCGGAAATATTCTCCCAAGTACGGCCACCATCAAGGGTTTTCCAGACACCACCGCCTGTGGCACCCATATAAAAGAGATTGGGTTCACCGGGTACGCCGGTGACGGCAGCGGAGCGCCCACCCCGATGTGGACCAATAGAACGGTACTCCATACTGGAATAGAGTTCTTCAGCAAATGCAGTTTTAACTGGGGTTGTTTTTTTTCTTCTTTGGGCTTCAGAAGTAAAGGGTAGTAGGAAAAGGGCAGCAATAAACAGCCCTAGAAGGTTGTATCGAAGTTTCATTTTCAAGTGGATTAATTAGTCTGACTAAAAGTAGTGAAATGGGGGTTCTTAAAAAAATGATGGTTGGAAGGATTTTTGGGGATAAGTGGGCGATAAATATGCACCCTATATATGGTTAGGTAAACGCATTACTAAAGGCGCGAATTGTAAAGAGTTTTGTTGCTTTAACAAGCGTTTATTTGATCTTTTAAAATAAGGTAAGGCTTTGATATAGTTTGTTTTAATTTGTTTAATCGTTTTTAATAATCTCTTTGATTAAGAGAAAGGTCAGCATTAAAAATAAGCAGATTCCAACGGCCAAAAATCCATCTTGGATTAATTCAGCAAAAAAAGTATGGTAAACTCGCTATGGGTGCCTAACCCCATTTTTCAGCGAGTAATTAGATGACGTTTGTGCCATTACGAAATAGCAAAACATACAGACTAAGCTACTTATATAAAGTCTAATAATTTCTAAATTACTTTTATTTAGAATTAATGTCATCCTTTATTTGAACTTTGTTACACTACTCTTCTTGACTGAATAGATTTTTTTGTTGTATTACATCGACTCGGTCAATCTTCCCGGTTTCATCGAATGTGAAAATCTCTACGACAGAACTTCCTTCCTTTCTATTTGGGGTAAGCCAAACTATATCATGCATGATAAGCCTGTTATCTATTTCTGCCAGGTGTTGTATTTCGTTTCGAACATCCGTATGCCTCTCCAAATGTTCCTTCCGGTTTTTATATAGGGCCTCTATTCCATCGACCCTCAGTTCAAATTTTCCATCTTCTCCATACATGTAAACCTTGACATCATCGCTGAAGTTCTCAACGTAGAGCTTGGCATTTTTCTGATTTACCGCTTTCACAATATTTCGGGCTCTATCTGATTTGGACATCCCTTGCGAAATTGCCAATATAGGGAATAGCGCTATGGAAATTATTACTACTAAATTCGTGCTTTTCATTTATCGCTTATTTATACTTTGGAAAATCAATCTTGCTACAATACGCCACTAGCTTTTCACGATAACTCCAGGCTTTGGTTTTAGCTGGCAATCTACTTAACCAATGGCTATTTGGTCCTTCTAGTCCTATTCTCTTGCCAGAAAGCTCTAGTGAACTAGGCAAAAGTTTTCTTCCCATAATTTCGATGAAAACTTTTAGTTGTTCCTCACTAGTAAATATAAATGAATGCCCATTAAATTCAATTGTTAATTGTAGGTAACCTAAGTCTCCAAATCGTTTTGGAGCTGTTGGATCAAATTCGTCTGATAATCTCCAGGGCTTAGAACCTGTCTCGATGTGAACCCAATACGCCATTGGACTATACTTCCAATTAGATACATATTTCACATCAGAATTTTTCATACCTTATTTAAATTTCCGATACGATTTCAGCTATTAGCCTTTCTTGCTTTTTACTCCAATCTTCTCCTTTTTCATGATCGCCAACTAAATTATGAGTTATAAGTTTATCGATTCTAATTTTAAATTGGTCAAAACTCAACATAGCTTGTTCCACCGAATCGAAAAAATCAGTATGAAACATTAAACCGTAAATGCCAATGGTTATTGACGAAGGAGCGACATCTCCTTTTCCTTCTAAAGTAACTCGAGCGCCAAACGTATTCTCTTCGTCCTTTATTATTTTTCCGCCTTCGGACCCAATAGTTCCTACAGTTGTTTCATCCTCAAAAGTCTTCCAGAAATAACTCAACTTATAATCCTTTATCTAGACTTTGTTATTTTGGTTCTCATCTTGATTAGATGGTCCGTAGCCTCCTTAAAGGTAGCTACCCAGATTTTATCTCGATTGCTGTTCAAATATTCAAGCAATTCTTCGTGATCTTTCTTTGAAACACGCATGTGCTCCGCACCGATGCCGTGAAATGTCAAGGTTGATAAGGTTTCCTTTTCTATAATCGTATCGATATATTCAATTAAATCTTTAGAAGTACTATTATTTGGTGCCCATGAAATCACACTATATAAATCAACTGAGGAGGGTTCAACCAGTTCAACTTGTTCCTCCGAACTGGATCTTGCCGCTGAGAAGTTCTCAGATATATATGGTTTGTAACTTTCGCCCCCAGCGAATTCATGCGCACATGGATAAGCAAAAGTCCTACTTTTTTCAACGCCAAGGGCTGAAAGGAAATTATTTGAAAGCTGTATTTCGTTTTCGAGCTGCTTCTTTGTGTAGGTATCCAAATCGTAAAAATTCTCTACCCAAGGCTCCAACGACTTTTGGCATGGATGATAAGCCATATGGTTCCCTAGTTCATTCCCCTCTTGTACAAGGTTTCTCCATTTTTCAGTTTCTTCGCTTAAGGAACTAGAATTTAATGTCGGATAAAACGATGCTTTAAAGTTGTATTTCTTTAAGATAGGTCCGACTGTGTTCACATGGCTAGAAAGACCGTCATCATAGGTTAGGCATATCGCTGCCTTAGCGCCATTCGGCCATATAAATTCCTCATCATTTTGAGCGCATGCAACAAAAGTGGTCAGCGTCAGAAGTAAGAAAATAAGTTTTAGGTTCATTATCGCATCTTTTATTCGCACTTTGACTATAGTTAGTTCTTGATTAAATCTTTTACAAACTGTATTACTAAATCTAATATAAATATTCCTAAGATTGCAAGCAGAACGGATATATAAACAAATACATCCCAAGGACCAGAGCCCGTTAAAAGGTATAGGCCGATAAAAAACAATACACATACAATTAGTAGCATTAGTGCGAGGCGATTTAATATTGTTTTTTGGTATTTCACGTAGCGTTTATTTAACCTCTTAAAAATCCATTAGACCAATCTTCTTTTAGTCCTCTTATTCTGTCTACAAAAATTGAAGAGTCAATTTCTTCAGTTCCGAACCTTTCTTTAAATCTATCCGCTATTTTATTTGTCCATCGAGAATAGCTATCCATTCCTTCTGCTTCAACAACATCCATTGCAAAATTATCAGCATGATAATAGCGCATCTTTGAAATTTCCTCAAATTTTTCTGGAGCGATACAAAATCCCCATTTGACACAAAGGTCAACAAGCAGATATATTAATTCTCGTTCCATTGGAGGAGTTTCTTTGGACACTTTAAATCCCATGTATTAAATCGTTTATTTGAACTATAAGTAATTTAAAGATAGTGAATCTTACGGCTCTTAGGGGTTGAAATTATTTGATTGGTAATTCAACAAATCTAATAGCCTTGAGCTTCTTTAAAGAAGTACGGAATTGAGTTTGAATTGCAATCTAAATCCGTGTTTCACACCTACGACCTGTGACCAATATTGCTAAATAAAAAATTTATTGTATCTTTGTACTATACTTATAGTACAATAATATAATAGTATAATGATTCATTTTAGATTAGACCCTAAAACGGGCACCCCATTTTATCGACAGATCATTGATCAAATTAAATTTGGCATGGCCTCAGGAAATCTGAAAACAGGTGAGCAATTACCAACCGTAAGGGCATTGGCGGTAGATTTAAAGGTTAATTTAAATACCGTCGCTAAGGCCTACAAGGAATTAGAAATCCAAAATATTTTAGAGACTCAGCAGGGCACTGGTACGTTCATAAATGAAATTAAGATTCATATTTCAGACAAGGAGAAGAAGCATAAATTACAGGAGATATGCAATGAGTTTTCTTCCATCGCATTTAGTTATGGATTTTCGATAAATGAGATTATTAATCAACTTCAAAAACAAAAATAAAATGAAGGCAATTACAAAAAAAATGTGGAATCCAATATCTGCTACGGTAATGATTACAACATCCGCAATATCTATTGCACTTTATTATTTTGACCTAATTGGTCCGCAACTACTGGCATTTCTGCTATTAGTTTCGCTTTTTATTGCTAGGTCAATTCATATTGCGGATCAATGGGAAAAGGCCGTTGTTTTAAGGATGGGGAAATTCCAAGGGCTCAAGGGTCCTGGAATATTTTTCATTATTCCTATTTTGGATCAAATTGATAAATATATTGACCAACGCGTTCGAGTTACTGATTTTAAAGCTGAACAAACACTAACAAAAGACACGGTTCCTGTCAATGTTGATGCAGTCGTCTATTGGACCGTTTGGGATGTTGAAAAAGCCGCCCTTGAAGTACAAGAATATGAGGTGGCAATTTTTTATATTGCCCAGACCGGGTTAAGAGATATTATAGGAAAACATGAATTGGCCGATATTCTTCAAGAAAGGGATAAGATAGCGGAGGATTTACAAAAGGTACTAGATGAAAACACGAATCCCTGGGGAATTACTTGCCAGACGGTTGGCATAAAAGATATTATTATACCTCAGGGCTTGGCCGATGCCATGAGTAAAGAAGCTCAGGCGGAAAGAGAACGTAGGGCAAGAGTAATTCTAGGAACAGCCGAAACGGAAATAGCACACAAGTTTTCAGAAGCGAGCGAACAGTATAAGAAGAACCCCGTTGCCTTACACCTTAGAGGAATGAATATGCTTTTTGAAGGTTTAAAGGAAAAAGGGTCGATGGTGATTGTGCCAAGTTCTGCATTGGATTCAATGAATCTGGGAGCCACGGGCGGTCTGGTTTCCTTGGCGAAAGCGAACGAACTAGAAGAACCTAAAAATAGGATGGTGGATTCAGCAGAGTAATCTTTTGGATCGGATTATAGTAGCAATGATAAGAATTATTATTGCTCGCTATATTGAAACACCTCGGATACGCAATCGCTATCAACAGGAAATGTATTCAAATAGTTCTTTATTTACGCTATTTACATTTGGCCACTTGGAAGAAGTTTAAGAACTTCTTCCAACCCTTCATAACTTAGCAAAAAACTCCTTACGAAATCCGCTTTACGTAAAGCCTTAGCTCTTGTAGGTTTCCCTAACTTTCAACGACCAACTCCCCATAACTCATAAACGCGCATGCTATGCAAAAACAACCCATAAAAGTAGCCGTAGTATCCGATGTCGCCTGCCCTTGGTGCTATGTCGGTAAACGCAGACTAGAAAGTGCCTTAGAACAATGGAAAGGTGCCCCGGTTGAAGTGACTTGGCACCCCTTTCAGTTAGACCCTACCATACCCCAAACCGGTTATGACCGTGATACCTACCTCACCAACAAATTTGGAGACCTCGAACGTACCCAAGCCATGACTGATCGTTTGACACAAGTAGGCGCCGAAGAAGGCATCACCTTTAATTTTGGTGACAAATGGTTGGCCGTAAATACCTTGCCCTTACATCAATTGCTACACGTAGCAGGAGCCGAAGGTTTTAAAGACCAACTGAAAGAGCGCTTTTTAAAAGCCTATTTTGATGAAAATCTGCATTTGAATGATACCGAAGTGCTTATCAAAGTCATGCAAGAATTCAACTGGGCAGCTGAAAAGACGACGCGTATTCTCAATGATGATAGCATTGCCTATGCGGTAAAACAAGAGATTGCGCATTACCAACAAGGTGGGGTAACGGGTGTCCCCTTTTTTATTATCAATGACCAATATGGTATTTCTAGCGCGCAGCCGGTGGAGGTGTTTTTGGAGGCGTTTGCTAGGGTTTCGCCTATGCAGGTTGTTGGTGAAGGTGATAGTTGCGGCACTGAAGGGTGTTAGTTGATGATTTTTCGCTATACGCTGCACGCGATTTGCGATCGGCGTGGGGCGCTAAACGCATATTTGATACCTTTAGCGCTGTAAAACAAACCAGAACTTACTATCTGATATCACAAAAAAAATCATGGCACACTCTCTTTTCGGTCCTTCTAAAGATGAAATATGGCAACAAATCGCCGATGATATTGGCGGTGAATTTATTGATAATGGCTTTTGGAAAAAAGACGATTTGCGCTATGCCCATAAAGAATGGGAATTGCTCTTAGATACGTTTACCCGAAGTCATGGTAAAACTAGTAGCACCTATACACGATTGCGAGTACCCTTTATAAATAAAGATGGTCTACAATTTAAAATTTACCGCGAGGGGTTTTTTACCAAAATCGGCAAGTTTTTTGGCATGCAAGATATTGACGTTCGAGACCCTCGTTTTAATGAGGGTTTTGTTATTCAAGGGAATAATCCACAGAAAATAAGGCAACTCCTAAACGACTATAAGTTAAAAGCTCTCTTTGAAATGGTGCCCAAATCAAATGTTGAAATCAAAAAAGATGAAGGTTGGTTTGGTAAAACATACCCTGAAGGGGTGAACGTATTGTATTTTGAGTGTATGGGCACCTTGAAAAATAAGGAAACACTAAAACTCTTATTTCAGCTGTTTACCTTGCTACTTGATCGACTGGTTCATATTGATTCGGCTTATGACGATGACCCGAGGTTGACGTTGTGAATCGCTTTTCGCTATACGCTGTGCGCTTCACGCGTTTTTGCGCTTGGCGTATAGCGTGCGGCGATAAGCGTTTGTGTTCCTAGGCTCTCGACTCCGCTCGAGGTGACAGTACAGGGACCGTTAAATTTGTGTTCCTAGTCCTTCGACGCAGCCTTTCTTGAGCCCTTAAACTACATCGAAAGGCTCGAGATGACAGTATAGTTCAATTGTTGGATCGAAAAAAGACAAACTCCTAAAAGTAACTGTTAAGAGCTGCTGTTATAATGATACACCGCAAAAGAAGGTATAAAAATTAGGGCCAAGCCTAGAAGGCCAATGACGAAAAATAAACCACTGGTTAGTGGACCAAGCTCCCACTGTAAGATTTTAAAAAGATTACCTAAAATGGTTAAAGACGAAAATACGGCTCCGGAAATAAATGCTAATTTTTTCATATGTATATAAATTGGTTCGTTATTAACTTAAACGGAGAATTCCATGGTTTTATTTGAAAAACATCATTTTTTGTGTGACTGCATTCTTAACAATCAATTTCGCTTTCAATACTATTTTGTGAGCAGCTATATGAAGATGCATGCGAGTCAGCCGAGACCAATAGAAAGTAAAAAAGGGAGGACCCTAAAAGATTCAAATTTAGTTTTTGATAGTATCTTTATATCATGAACCCCATACTACTCCTACACGTTTTTACCACGCTTTTTATGTGCGGGCTTTGCTGGTTTGTGCAGCTGGTGCATTATCCATTGTTTAAAGAAATTGCTGCCGCTGATTTTCCTGCCTATCAGAAAAAGAATTATACCACGGGATGGATTACGGTACCCGTGATGACCATCGAACTTTGTAGCGGTATTTGGTTCTTATATACTGATTATAGTATGTTGTTTTTAGTGAATATGATCCTATTGACACTTACCTGGGGCAGCACCTTCGTTTTTCAAGTACCTACCCATTTGCAATTGGTAAAAACGCCAACACATGAGCTGATGAACAAGTTAATCCGTACCAATTGGATTCGCACCCTTTGCTGGACGACTCGGGCGGTGCTTTTGGGGTATTTGTTGTTGGCGGTGCTTTGATGGTTGATGGAAAATAAATCTAGGCCTGTCACATCGAGCGGAGTCGAGATGCGTGTTCCTAGGCTCTCGACTCCGCTCGAGGTGACAGTATTGGTGGCTTTCGAAACACCCTTTCACAAACTCTTAACAGCATCTTTCAGCTAAAAAGGTTAATTTAAAACCTATCAACCTTTACATCAGCAGTTTTGAACTATTCTAGAAGAGCCCTATTAAAACGTTACGGACTTGCAGGCTTGGGCTTGGCTGCAGCACCTTCACTGTTCTCACTTTCAAGTTCAAGTGCAAGTGTAAAATCAAAAGAGGACACTATGGGGCAGCGGGTGATTGCTAGTTCGGGAGAAAAATTACCTATGGTTGGTTTGGGTACTTGGCAGACATTTGATGTGGGAAATTCGCAAGCGGAATTGGAGCAACGAAAACAGGTGCTGGCCGAGATGTATAAATTAGGCGGTACTGTAATTGATTCCTCTCCGATGTATGGTTCTTCTAAGGCCGTTGTGGGCCGTGTTACGGCACAACTCGAGAGTCAAAGCAAATTTTTCTATGCCACCAAGGTATGGACCTCGGGCAGACAAGCGGGTATCGATCAGATGAATGCCTCCTTTAAAAAGATGCAACGCAACACTATGGATTTGATGCAAATTCATAATCTCGTGGATTGGGAAACCCATGTAAAAACGCTACGTGCTTGGAAAGAAGAAGGTAAAATACGCTACTGGGGTTTGACGCATTATGTTGATTCTGCACACCGCACATTAGAGTCCATCATCAAATCGGACCAGCCTGATTTTGTGCAGTTCAATTATTCGATACGCTCTCGCAATGCCGAGAAATCGCTTTTTGAAACCTGTCAAAAAAATAAAACGGCTGTACTTATCAATCAACCTTATGATAGTGGAAATTTATTTAGAAAAGTTAAGGGAAAAGCATTGCCAGATTGGGCAACAGCCTATGGTATTGAAAGCTGGGGGCAGTATTTCTTAAAATTTATTCTTTCCAACACGAATGTAACCTGCGTGATTCCAGGTACTTCGAAAGTTAAACACCTTATCGATAATATGGGTGCTGGTTATGGCGCCCTCCCCGATGCCAATGGTCGGGAGAAAATGGCGGCGTATTTGGAAAGGCTGTAGTTCGGTGTGTTCTGGATAAAGTCAATTCTCTGGTATGTCATATCGAGGCTTTTGACTACCTGCAGGATATACGCTGTCGAGATGCGTGTTTCTAGGCTCTCGACTCCGCTCGAGATGACAGTAGGGGTGGGTTTGATCTTCTTCCTAGGGCAATCACTCCTTTCTACCAATAAATACTATGCCAGCGCTGCAACTCGCCCACTGCTCTCACAGCGTAGTCACTCCTTGATAAAAGAGGGGAGCTTCATTTGATTTTTGACATACACTTTTACTTGCGGCGTAAAGATTTTATGCTTTATTAGTCCGAAGCGCTCTAAGGAGTTCGTCTTCAGTCATCAAGTTTTTCGATGATTATTCCATTCATAACAATAGTTACTGGTGATTTAATCAAGCCTATATTTTCCAGAGGATTTCCATCTATAAGTAAGAGGTTCGCTTTTTTACCTGGTTCTATAGAACCGAAATCGGGGTCCTCTAAAAATAACCTTGAGGCGTGATAAGTGCCCCCAGCAAGAATATCGAAATTACTGAGGCCGTATGCCTTTAGTGCGTCTATTTCTTGCAAATAAGTGCTTCCTGCATAGGTGCCCGGCAAAGAACTGTCTGTTCCTAAAATCATCTGAACATTTCGTTCTTTAAGCAACTTGAAGTTGTGTAGCAAGTATTCATTTTTATCCGTTACATCATCAAAAAAAGCGTTCATGGCCTCTTGACTTTCAACATCTAATCCATTTTTACCCATCACCGGATCAAGAATGATTTTTGGGACTACTAAAGTATCTCTACTCTTTGGGTAAAATTGCCCCTTGTTAATCGCATTTACATTGATAAATGCTGCAAGGGTATAAATTACTGGAACTTTTGATTGGGCAATTGTATTTGCCTCTTCAGCGGTTAATTTACCTCTCCATATACCGTGTGCCAATATATCGGCACCTGCATTTACGGCATCTACTGCATTTTGAGGACTGCCAATATGTACGAATACTTTATAACCCTTCTCATGAACCTCATCAATTAAGGCTTTTAAGACTTCAAAGGTCATTTCTGGAGCGCCTGGAGGAATCTGATCGTAGATTATTTTAACGTAATCGACATTATTCTTTAGGTACTTGGTAATGGTTTCTTCAACATCTTCAACTTTCTCGATAGTAGGGGCAAGCGTATTGACAAAAGAACGCAAAGGCCATTTCAATACTTCTTTGGTCAACGGAATAGGATGGCCATTTTTCACTGTTATGGGAATATGCGTATGATACACTGTTGGGCCTATGATTTTTCTATGCTCAACTTTTCTCGATAGATCCTTAATGTCAGAGGCCATACCACCCAAATCGTAAACCGTGGTAATTCCTGAATGTAAATAGGCCTCTAAATTGTAAGCCTCGTTGGTCTTTACATTCTTCCAGGGAACAGCACCGCTACCCGATAGGTGTACATGAGCATCTATCATACCTGGCATGATCGTTTTGCCCTTACCATTAATAATATGATATTCATCGTCATTTGCAACTATAAAATTTTCGGTAATTGTTTTGACTACACCCTTGTCAACAACAACATCTTTATCTAGTAACAACAAGCTATCCTTTCCATTAAAAATATTCACATTCTTAAAAATGATGGGGTGCTGTATGTCGCTTTCAACTATAAGTTGTTTGGTGTAATAATCCTTACAACCGGAGATTATGATTGACAATAAGATAAGATAGAGGCTGTAGAAAATTTTCATGATTAGTTCATTTAACCTAATTTTACTTCACAAATATAACAATTTAGCTCAAATGAACTAATGTCTACTAAGGAAAGGATTTTAGATAGTGCATTGCAACTATTCAATAGCGACGGTGTAGAGAATATCACTACACGGCATATCGCCAAATTAATGGGCATTAGCCAAGGTAATTTGCATTACCACTATCCGAATAGAAATGCAGTTATCGCAGCCTTGTTCCATCAGTTTCTCAAAGAGGTGCAAAATGCAGAACGTTTTAAAAGCGCTAGTTTTAAGAAAGAGGATGTCATAGGATCTATGAGAGACAATTTTAAAATCATGCTACGATATCGTTTTTTGTTCAAAGACAATGAGGTGGTGTGGCGTAGACTACCCGTTATCAAAAAAAAGACATTGGAATTATTCGCTTTAAAACAAAAGCAGATTTTGCAGATTATTGCGCTGTATAGAGATGAAGGTATCTTCAGAGAAGATATTAGTGAAAGTCAGATTCACTTTTTATCAGAGCAGTTTATTTTTACCATTACCTCTTGGTTGGGCGCTAAGGAATACATGGATGAAGAACAGAACATTTCAGAATACTACGCACAATTCTTATTTAGAACCTGGCTTCCCTACCTAAAAAATGATGAAATGAAAAAATGGGAGGAGATTTTATCCTTTATTTAAACCCTAATTATTCCAATTTGGCCGTTGAAACTTATAAAAACTTTTGTTGGCAAGTTTAGTCTTTCTTCTTCCTAGGACAACCGCTACTTACTACCCCTAAATGCTATGCCAGCGCTGCAACTCACCCAATGCTCTCGCAGCGTTGTCATTGCTAGAGTAAAGAGGGGAGCATAAAAAAACGCCCAAGGCAACACTGAGCGTTTTTAAAAACTAATTCAAAAAACTATACTTAATTGCCATCTCCAACAGTTGGATTAGTAGGTGCGAAAATACCGTTGGGGTTTTCTTTAACGATCCACACATGCAATTGCCATTGACTTAAGTGGGTGTTGATTTCCCATTCATCAGTATCACCCGTAAATCCTTCTGGGGGTGTGCCCGGGTTATCTAAATCTGCAATGGGCGTGGCATATTCTACCGCTACAAACTCCATATTGCCATTAGCATCTGGGGCGTATAAGATAATTTCAGGTTTTTCTAACTCGAAGGTATTATCCATTCTAGCAGGCAATACGTAATGGTGGCCCATATCGGGAACAAAACCAGAAGCATCAAAAAAGCCTTCGCCAGTAGCAACAGCAACATCGGCATATTTGGCAGTGGCAGCGATTAATTGGTTTACTTCTAGTTCCCATGCCGTCATGGTCACCTCATCATCATCGCTGCAAGACCACCCTAAAATTAAGAGGGGTAGGACCATACATAGTTGTTGTAAAAACGGTTTTCTTTTTTTCATAATTGACAGGTTTTAATACTACTTTTTTAATCAGTTAAACAAATTGAATTCCGTAAGTTTCGCAGATGGCAGCTATCTTTTTAAAGTCTGGTGGCCCCGCCGGCATAGCGTGTAGCTCTTGAAACATATGTTCCATGCCCGATGGAAAAGCACTGACCCACATCTTGGCGTTTTCATCGCCCACTACTTTCCAAGAGTGCACCAAATTTTTGGGCGCAAAGGCCATATCGCCCTCAGTTAATACCGTAGACTTCCCATCGACCATAAGTTCTACTTGCCCTTGCAGCACTCTAAAAATTTCATCCTCCTTACTGTGAATGTGCGGTGGTATGCCCGAGCCGGGTTTTAAATCATCAATCCATTCAAAAACTTGATTCCCGGTATCGGTGCCGACTACCTTATGCCATTGTGGATTGCCTAAAACATGCAATTGGGTGCCCTCATCTGCTTTAACAATCTTTTCCTTGCTATTGCCTTTTAAAAAAGTGTTCTCTTTAAAAAAGGCCTTTGCAGAACTCATAGGGATTAGCGCCAAAGCACTGGTGCCTCCCAATTGTTTTAAAAATCTTTTTCTATTCATTACAAACGATTTTAGTTGTTGTTATTTCTTGTATGTTAATAGGGCAAATCTATTTTAGCCCAGCTGCCTTCTTTGGTAATTCTGTTTCAGATTTTGACTGATTTGTTTCAATTGACAGCCAATGAAACAAAAGTGTTATTTGATGAAACATGACTGTTACACGGTAAACCTTATACCTTAGAACTTAGCAGCGAATTGCTACTACATAATAATTTCAGTACCTTTTTGAAGCCAACCCATGAAACAAGTAACACTCAGCATTCTTCTTTACCTCTTTGTTCTAAATGCGCTTTCAGGACAAAACATCTATGAGTTAGATCCTAAATATCCGGTGCATGACCTAGACGCAGCGCTACAGGTATATGCAGATAGTACAGGCTTAGTATCACCAGAGTTTTTACTAAAAGACCATATGCTTACCTACACCCGAGGAGACCAGCTGCCTAAAATGCTACAAACGAATCTCACCTATTGGGGAAAACTGCAGTTAAAAGTGCTAGATGCCGTGCCCGGCTGGACCCTTCATTTTGAAGATATTATGATTGGCCCTCCAGCGTGGACGAAAAGCAATGGTAAAATTGATGTGTACGGGTATGTGAATGGGGATTTATTGTTTCATCAAAAAACAGGGGTAGATTACGCTAAGAAAGAACGCGCTACTACTGACCACTGGGTACTGAACAGTATTGACCTAGGGGCTCTCCCTGCCAATACCACCGTTACCTTCATTATTAAAGCCCAGGGTAATAGCTTTGGTTATCCGGCCTATTTTCATTTGAGTGCCCGAAGTCCGGAACAAGCCTTTTACCATGAACCGTATCAATACCACAGAACATTCAATGCCTTTATGTTCGGGGTTACCTTTATTGTGTTTCTCTATTTTTTGTTGCAATTCATTTATTTGAGAGAACGCATCTATTTCTGGTTTTCCCTCTGGTTGTTGTTCTGTATGGTAACGCAGTCGATGACCATTGGATTAGTGATAGGAGCCCTTGGTTCCATAAGATATCCGTTGTGGATATTTGCCGCCAACGGTCAATTCTTTATTTTTTGGTTTTTTGGGCGTTCGTTCGTCGGGTCAAAACAAAAGTTTCCTGTGCTCGACAAACTCATTAAAGGTTTGGCCTTTTTTATCTTGATTGAAATCGTGATTACGGCCTTCTACGTCATTATTTTTAAGCCTGAAACCTACTTCACTGCGCCCCATAATTGGCATTATGTTCTTCTAAATATGTATGCCATCGGAAGCCTTTTGCTGTCTATTGTATTACTCCTTAAGCAAGATCTTTTTGCACGCTACTTTGGCATAGGGTCAATGATTGCGAGTATATTCTTTATCATCGGTACCCTATGGTCAATGGCCGTAATACGACCCCCCTTTGGTATAGACCCCTATTCTACGGGCATGTTTTTACAGATTGTCATCTACTCTTTCGGTATATCGTATCGAAGCCGGAAGATTACCGAACAAAACCAAATTAAAAAAATACAAGCAGAACGCTCGTTGGCAGAAATACAACGCATGAAAGATTTAGACGAGGTAAAAACCCGTTTTTTTGCCAACATTAGTCATGAATTCAGAACACCACTAGCCTTAATCAAAGGGCCGTTGGAGCAGGCAGAGAAGCTTAGCAAGAGCGGCAACGAACAATCTATTCAGCTTACTGAAAAAACATTTGGACTTATCAAAAAGAATACGATACGATTGCAAATGTTAGTAAATCAACTGCTCGACCTATCTAAAATAGAAAGTGGCAACCTGCATCTCAGACTTAGCCAAGGCGGCCTAATACCATTTCTTCGGTCGCATGTTTTTTCGTTTGAAAGTTGGGCGGAACGAAAGAATATAAGTTTGAATACACATTTTTCTGGAAAATCTGATGATGCCTATTACGACAAAGACAAACTAGAAAAAATATTAAACAACCTCTTATCCAATGCCTTTAAATATACACCAGAAGGGGGTACCGTTAGTGTAAATGCCAACCTTAGCGAGCAATTCTTATGGGTTGAAATAAGTGATACAGGAAACGGCATTCGACAAGAAGAGATCAATAAAATTTTTGATCGTTTTTACCAAGTTGAAGGCAATGAAGACAAAGGGTCAGGTATAGGTTTAGCACTAACCAAAGAATTGGTATCCTTACAAAACGGACAAATAAATGTGCATAGTGAAAAAGGTAGGGGTACTACTTTTAAAGTTAGGTTGCCGGTTTGTCTAGAAAAACTACCGGAGATGATAACCATTGACAAAGATGTTAACTGGAGTGTAACCTCTGAGCTACCAACTAAAATCTTGAATGAAACTCCTAAGGAAGAAAACCAAGACCTTAAAAATCATGAAGAGGTGGTGTTATTGGTAGAAGATAATGAAGATTTACACGATTTTATTTCCGAAATCTTAGCAACTAAATACAAAGTAATTAAGGCAAACGACGGGCTACAAGGAGAGCGTATGGCTTTTGAACATATTCCTGATTTGGTCATCAGCGACGTGATGATGCCCAAAAAAGACGGTTATGAACTTTGTAATGCCCTCAAAAACAATGTGAAGACAAGTCATGTGCCCATAATGATGTTAACCGCAAAAGCGGGTCAATCAAATAAAATGGCCGGGCTTACGCAGGGTGCAGACGCCTATTTAACCAAACCGTTTGATGCCAATGAATTATTACTCCGCGCCCAAAATTTAATAAAGGCCAGAAAAAAGATATGGGATCATTTTAAGTCGATGGATTTAAGCGCAGTACAAGATTTGAACCTTAGCTCAGTTGATGATACATTCTTGCAAAAAGTGATTTCTTATATCAAAGAAAATATCGATAATGAGCTGCTTTCCGTTGAAGATATAGCATCAAATGTAGGGTTTAGTAGGGCACAATTACACCGTAAATTAAAGGCGCTGACCAATAAAAGTACCGGGCAATTGGTGAATGAAATTCGCTTGAACAAAGCCAAAAACATGCTCACTCAAAAAGTGGGTTCGGTTTCTGAAATTGCCTATTCTGTAGGCTACTCAAATATGTCTTATTTCACTAAAAGCTTTAAGGCCAAATTTGGTGTATTACCTAGTAAAATTTAATCTTTACTGAACTTTAGGTTTTTTACTCTTCCCGTAGAGACTTCCAAACCTGACATAGTACCTGCTTCGTTTTTTGTGAATTGAATGGTATTGCCCCCAGCATTAAAAACATCTGTTTTGACAAAGCTTAGGGGAATGTCAGAACTTCTTGGGTGGGTTGCTATCAGTTTACCGTCTTTTGTTATGATGGTATAGGTAGTACTCAACTCTTCGCTGCTGTAACTGCCTATATAAGACTTCATATCTACCGTTGAAGCTTTTACGGGGGTGTATTCGTCTAAAGTTCCTAGAATGGTCTCTCCTTCAGATACGATCATACGATCTTGTCCTTCTTCTGAAGCAAATGTGACGGTAACGTCGGTAGGTATGTTGAGCATTTTGAATCTGTTCTTGTCGATTGGTACTAATTCGGTTACGTTACCATTACCACGATCGTACTGTAAACTACCCGATTTTAAATGAATCTTTCTTGAATAGAGGTCTTTGGCATCCCAATAATAGCCTTCAAAAGCTTTGAGTTCGTTTTCAGTAAGGCGTATTGTTTTTTGTTTTTTCTTAGCACTCGCGGGTTCCGCCTTAAATTCATCCTTTAAATAGATATCTGCTACTTGCAAAGCCAACCTACTGGGGTTTGATGCGCCATTATTGGAAACCACCGATACGGCAAAGTCCTGCTCTGGAAAACGCACCAAGTGCGAACGATAACCAGCATCACCACCACTGTGCTGAATTTGTTGTAAGCCTTTATAAGGCCCTACGAATTGTCCGTAAGCACCCCCAAAAGTTTCTCCATTGTTCAACACAGCCAAAGTGTTCATTTGATCAACAAGGGCTTTACTGCCCACTTTTAGATCCTTGAAATTCATCGCCCAAAGACTTAAGTCCTCCACTGTCGTAAATAAGCTAGTTGCTCCGACATTCGCATAACTCAACACGCTTTTTTGAAACCCAAAACCAGCCGGGTAGTAAGAATAGGCCCTGTTTTTTACAATCCGCTGATGATCATCATAAAATTGCGAATTGGTCATCTTTAAGGGCGTAAATATTCTTGTTCGGGTAAAATCGGCAAAGGTTTTCCCCGAAACACGGGCCACTACCTCAGCCAAAAGGGTAAAGCCGGTATTACAGTACATGTATTGTTCGCCTGGTGTAAAATTCAACTCCTTTTGTTTAGATACTATTTTCAAGACATGCTCCTTGGTGATGACATCATCCCAGCGCCAGCCGGCTAGATTCAACAGGTCCCACTGATCACGCATACCACTAGTATGTGTAGCCAAATGTCGAAGCGTTATCTCTTGTCCGAAATCGGGCACTTCGGCAATATGCTTTTGAATGGGGTCATCGAGAGAAAGTTTTCCTTCCTCAGCAAGGAGCAATAAGGCGAAGACCGTAAACTGTTTGGATACCGAAGCCACATGAAAAATCGTTTCAGGAGTCACGGGAATGTCATATTCTAAATTAGCACTTCCATAGCCCTTTTTAAAAACGATTTCGCCATTTTGTACCACGGCTACGGCAGCGCCAGGTTTTTGAATGTTATCAAAATCTTTGAAAATTTTGTCGATAGATTCTTCAAGGTTCGAAGTAGTTTCTGAAACCTGACAACTCATTGTTAACGTAGCCAAGAAGAAAATAGCCGCTATAACAACTAGCGATTTAGTACGTATGCGCATTGAATTTTGGTTTTAGGAGGGGAAACTTGGTGGAAGATATTAAAATAATTGATGGCAACCATTCTCGGGTTTGGGAATTCGATGTGGAATTATAGACTGGGACTTCTTTTTTCGCGCATCGCTTCACGCTACACGCTGAGCGCACTTTAGTGATTTGCCTATAGCGCGAAGCGATAAGCGCATAAGTTCCTAAGCTCCCGACTCCGCTCAAGGTGACAATAGAATTTTCTAGTTCTAAAAATTGATGGTTTATTGTTCTCCCTTGCCAAGGGGAGGACCTAGAAACTATTTAACAAGTAATTGAATGATTTTGATACCTTTAAAGCGATAAAAGAATCGCTATGGATTCAATCGTTTTGGTCTTAAGTTCGTTGGGTATTGCGCAAGCGGTTTTTCTGTGTGTGTATCTGCTTACACTGAAAAAAGGCAATCGGAAGGCAAATCTATTTCTGGCTTTTGTATTGCTTGGGCTTACCATTCGAATCGGAAAGTCGATTCTAAATGTCTATCTTGATTTAGAGCCTTGGCAGCGCAATTTGGGCATATCGGGGGTGATGATGGCGGGGCCGTTTCTTTGGTTTTACGGCCGCTTACTCTTAGGAAAAGAAAAGGGGTTTTCTAATCGCAACTACTGGCATCTGCTACCGTATGTTCTTTTCGTTGGCTTTTGCAACTACATCCCCAATGGTTATGGCGCATTTCCGAATGCGAGTTATTTGCTTGCCTTTTCGCATTTGGCGGTTTACTTGACATTGACCATCAGTTTGTTGATAAAATATAAGGTGCAGGTTAAGAAGTCGGTTTGGGTCTGGTATCGCAATTTGGTCATTGGCGTGGCTTTAATCTGGATATTTTATATGGGGAATCTTTTGGGATTGATTCCTTTTTATATTGGAGGTGCGATTTTCTTTTCGTGCTTACTCTATGCCTTCTCTTTTATCCTCTTGAAACAACCGGTTTTTGCCCTAGAAAAATATAAGAATTCTTCAGTAGATGCGGCAACATCCAAAAAGCATATGCAAGAAATCAGGAAGCTATTTGAAACCGAAACCCTTTACCTAGATAGCGAATTGAATATGGCGCAAGTAGCACAAAAATTAGGCATACCAGCGCGAGAGCTATCACAAGTCATCAATGAAAATGAAAAACAGAATTTTTCTGAATTTGTCAACCGCTATCGTATCGCGAAAGCCAAAGACCTTTTGGTCGACCCCTCATACGCGCAAGAAAAAATTGCAACAGTGGCCTATGATTGTGGCTTTGGCAATGTGACTTCCTTCAATCTAGCTTTTAAGTCCGCCACCCAATTGACCCCTTCACAATACCGGAATAAATTTCGCCTAGCTGAACGATAATTTTGAGATACATCGATTATTTTTCGTTTTAAGAATCATGATTTTTAAAGAATTTTAGCAAGGTCTCCCCTAGTTTTGACTCAAATTAGCGATGCTATGAGTTCAATGCAAAAGTCTTTTTTTCTGATTTGCTTTTTGGGAGTTTCAGGTTGGGGTATGGGACAAGATTCCCTTTCGCTTCAATCGCTTAAGCCTATTACCTATCACTTCGATATCACTCATGAACAATTGGTTGGTGCGGGAGCGGATTTTTTGAAAAAAGTAATCGCCAAAGCACAATTTACCTTGCTGGGAGATTACCCTGAATCTAAAAGTAGTTCAGAATTTACCGCCGCCTTGTTACCTCTATTAGATCGTGCCGAATACAAAACCATGGCCTTAGGCATTGGCGTGCCTTCGGCCCGTATTCTAGGTTCGATAACAAAAGAACCAACCACAGTAGTTGCGAAACTCTACAATTGGAATAACACCTACGCCTTTTTGGAAAACGAAAAGACCATACTTCCTATGCCCGATATGAAATCCGTTGCCGATGCCCAATTCGTTCAAAAAGCGGGAGCGCTAGAATGGAACATTATAGGATTTGGAAACGAGTCATGGAACAATTTACCCTGGTTGATCGACCAGCTATATGAAAAACTACCCCAAGAACTACAGGAAAAACAGCGCTCCTTATACGAGGATTGCAAAAGCAGGCTTAAAAAATTATATGCCAAAAGAAACGGAGATTTACTGTTATTTGCTGAGGCGGTAGCGAATTCGAAATCCATTCAAAACTTTCTCAAAGGAGTCAGTGAAAAATCCACTGAAAATAGTGCCATAGTAGCAGCCTTCCACAATAGCATTAAAAACTGCCGGTTTTACGCACGAAAGCAATTTTTTGAAAAAAATAAATGGCGGGTGGATGAAGAAAAGCGATTGCTACGACAAGAATTGGAACGAGTTGACTTCGATATTCATCAGGATAAACTCCTTGTCAAATGGGATATGAACTTCCTCTCCCGCGGATTTCAGCCCTATGCCTTCTATGGTGTTGGGAATACCCTAAGTGAAATCGCCGAATACAATGGAAGCACTTCGCTACATATCGGAATAGTGCCGCGGTATCAGTTGAAAAACGGAGAAGTTCAAGATTTGATGAATGAAGAAAATACCATGACGCATCGCTTTGCCTCCCTGATGCAAGCGGCCAAAAAAGACGAATGGACGGTCATCGACCTACGGAAAATGATTCAACATTCGCATTACACGCCCTTGAAGTATCTTTTAGATGAACCGATACAAGATTTGATAAAACGATATGACCTGATTGTCATTCCGGCGGTTGAAAAAGAAGCGCGCTTGAATTACAATAACTAAAACACCACCTTATGAAAAAAATAGTGCTTGCGCTTATCATACTCTCGGCCTGCAAGACCGACCAGAAAGTAGCAACCCCCTCCTACGCGAATCCAGTAAAAGAAACCGTAATAGATGGATTGGCACGGCCTTGGAGTATGGCCTTCTTATCGGAGACCGAAGTATTGCTTTCCGAAAAAGACGGTGACCTGCTACGTATCAATTTGAATACCAAAGAAAAGCATGTCGTCAAAGGTTTTCCAGAAGACAAAACGGATAGTCTCACCTATAAGAAAGCAGATTACCCTTTTGGAACATTTCCTAATGGATTGACTGACGGTACGAAAGTGACCTATAATGCAGGTATACTTGAAGTTCTTACCGACCCTGAATATGCTACAAACCAGCAGCTGTATATTTCATATACCGCGAAAGGAGAAGGTGGTTCGACCACTAAAGTAATCAGCGCACAATTGCAAAATGATTCTTTGGTCAATGTCAAACAGCTGCTATTGGCTTTACCCTATTCCCATGGTCTCTTTCATTTTGGGGGAGGAATGACTTTTGGTGCGGATGGAAAATTGTACGTCACCGTAGGGGAACGGATTTTTAATGAAATCAACGAACCCGAATTACCAATTGCACAAGACCTAACCGATAGAAGGGGCAAGATTTATCGAATCAATTCGGATGGAAGCATTCCTGAAGATAACCCTGATTTTGGCCCAGAAGCCATTCCAGGTTTATATGGGCTGGGTATTCGAGCAGCCCAAGGTATAACGGTAGAACCTACCACTGGAAAAATTTGGTTTAGCGAACACGGTACGATGCAGGGTGATGAAATCAATTTGCTTCAAGCGGGTGCTAACTACGGTTGGCCGATCAAAACCTCCGGGGGATATCGTAGTACAACATACCAACCCCCAACCCTAGAAGGCACAACTTTCACAGACCCCATTTGGTACTGGCTGCAAACAGTAGCGCCTACCGGACTCACATTTTATACGGGTGATGCATTTCCTAATTGGAAAAATAATTTGATAGTGCCTGGACTCTCACGTGGAAGCCTTTGGCGTATGCGTATCGAAGGAGAAACCGTAAAAAGTATGGAGGAACTATTCGTTGACGATCGTGAACGTTCGCGCAAAGCAGCTATGAGTCCCGATGGAAAACTGTACATCCTTACCGAAGATCTCAACGATCGTACAAACGGAAAAATCATTCGTATTAAACCAGAATAAGAACTTAAAACACATTATGATGAAGACCCTTTTTTTAACTTCCCTTTTACTCCTTGTTCAACTAACTGCAGTCGCTCAAACCGAAGAGAAGGCGATTCGAGAATCGCTACAAAGTTATATCGACGGTAGCTCGTATAGCGACCCTGAGAAAATTGTAGCTCCTTTTTATGAGGATGCGCGTATGTTTTTATATCACAAAGACGAACCTATTTACCTCCTTTCCCCGCATGCATATGCTGAACTTTTCAGAAAAAGAGAAAAAGGGAAATTTAATGGCCGAGTCGGAACAATTTTATCCGTCGACCGGGCTAATGATATCGCCATGGCTAAAGTCGAAATCAGTATCGACATGGGCAAAATGATATTTATAGATCTGTTCATCCTTAAAAAACTGGAAGGTAGCTGGAAGATCATTAGCAAGGCGGCGACTTTGATGCCAAATGAATAAGTGTAGTATTTAGGATAAGGTTTTTCGTATTTCCTTTCTCAAATACCACCAAGTAACCAGCGTTGCTAAGACGTCAGCAATGGCAAAGGAGGTCCAAACACCAATTTCTCCATAGAATTGCGGAAGTATAAATACAAGGGGAATAAAGAAAAAGCCTTGTCTTGAAAGCGTTAACAGCATGGCCGGAACTGCCTTGCCGATGGCTTGAAAATAAGCTCCCCCCATGAGCGGAAGAGCAATAACTGGTGTTGCAGCAAAGACCCACCGCATTGCGGTAGCGATATGCTCCAAAACATAGGCATTGATTGCAATTTCATTCGCAGGCAAGCCTTCTTTTGAACTCAAAAACAAAGAAGCAACTTCAACCGGAAATAGAAAGAGTCCGAGATAGACCAAAGTTCCTAAGACCGAGGCATACGTAATGGCAGTATAAATACTTTCTTTGACACGGGCGTATTTTTGGGCGCCATAGTTGAACCCTGCAATCGGCAGAAAACCTTGGGCGATGCCGTAGACCGGGAAAAGAGCGAACATCAGCATGCGCCCGATTATCGCATATACAGCGACTAGTGCTTCTCCGCCTAAATCGAATAAGATATTATTCAAAAGCAAAACCACCAGACTAACCATGGCCTGTCTTGCCAAGGTAACCGAGCCCAAGGAACTAATCTCTTTTAGAATGGAAGATTTTAACCTGAAGTGAGCACTTCCAATCATCAGTTCTGATCGGTTAGATCGAAAAATATAGACCAGATAAACAAATGATAGGAAATACGAAAAAGTTGTTGCCCAAGCCGCGCCTTCCATGCCCCAATCGAAAAGGTAAATAAAAAGATAGTCTAGCGTAAGATTCGATACCGATGGAATAATCATGGCAATCATTGCGTACTTTGGTTTTCCTTCAGATCGAATGACAATGTTGCCCATCATAGTCAATGCTAAAAAAGGCACCCCATAAAAAACAACCGTATAAAAGGGTTTGGCAAAGTCAAAAATGGCTCCCTTTCCGCCAAAAGCAAGAATAAGATGATCAGTAAATACCAAGCCCACCACAACCATACTTAAAGTCACCAAAACGGTCAAGGTAATTTGGTTTCCAAACGTCTGCTTGGCCTTTTCGATTTGATCGGCTCCTAAAGCTCGGGAAATTATGCTTGCCCCACCAACGCCAATGGCCATCCCCAAAGCGGCAACAAAAAAGGTAACGGGAAGCACAACGCTAATCGCTGCAATGGCCAAAGGTCCTATCCAATTTCCCACAAAGATAGAATCGACCAATACATTCAGTGACATCACCAAAATACCAATGGATGCGGGCACTGATTGTTTGATCAGCAGTTTGCTAATAGGGAGCGTTCCGAGTTCTTCTGAGGTAATTTTTGCCATGTTTCGCTTGTTGGCTGAACGCTTTTCGCTACACGCACAGCGCTAAGCGATTAGCGCTTGGTGCAAGGTGCAAAGCCTAGACCGGCAATACGTTTTCAGCCTGCCATTCATTAACCCATTTTGCCATGACGGCTACCCAGCCGTCGTTATCGTTCAGACAGGGTATGTGCTTGTAACGCTCACCGCCTGCTTCTTCGAATTGTTCTTTGCCTTCCATGGCAATTTCCTCTAGTGTTTCTAAACAATCTGAAACAAAAGCAGCGGTTACGACGGCCAATTTCTTTTTGCCTTCTTTTGGAAAACGTTCGAATTCGAAATCGGTATAGGGTTTTAACCAAGGATCGTTCGGCAATCGCGATTGAAACGAATTGCTGACCTTGTCTTGGGGCAGATTTAGATGTTCAACTACCATTTTGGTGGTTTCAAAACACTGATGACGATAGCAGGTGTTATGGGCTACCGAATTGGTGTTACAACAGCTTCCATCAATCTTACAATGGAATTTGGTCGGATCGCTTTTGCGGATATGCCGCTCGGGAATTCCGTGATAGGAAAACAAAATATGGTCGTAATCGAAATCCTCTAATCCCGCTGCAATACTTTCCGAAAGGACCTTGATATACTCCGGACTCTTATAAAATGCGGGCATGGTCGTAATTTTCATTTCAGGAAAGAACTCCTCTTTGTTTTCCATGGTTTTCACAACCACTGTTTCATACGAAGACATGGCGTAGTGCGGATATAGGGGCACCAAAAGTACCTCATCAACCCCTTTGTCATTTAGTTCCTGCAAGGCATTCTTGATTGACATACTGCCATAACGCATGCCCAAAGCCACAGGCATAGTAGTTTGTTGGCGTACCTTTGCCGCAAAACGTTCAGAAAGCACGATCAAGGGTGAGCCCTCTTCCCACCAAATCTTGGCATAGGCCTTGGCTGATTTTTTTGGACGGGTTTGTAAAATGATGCCCCGCACAAGCAGATTGCGCAATACGGGATTTACATCAATGACGCGCTCATCCATCAGAAACTCATCTAAATACGGTTTTACATCCTTGGCGGTAGGACTATCTGGAGAACCCAGATTTACCAATAAAACTCCCTTCATCACTAAACGATTTATTGTCATTCTCGCCCTTCGTCTACGCTATGGATAAACACCGGCCGGAATCTTTTTACTGTCTTTCTAACAATCACCCCTTCTACTGTCACATCGAGCGGAGTCGAGAGGCATGTTTCTAGGTTCTCGACTCCGCTCGAAATGACAGTTCAAAGAGAAGACAAAAATAAGCCATGGACCCCATTCTACACTCAAAAGCATCCATTTGTTTTTCAATGGTGGTATAGGCGATGTCAATCTGAGATGAATACAAGCTAAAAATTAGGCCAATCCACAAAATACACCCCCAAAATGCCCGTTATATCAAGAACCACAACTAAATTTTCACAGTTTATAGGGATAAACCAAGGTTCTTCCTGTATTACATTTGTGAAAAGCACTAGGCCAAAATACTGTCAATGCGGAACTTTTTTACCATACTCTTTTCTTTATGCTTCATAGCGGTCTTCGGCCAAGAAAAAAATAGTCTCCTTTGGGAAATTTCAGGAAACGGCCTTGAACAAACCTCTTATCTCTACGGAACCATGCACGTAAGCAAGCGAATCGCTTTTCGTTTAGATGATGTTTTTTATCAGGCTTTAGAAAAGAGCGAAGTGGTTGCTTTAGAATCCGATCCCGATACCTGGCTCGATAATGACATCAATACCAGCGCCATGGGATATGGGCAATCCAACGGATTTATGGCCAAGGGCTTTTATACCTATCCGTTTGCCATTAAAAATCCAAAGAAAGAAGAAATCGGAGCGTACCTCGCCTTTGAAGATCGTAGGGTCAACAGTATTCTATACCGTACCAACGAGTACTCTCAAAATTTTGAAGAGGAAACCTATTTGGATATGTTCATTTACCAGGCGGGAAAGAAATTCGGTAAAAAAGTAATCGCACTCGAAGATCTCGAAGAATCATCAGCTCTTGTCGGAAGGGCAAGCTTAAACGCCATGAAGAAAAAACCAGATGAGTGGCTGCAGAAAAAGATGCAAGAATCTGACCCCATGACCCTGCTACAAGATGCATATCGCAATCGCGATATTAACATGCTCGATTCTATCGATAGGGCCATGTATACCGACCACTATCGTAAAAATATGCTGACCATTCGTAACCGGAATATGGCCACGAAATTAGATTCTGTTATGCGAACGGCTAAAGTCTTCTCCGGCATCGGTGCGGCCCATTTACCTGGTCAGGAGGGTGTAATCGCAATGCTTCGTGATATGGGGTATACGGTCAGGCCGTTGACATCACGATCTACATCAAAAGGAAGGGTTTTAAAGGAAAAAATAGAAGATACCTTATTGGCAAATACCTATAGTACGGTTCGCCCCGATGACGATTTCTTCAGCATTGATCTGCCGAACAAACTGTACCCTATTTCCGAATTCGTCAACACCACATACATCTCCCCCGATTTAGCCAATGGGAGTTTTGTGATGTTGAATCGCATCAATACCTTTTCTTATTTAAAAAAGGACAATAGCTATACCTTGGATGATTTAGACAAGCTTTTGTTCGAAAATATTCCTGGAAAGATCATAGCAAAAACAAGAATTACACGCAATGGTTTTGAAGGCTTGGATATTCGAAATCAACTAAAAAATGGCGACCACCAACGGTATCATATCTATGTAACCCCATTAGAGATTCTCGTTTTCAAAATGGGAGGGAAGGGTGATTATGTGACACAATATTCCGATACCATTTTCAATAGTATCCAATTCAAAAAATTGGATAAAAAAGTGGCCAAAATCTCATCTGGTTATAACGATTTTGAAGTGGAAATGCCACCGCTCTACAATTTTACCAACCGTCACCGAAAAGGACAACGTTTGTTACAAGCCTACGACTCTTTAACCAACGATTATTACTTTTTACGAAAGGTCACCCTGAACGATTTCAATTTTATTGAAGAGGATACTTTTGAGCTAAAACAGATTCAAAAACGGTTTTACCAAGATTTGAAATTGAAACCCGAATACAAGGCTTGCCAAGGAAATTCTTTGACTTCCAAAGCGCAAATAAGCAAGGTGAAAAATACAAGCCTACATTTAAAAACCACGTTTAAGCGCGGAGATTACTACCTATTGGGAATTGTCACTAAAAATGAGCAGCAGGCGATCGATTTTTTCGCATCTTTTAAGCTCAAAGAAGCCGTTTATAGAGATGCCTTTAAAAAAGTACGAGATACTGCTATGTTGTTCAATACCATAACATCGGTAAAACCGGTCAAGTTCGTTGAGAACAGTCGCAATTACTACAACGGAGAGCATAAGCCAAAACCCTATAGTGCTTACAAAAAGAAAAGTGTATATCAGAATAAAAACAACGAGGCGATAACCGTCGAACTGAACAAATCGCATGATTTCTTGATGTTTGATCATATCGATTCAGTCTGGGCGCTACGCAAAAAAATATATGCCAACAAACGCTTTAAAATACATAGTGAAAATGACAGTTTGCTTTCAAAAGGAACCTACGAACTCAACCTTACCTTAACGGATACTGCCAGTACCCGAGGCATACTGATTAAAAATATCGTAAAAAACGGACTCCTATACGAAGTGAAGGCAAAAGTGGATACTATTGATAGACCGAGTCGTTTTGTAACCGACTTTTTTCAAAACTTTTCGCCTTTTGACACCCTTGTGGGTAAGTCTATTTTGATTGATAAAACAACGAGCTTTTTCAAAGCCCTCCGAAAAAACGATAGTATTGTTTCCGATGGCTATTCGTTTATCAAGTTTCAGAAAAAACATATTGATTCTTTAAAATACTATATCTCAGAATTCGATTTTCCAGAGGATAAAAAATACATTCAATCCTACCTCATTCAAAAACTGGCGGCATTGGATGACCCTCAGGTAAACTCGTTTTTCAAGGAATTCTATGCCAAATCGTATAACAACTCCAACGCTCAAACGAAAATACTAACAGCTATTACTAAAAAGGCGGATGAGGAATCTGTAGACCTTTTGTTGGAATTAATGTCAAAGGATTTGCCTTTGGTTTCCAACAAATTTGAGATCTATAAAATCTTCAAACCGTATATGGACAGCCTTCCTATGGCCAAAAAACTATATCCAGAGATTTTAGATTATAGCGCCATCGCCGAATATAAGTCCCCAATTTTTGCCATGCTTGCCAATTTAAAAGCCGAAGGCTTGCTAAAACCTAAAAGCTATAAGAAGTACAGAAAACAGATTTTAAACGATGCCAAAATACAGTTGAAACGACAGTTGGGTCAAACGACAATGTTGTATGGCCAACGAGACCAATACAATCCTCAGCCTCCCCCTAAATCAGCCTCTGCAGGTAGCACAAAGGTTTTGGAGGACTATGCGGTGTTACTATACCCTTTTTTAAAGGAAAAAGATGTCAAACAATTCTTTAATCGTTTGCTTTTGGTAAAAGATCCCAAAGTACGAACTACCTATGCAGCCTTACTGGCCAAAGATGAATTAAGAATTCCATGGGGTATGTTTGATTCTTTGGCTGCTGATGTCAATAGTCGCGCACTACTCTTCAATAAATTGAAAGCTGCAGCTAAGCTTAGTCTATTTCCAAATAAATACAGAAACGAACGTTCCTTGGCTGAAGCCAACCTATTTAATTTTAAACGTTTTGACTCCAAAAAAGATTCCATATTATTTATAGAGAAACGGTCTCTACAATATCGAGACAAAGCCTATACAGGATACTATTTTAAAACAAAGAGTTCCGACGATTACGACAAAAATTTCAAAATGCACTTGGTTGTTTTCGACAATAGCAAACCCTTAAGTACAAAACCCTTCTATAAAAGTGATGATCTTCGTATTGAAGATACCGATACAGATGAAGAGGTACTTGAATACGTTACCGAAGCCTTTTTATTAAAAGACCGTAAACGCGCTATCGTATATCGCCCGAATGGATACGGTTCTTATGGGTTTCATGGGTATTAGACTAGCGGCTCGAAATGACAGAGCGTCAAGGTCTAAGAGGTTGCCTATACCATGCGTTGGAACCAACTATTTTACCTAGTTCAAACTATCTTGCAACACCTCAACCCCTTTCATCGCCATGGAGTCAATTGCCATAGCGGGAATGGAATCTAAAGTTGGAAGTTGCTTTATGTCAAAATCTTGTTTGTTGGGATAGAGTTGTTCATCTGTAAGATTTTCAGAAGCTTTCCAGGTTTCTCCCAATTGGTCTAAGATGGTTGTTGTCCATTTAGAAGGGTGTTTGGCATCGATCCAAATCACATCGCGGTACTCCGCATCGACCAAAGCCAAATCTGGGGTTGCAGCCCCGTCGAATTGTTTGCCTTCATCTTTTATAGCTGCAACTGTTCCTAGAACAAACATGCGTTTCTTCCCAGCAATGTGTTTTATGAATGGGCGAAATTCCACAGGTTTATTGACGGACCAATCGTATTCCTTTTTTGATTCAATTACTTTTAAAGGCATAGCGGATACTCCTGCATACCCTTCCTTTTTAGCGGCATGGTCATAATAATACAACTTCTGGGTGCCGTCTGCAGGAATCATGACACTAAAGGCCAAACTGGTTCTTTCATCACCGATGGGCTCCAATCCGAACCAATGATAGAGTCCGTCAACGGCTTCGGTTTTCATACCGTCGAAATCAAAGTCGGTTACGTAAGGCTGTTGATTTTGATCTTCGGGCAATTCTGGAATTTTTACGGCTGTCTTCATATTCCAGGGCAGTGGATCGGTGAATCCGCCCAAGAATTGAAGCGATTGGGCTTGCAATTGCGAAATACGTTCCGCTACTGTATTCTGTCCGGTCAAATAGGGGTAATTTTTGATTTCATCAGGAGCGATATAAGTGCCCTTTCCAATGGTTACGCGTTCCAAATAATCATTGAAATCATGTTCTCCTGAATCAACTACCATCACCCCGCCGTAGGTCGGATAGGGAAAGAGAAAACCTTTCCACTTGATCAAATTCACGACTTGCACCCACTCACCTTCGTCATTTTTCATATAGAACACATCGCTGGGTTCCATGGTAAACAATTGAAAAAAATTGAAACGCTGTACTACGGCATTGTAGGTATTGCGACTAAAAGCCAATGATTCGCCAATCGAAAAGGTAACTGGTACGCGGTTCTCGTTTGAAAAACGAGGAAAAGGCGAGGTACTTTCCACCATAAAAATCTCCTCGGTATCGTCATTCATGCGTTGCCAGGTATATTCTTTGGCAGGCTGTACGGCCATGGTCCATTGATTGGTACTGTCTACCCTGACCAGTTGGGGCAATGAAACCTCTTGTGTCTCTCCTACTGATTCGTAAGCCATGGTTACGATGTTGTTAAAAGGTTGAATCCGCTCGTTTTGGGTCAAGGGTAACTCATTCAATTCCTCTAAATTCAGGTTGTTGTATACATTATAGGTCTGCATGTAGTTATACAGATTCAGCTTCCACCCGAAGAACCAAAGTGTAGCAAAGAAAGCCACTATCCCCACTAGAATCAAGAGGCGTTTTCCCGTACTTGCTGCACTTCTAAACTTGGTCAGCGTGAACCATAGAAAACCCATTCCCAAGAGAATAATAAAGATGTATTTTCTTAAAAATAGTAATGCGGGCTGGTAGTCATCTCGGAGAAAGAACAGCAACACGGCTAATACAATACCAGCGATAATGACGATACGTTTTTGCCTTTTCCCTTTACTGTAGTATGCTTTTATCATGATGTCTTTGTTTTGTCAGGTGTCATTTCCAAGAGCTTTATGCGACATGGTAATCACCTTATTTTTTGGCTTTCGATCACTACTTAATCATCCCCTTATCCTTAAACCGGTCTCTCGCAGACTTCTTAACCTCAGGTTCTGGTTCGGTAGTTTTTTGTGCTTTGGCTTCTTCGACTTCTTCTTCTTCGCCCTCTACTAAATCTTCGACAAACTCCTTACCCTTGTCAAATACCTTTTCCAAGTTCTCTTTACTGGTACTTGCTCTAGTAAAGAGCACTGCAGAAGCGATATAACTTCCAATCAAGGTTCCTACTATTGCGGAGGCGAAATACTGAATAAAAAACACATTAATGGGCGTAACAAAAGTGACGATGCCCGCGCCAACAGCAAACAATAGCGTAATCCATACCAAACGGAGTAAAAAGGGCTGTTCGTGAATAAATCCCTTTCGATTATCCGATTTCATTTGCAAATCTTTGGCATGCGTGATTCTATTCGCCAAGCGATAGATCTTGTTGCTTTTAGACTCTCTCCAATACCAAACTATTCCGAAAAGGATAGCTCCGATGAATACAATTATTTCTAGTGTCATAGGCCATGTTTTTGGTTGTTTTCCAATATCTTATCTATTACCCAATCTTGATAATCAGGCTTCCAGCTATCATAAAAGTTATAAAACTGTTCTTTATCATACCAATATAAGTGCACCGGGTCTTTGGGTACTATTTTCGATAATAGCTTCCAAGCCAGCTCTTCCTCTTCTTCTTTTAAAGACGGATGCGGCTCATGCAAAACCTTTATAAAATGTGCATCTACATACTCCTGCAATTTTAGATTCTTGTCTACAATCAGCCGCTGGTAATACAATTCTACTCCAGATATTTTTTTTTGTACTTCAATCGGTAACTTATTCAGGTATTTTTTGAAAAGAAAATGACTGTCTAAAATCTCACTTAGGGGGTGGTCTGTTTTTTTTGTTTCCTCAACAAAGACATGCTTTTTTATACGATTGTACCTTGGCGTGCGCATGGCCCCCTTAAAATCTTTTCGAAGAATCAAATTGCTAACCAATGCATCAATCAATTCATCGTGGTCTTTATGAAATAGCATAACCTCATGCGCTGAATCATTGATGGCCCTCTTAAACATTTTTTCATCTTCAAAAACCAGTATTTTCTTCACAAAGTTCTTCAATACAAAAACACCGCCAAAGGCCCTTGTATAAAAGGAGCTTACCTTGAGTTGTATGGGGTCTAATTTTAATTTTCTCCCTCGTAAATCGCCGTATTCCTTTGCTGAATTCAATAAATGATGGTGCACATCACGGTCAATAAAATTATTATCTCTATTAAAGAAATTGATAAAAGCCTGTTGCTCCATTTGCTTTTTATCCAAGTCGTTCAAAAGTGCAAAAGTGACTTCTATTTTGTCATAGCGCAATAAATCGAACGGTTCAAAAAAAGCATCTACTTTTTGATCTAGATGAAGCACCAAGGCAGAATCTTTAGTAATATCACGAATCTCGCGATCATAGGCTGCGAAAACGGCTTCCATTACATCGCGATCAAAACTATGCGAAGGCATATGTACCGGTTTGCCCTTCTGCTGTGGTGAGATGATGATGGCATTCACATTGGCCTCTCCAGTGTTTAAATAATAGTTCTCTTTCTTCTCCACGGCAACTTCCGGACTCCACCCCATGCCGTCAATGGAAAAGGTTTTGAGTTTCGTAGGGGTTACCCCAAGCATACCAAGACATTCATTATAACGCTTTGCCAACGAACCCGAAAGGGTCGTCAAAGCACCACCGAATAAACCCGCTGCCCTTAGTTTTTCCATTATTTACCTTTCTCAAATATTTTGTTGGCCTCCAATTGCACATTCAAATCGTGCACACGACCATCTACTTTTCGTTTAAAATCGGTGTCTGCAATAGTTGCTACGTTATCTAGATAGCGAACTGTTTCTTGTCTGCGGATATCCGAGAAATCGAGACCCTTCATATTGGCTTTCATCAATTCTTTCAGCATTCCGAACTTGGTTTCATAGTCCTTCTTAAAATATAAGTTCGGATCATTGAACCAATCTTCGGGAAGATCGAAATCGGTTAAACGCAGGGAGATGGCACTTTGAATATTTCGGATATCCCTCGAAGAGAAAAATGGAAACGATTTTTGAATGTTCTTGTACAATGCTGCAAAGAACATATGCTCTTCAGTTTTGTGCTTCGCTGCTACCTGATCATAAATTTCCAAAACCCTAGCTTCTGTAGGTTTTTCCGATTGGCTTAAAATCTCACTTAAATTCTTAGCCAGCCCTTGTTCACTTAAAAATTCGTATTTCTCAGGATTTTTCATATTTACAAAATCTGGCATCGTCTTTTCAAACTTGCTCCACCAGATGTAGTCTTGGTCGATAAAATCTGGTATGGTTCGCGCTCCATCAATCTTAAAACGCCCTTGAACTCTTGATATCACCGCCTTATCTAACATTTCAGGAAGGTTGGTAAACAGCCCGATTGAACTGTTGCCATAGTTGATGGCATACGCTCCTTCGGTATATCTGAGAAAAACCCCGATGACTTCCTTTACCCCAGCGGAAACCCCTTGAGCGGTTCGTTCTTGTAAATTATTTTCGGCATCATCAATAGGTGCGAAAATCAATTTGTTTGGGTCTTGTAAAGGCTTCATCCATTGCACCATTTTCTCTGCAGAACCGCCTTGAAAAGTAGATATTAGGGTGTCAGGCATGGGATGGAAGAGAAACGGAATCTCTAAGACGTCGCACTGCTCTTTCAGTTTGGTGGCTATGGCCGCAATCAACATACTTTTACCCGTTCCAGGAATTCCATAGCCCATAAAAACAGGCATGAATCCACCTAACTCTTGAAAGGGATTCTTTTTGGCCGTAAAGTCGTAGCTCATCATCCGTTCGGTCAAACGGCGGGCGAAATGTTTGGCATCGCGGTTACCCACAATTTCCTCAAAACGAATTTTATTGAACTCAACGCTTACTGCGGTTCCTTCAAAGACATTCTCCCATCCGGAAATCGCGAACTCGCTTTTTTCAAGTTTGTATGTACGATCTTCAATGGTTTCGGTATATTCAAAAGTACTGAGACGTTGTTGAATCTCTGAAATAAGTGCTTCAAAGAAAACCACCGTGAAATTGGTTACCTCTTCATCTGAAGTTATTATTTCTGGATGACTCATATATTTGTCATAGTAGAACAACATACATGAAATTCCTTTTAAAGGTGAAAGCACTGAAAGTTCAGGAATGCCAGCAAACTTGTTCTTCATCACACTCAAATCATCGGAAGCAACTGGTTTTAAATCGAATAAAACACGACAGGCAATTCCGTGTAACATAAAAGCCGTGGCCGTCTGCTGTTTGGAATCGTATTCGCGACGCTGACCCACATCTAAGGTAGACTTGCGCTCATTTAAGGTCGACAGACCCGAGGCATCAGCATAACTGTCTCGCAACCAAATGCCCAAGGTCAAGCCCTCTTGTAAGGCATACAAAGCTCTATTTAAATGCAGGGGAATGGCGACAGAATCAGGAAGCAATCGCTTTTTTAAAGATAAAATTGTTTTCGAAACCGAAATGACCTCATTAGCCGCATTGCCCGTTGCCTTTGACAAGTACAACAAAATAGACTCGTCTTTTTTGTTTTTATTGCGACTTTTGGCTTTTCCGCCTTGTTCCCACTGTACGCCCTTTAAGTAAGAGGTAGCCTCGTCACGAAGCGCATTCAGTTCCGAGTTTTGTATGGGAAATGTGCTATTATGTTCCATAGGTATTAGTCTAATTTGATACTAGGAATCTCTATCGGATTTCCAGTTAATGCGTTAATAGTTTCGGGTATATTGTCATACATAGCTTGCATAACCCGGTGTGGACAAAACAAATAGTTCTTCGGCTTTGACTTTTCCCAAACTTGTAAAACCTGCTTATTGAAAAAACTGCCTTCCTTGAACTCAGCGGTAGAAACCACCTCGCTAATATGAAGGGAAATCGCATAGGCAGAAAGGTCAAAGGTTTTCTCTACAATCGCTTTTAGAATTACATGGGTAATATCCAATTCATCCTTGGCGAAAACACTATGTAAAGGGCCCAGATCCATCTTTTTAATCCGTTTTGGAAATACATAGGGCAACTTTTTATCAATAGCGTAGGCCATCATATCGATATCCATATTGCGGTCTGCAGTATTCTCGAGCACCGAATATATCTCTTCTTTTACCTCTTCTACTTTTTCCTTGTGCAAATCAAAATACATAAAGCATATAAAGGGTCGGTTGGAGGTAACGTCGTAAAAAGACCAGCTCACCATATGCGCGGCATCTAGGCCCATTACTGGCAATATTTTGCCTTGCACAAAACGTCTGTAAATAAACTGCTTTTCTACTGACGAATAATAGATTACCGATGCGGCCTGGTGTAGCCTTCGGTCATTTATAGGTTGCTTTTCCTTCAATAGGGTTTCAAGAAATTCAGATTTCAACTGAGCTACTTCAGGAAGTTTACTCACATGCTCTTGTTGCAACTCCAAGTCATTATACAGATATCGAAATTCTAGATAATTTGGAAAACCAGATTCAGTTAAATCTACCCGCATTTTTTCGTCATCATCAAAAAGATATTTTATTCGGAAGGCTTCCAACGAATAGCTCAACAATTCGCAATATTGCTTTACAAAAGTCGCTTCAGCGTCTGTACAAATATTTTCCTTCTCAATACTGTTTACCAATTCGCTAAACGCATGGGCCACTATCTTAAAATAGATTTTGTACTGTTCTTTGGTTTCAAGAACGGCACTATCTAAAGGTGTAACAATTTGGTTTATGGCCATGAACTAAGTCTGATTTTACTAAAATATGGGAATCAAATAGAAGGTTGCCTTCTCGAGCAGAGTCGAGAGCTAGTTATTCTCGACTCCGCTCGAACTGACAGTAAAAAATACTAAAAAGTTGATCTTAACTTAACAAATCATCTTCAGCAGCAGGTGCTGCAGCGGGTGCGTCATCATCGCCATCATTCGAAGGCGTATCACCATCATTAGCGTAGTACTCTTCAAATATCTCCTTCATATCGATACCATATCGATCGGCGAAGTTCTTTTGAATCTCGGAATCCTTCACTCGAATTTCCTGTAGTGCTTCTGCATAACTAGAGTATACTCCTTGCATCACTTTTTCGTGCACCGGAATGTTATCCATCATTTCTTGACGTGCTTTGGCACTTGCCGTATGCATTGAAGCCAGAGTCTGCCCAATATGCTCATCGGTTTTGACTCCTAAATGTTCTAAAATTGCCGCAAATTCCTGGTCTGTACGCGCCTTTAAAGCCACTACATAGCCATCATAATATTTCAATCGCTCGTCAGTATCACTTTTCAATTTCGCTCGATGTGTTTGCAAATTGCTACGCAATGAAGTCAACACTTTAATGGTCAAGTTATGCTTGTGAACGAAACTGTCTTTACTGGCTGCAAGGGTCGTATAGGCATTTTTCAAACCTTCTAACTCTTCCACTTTCTGCTCGATGGTGGTCACCTTACCTATAGCTTCAGAATAGGCAGCAGATTGCTTATCGGAAATTTCATCTAAGGCCTGGCGGGCTTGTTTTAGAAGGGCGTATTGCTCTTCGAGCTTATCTTCAGTTTCCTTTTTCTTTTCTAGCGCCTTAGTGTGGTTCTTACTTGCTTCAACAATGGCAACCTGAAGTTTGTCTTCCACTTCTTTGATTTCACTCTCCCTATTTTTCAAACGCCCCACGGCAGCTTGACTCTTGTAAGAAAGTTCATTTAGCAAGGTTTGTACATCTGCAGATTCGATACGTTCTTGGAACATTTGCTTTGCTTTCAAGTCGGCTCCATCTCTGGTCTTTTGCGCAGCATCCAATTCTGCTTGACGTTTTTTTATTTTTGATTTTCTACCCCAGAGGTTGTTCCACCAATTGTCTTTAACATTTTCAGCATCTTCCAAGGCCACTTTGGCACGTTCTAATGCTTTTTGCGCATCGTCGATAACTTTTTGCTCTGCCGCATTTAGCGTTGAGAATTTTTCGAAAATAATACCTACTTCATCTTGGTAATCTGTCAGGTCTTTGATAGCTTCTAGTAAAGACTTTCTATCTTTTTCGGCCATCCCCACCACATCATCAAGGGTGGCATTCAATATTTTTTGACGCACTTCAGGATCATCCTCTTGTGCAAGTTTGGACTTCATTTGGTCCACAGCTTTGCCCCAATTGACATCTACTTTTTCTTGTTTTGAAGTGGAATCAGTTTCTAATAAATCAAAATCGTCGGCCATTCTATATTGTGTTTTTAGGTTTATAAAATTCGAAGTTTCAATTTCGGTAAAAAAACCGAGCTGGAAAAGCACTATTGATGAAGTGTGCAAATTATATGTAGCATGAAATTCAGATTTGTTACGAACAGAATTAAAATTCGATTGCTGAATGAGACGATTTAAGAACTCATAGGCCATTAAATATGGTGCAATTATTGCGTATTTTTGAGAAGTATATCGCAACCCTATGAAGACGCTGCATTTGTTCGTAATTCTTTTTTTGACCGCCCAAGTCTCTTTTGCCCAGCAAATCACTTGCTCCCCTGCTGACAAAAAAGCCTTTGAAAATAAAATCGTTGAAATCGATGGCCTATTAGAGCGCGATTTCGGAGTAACCCTGGTTGCAGTTGGAAAGACTTTTATGGGAATTCCTTATGTTGCCAAAACTTTGGAGATCGGTGAAAAAGAATCATTGGTCATTAATTTACAAGGATTAGATTGTACGACCTATGTCGAAAATGTACTTGCGTTTAGTTTGCTTTTAAGAGATGGGAAAGCTGATTTTGATAGCTTTACCGATACCTTAAAAACCATTCGGTATAAAGATGGAATACTCGATGGATACGGCTCTAGACTACATTATTTTACAGAATGGATTCGCAATAACCAGCAAAAGGGTTTACTGAAAGACATCACAGCGGAAGTGGGTGGAATTGCAGTCAACAAAGACATCAATTTTATGGGAACGCATCGTGAATTATATCCTTTTCTAAAAGATGACGCTAACTTTGAAAAGATTCTTGCCACCGAAAGAGAATTGGCCAAAGAAAGTTTTTGCTACCTTCCTCAAGACCAGATCGAAGCGAACGAACATTTAATTCAGACCGGAGATATCATTGCTTTGGCCACTTCAATTAACGGACTCGATGTGACGCATACCGGAATCGCAACCCGTGAAAAAGACGGCCGTATTCATTTATTGCACGCCTCTACGGGTTCAAAGAAGGTAGAAGTTTCTGAACTTCCTCTTGCGGAGTATTTAAAGAAGATAAAGAAGAATACAGGAATTTTGATCGCTCGGCCCCTATAGGTTTATACCCATTGCATCACTAATTTTTATTGATTTGAATGAAAGTAATATTTCGCATCTGCTGGTAGTTTGGTGGTCGCTTTGTAGTACTTGTTTTTCCATGAGCTATCTTCTTTCGTGATGCCTTCTACCTGAATCATAATCAAATTCCAACCTTTTCGAAACTGTAAATCATGAACAATATTTGTCGCTCCGCCATGAGTGCCTGAAATGGAATTGGCTTCGCTCATAAAAACCCAGTGGGCGGCGTAGCCATCACCTGCTTTATAGAAACAACAGGGTGAGTTGAGGTTGACAACAGGTTTTATAGTATTGCCAAGATGTAAGAAACCTAAGTAGGTATCACCTTTGTAAACCCCCAAATTATGTTGGGTTGAAAAATAGCGAACATCTTTATTCGAAAAGTCTAGGTCTAAGGAACTTGAAATCATAAGGTCTCCTTCACCAAATGGTTTTGTGATGGGTACGGTCTGCCATTTGCTGTAATCTAAACTGGGAAATTGCAACGAAATTTGCCCATTCGAAGAAATTGCACCCATATTTAAGTAGGTTTCACTTTTTGTCTTATAGTCGTAAAACCTAACTTTAATTTCCGCAGTTCCATGGGTCCAATTCTCAAATTTTCCCTGTGTATTGCTAGCGATTTTATTGCGCCAATAGAACTCCATTTCACCTTTTTTTGCGTCAATTTTGGCTTGTTTTTCACGTGCACTATTTTCTTGTTCTTTATCCTTTTTGCGCTTTACTTCGGCTTCCTCCCCCATTTGCATTATCTGTTGCATAAATGCCTTTTGATCATCAGGCAAGGTTCCCATCATACTGTCCATCATCTTTAGTGCTTTTTTCTCTTCATCGCTCTGGGCCATACAGCACAAGCTGGCCGAAACGGTCATTACAATTAATATTACTTTGGTTTTCATTATTCTATGTTTTTAAAATGTGTTCTTAATTTCGTTTTGGCCTTTGCAAAAAATCAGGACTAAAACCTTCATTGTATCTCAAGGTTTCAATACTTAAGGATTTATGATAAGAACCAAATTGACCCTAAAGAAGCGCTTCTATGGCAGCCTAAGAATCTTATAAGGTGTGCTATTGTGCATGTTGTTTCTTTATGTTTCTCATTATCCAGTTTAATAGTATTTCAAAAATTCACGCTTTTGTAAGAAGCGGTGCCCAAAAAAAATACCTATAGGAAGTTTTCACTGTTTTAGCTTTATGCCCCCATTTTTTAAAGTTCTGTTACCAAAAGTATATTCATTCGATCTAAAGGAATATTCAACATGTAACAATCTATCCAAGAAATGTAACATCCTCGGAAATGATGTGCTTTTTCTGGAGTTGCACTTTTTCGATGGCTATATTTTAAAGGCAGTGGAATTATCACATCTGAGAAAGAGGGCCAGATGCATTGATCACATACTTCGATGGGCTCAAATAAGGTAGAAGTTTCTGAGCTTCCTATTGCTGCGTACTTAAGAAGAATACAGCTAGTATGATAGCGCGGCCCTTATAGTATTATAGGCGCCAAGGTGGGTTCTTTCTATTTTTTCCGCCATAAAACAAAATGATTTGATTGTTATCCAAATCAAGCAAGCGCGCTTCTCTCCAAAGCCATGGTTTATCATTCGGAAGTTCATCAACTACGATCCCCTTTTCTAGCAAATTTTTTACATGACCGTCTAAATCGGAACATTCGAAATATACATTCGCACCGTTCCCTTTCGGTAAGGCTTCAACCCGATGAATAGAGAAGGTTGCATCGCCATTGGGGCATTCAAAACGCGCATAATGCGGCAGCGACTTCACTATTAAATGAAGCCCTAGCTTTTCGTAGAAAAGAATGGCCTTACCCACATCAATTGACGGCACTGTAACTTGATTCAGATTCATATTTTCGAATTGTTAAGCCAAACTCATCAAATACTTCTTTGGCGTTGTGCCATATCTCTTTTTAAAGGCAGCTATAAAATGACTTGCAGTGCTATAACCTACTTTTAGTCCAACCTCATTGACATTGTGTTGGCCCGTTTCCAACATTTTTCGAGCGTATTCCATCTTGTAATCAAAGAGAAAACTGAAAACCGAATCGCCATATACCTGTTTGAAGCCTTCTTTCAGTTTTTTTAGCGAAAGTCCGATCTCATCCGATAATTCAGCCAGGGTTGGAGGTTCGGCCATTCGTGAGATCATAATTTCCTTCGCTTGTCGGATACGCCTAACATTATCCTCATCTACCAAAAATGGGCATTGTTCTATATCTGCATCCGTACCTTTGTTAAAATACAGTGAAATCAGTTCATACACCTTTCCCTTAATATATAATTCCTTTATAGATGGATGTAAGTTGTAGTTCATTATTTGACTTAGCACTACAGCAATTGCTGGGCTCACACCCTCTTGGGTATAGTATTTTTTATCTCTATTCTCTTCACTTAAAAAAGGAATGTAGTTCGCTTCTTTGGAAAAAAGAGAATGAAATTTTCGAATGGTCATTACTACAGAAACAAGCCAAGAATTTGCATTGAGTTCTAAGTTCAGGGGCAAATCCATTTGGGTATTGTAGAGCAAAAGCGAATTTTCTTCAGAAACTTCCAAGGCATAACGACCCTGATTAAAAACGAATTTGGCGTTGCCCTTCAAACAGAAATGAAACTGAATAAACGAACTATCTATTTCACGACTAACCTTCTGAATACGAGCAGTATCGTTCTGAATTTTAAGCACATAAAACCCATCTTCAATTAAAACTTCATGGAATGAACCTTCAGCGACATTTTTTACCTCCATAAGAACATATATTTAATTCATTTTATTTAGAAACGTTCTAAATAAAATGAAGTCAATCATCCGATAACCGTATAAAAATAGTGCTATTCGACGGAAATACATCAAAATACGTCTAAAAATACCCTTATCGACATTAATTGTTCCGCTAGCGTTACTTTTTTAACCTTCATGAACTTATTTTTGCTGTCGTTCGCGTAAACTGCATGAAGGATTATCACATTTCAAGACACAATTCTTTTTACACCATAGGCCTTAACTACAAAAAGGCAGATGCTGAACTCCGCGGTCGTTTCAGTATGGAAGCCGCCCAGATGAGTTCGCTTCTGGAAGACGCTAAAGAACAGGGTATAGACGGACTTTTAGCAACTTCTACCTGCAATCGAACTGAGTTGCACGGTTTTGCGCAACATCCCTTTCAATTGATTAAACTACTTTGTCAGCATACCCAGGGTACTGTTGAAGAATTTCAAGAGGTGGCCTATGTGTACAAGAACAATGATGCTATCGGTCATTTGTTTAAAGTAGGTACCGGACTCGACAGTCAGATACTCGGAGATTTCGAAATTGTCAGTCAGCTAAAACAGAGTTTTAATCGTTCTAAAAAAGCGGGTATCGCGAATCCGTTTATTGAGCGTTTGTGCAATTCGGTCATTCAAGCGAGCAAACGTATTAAAAACGAAACCGAAATTTCTTCTGGGGCTACATCAGTAGCTTTCGCTTCTGTACAATTCATACTTAAGAACGTTCCAGAGATATCACATAAAAATATCCTCCTTTTTGGCACTGGAAAAATAGGAAGAAATACCTGTGAAAACCTTATAAAACATACAAAAAACCCGCACATAACGTTGATTAACCGCACTAGAGACAAAGCGGAAAAAATCGCGGGAAAGTTCAATCTTACGGTAAAAGACTTTGGCGATTTACAGACCGAAATTAGGAAGGCAGATGTTCTGGTGGTTGCCACAGGAGCACATTCACCTACGATCTCGAAAGAACTTATTTATACGAAGAAACCACTACTGATACTTGATTTATCGATACCCAAAAATGTTGCAGACAACGTCATAGATTTAGATAATGTTACAACGATACATTTGGATCATCTTTCACAAATGACTGATGAGACTTTAGAGCGTCGCAAACAGTTTATTCCACACGCCGAAGCCATCATTGAGGAAATAAAAAGTGACTTTATTCAATGGTTGGAAACCCGTAAGTTTGCTCCTGTAATTAAGGCCTTGAAGCAAAAACTAAAAACGATGAAGGAGGAAGAGATGGACTACCAATCTAAAAAGCAAGTAGATTTTAACGAAGAACAGGCAGACCTTATTTCAAATCGTATTATTCAGAAGATTACCAAGCAGTTCGCCAACCACCTCAAAGACGATGCTGTAGATTCAGATACTAGTCTCGCACTGATCAAAGAAGTTTTCCAACTCGAAATTGACAGCCTGCAATGAGCAAGGTGATACGCATCGGTACCCGCGATAGTGAATTAGCACTATGGCAGGCAAATACCGTTAAAGATATGCTCGAAGCCCGGGGTCATCAAACGAAGCTCGTTCCGGTAAAGTCTACTGGCGATATCTTTCTTGACAAACCACTATACGAGTTAGGCATCACCGGCATTTTTACCAAGACCTTAGATCTTGCTATGCTCAACGGCGATATCGATATTGCCGTTCACTCTATGAAGGATGTACCAACCGCTTTACCTAAAGGAATTGTTCAAGCAGCGGTTTTAGAGCGCGCCAACTTCATGGATATTCTTGCGTATAAAGACAATCAGGAATTTCTTGCCCAACCAGATGGCATTATCGCCACCGGAAGCCTTCGTAGAAAAGCACAGTGGTTGAATCGCTATCCAACGCATACTGTTGTCGATCTGCGAGGAAATGTAAATAGTAGACTTGAAAAGTTAAAAAATAACACCTGGAATGGTGCGATCTTCGCTGCTGCAGGATTGGAACGTATTGGAGTAGAACCCGAAGATACCATCGGATTAACCTGGATGGTTCCCGCACCCGCACAGGGAGCTATCATGGTTGTCGCCATGGAAGCTGATGAAGAAATACGGGAGATTTGTGCTGAGTTGAATCACGAAAGAACGGAAATCTGTGTCACACAAGAACGTGAATTTTTGAGATTGTTAGAGGGAGGTTGTACAGCTCCAATTGGAGGTCTTTGCTACATCAACAATGATGATAAAGTTGTTTTGAAAGGCATTTTATTGACTGTTGACGGTTCTAAAAAATTGGAAGCCGAGGTAAGCGCAAGCTTGGGAGAGCATGAACATTTGGGCCGCGATTGTGCAAATAGTATTCTGGCTCGTGGCGGTAAACGCTTGATGAACGAATTGGTAGCGTTAGAACGTCGAGCAACCGTTTTTTCCACTAAAAAATTGACTTCCGAGCAACGTCAATTGTTCGATAAAAGAATGAAAGTTGATTCCGATGATTTCGTTCAAATCTATTCCAACCGTCTGCCGGTAGCATCTTTAAAGAAAGATGTTCAAAACGTTATTATCACTAGCAAGAATGCCGTTGAAGCACTCACTGATAGTGTTGATACCACTACGCTAAAGTTTAAAAATATTTACTGTATAGGTCGTCGTACAAAAAAACTGATTGAGTCTCGAATTGGAAAAGTGGCCCACGCTGCGCCTAATGCAAAAGCTCTGGCTGAACATCTTGTGGAATTTATGGATGGAACAGAAGTCACTTATTTTTGTAGCAATATCCGTTTGGACGAGTTGCCCAATATCTTAGCGGAAAACAATATTCAAGTCAACGAAGTCATAGCCTATAAAACGAAGCAGGCTGCGATAAAAGTACCAGATGGCGTAAAGCGGGTTCTACTATTCAGTCCTTCAGGAGTAGCGAGCTTTTTATCAAAAAATACCGCAGATAAAAGAACAGCCTATTGTATTGGAGAAACAACAGCATCCGAGGCTAGGAAACATTTTACTGATGTTCGTGTGGCCAAGATTCCGACGGTCGAAAGTGTGATTGAGTTGGTGAATGAGAATAACAAGAGTTAAATAAAAGCGTCTTTGCGTGGAGGTTGTACTTCTGCAAGAGAGCGCATGCGGCGAAACGATCTGTTGAAGCTCTGAACAAGATTAAAACAGATAGCCAGATCGCGACAAGCTCCTTACAATGACGAACTAAAATTAAGTATGAGTTTAAAAAACGACCTATTCCTAAAAGCCCTAAAGGGCGAAACCGTTGAAAGACCTCCAGTTTGGATGATGCGACAAGCGGGGCGATATCTCCCGGAATTTATGGAGATCAAAGCCAAGTATGATTTCTTTACCCGATGTCAAACTCCCGAATTGGCTTCCGAAATCACGGTACAGCCCATCCGAAGATATGGTATGGATGCGGCGATTTTATTTTCAGATATTTTGGTGATTCCGCAAGCAATGAACATTGAGGTTGAGATGAAACCTGATTTTGGGCCCTATCTGCCTAACCCCATTCGGTCGCGACAAGATTTGGATTCGGTAATCATACCTGACGTCAATGATACGCTAGGATACGTAATGGATGCTATCAAAGCCACCAAAGAAAAGTTAAACAATGAGGTGCCATTAATCGGTTTTGCAGGTTCTCCGTGGACGATTCTTTGCTATTGTGTTCAAGGTCAAGGCAGCAAAACCTTTGACAAAGCCAAAGAACTTTGTTTTACCCAACCTCTCGTAGCCCATGAATTGTTACAGAAGATAACCGATACTACCATTGCCTATTTAAAAGCAAAAGTGAAGGCCGGCGTAAATGCTGTTCAGGTTTTTGACTCTTGGGGAGGCATGCTTTCTCCCGTAGATTATCAAGAATTTTCATGGCAATACATTCAGCAGATTATTGACGCTTTGAAGAATATAAGCCCAGTAATAGTTTTCGGAAAAGGGTGCTGGTTCGCCTTGGGTGAAATGGCAAAATCGGGTGCTTCTGCCCTAGGTGTCGATTGGACTTGCTCCGCAAGAAATGCGCGCTACCTAACCGGAGGAAACATTACGCTTCAGGGTAATTTTGACCCAGCTCGTTTACTTTCTCCACCTTCTGACATTAAGAAAATGGTACGCCAAATGATCAACGAATTTGGCAAGGATAAATACATTGTAAATTTAGGTCATGGTATTTTACCCAATGTGCCCGTTGATAATGCAAAAGCCTTTATCGATGCCGTAAAGGAGTATAAGACTCTCGTATAGAAGACCAAAAGAGCCACTTGTGTTTATAGAATTTGAAACTTATTATCTAGATGCCATACATGAAAAGTATGCCTGGCGTATCTGTGATTTTTGTACGATAAATGAAGAACGTTTACAGCGATTCTTTCCGAAAACATTAGAACAAAATCTTACTCCCGATCTATCTACCTACTTTGTTGCACGAAAAGTTAAAGCGTTTGAAGCTAAAGAAGAATTCCTATTTGTTTTAAAGGAAAAAGAAAATCATACCCTAATCGGCTTGGTCTATCTTAAAAATCTTGATTGGACAAAGAAGCAAGGCGAACTTGCGTATTGCATTGGCTACCAAGTAGAAGGAAAGGGCTATATGAGCCAAACAATAAAAGCGATTTCTACCTGGGCCTTGGAAGATCTGGAGTTGAAAACCCTTCAAATCATTGTGCATAAAAGCAATCTCGGTAGTATTCGAGTTGCACAAAAATGTGGGTATATTTGGAAAAAGGTGTTGGCTCAGGCACATACTCCCCCAGGGGAAGCACCGCTAGATATGGAACTTTATGAATTGAATTATGAAGGATAAATTCTACGCATATATTCAAGATCTTCAAAACACCATTACTTCAAAACTCGAAGAAGTTGACGGCAAAGCCAAGTTCAAAGAAGATATATGGGAGCGACCCGAAGGAGGTGGAGGAAGAACTCGTGTTATTGAAAAGGGAGCGGTTTTTGAAAAAGGAGGCGTCAATATTTCAAGAGTTCATGGCGCCCTTCCCAAAAGCATGCAAGCCTATTTTGGTGTTGAAGATACCGATTTTTTTGCCTGCGGATTGAGTTTGGTGTTGCATCCGACTAACCCAATGGTTCCGACGGTACATGCAAATTGGCGCTATTTTGAAATGTATAACAAAAATGGAAATATTGTCGATCAATGGTTTGGAGGTGGTCAAGATTTAACACCTTACTATCTCTTTGACGAAGATGCTATTCATTTTCATGCTGTTTGTAAAAGAGCCTGTGATGCACACCATGGTGAATTTCATTCGAAATATAAAAAGCGGTGTGATGACTATTTTTGGAACTCACATCGCAATGAAGCTCGAGGTTTAGGCGGACTATTTTTTGACTATTGCAAAACTACTGATGAGATGCAAATGCAAGATTGGTATGCCTTTGTCACCGAAGTGGGTGATAGCTTTTTAGAAGCTTATGTACCCATCGTTATAAAACGTAAAGATATTGAATTTACTCGGCTTCAGCGTGATTGGCAGGAAATTCGAAGAGGACGATATGTAGAGTTCAATTTGGTTCATGATAAGGGCACTTTATTCGGCCTGAAGACCAATGGGCGTATCGAAAGTATTCTGATGAGTCTGCCCCCACATGTACAATGGCAATATGATCATCAGCCAAAAAAGGGAAGTGAGGAGGCTAAGCTATTGGAGGTATTGAAAAACCCTAGAGAATGGGTTTAATTGCACTTGTCAAAACCAATTGGCAGAATTAAAACCTATAACGCATCGCTATCTACAGATTAACAGGCACGCTATTGAAGTCAAAAACAGGTATAACTACTATAATTTTGTTGTATTCCTTGGCAGGTTTTGCTCAACAAGATTCGGCATATGTTCGAAAATTTCCCGAGAAAGTAACCGTTCGTCTTGGGGTTCAAAATACTTCCAATAGTTTTGTCTTTACCAACACTGAAACCAACGAAATAACTTCCCTTGTTCCAAATGATAAAACCTATCTTGGAATATCATTTCTGTTTAGATCAGTGGAATTAGATCTAGGTTATGCCCCTAATTTCTTTTCCGAGAATCAAGATAACAAGGGTTCAAAACTTTTCACCTTAAACTTTAGAATGTTTATGGGCAAGTGGATGCAAACCTTAGATTTCTACAAGCAAAAGGGATTTTTTTTGGGGAATCTTGAAGAGATTGACTTTTTATCCTTCCCAGAGGCTAGAACATTGAAAATAGGCGGCACAACAAGCTATATCTTTAACGACAAATTCTCTTTCAGAGCCATTGGTTTTCAAAACGAATGGCAGAAAAAAAGTGCCGGTAGCTTTATTCCAAGTTTGTCGATGTACTACACAAGGTTTAATCTTCAAAATACCGGCCTCTTCACGGGAAACCAGGCCATTAACCTTGCACTCGGGCCAGGGTACTATTATAACTGGGTAGTCAAAAAACATATCATACTTGCCGCAGGTATAACCGCAGGGTTTGGAGTTAACTTTACAAAATCATCGGAAAATAATAATTCTGCTTTTTTGTTTCAAACCATGCTACGAACAGCTATAGGTTACAACTCAGAGCATTTCTTTACAGGCTTAAATGTAAGTTTTCAATTTGTAGAGTATGATGCAAACCCAAATACTATCCTTCAAGATGACATTACCTTTGCCGAGATCTATTTAGGCTATCGGTTTAAAGCTCCCAAAAAATGGATAGACAAAGCGGCAAAAGTAAATCGTAAATTTGGATTAGATTAATTCTAGGAAATGTACCGAAAAAACATTCTTCATCTAATTTTGCTTGTTCAAATGTGTTTGGCTGCTTGCAATACCAAAAAAACAAAAAGTGATATTGAGGTGGTTTTCACCCAAGATACTTTGCATGTCGGGTACACTTACTGGTGGCCAAAATCAGGGCCCTTTATTGGGGCTTGTGGCGATGAACTCTCATTGGTATTCGAAGGAACACTGAGAGCACTAAATGAGCCTACCGATGATCCTGGGCCTTTATATACGTCGCAAGAGGGGGTAGTTGAATTGGATAAGGTCTACAAAATCAAAGATCTGGGTGAGAATAGTTATGCCGGGCAAAAATTCTTTATTACAGATTGTTTCCATGAAAGCAATGTAGCCATCGGAGATCGAGTTTTAGTGTTTTGCTATGATTACGAAGGGCAGTATACCATTCCTGGCAAAAATTCCATCCTAAAAATAGATGCCATAGATTTGTCAACGGTAGCGTCTATACGAACCTATATTGATGCTGATCAAAATCCGCTGTCGATTAAAAAGGATCTCGAACTATGGGCGGACTATGGCTTGAAGGAAGACCTACTTGAAATTATTGATTGTAAAGAACAGATGAATAAAGCAATCGAATGAGCTTGATACCTGCTTCATCCGAATATTAATTAACTTTGAATTTAAATTCCAAAGATGTATCCACTCCGAAGAAATAGACGCTTGAGAACCAATGATGCTATTCGACATTTGGTACGAGAAACTATTATTACGCCTAGTGATTTTCTAGTTCCACTTTTCATTGTTGAAGGCAATGATGTAAAGGAAGAGATAGCTTCTATGCCCAACTATTATCGTATGAGTTTAGATCATCTTGAGAAAGAGGTAAAAGAACTGTGGAATATGGGGCTTTGCGCAGTGCTTCTTTTTGTAAAAGTGCCTGATAATTTAAAGGATAATAAGGGTACGGAAGCGCTTAACCCTAACGGTTTGATGCAATTGGCCATCAAAACGGTTAAAAGTGCTTGCCCAGATATGTTGGTCATGACTGATGTTGCATTAGACCCGTTTTCTTCCTTAGGTCATGATGGTATTGTTCAAGACGGGCAGGTATTAAATGATGAGACTTCGGAAATTCTTGCCGAAATGAGTGTTAGCCATGCCGATGCTGGAGCAGATTTCGTAGCGCCTAGTGATATGATGGATGGGCGTATACTGACCATTCGAGAGGCCTTGGAAGATGAAGGCCATATAAACACCGGTATTATGAGCTATAGTGCCAAATATGCTAGTGCCTTTTATGGCCCTTTTCGCGACGCTTTAGATTCCGCACCGGTTGCTATGAAAAATGTGCCCAAAGACAAAAAAACTTATCAAATGGATTCTGCCAATCGTTTCGAAGCCATCGCCGAAACCCAAGCTGATATCGATGAAGGCGCTGATATCGTAATGGTAAAACCGGGATTAGCCTATCTAGATATCGTTCGAGAAATCAGAAATGAAGTTGATGTTCCAGTTGCCGTATATCAGGTTAGTGGAGAATATGCCATGTTAAAAGCGGCCGCCGAAAAAGGATGGCTAGACCATGATGCGGTTATGATGGAGCAATTGATTGCGATCAAAAGAGCAGGAGCCAACATCATTGCTAGTTACTTTGCAAAAGATGCCATTCGGTTGATGTAAGCTGCTTTTGTTCATTTCTAAAGTACTCGACAAACCATTGGTCACCAAAATTGTCTATCTGAGCTCTCGATCGCTTCGGGCGATAAAGGGTTACTATAAAACTCTCAAAAATGAGAAAACCATTTTTTATACTATTTGGTTTATTGTGTGTTATGGGCTTTGCACAGGAGGCCACTGGGCCAAAAATGCTCATTTCTGACCTCAACGTACTCACTCATGCCAACCCCTCTGAAGTACATTTAGATTCTACCTATATCCACGCCAAAGTGGATTCCATTATTACAAAAGGAATAATTATGGAGGCTTTCCCCGGAGCACAAATTTTGGTCGCTAAGGACTCAAAAATTATTTTCCATAAGGCCTACGGTTTTCATACCTATGATAGTATTCAACGGGTCGCTTTAGATGATATTTACGATTTGGCATCGGTTACTAAAATTACCGGCCCTTTGCCCGCTCTTATGAAATTGGTGGATGAAGGAAAACTTGATTTAGACAAACCGTTTAGCACCTATTGGAAGCCTTGGATTAAAGTATCGGACAAGAAAGCACTAACGCTTAGGGAAATTCTAGCCCATCAAGCAGGATTGACACCGTATATCGTTTTTCTGAATACCGTGCTTAAAAAGAATGGGGGTATCAAAAAACGTTTTGTAAGAAGGGGGCCGAAACGAGGATATGAAAAGCAAGCCTATGACGAATTATATATCAAAAACAACTTCAATCGAAAAATGTACCGAATCATCAATCGGTCGAAAGTATCAGAAGAAAAGAAGTATACATATTCTGGCTTAACTTTTCTGATTTTCCCGAAACTGATCGAACAATTAACGGGTCAATCGTATGAAAACTACCTTGAGCGTACTTTCTATCGGCCACTTGGAGCCACTACCATGGGGTTTCGACCTAAAACAAAAGGATACATCAACCAAATCGTACCCACCGAGGAGGACACCCTATTCCGCCATACACTTACACGAGCCTGGGTGCACGATGAAAATGCCTCTTTATTAGGTGGGGTTTCTGGTAATGCCGGGTTATTTGCTACAGCCACCGACTTGGCCAAACTCATGCAAATGTATATGCAATATGGCAACTACAATGGCAAAAGATATATTTCCGAAGCCACCCTAAGGGAATTTGTAAAGGTGCAATATCCCGACAACGAAAATCGCAGAGGACTGGGCTTTGACAAGCCTTCTTTAGATAATAGCGCACTTGCTTTTTCTGAGGCCTATCCTGCACCAGAAGTAAGTGCAGAAAGTTTTGGACACTCTGGTTTTACGGGTACATTCGTTTGGGCCGATCCAGAAAACCAATTAGTATATATTTTTCTTTCCAATCGCGTAAACCCTACTAGAGATCATCGCAATTTGTACAAACTTAAAATACGGGAAGCCGTGCAACAGGTGTTTTACCAAGCATCCTTGCCCATAGATTGAACAGGTTTATATACTGATTTAATTGGTATCTTCGCATTTTAAAACCAGACTACATGGGCTTGCTGATTTTTTACGCTGTAATTTCCATTTTCTTCTCTTTTCTCTGCTCTATTTTGGAAGCTGTCCTTTTGAGCGTAAATCCTACCTTTATTAACGTCAAGAAAAAGGAAGGAAAAGTCTATGCGACAACTTTGGAAGAACTTAAAAAGGATGTCGATAAACCACTAATTGCCATTCTAACACTCAATACCATAGCGCATACTGTCGGTGCTATTTTGGTAGGTGTGCAAGCGAAAGCGGCCTATGCCCAGCTGTATGGTACTACAACACGGTCTTTTCTTGGCATCGAGTTTACTGAAGATTTGATGGTCGGTGTCGTATCTACGATAATGACTATCTTGATTTTGGTTGCCTCCGAGATTATACCCAAAACAATTGGAGCCACTTACTGGAAGCAACTGTCAAATTTTACCGCAAAAACCTTACGCATTATGGTCTTGGCGTTAAAATATACCGGTTTGCTTTGGGTACTACAACTGTTTACAAAATTGGTTGGTGGAAAAGGGCATCATGGCAGTGCGCTTAGTAGGGAAGATTTTACGGCTATGGCTGATATTGCACATGAGGACGGTGTTTTCGAAAAATCTGAATCTACAATAATCAAGAATCTATTGCAATTTGATGAAGTATTGGTAAAAGATGTTATGACCCCCCGGGCCGTGGTAAAGATAGCTTCTGAAGACCAAACCGTACAGGAGTTCTTCAATGAGAATCCTAAACTCCGCTTTTCGAGGATTCCGGTGTATAGTCAAAAAGAAGATCATATAACAGGTTTTGTGCTTAAAAACAATGTGCTTGAGGAAATGGTCAATGGTAATGGCGAAATACCTTTAGCTGAGATTCGCCGAGAAATCTTGATTACAAAGCGCAATACGCCAATTCCGGTACTTTTTGACACCCTCATTCGAAGAAGAATCCATATTGCGCTTGTTGTTGATGAATACGGTTCTGTGAGTGGCCTAGTTACCATGGAAGACATTATTGAGACGCTATTAGGCTTAGAAATAATGGACGAAAGTGATAATGTGGCTGATTTGCAAGAGTTAGCTCGAAAGAATTGGGAAATCAGAGCGAAAAAATCAGGACTTCTAGATAACGAAACCAAAGAAGAATGATACCATGGAAACCGCCTATATATCGACTCCTCTGGGAACGGCAAAATTAGAAGGCACCCAAGATGGGCTATCTGTAGTATCGGTATTGAACACTGAAAAGCATCTTACATCCGTGATTCCTATTGTGCTTGAAGAGGCGGCCTGCCAGTTACAGCAATATTTTGCAGGAGAACGTAAAAAATTCGATCTTCAATTAAATCCACAGGGCACCCCTTTTCAAAAAGGCGTTTGGGAGCAACTACTCCATATTCCCTATGGAAAAACCCTGTCGTACTTAGAACTTTCCAAAAAACTGGGCGATGTAAAAGCCATTCGGGCCGTGGCGGCCGCAAATGGAAAGAACCCTTTGTGGATTATTGTCCCCTGTCATCGTGTAATTGGAAGCGATGGATCCTTAACTGGTTATGCAGGAGGATTACATCGAAAAAAGTGGTTGTTGGATCACGAAAATCCTGTAAAACAGCAAACGCTATTTTGAATTTTAAAGACTGCTTGGTCTGTGTGCATAAACTGGATGGAATTAGATTTTGATTTCGCTGCATTTAATCGATAAAACCTTTTGACTTATAGGTTATTGAAATAATTACCTCTGCTTTTCTAAGCCTAAACCGACTCACAAGTCGGTTCTATTCTTTTGGGAAATAGGTAATTCGTCGAGACTCAAATCTCAAATTTTGTATCTTGTTTTCCACAAAAATTGTATATCCAATTAGCAGTAGATGTTACATAAAGTCAATTTAGCACATATTCTTTTTCTCGATATAGAAACAGTACCTGAAACAGCGTCTTTTGCCGAACTCGATGTTGAAAAACAAGCCCTTTGGGATCAGAAATCGAAATACCAGCGCAAAGATGAATTTACACCCGAAGAATTTTACGAACGCGCAGGAATTTGGGCCGAATTCGGAAAAATTATCTGTATTTCAGTGGGTTATTTCAATTTTAAAGGAACTATACGCACATTTAGAACCACTACCTTTCATGGCGATGAGAAACAACTACTACAGGAGTTCAAAAATCTTCTAAATACTCATTTTAGCACAAGTAAACACTTGTTATGTGGTCACAATGCTAAAGAATTTGATTTCCCTTATATCGCTAGACGAATGATCATACATAAACTAGAACTGCCTTACAAGTTAAATCTCTTTGGTAAAAAACCATGGGAGATTCCGCATCTAGATACTATGGAACTATGGAAATTTGGGGATTATAAACATTTCACTTCCCTTAAACTATTGGCAAACATATTGGGTATTCCATCGCCTAAAGATGATATTGATGGTAGTCAAGTTCGACACGTATACTATGAGGAAAATGATATTGACCGTATTATCACCTACTGTGAAAAAGACGTAATAACCACAGCTCAGGTACTTTTAAGATTACGTGGAGAAGAATTACTAGATCTTACAGAAATAAAGAAGGTCTAAACAGCAGCAAAGTTTAGCGGTTTTATATATTTGACATCTGAAAACGCCCCCAATATGAAGTATTTCCCTTTTGTCGCATTATTGTTTCTTTTCGTTTCATGTAATGGTGATAAGAAAGCTGAGAAAATAGACTTCAAGGCACAAAACGAAGAAGAAATTTCCAAATACATCACTGACAATAAATTAGTTGCACAAAGAAGTGATTCTGGTTTGTATTATATTATCGATGATACAGGTACAGGAGCGCAGCCGTCAGCTGCCTCAAATGTTACCGTCGCTTATAAAGGATACTTTTTAGATGGATCGGTATTTGACGAAAGCGATGCGCAGGGTATTTCTTTTGGCCTGCAACAGGTCATAAATGGTTGGACAGAAGGCATCCCCTATTTTAAAGTAGGTGGTAACGGCTTACTTCTAGTACCCGCTCATTTGGGATACGGTAGTTTTGATAAAAGAGGAATTCCGGGCGGTTCAGTACTTATATTCGAAGTGAAATTGCTCTCAGTGAACAACTGATCCTTTCTTCAAACTACTAGCCGTTATACTTCAATTGTATATAAACAGGAAAGTGGTCACTATAACCCCCGATGTATTTTCTTCCTGCATAGGTTCTATAGGGGGTGCCCTTGTATTTTCCTTTAAACTCGGTTAAGAAAGCTTCGTCAAAGATATTCGCATGGGCAAAACTGTGAGTCCCTTTTTCGTAATTCAATAAATTGTGAGAAACCAAAATTTGGTCAAACAGCATCCAGGTTTTCCGGTAATTAGCACTTCCCCGTTCAGGATTAAGTAGTTTTTCCATCGGATTATATAAATGCTTCGACTGCATAAGCGATTGAATACTTTCTGAATTTGGGCCATCGTTAAAATCGCCCATTACAATGTAATTGGGGTTTTCAATTTTTTCATCAATATGGGCCATATATTCTTTAATAGTTTCAGCAGCCTTCAGGCGTTTATAGCTTGTTTCGTCGTTACCATCTCTACGGGAAGGCCAATGATTGACAAAAATGTGAACCTCCTCATTATTTAATTTCCCTTTTACATAAAGAATATCACGTGTGGTATCGCGTCTACCGTCTTTTTCAAAAATCATCAAAGTGATGGGTTCTGAATACAATACTTCAAAAATTGATTTTCGGTAAATCAGTGCCGTATCGATACCTCGCTCATCTGGCGAATCGTAATGAACATAGGAATAATCGATATTGCGAAGGGGTTCTGCATTAATTAAATCTTGAACAACCCGCTCATTCTCTACCTCCGCAATACCCAGTATTACTGGTGGGTTTTTGGTAGTTTTATCTCCGATTTCTGAAATGGTCTTAGCTAATTTATACAACTTGCGCTTGTAACGCCTCATTGACCATTTTTTAAAACCCTTAGGTGTGAATTCGTCATCCAAAGTATCAGGATCGTCCTCGGTATCGAACAAATTTTCTAGATTGTAAAAGCCTATCGTAAAAATGTCCTTTCCCTTTTTCTTCTTTAAAAATGAGAAAATCATGGTTTTTCTTGTTGGGGAGTCAAATTTACAAAAATCGTTACCTAGATTTGCACTTTAAATTAGGTTTATGCTTGAAAAGAAGTCCATAGATTATGAAAGAGCGGTTCTTATCGGTATTATGAACCGCGAGCAGAATGAGGAAAAGGTAAACGAGTATTTAGACGAGCTTGAATTTTTAACCTACACGGCGGGAGGGGAAGTACTCAAGCGCTTTGTACAACGAATGGATGTGCCCAACCCTAAAACTTTAATAGGGAGCGGTAAAATGCTAGAAGTGGAGGCCTATGTTGAAGCAAACGAAATCGGTTCAGTTATTTTTGATGATGAATTAAGTCCGGCACAGCAACGCAATATAGAAAAGCAATTGCGATGTAAAATTATTGATCGTACTAGCCTCATTCTCGATATTTTCGCACAGCGTGCTCAAACAAGCTATGCACGAACGCAGGTCGAATTGGCCCAATATGAATATCTACTTCCAAGACTAACCGGACTTTGGACACACCTAGAACGTCAAAAAGGGGGTATCGGTATGCGCGGCCCTGGTGAAACTGAAATTGAAACCGATAGGCGTATCGTTCGTGATCGCATTTCGCTTTTGAAAAAGAAATTGACCAAAATAGATCGCCAGATGGAAACCCAACGTGGTAATCGTGGTGCTTTGGTACGTGTTGCACTGGTAGGGTATACCAATGTGGGAAAATCAACCTTAATGAACGTCATCAGTAAAAGCAAGGTCTTTGCCGAAAATAAGCTTTTCGCTACTTTAGACACCACCGTTCGAAAAGTTGTATTGGGTAACCTTCCTTTTTTGCTAAGTGATACCGTAGGGTTTATTCGCAAACTTCCTACCCAACTCGTTGAGAGTTTCAAAAGCACCTTAGACGAAGTGCGTGAAGCTGACCTCTTATTACATGTTGTAGATATCTCTCATCCACAATTCGAAGAGCACATTGAATCGGTAAACAAGATTTTGGCAGAGATTAAAAGTGCCGATAAGAAAATAATCATGGTCTTTAACAAGATCGATCAGTATGAACATGAGACTATCGATGAAGATGATCTGGTTACCGAGAAGATCGCTAAACATTTCACAATCGAAGAATGGAAAAAAACCTGGATGCAAAAAGTTGGTAATCGTGCTCTTTTTATTTCTGCTTTAAACAGAGAGAACCTAGACGAGTTTAGAAAAAAAGTCTATAAGGAAGTGCGTGATATCCATGTAACCCGCTTTCCTTACAATAACTTTCTATACCCTGAACATTTAGACGAGTATTAGTTGGGCGCGAACCCAAGTACTTGAGCTTATGCATTTCGCAATATCTTTTTGTAAATAGACAAAAAGTAGATCGAATCTAACAAGTGCGAATACCATGTAGATCATAGCATCTTATTGTGCATTTCGTCGAAGAAATAAAACCTCTTATATTTTTCACAACATGCTAAGCCTACTTCACAACAATAATTTCGAGAAATCGTAAAGCTGATATACATTTACATTGTAATTAAGTGATAGCATTGATCCCAAATCGAATCTTGAACTTAACTGAAAATCAAACGTATCGATCCCAAATCAATACTTGAAGCCTATAAATATTTAGCATACCAAACCCAATTAACCAAACCTACTTTGATAAAAATGTCCTCCAAATCGGAGGGCTTTTTTATCTTATTGATCAGTCTTTCTTGCAGCCTCGTTTTTTAATCGTTCTGCTTCTCTTTGCAGGCGTTCTGCCTCGCGCATTTTTCGTTCCGCATCTCGCATGAGTTGTTCAGCTTCCCTTTCCAGACGTTCCTCATCTCGTTTTAGTCGCTCCTCCTCGCGTTTCTCCTCAGATTTTCCTGAAGTATAGTTCTTAATATTTTTAGTAATCGTTTTCAACTTGTTGAACATGGAAGAAGAGACCAGTACCTTATCTACAAAGATTCTTAGACTGCCATCATCTACCTTAATTTCATAAGCAGTGTCACCGTTATATTCTATTTTCCAAAGCTGTTTGCTGCCGGAAATTTTCATGTTCCGATCTCCTAATTCTTCTTTCAAATACTTTCTTATTTTCACGGTTTTACGCTCAGGAAACTTTGCCCTAACCTTAAAAGTATCATCAGAATCACTTGTGGAGAAATACATGTTTTCAGCTCCAGAAAAAGAAATGTCTCCGTCGAATGAAAATGATATCTCATTATCTGTCTCTTTAGAGCTGGCCTCCTCTTGCGCGAAAGTATTAAAAATGCCTACTAACACGCTTAATAATATATATACTAAAGTTCTCATGATTTCTGTTGTTAACTGTTTATAGCTTTGATGAATTCTTGCCCGAGAGTACTCAGGGTCTTATAGACCGTTTCATCTGAATTTTTACGGGTAAGTTCTATTCGAAGTTTATTATTTTTAAGTTCAACTTTATACGTTGGTTTACCATCATGGGCTGTTTTTTTCCAAACCATCGTTTTGAATCCAGATGAAGTTCTGTTGTCATCTAAAACTTTAGAAACTGCTTTTTGAACAGCTTCAATCTGACCATCTTCAAAAAACAAGCTTATTTTATAGGCTTTATTGGTCAACTTGACAGTGTAGTCATCTTCAAACTGATACTCATAGTGCACTCCTTTAGTAGAAGTTTCAAAGTCGTAGATCTTTACCATTTCGGGACTTAAATGAAAGGTATTATTCTTTGTTTTCTGGGCAGATACGCCTAGAACGGCTAATACTACCATGCATAATGTGATTTTTAAATTTTTCATGTTTTTCGTTTTTTAGATTATTTTGATATCTCTGACTGACTGTAGGCTTATTGCGCTTTCTCCTTTTGATATACTCGAATGGCATTCCAACTTTCTTGAATCAACTGTGATGCTATAGGGTTATCAAGCGCATTGGAATTCGTAAAGAAAATGGCTCCTAGTTTAATGTCTTCGTAGTAGTACATGAGCGTCACAATGCCAGGGTCTCCTCCATTATGTCCGATTATGTTGTTTCTATTGCGCTCCCAAAAGTAGCCGTAGTTGCTTTTTACTTCTTGCTTTGTACGATAGTGTTCTTTTGTTAAATGTGCCCGCATCATTTCTTCGCATTGTTCCTTTGTTAGAACCATTCCTTTACCATAATAGCAGTTTATCATTTCTTGTGCGTACTTCGTAAGCCCGAAAACACTTGTACGCAATCCTCCATCAGGATAGCTGTTCAATGAATACTTAGGTAATGCTATGCCATTGTCGGAATACGTCTTTGCATGATTTTCTTCATCGATTGAATCATAAGACCACCCCATATTTTTAATGCCAATTTTGCTAAAAATGTGTTCCTGTGTAAACTCAGGAAAAGATTTTTGTGAGGCTACTTCAATACAATACGCGGCCAAAGCAGCTCCCATATTAGAATAATTGTACTTTTCCCCCGGGGCGGTCTTTAAGAAGTTTTTCTTTTTATACATACTTCCTTCTGAGGTAAAATACGCTTTTAGAAAAGCCCCAAGTGCCATAGGTTTATTCTTGATTAATTCGTGCATGTATTTTGCAGTATTCCTGTCATATATATCGGGTTCGACCTCCTCTGGGTTTTCCAACACATAGCTCATATCATAGGCTTTGTCAGTATCATATATCCCAGACGTATGTGTAGCTAAATGGGCAATAGTTATCTGTTTTTCTGGATGCTTTGCATGAACTACTTGAAATGGTAAAATATCATTAATAGGCGTATCTATCGAAAATAGACCAAGTTCTACAGCCTTCATCAAAGACACTCCGATAAAAGTTTTTGAAATTGAACCAATGTTCTGAATGGTATTGATTGTATAAGGTTTATCATTTTCCTTGTCTGCGTACCCATAGCCTTTTTGGTATAAGATATCATCAGTGGAAAAAACTGATACACCAAATCCGACAAGTCCGCCTTGCTTAACTATGCTATCTAGTTTTTGATGTAGTTTTTCTTCAGCTTTTTGGGCCTTTACATTAAGTGCCACCGTGATTAGCAGTAACAAAGTGATTGTACTATTTTTCATGTTTTTCGTTTTTTGACACTGAAGCACGTTCAGTATGTATTGATGAGATAAACTCCCTTTATTGATTAATTTTAAATGTTAATCCAACACCTCGAACACTTTCAATAGCAATAGTGGCATCTTGTTTAAAGTATTTCCGAAGTCGGCTAATGAATACGTCCATACTTCTTCCTGAGAAAAAGTCGTCGTTGCCCCAAACGTCTTTGAGGAGGTCTTCGCGCTTAATCATTGTGTTTTTATTTTGGTATAAATACTGTATCAAAACCGTCTCTTTTTCGGTCAACCGTTGCTCTTGCCCACCCAACAACAATTTATGATTAATAGAATCGAATTCGTATTTTCCAATTTTGCTCAAGGCTTCCTTTCGAGCCTGAATTCGCTGTGTGCGTTTCAAGATATTTTTTAATCGCAATACCAAAATATCAGCTTCAAAGGGTTTGACGATATAGTCATCAGCCCCTAGTTTCAAGCCAGTGATTCTATCCTCTTTCAACTTCTTGGCCGTTAGAAACACAAATGGCACCTCAGGATTTAAAGCAACCACTTTTTCGGCCAAGGTGAAACCATCCATTTTTGGCATCATCACATCAAACACACAAATGTCAAAGTCACTCTTCGCAAAACAATCCCATGCTTCCTTGCCATCTTTTGCCCATGTGACCTGATACTCATGTATTTCCAAATACTGTTTTAGAATACTTCCAAAATCAAAATCATCTTCTGCTAATAGTACGCGTGCCATAAATCTTAATTTACAGGTATGGTAATTTTAAACGTTGTGCCTTTGTTTACCTCGCTTTCTAGCCCAATGCTTCCGTCATGAGCGTCTACAACTTGCTTGGTATAATACAACCCAAGGCCTAGTCCTTTAACATTATGAACATTTCCAGAGACCACTCTATAGAACTTCTCAAAAATGGCTATTTGGTCTTTTTGCGAAATTCCAATTCCATTATCGAATATTTCAATTTCGTAGTGATTGTTGGTTAATCGGGTCGTAATTCTTATCTCAATTGTTTCCTTTCCATATTTAACAGCGTTTTCGAGAATGTTGAACAAGGCCGTGGTAAACAAAAAAGTATCTATTCGCAACATTACCTCCTTGGGTTCAATTTGCCTTTGAATACTTAGGTCTTGACTTTGTACTGAAAGCGAAAAATCGTCAATGATGTTCTTAAAATAGGCGTTGTCGATTACTTGCTCTTTATTCAATACCAATTCTTCAGATCCTAAGCTATTGGTCATAACCTGATCGATAAGTTTTTGCAATCTGGTATTTTGACGATCTAGTATGCCAAGCGTAATATCAAATGCTTTGGGAGAATCTAATATCTCTCTTTGTTTTAAGCTCTTAGAGGCAAGACTTAAGGTAGCCAGGGGTGTTTTTAGCTCATGGGTAATGTTATTGATGAAATCAGTTTTTACATCAGCAACTTTTTTCTGTTTGATGAGGTTTTTTATGGAATAGTAGAATAGGCCAACCACAAAAAGTAGCAGCAAAATTGATCCTGTCAATACCCCTGCCATTCGACCAAGTAAAATGCGTTTCCATTCTGAAATACTCATTCGATCTCTGGTCATGACCCGAAACTCGAATGTTCTTTCTATACCCTGATCATCAATTTGTGAATAATCAGTTTGCCATCTCGCCTGACTAATATTATACCCTTCATCTTCATCAAAATTCTCACCAAGTACAAAGATGGGATTTTCTTCATTGAATGCATATACGGTATCATTGGCAATAGAATCAACAATGGTAATGGAATAAATACTCTTTTTAAATTGCATCTCATACCCTAAGTTTGACTTTTTCAACTCAGCTTGATACAGCTTATTAAAGACCTTCGACAATGAATCTTTATCCTGTCTTAATATGTCAAGAAATTCTTCCTTTGCTAAATCTTCAAATCGATATTCCCAAAGAAGTTCTGCAAATTGTTGCCCCCAAAGTTCGGCCGTTTCTACGACTAATTCCGCTTCATCATCCAATCTACCTACAGCGTTCTTAGTTTCGTTTAAAAACGCTTTTTTCTTTAGCTCATAGGTGTTGTAAATAAGATAGGTTTGGATTCCCGTTAACGCCATAAGTGTTATTACCGCAGTAATGATAAGTATGTTTATTTTTTTCTTCATGTTTGGTTTTTAAACGTCCCAACATTTCAAAAGTAGAATAAACACTAGGTTTTGCATAAAATGGAGCTACCGTTAACCCACCATTAACGTTAAATTTGTGTTGAGCGCCTATTTATAGGAGGTTTTCAATGATTCGTTAACGGCGTATTTAACAGTAAAAAACAAGCCATTAACGTATAAAAAGAAGCCCTTCATGCTTTTTTACAATAAAGCAAAGAACATAATTGACCTCATTATGCGACTTCACCCTTACTGTTTATCGAGCGAGAAAAGCCGTTCATCCGACACACAACATTTTAGGATGGGTTCACAACAATAATTTAGTAAGATTGAGAAACTGCGATATCTTTACATTGTTATTAAGTGATAGTATTGACCCCAAATCGAATCTTGAACTTAACTGAATTTTTGAAAGTATCTTTCCCCAAATCGATACTTGACCAAAAAAGTTTAAACCGATTAAGAATCGGAACTCAAATTTTACTAATACCTACTTTGTAAAAAATACCCTGACGTAAGTTGGGGTTTTTTTATGATGCCAAACTGTTATGAATAATAGCAATAAAAAAGTGTGCAGTTCATCGATAAGACCATACATTTTAACTTAGTTCACAACAGATATCGAATCGTTCACAACAAAAATTTAGGGATATTGCATGCTACATTTACATTGGTCATGTATTTGAGATTTAGTGTTATGTCCCAATGAAACTAATCTTAACCGAAAATTTTAAGTATTTGGATTGTACCCAAGTCTAGGCTTGACCTGAAAATTTGATTTTATTGACTGTAACAACCAAATTTAACGAATCCTACTTAACTAAAAACGCCCTGACAATGTCAGGGCGTTTACTTTTATATAGGTAAGTGCTATTAAAGCGAGTAGTTCAATCCAAACAACCAATAACTCTGTACAGGGTTGTCAACATTGTCAAATGTTGGTGTTGGAGTAGGGGTTGGTGTCAAACCAAGGGCATTCGCCAACGCCTCTTGTTTGTTATTTCTTAAACCGAATTCAAACCCTAATCCGATTCCTTTCCACAAGGTGTAACCAAAAGAGTTTATCCATGTCCAGTTAGATAAATCGCCACTCTTGTAACTCTGAAAAGTAGAGAAGTTGGTTTTGAAGTTAACTGCTCCTATTTGTCTGGTATAGTCTACCACGATCTTGGCTCCTGTAGAAGACTCAAATACCGAGTCTTCACTAGAAAATACAAAGTTGTAGTTTAATGGGTGGATCACAACCACCATATCTTGTACCGGCAACCAAGTAACCCCTACACCAAAATCAAGATAACCGGGGTCATTAAAGTTGTTAATAATAGAAGTACGATATTCCGCTAAGGCAGAAGCCGCAAATTTTTTACTTAGATTATACCCAAAAAGCGAAGTGATATTAAATACATCGGTTGTACCATTGAAACTATCATCATCAGTATCAATATCTTTATTATCTAACTTCACCCATTGCAAATTGATATTTGCAGCGTTATTCCAGAAGTACTTTTCTTGTTTTAGGTTGGCAAAACCGTTCAGTGTAACCCCTATATTTCCTGAAGAATTGTTGGGAGTTCCTTGCGAATACCAATTTTTAGAACCCGCTAAATTTGCTCCTATCGTTCCGAACATTCCTTTTCTCCAGCCGGGGAGGGCATCGATTTCAGCCTGAATAGCGTCAAGCCTTCCTTGAATAGCCGCAATAGAATCTTTTTTAGGACCCAATTGCGCCTTTAACTCATCTGCAGTTTGCGTATCGGTTTGTGCAAAAGTGAACGCACATACGAACAATGCTGTAGCAGCAAAAAGTGATTTTCTCATAATGTTAATGTTTAGTGTTTAAGGGAATTTTGTGGGGCAAAGGTAAGAAATGTCAAGAAAACACGAATATATCTCGCATTATTTCTTCTTATACAAAGGCACCGAAGAGCAGGCCTCACCGTACATAACGCTCTTGGCGACCGTCTGTATTTTTGCAGTAATCCAAAGGTAGGCGTTGGGTGGTACGGGCTTATTTGTACACCCTTTTATGATGACCGGTTTGTCTTGATAAGGGCTGACATCAAGGTCTTCAATTGTCGCTTGATAGATTGCAGTTTCCAATTGCTCCAGATCGCCTACAACCACCTTTTTAGCAAAGGGTTGCAGCTTAGAGGCTATTAGCATATTTGCCCATCCCGGAACAATGGCCTCTGTAGAACAGTTAAGCGCAACAAAACTATCTTTGTATTGCTCCCAATTGTGCTTGGAAACATGATTTCTGAATTCTTTCTCTCTTAAGATAAAACCCTCGTGCAACCAGTCTTTAATGTCTAAAACAACGCGTCGGCCTTCAAGATAATAATCCTCAAGGTCAAATGTAAGCAGTTGGCTTTGGGCAACTCTATTTACAATTTCATCAGGCATAGTACTTATCAAAAGGGTCTAGCCCTTGCTTGTCTTGAGCGACAGTAGAAGAGCGCGACCTGATAATTAATTAATTTACAGTAACCCCAATTCTAACTTGGCCTCTTCACTCATAAGGTCTTGTGTCCAGGGTGGATCAAAAGTAATTTCGACCTCTGCATCTTTTACCATATTCAATGATTTCACCTTCTCTTCGACTTCCACCGGAAGTGTTTCGGCAACAGGACAGTTAGGAGACGTAAGTGTCATCAGTATCTTAACATCATTTTCCTCATTGACCAACACATCGTATATCAAACCCAATTCGTAGATATCGACTGGTATCTCTGGGTCATAAATGGTTTTTAAAACGTTTACTATTTTCTCTCCAAGTTCCTGGGTGTCTATTGTTGTCTCTTCGCTCATAACGCTCTTAATTTAGCTGTGTCTGGTAGGCCACAGCGTACAATTTCAATTGTTTTATCATACTGACCAATCCGTTGGCCCGGGTTGGTGATAAATGTTCTTTCAATCCAATTTCATCAATAAAATCAGTATTTGCCTCAATAATATCCGCTGGCCTTTGGTTGCTAAACGCTCTGATCAATATCGCAATAATCCCTTTGGTAATTATGGCATCACTGTCGGCGGTAAAAACCAATTTATCCTCCTTTAACTCCGCATGAACCCAAACCTTGCTTTGACATCCCTTTATTATGTTATCATCGGTCTTGTATTGCCCGTCAATAAGCGGGAGTGATTTGCCCAATTCTATCATGTACTCGTAGCGTTGCATCCAATCGTCAAACATTGAAAACTCATCTACGATTTCTTCTTGAATTTCTTGTATTTGCATTCTTAATCTAGGTTAGTATTCAGATTCATCTTGGATCGGTCAACATCTTTACAAAAATACGACAAGTAACTTTGGTTTTCAATTGTTTAAGACAAGGATAACATCTTTACTAAAGCAGCATATTCTTAGCTCTATTAACTCCATCTACCAAAACATCAACTTCTTCTTTTGTATTATAAAAGCAAAAGCTTGCACGCACCGTGCCAGGAATTTTAAAGAAATCCATTATAGGCTGTGCACAATGGTGACCGGTTCTTACTGCGATACCGAGTTTGTCAAGAATAGAACCTATATCGTACGGATGAATTCCTTCGATATTAAAAGATATCACAGAGGTCTTGTTTTTGGCCGTACCATAAATATTTAATCCTTCAATTTCGAGTAGTTTACGGGTGGCATATTCTAAAAGCTCGTGCTCATATTTTGCAATGGCATCGAATCCAATAGCATTCATATAATCTAGGGCGGCCCCAAAAGCAATACCTCCGCAGATATTGGGAGTACCTGCCTCAAATTTGTGCGGCAAATCGGCATAGGTGGTTTTTTCAAAGGTAACTTCGGCAATCATTTCACCACCGCCTTGATATGGGGGGAGTTGATTCAACCATTCCTCTTTGCCATAAAGCATACCGACACCGGTTGGCCCACAAATCTTATGTGCAGAAATCGTATAAAAATCAACATCAAGGGCCTGCATGTCTGCAACAATATGAGGCGCGGCCTGTGCCCCATCAATTAATACCGCGGCACCTACTTGATGTGCTTTATCTATAATTTCTTCTATGGGATTGATGGTTCCTAGGGCGTTGGAAATATGATTGCAAAAAACCAATTTGGTTCTTTCAGAAAGAAGTTCATCAAATACATCCATCAATAGTTCTCCCTTTTGACTCATGGGAATCACTTTCAAAACCCCTCCGGTACGCTCACAAAGCATTTGCCATGGTACGATATTAGAGTGATGTTCCAAGGCGGAAACTAATATCTCGTCGCCTTTTTTAATAAGGGATGAAAATCCGTTGGCCACGATATTTATACTGTGGGTTGTACCCGAAGTAAAAATGATTTCATGGATCTTGGCTGCGTTGAAATGTTTCTGGATTTTGATCCTTGCCTGCTCATATTTATCAGTAGCTTCTTGTGACAGCGCATGAACCCCTCTATGAATGTTCGCATTGTAGTTTTGATAGTAATCAACTATAACATCGATTACCTGTTGTGGGGTCTGTGAAGTGGCGGCATTATCAAGATAAACCAGCGGTTTTCCATTAACCTCACGGTCTAGTATGGGGAAATCTTTACGGATTTTATTTACATCAAACATAGCCATAGCATTGATTTACAAAGATACCCACTATACCCTAAAAAAACGGAGATATCTAGTTCGAAATACAAGTGTTTTTGTGATTATAGAAAGCTATAGTTGGCAGAAAGTTGTAGTGCAGCATTGTAATTCTGAATATTTCCGATCGCACCATTTAAACGGTTGCGAAGACCTAGGTAAAATCTAGGAGAAACTGAAAACCTATCATTGATGTGAACCAAAATGCCAACGGCAGCACCATAATCTAATTGAAAGTTACCAGATACCGATTCTCGCTCATTTAAATTTTGGGTGTCAAGTCCGTCAAAATCTTTGATTTTAGTTACTTGATTCAACAAAAAGGCAAACTGGGGTCCGAACTCGATCGCAATGCGATCACTCAGCTCAAATTGAGCGATAAGGGGTATCGACACATAGTTGAATTGAACTGCAGTGGTAAAATCTGGTTCGTTTATTTGGGGATTGGCAGTTTGTATAAAAACCAAATCTGTATTAAAACGAAAACCCTGAGAAGAATAGAGCAACTCGGGTTGTATGGCAAACTTGTCGGAAAACTCGAAGTTTACAAAAACACCCAAATGCCCTGACAATCTTGGGTTAATACCTTCCGTTAAATCGCCTGCTATAGTGGCATAAGTGAGACCTCCTTTTACTCCAAGCCTGGGTTCTTGAGCCCCTACTGACATTGGAGAAAGAACAAAAAGAAACCCGCTTAAGAAAAGCCCTTTAAAAAAAAGACATGGTATCGTCTTGTGCTTACAGGTCAAAACCTAGATTAACGCCCAATTTCTTGGCAATTAATTTGTTGATTCTTGCCTTAAGTTCAGGAATACGAACACTCTCCAAAACGTTATTTGCAAAAGCGTACATTAGTAAGGCCCGTGCCTCTTTTTCAGGAATTCCGCGAGATTGGAGGTAGAACATGGCGTCCTCATCCAACTGGCCAATGGTGCAACCGTGAGAACACTTCACATCGTCTGCAAAAATCTCTAGCTGTGGTTTCGTATTTATAGTCGCCTTATCGCTTATTAAGATGTTGTTGTTCTGTTGAAACGCGTTGGTTTTCTGAGCGATTTTATCTACGATGATTTTACCATTGAAAACACCAGTTGAGTTCTCACCGTAAATACCTTTGTAATCTTGGTGGCTTTCACAGTTAGGTTCTATATGATGCACTAAGGTATGATGATCAACATGCTGCTTTTCTCCTAAAATGGTTACTCCCTTCATTGTAGAGTCCATATACTCACCATGCTGATAGAAATTTAGATTATTACGTGTTAACTTTCCGCCGAAAGAAAAGGTATGTACGTTGACAAAACTTTTACTCTTCTGGTTGATATAGGTGTTGTCGACTAGCGAAGCCGTTGCAGCATCATTCTGCACCTTGTAATAATCTACAATAGCGCTTTTGGCCGCAAAAATTTCGGTTACAGAGTTGGTCAACACTTCGTTAGAGGTTAAACTTTGATGACGTTCGATAACTTGTAGCTCGGCATTTTCTTCTACAATAATCAAATTTCTTGGCTGTAGCATCAAAGAAGCCTCATTTCCGGTGGCAAAATGAACGATCTCTACGGGCTTCTTAGGCATTTTATTTTTAGGAATGTAAATATAAGCCCCCTCTCTGCTAAAAGCAGTGTTTAGTGTGGTTAGCGACTCTTCCTTAGACGCGACCTTATTAAAATAAACATCAATTACCGCCTTGTACATGGGCTTAGTCAAAGCCGAACTCATCAAACAGATATCTACCCCATCGTGGGTAGTTTCGGAAAGGTTTGAACTATATATTCCGTCAATAAATACGATTTTATAGGTATCGATGTCGTGAATAAAGTACTTCTTGACATCTTTATAATCAAGGGCATTGTCTCGTTTTGGGAAAATGCTGAAATCAATCTTCTGAAGATTATTCAATGATGTATACTTCCAAGCTTCTTCTTTTCTAGAAGGAAAGCCTTTCTCTTCAAAATTCTTCATAGCCTCAATACGTACATCGTGCACCGGATGGTCAATGTCAACGTTATTCTCGAATGCCATAAAGGAGGAAACTAGTTTACCTTTTAAATCCATATTTTCTAAGTCTATCACATTGCAGTGACCGTTGGCAGGAAGTAATTTTGTTTACTGCTAACCGCTACTACCTACTTTTTTTAAACAGTGGCTTCTTGTTTAATCCAATCGTACCCTTTTGCTTCAAGTTCTAAAGCCAATTCTTTGCCTCCAGATTTTACAATCTTGCCGTTGTGCAATACATGTACAAAATCGGGAACGATGTACTCTAACAAACGCTGATAATGTGTAATTACAATAACCGCATTGTCTTTGCTTTTTAATTTGTTAACTCCATTGGCAACAATACGAAGGGCATCGATATCCAAACCAGAATCGGTTTCGTCTAAGATGGCCAATTTGGGTTCTAACATCGCCATTTGAAAGATTTCGTTTCGCTTCTTCTCACCACCAGAAAATCCCTCGTTCAGAGAGCGAGACAAAAACTTACGGTCTATCTCTAACATTTCAGCCTTCTCACGAATGAGCTTCAACATCTGATTTGCCGGCATGTCATCTAAGCCTTTTGCCTTGCGCGACTCGTTTATAGCCGTCTTCATAAAGTTCGTAACCGATACGCCTGGTATCTCTACTGGATATTGAAATGAAAGAAAAACACCCTTGTGGGCACGTTCTTCGGGAGCATCATCTTCCAAATCTTCTCCATCGAGAACTACACTCCCTTGGGTTACTTCGAATTCTTCCTTCCCTGCAATTACAGCTGCCAAGGTACTTTTGCCCGAACCGTTTGGCCCCATGATGGCATGAACTTCCCCTGCATTTACTTCAAGGTTGATCCCATTTAATATTTCCTTATCCTCTACACTAGCGTGTAAATCATTTATCTTAAGCATATTTTTTACTTTAAATATTCGGGTGCCTTAGGCATTTTATTGAAATCTTCTTTTTGGTGTTGCAAATAAACCTTTGCGTTCTTTTCTTTGGCAAAAGCCTCAAATGCATCCATACTCTCGAGGGTTTGGTTTACATCGAAATTAAAAATCGGAACTCTTTTGTATGCTCTGTTTTCGTATAAATGGTACAAGTCTCCTGTTAATAAAGTCGGTCCGTGTTCAGCCAGGTCGAGATACAAAACTTGATGGCCGGGTGTATGACCCGGCATTGATTTGATGATTACGCTACCATCACTAAAAACATCAAAATCGCCGTTTAACTTTTGAGTCTTCGTAAGTTCTTTTATGGCGTTGTAATTATCTGCGTTTGTTTTTTGCGATTCTTCGCTTGTAATGAAACTATGTTCCGCTTCTTGTACCAACCAGGTAGAATTCTTAAAGGTGTTGGCATGGCCGCTATGATCAAAATGTGTATGTGAAAGCGCAATATAATTGATGTCATCAATATCCATACCTATTGATTTCAATTGATTCACCACAGAATCTTTTCTTGAAACTGTAAAATTGCCATCACCTGAAGTTAATGGTTCATTCATCGCGATGAGCCCTTCTGGTAGCCCGGCATCCCACATTAAGTTTCCATTAGGATGACTCACAACATAAAAGGCATCAGCAAACTCTTTTGTCTGGCCATGATAGGTGGTGTCTTGTGAAAACAATTCTAGATTGTTAACCATTACAGTGCCTCCATCGAAGGTATAAAGTTTAACCTCTGGTTTCTGTATTTTTTCAGACTCCGTAGCGGCCTCTGGAACTTCTTTCTTTATTTCTTTACAGGAGAAAACAACTGTAAGTATAGCTAATACTGCAATTCGTTTTTTCATTTTCGTGTTTCTTATCCTACAGAACCTTCCAGGCTTATTTCCAAAAGCTTTTGTGCTTCTACTGCAAATTCCATAGGCAGTTTATTTAGTACTTCCTTGCTGAAACCATTTACAATTAAAGCAATCGCCTTTTCGGTATCAATGCCCCTTTGATTGCAATAGAAAATTTGGTCTTCCCCAATCTTACTTGTGGTTGCCTCATGCTCAATTTGGGCGGTTTTATTCTTTGCTTCGATATACGGAAAAGTATGCGCTCCACATTCATTTCCCATCAGTAAGGAATCACATTGTGAAAAGTTTCGGGCATTTTCTGCCCTTGAACCAATTTGCACCAATCCTCGATAACTATTTTGTGATTTTCCTGCAGAAATACCCTTCGAAATAATGGTGCTTTTTGTATTCTTTCCTAAATGAATCATTTTGGTACCCGTATCCGCTTGTTGAAAATTGTTGGTTACGGCAATGGAATAGAATTCTCCCACGGAGTTATTTCCTTTGAGTACACAGGAAGGATATTTCCAGGTAACCGCAGAACCCGTTTCTACCTGTGTCCATGATATCTTCGAATTCGTTTCACACAAACCTCTTTTGGTCACAAAGTTGTAAACCCCGCCTTTGCCTTCGCTATTACCAGGATACCAATTTTGTACCGTTGAGTATTTTATTTCGGCATCATCTAGAGCAATGAGTTCCACTACCGCAGCATGCAATTGGTTTTCGTCTCGTGATGGTGCCGTACAACCTTCTAAATAACTCACATAGCTACTCTCATCGGCAATTACCAACGTACGCTCAAACTGTCCAGTGCCGCCTTCGTTAATTCTAAAATAGGTAGACAATTCCATGGGGCATTTTACTCCTTTGGGAATATAACAGAATGACCCATCAGTAAAGACCGCCGAGTTCAATGCAGCATAAAAGTTATCTGTTTTCGGCACAACCGTGCCCATATATTTTTTTACCAGTTCTGGATGTTCTTGGATAGCTTCCGAGATGGGCATAAAGATAATTCCCTTTTCTGCTAAGGTCTTTTTAAAGGTTGTGGCAACAGAAACGGAATCGACCACAATATCAACAGCCACATTTTGTAATTTCTTTTGTTCATCAACCGAAATGCCCAATTTTCGATACATTTCCAATAAATCAGGATCCACATCGTCTAACGACTTATTGGGGTCAGCAGCTTTTGGAGCCGAATAGTAACTGATGGCCTGAAAATCAGGCTTCTCATAATGAACATTTGCCCATTCAGGTTCCTCCATTTTTTCCCAGATACGAAAAGCTTCCAAGCGCCAGGCTGTCATCCACTCGGGCTCATTCTTCTTTTTAGAAATTGCACGAACAATCTCTTCATTCAATCCTTTTGGGAAAGTATCGGACTCAATATCTGTATAGAAACCATATTCATATTCTTTGGTTTCCAATTCTTTCTTTAACTCCTCTTCAGTATATGCCATGCTCTAGTATGTCTAAGTTATAGTGAAAAACTCTCGCCACAACCACAGGTTCGTTGCGCATTTGGGTTGTTGAATACAAACCCCTTACCATTAAGGCCGCCAGAATACTCTAAGACGGTGCCTACCAGGTACAAAAAGCTTTTCTTATCTACGATGATTCGCACATCATTATCTTCAAAGACCTTATCCGTTTCGCCCATCTTGCTATCAAAGTCCAACTCATAAGACAACCCACTGCAGCCGCCGCTTTTGACACCGACGCGAACATAGTCTTTAGCGGCATCAAAACCTTCCTCATTCATCAGGTTGATGACTTTTTGCTTTGCAGTTTCCGATACTTGAATCATAATCTTCTTGCTTACTACCAAATTTATTTGGTATGATTCTAAATAGTTTACAAATATAGGGCATAAGTCTCTTTTTACAAGAGTTCCTAACATTATTATAACGTATGTTGAAATAGGGGTTTTCTATGGTAGAAAATGCAGCGAAGCGAAGTTATTTTTTTCAAATTGGGAAGAAGATCCACGACTTTGCCTGGGTTATGCTTTAGGATAGTCACTTAGCTATACCTTTGCTATTTAAGTTTGATGATCACCGCATCTGATTTTCCTTTGTTTTGCAGATTTGGAAAATCTTCACTTGACATTTCTCCAACTAAAACGATGCCCCCATCTTCGGTCTCCAGGGCGTCATACCCAAAGTCAAGTCCGGCACCGCCAAAGGTTTTTTGCCATTCCATATTACCATTGGCATCTGTTTTCACAAGCCAGATGTCATTTTCACCAGCATTGGCATTCAAGTCAATGTCAATACTTTTAGAATTCCCAACTATAATAAAACCCCCATCTTTGCTCAACGAAACGCTTTGACCGTCTTCAAACTGTGAACCGCCATAACTTCTATCCCAAACCTTAGTTCCGTTCGCATCAATCTTAAGCAACCAAATATCAGATTCTCCATTGTTGCTGGAAACATCGGTGTCATTACTAAACGTATTTCCTGTAATTACGTAACCGCCATCTTTTGTTTTAGCAATGTCTTGAGCTCTTTCAATTCCGGTTCCCCCGAAAGAACCTTCCCAAACCAGGTTGCCCTTATCATCAACTTTAACTACCCAGAAATCATAACTGCCTCTTGAATTCGCGATATCGAAATCATTGCTCTCTGTAAAGCCTGCCATTACGTAACCGCCGTCGTCCGCTCGCACTACAGCGTGTGCACGATCATTATTGGTGCCTCCGAAATACCCTCGCCACTCGACATTGGCTTTGGCGTCTATTTTTGTACCCCAAAACTCTCCCACCCCATGTCTAACTGCCGAATTCGTTTTTTCAGTATTGCCATCTGCTCTGGCCGAAGTAATATCTAAAAACCCTACGAAAAATAATCCTCCATTTTCTGTTTCCAAAAGGTCATACGAATGATCATGCCCTGAAAATCCGAAACTTTTTTCCCATTCAATAGTTCCAGTTGCATCTAACTTTAGAATCCAATTATCATGAAACCCTTTGTTCACACTGCCGTCGCCATCACTACTCATGGCGTATCCTGTTAAAGCGTATCCACCATCTTGGGTTTGTACTAGGCTCTGCCCTCGGTCATCTTTGCTTCCACCGTAAGTTTTACTCCATTGCAATGTTCCTTCTGCATCAATTTTGAGTAACCAATAGTCATTAACCGCTAAATTTTTCGCGTTCAAATCACCATCTGTGCTATTTGAAAAACCAAAGACAGCGTACCCACCATCAGTGGTTGCAATGACAGCCCTGGCGGTATCATCTTCTGAGCCACCAAAACTCTTCAACCAAGCTACCTCACCTATAAACGAAGTTTTAGGAATCTCACTGCTATTTATAAGCTCGGTGTCTTTAGTACATCCAAAAGCAAACAACAAGCTAAGTATGTAAAGAAACTTCCTCAATCTTAATTCGATTTTCTAATAATGAACAAACCCGAATTGATGTCACTTACAACGATTTTGCCACTTTCGAAGTAAGGATAAACACTCCAAACTCCTGAAAATTGGGCATTATCACTAGAAGGAAAGGTATCAAAGAACCCAGATTCAGAAATCGACTTGTTCGCAATGCCAGAAATATCTAGAACACGTACTCCTGCGGTATAATTGGCTAAGAAATATGCATCACCCTTTACATAACCATTGTGGTCAATGGCACTTGTTGGGCCCAAATAGGTATCATGTAGCACAGGATTGTCCAAGTCAGTAAAATCGAAGATCAAGGTTCGCGATTGGAAACCTCGCTCTACCTCGTCTAACTCATCTCCTAGTAAAAAATAGCGCTGATCATCGGTAAACCAACCCTGGTGCGTGTATTCAATATTGGGATAGGTTACGCTAGAAATATTTTGCGGATTTTCTTTATCAGTTACATCTGCTATAATTACCACGTCTTCATTGGCCCCGATATAAATCTCCCTGCCCGTATATTCTTCGTCAGGACCATTGTACGTTATTACCTGAGCATCATGTGAGTACCCGTTTAGGCCATAACCTCCAGCAGCGGTTGGGTTTTTAGGGTCTTGTATGTTTATGAAATGTGCTCCCCCGTTAAAAGCATCTCGACGCGCTGTGCCCACTGCATATGCAAAGCCGGTATCTTCATTAATGACGATATTGTGTGCATTTCCAATACCGGTATACCGGGTGTCAGCCTCAAAAGTTGCTGGAGGATTGCTCACATTACGCAATTTGGTCAGGTCAAAAACCTGCATCCCATGACCTGGAGCTTCAGACACAATAAAAGCGTGATCTTTATACACCTTTAGGTCGCGCCATGAAATAGGTTCGCCTGCAGAGGGTAGTTTCCCTAAATAAACCAAATTCTCTTCGTCTGAAATATCTACAAAAACAGTACCGTTATCGAGACCCATAATGGCATACTCCTTACCCGTGCTAGTATCGGTCCAACCCCAAATATCATTGGCAGATTGCCCTTCAAAATCTGCTACTGGAATGCGGCCGACGAAATCATATCCACTACAGGGGTAAACCCCTGCTAATCCATTATTACAAGGCGTTACCGTCATAAGGACATTGGTATCGTTGCCAAAATTATTTGTATCTGTACTATCGGGACTATCGTCACTTGAACATCCAAAAAACAGTAGCAGGGTTATTCCTAAGAAAATAGCGTTTTTCATTGCAATTTTTATTTAATCTAGTAAAGATAAAGCATATCATGTTTTGGCCTTGTTACCCCTACTTGTTAATACAACAGTTTAACCTCTGATTACCCTACAAAAGATCGAATATTTATTGCGGCTTGCGGTAATACTTCTACTTTTGCACCATGCTAGAAGATAAAAATAGGCAACGCACTTCCTTAGAAAAATTAGGCGAATTCGGTCTTATTGACCATTTGACCAAAGATTTTCCAATACAACAAGAATCTACGATACAAGGTATTGGTGATGATGCGGCTGTTCTTGATTTCAAGAATAAAAAAACAGTGCTTTCAACAGACTTGCTCATAGAAGGTGTTCACTTTGATCTTAGCTATGTACCCTTAAAACATTTGGGTTACAAGGCAGTTATGGTCAACCTTTCAGATATCTATGCTATGAATGCCACGGCCACTCAAATTACGGTTTCAATAGCGGTGTCGAACCGTTTCCCATTGGAGGCACTTGAAGAATTGTACTCGGGAATTGCCCTAGCCTGCAAAAAGTTTAAAGTTGATCTGGTAGGAGGCGATACAAGCTCATCAACCACCGGATTACTAATTAGCATTACGGCTATTGGAGAGACCAATGAAGAAAATATTGTATACCGAAAGGGTGCAAAACCAAATGATTTGTTGGTAGTTACGGGAGATTTGGGAGGGGCCTATATGGGCCTTCAAGTATTGGAACGTGAAAAGGAAGTATTTAAAGTCAACCCCAACAGTCAGCCCGATCTAGAACCCTACTCTTATATTGTAGAACGCCAACTAAAACCCGAAGCTAGAAAAGATATTTCAGGCTTGTTAAAAGTACTTGGAGTTCAGCCGACTTCAATGATCGATATCAGCGATGGCCTATCGTCTGAAATCTTACACCTATGCCAAAACAGTAAGGTAGGCTGCAATTTGTACGAAGATAAGATTCCTTTAGATCCCACTGTTATTTCTGCCTGTGAAGAATTTAATATAGACAGTACCATGGTCGCCTTGAGTGGAGGTGAGGATTATGAATTATTGTTTACCCTTGCGCAATCTGATTTCGACAAGATTAAAGGGAACCCAAATTTATCGGTTATCGGTCATATGACCGGAGCTGAGGAGGGAGCGCATTTGATCACTAGGGCAAATACCAAAATACCCTTATCAGCACAGGGTTGGAATTCTTTTGAATCAGAATAAGCGCTTTGATTTTCTCAGAATTGATTAGCTTGTACTAATAAGTTTCAAGCAATTTTATGGAGTTTTTTTTGAATGCCGGTCTAGGAATAGGAGTTTTTATGTTGATGCTCTTGTCTTTTAAACGGCAGAAAAAACGGGAAGACTATTTATTTTTATCATGGATTGCTACTACCCTACTTCAAATTACCTTTTACTTGGTTAATATTTATCATTTTGAATTATCAGGCATTTGGGCAATTCTCGCTTTCGCACTTCCACTGCTTGGTGCTCCTCTTCTATTTCTATACATTCAAACCATCACAGGTTATGGGTTTTCTTTGAAGACAGCGGTGATCCATTTAAGCATATATCCAATATATGTATTTCTGTTTTTTGCTTTTAAGGAAATGGTGGGTGTAGAAATAAAAGCCATGAACGGATTTCTTGGTTTTTCAAGACAAGCCGGTATTCTTACAGAATACTATGCCATACCGTTGGCAATTTCAGGTCTTCTTTATTCCTTTTGGGATTTAGCTCTCTTGAGAAAACATATGGGGAGGATTGCAAATCTTTTTTCTTTTGATGAAAACATTAGTCTAAGATGGTTGAATTATGTGGTCTATTCTTATCTCATGCTATTTCTATTGGCCTCTTTCTTAATTTTCGGAGCCATCCATTTCGATTTGTTGTCTCTAAAAAATGCTTTTGCTTCGGTGGGTATTCTTTTGAGTATAATGCTTCTTGCGTTCGGGTTTTATGGTTTTCGACAAACGGCTATTTTTTCAAATACGGAGCTTCCCGTTTCAAAAAGGCGTACTGCTAAGGCATCGTATTCAAAGTCTGGATTGGATCAAAATAAGATCGAAGATTTGGCTCAACAGCTTTCAAAATTTATGGAAACGGAAAGGCCTTATTTGAATGAAAACTTAAACTTAAAAACGCTCTCTGAAACATGCAAGCTACAGCAAGCGCAACTTTCACAACTTATAAATCAACATTTCAAAATGAACTTCTATGATTTTGTAAACCAATACCGGGTGAAAGAGGTAAAAGTAAGGTTAAGCTCCTCAGAATTTGACCAGTTATCTATTCTTGGAATCGCTTTTGATTGTGGGTTCAAATCAAAATCTTCTTTTAATCGATATTTTAAAAAGTACGCAGGGGTATCGCCATCAGAATTCAAAAAAAATCTTCTAAAATAGGATTCAGCCGATTGGCTGGGTCGCATGAAACAATTCTCTTATAGACATTTGCTCATATTCAAAAATTATGAGTGATTATACAGTAGCACATCAAATTAATATAATAGTTCACGTGATTGCAGGATCTCTGGCATTGATTATGGGGGTTGTTGCCATGGCGGCTCGGAAAGGCGGGAAAACACATAACAGGAGTGGGCAAATATTCCTATTTTTAGTAGCGTTTGTCATAGCTACCGGATTAATAGGGGTTTTTGTTTTTAAGGTCAATACTTTTCTATTGGTAATAACCCTGTTAAGTGGCTATGAAGCTTTTTCAGGATATCGAATTTTGAAATTAAAATCCAATACCCCAAAACTTCTAGATATTCTTGTGGCCTTATTGGCTGTAGCATCAGGAATTTATTTTCTTTATTATTTCAAAACGATTGGCATGTTTTGGGCGCCTGTTATAATTTATAGCACTCTGGGAACCTTGTTCCTATTGGTGACCTACGACTTTTTACGCTATCTTATTCCAAAAAGCAGATATAGAAAACTTTGGCTATACGAACATATATATAAAATGGTGGCCGCTTTCACTGCGCTTTTATCTGCCTTTGTCGGCACCGTATTTCCCCAATACCACCCTTATAGTCAATTTCTCCCATCGATATTCGGCACCTTGTTGGCAATAAGTTTTATCGTGTATTTTTACAGAAAAAATCGCCGTAGAAAAAATGCTAGTCTCAAAAAAAGCGCTTAAAATCATTGCTCTTTCTTTCTTGCCATTGTTGGCAAGTTTGATATGTAATGCCTGTGCGTCTATACCCAAACTATCTAAAGAAGAAAAACAAATTATCACCCAGGTGGTAAAGACACCTTTTACTGAAATTATTAAAGGAGAAACGGGGTTTGCTACTGCTCAAGGCCATAGCATTTGGTTTGAAAGCATACAACAAAAGGTGTTAGAAAAGGAGCTGTTATACTAATTATGGGGAATGGAAATGATGCCTTAAGTTGGCCGCCCAATTTCATTGCCCATCTTGTTGATCGTGGATACCAAGTTATTCGTTATGATCATCGAGGCACTGGCTTATCAACGTCTAAGGAAAAATGGAAAAAGAAAAAGGCCTATTCGTTAAACGACATGGCAGATGACGTTGTTGCAATATTAGACACCCTAGACGTTAAAAAAGCTCATGTGATAGGGGTTTCTATGGGCGGAATGATTGCGCAAATCGTGGCCATTGAAAACCCAGAGCGAACAGCTAGTTTAACATCTATTATGTCATCTGCCCATGTTATGGATTCAGAACTTCCTCCGATGTCGAATAAAATTGTTCCAAAAATGATTAGCGCCATTTTGAAACATGGCTTTTTCGGAGGCAAAAAAGGACAGATCAAACGCCAAATCATTCAGAAACGCATATTGATGGGTGAAGCTACCGGTGAAATAGATACGAGAACTATGGCCGAAACTTCACTCTATAATCTGAAAGAGCGAGATGGTTACAAATTAATTTCGGCACGGCACCATTATGTGGCAATTCTAAATTCAAAATCTCGATATGAAGCGCTTAGCCAGCTTCCTATTCCAACTTTGGTTATTCATGGAGAAGTAGACCCGGTAATGCCCATTTCGCACGGCAAAAAAATGGTTCGCGCCATGGCCCAAGCTGATAGTTTATGGATTAATAATATGGGTCATGACCTTCCCGACTTGGAATTGGAAGAGATGACTGATAGAATGATTCTAAATTTCGAGCGAGGCACTCAATAAAATAGTGTAGAAGCGCCTGATCTGATTTGTATCAGGACTGGAAATACTTTTGGTTTCAAAAAAAAATTCCCAGAAGATTAAGCGCAATCCTTTCTAACTGTTGTGGGGCGAACGACAGGCAAGAGTAGTGGAGCTAACTTAATTTCCGGGAATAAACGTTGAATTCGAAACGCGTTTGAGTTTAGAATTCGTTTGCCACAGCATAGTAGATGCCGACATCCCAATACTTCGGGGCAGCATTATGCAGCTTGTTCAGCTGCTCTATGTCTTTTTTGATATATGGTTTCTAAAGTTTTATTGATATCCTGCAATTCAGGTGTTAAGGTTGATAAATTGCCGCTGACGTCGGTAGTAACTTCTTTACCACAGTGAATACATTTGTACTCTTTGATGTGCAGCGTAACTTTCTTTGATACGGAGTAGTGATGTCCGAAAAGGTTACAAAATACTTTTTTCATGCTTGTAGGTTTAAGAAACGGTTTCAGAGTTTGGGACAACGAAACGTTTTGATAAATTTTGGGTCACTTCAAAGTGCTCCTTAAAAACACTTAGATGTAGAGAACGTAGGCTTCTTATTTTTTATTGGACGTGTTAGTCGATTCAGACGGTATTTTCGATGAACTACATTTTTTTCGATAAACGGATATTTTTACCTGTCAAAGAGCATCTTTTTGCAAGGTTGAAGTAACACCTTCACTATCAACTACTTTTAAAATCATGTTTGAAGTTGGCAAGAAATTTTAGATCATAAATAAGTAAAACCCGGTGAAAAGTATTTTGCTATCTTTCCAACCAATTTTTAGGTTTATGAACAATACCAAAGAAACCTTTGTTACAGCTTTCGCCCTTTTCTCACTTTTTTTTGGAGCGGGCAATTTATTATTACCTCCCCTCTTAGGGTATAATGCAGGAGAAGATTGGGAATGGGTGACCTTTGGATTCATGATTACGGCAGTGATCATTCCGATCTTAGGTATATTGGCCCACGCGAGACTACAAGGCACCATGTATGATTTTGGCAAAAAGGTATCGCCCATCTTTAGTACGGTGTATTGCATTATCGTTTACCTTATCTCCATTACCATACCTTCTCCGCGAACGGCATCTGCAACACATGAAATTGCAGTGTATCCGGCATTTGGCACTAGTCCCTTATTAACCAGTAGCATTTATTTTGCCTTGGTATTGGTATTCGTTTTGAATCGGTCCAAAATTCTAGGTTTTATCGGAAAGTTTTTGACTCCTATTATTGTTTTGATGCTTACCGCCGTCATCGGAATCGGCTTATTTTCCTCAGATGGCTTAATGAATCCTTCAAATTTTAGTACCCCTGTTGTTAGCGGTATTCTTGAAGGCTATCAAACCTTCGATGCTATAGGTGCAGTTGTAGTTGGAGCTGTCATTATCATTTCGTTGAATTTAAGAGGCCACGTTTCTTTCGAGGCAAAAAAGGATATCATTAGAAAATCAGGATTCATTGCCGGGTTGGGTTTATTATTAATTTATGCCGGATTGATTTCCGTGGGTTCCTTTTTCGGAGCTGATATAGCAATCGACAACGCACTTAGTAGTGATATGCAACGAGCAAATCTACTTAGAGGAATTAGCTTGGCTTCCCTTGGTGCTTTTGGAAATAAAGTGCTTAGCATTTTAATTGCCCTGGCGTGTTTTACCACAGCTGTTGGTATTGTCACTGGTACTGCAGACTATTTTAAAGGATTGTTTAAAAATTCTCAAAGAGCGTATCGTGTTACCGGTTTCTTAGCCTGTACGATGGGTGTTTTGGTAGGCCAACTTGATTTTCATTCGATCATCATAATCGCAATTCCAGCGCTGATGATTATCTATCCGATTACCATTGTATTGATTTTATTGAATGTTGTTCCTGAAAGATTTGCTACACCTACGGTTTTTAAAGCAGTGGTTGTTACTACCATTTTATTTAGTATTCCTGATTTTTTAGCTAGTGTTGGTATGGGTGAAGCCATTGCTAGAGTACAAGAGTTCATTCCGCTAAACCAGTTTAGCATGGGATGGGTGTTACCAGCATTGATGATTTTTGTAGTAACCAATTTGCTAACGAGAGAAAAAAGTATGGCATAATTTCATTGCTCGGGTTTTTGAATTCGACCCAGATGTAAGTCAATATTTTGACTATAGCATACTTCTTCGTTATAATGCTTCCTGCGATCCATCGTTAAAAACTCTAAAATAGTTACCCCCTTGTATTAACAATCCTTCCGATTTTTTATTTGGCCAATTTTTATGATAGTCTTTTGGGTGCCTAACATCAATTCCTATTACTTTACCGTTGTAGAAACTCTTAATTTTTGATTGAACAGTATGACCTACTACTATGGCTTTGGCTTTAAACTTCAGAAGTGGTTTGTCGATCTCTTCTTGCGTTAAATCATCTTTGAAGTAACCCCGATACCAGCAAATTCCCGTTTTCGATGATAGCAGCAAATCACTGTCACTCTCATTCGGTTTTGGATAAGGCGCCGTGTAGTAGTTGCTTCGAATAAGGCCATTTATCTCCTCTAGAGACATGTCAATATTTGAAACATCGGGATGCAGACCTCCATGTGCAAAAAGAGTTCCGTTAATAGATTCTATCGCATTTTTACTAGACAACCATTTCCCCAATAAGGAATTGGAGTCATATAAATTGGATTGTGTTTTCCCTAAAATTGATGCCACAAACGTGTATTTAAGAGATGCTGCTTGGTGGTCACCATACATGTTTTTTAGCTCATGATTCCCTATTATAAAATGAACCTGTCCACCATGGTTTTGAGCCTCTTGCTCCAATTTGTAAATAAACCAGATCACTTGTGTTGTAGAGAAGCCTCTATCTACAAAATCACCCACCAAAACCAAATGGCCTTGGTCAAAAGTCCAATTCAGATTTCGGTCGATAACCTGGTTGTTGATTAAAAAATCTCGAAAAGCTTTATAGCCACTTTCGATATCAGAGACTGCCAATATTTTATTTTTGTCATTATAGCTTGTTTTTGGAGTTTTAAAATTAGACTTGATAACAAAATCAAAACGCGTTGAATCTAGTGCAAAAAAACATTTTGCGGCAATCGATGCATGGGTCGTATATTCGGTTTGATCTAAATAAAAACCCTCTTCTTTATTTCCTCTAATATAATTGACATCTACTACAGTGTCATTTTTATAAAAAACATATGGTCCTTCACCATCAAATGCTAATCTTGATGGGTTATGGGCATAGCTTGCGCTAGCGCCATGATAAAGACCAAATGATATGGCAATAATTGCGAGTACTGTTAAAGTAATAATAACATGTTTTAAATAGCGTAGCACCTTTTTCTTCATTTTGACAAATTTTATAATTGATATTCGACTTTTGATTGACAAGGCAAACTTATTCTTGTGACACATTGCTTCAAAAGAAATGTGACAAACACAGCGTCGCTTCATATAACTAAGCTGTTGAGAGCGACCAAGTGATTTTATCACCAACTAGGTTCTTTACAACCCAGTAAGCGGTATGTTCATCACATTTACTTCCACAGCCTAATGAATCTTTTACTTTTGTGCTATGATTTCCATCTTAAAACTGAACAGCTGGCTTTGGGCTAAAACAATTGTGATGTTGACAATCGCTATCCCATTAGCGGTTCTCGCCTACGAGTTTATCATATTAGGTAAGGACTCCGTCGTATTTCTTGCTGACTATCCATCGGCGGTGGCCGTTATGGTAATGTCGTATTATGGAATATTACTGGTTCTCGGAATTATTTGGGTAATTAACCAATTGAAATCTGTTTTGAACTTAAGGAATGAAACCGCAAAAAATGAGTTGCTACACTTGCAAAGTCAAGTAAGTCCACATTTCTTTTTCAACACCTTGAATAACCTCTATGGTTTGGTTGGAAAGAATCCACAAAAGGCACAAGACCTCATTTTGAAACTTTCAGATATGATGCGCTACAGTATTTACCAAGGAGAACGACAACAAGTAACGCTCGAAGAAGAGGTAGCTTATCTCAAAAATTATATTGCCCTACATAAAATGCGCTATCACAAAACCATTGATATAGAGTTCAAAGAAACTATTCAGCATGAAGGTCTGAGAATATTGCCCTTACTTTTTATCTTACTTTTAGAAAATGCCTTTAAACATGGGGTTGAAAATTTAAGGGAAAATGCCTTTGTTCGTATAGCTATAGTTGCCAATGAAAAGAAGATTAATTTTACGGTAGCGAACAATTTTGATGCCTCAGAAGTATCCGCAGAAACCGGAATAGGTCTGATAAATCTAAAAAAAAGGTTAGCATTGGCATATCCTGATACTCATACGTTATCCTTAATAAAAGAAGCCACTATTTATAAGGCCCAATTATCTTTAAAACCACTATGATTCGCTACCTGATTGTTGATGACGAACATATTGCCCATGATATTATTAAGGGGTACTGTGACCTATTGCCGAATATGCAGCTGCTCAAAGATTGTTATGACGCCTTAGAGGCTTTCGAATATTTAAATACCAACGAGGTCGATTTGATTTTTCTAGACCTCAACATGCCCAAATTAAAAGGTTTTGAGTTTTTAAAAACACTTGCTAACCCCCCTAAGGTTATTGTAACTACCGCCTATCAAGAACATGCCCTCGAAGGCTACGAACTAAATATCGCAGACTATCTGTTAAAACCTTTTGGTTTTGAACGTTTTCTTAAAGCCGTTCATAAGGCTGTAGGTTCGGAACAAAAATCACCGACTCCTGAGATAAAGGAAATTAACCCCTCTCCTAGAACCATTTTCCTAAGGGAAAATAAAAAATCGGTTCAAATCGATTTGGGTTCCATTAGGTACTTAGAGGCGGCAGGAAACTATTCCAAAGTATGTACTTCTGAGGGAATTATTACCGTTCGCGAAAAGTTTTCAGATTTACTCTCCAAATTAGAAGTCGAAGGGTTACTCCAAGTGCACAAGTCATTTGCCGTTGCGCCCAAGCACATCAAGAGTATTGAAGGGAATCGGATTTTTGTTACAGACGCTGTTATTCCTATTGGCAAGGTATATAAGATGAATATTGCAAAACTATTAGGATAGCGCTATCGGTTGATTACACTTTACTTAGCTGCCATCAACTCCTCAATCTCTTCGACCTCAATCGGAATATTCGCCATCAAATTAAACGGCTCTCCTTTTTCTTGAATTACCACGTCGTCTTCAATTCGCACGCCCATTTTTTCTTCAGGAATATAAATTCCGGGCTCAACGGTAAAAACCATATTGGCCTGCATCGGCGTTTTTAGTGCACCATAGTCATGAGTATTCAACCCGATATGGTGGCTTGTGCCATGCATAAAGTACTTTTTATACGCTGGCCAATCTTTGTCTTCATTTTGCACATCAGCTTTGTCTAACAATCCCAAACCCAATAGTTCGGAAGTCATTACTTTACCACACTCTTTGTGGTATTCTGCCCAAAGTGTTCCGGGGAGCAACATTTTTGTAGCTTCATTTTTTACGTTAAGCACGGCATTGTAAACCGCTGCTTGCCTTGCTGTAAATTTTCCGTTTACAGGAATGGTTCTGGTTAAATCGCTAGAGTAATTCGCATACTCAGCAGCGACATCCATCAAAATTAGTTCTCCATCTTTGCATTGCTTATTGTTCTCTAAATAGTGAAGTACGTTAGCATTATTTCCGGAAGCAATAATTGGTGCATAGGCAAATCCTTTCGAGCGATTTCTCAAAAACTCATGGGCCAATTCGGCTTCTATTTCATATTCCCAAACGCCCGGTTTTATAAAGCCTAACAATCTACGGAAACCTTTTTCTGTAATATCACAAGCCGTTTGCATCAATGCAATTTCCTCAGGTTCTTTGACGCCACGAATTTCCTGAAGTATTGGAAAACTCTTCGCTACCCCATGCGCCGGATACTTTCGTTTGCACTCTAGAATAAAACGATCTTCGCGCGTCTGTAATTCCACTGCCTGGCGATAATGCTCATTGGTATTGAAGTAAACCGTATCAGCTTCCGTCATCAAATCAAAGAAGACTTTGTCAAAATCGGAAAGCCAATAAATGGTTTGTATACCTGATACTTCAGTCGCTTTTTCCTTGGTCAGCTTTTCGCCTTCCCAAATAGCGATATGCTCATTGGTTTCCCTTACAAAAAGTACTTCCCTATGTTTCATTTCCATCGCATCAGGAAACATAACTAGTATCGTTTCCTCCTGATCCGCTCCACTCAGATAAAAAATATCGCGATGCTGTTCAAAAGGCATGGTACTGTCTGCACTTATTGGATATATGTCATTAGAATTAAAAATCGCAATACTTTTCGGCCGCATTTTGGCCATAAACTTTTTACGGTTCTTTCTAAAGAGCGCATTAGAAATTTGATCGTACTTCATCGGTATGTCTTTTGTTGTCTAAATGTAAGAATTACGAATAGTATCTAGAGCCATATGGCCGAACATTTTTGTAAATTTAAAAGCTATTCAAATAATCAACCAAGACGTTATGCCAACCAAACTTCGCAGTATCACATTTCTCTTTTTAATTCCGTTCGTCATTTTCGCCCAGTCTGATGCTACGGTATTCGAAAATCTAAAATTCCGTTTCATAGGTCCTGAAGGCAATCGAGCTATCGCCATTGCGGGTGTTCCGGGAAATCCAATGATTAATTATATCGGAGCAGCTTCCGGAGGATTATGGAAAACCGCGGATGGGGGGCTGAATTGGAAGCCTATTTTTGATGAACAGAATGTATCATCGATCGGAGCTATTGCGATAACACCTACCCAACCCGATATCGTTTGGGCAGGCACAGGCGAAACATTTGTAATTCGACCTGCGCACGCCATGGGTGATGGAATTTATAAATCAGAAGACGCAGGAAAGACTTGGAAAAACATGGGGCTTGAAAAGACGGGGCGTATCGGTCGAATCGTAGTGCATCCTACCAACCCTGACATTGTTTATGTGGCAGCTTTGGGGCATACTTATGGGCCTCAAAAAGAACGCGGGGTTTATAAAACCAACGACGGTGGCAAAACTTGGAAACAAATACTCTTTGTCGATGAAAATACGGGTGCGGCCGAACTAGCCCTTGACCCTAAAAATCCTGACCGTCTTTTAGTAGGAATGTGGTCTATTCATATCAATACTTGGGGCTTGAGAAGTGGAGGTGCCGGTGGTGGGGTTTACCGTACTGTGGACGGAGGGAATACTTGGGAAGCGCTATCGAAGAAAGGACTTCCCGGCGGAGCCAACAATCCGGTAGGAAAAACTGCCGTTGCGATTGCACATTCAGAACCCGATATCATCTATGCACTTTTTGAAATTGACAGTCCGGCTTTATATCGCTCTGAAGATTTTGGTGAAACTTGGACACTGCAAACAAGAAATCATGACATTGCAGAACGTGCACCCTATTATACCCGAATGGCCGTTTCAACTTCTGACCCTGACGAACTCTATTTTGCCAGTGTCAAATTCAGTGTTTCTAAAGATGGGGGAAAGACTATAGACTCGGGCTACAAAGCCGGAGGAGACAATCACGATATCTGGGTTGATCCAAGCAATGCTGATCGAATTATGGTAGCTCATGATGGTTGTGCAAGTATGAGTTTGAACCATGGGGAAACTTTTAACCGAATCGTGCTACCTATTGCACAGATGTACCATGTTTCAGTTGACGACCAAATTCCGTACAATGTCTATGGCAATCGACAAGACGGCTATTCGTATAAAGGTCCAAGTAATAGTCGCCAAGGTTATATACCGGTCGGTTTATGGAAAGGTGTTGGGGGTTGCGAAAGCGGTTTTGCCCAGCCTGACCCATTTGACAACAACATCGTTTGGTCTGGTTGTTATGACGGCGGACTGCAGCGTTATAATACAAAAACCGGCCACGCCAGAGACGTTCGGGTTTGGCCAGAAGCAGGATATGGGTGGGCACCAGCTGATATGAAATACCGTTGGCATTGGAATTTTCCCATGGCATTTTCTCCTCATACCCAGCATCGGGTTTATGTCGGCAGCCAATTCGTTCATAAAAGTGACGATGACGGTCAAAGCTGGCAGGTGGTGAGTCATGATTTGACCTTGAACGATAAATCGCATCAACAAAGTTCTGGGGGTATCGCAATCGACAATTTAATGACTTTTGATGGAGCAACCTTATTCAGTATTGTAGAATCAGAATTAGAGCCCGGTCTTATTTGGACGGGCAGTAACGACGGTCAAGTACACCTGACCAAAGACGGTGGTGAACACTGGACAAACGTTACATTGAATATCCCCAAGTTGCCGAAATGGGGAACTATTGCCAATATTGAATCTTCTAGATACAAAAAAGGTGCTGTTTACATTACTGTCGACTTGCATCAAATGGGCGATTTTGACCCTTATGTGTATAAGACCGAAGATTACGGACAAACTTGGAAGCGCATTAGTACTACTATTCCAAAATCGGTGCACAGTTTTGCGCATGTCATCAAAGAAGATCCAAAACGGGAAGGGATGCTCTACTTAGGCGTCGATAATGGGATGTACATCTCCTATGACGATGGTGAAAGTTGGATGCGTTTAAAAAACAATCTACCGCCTGCTCCAGTCTATTGGCTGGAAATTCAGGAACGGTTTGATGATTTGGTAGTGGGTACCTATGGCAGGGGCTACTATATTCTTGATAATATTTCTCCAATCAGGGAGTTCGATCTCGACGCTCAAGGTAAAAAAGCACATCTCTTTAGTTTGAGACCGGCATATCGTTTTCAAAATTTGCAAAGCATCAAGACTGATGGCCCGAGTATGAATTCAGGAAAGAATCCTGCCTATGGTGCTGAAATCAATTATTTTCTAAATGATAGTACGAATCAAAAAGTCGAAATTCAAATCATAAAAGGTACGAATGAAATTGTACGCACCTTAGCTGGAAAGCAATCTCAGGGAATACATCGTGTGATGTGGGACCTCCGCTATGAGCCTACCTACAAACCCAAATTAAAAACCACGCCAACCGGCAGACCATGGGTACAATTGAACGGGGAAGGCTGGCGACCCTTGGTGACGTGGGATTTAGATCTTATGCGCGGGCAGTTCGGCCCAAAAGTAGTACCTGATAGTTATAAAGTAAAATTGATTATTGGAGAGGAGGAATACGTTCGTGAGCTTAAGGTTTTAAAAGACCCTTCTACTGAAAGTTCTATGGCCGAAATCAAGGAGCAAGTAAGCTTTTCATTAGAACTTCGTGATGCTATTAACATCGCGGTCACAATGATAAATAGTGTTGAGGATATCAAAAGTGAATTGCAGGAAGTGATTCCGAAGTTAAAGACTGTGTCAGATAGAAAAAAAGCAAGAGCACTTTTTACGTCTGCACAGGCTATTGCCGGCACCTTATATGATATTCAGCTAACAGGAGCACGCGAAGATGCCTTCCGTTCACCTATGCGACTGTATGGTAGACTTAGTGCACTTGCGAGCGATATTGGAGCTTTTGGTGCAGATTTTAAACCAACCAATCAACAGCGTGAAGTCTATAGTATTTTCAATAAACGCTTGGAAAATGCCAACCAAAATTTTGAAAAATTAATAAACGTTGCTATTCCAAAATTAAACCGTCAAATCAAAAAAAGTGAATTGCAAATTCAAGGGGGAGAGAACATAAAGTCTTAAGTCAAAATTCAGTTATGAGGGTCATGTATCATTTCCTTAAGTATGGTAAAGAGATCTCAATCGCGCTGGATCCAAAAGCACCAATCACTATTATCAACTTGAAATTTTAGCTTATTTAGTTTTGTTAAGTTTTATTAACTCCTTCTTATGTATCGAGATGATATTAACATCAAGGGAAATGGGGGTCAGTGGCCGATTTATCGAGTCTCGTGCAACGTCGACTATGGCGTCGACGATATCCATGCCTTTAATCACCTTGCCGAAGACCGTATAATCACCATCTAAACGGTGTTCGCCATCTTTGTTCTGAACGATATAAAACTGGCATCTCGCTGAGCGTTTATCGGGGTTGTTATCCCTACCCGCTCCAAGCGCACCATAGTCGTGTAACAAACTATCGTTGAATTCAGGCTCCAACAAATATTCGGAATCCTTAAACCCTTCTGGCGTATCTGGACATCCTCCTTGAGCTACAAAACCTGGTATAACGCGATTGAAGCTAAGTGAATCCCAATAGCCATCCTTTGCCAATTGCATGAAACTTGCTTTGTGTTTAGGTGTTTCATCATACAACCAAACTAAAATTTCACCTTTAGGGGTTTTAATTTGTCCTATTTCATACGGCTTTTGTACACTACATCCTGCAAAAATGAAAACCGCTAGGATCGATAAGAAATAGTTCATGGTGTCACATTTAAGAATTCTCAAATTTAATGCCTTGCATAAACGACACTAAAAAACCCACCCGTTTCGAGAAACTGGGCGGGTTGATTATTACTTTTTTTCACCGACCTATCGGCCAGTATATTTATTTTGACATCGCATTTTTGACAGCTCCGATTATGGCCATGATGACGCCACCACCTACACCGCCTCCTGCGACACTACCGAGAATGCTCGACATATCCATGCCACCAGCAGCTTCTGCCGCTCCAGACATATCGGTACCTGTTGCCGCTCCGGCACCTAAGCCCAACATTCCAAGAAGCTGACCTCCAACACCACCACCTACCAGGCCGGCTATAGTGTTTCCAACAGTTCCTAACGATAAATTTTTTAACAATTTACCAGCTACGTTACCTCCAACGGCACCCGTAACTAGTTGAATGATTAACGGTAAATACTCTTCCATTTTAAAATAGTTTAGTTGATTATGTATTAATAAATTAACACAATTTTAAGGAGAATAGCAATTTTGACACGCTTAAATTGTCAACACTAGAGTTTTAGTGTCCAAAAAATAGCAATTATATAAAATTGCTGTCTTTCATAAATTGCCCTAATCTAAAGGTTTCTTAGCAAGTTTCACTAACTTTCCAAAGACCAATTACATGAAAACTATGCGATATCTTTTACTCACTTCACTGTTTTTCTATACTGCTTTAAGTATTGCTCAAATAACCGCTACCACTGCACAGCAGGTTGAAACCGCCCTTCAACAGAAAGAACGAATGCAGTCTAGTTCACTGGTGCGTAACATTCCCTTAAAAAATATTGGCCCTACCATTATGAGCGGTCGTGTTGTCGATGTAGATGTCAATGCTGCAAACCCAATAGAATTTTACGTGGGTTATGCCTCTGGAGGGGTATGGTATACCAATAACAATGGCACCTCTTTTACTCCGGTTCTAGATACTTCTGAAACACAAAATGTGGGTGATATAGCCGTCGATTGGAAGAGCGGAACAATTTGGGTAGGTACAGGCGAGAACAATGCTTCACGTTCTTCTTATGCAGGTATCGGAATGCTAAAATCAACTGATAAAGGGCAAACATGGCAAAATGTTGGTTTGACCGATTCACATCATATTGGGCGAATTGTTATCAATCCTAAAAACCCTAACGAAGTAGTTGTTGGCGTAACCGGGCATTTGTATTCCCCCAATGAAACACGTGGTGTTTATAAGACTTCGGATGGTGGAACAACATGGCAAAAAACACTGTATATAAATAATGCAACAGGAATTATTGATGTGGCTCACGCTCCTACCAATTTCAATATTATGTATGCATCTGCTTGGCAAAAAGAGCGCAAGGCATGGAACTTTACGGGCAATGGTAATGGTTCTGGCGTTTACAAAAGCATCGACGGAGGCGCTAGTTGGATCAAAGTTTCAACTCCTAAAAGTGGCTTTCCAACAGGTGAGGGCGTAGGCCGAATAGGGTTGGCGGTTTTTGATGACGATACTGTTTATGCTGTGCATGATAGCCAATTCCGACGTGAGAAATCAGGAGAAAAGAAAAAGTCTAAAGGCTTGACAAAAGACGATTTCAGAAACATGTCTCCCGCTAACTTTCTAAAACTGGAAGACAAAAAGCTCAACATATTTTTGAAGAATAATAATTTTCAGGAGAAATATAGAGCAGAAAACGTTAAACAAATGGTACGCAGTGGTTCGGTGCAACCTACAGATCTTGCCAAATACTTGGAGAATGCAAATTCCGCCTTGTTCGATACACCGGTTGTTGGCGCAGAAGTTTATCGCAGTACTGATGGGGGTGAGACTTGGAAAAAAAGGAATGAAAACTACATTGATGACCTCTATTACAGCTACGGTTACTACTTTGGAGAAATACGTGTTGATGCTACCAACATGAATAAAATCTACTTGGAGGGTGTACCTATTATAAAATCGGAAGATGGGGGGAAAACCTATACGTCGATCAACGGCGACAATGTACATGCTGATCACCAAGCCTTATGGGTAAACCCAAAAAGACCCGGTCATTTGTTGAATGGTAATGATGGCGGACTCAACATGAGTTACGATGACGGAGCAAATTGGACAAAGTTGAACACTACTGCGGTCGGGCAATTTTATGCCATCAATGTTGATAACCAGGAGCCCTATCATGTGTATGGAGGGCTTCAAGATAATGGTGTTTGGATGGGCCCTCACAATGCTGCCACCAATACTCGTTGGCACCAAACGGGCCAAAATCCTTGGGAGTCGATTATGGGCGGTGATGGTATGCAGGTACAGATTGATAGCCGAAATCATAACATAGTATATACCGGATTTCAATTTGGAAATTACTTCCGAATCAACAAAGAAAGTAAGGCCCGTACGTATATTCAGCCCAAGCATGAATTGGGAGAAGCACCTTATCGTTTCAATTGGCAAACCCCAATTCTACTTTCTCCCCACAATCAAGATATCTTGTATATGGGGGGAAATAAATTGCATCGTTCATTAAATAAGGGTGATGACTGGGAAGCCATCTCTGATGATTTAACTCAAGGTGGTAAAAAAGGTAATGTAGCCTACGGTACTTTGACAACAGTATCCGAATCTCCCTTTAAATTTGGTTTGCTCTACACCGGTAGCGATGATGGTTTAATTCAAGTTTCGCAAAATGGAGGAGGTAGTTGGTCAAGCGTATCTAATACACTACCAAAAGATATGTGGGTGAGTCGCGTTGCAGCATCTAAACATAAAAAACAGCGTGTCTATGCTTGTCTAAACGGCTATCGATGGGATGATTTTACCCCATATGTCTACCGCAGCGAAGACTATGGAAAAACTTGGAAAAGTATAGCAGCGAACATTCCTACCTCAGCCGTCAATGTGATTTTGGAAGACCCGGAAAATGAAAACCTGCTATTCGTTGGAACGGATAATGGGCTCTATGTTTCCTTTAATGGGGGCCAATCTTGGGAATCCTTTCAAAACGGAATGCCTAATGTAGCAGTACATGACTTAGTAATTCAACCCGAAGCCAAACATCTTTTAGTGGGCACCCATGGCCGTAGTATCTACAAGGCAGATATTTCAACATTGCAACAATTGACCCCAGAAATATTGAGCAAGGATTTGTATGCCTTTAAATTAAAAAATATCAAGCATTCTGCGCGTTGGGGTAATTCGTTTAGCAGTTGGCGAAAGCCGCAAACACCCGGATTAGATTTGACTTTCTATTGCGGCAAGCCCAGTGCTATTTCTGCTCGAATAAAAACAGATGATGGCATCGTGGTAAGTAAGACCCAAATTGATGCGGGCAAAGGATTAAATGTACTCTCTTATGATTTAGCCTTTAGTAAAGCGGGCATATCTGCCTATTTAAAAAAGCATAAAACAGAGCTTAAAGAAGCAAAAAATGGAAAAACCTATTTGCCGAAGGGGAATTACTTCATTGAAATTGAAGGAAGTTTGACAAAGGATAAGGTTGAATTCGAAATAGAATAAAGTGCAAACAAGAATAGAAGAATTACCCAAGAAGACCTTGGTAGGCAAATCAGTCAGAATGTCTTTGTCAGACAACAAAACTTCTCAGTTATGGAAAGACTTTAAAACAGAAAAAGCATTGGTTAAAAATGCCATTGGAACAGAATTATATTCCATACAACTATATGACGATCTGCATTATTTCAAAAACTTCACCACAGAGACCAAATTCACCAAATGGGCCGCTGTTGAAGTAGTCAATTTGTTTAATATACCAATCGGTTTTTCTTCCTTGACCATTGAATCTGGGCTTTACGCGGTTTTTCTTCACAAAGGTTCGGCTAGTGAATTTCCAAAGACCATGCACTATATTTTTAGTCAATGGCTCCCTCATTCGGCCTACGAATTAGATCATAGACCCCACTTTGAGCTCTTAGGTGAGCAATATAAAAACAATAGCCTTGATTCGGAGGAAGAAGTATGGATTCCCATTCGCAAAAAAGCTTAGTTGGTAGTATCTGCTATAAACACTACTTTTAAATTCAAAAATTTCGCGCTATGAAACGTTTACTAATTTTTCTATTTATCATTCATTTTTCGGGGGTTTTCTATCCGTTGCATGCGCAAGAGCGGGCAAAAATCAAAACGCTAATCGTAGACGGACAAAACAACCATGAGCATTGGCCAAAGATCACAGTCATGCTTAAGGAGTATCTTGAGGAAACCGAATTGTTTGTAGTTGATGTTCAGCGTTCTGGCTATACTTGGAAAGGGGAAGCATACATATCGGAATTTCCGGTTGAAGGCTTGTCCGCGACCATTACTACCGAAAAACCTACCCCCGACCCTGATTTCAGTCCAGATTTCTCCAAATACGATGTCGTAATCTCTAACTTCGGATGGAATGCTGCCGATTGGCCCGACGCCACTCAAAAAGCGTTTGAAACCTACATGGAAAACGGAGGGGGCTTAGTAGTCTTTCATGCTGCGGACAACTCTTTCCCGAAATGGGAGGCTTACAATAAAATGATCGGACTTGGCGGCTGGGGTGACCGAACCGAAAAAGATGGCCCTTATGTATATTATAACGACGAAGGAGAATTGATACGAGATAACTCTCCTGGAAAAGGAGGAGCTCACGGGCCAGAAAGTGAATATCAAGTTCAGGTTCGCAATTCTGAACACCCCATAACCAAGGGCATGCCCGAAATTTGGATGCATGCTAAAGACGAATTGTATAATAGCTTACGCGGCCCGGCAGAGCAGATGGAAATATTGGCCACGGCCTATGCCGACCCAAACAACAAAGGTACAGGGCGTCATGAACCGGCCTTGATGACACTATCCTATGGAAAGGGCCGTATTTTCCACAATATCATGGGACATGCCGACTATTCTGTAGCATGTGTTGGCTTTATAACCACCATGCTACGCGGAACCGAGTGGGCGGCTACTGGCAAAGTGACGCAACCCATTCCACAAAACTTTCCGAAGGTAAACACTACTAGTTCTCGTAAATGACTCAAGGTTAATACCCTTAAATTAGCGACTTTATCAACTATTTATATATTTGCACCCCACTAACCACTCTTTTTTAACCATGAAAAGTGTAAAAAATATTGATTTTTTCAAAAATATCAGACAGGTTCGCGAGTACGACTTCGGTATTTTCTATTTTTTTGACGGGCTTGTAATCTCCGAAATGAAAGAAGGCGTGATTTTCGGATGGAAAATGGCTGAAAAAGCGGTGAAAGCAGCACATGAAGTTATGGGAGAAGATACTCCCATAGCGTATATCTCCAATCGCATCAATAGCTACTATGTGGTTCCTACTGATTGGGTTAAATTTTATAAAAACAGACATCAACTTCATTTCTATTCGGTGGTTGGGTATACAAAAGGAAATGTAGTAAGCCTATTTCTAGAAAGACTGTTTTTTCGAAACTCTATTAGAAAATTTACTGATTTAGAAGAAGCCATAGCATGGAGTCTTGAGAGAATCAAGCAAGAATCAACCTTGGTCTAACCCAAGTTCTTTGTAAAACCCTACTATTTTACTGAGAAAAGGTAATCAACTTGTTTTTAGCATACCCAATTCGACGAAATACTTCTTTCGACCAGCCGGTCGGTTTTGTGTGCAAAATGGTCCTTAAAAGATCAGCCTTTCTCGAATTCAAGCCAAAACTTCTCGTTGAAACACTGAAATGCGAATACTTGGTCGACCAAATACACTATTACAAACTAAACGGTTTGTTATGGGTTAAATACCGTGTGCAGTTTATCGGATTTTATTTGGTCAGAACTTAGGTATTTAGGTACATTTCATGGCATTCCAACATGAAAAAGGGCTTCACCTTGATTAACAACGGCTTGATGATTGATGCAAATCACATAGCCATCAAAAGGCGCCTTAATCCGTTTGGTGTGTTTTGCATAAGTATCGGTTATCATGCCCATTTCCTGACCTTTTTTAATTTCACCTCCATTGACTACCTCTGGAATAAACATCCCAGCGGTTGGAGCTCTCAACCATCTTCTGCCATTCAAATGAATTGTTTTGCGTGTATCCACAGACGTTGAGGTATTATCGGAAGTCATTCCGAGGTGTTTTAGCACATTCAGAATGCCTTGCATACCCTCGGTAATAGCGAAGTCATCAAAGCGCATACTTTCACCAGCTTCAAATACAACGGTAGGCTTTTGCATTCGATAAGCCGCATTTCGAAAAGAGCCTTTAATCAATTTCGAGGCAAAGGACATGGGTGCATTAAAGATTTCGGCCAACCTCCCACTTTGCGAATCTTCAGCCGTATATCGTATTTGAGGGAAGTTATTTCTTTGGCCACCTCCCGTATGTAAATCAATACCATAATCAATTTGATGCATGATCTCACTTACATAGTGATAAGCGATACGGCTGGCCATAGAGCCTTTCTTGGTACCCGGAAAACTTCGATTTACATCTTTGCCATCGGGTACATCTCTCGAAAAGTGTATAAAACCAAAAATATTTAGAATAGGCACCGCGATTACCGCCCCCTTTTTGACCTTAAAGCGTTTTTCAGCCAACATACGGCGTACAATCTCTATACCATTGATTTCATCACCATGTAACCCCGCCTGCACAAGAATCGTCGGGCCGGGTTGCTTCGCATTAAAGACGTATACAGGAATATCTATGAGCGTTCCGGTAGGCAGGCGATCAATACTTATCTTAACAAGTTTCTCTTCTCCTGGAGAAACGGTTTGCCCCCCGATTATAATGTCTTTATTTTCTTCTACGACGTCCATTTCGCTCAACATATAATATGATTTCTTTAGCAATATTGACTCCTGTCGCCGCTTCTATTCCTTGCAAACCAGGAGAAGCATTTACCTCAATTAACAAAGGTCCCTTTTTTGATCGAATCAAATCCACGCCTGCAACGCCAAGACCGATATGTTTTGCAGCGTTGAGTGCCATAAACTTTTCTTTGGCCGATAGCTTTACCTTCTCAGTGGCACCTCCGCGATGTACATTCGAGCGAAACTCGCCTACCTCACTGGTACGCTTCATGCTTGCAACTATCTTATTGCCAACAACGAAAATACGGATATCCTCTCCGTTGCTTTCCTCAATATATTTCTGAATAAGAATACTGGTATCCATTTTATAGAACGTATCGATGATAGATTTCGCCGATTTCTTGGTCTCCGCCAAAATTACTCCTAAACCCTGAGTTCCTTCCTGAAGTTTGATGATAACGGGAGCTCCCCCAAGTAGCTTAATTTGCTCTTTTATATTGTCAGGGTTGATAGAGAATAGTGTCTCAGGAATCGGAATTCCCTTACGGGCCATAATCTGAAGGGTACGTACTTTATTTCGAGCCCTTATAATACTCAACGAACGCGCAGTACTAAAAACACCATTCATCTCAAACTGTTTTACGATGGCCGCTCCGTGCCTTGAAACCTTGGCACCGATTCTTGGAATAATCGCGTCAAATTCATTGGTAATCTCCTCGTCTCCTAGAAAAATTTGAGGTTTCCCCTTACCCAACTTCACAGAGCACTTGGTGTGGTCTACCCGCTCAATATAATGCCCTAGTTTATCGGCTTCTTCGGCTATTCTTTTGGTAGAATAGACGTTCATGCTGACCGATAAAAGTCCAATATTCATGGCTAGTGTTTGCTTGGCTGTTGAAATCGTATCTAAATATCGGTCAAAAAATGGGATAACAACAATGCTTCATAAAAAAATTGACACTAGGCACTGTTCTCCCCGATTATACAAGAAATAAGTGGAAGCATACATCAATTCTTGCTTATAATACATAAAACTCTAATTATCAATGTTTTATATTCAGTGTTAAATTACAAAAAGTCGTTACGTTTCTTGTATACTTTGTTACATATGACCAATAGTTCAAATGCCATCAGGTTTAATTTTGATAGCAGGAAATAGCCTAAATAGTGATATCGCATGAGCTGGAATTTTTTTAATATTTTGATCCTGGCTTCCTCCACCTTTGTAATATTAATTTCAATTTTTAAACTGGTTTGGTTTGAATACAATCGAACCATGGTGTATTTAAGGTGGTTTACTATTTTGGCCAACTTGGTTATCATTCAAGTAATTCTAATTGACATAGGATTAACAAATAACCATCCCTGGTTATTGCTACTCTATATTCCATTTCAATTTTTAAGTCCTGTCTTGTTTACCGCCTTTACATTTTCTTATTTGGGACGAATGGGTGTTTTTAAAAAATATCGTTTAATTCTGTTACTTCCTTTTGTGATTTTTTTTCTGCTATATACCTTTTTCAAGGTAAATATGCTGCTAGACTATGTTGTGCTATCAAAACAGATAGTCACTTATATAGGCAATGAACTAGACGAGAATCTTGCGGTTAGTTTTTCATTGGTACTAGGTATATGGAATTATAGGACTATTCATGTTTATGAAAGAAGTTTTGGAAACCTACCTTATCAAATAGTGATGAAGAAGACCATATGGCTCAAAAGCATTTATGCCGTTCTGGTAGTTTTATGTTTGCTTTGGGTAGGCACGATTCTTTATCTGCGAATTGAAGAAAACGCCATGGGACACGAAGCTTATTACCCATTATGGTTATTGTTCATTAGCTTTTATTATTGCTTTTGTTTCTTAGGAACCGAGCATTTACGGAAAGTCAATAAAACTAAAAATATCGCAAGAGCATCATTAGGCAAGCTTTCACATGAGTTTGGCCTAAAGGGTTTGGGCTCAGTCTTCACGGCTTATGAATTAGAGGCTATCGAGGGAAGTCAATTTGAAACCACAGCTATTCTGGGGTATTTCGCCACCTCGCTATTTGATAAAAACAATACCAAAGACATTTTATGGGACGTTGTGGGTAACTGTATCTCTAAATTGAACTTAGAAGATTGCGTTGTCTATACCTTAGATTCAGAAAGCAATACACTGATTCAAAAAGCGGCCTACGGTAACAAAAATCTAGGAGAGCGTAAAATACTTAGTCCTATTGAAATTCCGATTGGAAAGGGAATCGTGGGCACAGTCGCCCAAACCAGAAAGTCAGTACTAGTTAAAGACCTTTCCAAAGACCCGCGCTACATTGAAGACGACCGGCCCCGCAAATCAGAATTGGCCGTGCCTATTATTTATGAAGACAAAATTTTTGGCGTGTTAGATTCTGAACATTCCGTAAAAGGATTTTTTCAAGAACGTCATCTTTTCCTTTTTCAACTTATTGCAAAGTTGACGGCTACAAAACTAGCGTTGTTGTCAAAGAAATCGGCTGCGGTAATAACTGATGACAATGCCTACTACAAACAGTTATGCCTTTTACTAGAAAACGAAAAGATTTATCAAAACCCAGAATTAAGTCTCACTATGATTGCTGAGCAACTAAATATTAGTGGCCCATATCTATCACAATTGGTAAACAAATTAAGTAAAAATAACTTCTCCGACTTTATCAATTCATATCGAATTCGAGATGCAGAGTACATGCTCTTAAATTCGGATTTTGCGAGCTATACAAACGTCGCCATTGGCCTTGAGGCGGGTTTCAACTCTAAATCGGCTTTCTATTCTTCCTTTAAAAAACATACAGGCCTTACGCCATCTCAATATCGCGAGAAGCGTCGATTGGTCTCTTGATTTCTTCTCTGATTGACAAGGCGAAAAGATCGGCTAATGGAAAAGTATTCTGTAGCTGGTGTTCTTATAGCCCCAAAGATTGCATTTTACTTTCGTCGAACTACAAGGGGTAGCATCCTCTAATCGTCAGCAAGGGAGAAATTTTTTGCCCTAGGGTAAACCAACTACGACTTTCGACTTTGTTAAAAACGTATTCATAATACGCTACTAAGAGCGGTTTTGTATGTATGGTAATAAATCAATGATGTACGGTTGACATTCTATTACAAACAACAAAAAAAGTGCATATATATCTGTAAATCAGTGGTTTAAATTACGTCCTGATTCTTTCATTCTTAAATATTCAGGACAGCCTACAGTCAAATCGCTTCTAGGTTTGTATCGATTAATATTTAAAAGATAGCATAATGAAAACTAGAAGAAGTACGATCAAAAGAATTGTTGCTATGCCATTTCTGGCATTTTTAATGGTTGCGTTACAGAGCTGCGTAGTTGAGGTACCTCCTGAAGATTCTGACCCACCTACGTTCTCCTTCAGGCTTATCGGCGATGGATTTGACCACACCTTCACCCAAAATACCAATTTCAATAACATCACCTTAATGTTAAAAATAGGGGTAACCTACCAATTCACATTTTACGGTAACGATGAAGGCGGTATGGATTATATGGGCTGGTATACTGTTCACTCTGGCAGCATGGAGGTTGACCCTGAATTACACGGTGAATGGAACTTTTCAGAATTGACGGGTTCGACCTCCCTAGAATGGCACGGCCAGCCAAACGATCCTCTATCAGGAAGTATTATCACTGGCACCTTTACTACTCAGGGAGATGTGGTCTCCGATGGGACTTTCAGGTTCACTTTAGAAGATTATGGAGGTGAATCTGGAAGGTCAAACAATATTACCAAAGACCTATCGGTGGTTTTTGGTGCACACAATACTAGAATTAGAGATTATTAGTCAACGCATCCTAAGGAAAATCCGATTCATTCGGATTTACACAATATTTAATTTTTAAAACAGAGTACAATGAAAACAATGAACTTTACAAATCGTTTAATGAGTATCGTTATGATTGCAAGTCTTTTTATAGCTTGCACAGACGATGGAGTTGAAGGGCCTATTGGTCCACAAGGCCCTATGGGCGAACAAGGTATCCCCGGACCTGAAGGACCAGCGGGTCAAGATGGTGAAGCTTTGGGCGTTCCTGGCCCTCAAGGCGAACAGGGTGCACAAGGACCAGCGGGACCGCAAGGGGAGCAAGGACCGGCAGGGCCGCAGGGAGACTCAGGGCCTCAAGGTGAGCAGGGTGATACGGGCACAGCGAATGTCATCTATTCAGATTGGATAGATTCTGGTTTTCCAGCAAATATTGCCGATAACGTTCAAGATTTTGACATAGATGCGCCGAAATTGACTCAAGAGATCATTGATAAGGGCGTTATTTTGGCTTATGGTAAGACCACTGGCGATCCAGATGTACTACCTCTGCCAGTATATATCCCTACTGTTAACGAGTCTTATTATCACCGAGTTGAAAATGTCGGATTACTACAAATTCGTGTTATGTCGGGCGATGGCTCCAATATTGGCGGAACCGTTTTCGGAGAATATCGTTATGTGCTTATCCCTGGAGGAGTGCCTGCTTCCAATGGCCCTGGCAACATTGGATCTAAGACTAGCGCCTTAGACTATACGAAAATGAGTTATAAGGAAATCATAGCGCATTTTAATATTCCTGAATAAGCTGAAATCATAAAATTAGTCTTTCGCTCCAGCTTTATCTTTTGTCCCAAATGTATAAAAGCTCCTGAGTTATCAGGAGCTTTTTGTTTAAACCTTAATCTCCAATTTTATCGCTATTCATGAATTGATTCAACAAACCCAATCGTTTGCTTAAATTCCTTCCAAATAACATACTAAAGCCCTTCAAAGTTTGTTAATAACTCGGTTCTACAGTATTTTTGTAATGCTAAATAAACAACTAATGAGTGCATTGATAAAATCTTCACTTGCCCGAAAAGTAGTCATGGCCTTATCGGGTCTTTTTCTAGTTTTCTTTTTAGGCCAGCATTTTGTAATAAATGTAACCTCCGTTATCGCTCCCGAGACTTTTAATTCGTGGTCCCATTTTATGGGTTACAATCCGCTAGTGCAATATCTTCTTCAACCTATTTTGATTGCTGGGGTCATCGTTCACTTTGTGATGGGCTTTGTACTTGAACTTCAAAATCGGGCTGCGAGAGGCGCCGTTAAGTACGCAAGCTTTAAAGGTAGTGCGAATGCCTCTTGGATTTCTAGAAATATGATCATATCAGGAGCGGTTGTCTTGGCTTTTCTCGGACTTCATTTCTATGATTTTTGGTTGCCTGAAATGGCGTATAAGTATATCGAAAGCAATCCTGAAGATGCTACGAGATACCACGAAGAGACGGTGCATAAATTCGAGCCTATTTGGAGAACCGTTTTGTACATCATCTCCTTTGTGTTGTTAGCCTTACACTTACTACATGGTTTTGCTTCCTCCTTTCAGACTATGGGTGTAAACAACAAATATTCTGCAGCTATTAAAACATTTACCAAGATATATGCAATTGCAATCCCCCTAGGATTTATAATTATCGCCATATATCATCACCTTAACCCAATAACACATTAAGTATGGGCATATTGGATTCAAAAGTTCCAGCGGGGCCATTGGCCGACAAGTGGACCAATCATAAAAATCATATTGACTTAGTCAACCCAGCCAACAAGCGAAACATTGATATTATCGTTGTAGGCACTGGTTTAGCCGGTGGGGCTGCAGCAGCCACTTTGGCAGAATTGGGCTATAATGTGAAGACCTTCTGTTATCAAGATTCACCAAGACGTGCACATTCCATTGCAGCACAAGGTGGAATCAATGCTGCAAAAAACTATCAGGGAGATGGTGATAGCAATTATCGCCTATTCTATGATACGGTCAAAGGAGGTGATTATCGCTCACGTGAGGCAAACGTATATCGCTTGGCAGAAGTGTCGGGTAATATTATTGACCAATGCGTCGCCCAAGGGGTTCCATTTGCCCGAGAATATGGCGGTCTTTTAGATAACCGGTCTTTCGGCGGTGTTTTGGTTTCTAGAACGTTCTACGCAAAGGGTCAAACGGGGCAACAATTGTTGTTAGGTGCTTATTCCGCTATGAACCGCCAAATCAACAGAGGTAAAATACAGCCCTTCAATCGTCATGAAATGATGGATTTGGTAAAGGTTGATGGAAAGGCAAGAGGTATTATCGCTCGTAATTTGGTAACTGGAGCAATTGAACGCCATTCGGCTCACGCGGTTGTTTTGGCTACAGGGGGCTACGGAAACGTATTCTTTCTATCAACCAATGCTATGGGAAGTAATGTAATGGCAGCTTGGCGCGCTCATCGAAGAGGGGCGTTCTTTGCCAATCCGTGTTATACACAAATTCACCCTACCTGTATTCCGGTTTCTGGAGACCATCAATCGAAGTTGACGTTGATGTCAGAATCTTTGCGAAACGATGGTCGTATCTGGGTACCCAAACGTTTGGAAGATGCCCAAGCTATACGTGAAGGAAAATTGAAACCTACTCAGTTGGGCGAAGGAGAACGAGATTATTACTTGGAAAGAAGATATCCTGCCTTTGGAAATTTAGTTCCAAGAGATGTGGCTTCAAGAGCAGCAAAAGAACGTTGTGATGCAGGTTTCGGTGTTAATAAAACAGGCGAGGCCGTTTACTTAGATTTCGCTGCAGCTATCATGCGTTATGGAAAAGAAAAAGCCTTGACTTCCGGAATGAAAAATGCCGATGATAAAGTGATTAGGACACTGGGTGAAGAAGTTATTGAGGCCAAATACGGTAACCTCTTCCAGATGTACGAAAAGATTGTAGATGAGAATCCGTACAAAACGCCAATGATGATTTATCCCGCGGTGCATTACACCATGGGCGGACTTTGGGTTGATTATAATTTGCAGACTACCATACCTGGATGTTATTCTGCCGGGGAAGCCAACTTCAGTGATCATGGTGCCAACCGCTTAGGAGCTTCTGCGCTGATGCAAGGTTTGGCGGATGGATATTTTGTTCTCCCCTATACCATAGGAGATTACCTGTCTGATGATATACGAACAGGAACCATCGCGACAGACACACCAGAATTTGAAGCAGCGGAAAAAGAAGTCAGAGATCGTATGGCTAAACTTATGGAGGCTAACGGTATAAATTCGGTAGATTACTACCATAAAAAGCTTGGTAAAATAATGTGGAACAAATGTGGCATGAGTAGAAATGCCAAAGAACTTCAAGAAGCTATCGATGAGATTTCGGCTTTACGCGCTGATTTCTGGGAAAATGTCAATATTCCGGGTACTACTGATAGTATGAACCCAGAGCTTGAGAAAGCAGGTCGTGTAGCAGATTTTCTAGAACTAGGCGAATTGTTTGCCAAAGATGCACTTACGAGAAATGAGTCTTGTGGAGGGCATTTTAGGGAAGAATATCAAACTCCCGAAGGAGAGGCCATGCGAGATGATGAGAATTTCAAATTTGTTTCTGCCTGGGAATACAAAGGTGAGCCTAAAGATGCTGTTCTTCACAAAGAAGAGTTGGTTTATGATAATATTGAATTGAAGACACGTTCTTACAAATAAAATGCTATGAAGTTAAATCTAAAAATATGGCGTCAAAAAGATGCCGAAAGTAAAGGGCAAATGGTCGATTACACTTTGAAAGGAGTGGAAGGCGACATGTCTTTTTTGGAGATGCTTGACATTCTCAACGAGCAGTTGATCAACAAGGGTGATGAACCTGTAGTTTTTGATCATGACTGCCGTGAAGGTATTTGCGGATCGTGTTCATTGATGATAAATGGAGAACCTCATGGCCCTGACCGCTTTGTTACCACTTGTCAATTGCACATGCGCAAGTTCAATGATGGAGATACGATAGTAATTGAGCCCTTTCGTGCGAAGGCATTTCCAGTGATTAAGGATTTAATGATAGACAGAGGAGCTTTCGATCGTATTCAACAAGCCGGCGGTTATATTTCCGTAAATACGTCTGGTAACACCCAAGATGCTAATGCCATTCCTATAGATAAACATGCTGCTGACGAAGCCATGGATGCAGCTACCTGTATCGGATGTGGAGCCTGCGTTGCAGCCTGTAAAAATGCTAGTGCTATGCTCTTTACATCGGCAAAGGTGTCTCAATATGCATTACTGCCCCAAGGGCAAGTAGAAGCCACAGAACGGGTACAAAATATGGTTCGGCAAATGGATTTGGAAGGTTTTGGAAACTGTACCAATACGGGAGCATGCGAAGTAGAATGTCCTAAGGGAATTTCACTTGAAAATATTGCACGTATGAATCGGGAGTATTACGGTGCGAGTTTGAAAGGATAACAGTATATAAATTGCAAATAACAAATCCCAAATTCTGATAGCGGAGTTTGGGATTTTTGTGTTTTGAATACGTCTAAAAAGAAGGCCTGTTAAAAACGTATAAGAACACTAGCAAAACAGCTAACCTTTTAAAAACCTTGCGAAGAGGCAGTTATTTTGTTTTCTTAGCGCCTCTGATGTACTGCTTTTTAAACAACCATCTTATCTTTAAGTCCCGTCGGTAAAGGTTCAAATTGTTTACTTTTGATATGTTACAATCGTACAAATGGCATTAACAAACAACTTTCGGTCTAAATTACCCGACCTGCCCACTTCTATATTTACCATAATGAGCAGCTTAGCGGCTAAACATAAGGCTATCAATATCTCTCAAGGATTTCCCGATTTCGATACGGATCCTATGCTGGTAGACTTGGTTGCGGAGGCAATGCTAAAAGGACATAATCAATATGCACCCATGGCGGGTACCTATTCATTTAGGGAAGCTATTGCACAAAAAATCGAATCGCTCTATGGGGCCTCGTACCACCCTGAATCTGAGATTACCGTTACCTCAGGCGCTACGGAAGCCATTTACTCTTCTGTTAGTGCGTTTGTACGCGAGGGAGACGAGGTGATCGTATTTAAACCAGCATATGACTGCTATGAACCCGCGATTTTAGCCAATGGGGGGGTTCCTGTCTTTGTACAATTAAAAAATAAAGACTTTCAAATTGATTGGGCGGCTTTCCGAAGCAAGATAACGCCCAGAACACGTATGGTTATTATCAATTCGCCCCACAATCCAAGTGGTACTGTTTTTTCTAAGGGAGACATGCATGCATTGCAAAACGCTCTTCGCGACACAGATATTATTTTGCTGAGTGATGAAGCTTATGAACATATTGTTTTCGATGGATTGGAGCATGAGAGTGTGGCGAGATACCATGAATTGCGCGCTAGAAGTATTATTTGTGCCTCTTTCGGAAAAACATTTCACACCACGGGCTGGAAAATGGGATATTGTGTTGCCCCTCAGGAATTGATGCAAGAAATTCAAAAAATACACGAATTTAACGTATTCAGCGTAAGCCATCCTATGCAAAGAGCCTTGACGGAATACCTCAAAATTCCAGATAAATACTTGGCGTTAAACGCCTTTTTTCAAAAAAAACGTGACTTATTTCTTGATGGAGTCAAAGATTCTCGATTCTCCTTTACACCCTCCCAAGGAACCTATTTTCAACTCCTCGATTATTCAAAGATTACCGATGAGAACGATGTGGATCTTGCCAAAAGGCTAACCATAGAATATGGGGTGGCAAGTATTCCCATTTCTGTTTTCAATGAAGATCAACTTGACTACAAAATGTTGCGCTTTTGTTTCGCAAAAAAGAATGAGACCTTAGAAAAAGCAACAGAAATTCTAAGTAAAATTTAATTCAGCGTTTCATTCACTAACTTCATAAATGTGCCAATTTTACTGGGTTCTAGCCAGCGTGTTACCACGACCAGATCATTTTCTTTATCAATTACGATAAAGTTACCTCCAAAGCCTGCAGCGTAATAGATGTTCTCCGACAGGCCTTCCCAATGGCGGTTCCCTTTTTTATTGAGCCACCACATATAACCGTAGTTCACATTAGGTTTTGAAGGTGTAATCGCTTTTTTAATCCAGCTTTCGCTTATAATTTGGTGGTCTTTCCATTTGCCGTTGCTTAAGAAAAGTAATCCGAAGCGCGCCATGTCTTCGGCACTAATGAAAAGTCCAGCACCAGAATGTCCGCCACCAGTTACCGATTTCATTTGGAGACCATCTATCTCTGTCCAGGCGTTTTCATAGCCGTGCCAGCGCCAGGTTGTGGAAGCTCCTATTTTATCCATCACATATTCCTTGAGCACTAAAGGCATTGGTTTGCGCCAAACATGAGTAAGTGAATATGCCAGTACATTTACGCGAACGTCATTGTATTCCATGACAGTACCAGGCTCTTTGGGCTTTTCCAATTTCCAATCGTCAATTCCGCCTTCGCGAGGAGGTCTGTCTGCCCAATCTTTGCCTCCCCACAATGTTCCAGACCAGGCTGAATTTTGTTGCAATAGATGCTCCCAGGTGATTTTTGAATTGTGTGCTCCATCAAAAGTACCATCCCATAGATAATCAATAGCCTTATCATTTGTACTGGCGATAAGACCCTTGTCTTCTGCTAAACCGGCCATGGTAGACAAAAAGCTTTTGGTAACACTAAAGGTCATGTCAACACGTTTTGTGTCACCCCATTGGGCAATAATATAGCCGTTCTTCAAAATCATTCCCGCCGGACCGCCACGCTTTTTAGTAGGGCCGAGAATTTCATGAAAGGGCTCTCGTTCAAAGCCTTTTAAAATAGCAATACGCAAATCGCGTGAACCCGAATATTCATTTTCTTCTGCAAAGCCAACCGCTTCTTGAATTCCCTCTGTATTTATCTTGAAGTCTTCAGGAAGTTTTTCTTGCCATATTGCATTAGGTTCTGGGAAGTAGTACTTGGTTTGAGCTGCAGCAAAATTTACGCAACACAACAATAAAACTATTTTATAAGTCATTTTTGTATATATTTTAGGTTAGCTAAAGTTATATTATATATTTAGAATCTAAAACCAGACCATTATTCAGTCTTCGGTGTTCGAGAAATTAAACGCGGAGGGTTGCTTACCAAACAAATTTTAAGTTCCATTGATCACCTTTGACCTAAATATTTTTCAACTGCTCATCATTCTTGGTTCTATTCAAGGGCTGGTTTTCGCGTTCATCATATTTTTTAGAAAAAAATTTAGGCTTAGAAGCAATATTTTTCTAGGGCTATTGGTAGTTTTTATAGCGTTGAGCAACATACAGCATATTCTAATCGATATGGGGTTTTTGTCGGAAAGTAGTGTGATTAGGAAACTGTATCCTCCTTTTCAATGGTTGATAATGCCGATGTTCTTTTTGCATGTTCACGAGATCGTTATTAGAAAAAAAGCAAGAGTGTTCACGCAAAGCTGCTTACTGATACCATTTATTATTGTTGCCGTATTACACCTTGTACATTTCTTTTACAATTATGGCAAAATGTCAATTTCCGCAATGCCTGATTACTACGTCCCAGGCGTCTTGTTATACACCAATTTTGCCTCTTTCTTGTTTAATGGTGTCGTACTGTATCTAATTTATAAAATGCTTCAAAACAATGCAGAATTAAGTAAAAAGGAAGCGAAAAAAAAATATGGAGAGCAAAAGTGGTATACGACCATCGTGGTATTTTTTATTGTGATCATTACAGTGGGGCTTTCCACCACCATTTCGTTGATTCAATTTAACATAGATCACACATGGTTGGTCTACACCATTTTTCTGCTGGTATCATTTGTAGGCTATTATGTGGGTTATGTGGGCGTCTATAGATCTACCCAGCGGGGCGAGCTCAGAAGTCCGTCGAATTCCGTTTCCAAAAATGGGGTAAATACCTATCAAAAAATACATGTTTATATCATCGATGAGCGCCGCTATTTAGATAGAAACCTAAATCTCTCCGAAATAGCTGAAAAATTTGGTATTAGTCCAGGATACTTATCTCAATTGATCAATTCAAATAGCGACCAAAGTTTCAATGATTATATCAATAAGTTGAGAATAGAAGCTTCAAAGAAGATGTTGATAGAAAATCAATTTGAAAACTATACTATTGAGTCAATTGGGCTGGAATGCGGTTTTAAATCCAAATCGAACTTCTATACGGCCTTTAAAAAGTTTACAGGGCAAACACCATCGGCATACATTAAAAGTCAAGAAATACGTCCTGTATCTTAGACTTCCTATAAATACAGAACCTTTAAACGGCTCTAGCTGAGTACTTTTGCAACACTTTTTAGGAAAGACTCTTTAAGCACCTTGACGCAATTTTAGTACTTTTACACTAACCATTATAAGCCTCTTCATCACTGAAGAGGCTTTTTTAATTCAAACCGCAATAGCCAGTCGGTTTGTTCGTCTTTGCAATATAGTATGGGTGCGTTCCAAACTTTATAAAACCAAGAATCATTCTTAAGTCTATCTTTTTCTAAATCGGAAAAGGAAAATTTCGCTAAGATATTACTACGTATTAAAACTATTTCAAACATTCGTAGGTAGTGAGTGATGCTAAAAATTACCTTTACTTTTACTTCAAAAAATTCATATCTTTCTTACATATTTAACAATCAAAACTTATAATCATGATAAAAATTTACTTTTATTCAATATGTCTTTTAAACCTATTTTTGTTTACATCCTCACCACTGTTTGGACAACAATACTACATTACTACAAGCGGCAGTTCGTCGAATGATGGGCTAAGTGAGGCGACTGCCAAAAACATTGAGTTTATACAGACTTTGACCGCTGGTGATATTGTTTATGTAAAAGCTGGAAATTATGGTGAGAAAAACCTAGTTGTAGATGACAATGGCACTTCTTCTTCCAGAATACAAATTATAGGTTATAAAAACGTTCCGGGTGACATAACTCCTTCAGCGAGCTTAAGGGGTAGCACTTTTGATACGAGCTATCCTTATGGCGTTAATGCAACTGAAGGTCCAACATTAGTAGATAGTAGAACAAATAATGTAGGGACCGGAATTGGAATAGAAATTCAAGGAGATTACGTTTCAATCAGCAATTTTCAATTCAAATATTTTGAAGTTGGTCTAAAAGTACAAGGAGGTACTATGGAAAATGTAAATCCAGTTGTAGGTGTCAAAGTTTCGAACGTATTGTCTGTAGAAGCTGGAAATCATAACACATCTATACCGAATGGAGATTTTAACGGGTATTCGGGTCGAGGATTCCTTAGTATCAATGCCACGGATTTTGAATATAGCTATATCACGGTTTCAGATGCAGGGGCTGAAAACATTTCGTTTCGATATTCTCGTAATGGGACAATTAGGAACTTCTTTGTAATAACCGGAGGCAATAGTCACAACGATACGGACTACCCCGTGCTCTTAGGAAATGGAAATCAAAACAATCAATTTTATGATTTTAAGATAGAAACACCTAATTCAGATAATAAAAGCGAGCACGGTTTTACGCTAAAACCCATTAATTCAAGCACAAACCCAAATAACAGCGCACTTTTCGAAAAATCGCCGTTTACCCAGTACCATTGTTTTAACAACGATGTTTATAATTTCGAAATGATTGGAGCTAGGATTGAATTACAAAGTCCTGAGACTTACGACAACATTTTTAGGGACGGTACTATTAGTGCTATCCCGGGATTCTTTAGTATTACCAACAACGGAACAAGGAACGACTATTTCCGCAAATCTGGGGCATTACTTACCAATGCATCCAAAGACAACGAATTCAGAAATATAGAATTTACTAATTGTGGTGTTACCACCTATGGAACGGATGAGATAGTATATAATGGTAGTGCCGAAGAAACGGGAACCCGTAGAGCTGATTTTGACAACTGTTCATTTATAATGACTCAAAGTGACCATCAACTTTTAGAATTTGGCAACGCTCCAGGAGGACACCCATTGGCATGGCCATCGAACGACGTATATTTCTGGAATTGTACTTTTTACAATTTTAAATATTTTGCTGTCCCAAGACGTGCCACTAATAATTGGAATTTTACAAATTGCATAATTGATGGTATCCCGACTCCTACCAATCAATTTTTTAACGGCGTCAAATACCCTACCGATTTCAATTTTGAAACAACTAATTTTTCAGGAAGTTTTAGCCCTACTTCGGAAGGTAGTACGGCTAATAATATCTCCACATATTCACCCCTATACGCGAATGAAGGGGCTTTTGATCTAAGATTGCAAGCGGGAAGTCCATTAGAAGGCCTAGGAATTGTTACGCCTTACCGTGCTGCCGGTAGCTCGTTGGGAGCATATCAAGATACTCAAAGTAACAATACTTTCATCTGTAATAACCCAAATCCGCCAAGTGGTATTGCACCAACAGAAATCTTAGTCAGCCAGCACGACGGCAACGTACCATGTAACCTGATGGACAACGACCTAAACACCAGATGGAGCGCTGAGGGTGATGGTGAATGGGCACAATTCGACCTAGGTAGTTCAATGCAGTTCAATCAAGTGCAAATCGCTTTTTATGTCGGAGACCAAAGAATAAGTACTTTCGATATTCAAATATCCGATGATACCACAACCTGGGTCAACATACTAACAGGGGTACAAAGTGGGGGCTCCTCACTTTCCCTTGAGGATTTCAACTTTCCAATGCAGACAGCGCGGTATATTCGATATCTCGGACATGGAAACTCACAAGGTAATCTATGGAACAGCATTACGGAACTTAGAATAAATAAAACAATCGTAGACGTGGAAAGTATCTCGCTAACCCCAGAGAGTGCTACACTCGAAGTGGGTGAAACGGAAAACATAATTTTTTCGATATTGCCAGCGAACGCCACTGACCAGACAGTGACCTGGTCTAGTAGTGACAACAACATCGCAGCAGTCGATGCAAGTGGAATCGTAACCGCCATCGCAGCCGGAAACTCCACAATCACTGCAACAACAAATGATGGTGGGTTTATCGATACTAGCAGTATTTCCGTAACCCCAAGTTGCCTTGACGACCTGCCTAACGAAGACACTTCGATCAGCCTCTCACAGTGGTCAACGCTCTCATGGAACGGATCCAAAACCATCGAAGGAATCTCCAACAACACTAATGGGTCAGATTGCGCACTTAAAGTGCAAAAAAACGAAACAGGTGATGATTGGGCGAGATTTCAAAAAACCATTGACCTGGCCAGCAACAACCTAAGTGCAGGAGATAAAATACTTTTTAGCCTAGACGCTAACGGTGATAATGGAAACCCTAGGTTTATAGTGGCCACCAACGTACCAGGTGACCCGTATCTGATTAACCACCCCTATCCCCAAAATCAGGGGTGGACCTCACATTCAGAAGAGATCACCATACCTAGCGGAACCTCCCAACTGCGTATCTGGCTGTACCCAAATGTGGGAAGCAGCAATACAGGTTATTCTCTATTTGATAACCTGATAGCACAAAAAATTCAAGGAACCTCCCTAGTTGTAAATACAACAGGTATCGAGAATCATGAACAACCACCTATAGAAACCGCTCGGCTGTCGCGAAATCCCAGTATTTCTCAAACGAGCATTCTATTGCCAGAGAAATCTCTGTATACAGAATTTCAGCTTTACAGTATCAACGGTTCATTGATTAAAAAGGGCAATATCCACCCAAATCAGATAGAGTTGCCTATTTTGACCGCAGATATTGAGAAAGGTGTTTATATTATTAGGCTTTCCTCTATAGTCGGAAACAATGAGTATTTGAAACTTGTTAAAGAATAGTCGAATTTCTTAAAAAATAGTAAGCCTCTTCATCACTGAAGAGGCTTTTTTAATTCAAACCGCAATAGCCAGTCGGTTTGTTCGTCTTTGCCAATATAGTATGGGTGCGTTCCAAACTTTATAAAACCGTGTTTCTGGTAGAATCGAATCGCAGCTGTATTCTTTTCCCAAACACCCAACCACAGATAGGTTTTGTTCAGTTGCCTTGCTAAGGCAACAGCTTCGAGCAACATCTGTTTTCCTATTTGCCGACCTTGAAAGTCTTGGCGGACATAAATGCGTTCCAATTCCATAGATTCTTCAGATTTAATATCGGTCTGTGCGTCGTTTATGTTCAACTTGAAATACCCAACGAGTAGCTCATCGATAAAAACAAAATAAAATACTGAATGAACATTCTTGAGTTGATGGGCAATAGTATCTTTTGCAAAAGCTGCATCGATATAATTTTTAAAGTCTTCTGGGTCATTATCCTTTTCAAAGGAATTGACAAAAGTTGTTCGTGAAATTTCTACCAATTGGTCTATATCGGAAAGCGTACATTTTTGGAAGCGAAGATGCATATCAATTATTCTCAATACGCTTTAAATGTAAAGGCTTTGTCATTATAATACAAGTTAGAAAGTGACTTGGTCTATGCCCATTGAGAATGCATTGAGATTCGAAGCAGTGATTTCGGTCTTAAAAGTAATGACCATAAAAAAAAGCAGCCTTTGGGGAAGCTGCTCTTTTAAAAATCTTTGGGTTTAGAACCTATAACATAAATAGTTTGCGTGTTAACATAATAATGCCACTAAAAAAATCATTTTTATACACTTGAATTTCTTTTTGCGTAGGTACATTCATTTGGGCTTCCATAGTTGTAGGTTTAAAAATTAATCATCTTTTCAGATGAGTGATTTGCGGACACATTCATTGCTTGAATACGAGTTAAAGGTAGTATGAAACGCAAATAAGGCGAAACTATTGTTGTAAAGTGTCTCTAAAATGTTGTGAATAACATCAAGTGCGGATTTATTCGATTAACTGCAAGCGCAATATCGTATTATAACTGCATTTCTGGAATAGCACTGTCGATAATCAACTTACCTTCAGTGGCGTTCTGAATATCTTCCACGCTAACCCCAGGAGCGCGTTCTAACAATCGAAATCCGTCAGGGGTGACTTCTAAAACTGCCAGATTTGTAACAATTTTCTTAACACAACCCACTCCTGTTAAAGGCAAAGAACATTTTTTAAGCAACTTGGATGCACCAGCTCGATTGGTATGCATCATGGCCACAATAATATTTTCTGCAGATGCTACCAAATCCATCGCCCCTCCCATACCTTTAACCATCTTACCAGGAATCTTCCAATTGGCGATATCGCCGTTCTCGGCGACCTCCATAGCTCCCAAAATTGTAAGATCAACATGCTGACCCCGAATCATTCCGAAACTGGTTGCGGAATCAAAAAAAGAAGCTCCGGGTAGTGTCGTAATGGTTTGTTTTCCTGCATTAATTATATCTGCATCTTCATCTCCTTCGAAGGGAAAAGGGCCCATGCCCAGTACCCCATTTTCACTTTGGAATTCAACTTCAATATCATCACGTACAAAATTGGCAACTAGCGTTGGTATGCCTATACCTAGGTTGACATAGTAGCCGTTTTTTACTTCTTTCGCAATTCGTTTTGCTATTCCGTTCTTATCTAACATTAGTCTCTTTGTCTTACCGTACGTTGCTCGATTCGCTTCTCATAGTGTTCTCCTTGAAAAATTCGTTGCACAAATATGCCAGGCACATGAATTTCATTGGGGTTCAATGTACCAGCAGGAACCAATTCTTCTACCTCTGCCACCGTTATCTTTGCAGCGCCACACATACACGGGTTGAAATTGCGTGCGGTTCCCTTAAAGATAAGATTGCCGGCTTCATCTCCTTTCCATGCTTTAACAAAAGAAAAGTCCGCCTTATAGGCAGTTTCCAATACATACATTTTGCCGTTAAACTCACGTGTTTCCTTTCCTTCGGCAACCTCTGTACCGTATCCGGCAGGAGTATAAAAAGCAGGAAAACCAGCCTGAGCCGCCCTACACTTTTCAGCTAAGGTACCTTGAGGCGTAAGTTCAACCTCTAACTCACCGCTCAACATTTGGCGTTCGAACTCGTCATTCTCTCCAACATATGACGATATCATTTTTTTGATTTGCCTTTTCTGAAGTAGTAGTCCGAGACCGAAATCATCGACACCTGCATTATTGGAAATACAACTAATGTCTTTGACGCCCATTTCAACAAGCTCGGCTATCGCATTTTCTGGAATACCACACAAGCCAAAACCTCCAAGCATAAAAGTCATTCCGTTGGCAACTCCTTGTAAAGCCTCTTTTACATTGGCTACTTTCTTTCGAATCATTGGTGCACCTATTAAATCAAAATTCTATCTTATATAGTACACTAATTTACAGCTTTTAATTCGATTGATATCAACAAAAACACCCTGAACATTCTAAATAAAGTTCAGGGTGTTTTTAAGGTTTCAAGGGGAAGTTTAACCCCTATTAAAAGCTGATATCATCCAAATCATCATCGGGGTCGGCATTCTTCTTAGCATCTTCTTTAATCTTATCACAATCAAGGTTGATCGACATTCCTGAAGGTTTTGGAAAAGCACCTTCTGAAATACCTAGATCTTTGTTCTCATAGTTTTTCTTCATATAAATACCCCAAATCGGTAATGCCATAGCAGCTCCTTGACCATATGTAATACTTTTAAAGTGTACGGACCGTTCCTCACCCCCTACCCAAACGCCAGTAACCAAATTTGGAACCATCCCCATAAACCAACCATCACTTTGATTTTGAGTAGTTCCTGTCTTTCCTGCAATTGGATTAGTTAACTCATATGGGTATCCCGTAATAATTTCTTTATAAACCGTGGTGTTTTTTTGGTAGTTATGTCTAAGTCTGGTACCCGATCCGCCTTCAGTAACCCCTTTCATCAAATCAACCATAGCATAGCTCACTTCTTTACTTAACACATCTTTGGTCTCTGGTACATATTCATAAAGAACGGTGCCGTTTTTATCTTCGATACGGGTGACCATAACCGGCTTTACATATACCCCTTGATTTGCAAACATGCCATAGGCACCTACCATGTCATAAACATTCATATCGACGGTTCCTAATGCAATTGAAGGCACTTCGAGTATATCACGTTTAATTCCTGCATTACTTGCAATGGAGACCACAGATTTTGGCCCCACCTTGTCAATTAATTGTGCCGTTATGGTATTCTTAGAATTTGCCAAGGCATTCTTTAGGGTATACGCCTTACCAGAATATTTATTACTTGAATTCTCTGGGCACCAAGGCTCAAGATTACCATGTTTGTTCGCTTCAATACAATACTGTGTATCGGGCAAGGTATCGCAAGGTGACAAACGCAATTGGTCAATGGCAGCGGCATAAACAAAAGGTTTAAAAGTCGAACCGGCTTGTCGCGTTCCCTGAAATACATTGTCATATTGAAAGTGTTTGTAATCAACCCCACCGACCCATGCTTTTACATGACCTGTTTGTGGTTCCATTGACATCATAGCAGTACGTAAGAAAGTTTTATAATACCGAATGGAATCCATTGGGGTAAGAATAGTATCTTTTTCACGAGTTTCGCTATTCCAATCAAAAACGGTCATTTCTGTTTTCTTGGTAAAAGATTCGCGAATCTCTGTTTCCGATTTCCCCGCAGCTTTCATTTTACGCCAGCGCTCAGATGCTTTGACAGCCCGCTCCATTATTTTATCAATCTCGCTCTTTTCCAAATCTACAAAAGGAGCAGTTCTATTACGCTCTGGAGTGTTCTGGTTAAAAAATTCCGCTTGTAATTTCTCCATATGCATAGCAACCGCTTCTTCTGCATTGGCTTGCATTCGAGAATCGATTGTAGTGTATATTTTTAAGCCATCTAGGTAAAGATTCCACCGATCTCGTTCGCCTTCCAAAGCCGGTTTTGGGTTTTTAGATATCCAGTCGTTCATAAAACGTTGGGTGTACATTCTAAAATAGGTAGCCAAGCCATCTCTATGCGATTCAGGGTTATAATTCAAATTAATTTTTAAAGCCTGAAGCGAATCTTTTTCCTTTGGTGTTATGTAGTTGTATTTCGCTAATTGGCCAATTACGAGATTTCTTTTTTTCTCTGTTCTTTCGAGGCGTCGCAGCGGATTGAACAAGGACGAATTTTGTAACATCCCAACCAGCATAGCTGATTCTTCAACTTTCAATTGTTTGGGTTCTTTACCGAAGTATATTCGAGACGCAGATCGAATACCATCAGCATTGTTACCAAAATCGTAAATATTAAGATACATTTTGATGATTTCTTCTTTGGTATACCTACGTTCTAATTGCGTAGATATTACGTATTCTTTAGCCTTTTGAATTATTCTTTGAATTGGTTTTCTTGATTTAGTACCCACATAAATTTGGCCGGCCAATTGTTGTGTGATCGTACTTCCACCACCTCGTTTCCCTAAGTAAGAAAGTGCTCGTAGTGTTCCAAACCAGTCAATCCCCGAATGTTCATAAAAGCGAACATCTTCGCTGGCCACTAAGGCATCAACTAGGTTCTGTGGAAGTGCTTCATACGGAACATCAGTGCGATTATCATCTAAATAAAACTTTCCTAATAGCTCGTCATCAGAAGAGATAATTTGTGAAGCTAGATTGGTCTGCGGGTTTTCTAGTGCTTCATAGCTGGGTAAAGGTCCTAACCAACCCCATGATGCTGATAAAAATAAAAGTGCAACAGATAGTGCTCCGATACCAAACAAAATCCAGAACCATTTTATGAACTTAAAATAGGAAGGTTTATTTTTTTCGCTCGTTTTTCGGGTAGCTTTCTTTACGGCCTTTGCCATATGCTTATTGATTGTTTTTTATGATTTCGAAACCCACATCGGTAATTCCCTCTAAATTTATCACTCCGTTTACATCACCATTCTTTCTCATGGCATGGGAAATACGTAAGGTATATACGTCTGAAGAGGCAAAAACGATGTTTTCTTTATACCATAATTTATTTTCTTTGATACTACCGTAGCCTTTGCCCAACCATGTGCCATCTGGCAAAGCCATCTCATACTCCAGCGTATCAGTAACACTTTCCCCATCGGGAAATTCAAGTTTTGCTATTAAAAAAAGATTGTTATATGGAAAGGAATTGTCATTTCTGACATTGATGAACATATCATAATCTTGAAGCGTATCCATTTCCGAAAAGGTAAATTCAATGCTATTATCTTTTGACCATATGCCGTTCTCGGTAGACTGAAATTCTGATTTTACAAGGCCATCTCCGCAGGAGGCCAAACCAACAAAAAGCAGAAAAACAACTAAAGTCTTAGGCATTTTTAGGGCGTCTTTTCGAACGGTTGGCATTTTTATTACTATTTCTTTGGTTGTTTTTGTTATTCCCTGAGCTTTGGTTGCGCTTGTTGCGATTTCGTTTCTGGCCTTGCTTTTGGTTATTTCCTCCATCTCCGGCCTTACGTTTTTTATTCCGATTGCGATTGCGATTGTTCTTGCTCCGTTTAGGCTTGTCAAAACGGGTCAAACTATCTTGGCCTACCACATTTTCAAAGACTACCCGTTCTTCTATTTCCACCAAGTTTTCGATAGCGTATTCCTCAAGACTTGTGACCTTCTCTTTTTTCTTATTCTTTTCTTGAATCTCCTTTACTTGTTCGGGGGAAAGCACATGCCAATTGGCGGGGTCCTCCTTATAAGAAAACCAAAGTTTCTCCTTAAAAATATCCGTTTTTTGACAAAAAGCCAATCCCTTTTCGGTAAAGAGTTTGGTATCTTGCGGAGGGAAATCTTTCAGAGCATCCAAATACACATCGAGCTCATAGTTCAAACAACATTTGAGTTTCCCACATTGACCTGCTAATTTTTGAGGATTGAGAGACAACTGTTGATAACGGGCTGCAGACGTACTAACCGATCTAAAATCGGTGAGCCAAGTAGAGCAGCATAGTTCTCTTCCACAGGAGCCAATACCACCCAAACGTTGTGCTTCTTGTCGGTAGCCGATTTGGCGCATTTCTATACGGATGCCAAAGGCTTTCGCCATATCCTTTATCAACTGACGAAAGTCTACGCGTTCCTCCGCAGTATAATAAAAGGTTGCCTTTGAGCCATCTCCTTGAAACTCAACATCCGATATTTTCATTTGGAGCTTTAGAATAATGGCAATCTCTCGGGCGCGCTTTTTAATTTCCTCTTCACGATCGCGACATTTTTGCCAAACGTCTATATCTTTTTGAGAAGCCTTGCGATAAACTTTATGGATTTCGGCATCGTTGAAGTCAACTTTTTTGCGTTTCATTTGAACTTTTACAAGTTCTCCTGTTAGGGTAACCATTCCGATATCATGCCCAGATTGTGCCTGTGTGGCAATCACATCACCTATAGATAATGAAAGGTTTTCAGTATTTCTAAAAAAGTCTTTTCTACTATTTTTAAATCGTACTTCTACACAGTCAAATGGTTTCTCTCCATTTGGTAGCGACATATTGGAAAGCCAGTCAAAAACTGTTAATTTATTACAACCATCCGTACCACAAGTGCCATTATTCTTGCATCCACGTGGTTGCCCGTTCGTACTGGTCGAACAACTGCTACAACCCATATTTTATATCTTGGTTTGGTGAATTTTGTTTTTCAGGGGAAAAATTCGACCAAAAAAGGTTCATACTAAACTTAAAAGTAAAGATAGTACAAATTGTGGTGGGAAGAAAGTACTGGGATGGCAGCAAGTTTCTTCAGCAGGTTTATAGCACTCGCATTTAAAGAAAATAAGAGATGACAGTAGCCTCTCTTTTTTGGCAAGTAGTTTTTATGCCAACGGCAGCTGAATACTGTTTACTTTTTAAACTTCAAAACCGCTGATCTTCCTTTTTTGAATATTTTGTTGCTTACTACTTTACCTTTTCGCAATGCCTTTTGCTCGTGATAGGGCAGGTTATGAATTTCTTTACATTCTGAAGAACAACAATTGTTCATTTTCTCAGCACATTCCTCGCATTGAATGAATAGCAAATGACAAGCTTCGTTAGCACAATTTTCATGAGTGTCACAAGGCTTTCCACATTGATGGCATTGGGCTATAACCTCGTTAGAAATACGTTCACCCCTTCTGTGGTCAAACACAAAATTCTTGCCTTTAAATTTGTTTTCCAAATTCTTCTTTTCTACCTGTCGCGCGTATTCAATAATACCCCCTTCAAGCTGATAGACTTGTTTGAAGCCTTTGTGTTTGTAATAGGCACTTGCTTTTTCACAGCGAATTCCACCAGTACAGTACATCACCAACTTTTTATCTTCCTTATGGTCGGCCAAGTCTTTTTCAATAATATCTAGGGAGTCACGAAAAGTATCTACATCGGGTGTAATCGCATTTTTAAAATGACCTATTTCACTTTCATAATGGTTGCGCATATCAACCAAAACCGTATCGGGATCTTCAATCAATTCATTGAATTGCTCAGCGCCAACATGAATGCCTTTATTGGTCACGTCGAAGGAAGCATCGTTCAAGCCGTCAGCGACAATCTTCTTGCGCACCTTTACTTTCAACTTTAGAAAAGACAGATTATCTTGTTCGATGGCAATGTTCAGACGTACATTTTCCAAAAAAGAAATGCTGTCTAAATGCGCTTTAAAGGCCGCGAAATTTTCAGCTGGAACGGACAATTGTGCATTTATTCCCTCATGCGCGACATAGATGCGACCCAATACATCGAGCTCATTCCAATGAATAAAAAGGTGATTTCTAAATATAGGTGGGTTACCGATATGTGCATAGGCGTAGAAAGAGATCGTAAGGCGTTCTTGCCCAGCTTCTTTAATAAGCGCGGCTCTTTCCTTCGCACTTAGTGTATTGTACAGTTGCATGCTATACGAATAGTTTAAGTTAAAGAATGGTATCTCCGATGTTTATCGTGATGGCAAAAATAAGGATAAATTGGAAATTGACGGTGGACAGCGATCAGGTTTTGGGGCTAATGCGCCATAAGAGAAATATTATACTATGCCCCAAACCTAAAAAAGATCTTAGCAGCGGAATTTTTTGCAATTAAATGTCCCTTGCGGTAAGAAGTGAAAGAAAACCAATAGTTAAGATAAAAAAAAGAGCCTCGAGATATCGAGACTCTTTTACGGCCGTTCCATTTTTTTCTTCTTCATAGCAGCTTCAAAATACCAAAAAGGAAGTGGCCACCATTGCCCATTGCCGTTCAAAACAATAGATATTCTTTAATAGAAATAGCAGCTTTTTCCAAATAGATGTCGCTTTTACAAAAAGGTTGCGTCACTGATTGGGATATGCAAAAAGAAATGGTAATTTAGCCTTCCTTATTAAACGAGAAAACTATGAGTTCTGAGAAAGATGCCAAACTAAAAGCCCTAAAATTAACCCTTGACAAACTAGACAAAACCTACGGAAAAGGTGCTGTCATGAAAATGGGAGATAGTGTGATTGAAGATGTCGAGGTCATTCCATCAGGTTCTTTAGGTTTGGATATCGCATTGGGCGTAGGAGGCTATCCGCGAGGAAGAGTTATCGAAATTTACGGTCCAGAATCTTCCGGTAAGACCACATTGACTTTGCATGCGATTGCTGAAGCTCAGAAACAAGGTGGTATCGCTGCTTTTATTGACGCGGAACACGCATTTGATCGATTTTATGCTGAAAAATTGGGTGTTGACATCGACAATCTAATTATTTCTCAACCTGATAATGGGGAACAAGGATTAGAAATCGCGGATAATTTAATTCGATCAGGAGCCATTGATATTGTTGTTATAGATTCCGTTGCGGCTTTGACACCTAAAAGTGAAATTGAAGGTGAAATGGGAGATTCAAAAATGGGGCTCCATGCACGTTTAATGTCGCAGGCTTTGCGAAAATTGACCGGTTCAATAAGCAAAACACATTGTACCGTTATCTTTATCAATCAATTGCGTGAAAAGATAGGGGTGATGTTCGGCAATCCAGAAACAACTACTGGCGGTAATGCACTCAAATTCTACGCGTCGGTTCGTCTGGATATTAGAAGATCTACTCAAATAAAAGATACAGACGGTGGGGTTCAAGGTAACAAAACCCGTGTAAAAGTGGTTAAGAATAAGGTAGCTCCCCCTTTTAGAACCACCGAGTTCGATATTATGTATGGCGAAGGAATTTCCAAAGCCGGGGAAATTATCGACTTGGGTGTGGAATACGAGATCATCAAGAAAAGCGGTTCTTGGTTTAGTTATGGAGATACTAAATTGGGGCAAGGGCGTGATGCAGTAAAATCGTTATTACTTGACAATCCTGAACTGTTTGATGAACTGGATGCTAAAATACGAGAGGCTATTCACGCCTTAAAATAAGTTTAAGGCCCACCCCTCCACTTTTTCTTTCTTAAAACGCAACCATTGGGCGTTAGGCACATCTTAATAGCACAATTATTTGCTGATGAAGAAGTCCTTTTTCAGATTTTTATTTGCAGCGGCTGTGTTGCTGATGAATTCTTGTATCAATGATGATGCGCCAAATTTTCATTTTGTGCCCTTGCAAATTGTGAGTGCTGATTTGCCCGAATTTTTCAGTTTGAATCAGACCTATCAAATTCGTGTAACGTATAATAAACCAGATGCTTGTACTAGTTTTAGTGGTTTCGACGTTACGCCCAAGGATGTTACCATTCGAAATGTAGTGGTAATAGGTACCAAGCGTACAGACCAAGAGACCTGTGATGAAACTCAAACGGAAGGCGTCGCTACCTTCGGTTTTGAAGTACAGCATTTTCAAACCTATGTTTTTCGCTTCTGGCAGGGTGAAAACGCAAATGGCGAACAACAGTATTTTGAGGTGGAAGTACCTGTCATATAAGACTTTCACCATAACCTAACCAACAACTTTTGAGTCTAGATAAGCTCATAGACCATTGTAAGAAAGGGGATAGAAAGGCACAAGCTAAGCTCTATAGAAAGTATGCACCTATATTGTTTGGCATTAGCCTAAAGTACTCGCGGAACAAAACCGAGGCAGAAGACAACTTGCATGACAGTTTTATAACCATTTTTGACAAAATAGGTCAATATAGTGGCAAAGGGTCTTTTGAAGGATGGATGAAACGTATTACGGTGAATACCGTTTTACAGAAATACAGGAAAGAAGAACATTTAAACGTAGTTACTGAAAATACCCAGGAAGATGTTGAGGTAGACTCAGGATATGCAGATATCAATCTCCAGACCCTTCTACAGTATATTCAAGAACTACCAAATAAATATCGATTAACCTTTAATATGTATGTTCTAGATGGTTATTCTCACAAAGAAATCAGTGAGCAATTAGGAACATCAACGGGAACATCTAAGTCAAATCTTGCGCGCGCGCGAATGATATTAAAGGAAAAAATCGAAAACGAACAAACAAAAGCCATCATTGGTCTTATCATATTTCTTGTGAAAGATTTGATTTGATCAATGAAAAAAACATCAAAAATAAAGACCTAATACAATGGTTAAAAAGAATTTAGACAAACTGTTTCAAGAGAAACTAAAAGACTTCTCGGAAATTCCCGATGACAAGGTCTGGCAGGCTATTGAAACTTCGTTAGACAAAAAGAAAAAGTCTCGTAAGCTAATCCCTATTTGGTGGAAACTAGGTGGGGTGGCCGCCATTTTGCTTGTAGCCCTAATGCTTATTAATCCTTTTGACGATAAGGCTGTAAATACCCCAATCGTAACAGATGTAAATAGTAGTACGAAAAACACAACCCAGGAAAACAATACAGATAACACATTCGAAAATCAAAACTCCAAGGAAAATCAAATCGTCCTTAGTCCGCAGGAAACAGTTTCTGACCAACAAGAAGAAGCTCGGGTCGATCGGGTTGCCAATACGAATACCAATTTCAAAGAAGGTTTGACATCGGATAAGGGTCAAGGGTCATCTGAAAAGGAGCGGATTCAGAATCAAAATGTTTTGGATGTTCAAGTTGCAAATTCAGACCCTGCCGAATTTGAGAAAGCCACTGAAAAAAATGAGCATACAGCGTCTCATAAAAACCTTGATAGTTTTGATGGTGAAAAAGCGATTGCCGAATCAGATGCCTCAAGTACCGAATTGGAAAACAAGTTGCCTGTGGCATACGGGAATACCAAAGATGATTCTATAGTAGATGAGATAGATACCTCTAGCGAAAAAACGATTGCAATGGCAGATAAGAAAGAAACTTCCGAAGCTAATCCTGAGGAGAACAAAAAGAAGTCCATTTTTGATGCGATCTCTGAGCAACAGCAAGAAGAGGTTGTAGCTAAAAATTCTGGAAGCAAATGGTCTGCAGGGCCAAGTATAGCTCCTGTTTATTTTAGCGCTATGGGTGAAGGATCTCCAGTACATTCTATTTTCGTGCCGAATAGCAAATCAGGAGATGTAAACCTCAGCTATGGTCTTTCAGTTGCCTATGAGGTGAGCAAAAAACTTAGCATTAGATCGGGCGTACATAAGGTAGATTACGGATATCGTACGAATGACGTCGCGTTTTCTTCTTCTTTGGAAAATGCTACGAGTGGTCAAATCGACAATATTGATTATACACTGACTTCAAAGAATTTAGTGGTCAGCAGCAAAGTCAATTCAAGAATCGAAACCCTAAACCAAAATCCGTTTCTTGACACTTCATCAGAAGTTTCTGCGGCAAGTGCGGCTCGAGAGGGTACTATGGAACAACAGTTTGGGTACTTAGAAGTGCCTGTTGAATTAAACTATGCCCTTGTCGACAATAGGTTTGGCATCAATCTAATCGGTGGCATAAGTTCCTTGTTCTTGGTTGACAATTCCATTTCACTGAACTCCGGGGAGCTAACTACTGAAATGGGTGAGGCAAACAATGTGAACGCTGTAAATTTCAGCACCAATGTAGGCTTTGGTGTGAATTACAAATTTACTCCGAAAGTACAATTAAATATAGAACCGGTTTTTAAATATCAGCTCAACACCTTCTCGGAAACTGATGGAACATTTAATCCTTTTTCAGTTGGTGTTTATAGTGGTTTAAGCTTTAAGTTTTAATCTAAATGCGGTTCAGATTCTTGTCGAATTATTAAATCTAATGGTATTCGATCTAGACTCTGAAGCAAGTTCAGAGCAAACAAAGTTGGTTGGTTATCCATTGTTCAATCAATGGTGTTAAGCGCCCTGTAACAAATTTCAGGGCGTTTATTTTTCTGTTAATTCATTTAAGATAACCTCCCTAACTTCTTCGCGAAGCGTTCCCTTGTCGTCTTCATCTAAAAGTCCGGTTTCAAAAAAACTATGAACTTTCGCTCGCAGCTTGCCAGGGCTACCACTCAAAAAAGTAAAAGAAAAACGATTCTTGCTATCGTAAAAGGTCATAGGAACCACAGGAATATTGTGTGCAATGGCCATTTTAAAGGCCCCATCTTTAAAAGAATCTAATACAATATGTTCTTCTGGTACGCCACCTTCAGGAAAAATACAGATACTCAACCCTTTGTTTAACCTTCGCTGTGCTCTTCGATATACCCCTGTACGACTTCTTGTATTATCTCGGTCTACCATTATACAAACTCTTTTGTAGAAAAATCCGAAAACGGGAATTTTCGACAACTCTTTCTTACCAACAAATACGAAAGGATTCCTACTGACTCTTAGCATTAACATAATATCTAACATACTCGTATGGTTAGCTACTAGCATATAACTTTTATCAGCTTCTAGTTTTTGTTCTCTTACAATCTTTGGAGGGCAACCCATACCGTACAAAATTGGTGCTGCCCAAAGATTTCTCGCTAACCAAAAAAACTGCGGATACCACTTTTCTGAAAGTGTAGCAATCAATAAAAACGGAAAAAAAAGGAAAATGGGAACCGCCACTAAAACATAAAACCAAATGCGGTATAAGACATGGCCAAGGTTTTTAAGTAAAGTAATCATGATTTCAAAAGTAACGCCATTTTTTGGTATTTGTTTTACCTTTGTCCTCTTTGACGACAAAACCAATGGCAAGAATCTTAACAGGCATACAAAGTACGGGCGTGCCACACTTGGGAAATATATTAGGAGCAATTATGCCCGCTATCCAAATGGCTCAAGATCCCAAAAACGAATCCTATCTTTTTATTGCAGATATGCATTCACTCACCCAAATAAAAAATGGGGAAGAACTCCGACACAATACCTACGCCACAGCCGCTACTTGGCTAGCCTTTGGTCTCGATATCGATAAAACCGTTTTCTACCGTCAAAGTGACGTGCCTCAGGTAACTGAGCTAGCGTGGTATTTGAGCTGTTTTTTTCCGTATCAGCGTTTGACACTAGCGCATTCTTTTAAAGACAAAGCCGATCGTTTGGAAGATGTCAATGCGGGCCTTTTCAGCTATCCTATGCTTATGGCGGCGGATATTCTTTTATACGACGCCAATATTGTTCCAGTCGGAAAAGACCAACTACAGCATTTAGAGATGACACGTGATGTTGCCTCGCGTTTTCATGCGCAATTGGGAGAGACTTTCATTTTGCCGGAAGCTGAAGTTCAAAAAGAAACCATGTACATACCCGGAACCGATGGGGCAAAAATGAGCAAAAGCAAAGGAAATCTGATCAACCTTTTTCAATCAGATAAGAAATTGCGGAAGCAACTCATGGGCATTGTCTCCGACAGCACTGCTATGGAAGATCCGAAAAACCCAGATACAGATACTACCTTTGCCCTATATAGTATACTGGCCTCGGAAGATCAAATTACTAAAATGCGTGCAAATTACCGACAAGGCAATTACGGTTACGGGCATGCCAAACAAGCGCTTTATGAGGTAATTCTTGAACAATTTGGTGAGGCTCGAGAAAAGTATGACTACTATATGAACAACCTCAATGAGGTTGATGAGGCACTACATCTCGGTGCAGAAAAAGCTAAGAAAACTGCTGCCGAAGTACTAGAAAGGGTGCGCAATAAAGTTGGGTACTAATTTCGTTATTGCTCAATAGCCAATAGCTCCATTTCAAAAATCAAAGCTGAATATGGTGGTATGGCCCCGCCTCCAGCGCCTCTTTCTCCATATGCCAGATTTTGAGGAATGTACACCTTCCATTTAGAGCCAACTGGCATCAGCTGTAAGGCCTCCGTCCAGCCCTTAATTACCTGCGTTACTCCAAACACTACTGGTTCTCCTCGTTCTATTGAACTGTCAAATACTTTTCCATCTATTAGCATTCCTGAATAATGCACCTTTACCTTGTCTTTTGTGGTCGGAAGGGCACCATCACCCTGGGCCAATATTTCATATTGCAAACCACTTTCGGTGGTAACAACTTCAGCACGCTCTCTGTTTGCCGCTAAAAAACGTTCGCCCTCGGCACTTTGGGCCTTGGCTTCTCTGGCCTGAAGCATTTGTATGGTCGTCTGTACCTGCCTCTGACACTCATCAAGAGCCATTTTTTCCCTTCCATTCATTACATCTTCTAAAGCAATGGCGAATGCATCATACGCTAAGGAGTCGAAACCAACGGTTTTTAAGTTGTTTCCAACGCTAACCCCAAATGCATAGCTAAAACTTTGCAGACTATCTTGCAAATTCAATTCTTTTGCCTTCTGCATTTCGCTCAATTTGGCCTGCATTTCAGTTGCCTGGGCCTTCAATTGGGCCACTTCTTTAAGCAAGTCTTTCTTTTTCTGTCCGTAAGTTGAAAAACCGATTAAAAAAGCTGCAAAAACTACAATGGAATTCTTCATTTTATTGTTTTTTTCAGTGCGAAAGTAGTTAAAATCTAAATATTAAAAAGCCCTGATTGAAATTTCAGACAGCGCATAGAACGAACTACTCAGTTTGTTTTTCGGAATTAGAATTATCTCCGAAATTCTTGACTTGTGTTTTCAGGAAGCAATTCATCGATGAAGTGCTTTAGATATTGATTTTACGATGGGCTTTTTTCAACCAACAGACTAAGCGGTTTGGAAAAGTCTGTTAATTTCATATGAAACTAGAGCATTTAAATACCTGTAAGGGTGGCTAGGCTGGACAAAGCGTGGCAAGTTAAAGCTATCAATGCACTTCTTAGACTCCTTTTCGGATAAACCCTATATAGCTTCAAACAATTTACCAGGTAGCGGTCGAACAACACCCTTCATTTCCATATTTAGTAGTGTAGAAGAAGTTTTAAAAATAGGAAGCTGACATGCGAGTGCAATATTATCTAACAATTGCTTGCCGTCTTTCTCTAGATAGGAATAAATAGATTTCTCTATAGTCTCAAGTTCAACGAAAAGTTGCTTTTGAACCGTTTTGCTTTCTTTTTCTTCAATATCCCATCCTAAGATATATACCAAATCAGCCGCAGAAGTAAGCATATGGGCTTTTTGTTGTTTAATCAAATTGTTACAGCCTAAACTGTATTTGTCACCCACTCTTCCAGGAACTGCAAAAACATCACGACTATAGCTATGTGCAATATCAGCGGTTACTAGGCTTCCTCCTTTTTCAGCAGACTCTACTACAATAGTCGCTTCTGACATTCCTGCAATAATTCGGTTTCTTTTTAGAAAATTCTCTCTATCGGGCTTACTGTTGCTCCAGAAGTCGGTTAAGAAACCCCCGTTTTTCTCTATATCGGGAGTATATTTCGCATGAACCTTGGGGTATACTTGATTCAATCCATGTGCTAGGCACCCTATGGTCTGCAGACCGTGCTTAACGGCAGCTCTCTGAACACAGATATCTACCCCGTAGGCAAAACCACTGACAATAATGGGATTCAATGGAGCAATATCTGCTATTAACCGTTCGCAGAAAGCGGTTCCGTAGGCCGTGATGTTTCGTGTTCCGACAATACTGATAATTTTTCTTGCTTTGAAATCTATATTTCCTCTCTTAAACAAAAGAATAGGACCGTCGATGCAATGTTTTAAATACGAAGGGTAATCTGCATCCAAATAATAGGAATACCCAATATTCTTGGTTTTGACGAAATTGTATTCAGTTTCTGCCGCTTCAAGGTGCTCTTTGTCATGAAGCCCTTGTATCGTATGCGTTCCGATACCTTCAATTTTAAGCAGGCGCTGTTTTTTATCGGCAAAAACCGCTGCTGGGCTGCCACAATAACCAATTAATTTTTTGGCAATTACATCGCCAATATTTGGAATATTTTGGAGTCGGAGAATTGCAATGAATTCATCTCTAGTTATTTGTGAACTGCCCATAGTTATTCACAAAATACGGAAATTATAATGTTAATAAAAAGTTATGAAAGGGGTTTTGAAGGGCTAATATTTTTTGTAATATTTGCGACAGTATGCTATTGGAACACTACATCTCAGAATTACTTTATCGATACAATTGCGTCATGGTACCAGGCCTAGGTGCTTTCTTGACCCAGATGAAGTCCGCAGTCATTCATAAAACCACCAATGCCTTTTATCCTCCATCAAAAGCGATTTCATTCAACGAACAGGTAGTAACCAATGATGGATTGCTTGTATCTTATATGGCCGATGCTGAAAAAACCAGCTACGAAGAAATGTTAGCCAAAGTTACCGATGCAACTGCCGAATGGAAATCGCGCTTACAAAAAGGAGAAAAGTTAGTATTGGAGAACATTGGAGAGTTAAAGCTGAATGATGCAGGTAAAATTCGATTTCAACCCCATCATAATATCAATTATTTAACTTCTTCCTTTGGCTTGTCTTCTTTTGTTTCGGTTCCTGTAAATCGAGAAGTATTAAAAGAGGAAGTTGAAGCGATTGAAGAAAAGATTCCGTTTGTGTTTACGCCAGAAAAAAGAAAAACTCGCTCGTTACGACCTTATTTGAAATATGCGGCAGTTGGTTTGTTGGCTATTTCTCTTGGGTTGACCGGATATCGATTTATCAATGACGGCCTAGGGAATCAGCAATTAGCCATTGAAGAAGCGCAAGAACAGGTTACCAAGCGCATTCAAGAAGCTACCTTTTTTGATGTCGAACCTTTGGAGCTGTCTGCTATCTCGTTAGATGTTCTTACCCCTAAAGCCAAGATCATAAAGAAGAAAAATTTGCCCACGCATCATATTGTTGCAGGGGCTTTCCGTTTTCGTGAAAACGCAAACAAAAAGATTCGCCAGCTGAAAAGGCGGGGCTATAATTCAACATATATTGGCACAAACAGACACGGGCTTCACATGGTCAACTATGAAAGTTATACCGATGTAGACAAGGCACTAAAGGCCTTAAAAGCTGTAAAGCGTTCTCAGAGCAAAGATGCTTGGTTATTGTCTGTTAAATAATTCTAATCTCCTTTTTTCACCCTAGTATTCTGCCGTATCTTTGCCGAAAATTTGAGGTATGCAGGCTAAGAAACCGAAAGATTCACTTGCGATATTAACTGATATCGTACTTCCTGGTGAGACCAACATATTAAAAAACCTTTTTGGAGGCGAGCTATTGGCTCGTATGGATAGAGCAGCGAGCATAGCGGCGGGAAGGCATAGTAACCGATTGACCGTTACGGCCTCAGTCAATCACGTGGCCTTTACTCAGGCCGTTCCATTGGGGAGCGTTGTTACGGTAGAGGCTGCGGTTTCAAGGGCCTTTTCCACTTCTATGGAGGTTTATATCGACGTCTGGATTGAAGATCGTTTCAGCGGTAAGCGTTCCAAAGCCAATGAAGGCATCTACACCTTTGTAGCCTTAGATGAAACGGGAAAACCTACACAGGTACCCCCATTGGAGCCAGAAACAGACCTAGAAAAAGAACGCTATGATGCCGCGCTACGAAGAAAGCAATTGAGTTTGGTTCTGGCCGGAAAAATGAACCCGACTGATGCTACAGAACTTCGGGCATTGTTCATGGGAGAAACCCCTTAAGTCTCAAATAGCTAACCTATGGCTATCTTATGAATTCAATACTTTTAGTTAACAGCAAGATCAATTTTCTGCACTTAAGGGCCTACAATTGGTATACCCACTCTTCTGGGTTTAACTTTGAAGTATCTTCGTAGAGGTAGAATTTTAGGCGTGTCTGACCATTAGACCGATTGGTATAAATTTTACCCAACTGGGTCTTGATAACCACCTTATCGCCCTTTCGTACATAAACGTCAGATAGGTTGTAATAGGTACTAATAAAATTTCCGTGTTTGATGGTGACCCCTTTTTTCCCCCCCGGAACCGCCAGAATTGCAATGACCTCTCCTTCAAAAATAGCCCTAGCAATAGCACCTTCATCTGTGGCAATGATAACACCGTTACTTTGGTGCTTAATACCAGGATATACAGGGTCACGATATTCACCAAAACCTTGACTTTTAATCCCTTTTTCAACCGGCCAAATTAATTTGCCTTTGTTTGCCGTAAAACTATTCGCAACCAAAGTAGCTTCTGGGGTTAGGTCGAATTTACTAGAATTCGATACAGTACTTCCTGATTTTTTGTTAGCCGCTGCGATCGCATTTCGTATCAATCGCTCAATTTGCCTATCTATTTGCCGCGCCTCCTTTTGCTTCGCATTAATGCTAGCGGTGTACTTGCTTTCATTCTGTCGTATGGTCGCCAAAAGTTCTTTTTGAGTCTGTATTTCCTTGAAAAGTTGATTTTTTGCTTTTCTGTTTTGCGCAATCAATATCTCTTTTACCTTTCGTTCCTCATTCAAATCTTTATTAAGCCGCGCTAAGTCATCAGTTTTGGTGACGATGGCTTCACCTTGCTCCCGTCGATAATCGGTATACTGTTTCATATATTGAATGCGCTTAAACGCTTGAAAGAAATTCTCCGAAGACAATAAGAACATTAGCCGACTTTGCCGTGATTTGTTTTGATAGGATTTTTGTATCATCAGCCCGTAATCTTCTTTTAAAATTTTCAAGTCCTCACGCAGTTTGGTGATCTTCTTAATATTGGCATTGATCTGACGATTCAAAAGGTTGGATTGCTGATTAGTAACACGAATCAGTTGCTGTCGTACGTTGATTTTTTTGTCTAATGCTTCCATTTGATCTAGAACGGTTCCCCGTTCTTTCTTCTCAGCAAACAGCAAACGATTGATATCTCTAATTTCTGTTTGTAGGCGCTCTCGTTTTGCTTCTAGCGCCTTTTGTTCACTGGTTTGGGCAGTTAAACTTTGAGGGGCAAAAATCCCTAGGAGTAGAATGAAAAGAAGGATGTGTAGTTTCCTAGATATCATTTTTAGTTAAAACAATTTCTGTATATCCCTTTGGGATTTTATAGGGAAAATTTATCGGGTTGTTAAATTCAATATTTCTATATTCTATCGCTATAGTATTACGCACATTCTTGTCAATGGCTGTTATAAAAATAAGGTTCGGCAATACATACTGGCTTATTTTTTGGTAGTCGCGGTAGTCGATTTCCAGTAGCCGATTTTTCAAGGGTTGTGACAATTGTTGGGTAGCAATCTTGAAGTTCTTCGGTTCAATTTGAAACAATATTTTGAATAGTTCTGCGGCCTTTCTCGGTTTCAGTTGGTAATTCTTATCGGCCACGTCTAAATCATATTTATCTGCTGTCAAATCAAGCAAAGCTTGACCTAAAAGTAAATTTTGCACTTTCTGAAAATCGAGTTCTGTACCTAGCAGATTGCTGAGGTATGAGAAATCTCCATCGAAGTAATTATTTTCTAGTTTGTTATAAAAGGAAACTCTATTTGGAGTAATATAAGCCTTAACGATGCCTAAAGGAGCGCTAATCCATATTGCCTTATTTTTTTCCATGCGAATACTTACTGAAACGCGCTGACTTTCATCACCATTAGAGTAGTCGATTTTCATCTTTGCCCTAAGGGTTTTGAAATCGATTTCGTTTTGATAATGAGTTCGAATAATAGTCTTTGCTGAAAGATTTTCATTGACCTCGCCCCCGGTTAGTACCTTACTTGATTTACACGAGATCACAGATACTAAAAGAATGGTAACCCATAGTAGCTTTGATAGGTTTTGCAACAACTTATTCATTTAAAATCCGGGTTTTACCTTACGAAGATACATATTTGCCTTCACGGAATTGTTAATGCCATTATAAGCTTCTGCCAACGCTTCGTATATTTTATTTGACAGTGCAATATCACCTACCAAATAATCAAGAGAAGCCTCTAAAACTTCAATCGCGTCACGGTATTTCCCCGTTTTATTAAAAGCATAGCCTTGTGCATAATAAAAATAAGGCTGTGAAGGAAAGTTTTCCAAGGCCTCGGCTGCCACCTGCTTCAAGATCATGTAGTTGTTTGTTCTGATTAGCCCTTGTATTCGACCCTGATAACCAACTACGGTAGATGTTGCTGGTGAACTATTGGTTACCGTAGCCGAAAAAGATACTTTTTGCCTGTTTTCATCTCTTTTTTTGATTGAATCATTGATTTTCGAGGCTAAATGATCTAAAAAGTTAGTTTTTTTGAGTTTTTTCAAAATAGTCAAAGCAGCTTCATACTGTTCCTTTTTGTAGTAAATGAGTGCCAGATTCTCTTGTAATTGTAAATTATCGGAAAGCATGCCCATTTCTAAAGCTTCTAATGTGCTTCCTTGTTTTTCAAGTATAGAGACAAGGGTGTTTAGGTACCACAGGTTTTCAGGTTCTGCACTCAGGGCAGCCACACCATAATCACGAGCCAAATTATAGTTCTTATTCGCAAAATAGGCCTTTGCTAATTCGTGGTCGACTACAATGTTCTCGGCATCCAACCTTTTGCATTCCAACAAGAGGTTAATGGCCCGGTCGTAATTCTCGATTCCCTTTTGTTTTAAAGCTTCAAAAAAAGCTTCCTCAAAATCGTCTGAATATGCTTCGAGAAACACTTCGGCACTATCTTCGATATCGATTTCAGGATCTTTTTCTTGGGCATAACTCCCCCATGGCAATAACAGAATGCCGATTAGAAGTAAAACACAAGAAAGGAGTTCCTTCATTTTGAATCACATTTTATTTTGAAAGCGCTCTTATCGTCACCAAGAGGCCATCAAAAAGAGGAAAATATAGTACAACAATTATTCCAGAACTGAATAATCTCCGATACTTATCGCCTCAAAATTACCATCAAAAACAACATGATTACCGATCATGGCATTGTCTAAATTGGCGTTTGATATTTTGCTATGGGTTTGAATCAAACTGTTCTTAACCGTTGAGTTTACAATGGTGGTATTATTTCCGACGGAAACGAAAGGTCCGATTGTGCTATCTTTTAAGACTACGTTTTCACCTATGAAACAGGGTTCAATAATGTTGGCATTATCTAGCCGAACAGAATTTGAAATCAAAGCTTCTCCATCTTTTTCAAGAAACCCTAACATACGCATATTGGTTTCGAGAGTTACGGCTTTGTTTCCACAATCCATCCATTCCTTCACTTTTCCCGGAACAAATTTCTTGCCTTTGGCCATCATTTGTTTGATGCCATCATTGATTTGATACTCTCCTCCATTGATGATGTTATTATCGAGAACCAATTGCAATTCGTCTTTCAATTGTGCGACATCCTTGAAATAATATATTCCAATTACCGCCAAATCTGATACAAACTGCTCTGGCTTTTCAACCAATTCTACAATCTCTTGATTATCATTCAATTTTACTACCCCATAAGCTTCGGGTTGGTCAACTTGTTTTACCCAAATCACACTATCTGCTGATTTATCTAAATCAAAGTCTGCGCGAATCAAAGTATCTGCATATGCGATTACCGCTGGACCACTCAAAGAATCTTTGGCGCACATAATCGCATGACCTGTACCCAAAGGCTGGTCTTGACGGTAAATAGAAGCCTTTGCCCCCAAACCAGCTGCCAATTCTTTTAGACTTTCAACTACATCATCTCCGAAAAATGCAGGGTCACCTAAAACGAAAGCAACCTCGTCAATAGGCTCTCCTAAAACCTTGGCAATATCACTTACCAAGCGATGTACAATAGGTTTTCCAGCAACTGGAATCAAAGGTTTTGGAACGGTTAAGGAGTGGGGGCGAAGTCTTGAACCGCGACCTGCCATGGGAACAATAATTTTCATATTAAAATTTAAACTAGTTAATGTACTATTGTAACGATGAATTTATGGGTCAATTGCTATGGCATGGAATTATTTTAAATACGCCCTTATTTTACACCCGTACTGCCAAACCCTCCTGCTCCTCTTGAAGTTTCGGAAAGTTCTTGAACTTCAACCCATTCTGCACGTTCATGCTTCGCAATGACCAATTGTGCAATGCGCTCTCCATTTTCTATAGTGAATGCTACATTGGATAGATTCACCAAAATAACACCTATTTCACCGCGATAGTCGGCATCGATCGTACCGGGGGCATTGAGTACCGTAATTCCCTTTTTAGCGGCAAGTCCACTTCGAGGTCGAACCTGCGCTTCAAGGCCTACGGGGAGCTCTATAAAGAGTCCGGTTTTGATGATTTTTCTTTCCAATGGTTCTAAGGTAACCGCGTCAGAGAGGTTGGCCCTAAGGTCCATTCCGGCAGAAGCCATGGTTTCGTAATGGGGTAATTGATGCCCTGATTTGTTAATGATTCTTATGGTCATTGTTGATACGCTTATTGTTTTTTGTTTTACAAATGATCGCCTGAGATGGGTGGTCAGATTGATCTCTTGTTTCTAAATGTCAGCTTTCTTTTTTACAAATATTCGTTTGAGTTTATCATTTTCCAATTTATAGACTACTCCCAAAAAAATCAGGAGTAGCGGAATTCCTGCAAATAGGCTTCTATCGAAGCCATAAAAGGCAATTACCGAGAAGAGAATGGAAATACCCATATAGAATAAAATCTTTCGAAAATTATAGGGTACGGGATATCTTGATCTACCAAAGTAATAGGATAGAAACATCATGGTACCATAAGCTGATAGCGTTGCTATGGCGGAGGCCAAATATCCTATTTTGGGGATAAAAACATAATTTATAGCTATGGTCAGAACCGCTCCAATAATAGAAATGAATGCCCCGAACCGAGTCTTGTCAGACACTTTATACCAGACCGAAAGATTATGATATATACCCAAAAAGAAACTTGCCAATAAAATTAAGGGGACTACATTCATGGCTTCCCAGTACTCAGGATTTGGAATAAAGATCATTTTGAGGATATCGGCAAAAACTACAACGCTCAACATTATAACACTTCCTAATATCACGAAGTAGTTCGTGATTTGCGCATAGGCTTTCTGAGGGTTTTCACTATCAGAGTGGCTGAAAAAGAAAGGTTCGACCCCCATACGGAATGCCGTAGCAAATAAGTTCATAAATAGCGCCAACTTGATACAGGCCGCATACTTTCCGACTTCGCTTTTCGCATATTCCGCATCAAAAATATCTGTAAGCATATCTTCTAGCATGATGCGACCGAAAACTTCATTGATGGTATAGGCAACACCGGCCACTAAAACGGGAGATGCATATTTGAGCATAGTCTTCCATAGAGCTATATCAAAAGTATATGTACTTTTCCTATATAAAGACACCATTAGAAGAAGTGTTATTCCACTTGCGACAAGATTCGCAATCAGAATATAGGATATTTGAAAATCTGGTAGATATAAGCCTGCAAAGAAACTTTGCGAATTAGTCGAAACCATTTTTGGCAATGCCATAAGAAAAAAGATGGTTAAGCTAAGGTTAATAACAACATTTAAAATTTTAATAACTGAATACCTTGTCGGTTTTTCGTTTGCCCTCAACCAGGCAAAAGGAATTATTACCATAGCATCTAGCCCTAGAATACAAAGCACATAAGTGATGTATTTTGGGTCAATATTCAACAAAGTCGCTAAACTATTTTGAAAAAGGAATCCGAGCCCAACAAAAAGAATGCTACTAACAAGAATTGAAATCAAGGAGGTTGAAATAACGGTTTCTTTCTTATCAGCTTTACTAAAGAAGCGAAAAAAAGCGGTTTCCATACCATAGGCCAGTAACACGTTTAAAATAGCGATCCATGAGAATATTACGGATAATTCACCATAAAACTCAGGCTTCATCGCACTGGTATAGACCGGCACCAAAATAACATTTAACAAACGTGGGATGACTGTAGCCAAACCATAAATGGCCGTCTGTTTAAAGAGTTTTTTAAGCGGATTCAATAGTGAGAAGGTTAAGCCTCAAAATTAGACATTTCAGAACAATCTCGAACACCTTTCTAAAAAGTTTACTTTCTGGCCTTCAAGCTAGGATATACCATAACCGGATTTTGTCGAATTCCAGCTAGCTTTACATACTTGACTTTATCATTTTGAAGATAACTTAAGACGGCTTCGGTCTCTTGAAGCTCAAAAGGGAAAAGCTCCATTTTTGTTGAATCCTTGCTTTTCTTCTTACCCATGGGTACTGGAACCAGCATATCTTTTTTCAATTCATCTTCCTTACTATACTCCGCTAGGGCAACCATGCCAGTTTCTCGCAGTTCAATGGTAAGATCTACCATCTTACCCTTATGGTAGAGGTTTTGTATAATGGCTTCATTTTCATCTAAACTCATTATAGGAATGACGACATCATAACCTGATTCTTTAAGATTATCCTCGACCATCCATTTTTGGGCATAAACCTCTCCTAAAGTAAAGGGAACGCTAGTTTCTAGTTTCTTTTGAGATGAACAGCCGCTAAGTAAAAACAAACAAAATAGTATAAAATAGCAGGTATTTTTCATAATCATATCTATTAGTGTGCTATAGATACGTTTGAAATTGCAAGGAAGTTGTTAAGCTTTCAATTCCTTTAATACTTGCAATTCTTTCTTCACCTCCCTTGCAATAAAAAGGCACAGTACCCCAAGACTTACTATGGCGGAAACAATAATGTAATTGTAAAAGCCAGCAGATAAATTATCTTTGAATGCTGGCAATAGCATAACAAAACCTACGATATAAATTAAGAATGCTATTGGGGTCAGTATAAAGTGTACTTTAGTTCTTGCGTTATAATAGCGAATCATTTGTTGCTTAAACTTTTCCGCCGTTGTCAAAACATCCATATTTTTCAAGTTTCGAAGATTCGAAAATTCCAAACCTATACGCAGCACTAAGGCTCCTATCATCAGTAAAAGTCCGATCATGACTGATTGATATTTGTAGGCCGATACATAAAAGAAAAATGCGATAAGAACGCTAGCTGTTACAGCGAGAACATAATTGGTAATACGCTGTTTCTTTCGCACTGCTGTTATTTTTTTTAGAATCTGTTTTGCTCCGTCTTTGGGAACTTCTGGTTGCCCTTGGTTTCCCCATTCGGATCTTAAATCTTCAAACGCTGTCATTTTGTACACATTTTGTTAAACTATTCTTTATGCGATGTATTCGTACACGAACGGCTTCATGCGATAGCCCCATAACCGAAGCGATTTCTTTTTGGGGTACCCCTTCCAACTCTAGCAAAATGATACCTCTGCTATCTTTTGGGAGTTTGTTAATGCATTGGTACATATCTTTCAATTGACGTTCTTTAGCTGCATAGGGCTCCTCTTGAGCAACTTCCAGCTTTTCAAACGTTTCCTCCCCCTTTAGGTATTTTTTCTTTCGCAGTTCTAACAAACAAGTATTTACGGTAATTCGGTATATCCAGGTGGAAATACTTGCCTCTTTTCGAAAAGATGCTAAATGCTCCCATACCTTGATAAAGACCTCCTGGGCGAGATCTTTTGCTAAGGCTTCATCTGCATTGACATATCCCATACACACGCGAATTACTTTTAGATAATTGGCTTGGTATATCTCCTCGAAATGGGACGCTTCCTTCATTTTTACTTTAGCGCATTCAAAATCTGGTTCAAAAACCAATCTGGCTGGTCGTACATGATAAAATGCGCTGCCTCCTCAGCGAACTCTATTTTATAACTTTCTAGATTCTTGTACTGCTCTTGATAGGTCTTTTTAGCGGTTTCTATACCATAGGGGTGCGTAGCTCCTAAAACCGTCACAGGTATCCTTATTTTCGCTATATCTTCCCTTAAATCTAGTTTCAATAAATCAGTATACCCATAGACATAGGTTTTGCGATCTGATGCTATGATCCAATCTTTAAGCTGTTCACGCTTTTCTGTATTTAAAGTCATTCCGGAAGCCATTTGCGTTGCCATTTTTTCAAAGGCTTCTTCGCCCATCTCCAGCATTTGTTTGTTCCAAGGGTTGTCATAGACCATATTTTCACTTTTAAAATTGGGCATCATCAACGCGCCCGTAGAAGGCAATGCGTCAACAATAATCAGTTTGGAATAGGTATGATTTTCATCAGTCGCCAACCAAAGCCCTAAGGCACCTCCCAAACTATGCCCTATTACTATTGGAGAATTTAGCTTCTGCTCTTCAACATAATTGCTTATTCCCTCCTTTATTTTGGGAAGCCATGGTTTTTCAACCGGTGTGACACCACCAAATCCGGCAAAGGTAAAAATATGACATTCGTAATTTTTTGCGAGTTCAGTAACCGTATCTTCCCACACCGCAGCTGTACAGGTAAAACCAGGAAATAATAAAATGGGTTGACCTTCTCCAGTTACCGTTACTTCAAATGGAGTTTGCGACTTAACCGTAAATGCAGCAATAAAAAATGAAAGTAGTGTGATCTTTTTTAAGGTTTTCATAATTTGAATATTAGATGATTCGCTCTTTAGATACACTTTCTAAAAAATGTTACATCTGAAAACAAAAAAATTGAAAACTGTCAGTCTGGGTGCGTCGCTTCAACCACCGCAACATCTTCTTTCAGGTCCATTCTTTTCATAGCTAGAATAGCCAAAAGAAGGGCTACGAACAACAATATAGCAGCTAAAGCATATGGAGCGCCAGGGAAATAAACCTTGCCTTCTGGCCTTATGAAATAGTAAAATACAGCAGAGAAAATCAACTGGCCCAATATTGCCGTTACGCTAACCAAACCTGTGATAGCTCCTTGAAGGTTTCCTTGTTCCTTTTCGGATACCTGATTTGAGATTACGCCTTGAATTGTTGGGCCTGCGACACCACCAAAAGCATAGGGAATCAAGAAGGCATATAACATCCAGGGTTCGGAGGCCTGCGAAAATAGAAACATTCCAATAGTCCAGAGCAGAAAACCGGTAATCACCGTTCTCTTCTTTCCAATTCTTTTAACCACGATGCCCACTAAAAAGCCTTGGGCTATGGCCACCAGCAAGCCTACGACCATCAAAGAAACTCCTATTTCTTGAGGGCTCCAATCATAGCGCTCTATGCCGTAGTAAGACCAGGTTGATGGTAATGCCTGTCCGGCTAAATTCGCTAAAAAGAAGGCGGAAATTAAAAGTAATACCCCTTTATAGTTTCGAAGACTTACCAAAGAAACTCCGGGAATCATCTTCATAACATTGATGGGCCTTCTATTCTCAGGAGTTAAAGATTCAGGAACGAAAAAGTAGCCAAAAACGAAGTTGGCAAAGGTCAAGCCTGCCGCGATGTAGAAAGGTAAGCGAATATCAATTTCCCCAAAAAACCCACCGATACCCGGGCCGATAATAAATCCCAATCCAAAAGCAGCTCCAATCAATCCAAAGTTTTTTGCCTTCTCTTCATTGGTACTGATATCGGCTATATAGGCGGATGCTACTGTAAAACTTGCACCAGTGATTCCGGCAAGGAACCGACCCATAAATAAAAACGTAATAGTTGGTGCCCAGGCGTGAATCAAATAATCAATACTAAGTCCTAAAAGAGCGATAAGCAGTATAGGGCGTCTTCCGTATCTATCGGAAATCTCGCCCAAAACGGGTGAAAATAAGAATTGCATTCCTGCAAAAGCGGTGGTCAACCACATGCCGTAAATGACAGCCATGGCCGTACCTTCTCCGGTCAACTCCATGATTAAATCAGGAATTATAGGAATAATAATACCGATGCCAATGACATCAACCAGGACGGTAACAAAAATAAAAAGTAAGGCGGTTTTATTCGACTGCATTGAAGTGACAAAAATCGGTTAAAAATTTGAATAAAAGAGCGGCAAAAATAATAAACCTCACATGAATGTGAGGTTTACTATTCGTTGGTATTTCTGAGTAAAAGACTGCTTTCCCTTATGGCTATCGGGATAGCCACGAAACTAGTTGTTCAGCGCTTCTGCACCACCAACTATTTCTAAGATTTCATTGGTAATGGCGGCTTGTCTTGCCTTATTATAGGTCAATTTCAGTTGATCTCTAAGCTCTGTTGCGTTATCGGTTGCTTTGTGCATTGCGGTCATACGTGCACCATGCTCACTTGCAAACGAATCACGAACTCCTTTGTACAATTGTGTTTTTAGAGACTTTGGAATCAGTTGCTCCACGATTTCTACTTTCGATGGCTCAAAGATATAATCGCCGCTTGAACCTTCTGCTCCTTCAATCGGAACAATCGGCAAGAACTGCTCGGTCATCACAATTTGCGTTGCGGCATTCTTGAACTTATTGTAAACAATGTCTATTCTATCGTATTCGCCAGAAGTAAATTTCTCCATCAGGTCTTCAGCAATGACAGCAACCTTGTCGAACGTCAAATCCTCATAGATGTCGCTGTGATTCGCAAGAACCGTAGACTTCTTGCTTAAATAATCATTGGCCTTTTTACCAATGGCTACGAAATCAACTTGCTTTTCTGCATAGGTTTCATCAATCAAAACAGAACATTGTTTAAGGATATTCGAATTGAATGCCCCTGCAAGGCCCCTGTTCGAAGTAATGGCAACAACCAATACCTTTAGTACCTCCCGGTTATCGGAAAACTTGCTTCCAGAATCACCATCTAAACTTGCACTTAAACTCTGTAAAAGTTCAGTAAGCTTATCAGCATACGGGCGCATGGCTGTAATAGCATCTTGTGCCTTCTTCAACTTCGCAGCAGACACCATTTTCATAGCACTGGTAATCTGCATGGTTGATGAAACCGACGCTATTCTATTTCTAATCTCTTTAAGATTCGCCATTTTGTGTTTTTATAAAAACAATAATTAAGCTCTATACTTTCCTGATAAATCTTTGGCAACTGTCATTAAAGTATCAATTGCTTCGTCGGTCAATTTACCAGATTTTAAGGTATCCAAGACATCTCTATGCTTGGCATTCAAGAACTCGATATAATCGGTCTCGAATTCTTTTACCTTCTCAACAGGAACATCTCTTAATAAGTTCTTTGAACCTGCATAGATAATCGCTACCTGATCTTCTACCGTATAAGGATCGTTCTGTGCTTGCTTTAAAATTTCAACATTACGACGTCCTTTTTCAATAACGTTTAAGGTTGCCGCATCTAAATCGGAACCGAATTTTGCAAAGGCCTCCAATTCTCTAAACTGCGCTTGATCTAATTTCAACGTACCTGCAACTTTCTTCATCGATTTAATCTGAGCGTTACCTCCTACACGAGATACCGAGATACCTACGTTAATCGCAGGACGTACCCCTTGGTTGAATAAGTCTTGCTCCAAGAAAATCTGCCCGTCAGTAATAGAGATTACATTCGTTGGAATATAAGCAGAAACATCACCAGCCTGAGTTTCAATAATAGGCAAAGCCGTTAAAGAACCACCACCTTTTACCATGGGTTTCAACGCATCTGGCAAATCGTTCATATCTTTTGCAATCGCATCATCATTGATGATTTTTGCAGAACGCTCTAACAATCTAGAGTGAAGGTAAAAAACGTCACCAGGATAGGCTTCACGTCCTGGAGGTCTTCTTAATAAAAGAGATACCTCACGATAAGCAACTGCTTGTTTTGACAAATCATCATATATAATCAATGCTGGACGACCTGAATCACGAAAGTATTCTCCAATCGCCGCTCCAGCCATAGGAGCATATACCTGCATAGGAGCAGGATCAGATGCATTCGCGGCAACAATCGTGGTATACGCTAAAGCGCCTCTATCTTCCAAAGTCTGAGCAATACCAGCAACCGTCGAAGCCTTTTGTCCGATAGCTACATAAATACAATATACAGGCTCTCCCGCATCGTAAAATTCCTTTTGATTCAAGATCGTATCGATACAAACCGTAGTCTTACCAGTTTGACGGTCACCAATAACAAGTTCTCTTTGCCCTCTACCCACAGGGATCATGGCATCAATAGATTTAATACCCGTTTGCAAGGGCTCGGTAACCGGCTCACGAAAGATAACCCCTGGTGCTTTACGCTCCAATGGCATTTCGTAGGTCTCCCCTGAGATAGGGCCTTTACCATCGATAGGCAAACCTAAGGTGTTTACCACTCGACCGACAATACCTTCCCCTACGTTGATAGAAGCAATAGTTTGTGTACGTTTTACAACTGAACCTTCTTTCACATCACGTGATGGGCTCAATAATACAACCCCAACATTATCTTCTTCCAAGTTCAAAACGATACCTTTAAGTCCGCCTTCGAATTCTACCAATTCTCCGTATTCCGCATTTGATAGTCCATATACACGTGCGATACCATCACCAACCTGTAATACGGTTCCCACTTCATCCAAAGAGGCCGTAGCTTCGAATTCTGATAACTGTTTCTTTAAAATTGCTGATACCTCAGCGGCTTTTACTCCTGCCATTTTTTAAGACGTTAGATGTTAGATGCTAGACGTTAGACGCCTATTTGTCTTCCTATTTATTAAAAATTACATAGTCCGATGCTTTAGCAAAAGACTATAGACTACTTGTAAATTCTCTTTTTAAACTGCTCAATTTATTCGCGATGCTGGCATCATATTGTAAATCGCCAACGCGCAAAACGAAACCACCAATAATGCTCTCGTCAATTTTGTTTTCTATAGATACTTGGTTTCCTGTTAACTCAGCTACCTTTGACAAAACCTTCTTTTCCAATGCAGCTGTTAACGGAACTGCTGTCGTTACAAAGGCAACATCTTTGCCCTTCAACTTTTCATTAAGAATAAGATATTTTGTAGCTACTTCGTTGAGCATGGAAACCCGTTTGTTGTCTACCAACATAGAGATTGCTCCTTCCGTCACTTTATTGCTACCTTTAAAAATAGCTACTAAAGCTTCTTTTTTGGCAGTACCTTTTATGACAGGGCTAGCCAACATTTCACGTAGCTCATCACTGCTTGAAATGGTTTCCACGATATTCCGCATGTCCTTTTCCAAGGCATCTTCGGCTTTGTTCTCTACTGCCAGATCAAGGATGGCTTTCGCGTATCGCAATGCTGCTCTAGAATCGCTCATGGGCTCTTAGTTCAATTTGATGTCTCCCAATAAATCGTCAACCAATTTCAATTGTTTGCTCTTATCGGAAAGTTGTTCCTTGATTACTTTTTCGGCGATATCTACGGAAAGGTTGGCTACCTGACTTTTTATATCTGCTACAGCCGCCTTCTTTTCACTTTCAATAGCAGCTTGTGCCTGTTTGATCATTTTATCGCCTTCGACTTTCGCCTGCTCTTTCGAATCAGCAATCAGTTTATCTTTGATTTCACGAGCTTCCTTCAGCATAGCTTCACGTTCGGCTCTAGCTTCTTTTAACAACTTCTCGCTGTCGGCAGTAACATTCTGCATTTCCTTCTTTGCGTCTTCTGCTGCAGCCAAGGCATTTTTTATACCCTCTTCACGCTCGTTTACCATATTGAGAATTGGTTTCCATGCAAACTTGCGAAGCAACAATACCAACCCTATAAACAACAGGGTCTGCCAAAAAAACAATCCTAGCGAAAAATCTTCAATTAACTGTTCCATATCACTTACTTAATATTCGTTGAATTTTTAATAGTAACAAACGGTCATAACCAACCGTTACAACCGTTTGTTAAGAATTTTAACCATCAAGTTCAGCAGTTGCGAACAAGGCTGCAAAACCGATACCTTCAATAAGCGCTGCTGCAATCAACATCGCTGTTTGAATCTTTCCGTAAGCTTCAGGCTGACGTGCAATCGCTTCCATAGCTTGGCCACCGATCTTTCCGATACCAACACCAACACCGATTACAATTAATCCTGCACCTACAATTCTTGGAATTGTCATAACATATATATTAAAAATTAAACATTCAATTTAATGTGCTTCCGCATGGTCGTGCTCTTCTGATGCAAAACCAAAATACAATGCCGAAAGCATGGTAAAAATATAGGCTTGTAAAAGCGCTACTAAAATTTCAATCAACGAAATGGCAAATGCCAATCCGAAAGATAATGGGCTGCCGATCCAGCTTTTGAAAATAAACATCAATCCTATCAAACTCATTACTACGATATGCCCTGCTTGCATGTTTGCGTACAAACGAATCAAGAGTGAAAACGGTTTGATAAAGATTCCCAATATCTCGATAGGAATTAGGATAACATACAAAGGTAACTTTCCATACCAAGGCATTGAATCTCCTAACGGATCGAATAAGTGTTTCCAATAATCTTTTGTTCCTGTTAAATTGGTCAACAAGAAAGTAACGATTGCTAAAGCGGTGGTGACCGCAATGTTGCCGGTTACGTTAACTCCTAATGGCGTTAAACCAAACATATTCAAGAACCAGATAAAGAAGAACACCGTTAACAAGAAAGGCATGTATTTCTTATATCTCTTTTCACCTATGTTTGAAATTGCAATATCATCTCGTATATAAAGCACAATAGGTTCGAAAAAACGACCTATTCCTTTAGGAATACTTCCATTTTTGGCATAAGACCTTGCCAAACCTCGAAATAACAAAAACATTAAAAGACCAGTAATAAAAATCATTACCACACCCTTGGTGATGGAAAAATCTAAAGGTTTGGCATTTGTGGCATGATGCTTCTCATCATAGTTGATGGTTCCATCGGCATCAGTCTTATATATTTTACTGTGATACAGTTTGTAGTAGTGTCCATCTACCTCAGCAACGGTTTCGCCATGGTGGAATTTAGAAGAGGAAAAAACTTTTAATCCGTCATCCCAAAGAATTACTGGAAGTGGGAAGCCTATGTGCTTCTTTGTTCCATCGTTTTGCTGGATAGAAAACAATGAAAAATCATGAGAGTCTTTCAAGTGATGACCAATATAATCGGTGATTTCAGCCTTTAGGTCTTTTTCTCCTCCTTCATTACTTTCCGCTTCAGTCGCAAAAGCAGCAATGCTTACAAAAAGTGCTGTAACAAATAAAAACTTGGTCAAAAATGTTTTTTGCATAACGCTCAAAAATATCGGTCTTAAAACTCCGTTTTTTGGTTCCCTAAAAATCGGTGCAAATGTACGGTAATATCCCAAAAAGAAAAAAGCATTTTCCTTTTTATTTTTAAGCATTCGACATCCTGTTAAAACAAGCTTTTAATCGATGTCTTTGAGCAACTTAACGAGAGCCAAAGTCTCTATAATTAGGCACGTAATATAAGGCGCAAAAAAGGTGAAGAATTCTACTTTTGAAAGTGCGCCATCTTGCATAAAAAGCGGATTGAAAATAAGAAAGTAGACCGCGAATTTTAAGGTGCTTCCCAGTAAAAAAACAACCCCCAAATTCTTATTTTGCTTTTTGGCTAATTGGAGCATACCATAATAAATACCGAAAGCCATAGCGAAGTTCACTATATAACCCAATGCAATCAAGTCAAAAGGAATGGCTTGAGCACGTGCATAGAAAAACGCCATGTGAAGCATGGCCAAAAGTGCTAGAACGGCAACTAGTTGAAGTGCGAAAGTGGTTATTCTCTTGTCCAAATCAGGGGTTTAATTTTTTAGTTTGTCGAATCACCAAGTACATCGATACTACTACGGCAACTAGCGTTAGAATTATGGTAAACATATTATTGTCTTTTTGGTATTTCTCATCTAACCATCCTCCAAACCATGCCCCCAAATAAATCAGAACACCCATTTGCACGGCTATGCCGGTAAGGCTTAACCAATATTTCGCTTGACTTTTGGGTTTGGGCATTTTTAGAACATATTACAATACAGCTGCAAAATTACCCAAAATAAAAATTGCCACACTGCATAGCGTGGCAATTACTTTATAGTATACGTATTTATTGGTCAGACAAAGCCAAAACGACCCTGATGTCTTCAACAAAAGTAATGCTTTATTTAGGAAGCTTTTGCTGGTCCGTTTACGTTATTGCCTAAAGAGGATTTAAATCCGCCAGTGGCAGCAGTTTTTGCAGTGGTACTAGCACTTGAAGAGGTGCTGCTGCTCAATGAGGCACCACCTTTGCCTTTCATGGTACAAGAGGCATTAAAAGTTGCTCCTGGCTCCACTGCCAGCTTTGTTACGGCCACGGTACCTTCGATCACAGCGGAAGATTTTAAAGAAAGTAAATCAGAAACCAACAGTTCACCATTGAAACTTCCTTCGATATCTGCATTTACACATTCTACTTTTCCGTGGATGTATCCATCTTTGCCAATGACCACTTTACCAGAGGTCTTCACGTTGCCGTCTAATTTTCCGTCAATTCTAAAATCAGCTTCGGAAACGATATCTCCTTTGATCTTAGTATTCTTTTCAATTCTGTTGGGTTGTCCGCCGATTTCGTTCATAGTTCTAGGTTTTTTGTTGTCTGAAAACATTGTTCGTTTAGGGTTTTGGGGTTAAAAGTGAGTTCTTATATGCTTGTAAATTCTTATGTACTTGTACGACTTTGTAGTTTGACGATAAAATTACAAAGCGGGGGTTTTTAATTCTATAGTCTTTATTCTTTTCAATTAATTCAGAGTAACCGAGTGCCCTATCTTTTGATTTAAAGCCATGTACGATCACAAATTGGTCTTCCAAGGTATAAATATCTTTTGAAACTACATTCCTATATTTCAAATCTTTTATTGATTTTTCAAGGATTTCCTTCAATTTTAACGCTTCTGTATTTTTACTACGCTTGAAGGGAAATACTACTTTCCAATTTCCAGAACCTGTAGAAGCCACTTCAGAAGTAAATTCTTTGGGCGCCAGCTTGGGCAACTGTTCGGCAACCATTTCTTCCGCTTTCTTTCCTTCAGCATTGTTCGGATATGTCAATGCAACATAATTCAGGGCTTCTTTAAATTGTTCAAAACCATTTAACCTACCTATAGCGTTTGCTTTAAGCATTTCAAACTTTGGAACGATAGGATCACCAGTAAATCTATTAATGTTCTCTTCGGCTCCCGTGATTACGGTAAGGAATTCTTGATTTCTATACTTTTCAAAAAGAAGGCCATAACGGGTATCGGCACTATCTTCTCCTTCCGCTAAAACTGCAGATGGATTCAACAAGATTTCCGCGTAGCGCGAATCACCGTGGTTTTTTAGAATGTTGTCCTTCATAGTTGTTGCCAAAGGACTCCCTTCTTCTTCGTATATTTTATACAAGTTATACTTAGAAGGTAGTATCAATCGCTCCTCAGGGTTTGATTTCAGCACATCTTCCAACTTGCCAGCGGCCAAAAGATTTTCTTTGAACTTCTCTTTATAAATAAGTCCCAATTGGTAGTTGGCAAAATTTCGTTCACCGTGCAAACTATCGATTATGGCTTCATCTTTTGGAATACGGTCCATGTAAAACGTCACATCGTATTTTTCGTCAGCGGTAGGCTCCGCGCTTAGACTGTCATTCACAACGATTCCTTCACCTGTTGCTTCTGTAGGCAAGGTTCTTGTTTTGTTGCTCCAACGCCAGTCATCTTCCAAAACCCGATTTCCCCATTTGTTGGTAAAATCGTTTTTGCCATATCCAAGACTCGTGAGATTATAGAAATAAAACTTTCCTTGGTTTTCCTTGCCTCCTTTGGTCTCACCAAAAGATGCAAAGCTTGCGGTGATCTTTTCCTCTGCTTTCCTTTTGGCTTCTTCTTCGGCCTCTTTCATTTGATCGATAAAATCTTGAAAGTAGGCTAGCTGATCATCCACAGGCATATTATATAAGGTAATCACACTATCACTGTACTGAACGATATCTTCATATTTTATAACGTCTTCAAGATTATCGAATTTCTTTTTGGTAGCCCTAAACTTTTTGGAGTTCTCCGGAAGGTTGGTCAACATGCTGTCATAGTATGCGCCCGCCACCTTATATACATTCTTATCAAAATTATACTCCGCCAAATTCTCATAGTTCAGAGCATTCAATTTTGGTTCATTCTGGGTTGCCCTTAACGATTTATTAAAATAACGTACTGCTAGACTGTCTGATGCGTTGCCCAAATGGAACTCTGCCACCTGACGGTAAATTTTATCTAAAAAAGGCCGGTTCTCGCGATTCTCTTCTAAATCTGTTAAGTATTCTAGAATTTCTTCCTGATTTTCAGCAGTAATATCAATATTCCTGATTTTCTGAATCTCCGCATTGATCATGTATACGCGAGGCGATTTCCTATTCAAGTCAATTACCTTGTCAAAGGCGTAGTTTGCACTGTCTTTGTAACCCAATTGATTGTAAAGTTGACCTATGATATAGTAGTACCTTCCTTTTTCAGCATTCTTCTTTGAATAATAGGAAGCAATCTTTAGTTGTTGAATAGCAGTATCGGGTGCTTTTAAATTGATAAAGGCTTGTGCCATCATTGCTCGTGCATCGGCATATTCTTGATCCTTAAGTTCTTCGTACTTTAAAAGGCGTTTTAGATTTTTAAGCGCTAATTCTTCATTTTCCAAGCGTATATTGACCTTCTCTCTCCAAATATGGGCTTCGTTAAGCTTATCGCTATAGGTATACTTTTTGATGATATAATTGAAAGCTTCAAGGGCTGGAATATAACGTTGGTCAAAGTATCTACCTTTTCCGAGTAGCAAAAAAGCTTCATCTGTTTGCGGATTGCGTTCCTCATCCTTGATGTCCATACTATGTTTTTGTATGGCTTTAGTTGCCTTTTCTTCTGCAATAATAAAATTGGGATTGTTGTCTTCTGAATCTAACTTAATCTCGTCAGTGACTTCAAGGCGTTCAATGGGGAGTATTTCCCAATAATCGTCTTTGTAATTGGCATTGAGCTCTTCGCGACCTGATTCAAAGGCTATATTGCCATTATATAAGGTGTTATACTTGGTATTTAGCGCATGCCAATTGCGGTTGATAAAAGCGTCTTTTTTTGTAGAACATGCGTTGAAAACAAGGCTGCCCAAAAGTGCCGAAAGTATAAGTTTGTGTTGAAGCTTCAAAATTGTCTGTGTACGTATGTAAACTTAACTGAAAAACATCCAGTTTATTATATGGTTCATCGATAAAGTGCTTTAAAAAAAGTAAAGTAAAATCGAGAAAAATAAAATTACAATCCTTCTTTTACAAACTAACTAGTATGTGAAACAGGAATTTTATCGAAAAAGCCTCCTAAACAATACCCTTCAAAGACTATTTTCGGCTAAAAAACGGAGATAGTCACGGCTAGATTTTCCTTTTTAGGTAGTAAACCAACCAACGGGTTGGTTCTCTTAGTTTTGAGCTTGAATCTCCAAATACAACTTCTTTTTCTGCAAATAGGCCTTTTCCAAGCTATTTGAGGTCTTTAAAATGGCTTTGTCTAAATAGGAAATGGCTAGACTAGCATCACCCCTTTTGACGAAATATTCGGCATAGCAACCGTAATACAGGTACTCGCGTTGTTCGAGATCAGAAATAGGCAATTTATCTAAAATGTCTTTCACGCTATCAAAGTTGTGAAGTTGTAAATTGACAATGGCTATATTCAATAGGTTAAGGGTCGAAGGTTTTACTATTTGTAGCTCGAGATACCAGTTTAAGATTTTTTCCCAATTGGTATCAACAAAGGTTTTTGCCTTTATGTGTTCGGCTGCAATTGCGGCTTCATAATGGTAAATGGAAATATCTTCATATTCCATCGCCTTGTTCATCGCTCCGTTTCCCATTTGAATAAGAGGAAAATACCATTTGCTACGATCTTGTTCTCGAATATCAACGATCTCATTGGCCATATTGGTCTTACTTTCAAGGCGTGAAGCATGAAAGCACAGAAGTGCAAATAGGGCATAAACGCTACCAGAGCGAAATTTTTCTTTTTTTAGCAGAAGTTTGCACAAGCGAATGGCTTCACCACAAAGATCTTCTCGGATGAGCTTCTCTTTATTTGTTGAATGAAACCCTTCGTTAAAAGTTAAATAGACAACCTCCATTACACGGGCAAGTCTGTCTTGCACTTCATTTGGAGGGGGGAAATCAAATTGAATATTGTTTTTGACAATGATTTGCTTGGCACGATTTAGTCTTTTGGCAATTGTATCTTCCTTAGTCAATAGGGCAGCGGCAATTTCACGAGTACTAAAACCCGAAATGGTCTTTAACGCAAAAGCAATCTGTTCTTTAGGTTTTAAACGAGGGTGGCAAGCCACAAAAATCATACGGAGCTGGCTATCTTCAATTTCATGGTCAAGAAATAAATCGTTTAATAAGATAGCGGAAGTGCCGGTGGCAATTTTATCAATTCTATTTTTCTCTGCTTTAATACTTCGCAGCAAGTCAATTGTACGATTCTTGGCGACTTTGGTCAACCAAGCTTCAGGCTTGTCTGGCAATTGCTTACGCCACTGCAAAGTTGCCTTTATAAAAGTATCTTGAACCGCGTCTTCGATAGTTTCGATATTCGAGAGCCCAAAGAAACGTGTTAAAATAGCAACCATCTTTCCATAATGATGTCTGAAAAGATGGTCGACAATTTTGTTTTCCATAAATCTACTGGTCAAAAACCATTACCTCTCTTATTTCAACCGTACCTCCTAAGTCATAGTCAGGGTAATCTTCCGCTATCTTGACTACGGCCTCGGCATTTTCTGCTTGTACAATATAGTACCCCCCTATAAGTTCTTTGCTGTCTACAAAAGGACCATCTGAAATAGTTCGGCTGGGACCAGAAACTCGTTTAACCACTGGTACCAAGGCATCGCCACCTTTCACAATGCCTTGAGCTCTCATTTTCTCGTTCCAACCGAACCATTTGCCCATACGGTTTTGCATCTGTTCTGGCGACAAGCCCAATTCTTGATAATCGGCTCCGATAAAAATCATCATAAAATCTTTCATTTCTTACTATTTAAAGGTTAATAAAACTGTTTGCCCCTATGACGGAGAGCGAAATGCGTTTTCGGACATTTTTTTTGATATTTTCTATTTCCAACCCAAAAACTGCCATTATGATGGGTATTTGACTACAAAGAAGGAATTATTTTTTAGCTATCCAATTTTATATGGTGCTTTCAATGCCTAAATTTGCACTCTAATTTTTGAAAAAGAAAACATGGCCGATTTTTATTCGCTCACGGTGAAGCATATTAAAAAACTTACCCCCAGTTCTGTTGCGATTACTTTTGACATACCCAAAGACCTAATTCAAACCTTTGATTTCGAGGCAGGTCAATATATTACCATAAAAAAGGAAATTAAAGGAAAAGAGCTTCGAAGGGCATATTCGATTAGCTCATCGCCAAAAAGAGATACAATTACCATTGGTGTCAAGAAAGTTGACCGAGGTGGGTTTTCAGATTACGCAAACTCAAAATTGGTAGCCGGGGAAGCCCTTGAAGTAATGCCTCCGGAAGGTCGGTTTACTTTTGTACCCTCGGATAAAATAAGAAATGTAGCGGCCTTTGCAGCAGGTAGTGGCATCACTCCCATAATGAGTATCGCCAGAACCGTTCTAGCCAGCAATACCGGCAATAAATTCATATTGGTTTACGGAAACAAATCGTTTGAAGAGACCATGTTCTATACTGATTTAGTAAAACTTCAACTAGACTATACCAATCGGTTTTTTGTTTATTTCACCAACAGCCAGACACAAGAGAAAGACTCGCTTTTCGGGCGTATTGATACCTCAACTGTAAATTATGCATTAAAAAACAAACATAGCGATACGGTTTTTGATGCCTTCTATCTTTGCGGACCCGAGGAGATGATACATAAAGTAACCGATACCCTAACCGATAATGAAATTCCTAAAGACAAGATTCATTTTGAGCTTTTTACCACCACTGAAATTAAAGATGAGCTTCCAATTTCCACTGATGGTGAAACACAAATTGAAGTAACGGTTGACGACGAAAAGTTTGCCTTTGTCATGGATAAAAAAATGCTTGTTCTTGATGCTGTGCTAAAGGAAAATATCGACGCCCCTTATTCTTGTCAGGGAGGGGTTTGTAGTAGTTGCATCGCTAGAGTGACCGAAGGAAAAGCCGAAATGGTAAAAAATCAGATTTTAACAGATGGTGAAATCGAGGAAGGTTTTATTCTAACTTGTCAGGCACATGCAGTGACTCCTACATTGAAAGTAGATTATGATGATGTCTGAACAGGTCGTTAGACTCTTAGATATAGCACTGGTACATTTTAGATTTTGCCAAAGGCTTCCTCCAACATTTTAGTTGCGTTCTCGTAACCAATTTTATAGGCCTTCTCAATTCCCTTTCTATCTAAAACACCTATGTTTTCTAACGCTTCGGGAGCCGACATCAAATCACAAGCGGCAAGCTTTTGTTGATTGATAGCGTATATCATCAATCCGGTAACTCTACTTGTCAATTGCAGAGAATTCTTCAAATCTGTTTTCTGAAGGTCACTGACAATAGAAACGTTACTGCCGATAATAAAATCGGTCTTATTTCGAACAGGTTCTAAGGGAAAGTTGTTCATAATACCCCCGTCAGCATAAAGTTCGCCATCCAATTCTAAGGGACTGAACAAAGGTGGTAGTGCGGCTGACGCTAACAAAGGACGGATCAACTCTCCAGTTGAAAAAAAACGCTGTTCTGCTCTTTGTAGATTTGTAGCCACCACGTGCAGCTCGCGTTCCAAAGCATCAAAACTATCTTCAGGAAAATATCCCTTGAAAATAGCAACGTAGCGGTCAGTATCGATAAAACCTGACTTCACCAAGGTTAGAAAGTTGTACTTAAACAAAGGGGTTTCCTTAAAAAAAGCCAGCATATCTTCAACGGTGTTCCCGTTGGCATAGAGCGCTCCCACCAAAGCACCTACGCTACTTCCTGACACCACATTTACAGCAATTCCGAATTCATTCATAGCCTGAATTAGTCCGATATGGGCCATTCCCCTTACGCCACCTCCAGATAGCACCAAGCCAATTGATTTTGACTTCAATTCCTCTATTTTCATACTATAAAAATACTGGGTTTCCCTATTTTTATGAAAGTAAATTTGCTTTTAAAGAACACTATTTCACTTCATAAAATACTATTTGTACATATTTTTGCACCAGGAGGTGTAATTCAATTAACACTTCATCGACGAAAGACCCGTGCAATTCTTCGTAAATTTGCACTACAGAATTACTATGCCTCATTCTAAGCAACATCATACAGCAATATTGGTTTTTGCCAATTCTCCTAGCGTAGAACTCAGGCATAAATCGATACATAAGGGCGTTCACTTGTTTGATTCATTGACAAATCAAACGCTTTCTACCGTTGCCAAAACCTCCCTTCCTTATTTTCATGTTTCTGAGCAAGAACAATTCGGAATTACTTTTGGCGAACGTTTTACCAATGCGATAAAAGCGATCTTTGATAAGGGCTACGAGCAGATTATTACTATTGGCAACGACACACCCCAGCTAAAAGTCTCGCATATTAAGGAGGCGACAAAACAGCTAGGCGCCAACAGACTCGTTTTAGGACCGTCAACAGATGGTGGTTTTTATTTGATGGGACTTCATAAATCGCAATTTGAACCTGAGGCCTTCCTGCAATTGGCTTGGCAAACCAGCTATTTGTCAAAACAACTAGTACATCTTCTAAAACAGGGAAGTACTAAAATTTTCAAACTCCGAACCTTATGCGATATCGATACGCAGGCGGATGTAAAATCAATTCTTTCTTATACCTATCAATTTTCCAAAAAGTTAACCAAAGCCTTATTAGAGGCTGTAGGTTTGCCCGGAAATAAGCCCCTTTCTTCTTTGCAAAAAGTCGAACCTCTGGCCATCAGTATTCGGTATAACAAAGGTTCTCCTACCGCAATTTCTTTCTAACTACAATCTATTTCTAGTCCTACGTTTTTCTTTGACTAGCTATACTCAAAAGCGACCTTGCCTTGGATACCGTTTTAGCGGTGAACCAGTGCATATTCGCTATCAAAATCTTATTTCAAAAACAGACAAATTCTTAAAAAACAAATCATGGCAGATTCATATTATAACCCTGCGGACCTCAGAAAATTCAGTAAAATAACAGAATGGAGCGAGGAAATTGGAACCAAATTCTTTGACTATTACGGAAAGGTATTCGAAGAGGGAGCGCTTAGTGCGCGTGAAAAATCTTTAATCGCATTGGCTGTAGCCCATGTTGTTAAATGTCCATACTGTATTGACGCCTATACCAAAGACGGCCTACAAAAAGGAATCACTAGCGAGGAAATGATGGAAGCCGTTCATGCCGGAGCCGCCATTGAAAGCGGTGCAACCTTGGTACATGGTGTTCAAATGATGAATAAGTACAACAAATTAAGTATGTAAAATAGTAAACGGTTAGCAGTTGCAGTAAGCAAAATAAGTACGCTCAATTCGCCTAGGGTCACTGCCAACCGAAAACAGACAAAAATGGCTACAAAATCATTAAAAGCTAAGGGGGAAGCGTTGGCACAGGTCAACAAGCAACTCGAAGTCTTAAATGGGGGTATTTTCGCTGAAGGTGAACTACCCTATTTTAAAGATAAAATCAATGAAATCGGACATTTTCCGCTACGTCCGAAAAAACTAGAAATACTTCAGATCAATGTTGGTTATATGTGCAATCAGGTTTGTGAGCACTGTCATGTAGATGCTGGACCTGATCGGAAGGAAATCATGACACGTGAAACCATGTCACAATGTTTAGACATTATTCGAAATACGGGTGCCCATACCTTAGATCTCACGGGTGGCGCACCTGAAATGAACCCTGATTTCAGATGGTTTGTAGAAGAAGCGGCAAAGGCAGGAATCAAAGACTTTATTGTTCGTTCGAATTTAACGATCATTCGTGCTAATAAGAAATACTACGATTTGCCTGCTTTCTTTAAGAAGCATAATGTACATGTGATTTCCTCAATGCCTCATTATACCCGTGGAAAAACAGATAAGCAACGCGGCGATGGGGTTTTCGATAAATCGATTAAGGCATTACAAGAATTAAATGCTGTAGGCTACGGAATGCCTGAAAGTGGTTTACGACTAGATTTGGTATACAACCCTTCAGGCGCCTATTTACCGGGTGATCAAATGGCCATGGAAGCCGATTTTAAAAAAGCTTTGAAGGAGGACTTTGATATTCAGTTTCACAATCTCTTTGCCATCACCAATTTGCCCATTGCGCGCTTTCTAGACTACTTGATCGCTTCCGAAAATTATGAAGACTACATGTATTCGTTGGTAGAGGCCTACAACCCATCAGCAGTGGAAAACGTGATGTGTACCAACACCATCTCTATAAGTTGGGATGGATGGATTTACGATTGCGACTTCAATCAAATGCTCGATTTGAAAGTAGCCAGTAAGGTAAAACACATCAAAGACTACAATGAGGATTTGTTAAATGACAGAAACATTATTATTTCGCAGCATTGTTATGGTTGTACAGCGGGGGCAGGAAGTAGTTGTCAAGGTGTGGTGACGTAACAAATGGATACTTTGGAAGGTATTTTTGATATGTTGGCTGGCAATGCTTCTAGCTTTTTCAAACCAATTGGTCTTTTCTGTAATTATTTCGTTGACTATGTTGCTTTTTTTAGGATTTTGACGGGTTTTTAGAGCAAATCATCTCTCATGATATACCAAAACGAAAGATTTGGAGTTCTATAAACAGACCTTTTAGTCGGTTAACTAAAAAACCCAGCTCGAATGGAAAAATCTTTAAAACGAATGACCACCATGAACCGTATGCAGGTCACTGGTCTTGAACTCTTTTACAAAAATGGGTATTACAATACCAGTATTGATGATGTACTCAAAGAACTTTCGCTTTCAAAGGGCGCTTTCTACTACCACTTTGAATCAAAAGAAGATTTCTTTGTTCAAATCATTCAAAACCTTCTAGTGCGCAAAGTATATAGCTCACTAATTGAGCCCATTGAAGGGCATGAGAATACCTTGGATCTGATTATCAATTGTTTTGAAGATGCCCTTGAGACGGCTGTTCATAATGAGATGGATTACGGGTTTTTACTAAGTAACTTCATCAATGAATTCAACGGCAGGAATCCTGAAATTATGCAACATTTGAACGAAATTCTACGCATCTGGGAGGTTACGCTAGTTTCTGCCATTCAAAGAGGAAAATTCAATGGCCATATCGACCGACACGTTGATGCAGAAGGGGTTGCCGTTTATTTAATGAGTTCTTATATCGGAATTCGTACCCTAATGGTAGAAACCGCTCCGAGTGCAAGAAAATACCGATTTATGTCGCAATTGCGTCAATATTTCAAATCGATAGAAGTAAAGCAAGCTTCGTTCTAAAAGAATCGTTACTTTTTCTCTACAATTTCTTGAATTTTGTCAAGGATGACTTGGGGGCGAATAGTTCGCATCGCTTCAGAATATCCGGCGGGCATTTTATTACCATAAACCGAGGTAGGAATAAAAGGGAATTTTTCTCTGTCAGCCAATAAGGCGTTCTCCATATCCTGCCCAAACGGATAAAACCCAGCATACGGATGGGTATTTCCCCATAGGGTAAGCGTAGGAACCCCAAAAAGAGCCGCCAAATGTGCATTTCCGCTGTCCATAGCCAGCATCAAATCTATATGCGAAATAAGGTTCAATTCTTCAGAAAACGTAAGTTTTCCTATAGTTTGAACTGTATTCGGAAATTGCTTTTCCCAGATCTCCAGTTGTTTTTGTTCTTTTTCACCTCCTCCAAAAAGTAAAATTTCATAGGTAGCACTATTGCTTAATTGAGCAATTAGCTGCTCCATCAAATCTAAGGGATACATCTTGCCTTCAAAAGCGGCAAAAGGAGCAATGCCGATTCGCTTTTTATCAGTAGCGGTCAACAGTTGCTTACTTTTTTCAGATAAGGGCTGCCTAGACAACAACGGTGCCTTCTCAAGATTCACGGGATACCCAAGCAACGCAAAAACGTCTGCATACCGCCGGTGCGTGCTTTTCAAAGGTTTGAAAACCTTATTCATTGAAGCTGTTAAAGCCTTCTTTTCCTTTCTCCCTTTGTCGATTTGAGCAAAACGAAAGCCGCCTAACTTAAAGAATTGCTTTAAAATAGCAGTGCGAAGTACCTGATGCAAATCGGCAACAGCGTCTACCTGCAGATTTTTCAGCTCATTATACAATTTCCAAAGTCCGAATACACCACTGTGTTTTCCCTTTACATCAGCAACATACACCTTGACATTGGGCAATTGTGAAAACAGCGGCTTAAAAAATTGCCTAGTGAGCATGGTCACTTGAACGTCTGGATGCTGGTGTACCAAAGCGGAGATTACATGCACCGTCATTGCAACATCACCCATGGCAGACAATCGAATGACCAAGAGATGTTTTTGTGAACTCATAAATAAAGGGCTTACTTCAGGCCACGAAGTACTGGATTTAGCTCGTCGTCATTGTACATTTTCATCTGTTTATAGACTTTCATGTACTTATCACCGCTTTCGATGTCGCTTAACAACTGGTCAATTGCTGTTGATAAGTCATTCTTCTGCTCCAATAAAACCTGTAGTTTTTGACGGCATTTTTCCAAATGTTCTGAAGACGCGTCCGTTCTTGTAGCCTCCTCGTTCATATGATAAATTTTTAAGGCTAAAATAGAAAGCCGATCGATAGCCCATGCCGGACTCTCTGTATTGATCGTTGCGTCATCTTTGATTGCCACTGTTTGGTATTTGCTAAGGAAATAGCTGTCAATGTACTCAACCAGATCGGTGCGGTCTTGGTTACTCGCATCTATTTTACGCTTAAGGGTCAAAGCCGCTTCGGGAACAATGTTTGGATCACGAATAATATCCTCATAATGCCATTGTACGGTATCGATCCAATTTTTTCGATACAGTAAATGAGCTATCTCATCCTTTGGATAGGGGTTTGTAAACGACTGATAAACATTGTCTTCAATATGATAGGTGGCTATACTTTCATCAAAGATTTTAAAGGCAAATTCGCTGAACATCTGTATTAAATTTTGGCAAAGTTACTATTTAATAACCAGAGTAGTAAGTAAGATTAGCAAGGGCACAAATATGGAAACAATAAGTACGACTTCCTTGATATTGGGTTTTTTAATAGACTCTACATAATTCGAAATAAATATGCTGGCCGGAAAAAAGGTCACCATTATTGGATGTGCATCGGCCGAAGATGTAAGTATTTTGAGAATAAGCCCCAATACAAACGAGAATCCGATGAGACGCATAGTCACAATCTGGCCAAGGCCAGCCTTTCCCAATTTCAAAAACGCAAATATGATGGCAAAAATAGTTAGCAGCACATAGCTCACCAGCTTGGTGCTGTTTATCCATTTCGAAAAGTAAGTCACATTAAAATCAAACTGAAATTGGTAATGATCGACAAGAAACTCTGGTTGATTTGATAGAATTAAAACGCAATAGGCAATCATAAACACAGTAAATATACCTGCGAAGGGTACCATCCAATTTCTAATATTCTTTGGTTCGTAGATATAAATCGCAAGAAATACCAATATCAAATATAAAACCGCCCACTCATAAAACAGACTGGAAACCATTACCCAGAGGGTGGCATCAAATACTTTTAGTTTAATATTCTTTAGGGATCTTATGCTTATTAATCGTCGTGTTGCCAACAAGAGGAAAAGACTACAAAAAATAGCGTTGCTGTCAGCCAAGGTTTCAGGAAAAACCAATATTAACAACGCATAGAACAATATTGCAAAGGAATTCGCGGCAGTAATCTTGTTCCTTTTAACGATAAAATCCACCACAAAAATGCTAAAAGCCAAAACACCGAAATAGAGCACTTGTAGCACGAGTTCAAAAGTATCGTAAGCCTTGTCATAAAGAAAAAAATGGACTACCCAATAGGTCAAGAACAAAAACGACAATACGATGATGAAGTTGATGGGTTTTGTTTTTCCAAAAATGCTTGAAATCATCCGATGTTTTTGTATTTTTGCTCAGCAAACGCTAGTTGGCAAACCCCAAAAGCGTTGGTAAAAGAAACAACTTTAATCATACGAGGCAAAGCTCGTAATACCTAATCTCGATTATCGAGTAAATATAGCTAACATGACTTCATTTTTTAGAGGGATAGAAGATTTATTTGTAAACGTACTTTTCGCACCATACGATTTCTTTCGTTTTATGGAAAATTGGTGGGCTTCTAACACCGTAAATTGGCTATTGTCTATAATTGGAATGGTAGCCTTTGTTTACTGGATGCTAGAACTCAAAAAGTACAACGACAAGGGTGAAGAGGATAAGAGTATTAGCTCTCATTCGTATCTTTAATTTCGCTTGCGCTTGACGATCCTACATTGGAATTCAAGCTTGCCAAATCTTAATTTTATTGGGTTTTTATAAATCGAAACCAATATCTTTTCGATAGTTCATTTTATCAAAGTGCACCTTTTCGATGTTCTTGTAAGACTTTTGTAATGCCTCCTTGAAATTATCGCCGAAAGAAGTAATCGCCATAACCCTACCACCATTAGTGACTACTTCGCCGTCTTTTAGTTGGGTTCCTGCATGAAAAACCAAGGAGTCTTCAATTTGATCGTAGCCACTCAAGGTCTTATGCTTTTCATAAGCTTCTGGATAGCCTCCAGAGACTAGCATCACCGTACTTGCAGTACGTTCGTCTAGTTCTAACTGTATAGCATCTAAGGTTTGATTCGCCACCGCCTGAAAAACTGCTGTCAAATCATTTTTAATTCGTGGCACCACCACTTCAGTCTCTGGATCACCAAGCCTTACATTGTACTCGATGACAAAAGGATCATCTCCTACTTTGATTAAACCAATGAAAATAAACCCTTTGTATGGTAGATTATCCTTTTTAAGGCCCTCTACGGTCGGAATGACGATGCGCTCATGTATTTTATTCATAAACTCTTGATCGACAAAAGGAGGCGGGGAAATGGCGCCCATTCCGCCTGTATTGAGTCCTGTGTCACCCTCTCCAATGCGTTTGTAGTCTTTTGCGGTAGGCAGCACCTTATACCCTTTGCCATCTGTTAGCACAAAAACGCTCAATTCAATTCCCGCCAAAAACTCTTCAATAACAACAGTGGCACTGGCATTTCCGAACTTGGCATCGACAAGCATAGTTCGCAATTCTTTTTTGGCCTCATTTAGGTCTTGCAAAATCAAAACACCTTTACCCGCTGCCAAACCATCGGCTTTTAGCACATATGGCGCATGCAAACTTTCTAGAAATGCATATCCTTGCTCCAACTCCGTTGCCGTGAAACTTTGATAAGCAGCTGTTGGAATTTTGTGACGTGTCATAAATTTTTTAGCGAATTCTTTGCTTCCCTCCAATTCGGCTGCGGCCCTTTGAGGCCCAATAACCGGAATATGTTTTAATTCAGCATCTTCCAAGAAATAATCGTGTACTCCATTGACTAAAGGGTCTTCAGGGCCTACCACTACCATTTCTATCTCCTCCGACAATACCAATTTCTTAATACCATCAAAATCATTTACACTAATCGGTATATTTTTAGCGATTTTAGCCGTACCCGCGTTTCCAGGGGCAACAAATAACGTATTTGGCTTTTCATCTTGGTCAAGTTTCCAGGCTAGGGTATGTTCTCGGCCTCCTGAACCGAGGATTAAAATATTCATTCGCTTTACATTTTGAGCAAAAATAGCAATGTTCTAGGCAATAGCAAGAACAGTGCGACCTAAAAGAATATAATGCCCCATGGGGCAAAAGTATTCGAGGCAAAACGCCAGAAAGGAGATTTGGTGCCACATTGGCGAATTATCGCTAGAAAAACGCAGAAAAATCCAAAAAAATGCATTTCATCGATGAAATGCGTCTGTTAGTCGTCGATCAAGACGAGTATCCATTGACTTCTCAAAAAATCGTATACGATTTTTTAGGCATTAATAACTTGCCTTTTTAACCGGTTTTAACCTGAATATAGGTGAATTTATCTCGGAAATTTTAATAACTCTCTATCCTTGAAAAATGTAGGTTCGCTATGCGTTAATGCCGCCACTTTTGATATACAAATAAAAAAACCCTGTCGATGCGACAGGGTTTTTACCTATAAACAAGTTTTCTTTATTTTTTATTTCGAGCTGAAAAATCGCGATGCTCGGTTTTTTCAAGTTCATCTTGTGACAATGTCTTGAAATATTCGAATGTTTTTCGCATTCCTTCTTCACGACCCACCTTTGGTTCCCAACCTAATATTTCTTTTGCCTTGGTAATATCGGGCTGACGTTGCATAGGATCATCTTTGGGCAAATCTTTATAGATTACCTTTTGAGTAGTTCCTGTTAGCTTAATAATTTCTTCAGCAAAATCTCGGATCGTTATTTCATGGGGGTTACCAATGTTAACAGGCAACTCATAATCACTCATTAGAAGTCTGTATATCCCTTCGATTTCATCATCCACATAGCAGAAAGAACGTGTTTGAGAACCATCTCCGAAGACCGTAAGATCCTCACCCCTTAGGGCCTGACCCATAAATGCTGGAATTACACGCCCATCATTGAGGCGCATTCGAGGTCCGTAGGTATTAAATATTCGAACAATACGGGTTTCTACACCATGAAACCGATTGTATGCCATGGTAATAGACTCCTGAAAACGTTTGGCTTCATCATATACGCCCCTAGGGCCAATTGTATTTACATTTCCGTAATACTCTTCGGTTTGCGGATGTACCAAGGGGTCACCGTAAATTTCAGAGGTAGACGCAATTAAGATCCTGGCCTTCTTTTCTTTCGCCAAGCCCAATAAGTTATGCGTTCCCAAAGCCCCAACTTTAAGGGTTTGAATAGGAATTTTCAAATAATCAATGGGACTAGCAGGTGAAGCGAAATGTAGGATGTAGTCTAACTTCCCAGGAACATGTACAAATTTAGTAACGTCATGGTGGTAGTATTCAAAATTCTCAAGCTTAAACAGATGTTCAATATTCTTGAGGTCTCCTGTAATAAGATTATCCATCGCAATGACATGGAAACCTTCTTTGATAAAACGGTCGCATAAGTGAGATCCAAGAAATCCTGCCGCTCCGGTAATTAAAATTCGCTTCATGAAATTAGTTTGTTTGTCTTTCTAACGTAAGTTTAGCACAAAAATTGAAGTGCAAAAATAGTTTTAATACCAGGCTTGGAAAATTATTCTAGACCAACAACACGAATACCACGGGAAAGTACCTTAAATACGTTCTATTGCACGTTTTCTTCGGGAGAATTCACAGTAGTCTCCTCCTCCTTTAATTTTCCGTTCAACTGATTGTTTTTAGCATGGTTATTCCTAGCTGAGTCACTCTTTTTGCCTGTAATCTTGTCTACTTTTCTTCTGAGCATAATTTTCTGCTTCAGCGTAGCAAAACTGTAGTTGTACTTGAAGAAAATATATCCTAAGAACACGACAACAGAGACCAACATCAACACCATGCCTAAATTTCTGGCCTTACTGCCCAAGACAATGAAAAGCATTACAAAAAGAAGATTAAAACAGCCTATAATAAAGCTGGCCTGCTTGTGCGATAGCCCCCAATAATCGATAAGTACATGATGCGTATGATTACGGTCAGGAGAGAACGGACCCTTTTTATTAGCAATTCGAATAGTGAAAACACGGGCGGTATCAAACAAAGGCACTATCAATATACATATCGCGATCAAGGGTGCGTTTTCTAGCAAGAACGGTAATTCAGTATAATCACTGGGGTTTAGAGCCAAAAATTTCAGGGTCAAAATACTGATAATGAAACCCACCATTAATGAACCAGTATCACCCATGAATATTTTTTTATCAGAAGAAAGATTAAAGCCCAAAAACGCCATCAAACTGGCGTTTACAGTAATTGCTAGCAAGGCAAAAAAGTACTCTTGCGTCATATAAAAGATGGTGGTGTAGATCACCATAATAACAATGCCTACAACCGATGCCAAGCCGTCAATACCGTCAATAAGGTTATATGAATTGATAATCGTCAACATCATAAAACCCGCAATAACTAAGTAGAGGTAATGCGGAATTTCATTAATGTTCAAGAAACCATTTAAAGAATCTATGGTAAAACTCGGATTCGCCAGAATGAAAGCAATGGCAAATACCTGTGTTATCAACTTTGCACCGGGAGAAATAACCACCAAGTCATCTTTCAAACCAACTATGAATAAAATAGTCAAGCCGGGAATGATATAAATCGACTCTTCAAAACTAGGCCAGTTTTTTATAAAAAATAGTGCGAAAATCAAGGTGTAAAAAAAAGAAACACCCCCGAGCGTCGGCGTTTTACTTATATGCGAACTGCGTTGATTCGGATCATCCATCAGGCGCTTGTATTCAACAACCTTGATAATCTTTGGAATGGTCAAATAGATAAGGAGAAAAGACCCTATAAATAGTAATATGGCGGTTTCTAGAAAGTTCACTTGACAGATTGAGACTCTAAAAGTAGAAAAACTTTACCCATTTTGATTAGAATCCTTCAAAAACCTCAGCATTTTAACCGCTAAGGTATTCCTATCAAAATCTTTAAGAATTTTTACATAGTGGCTTTCGGCAATAGTGTGCTTGGTCACTATAGAATCAACCTTGGTGATAAAATCTTGTTCATTCTCTGGTTCGAAAGCCAAGCCAACACCGTATTCTTCTACCAATTGCTGTGCTTCGCCTTCAACTCCGATTAAAATGGGCTTGTGCATACCTGAGAGTTCAAAAATCTTTGAAGGCAATACCGACTTAAACGTATCGGACTTTTTTAGGTTAACTAGACCTACGTCTAAAATCGAAATATACTCCTTAACCCGATTCTTCGCCACTGGCGGAAGCATGGTCACATTTGCTAAACGTAGTTTTTGCTTGAGTTTCAAAAGATTTTCCTTTTCGGCTCCTGTACCTAAAAAAAGAAAGTGAACACGCTTATTTTCGATTTTTCCAGCGGCATTTAAAATAAAATCAAGTTTGTGTGCCATTCCGTGCGTGCCGATATAACCAATGATGAATTTATCTTCCAATTGGAGTTCTTTCAGCAAGGCCAAATTCTTGGACATAGGACGAAACATATCAGCATTAATGCCATTTTTGACCACTTCAATTTTGTTTGCGGAGATGCCCCGTTCACTGATTAATTGTTCTTTAAAAGAATCGGTAACCGTAACAATCTTCCAAGCACTTTTATACATACGAAGTTCGAGAAACTCGAAAAAGCGAATGATCAAGTTCCGATCCATTGCTCCCACCGCCCTAATGGATTCGGGCCAAATATCACGAACTTCCATTACCCATCTTTTTCGTTTCCAAAAGGCGAGCCATCGGCCTGATATGGCCGTAAAGAACTGGGGCGAGGTGGCAACTATCAAATCTGTTTTGATAAAAAGGCCTGCCCAAAAAGACATTACCATAAAGCTCAAAAAATCGACTATGCGCTTTAGAAATCCTTTATTAGCAGCAATGTAAGTCCAAACACGAACGACTTTGATACCGTCGATTATTTCGGTTTGTCGCCACTTATTTGTATACCCCTCAAATACCTTTCCTTCAGGAAAATTAGGCGCACAAGTAATTACCGTAACCTCAACTCCAGCTTTTACCCATTCTCGGCAATGCTCATAGGTTCGCGTAGCCGGAGCGTTGAATTCAGGTGGAAAGTTGTCGGTTAAGAACAGCAATTTCATAGGTTTATTTGGGTCTTTAGAGTTTTTTGAAAAGATACCGCGATTTTTCTAGATCTTTCTCTTTGATTGAAACCAGTAGCATACTCATAATATAGTAGTTCTATCTTCAATGGATTTTCAAAGCTTATTTGTATGTTTTCTGCAGGGAGCCTAAGGCTGTGATCGTGAACTTCGATTTGTTTTACGGAGGGGTGAAAATGGAAAAACGCTACTTGTTCTTGCTTGAGTTCTTTGTTTAGTTCGTCCTCGATTACAATTTGAGAAGCATCTGCAGTAAAACTTCTCGTATGCTTTGCTCCGAGACGTCTATAGCCGTTATGTTCCGCTTTTACCTGGTTTTCAGTATCGCTTAATATGCTTACCGTTGCCCGTTTGGCCACGCGAAACCCACCCCAAACCTGAGTTTGTTCTTGATTTCCAATTTTGACGGTATTGTGGGATGCCGTTGCGCGTTCTGCTTGTCGGAGGGCGTTTTTTTCATAGGTGGAGGTTCCGGTATCAACGATAATAGCTTTCCCTGCTACGTACAACTCCCAATTGAAAGTGTCGGAATGGGCATGACCAGGTTGATAGGTAGGACCCACATTGCCAACATCCACGTAAAGTTCATAGTCGGCCTGTTGGAATTTGCGGTAACCCGAATCAGAAAGTGCTCCTTTGGGCCATACTAAGCCAAGATCAGTGGCATACCCGAACAATTGTTTTGATGTCGGGGCAATTCCGTAGGCACTATCATTGACCATGGGAATATTGCCATTCGAAAAAGTGACCTCCTGAAGCCAAGAGAGCATTTTTAGGGCCTTTTCTTTCAAAAACGGACCAAGTGTGTCTTCTTTCCAAGAATTTAGCTGTAAAAGGTTAATACAGTCCAACAAACGGTGTAAAAGTATCTGATGATACATGGGCGAAAGCTCAAAATGCGCTCCATCTTTCAGTAGTTGCTCGGTCAGTTCTTCCTTTAAAATATGTTTTGCCTTGGTATACAGGGTTTCGTCTTTGAAATAGTAGGCTCCGAAGAACAAGGAGAAACTATTTTCCAAAAGATGATTTCCAAGCAGGTGATACTCCAAATTGCGAAGTAGTGTTTGGTAGTGATTGTACAGGAATTGGTTAATCTCTTGATTTGAAATCGCATGTTTGGAGAGGAACTTGACCCAGTTGATGCCTCTTAAAGAAATGGGATACGGTTCTTTCCCATCTTTCAAAATAGCATCTTTCTCGATATAGTCTTGAAGTAGAGCTAATCCTTCCTCGGCTGAACAATTTTGTTGATTTAAAAAATCAAAGTAGTTAAGATTGTAGGTCCAAAGCTTGCCGAAAGCGTTGTAATTCCAATCTATATCAGCGTTAAAGCTATGCGAGCGGTTTAAAAAATTGAAGCTACTATTTTTTTTATAACTATCGGTATATAAAAAAGAATCCTTCCAAGTCAGCGGTTCCATTTGACTTGTCAAAGTTTTGCTGTACTGTTTTTTAAAAAACCGATTGCGAAGAAAATAGTACCCGCGGTAATATAGCTGCCTGAATCGAAGGTATTTTATGGTATGGAATAACAATCCTAGTTTACGGAAATCCATTTGCCTTGTTTCAACGATTCAATAGCCGCAAAAGATGCTTTGGTCGTATTTACGATTTCATCAAAGGGGATTATAGAGCTGCCCCCTTTTTGTTGTTGTTGAATCAGCTCTTGAAATTGATTGAAATGGCCTTTATCTTGTTTTGAAGATGCATTTCCACCCCCTTTAAATCCGTAAGACTTTAATTTCCGCCAATTGTCCATCACTAAAGTGCGCTCTTGCGAATATACTTCAACCCGTTCTTTGGAATACGCCTTGCTACCATTAGCAAAATAGTTGATGACGGCGTTCGAACCGTTTTCATATTGCAACAAAATACTCGCATTGTCTGTATTCTCTTCTGGGTTGACGCCCATGGCATTCATACAAACTGCCTTTACCCGACTTCCAGCAAAATAGGTACACAAATCAATATAGTGGCAAGCTTCGCCGATGATTCGGCCACCCCCGACTTCCATATCGTGCACCCAAACATCAGCAGGAATAAAGCCAGCGTTCATTGTAGCCACAATGTTTATGGGGGTATTGTCATTACCCAAAAGCTTTTTCATATTTTTCGCCAAAGGAGCGAAACGTCTATTAAAACCAACGCTTAGGCTTACATTTTGATTGTTGTATTCCGCGATTATAGCCTCTAATTCCGTTTCCGTCAAGGCCAAAGGTTTTTCCACAAAAACACTTTTACCCGCTTGCAAGCTTTCCAAAACCATAGGGGCGTGCATATGGTGTTGGGTGGTTATAAAAACCAAGTCTACATCCGTGTCGGTTAAAATCTCTTTGTAATTGGATGTGGAATTGCCAATCGCATGCCGCTTCGCCATAATGGTAGAAGACAATCCGCCAGAGCTTGCAATGTATTTGATATCGGCATTCAACTTCTTTAAATTCGGAAGTATGGTGGAACTCGTGAAATTCCCTGAACCGACAATTCCAATAACTCCTTTTTTGCCTTCAAAAGACTTCTCGGCAATGCTTACCGTATTTACCGGGGTTTCGGTTTGATCGTATTCCAATATAGAGGCTATGGACTTCGAATTGCCCATATCACCATAGATTTTATCAAAATCTTTTAGCGGAATACGCTCGGTAATCAACGGTTTGACGTCTAAGGTTCCTTTGGAAATCGCATTGAGAATGGCTTCGAAATTGCGTTTTTCGGTCCATCGAACATAGCCAATCGGATAATCATTGCCCTTTTGTTCGTATTCTTCATCATATCTTCCAGGGCCGTAGGAACAGGAAACCTGAAAAGAAATCTCTTTTTCGTAGAAATCTGCCCGACTGATATCCAAGCCGATAACCCCTACCAAAATCACTCGGCCACGCTTTCTACACATCTGAGCGGATTGGGCTATAATCTCATTACTTTTGTTGGAAGCCGTAATGATTACGCCATCTGCGCCAATTCCATTGGTATAAGATTCCACGAATTTTACCTGGTCGGTACCTTCGCCCGGGTTGATGGCAACAATGCCTTTTTCGTTGGCAATACGTACCTTCTCTGGGTCAAAATCAAAGCCAATGACATTGCAGCCATTCGCGAGCAGCAATTCAGCAGTTACCAACCCAATAAGGCCCAGGCCAACAACGACCATGGTTTCTCCAAAAGTTGGATTTAACAATCGAATGCCTTGCAGACCAATAGAACCGATTACGGTAAATGCCGCTTCTTCGTCGCTTACATTATCTGGAATCTTCGCTACCAAATTCTTTGGAAGATTTACGTATTCCGCATGATTGCCATTTGACGCCACACGATCGCCCACTTGAAACTCGGTAACTCCTCTGCCCACGCCCACTACCTCACCAACATTACAGTAGCCTAAAGGTAGTGGCTGGTTGAGCTTATTTAGTACAGCATCCATAGTGGGTTTTAGACCGTCGGTCTTCACCTTGTTCAATACCATTTTTACCTTGTCGGGTTGTTGCTTGGCCTTTTGAATAAAATTGGCCTTGCCAAACTCCACCAACATACGCTCCGTACCTAGTGAAACCAAGGTTCTAGAGGTTTTAATGAGTACACAGCCCGATTTTACCATAGGCACTGGTACTTCTTCTAAAATAGTTTCTCCGTTCTTAAGGTCTTGGATGATTTGTTTCATTAAGTATTGTCGGTTATAAGATTATGCAAATTTATGGATAAGTGATAAAGTTCTGTAACCTAATTCAGCCCTAAAAAACCGTCTTGGATATCTAAACGCATTAATGTTCTACTATTTAAAAAAATCCGCCTACTTTTTTGCACGTAATCAATTTATAGCTTTTAAAATCAAAATTCAATACATCGAAATATACCCAAGGAGATACTTGTTCGAGCTTACCAAGAGCGTTTAAACTTTCACTATTCAAAGAAACAAGTTCGAATTCAACAGATTTATTTTCAGTTATTTTAGCTATAATAAAGTTGTCTTGCTTACGACCGCCCATACCGCTAGCAATAAAGCTGATATTTTTGGAGAATTTGAAGTACAATACTCCATTTTTATAAACACCTGTATCTCCGGCAAACATAAAGGTTGGTTTGTTTGTGTTTTCAAATAGTGGGTATATTTCAGACCAAAAATTGACGTTTTCTGCCCTGCCCGAAGTGGAATTTATTGGGTAGTTTTTGAAAACACCGTCTTTCGTCCACCATAGTAACTGATGAAAAAAGACAAAAATATTATCCACTTCATGCGCATTCCGTTCAATAACATTTTTTAACCAACTCAGTTGATCCTCTGAAATATTCCATTTATCCAAATTTGGGTCCAAAATGATAATTAAATCATTTTTATGCACGAAACTCCTATAAGAATTGCCATATCTTTTTTTAAAAATGGCTCTTCCTTTTGAATTGCCAATATCGTGATTTCCCGGGGCGAAATAGACCTTTTTATTTATGTATGCAATGTCTGCATCTAGTTCATCCCATTCTGTTTCTTTGGTTCCATCCTCAACAATGTCTCCGGTGAATACGCCAAATTCTATTAGTGAATTATTTCGAATAAGATCAAGTCTTTTCTTGAATGGGGGGTGAACTCCAATATTATTCTTAGATTCCCCAGGAAAGCCATAAACATGACCAGCTACAAAAAAGGCGTATGGCTTTTGTTCTGTCTTGTTCGAGGACAATTCTGCTTGAAGTGTTTTATGAGAGCTGCAGGAAGTTAAAATGATTGCTATGAATACAGGGACGCAGTAGGAGAATTTGATTCTTAAGGCCATAGTTTTTTGTTGCTCTACAAATCTAGTGGCTTTAATCGTAAAAAGCGATTCTCTCTCAAAATTTCTAAGTTTCTAATGTCCAGTTGAAATCGACGATAGCTAAACAAAAACACCTATTGCCACTGCGTTAAAATGTTATTTTTTAGCTGCGTCTTTTATTTCCGCTAGGGCTTCTGCTTCATCACCCCATCCTTCCACAACAGCTTTGTCTTTTTTATTATAGTTTAGAAACCACAATTCTATTATTTCCACAACTTTCGGATAGTTCTTCTTTAGTTCAGAAAGGGTAGAAGCTTTGACTACTCTATGCTGATTTTCGTAGGGCACCGCAATAATCTTGAAATCTTGCTCCCCCTTATCGATCAATTTTAGCACCGCAATGGGCAGAACTTTGGTAACTGTTCCTGTGTCTACACTTTCTGAAAGCACCAAAATATCAAGGGCGTCACCGTCTCCCCCGGTTTTTTTATCGGAAATAGTAGAAGGAATAAAACCATAGTTCGCTGGGTAAGGGAGAAAATCAATAATGCGGTCGACACCCGCTTCTTGATCGATGATGAACTCTTTGGAAGTGTTGTTATATTCATACTTTGTATTGGTGCCAGCGGGTATCTCTATGACAGCATTTACCGCCCCATTTTCTGCAAAGCTAGGGAGCTTGTAATACGCTACCTTAGAAGTACAGCTGTTCAAACCAAAAACGATACCCACGAAAAGAAAAACGACACAATTCTTAGTCATTATCATTCGGGTTGTTTCAGGTTAGAAAGCTTTTCGCGAAGAACTTCTTGGTTTCCAGCTAAGACATCTAAAGACAAAATAGATTTTCCTTTGAACTCTTCTTTTTGATCTTTAATCAAACGGTCTAGATCTTCTTTATAGGTGGCCTCTAGATTTTCTAAGTATTGCGGCTGGGTTACTTCTTCCAATGCCTGAATCAAGGCCTTCTTAAAAACGGTATCGTTCTCAGATTTCCAGTAGGGCTTATAGGCAGGAAGTTTGTACCCAGAATTGCCATCAAATGCTATAGGTTCGATAAGCGAAGTAATAGGGTTATAGAACCATCGTAGATTATGAGCGGTCAAGCCATGGGTGCCTCCGAATAGATTGGTGATAGCCGTAAACTTTGCTGTTTTCTCCACGTCAAAAACGCTTGAAATAGGCAATTCTCCACGTTTATATCGGTTTAGCAGGTTTTTTGCCAGCACAAATTGTTTGGTTAAGGTGGTATCGGCAAATATGGTACTTAAAGAATAGGCCGTGATGGTCATGTCATTGTTGTTACCATACCGTGGATTGTATTTCCCATCGGTTTTCGTTCCTGTGCGCTTACTGATCTCAAAAACCTTAGCACTTTCACGCCACATATCGGCCTCGGTCAGTTTTAAAATGATGCCAACTTTGCGTCCATTGTTTTCAATTAGTCGTTTGTCAAAGGTTTCTTCAATGGCATAAATTCCCACGTTTTTACTTTGTGCTGTATCTTTACTTTGCACCTTCACTTGCAGAAACCCCTCTAAAAAACCATAGCGCAAGCCTATAAGTCCTTCTTGTTTTATCGCCTTATGATATAGCCATTCATTCAAATAGCCACGGGAAGCTGGGTGATGCACTGAAAATTTGCGCATTCCTTGAATGGTTCGGTCATCATTCAATTTGATGCGGTAACTCCATTTGAGCCCTTCGAGGTGGTCGGTCCAATCTCCTTTTAACCTCAGACTGGCTTTATAATCTTCTTTGTTATACCGAATTGTTGCGGGAACATAATCATCATCAGACGTTTGTAAAACGCCAATACGCATCGCCTCATCTCGCTTGGCCTTTAGTGTGCCAAAGTTCTTTTCACTAAGAATTACCTGCAGGGAGTTGTAATTGGTCTTTGGTGAAATCTCAGGTATTACTTTCGCCGTTTTGGAATTTCCATTTTTTACGGAAAGCAAAATGAGCAATAGCAGAAAACCCCCTAAAGTTACGATGAGGTAGGCGTTCGATTTTTTTTTCTTTACAAGCATATGCTCTTTAGTGTCTTTCGATAAAGCTAAATTCCATTTCACCAAGTTTGGACAAGGCTTCCTTTGCCTGTATCAAGTCTTCCACCGTATTAAACTCTACGTTCAAAGAAAGTTCGGCTATCTCCTTCGATTGGTCAATTCTTTTTATATCAACTTGTGAACAGAAATCTTGAAGTGTTGCAATAACAAGGGTTTCATCTACTTTTTCACTTCCGCCTACAATGGATAAAATCAAATTCTGTTGCGCATGCTTTTTCTTGTTGGCAGCACCAGTTAGTATAACAAATAGTAGCACAAACAATACTCCAACTAGGGTAATGATCTTTTGGTCCGCCCCAAAGCCAAGTCCTATAGAAATAGCAATAAAGAAATAGGCCAATTCTTCTGGTTCTTTAATAGCGGTACGGAAACGCACAATAGACAATGCCCCAACTAACCCAAGGGAAAGTGCCAATGATGATTTTACGATGGTTATGATGATCATCGTAGTAATACTTAATAAAACCAATGTCTGCGCCAACTTATTTCGGTTTGATAAGGATGCGCCAAAGCGAGAATAGACAAAACTCAATGTATAAGAGGTAATAAGTGTCAATAACAAATTGATGAGAAAGTCGACCAAAGAAATGTTCTCGGTATTGAATTGGGATAGTAAATCGTTAAATTGGTTCATAATAGTTGCGTTGTTGTTCTTGGTTAATTATTCAGGAAATGCTTGAAACTGGTTAACTCCGTTTACATATTTCGAATTTTTACTCAATCGAAACGGAAACTGATTAGATATGCTATTCGCTATGCGATCGTTTTCTAAATTGTATTTTAATTCGACTACATTGAACGGGTCTGCTTGCGGCATTTTGCTAAAATTGTTCATGCGCGATCTTATGTTTCTATAATACACCTCATAGTCTAAGGTAATTCGAAATCTCTGGTCAGCAGAAACAAAATACCGCCTGGTATAAGAATTTACTAACGTTGGATTCAAAGCTCGAACCATTTCAAAAATAGGTCTTGGAAGCTTGGAGTCGGCAAATAAGCTTTGTAAACCCTTAGTCGTAATCGCAGCGTCTAGCGTAAACGAATTCAGGTCAAACGTCCACTTGTCGCCCACTAAGCCATTCTTGATCTTGATCTCCAACTTCGGACTTTGAATAGTACCCAAAGTATCACCATACCATCGAATGCGTACTTTTTGGCGATCAGCGACTCCATCTACATTATCGAAATAGAACTTGTACCCGTTGGTGTCAAAATAAATATTATTTACCTGCCGTTCGTAAAAAACCTCTCTAAAAAAGGCCGGGTTAGCCTTGACAATAGCCACCAACTCGGGTATTGGCATCGACTTGGGAACGATATATTTACGTTCGTACCGAAAGTTGTTGGCAATCTCCAAAACGTGATCTGACTGCAGTTCCATCATTGTTTCTTTTTTACTCGAGTTTCTTTACTATCCACTCCGAATTCAACACCATACATCTGCTCTTTCACCTGGTCAATCGTTTCTGCTTGTTCACCGTTCAAAAGCAAAGAGGAACGATTTTCGATAAGGTGAGGCGTTTCGACTCCCGTCATTACCACATTTTTAGCCTCAATATCAGAGGCACCGAACTCTGGTTTTTTCTGAAAAGCTGTAAAGCCTAGTTTGGAGTTTGTTATTCTAGCGTTATTGATGTTCACTATAGATAAATCCTTCCCAGCAATGGCAATTTCACATTGGTCAATGTGAATATTTTCAGCTTTCATCTGACTGTCCTCGCCGGCACTTAACGCTTTATCCCCTGCATTAGTAATCTTCACCCCATACATTTCTAATAGGGATCCAGAAACATCTATGGCATCGTTTCCTAAATTTTCAAAAGTACAGTTCGTCAATGTTCCTTGTACAAAGTCGCCGTCAAAAGCATCTGACTGGGTGTTCTTGAACGTGGTATTCTTCATTTCGAAATGCGTGCGAATAATATTCAAGCCATCTTCACAGCTATTATTGGCAATTACTACATAATCTAAATTTACAGGACTCTCATAAAAAACCACAGCTCCTGTTAAATCCCATAGGCCATGTGTTGGGTTGGTAAGCCTATCAAATTCAACATATTTTAATTTCGAGGATGCCTTGGCGCCAACTACAAATACGCCCTGACCATTGCCATCGGAAGAATAAATCTTAATCGGCTCTTCGGCTGAGCCCACAAAGTTCAAAGGTGATTTGGAAATAACTTTTCCTCCGGTCTTAATGTCAATTTGTAATCCAGAATCAGCATGCACAACATAGCCTGCCGGAAGTACCAAAGGTTCTTCCAATATAATGGAGTCTGAAGCGAACCTAATGCTTTTATTGAGTTCATCGACAGTTAAAAAATCAAAGGTAGACAAACTGCTTTCAGCACGGAACATATCATCGGCTTGGGTCAGCTCATCCAAATCTTTAAAGGGTGTTATCGTATTGTATATTGTTTTGGGAGTTCCTAATAATCTATATCCGATAAATAAGTTAAAAATGTCCTTTTCAAACACGAACCCGGTAGTTTTCTTTTTCTTTTGTACGAATAAATTGTTGTAGCTATCTGGTAAATCGAAGGCGACACTTCTTTTTTCTAAGGGCATAATGACCATGCGCTCCTCTCGCGGGCCGGTAACGAACCTATTTTTTTTATACGATAGTTCCGCTACTTCAATAGGAAAGTTGCTCAGATTCTCTATCGCTACCTTAATGTGATTTTCGTCATGCTCAATCAAAGCTATTTTGGTAGAAGTTGAAGGGTTTAGTGTCTTTTCGATGATCAATTTGTTATGATAAAATAGTGCTTTGTCAAAAATTTTGGTCGGAGCCAGGCGATGTAAGGCGTTTAGCCTATCACAAATTTCATCGTCAGAATCATCAATCAAATCATGTATTTCTGCTAAACTTGCTATGGCACCCAATTCCTCTGCATATATTTTTGAAAAAGAGGGTTCGGCTATAGATAAATTTTGCACATAATTATTCAAGGTGCCCAATTCTTCAGACACTGAAAATGGTTCCAGAAGCCCTGTATCTTCGTTGGATTGTAAGTACAACACTCCAGCTGTTCTATTGCCATACAAATTTAAGATTGCGTAATACGAGGCTATTTTCTCTTCGTCAAAAACCGCTGAAAACGGAAGTTCTCCCTTCAAATACGAACCTAATTTTGTAGCGGCCGGAGCAAGATCTCCATTGATATAATTCAGGGCTACAGCCGCTTTGTTTTGTGTTACTTTTTTCCAGAATTGGAGGTCATTTTGTATTTTGATTAGTTGTAAATCATTCTCCGTAGCGTACTTAACAAACACACCAGAAGTATCTGGATGCGCAGAAAATTTGGTTTTTTGAGATTCTGGTAAAAACCCAATTGCACGCCGTTCAAGTTGTTTTTCGAATAAAAAATTATAGATATCTGTTAGTTTAGATTTGTCAACAACCTTACCTCCATTGGATGCCAACAGGTCAGTGTCATCCACATAGCTAATGGTGGTTTTCCAGTATCTAGAATAGGGTTCAATCTTATGGATACCTATATTAGGAAGCACCTGTTTCGCAACTCGGAAGTTATGAGACTTATAGCGGTAATTAACCGCATTGGTAGTAAGTCTAAAGAACTTCTGCCCGTTTGGGAGTATACTTTTGTCTTTGGGATATATATTAAAGCTAATTGATCTTAACTGAGTCGTATCACCTTCTTCTAATTTCTTAATAACAACCAGTTCGCGAGAATAGGCATTTTGCTGCATGTAAGCGTCATACTTTAAGACCCTATTTTTTGACGCCCGCTGTTCATTGGGGTCAACAATGCTATCTAAGGGTTTTTCATTAATGAAGTCAATATATTCCCTCGGCATTTCCTCATAGGCACCGTTAAAATTTTCCCTATCTAGAGGTGCAGCTCCATCTTCGTTGCTAAGAAAGTAGTCTGCCGAAACAAGTCTACCAATCAATAAAAGACATAGCGCAAAACGCAATAGTATGGTAGTGTTATTTTTTGTTTTCGAAGTCATTCTAATACTGTTGGGATACATACATCCCCATTGTTTTCAAAGATCATTTATCTCTCGCCGTGCAAATTTATCGAAAATATTGTTTTACGCGTTTTTCATTTTCTCTGTTGCCTGCTATACATACTATATCGTTTATGTCAATCTCCGAAGTTTAATCTTAAATCCTTTTTGTAGAAAGAACCAAGTCATCAGAAAGAAGACAAAACCATACCCCATTAAAGCCCTCGGAAGACTTGCCTGTGAAAGATAGTAGGCAAATACAAAGCAAAAAACAGTAAAAATCAAATTGATATTGTTTTTTTCGAGCTTATCTAGAAAGGTATCAATGAGCGAAAGTAATAGTCCTAAAAACAGATTTCCAAAAATGAGTCCGAAATAACCAAAAGCACCATAAAACCCCATAACGCTATTGATTGCCAAAGACCCGTGTTCCAATCTTTTTACCGTATGAAAATATTCAAAAACCATCTGAGTATCTGGAAAGTGTTCAAAACGAAATAATTTACTGAGCATACCTATGTTGGTAAGACCATAGTAATTGTTCACTTCAGGAAAGTAGTGAACATAGCAAAACGCAGGAACCGACAATCTGCCAAATACACGGGTAAGTGCAATTTCAGATAATTTTCCTACGGCCTCGAAAACACTTTTAAACTCATAGGTAGTGGCTGAATAATAGAGCACTAAAAGCAGTGCAAATAGAAAACTGAGGTAAACAACATATTTCCGCTTCTTCCCATTTTTAGACCTTGCCTTAATTTTTTTCTTTTTAGGAAAAAGGTTTTCTCTGAAAACAAATCCGGCGATAAACAACGAAAGCAAGAATATAATCAAGGGCCTTTTTTGAAATAATGACAAAATGAGAAAAAAGGAAAGCGAAAATAACCCTAGAAACAACACTTTATTGAGCAGCGTCTTCTTTTTTATGGATAGATATAGCGATACAATGGTCAAAAAGGGTAAAATATTATAAACGATTATGGTATACAGATAACTAGAGGTGATTGCCCCTCTTGATTGCAAAATTGCATCTGGTTGTCTGCCCAATAGCCCCTCAAATATGCCTAACAATAACACATCTCTTTTTATAAAAAGATAAATCAAAATAAACAGACATACTCCCAAAGTCATTAGGCGGAAATTGGCTCTGCTAAGGTTGTCCTTGATTTCTCCTTGAATACTGAAATGGTTGATACACTTTATTCTTTTGTACACGAAAGAGACTCCAAAAATATAGGCATAAAGTGTTAACAAAAACCCCGTGACCGCTATGAGCTGTGTTTTTATGATTTGGCCATCTGTGATCATACCTAGCTTAAAAGATGAGAAGCTGTTTAAAAAATGCGGCTTGAAGAAGGGGAAAGCCAATATACCGGTAATGGAGAACAAAAGTGTCGCAATAAAAAAGACGCCGAAAACATTCCATTTGAAAATCAATTTTCGAAATAGAAATAGATGCAGCAGAAGTATAGCTACTAAGACGTAGGTAATTGCCATTTACTCTTTTTTGGCATTTAAATATAATAGATAGTTGAAGCAGGCGTAAAAAGTGATTCCCCATTGACGACTAAAAATATTCTCCGTAAAACAACAACCAGCTATAACCAATGTGAAGCAAAAATAGATATAATTACCTGTTCTAATGGCATGAAATAACGCGTACCCTAGCGCTGTCAAAAATAAAAGTAGGCCAAAGGTACCATAACGCATCAAATAATCTAGATACTGATTGTGTACATTACTTTTTGAAACCACATTGTTTTCAAGGTATGCTAAATGCAATTGGTCTTCAACGTCTCCAGTTCCTACCCCTATTATAGGATTGTTTTTTATAATAGGAAGAGCCGCACTCCAAAGTTTTACACGGGTTTCGCGGTTAGTATCCTGCCCTTGATTCAATTCTTCAAATCTTTCGGTTATGCGTTCTAGCGGCAATTTCAAATAGGAAAAAGAGAAGATAGTAATTAGGGCAATTAGTACTCCGGTAAAAAGTAGCAGTCGAATTCTTCCCTGTTTGACTAAAATATAGATAAGAGAACCTAGTACCAGGATTGTATTTAAAATAATTGCGGTTTTCGCAACCATCTGCAGTAGAAACAATGACTGTAGGCAAATCACTAGAAATAGAAGTGCAAAAATACGTGTACTTGCAACCTTGCGGAGATAATCTAAAATGAATACGTTAGAGACTAAGATGAACATGCCAAAATAAGCATTGTGAATATCAATAAGTTTGGTGAGTTCAGCTCCGGTATAGCGATAAGATAAAAAGAGATCTAACGACAATGGAAAGGTATCGCTTTTATAAAAGAACCGGTAGAGTGCATCGATTTCAAATAGTAGAATCAGCAAAAAAATACCGGAGCAAAAAACCTTAAAAAGCAGGTTGATGTTCTTAACCCGATATAGGCTATAAAAAACTGGGAAAAGTAGAAAGCTAATCTGTCTTCCCATCATATCAAAGCCTCTTGGAATATTATCTGTATACAAAAGCCCTAATACGTTCAAGGAAAACAGGCAGATTAATATCCAAAAATAGGTGTCGGTTTTAAAATTCGCTTTTTTGTTTTTAACTACTATAACCAACTGGGCAGCGAATAGCATAAGTATTAAAGGGGCATTCACTTTACCAACTCCAAACGTGCCCACCACCCCTAAAAGTAGTACAAAAACTACGTCAAGACTTTTGAGTTTAGCCGCTACCTGCCCAGCAATATTCATTTAATTAATTAAAAAAGATTCCAGTTCAATATAATCGTTATCTCCAAGATATAGGTTTTTGGGCAAGGTTTTAAAATGGGCTTTCATGGCAACCGCATTGTCCGTAAGAAAAGTAACTCCGTCTTCAATCTCCCCATCCACTTTATAGTCAATTGAAGTGCCTACACCATATTCCTTCACTTTTTCCTCCAAATAGGTGTTCTTACTACACAATAACGGAACCTTATAATACATGCATTCATACAGCTTGTTGGGCAATGCCAAACGGTTGTTTAAGGATACTTGGTGAATATCATAAATCAGGTAGATGATATCTAAAGACGCGTAAATTCGTTGTGTATCGGTAAAGGCATTATACGGGCCGAAGTATTTTATGTTCTCGTATCTTGCCGCATAGTCTTCTACAACATGCTGATACTGACCTTTACCGTGTATATGAATTTCAACATCAGAATGATTCTTATAGGTTTCAAAGAGTTTGACGTACTCATCTTTACGAAGTAATAAACCTACAATACCAATGATTGTTTTATCTGATTTTTCACTTTCTAAATTCGTATCAGTGATTTTAATTTCTTGTGAAAGCAGTTTATTCTCCAAAATAAAAACATCTTTGGAAAAGAATTTTTCAAAATGGTAGCTGTAGTATTTTTCGGAGGTAACGATAAGCTTATCAATATGTTTTCGATAGAGGCGTTTTTCTAAAGCTCGCAATCTTTTTGCCATAAAACTAGCGCCAAAAACATATTCACGAAGGTCGGAAATCTCTATGGCTACTTTCGCACGCTCCCGTTTTCCAAAGAACTTGAACCGCGAAAATACATACAGCAAAAGCACATCTAGATTATTCACCAAGACCACATCGAAGGAATTTGTGCTGATGAGTTTCTTTATGCTTCGAATAGTTGTTAGGTAGGTCCAAATTCGCTTTACCGGACTGGAAGCATTGGGTATCGGCCCAAAATTTTGACGAATTACCCGTGCATCTATGGAGCTATCCAAATCAGCTAAGGTTTTACGTTGAAAATATGCTAGTGAAACCGTATTGTTTTTGGCTAGAAAATTGATTTGCTTGACAAATCTAGGGTTGGGTTGATGTGATATAAAAAAAAGAATTTTTTTCTTCATTGCTCTATTTCTGATTCAGCAACCATTTGTTCAATGAATAAACTATCCAAAGCCGATAGCCTATTTTTGGGTCAACTTTAGAGTCAATCATTTTTTTTAGAAAAGACGCCTTAATGTATTTTTTTACCGGAGCATCAGCTACCTCAACCACCTCTTCACGAAACATTTTTGGTAAGGATTCAGTCAAGAAAGGATGCAACAGCATTCCAAAACCCACTTTTTTACCATTGGTTATATAATCAGGGAGGTATGTTCTTGCCACATCTTTAATCATGGACTTAGCTCCATTTTTCATTTTCAATTCATAGGGTAGGCTAGCGCAGTACTCAATAAGCTGATAGTCCATATAGGGTGACCGCGCCTCAACGCTGGCTGCCATGGTTGGGTAATCAACACGTGCCAAAATTAGCTCCGGCAAGCGCAGCTTATATTCCACATTCAATACTTTCCTTAAAAAATCATTCCCTTGCACTTCTTGCATCAACCGGTGCAAAACGGCATAGGAATTATAGGGTTTTCCTTTCCAAAATTTTTTCTTTTCAAATTCAGTAAACCCATGAACCTGTCTACGGGAAACGACCTTCCCCTTATAAAAGAAGTCGAATCGCTTTTTTAGGGGAATATACTTTAACATGCTTCTAAGGAAATTCGGCACTTTTTGTATGAAGCGGTACTCTTTCAGCATACTTTGATACACCGGATATCCACCGAGTTCATCACCTCCTTCACCGACTAATAAAATCTTTGATTTTGTATCTCGAGCTTGCTTTGAAATGTAATAGAGCAATACCGAGTTCGGATCGCCAAAGGGCATATCTTTTAAAACGTCGCAAAGCCTTAACAACTCTGACTCAAATTTTTCTTGATTGATTTCCATTTGGGTATAATCAACACCTAATTCTTCGGAAAAGCGCCTCGCATTTTCTGATTCGTTGAACTCATGCGATGTTTCATATTTCAGATTAATGGCATTGATATTCGGGTTGTCTTTTGAGCTGTATAAAAGATTTAAAGAGCTATCCACGCCGCCACTTAAGGCTACTGCTATTGGTACATCAGACACGTTTCTGTATTTCATGGAAAGCATCAGTTTTTCCTTAATGGTTTCCAAAGCAGTTTCATAATTATCTTCACATCTGGTGTTGATCGCATCTGCAACGTTCCAATAGACATGTTTTTTAAGCCCCTCTTTTGAAACCTTTAAGTAGCTACCTGCCTCTAGTTTCGAAATATTCGCATAGAAGGTACTTGGAGCATTTACCGTTAAAAAAGACAAGTAATGGTAAATTGCTTCCTCATTAATTGTTCTATCAATATCTTCCGATTCTAAAAGTGCTTTTATCTCAGAAGAGAAATACAGTTTTTCCTTTACCTGAGAAAAATATAAGGGTTTCTTTCCCATTCGATCTCTCACCAAATAGGTAGTTTGCTTTTTTATGTCGTAGAGGGCAAAGGCAAACATACCCTTGAACTTTAAGAGGGCCTTTTCAAGGCCCCATTCTTTGTAGGCATTGATAATTACCTCGGTATCGGAATGATCAGTGCGAAACTGTTGCGAGCCCACAAGATCCTCCTTTATTTCAGCATGATTGTAAATTTCTCCGTTAAAGCAAATAATGACATCTTCATCTGCGGCAACCATGGGTTGGTTTGCTTGATCAGATAAATCAATAATAGAAAGTCGGTTGTGTCCAAAAATTACGGATTCATCTTTCCAAACACCTTGATAGTCTGGTCCCCTATGCAAAATAGCGTTGCGCATGGCAATCAGTGAGGCTTCGTCAGATGAGGTAATGTTCTTATACGTAATGATTCCTGAAATTCCGCACATAGGATATTTTGGCTAAGGATGGTTGGGTTGGTTTACCACGACAAAGTTACTATTTCAAGATATCTTATCAAGAACTAGGTTCAAAAATAAATATGTGGTACCACCCCAAGACAGATCCTAAAAAATTTAAAGCCCTGCCATCGGGTCTTAGAAAACGCCCTAGCAAGGGTATATATTTCCGTACAAAACCTCTTTTGTAATAGTTTTTGACCTTAAAACCACTAGCGGTGTACAATTTTAAAATTTCCTTTTTAGAGCGCACCTTAATCGTTATCGGATAGTCGAAACTCGCGCCATCACTGACATAACCCTGCCAAGTGTTGAAAGCTACCTTACATCGATTTTTGACCAACCAAGTGAAATACATATAGTAGTTAAAAAAACTGTGCTTGGAATAGACTGCAATTCGCAATTCTCCGTCCTCTTTAATTATTTTTCGTATAGTCTTAAGGTAGGCATCCTCATGGGCAATATGATGCAATACGCCAAAACTATAAACAATATCATACTTCTTTTTTACCGGTACGGTTTGCAAATCTCCGTTGATAATTTCCTCATAGGGCAGTTGATTTAATGCAAAATTTTTCTTTGTAAGTTCAATGTGGTTCTCGGTAATATCTAAACCTGTATATTTTGCCCCACCGCGAACCATTTCAATGGCGTCAATACCATGGCCAACACCTATTTCCAATATTTCTTTGCCCACAACATTTTGATGTAACAACCTTGGCAAAAATGGAGTTTCATAACTAAACCTGTAGCTTCGGATATCTTCAAAATAGACTTTACTACCCTTAGTGGCAGATGAACGTTGCGAACCTACGGCTCTTTCGTTCCATCTTTTTTTTGCATGTAGATTGCTGGTTTCACCGCGCATACTAAGGTTTTCCTATAAAATTAGCTGTTATTATTGAATTCTAAGGTGTTCGAAATTAATCCGTGGTCACTATTCTTTCGATGGTTATACCTATGTCGGTTCTAGCTCTGTAAACATTGCCCCCCGCATCGATTTCAAAAACGGAATCAGATAGCGGCAAATCGCCATAATTAGTGTAAAACTCCCATATATCATTCGCCAATTGATACATGTATAAAAAAACTTCATCGTTAAGGCCGCTATAAAACGCAGCATATAGACTTCCTGAACTATCTATAATTGGATATTCATTTATACTCCAAGGATTGGAAGTAATAGAATTCAAAACCGTACCTTCTTTCGTAATAACTTCCAAAACACTTGAATTTGTTCCCTCCTTCGCTACGGAAACATATATATTACCATTATCTCCTACTATAAACTTTCTACTTTCCTGATAACCTTGACTTAATGGGACCTTAAATTCCGGTTCAAAGTTAGCACCATATACTTCGATTTCAGTACCATCTTCTTTGGTAAGGTATATTTGGTTCTCCGATTTATTAATATCAACATTGTCAATAATGACCTCACTGGTCAGTTGATTTATCACTTGGTTAGAGGCGATGTCGAATTTTGATATTGATTTTCCAAGATTGCCTACCAAATAAATATCCTCGTTCGAATTTACAAGTATTCGATTGGAAGTATTAAAAGCCATATTTGTAAAGGTAGAAATTGCAGCACCTGTAGTGAGGTCAAAAATTTCTAAAACCTTCTCTATACCCAAGCTGGTTAGCACATATATTTTTGTACTACTTACATCAAAAGAAGTAATTCTTCCATCACTTATTTCTAAAAATTCATCGGTGTTCGTTTTTTGAGAAATATAAGTTTTAAAGACTTCAGACTGAGGGCCATTGCCAAATGTTGAATTAAACGGAACCACATAAAAGAAGTAGGGTTGGCCATATTGTAAGCCTCGTATCTGGTAGGATTTTTCAGTAGTACTTGCTATTTCCGAATACTCACCGTCCTCGGCATCGGAATAGTAAATGATATACTTTTCTGCAAATTCGTTTTCATCCTCCCAATCAATACATATGTAGTCTTGAAATCCACTATAGGCTAAGACGCCTGAGCAACCTCCTGTTTCTCCAGTTCCTGGAATCAAACGAACGGCAGTTAATGGGTTGTTCTCCGTAACTTCTTTATCATTAGAGCAGGAAAAAGCCAATAAAATTAATAGTAAGATACACCTTTTCATAGTCAACCTACTTCATAAAACGATCTAAAAATCTAAAATTGAAGGTGCCTAAGACATCTTTTACAAATTCAATTTTACCAAAAAGTACAAAAGCCAAAAAACCAACTACTGTGAGTAACAATGCAATGGTCAAACCAAAAATATCAGGGAAATGTAAATTGATAAAATGGTTTATACTAAAAAGAACGAGCGAAATAATAAAGAAGTATCTAAACCTGAAATAGGATTGATTATTAAGGTCTTTACGGCACCAAAAATAAGACCACAAACCCATTGCTATAAAAGCGATCATTAATGAAAGCGAAAGCGACTGCAAGGTGCCATAAAACGGCATCAACCCAAAAAACAGAAGCACATGAACAACCGTAGCAATGGCAATCGAAAATAAATTCAAGGGTTTGAAAAACCTGATTTCAATATAGCCCTTTAAGCCTTGAAAAATACAGTAAGGAACCAAACCAAAAACCAGAATTTTAAAGACCAAAACCACATCGACAATGGTTTCTTCCTTCGTCAGCCAAAAGCGAATCAATACATCAATCCAATTATACATAAGAATAATAACCAGTACACTCGAATATATGATGCCGCCAAACAACAGGTTGAGTGTTTTCTTGGGCTTATCGGTATCGTTGTTATGCCCTACAATGACGGAGGACAATAAGGATATCGGTTGAAGAATAATTAATACTACTCTTGCCAAGGTAATTGCTATCAAAAAAGAACCTACGATCTCATAGTCCTTCTTTACTAGCAAAGAACCTACGGTCAACATAAACATTTCTAAAAATGTCATTGCCGCTCTTGGCAACCCGTATTTAAAAAAAGAGCTGCTTTCATTACGGAGCACTTTTCTAGTTGGGAAGTAGTACAACTTCAATTTCAAAATAATATATCCCAAAATCAGCAACTGCATCGCAGCCAATATGGAGAGCGATATCCTTAAGACTTCAATCAAATTATCAGAATTGGCAACCAGTAAAAATACAGCCAGTATCACCAAGCTGGCATTCATGATATTGATGATATTATATATTAAAATTTTCCTCAGATTCAGGAAGTAAGGTAGAATCAGATAACTTAAATGTAAAACCGAAATATAGACGAAAGTCAAGGCCAGATAACTGTTTCTATCTGCCACTTCAGGCAATATTAATTTGCCAATGGTTTCGCTGAAGAAGGTGTACAATAACAATAAAACCAATGTACTGGCCACCCAAAGCGCAATGGATAAAAAGAAGTAGCTTTTGATTTTTTCAGTATCCTCTTTATGTAAGCTTGTAAAACGAATAAGGGCTTGTGAACAACCCAATTGGCTCAAATTGGAAAAGGTAGGTGCCAGCCTTCTAATCAACATAAACGTACCCAATAAGGCAGCGGAAAGATAAAATTCTGCCTCTTTAATTAACCAAAAATTAAAAAGCACTGCCAAAACAGCAAAAAGGGAACTAAACAGTACATCTAAACTAATTTTGTTCATTGCTGGTATCTTTAATTATGCTAAAGTGAAGTTCACTTGTGCCTTCTATCTTGGATTCAAAGATCACCTTTTTCGAAGTTATTTTGTGGCCGTAGTTGTAACTTAAATAGTAGGTGCCTAATCTAGGTTTAGAATGCTCATCGCAAATGATAGTATACGTATCTGCTCCTAGCGAAGCCAAAAGCACATTCTCCTTTAACGCTAGCCCTACATGTTCAGAAAAATGTAAATGCCTTTGTATGTGATGTGATGAACTACATGAAACCGTATCAAAACAAGAAAGTTCAAACGCCTGCTTTTGGAGTTTGAAGGTTCGTTGGTGCACCACAGTATCTGGCAATCTCTTATAACCATCATGCTTGCCACTTACATTAATACTTTCTTCATCTTCCGTGATCAACACCTCATAAGGTTTCGCGATATCTGCAATACCCCAGTTACCAATTAAGGGAGCAATTTCTTTTTCATCAACCGTCAAAATGTTGTGGTAGGCTGAAGATTTCATTTGATTTTTTAAGACTAAGTCTCCAGTATATGTATAACAGCCTGCATCGACAATGAAGTCGCATCCTTCAAGCATGAGTTCAAAGCTATACAAATCGTTATGACCGTGACCTCCTCTTCCTTTCATACCTACTTCGCCGATATCGGCAATAAAATAATTGCTGTTATTCTTTACAATAACAAAGCCCCCTTTAGAATAGGAGAGCAACTGCGTTTTATGATTCAGGCTGTGTTTCAAAGTGCGAACCTTTTCCAAACCAAAAACTTCCAAAGCCGAAACAAAGGTCTTTGAAACACTATTCAGCACTGGAACATCAAGAAAAATACTGTTCAGTTGTAATAGGTTCGTATGATCATTCAAAGGCAAATCATCATTTTGAAATACCGAGGCACTATCATTATCGCCAATAATTGGTGTTAAGAAATTGGGTTTTGTAACGCTTTTTATAAATAGACATGATTCTTTGAATACTTCTTTGGTTTTGGGCTGTACTTCTATTCCCAAACGCTGCATGGTAAGAAAACCGATGAAATAAAATTCAACGACCAATCGGTGATAGGCTATAGATTTTTCAAAATTTACCCCGTCATCAATAAATTGCAAATGAAATTCTGGTTCTATATTTGCCAGGGCATATTTTTGCCATTGTTTTGCCTCACTATAAAATCCTTTAAACGTAGTTCCCAAAAGCAGCAAGGCCGTGAGGTTAGCCGCATAGTGATTTCCTCGAACATCGGTATATTCAATATTGCGCCACAAAAATATACCGTGTAGTATTAATATTTCATTAAGCAAGTCCAGGGTTTTTTCAGTGGTGCTCCTTAAAAGCAAAAGCTCTCGAAGTTGTATTAGATTAATACTTCGAACCGATACCTCCATAGGGTACCAGTTTATGGAATGTGCTATTGGGTTTTTTTGCTTCCAGTCTTGCAAAACACCATGAACATATTCGAGATGTTCAGTTTCATTATCAAGCAAATAGCGCCTAGCAATTGGAATCAAGAAGCTAAGCCTAGAAAACTCCCAGGGAAATTTCACATCGTATTCCAATAGCTTTTCTGTTTCGTAGAAACTATACTCCTTGAAATAGCGGTTCTTCCATTGGTGCTTAATGCGCCAGTCGGCATGCCAATTAAAGGGCTGATCAAATTGGTAAGGCACATCAAAAATGGAAATATCTCCTTGTAAAACCCTATCGGAATTCTGTCTTATGTGTGTTTGAATTGATTTTAGGAAAGCGTCATCATAATTCTGGAACTTCTTACAAAATAATAAGCTCCTCTCCTTCCATGTAGATTTAGAACTGCTTACTTTGCCGGAAACCTTCAATTCAATGGTCTTCCAAAAAGCTGTGCTATGGTAGAATTTTAAGCGGACAAGCTGCACCAACCTAAACCAAACAACAGGCAACGGCTTAGATAAAATGGTCTTAATATTCACTCCACTTAATTTTTGAACTCATTTAGTCGTTCTGGATCAGAAATGTTGCCTGAGTGGTCTGAATCATATCTTCCAAATCAATGGCCCATTTTCCCTGGGTTATGGACTCATGCATATAGAGCAATTCTTCATACTGACCCTTTTCAGGAATTTTCCCAACCATTTCTTTCAGCTTAACGCCATAGCCAGTTAATTTCTTGAAATCGTCCATTACGATGGTCTTTCCGTCAAAATGAACTTCTAAATTTTCCTTTTGATACCCTTTATTTCCAGTTGCAAAATATTGGAGGTTACCCACCGACCCGTCTTTATATTTTAAAACGATTGCCACATTGTCGTCTTTGCGAATTTGATTGTTAGCCGGACTTATTTTTTCAACACTTACCGAAGCAATTGATGCCCCCGTTAAATAGGAAATCAAATCAATAAAATGGCATACCTCTCCAACAACCCTGCCGCCATGATCATGTATACCTTCATCGGAAGCCTTGAAACCTGCATTGATACGATAGCTGACAAATAGTGGGTTAATACGGTCTTTGGTGTGTTCGTTTATCTCGCGGGCATATTTACTGAACCTACGGTTAAAACCGGTTAACAAAATGGGTTTTTTCTCTTCTTGACTATCGCTATAGAAGGCCACTATCTTATCTAAATCTTCTTGGTTGGTTGCCAGTGGTTTTTCAACAAAAACATGTTTGCCTGCTTGTAAAGATTGAAGTACTAAGACCGCATGGTCTTTGTGCTGTGTAGTAATGAAAACCAAATCAACTTCAGGGTCACTTAATACATCGTCAATATTTGAAGTGGCATATTTTGCATTGAAGTGTGTGGCGACAGATTTACCTTTATGCCCCGTTCTATTGACCACGGCATACAGGGCGTACTTGTCTTTCATCTTTTCCATGTTGGGTAAGTGCATGGCGGTTGCAAAACTTCCAGCTCCTACTAAGGCAACATTCAAAACATCCTTGCTGCTATACGCAGCGTTTACCATAACTTTTGATTCAGGTTTGTTTTCGGCCTTCGTTTCGTAGCTCAATAGAACGATTATTGGCTTTTCAGGACCCTGAAGTGATGCATATGCCTCTTCAGCTTGCGCTATGGGGTAGACTTTGTTTATGAGTAGGTCGAGCTTCACTTTACCTTCTTGAAGTAACCTTAGATACTCCGTCATGTTTCTGTTTTCGGTCCAGCGAACATAGGCGTACGGATAGTCATTGCCCAAATCCTCATATTGACGGTCATAACGCCCAGGACCATAGGAAGTAGATATTTTGAAATCGAGTTCTTTCTGGTAAATGTCAGCACGTTTGATTTCCATTCCAGATACCCCAACAAGGATAACACGGCCTTTCTTCTTGCAGGCTTGAAAGGCATCTGATAAGGGTTCACTACTTGCTGTTGCCGCGGTGAAAATAATTGCGTCGGCTCCATAACCACCAGTAAAATCAGACACCGTTTTTACCAAATCAGCTTTAGAAGGGTTGATGACCATATCGGCCCCAAGCTCTTTCGCTATTTTCAAACGCTCTTCGTTGATATCGCTTACAATGGTACGTACGCCTGAATTTTTTAAGAATTGTACCGTTAGCAAACCTAATATTCCAGCTCCGATTACTACCCCGTATTCACCCATTCTCAAATCTGCCCTGCGCACCCCCTGCAGGGCAATTCCACCCAGGGTTACCGTTGAAGCCAACTGTAAATCAAGCCCGTCAGGAACTTTCATTACCAAATTTTGAGGTACTACAGCGTACTCCGCATGGTTGGCAATACCTGCTCCAGCAGCAGCGACCTTATCACCAATTTGAAAATTCTTAACTCCACTACCCACGGCGATTACCACACCCGCATTAGAATATCCGGTTGGCGTACCGTATTTTACCTTTTGCTGTACTTTAGAAAAAGCTTTCGCTATGCCTTGGGCTTTGGCAAGATCAATGACCTTCTTGAGGTTTTCCGGTTGCTTCATTGCCCTTACCAGCAAATTTTCACCGCTGTTTCCAACACTTTTCAGTTCAGTACCTGCTGATATACAGCTAAAGGAGACGGCAATTAAGACTTCTCCTTCAGATAATATGGGAGACGGTACTTCCTCTGCTAGTACCTTCCCTTTCTTTATGATTGCTTGTAGCATTATTATCTTTTTCTTTTAGTAATTCTTTGTTATTAGAGCCTTGGTTTTTCTAGAGTTTCAAATCAAGAATAGTCATTGTTTTTCCGACTACCCCTGAGTCTGGGTCATAGAGATAAATTTTACTTTCTTTGAATGTTTTTGGCTGCATAAAAAATATGTCTGTACTTACCACAAAGGCATCTCCCATTCTATTTAGCTTACATTCTGCAGCAATGGTTCTTGCTTTGGCCTTTTGATCTGCCGTGGTTTTAAACTGCATGGGATCTTTCGGATAGAATCGAAAAGCAATATTCAAAAGCTGCACCTCTTCCAAATTCTTTCGATCACTTAAAAAGTAGAAAATCTTAAACCTGTTTTCATCCAATTGTAGCACCCCTATTTTATCTACCCTAATGTTTTCGGTAAAATAAAACCCGTTGGTAAATTTATAATCGAGCTTCTTTGAGATATCTTCTATTTCGGGAATCTTCGCTTTCAAAGCGGAGTTTTCTGAATTTTCAGCACCACAGCTAAAAGCAACTATCAAAAGTAAGATGAGCATTGTTTTTTTTAAGTGCATGGTATTTTTATCCACTTGATTCTAGCTGATAATTATTGAAAGATTTAGTTTTTATTTGGGGAAATAGTTTCTAAAACACTGTTTTTCGGTCTCCTCGCAAAAGTACGATAATTCTTAGCCCTGTCAAGCCGAACCTTATCTTGTAAGCCGTTTTCTTTAAGAATTTTTTTTGCGAATTCGTACCAAGTCATCGCCTCGCCATCTGTAAAGTGATGAATGCCATAGTCACTGTTGTTATTGGCAACCAAATTTAAAATATAGGTTGCTAGGTTATTAGCGTTTGTTGGGCAGCCTATTTGTTCATCAGTGATTTGTAAAACCGATTGCGTTTGGGCCCTTTCTAGAATAGTCTTATAAAAATTCTTGCCAAATTCTGAATACAGCCAAGAGGTACGAACAATGAAATATTCAATTAGATTTTTCTGGATGCACTTTTCACCTTCCAATTTAGACTTTCCGTATTCATTTATTGGGTGCGCTTTATCGAAGGTAGCATATGCCGTTTCTTTCGTTCCATCAAACACATAATCAGTAGAAATGTGAACTAGGGTTACCTGGTGTTTTAAACAAGCCTGCGCAAGATGGCAAACTGCTTCGGCATTTACTGCAAAAGCAGGTTCTGGTGTTTTTTCCGCCTGTTCAACATTGGTATATGCTGCGCAATTCATACAATAATCGAAATGTTCTCTTGAAAATACTTCAGCAATTTTCTTACGATTTGTAATGTCTAAGGTAGTTGAGCTATGAAAAACAAATTCAAAATCTGGATAATTACCTGCTATTTTCTGAATACATTTTCCCAATTGACCTTCTGAACCTGTTACCAATATTTTAGTCATGGAAAGAGCTCTTTAAAGGTGGAAAGTTGCATGTCTTTCGGTGAAAGTATCATCTCATTGGTGGGGTACTTCCAATCAATACCCAAGGTCTGGTCATCGTATAAAACGCCATTTTCAGACGCTTTGTGGTAGTAGTCATCACATTTATAAGCAAATATTGCCTCCTTAGAAAGTGTTAAAAATCCATGCGCCATACCTTTTGGTATAAAAAGCATTTTTTTATTATCGCCGGAAAGTTTGATTGTGAAATGCTGGCCAAACGTCTTGCTATTTTGACGAAGATCAACCACCACGTCTAATACTTCGCCTAGTAATACCCGTACCAGTTTTGACTGCGCGTGTTCACCTGTCTGAAAGTGTAGCCCTCGAAGCACTCCCTTTTTCGAATTGGATTGATTGTCTTGCACAAAATCAATTTTTTTTCCAAGTACTTCTTCAAATCTTCTTTGGTTGTACGATTCAAAGAAAAGTCCTCTTTCATCTTCAAAAACTCGAGGTTCTACTACAAAACAGCCATTTATGTTTGTATCAATACGATTCACGAATAGGTAGTATTAAAGGTGCATTAAGTATTGGCCATAGCCGCTTTTTAACAAGGGTTTTGCCAAACGATGTAGCTGTTCTTTATCAATATAGCCCATAGCATACGCTACTTCTTCAATAGCTCCAACCTTAAGGCCTTGCCTTTCCTGAATAACTTCTACCAATTGAGAAGCCTGCATTAAGGAACTAAATGTACCCGTATCTAGCCAAGCAGTTCCCCTATCCAAAATACTTACTTGTAAGTTGCCTTTTTCCAAATAAGCCCGATTCACATCTGTGATTTCTAATTCGCCACGTTTGCTGGGTTTGATTTTTTTGGCAATATCGACAACAGAATTGTCGTAGAAATAAATGCCCGGAACGGCAAAGTTCGATTTTGGGTTTTCAGGTTTTTCTTCTATTGAGATGGCCGTACCACTAGTGTCAAATTCAACTACCCCATAACGTTCAGGGTCTTGAACGTGATACCCATAGATGATTCCGCCCTCCGGATCATTGTTGGTCTGAAGCAGTTTTGCCAATCCAGACCCGTAGAAAATATTATCTCCTAAAATAAGGGCGACCTTATCTTTACCAATAAATTCTTCTCCTATTATGAAAGCCTCCGCCAGTCCATTTGGCTTTTCCTGAATAGCAAACTGAAAACTACAACCCAGCTGCGAGCCATCTCCCAGCAAGCTTTTAAACAGGGGGGCATCTTGAGGTGTAGTAATGAATAAGATTTCATGAATTCCTGCTGACATCAAGGTTGCCAATGGGTAGTAGATCATGGGTTTATCATATACCGGCATCAATTGTTTGCTCACCGCAATTGTTATTGGGTGCAAACGTGTTCCTGAGCCTCCTGCCAATATGATTCCTTTCATTTTATGCTGTTTGATATTTATGAATATACCAAGCAATTGTTTTCGCTATTCCGGTATCAAAATTCTCATCGGCTTTCCACCCGAGTTCGTTTTCAATTTTGCTAGCATCTATAGCGTAGCGGTAGTCATGCCCAAGACGATCGTTCACAAAGGTAATTTGCTCGGAATAACTACCGGTCTGCTTGGGCTGCAAGCGATCTAACAAACTACATATTTTTTGGGCTATAAACAGATTGTTATGCTCGTTGTTACCCCCAATAGCATAGGTTTCGCCAACTTTTCCATTTGCGAAAACCAATTCAATTCCCCTGCAGTGATCTAAAACATACAACCAATCGCGCACATTTGAACCATCACCGTATATCGGAATCTGATGGGCATCCAATGCCTTTCTGATAATAGTCGGTATCAACTTTTCATCGTGTTGTTTTGGACCGTAATTATTCGAACAGTTGCTGGTGACCACATTTAAGCCGTAGGTGTGGTAATAACTGCGCACCAAAAAATCAGAAGAAGCTTTTGAAGCGCTATACGGACTATTGGGTGCATATGCCGTTTGCTCTGTAAAAAACCCTTCACTGCCTAAACTACCATATACCTCATCTGTTGATATATGATGAAAACGTGCCTTCTTGAACCCTTGTTTTGGGTTATTTGGTGACTCCATCCAAGACTTCTTTGCAGCCTCCAATAACACAAAAGTTCCTTCAATATTGGTTTTGATAAAGTTATCAGGGCTGGCTATGGAATTATCAACATGAGATTCAGCTGCAAAATGAATTACCCCATCAATATGATATTTTTTAAATAGTGCTTCAACTAAAACCCGATCACAAATATCTCCTTCAGCAAAGTGATATCGGTTGTTTTGAGCTATTTCATTCAGATTTTGAAGATTGCCCGCGTAGGTCAACTTATCTAAATTGACTACTTGCACATTCGGATTCTTTTCTAAGAAATAGGGGATGAAATTACTGCCGATAAAGCCAGCGCCTCCGGTCACCAAAACACATTGATTTGTGATTTCAATGCCCATCTTATTATATTTCTTTTGCCTTGCGATTCAAGTATTGGAAAAAGGACAGTAACAAAAACCCAACGACCAGCAAGGTTGGAATAAAGAAATATGTTTGATTGAAAAATGATTTCCTAACCTCTTGCGTCTTTCCGAAATTTAAGATCGTTAATACTCCCGTTTGCTGAGCCACTTCGAGCTTTTTCACTTCAATTTCTTTTAAAAGCCTATCTTTCATAGTTAACAGCGCAGGAACATTTAATGTATTTTCCTTTTCCATGTATACCACTCCACTACCTGACTTCTGCTTTTCGGCCAACAGGGCTTTGGAATAATTCTCTACTAGTTCATCTACCTGGGCAATGAGTTGGGTATTTTTTTCTATTCGAGATTTGGCATTGTTAGTATAAACCTGTTTTAAATCGTCAAAATACTTATTGGTATTTATGTAGGACATCAGCTTCTCCACTACGACGGGTCCTTTTGCTGCATCCTTATAGGTAAAGGTGATTTTATAATCTATTACGCTCTTTTCAGAGAGTTCTGAACGCAAAATATCGATTACAAAACTTTCATCTTTGAAATTTTCAAGTACTTCTAAGTATCTCATTTCATTGAGCATACCATCATCGGTTATAACTTCATCATCTTCAATAGCTTCAACTTTAACCGCAAAGCCTTCAAGATCTTTGACTGCTACCCCCAAGGACTCGAAAAAGGTTTCGTTTCTTGCCTTTATATTGGCCGCTAATTCATCGACAACATCATACAAGTAGTTTTTACTCTCAAAGTTTGGATGAACAATAACATCGGTCTTCAACTTTTTAGAAATGATTTGACTAAGTCCGAAACTAATCGCCAAGCCCAAAACTACAAGGCCGATCAGTTTTAAAATGTTCTTCCTTAAATAGATGAAAACCCGAAGCAAAAAATTACCTAGATTATCGAATCCCTTTCTTAATAGTTGCATCAACTGACTTAGATCAATCTCGTCAGGAGTACTCGAATTATTGGGTTGTAATTGTTCTGCCATGTGTTATGAATTGAAAAGTTGCGTTAGAATCTTATCCGTTATTAGATAGGTTGGTTTTACCCCGGTAGTGCCTAAACCTCCTGAGGCCAAGGTGCTTCCAGTTTCCAAGGGGTTATCAGAGGCGTAATAGGCATATCTTACTTTTACGTCTTCACGAATACTTTTTCGAATCTTAGAAGCCGATTGAATTGCTTTTTGATAATGAACCCCTTCCATTTCCAATCCAATAACATTCCACGTTGATTGGTGGAAAAATTTCAAAATATCTCTATTCTGCAGTGAAGTTCCCAAAACGGTTACCATGGTTCCCTCGAAAACCTGTAAACCGTATCCTTCGAAATCAGCCGCGCATAGTTCATTTTTAAAAGGATAGTTGTCGGCGGTACCCTCAAAAATATGTGCTGACGGAATCATTAAATCTCCCTTTCCTCCCTCCAAAATACCGGCTTTTCCCATTATAGAAACAGAAGCAATATTTAAATATGTAGCGTTCTTTTTCTGATCTCCAAAAGGCCTAAGTAATTCATCGATAGTTTCATAAGCCTGTTCACCAAAGGCATAATCCATCACAAAGATAACGGGTTTTTTAGTATCGGGGAGTCCCTTTTCAAGTTCATAACAGCAAGCATCTTTTCCAATTTTGGCCATATCGAATATTTGAACATCGATGTTCGTACCCGAAAGATCATCAATGGATATCATCCCATTTTTCATGGCAAGGTTTTCTACCTTAGTCCGTAAAGCCTTGTTACCCGAAGAACTAAGTGCTTCATAGATTTCCAAGGAATCTGAATTTGGAAACTCTTTTGTCAGTGCTTTTCTCGCGAACAATGAATTCATTACGCTATGCATATTAGCACTAATGATATGTATAGGCCGTTCAAGAAGTCCGTTTTTCTTTAAAATTCCCTTGATCGTATCGGCCCACCGTTCGCCATGAATATGATGCCCGAGACGTTCGCGCAGTTGGGCGCTGAAGGTTATGACTCTTTTCTCTCCTGTGACTTCTTCTTCAATGGCCAGCTTACCAAGCCACCAAATGATTTTCAGAAAACGTTCAGGATTGTCTTTTGTGGAGAACTTTTCGTAAATCCACAATACTTCATCAAAGCTTCTACCCAAAATATTGGCAGTATGAATCAAGGCTACTTCGCGTTCTGCTTGACTTAACTCTTCCTTTTTAACCGACACTTCTAGTTTGGTCCAGTCGCGAATTGTCTTATCGGTGTCTTCTATCAAAACACGTTTACAAATTTTTTCCGATTCGATAAAAAGGAAGGTAAGGTGCGTAAGAATATCGTAAATATCAGAGCGCCCTCTGGTAATTTCTATGTTCATCTGCTCCTCGTCAATACGATAGCAGTTTCGTCTTCTTTTAGGAGGTACGATAGGTTTGAAATGTGATTTTCCGTAACCTTCATCAGAAGTAAGATTGATAAACCGGCATTGCTCAATGCCCTCAGGCAAACGCTCTAAAACGTAAACAAGACCGTTGAATTCTGCCTTCTCCTCGGCTACAGTACCATATATTTCAGGCCGCAGTTGCAAGAGTGCGTTTTTAAGCGATTCTCCTGAAACTCCCGTTGGTTTGTAAAAACCACGGTTAAATAGGTGACGCATGGTGATATACAAACGCTCAATGGCATTGGTCGATTCTTGTGCGCGTGTGGTATTGGTTGTTTTCCCCATGAAAGAATTTCATGCAAAATTACGAATAAAAATCAGGTTTTGTCAAGCCTGTTGACGGCCAACTTTTTGAAGTGAAAGCACATCAGCTACTTTCCTGTCATTGGCCAGTCTTTGTACTTTGTTTTGACCCCCTAGTTTTCCGATTGATTTCATATAGGCTTTAAAACCCCCTTTTTTAATGGAGGTTACTTTTAAGGTTTGGAGAATTTTGCCATCAATTAAATCAAAATAATAACTGTTTTGTCGTTGCAAAGAAGCATCAAGGAGTTCTATAAATCTTGACACATCGGATGGCTCTTTTTCAAATTCAACCAACCATTCATGAAAAGGCAGCTGTTCTCCTTCTGGCGTTATCTGAGGCGCTACCGTAAATTCATTTACTTGAGCGTCAGTTTGTGAAATCGCTTCTTGCATTGCTTCCTCGACTTCTTTGGCAATTACATGTTCGCCAAAGGCAGAAATGAAATGCTTTATTCTGCCGGAAACGATCACCTTATAGGGCTTAATAGAAATAAACTGAATGGTATCTCCTAGGTTGTACCCCCACAAGCCGGCATTCGTTGAGATAATCATGACGTAGTTTACATGTAACTCAACATCCTTTAAGGTAATGCGCTTTCGGTTTTGGTCAAAAAATTCATCAGCCTTGACAAATTCATAGAATATCCCAGAATTTAAAAGCAAAAGCATCCCCTTTTCCTTTTGAGAATCTTGATAGGCAAAAAAACCCTCGCTTGCTGGAAAGAGTTCAATGCTATCTACCTTTCTGCCGATTAAATCTTCGAATTTTGAACGGTAAGGTTCATAATTGACACCTCCATAAATAAACAATTGAAAATTCTTAAAAAGTTCACCTATGGGCTTTTCGGCTTTGTCATATAACTTTTCAAAATACATTTGCACCCATGATGGTATACCAGCAATTACCGTCATATCTTCATTCATAGTTTCCTCTACAATGGCATTCACCTTGGTTTCCCAGTCTTCAATGCAGTTTGTGTTCCAACTGGGTAATCGGTTTTTTTGAAGATAATTGGGAACATAATGTGCTGATATTCCCGACAAACGCCCCAATTTGATTCCGTTCTTTTCCTGCATAACAGGACTTCCTTGTAAAAAAATCATTTTCCCGTTAACAAAGCTAATGTTCCCTGTTTCGTGGATATAATTCAAAATTGCGTTCCGAGAGGCTTCAATCTGGTGTTTAATAGATTCCTTTGTAATAGGAATATATTTTGCTCCAGATGTGGTGCCCGACGTTTTTGCAAAATAGAGAGGTTTTCCAGGCCAAAGTATATTCTTTTTCCCCTTGACTATTTGTTCAACATAGGGTTTTAGCTGCTCATAGTCGCGAATGGGAACATTTTTCACGAAATCATCGTGCGAGTCGATTGCAGAAAATTTGTGATCTTTTCCAAATTGGGTGCCAGAGGCCTTTTCAATCAGCTGCTTAAAAACTCGATCTTGGGTTACTATAGGATGCTGTGCCCATCGTTCGGTTTTTTTGGTGATGACTCTAGCAAAAATCTTGGCTGCGATGGATTTTAAAGACATACTGGCTATTTGAAATCAATGAAATCTTGCGGATTCAAAGGGGTGCCTTTGTCCCAAAGTTCAAAGTGAAGATGAGGACCAGTGGTCAGTTTACCCGTATTTCCAACAGAGGCGATAACTTCGCCTGACTTGACAATATCTCCTTGACTTTTGTTAAGAGATCCGTTGTGTTTATATACACTTAGAAGACCATCTTTATGTTCTAGAATTATTACATGGCCTGTATCTGCAGTCCATTCCGCAAAAATGACCATTCCATCTGCAGTTGCCTTTACCGGGGTTTCACGAGGCGCAACCACATCAACTGCATAATGTTTCTTTTTGGCATCGTAGCTTTGGGTTACGGTGCCACCAACGGGTGGAAATAGAACAATCTCGGTTTTCGTAGTGTTTCTTTCAAAGAGATTGTATTTATCTTCTAAAGCAACTTCAGCCCGCAGCAGGGAATCTTGTCTTATTGGAGTAAGGTCTATAGTAGACGGGTCTAACTTAAACTGTTCCAAAAGCGAATCTCTATTGATCTCGTTGTTTTCTATGTCGCCCTTTAGTACCATTCTGATGTTATCTAAATACCTATTGGTATTATTTAATACTCTAACGAGTGAATCGGTCTGATAGGTAAGGTCTGTTGCCTGTTTTTTCAGTTTGGTAGAAGAATATCCTGGTATATATTCGCGTAGGGGAGTGAAAGCAATAAGTAAAGTGGTCAACCCTATAAGGCCTATAATCCAGAGTGAGCCCGTGACAAAAACGTTGAGTCGACTTAGTTTAAAAGATATTTTTTCTTCAAAAGTACTTTCATTTAAAATGACCAAGCGGTACTTATGAAGCAACTTTCTTTTAATTTCCTTTCTTTTTTTTACACCCTTCGCCATAGCCTACAAAGATAAACTTAGAAATGAATTACACATGAGTTCGCATAAATTTTATACCCATCGAAAAAATAGAATCTTCCATTTTACATACGAGTAAGATATTCCTTTTGGTCATCACAATTAAAATACGTTGCTAAACGTTAGTATTAACAACAAACTAAATACTTTTTACTACCTTTGATATCCATTAAATTTTCAATTATGATAGCTCAACAAACATTTTTAGCCATTGGTGCACCTCAAATTATCTTAGTGGTCGTGGTTGTACTTCTTTTGTTCGGAGGGAAAAAGATTCCTGAACTTATGCGTGGATTAGGTAGTGGTATCAAAGAGTTCAAAGATGCTTCTAAAGACGACGAGAAATTAGAGGAAAACAAAGAGTAGAAAAATTATAATATGTTATATTAGAAAAGCCTTCAATGATTATTGAAGGCTTTTTCATTTCCTTACGATTATACGCTATAAAATTACCTCTTGACAACATATTTACTAGAGCTCACAACAAATTCGCAGAACAAAGTGACTGCTGCAAAATAGTGACAACACGACATCTCAACGTATAGCCTTTCTGTTTGACAAGCAATATTTTCTACACAAATATAGGGGTAAACCTAGGTTTTATAGTATTTACGGCTCATGCTACCGGGTATCAAAACCCTAGATTTGAAGCCTAATTTTTAGGTAAGCCGCTCTATTTTCCCAAAACTGCTATCAAATGTGCCCAAGTTCATGGCCACAATAGAAATTACACGGTATACGAAACTCTAGAATTGGGCGTTAAATACAAACAGTATGATTCTGTACATACCTTGTAGGGCGTACAACTATCGACAAAACGCAAGATGAAGCACAACAAGATTTTTGCCACAACCAAGCATTTATACTGGCGGAATTTACATACGCATCTTGCCACACTAGCGGATATCACGAGAAAAGAGATTGAAGTCCTCTAGATTTTTTTAATACCCCAAATCATGAAACAACTAATTACCACCTGCCTTTTATTACTGTCCCTTGGGATAGGTGCTCAAAATATTCAGGAGACAGCTATCTCTCAAGCCACAGGTTCGATTGATTTCGGCAGTTCGGAAGAAGACCCTGCAGGTGTCATTTCCATCTCGGAAACTTTTGAGGAGGCTGCCAAAAAGAATGATATTCCATATCGCTCTTTTGAAGGTCTTCAGGGTGTAGAAGATGGCTACTATGCCATCATCGGTGTTTTCAATGAGGGGAAAAACCTGAAAAGAGCTGTTAAGAAACTAAAGAAAAAAGGGTTTGACGCGGGCTTTATCTTAAACCCTGAAAACAATCTAAACTATGTTTACCTACAGCACTTCCCTTTTGGCTTAGAAGCTGTGGATGCAGTCGCTAGTAAATTTGACGGAGCTTATAAAGATGACATTTGGATACTAAGCCTAGAAAACAGTTTTCCAGTACAAGAAGCTTCTTTTTCCGATCAAAATAACGGCAATAGTGATTCCAAAGCCGTTTCAGTAAATGAAGTTACCTATACGATGCTTAATGAGACCAGTCACCTAAGTGATCAAGCTCAGCAAATCAAGGAAACTCCAAATAAAAGTAAGCTTATTCAACGCGCCGATTACTATTTTGATAAAATGTGGTACGCCGAAGCTGCTAAGCTGTACGAAGAGGCTTTGACGCAAGGGGGTGCTAACTATTCCTATGAAATCATACAAAAAACAGCTGATTCATATTACTTCAACACAAATATGGAGAAGGCCTATGAATGGTACAATGTACTCTATGACAAATACGGAAAAGACATGTCTGCAGACAATGTCTTCAAATATGCACATTCTTTAAAGGGTACAGGAAATTACGCTAGATCCAAGCGATTGATGCGCTTGTATAACAAGAAAATGAAAAATGGGGAGACAGCTGGGCTAGATGAAAAAATTACGCTCCCCAACGAGGTAGTTTTGGATGAAATTTTGAACAATGAAGGCGATTATGAGCTGAAGAATTTGGCCATCAATACCGAATATTCAGAATTCTCACCCATATTTCTTGAGTCTAATGAGGTGGTGTTCGCTTCCGCTAAAGATTCTTCATTTTTAAATACCAGACGGTATAAATGGAACAACCAACCCTACCTTGATCTCTATGTAGCCAAGATAAATGAAGAATCACAAGACCTTAAAGACGCGATCAAGTTCTCTAAAAAAATTAATACCAAGTACCACGAAGCTTCTGCTGCTTTTTCGCCAGATAATACTACGATGTATTTTACCCGTAACAATTATGGTAAAAAGCTAAAGCGCGATAAAAATGGCATCAACCACTTGAAGATTTACATGTCTAAAAAAGTAGATGGTGAATGGACAGAAGCGGTGGAAGTACCATTCAATAGTGACAACTACTCTACAGGTCATCCGGCTTTAAGCCCAGATGGTAAGCAGTTGTATTTTGTTTCCGATATGCCAGGTAGTATAGGGCAAACTGATATTTTCGTTGTAGACGTAAATGGCCCGAACTCATTTTCCGAGCCAAGAAATTTAGGCCCTGAAATCAATACTGAACGCAAGGAAATGTTTCCTTTTATCAATGAGAAGAAGTTGTATTTTTCTTCAGATGGACATACCGGTTTGGGTGGGCTCGACATCTATGGTGCAGCGTATACCGAGGAAGGTTTTGAAAAAGCAAAAAACCTTGGTAGGCCTGTGAACAGTAACAAAGATGATTTTTCATATATCATTAATGAAGAAAATCAACAAGGGTTTTTCGCTTCTAACAGACCTAACGGAAAAGGAGATGACGACATTTACTCGTTCAAACGTCTTGTTGTTGAGGAAGTACCTGCCAGTTCTAATGCCATAGCCGGTGTGATCACCGAGCTGATTACCGGAGATGTTATGCCTCAGACTTTGGTTGAATTACTTGACGAAAACGGCATTAAACTCAAGGAAATGGTAGCCGACGACGATGGAAGTTTCATATTTGAAGACCTCGAGGCTGATAAAAAATATACAATAAAGGCTACGAATGATACCTATTTCGAAAATATTCAGGAAGTTACCGCCCTTGAAAACGATACCCTACAAGTTGATGCTGTTATGCGAAAATTGAAGGAGATGATTGCGGTAGAAGATGGTATTAAGAAGTTGAAAACCGATATGATTCATTTCGACTTTGACAAGTCGTATATACGTAAGGATGCCTCGGAAGAGCTTGACAAATTGGTGGAGGTGATGACCGAATATCCAAATATGGTCATTAAAATAGAATCTCACACCGATTCTAGGGGTAAGAAAGCGTATAATAAGTACCTATCGGATAGAAGGGCAAAATCTACCCGTGAATACCTTATAGCGCAGGGTATCGCTCCTGAGCGAATTGCAAGTGCCATTGGATATGGTGAAGAAAGGTTGCTAAATGAATGTGATGGCAGCGTGGCTTGCACTGAGAAACAACACTTCTTGAATAGGCGTTCGGAGTTTATTATCGTAAGCAATTAGCACAAAATTATTTAGAACTAAAAAAACCGTTGCTCGAAAGGACAACGGTTTTTTTATGATAGGGAACACTCCTACTGCTATTTCGAAGCAAATCTCATACGAATTTAAATGCTCCCTGGAGTCCCATATCTGATTTCACAACATAAGGAATACTGTTCACAACAAAATACATCTGATAAAATACGGAATTCAACGGTTTGAAGTTATATATAGACCAAATCGATATTTAACCCAAATCTTAAAATACATGAAAAACGTCCTACTCATCAAAGAAATTTATTTAGAGGCCTTTAGAAATCTAGGCACTAAATTCGTGAAATCTTATTTCAAAGCTTTTTCTTGGTTCTGCTTTGCCAGTTTCTTGATCGTGCTTTATGCATTCGTTTTCAGGCTCGTTACCGGGTTTGCATTCGACTAGTACAAATTAACCAACCTAACTATTAAAAGCGTCCTATTTAGGGCGTTTTTTTTATTTCTGATACCTACGGGTCGTTCTAGTCATCAAGCGGTTGACTCGATGATTCTTCCTACAATTATAAAAGGTTGAAGTACAAAAAATAAGATTTTGTAAACCTATTCCTATACATTTACCTTTCCGTTTACCCCCCTTAAACTTCCTTTAATCGAACAATTACAATAAACTATTTGTTCAGCGGAAATTTAGGTCATTACAACCAATAAATTCCCCCTGCGCTTGCGAAAACATAGACCTTTGGCCCATTGGTAATTTTAAACCCCCATATGAATATGAAGAAACTATTACTTGTTAAAGAGATTTACATCGAAGCATTTAGAGATTGGACAAAGGAGTTCTTAATAAAGTATTTTAAGACCTTTACATGGATTTGCCTTTTCTTATGGGCCATAACTGTATACGCCTTTGTATTTAGACTCTCTACCGGTTTCGCATTCTAAAAACGGAGAACACTATATAAATGAAAAACGCCCTTTAAGAGGGCGTTTTTTTATAGCGATACGGCAGTTCTAATTAGTTCATAAAGCGTGTGGTTTTCATAATGGCCTCTAAGCGAAACATATCATCGCGCTTATTCGTAGCCGGGGCAAAAGTGAAGCCCTCAACTACCATTTTGCGGTTATTTACTGCATCATCAATAATATAAGTTATAAATGGCCCCGCCATAGGATAATTTTTAATATCCCAGATACCCCTTACTTCAATTGCTTTTCGGCCAGCGATTTCTGCTTGAAATATAGATGGTGAAAAGGCCGGCTCGGTGCGCATATGTGTTTTTTTATTGGGCACATCAGGACCAGGAATGAACAAAGCTCCAATAGAATCACGCATTTGAACGATATCTCGTACCAAGGTTGAATCTGTCGTAAAACTATTCGCTGGCATCTCGTAGGCAATAATGTTCATATGACCTTTTTGAATCTCCCGATCCATCCAGACAAATGTATCTTCTTGCCTACCCACTTTGTAAATAGAGGGAACGCTCATCGTTATATTAAACTTTTCTTCCAAGACACCTTCCTTGTTTAACGATTTCAGTAAGCGCGTTTGCGTTTCTTTAAGTTCCATCGCCTTGAAAGAAGCTATAATCTCATTTGCCTTAGCATCAATATCATCCATTATTTCTTCATCTGTCTGACCTTTAAATACAGCCATTCGCTGTGGGGTAGCATAGACATCTTGTTTTAACGCTGCCACATCAAGGGTGTCTTTTTTCACTAGAAGAATAGACTTGGTATTCAATAATGAACCAGAAAACACTTTTGGGGGCACTTGATTGAGCGTTAATATCGATTCCTCCCAGGTCAATCCCACCGCGGTCGCTGCAAAATGTTCTCGAACCTTATCACCAACCCGACCCTTCCAAAGCTCATTGTCCATCACCACGGTAACATGATTAACGGGACCGATAGAGCGCGGCAAATAATTTTGTGATTTTCCATTGTTGCATGAAACAAGGCCAATAAAGGAGAGAAATAATAGTATTCTAAGTGTGTTGTTCATATCGTTGCAATATTACGAGGAGCAGTCGCATAATTTTAGCTTCATACCCGGTTTTAGGTTTTTACCACTAATACCGTTCCATTGTCGTAAATTTTCGATACTAATTCCAGGATATTTTCTAGATATCGTCCAAAGTGAGTCTCCGCTTTTGACCACATGTATTTTGCTTCCCGGCACGTTGGCTAAACTAACTTGTTTTGTTACTGTCTTTTTTTGCGGTGCAACTGCAACGCCACGCGAACCTCTTGGATAAATAGTCAAACGTTGCCCAATTCGTAAATTATTACTGCGAAGTCCATTCCAGTTTTTAATCTGACTTACGCGTACTCCATAGCGTTCGGCGATTCTTCCAAGATAATCGCCACTGCGAACTCTATACCGTACTCTATTTTGCTGGGCAGCCTTGACCAATGCGGGTAAGGGACTCTCCTTACTTTTCATTTCCTTTTCGACATGGGCATATATCGCTGCTTCATTATTTACGAACTTGCCTAAATCTTTTCTAGGCAACCTCAGCGCATAATTTTTTCCTTTTACATAAGGAATAACTTTGAGCTTGTAAGACGGGTTCAAAACTTCCAATTCTTCCTTACTGACGCCAACCAATTCAGAAATCTGGTCAAAAGTTATAATATTCTTTACGTGAATGGTATCAGTTTCAAAATAAGGCCGTTCCACCTTTTTACCTTGCAAGCCATGTTCATCGGCATATTCGAATAAATACATCGTAGCCAAAAACGCAGGAACGTAGCCCGCTGTTTCTCGTGGAAGATTTCTGCGTATGTTCCAATAGTTTTTATATCCGCCTGACCTCCTTATCGCCTTATTGACGTTACCAGGACCAGAATTATACGCCGCTAGCGCCAAATCCCAATCATTGAAAATCTTATAAACCCTATTCAGATACTCACAGGCCGCTCGTGTAGATTTTATTGGGTCGCTTCGCTCATCAACGTAACTATTCACATCGAGACCATGCTCTTTTCCTGTACCGTACATGAATTGCCAAAGTCCGGTTGCTCCAACACGAGATCGTGCTTTGGGGTTCAAAGCGGATTCGACAATCGCCAAATATTTCATCTCAACCGGGATGTTGTGATTATCAAATTCTTGTTCAAAAAGTGGAAAGTAAAATTGGCTCACCGTCAGCATTCGATTCATTAATTCGCGCTTACGGGTCAAAAAAGATTTGATAACATTTTCCAAAGATGGGTTATAGACGACGTTAAAAGGAGTCTTCTGATTGAGTAGTTTCAAACGCATTTTCAGCGTATCGGTATTCAGCTCTACATTGTAGGACTTGTCTGGGTCTAGGGTGGAAACCTCTTTGTACATATCATCAAACAAAGCGGCACTTTCGTGCAACTCCTTCATCCATAGGCTATCATATTTGGCAGCTTCAGGATGGTCTTGTAGATTGTATGCGCCTTGATCTCCTTCCTTGATTAGAACTAAGGGATTATCTTTTAAAGGTGACCCAGCCTCCATTTGTTCCATCTGCTCAACACCCTTCATATCCATAGCGGTGGTATCTATAGGAATGTCTTTTGATTGAATAATCTTGACCTCTTTCTTTTCGGAAATAGAATCTTTTTGTTGAGCTAGACCCGAAAAGGTAAAAATCAGAAGAGCAAAAAATGGGAGAAAAGATGTTCTTTTCGCTATCATAAACAGTTCTATCGTTAATGGAGGGCTAACGAAAATCCGATTTTTTTCCGAAAGAATAAAATTTTAGTTCGTTAAAACCCACTTAAATAGGCATAGGCCTGTTTATCGATAACGCCCTTATTCTTCTATTATTGCCGCGATTCCAGGCAAGGTTTTTCCCTCCAAGCTCTCTAACATCGCCCCGCCGCCTGTAGATACATAACTTACCTTATCTTGAAAACCAAATTGCTTTACTGCAGCTACGGAGTCTCCTCCTCCAACCAAAGAAAATGCCCCGCTTTGTGTAGATTCGTCAATAAAATTCCCAAGGGCAATTGTTCCCTTTGCAAAGTTTTCCATTTCAAAAACACCTATAGGGCCATTCCATAAGATAGTTTTGCTTTGCAATATAACTTCCTTAAAGTTGTCTAGCGTTTTTGGCCCTGCATCAAGCCCTTGCCATCCGTCGGGTATTTTATCAACATCTACGATCTGCGTATTGGCATCATTGCTAAAATCATCAGCAGCCAGTACATCGACTGGAATATGTACTTGCACTCCCTTTTCTTTAGCTTGCTTTAAAATATCCATAGCCAAATTCATCTTATCATCTTCACAGATAGAATCGCCTACCTTACCCCCTTGAGCTTTTATGAAGGTATACGTCATTCCTCCACCAATAATCAAATGGTCAACTTTATCGAGAATATTTTCAATAATGGTGATTTTCGAAGAAACCTTGGCGCCCCCTAAAATTGCCAAAACCGGTTTTTCACCTGTTTGCATAACTTTTTTAATGGCATCAATCTCTTTCGCCAATAAATAACCAAAACATTTGTTTGGTCCAAAATACTGGGCAACAACGGTTGTTGAAGCGTGTGCCCTGTGCGCAGTACCAAAAGCATCATTGATATAGATATCGCCTAACTTTGAAAGTTGTTGGGCAAAAGTGGCATCTCCACTTGTCTCAGAAGAATGGAATCTCAAATTCTCTAAAAGCAAAACCTCTCCAGCCTGTAAATCGGCTACGGCCTGCTCGGCTACATCACCGACACAATCCGATACAAACTTTAGCTGCACACCTATAATCTCAGATACGGTTTGGCAAATATGCTCTAGAGAAAAATCAGGATTGCGCTGCCCTTTTGGTCTTCCCAAATGACTCATCAAAACTGCGCTTCCACCGTCTTCCAAAACTTTGATAATGGAAGGTTTTGCGGCTTCAATTCTATTGGTATCTGTAACCTTAAAATCTTCATCTAAAGGCACATTAAAATCTACCCGTATCAATGCCTTTTTGTTTTCAAAATTAAAATCTTCTAGCGTCTTCATTATCGTTCGTTTTTTAGAGATTCGCAAATGTAAAGATTTATGTGCGTTAGATAAAGGTCTATTGAAACAAGTTCGTTGGAAATTGTTGCAATAAAAACCGACTCATCGGTTGGTTTTGGCTTATTTAACATTCTATGGCAATTTGAAACTATAAGATTTCCTTCTACGATATAAATTCACAAAACCCATTGTTTATAGTATTTTTCAAAGAAAAACAACGAATTACCGACTGATGGGTCTGTTTTTTGTTAGGTCTAATTTTGGGCAAATGCGCTCTCCGTAAAAAACCCACGCCTGACTCCTCTAGAAAGAGGCTTGACATACTCAATTACACAACTGTCCCTAGAAAAGTGGAGCTATTCTTCCGCTTCGAGAGCAGGTTACTTAGGCGAATTTGCGCAAGTCAATTATACCCCAAAAACCCTTATATTTGACCTATGCAGTTTAAGGACATATTAGGGCTCTCGCACATCAAAAATCATTTGGCTTTGAGTGCGGATGCTGGGCGTATTCCGCATGCGCAAATGTTCGTCGGCCCAGAAGGATCTGGCACACTTCCAATGGCACTCGCCTATATGCAGTATATAGTTTGTGGAAATCAAAATGGAGAAAATTCAGGAGGCGATCAAGCTTGTAATTTAAAGTTTGACTCCTTGTCGCATCCTGATATGCATTTTGCGTTTCCCGTTTCAAATTCCAACAAGATAAAAAGCCATGCGGTGAGTAATCATTACATGGAAGAATGGCGTCAATTTCTAAAAGAACAGCCCTATGGAAATCTTTTTGACTGGTATCGCCTAATAGGCATTGAAAAGAAACAAGGCCAAATCGGCGTTGATGAAGCGCTAGATGTAGTAAAAAAACTTGCGCTAAAATCATATGAAGGTGGTTATAAGGTGATGTTGATATGGATGGCGGAGAAAATGAATACTTCGGCGGCCAACAAATTGTTGAAACTTATTGAAGAACCGCCAGAAAAGACCGTTTTTATACTCATAGCCGAAGATGAGGAACAAATCATCCAAACCATACGTTCTAGATGTCAAATTCTTCATTTTCCTCCTTTGGCCGAAAATGATATCGCAAAAGCCCTTGAAGCAAGGGGATTGGCTCGCGAAGAAGCCCTTCGTTTGGCACATGAAGCCAATGGAAATTTCAACAAAGCCTTAGACTTGATGAACAACGATTCGGAAGATTTGGTCTTTGAAAAGTGGTTTGTGCAATGGGTTCGCAGTGCGTTCAAAGCTAAGGGAAACAAGGCAGCCATTCACGAATTGATTTTATGGAGCGAAGAAATTGCCAAAACCGGTAGAGAAACCCAAAAGAAGTTTCTACACTATTCCATAGCAGTTATGCGACAAGCGTTATTGGTCAATTTCAATGTCAAAGAATTGGCCTTTATGCAGATTCATATTGACGGCTTTAGTCTTGAAAAATTTGCCCCATTTGTACATGAAAACAACATTTTAAGTATTGTTGAAGAGCTTGAAGATGCTATGTACCACATCGAACGCAATGGTAATTCGAAAATAATTCTTACTGATTTATCTATCAAGCTTACTAGATTACTACATAGGAAAGCCAGCCCTTTAGTCTCCAAGGAGACATTACAATAACTTAAATTTCACTTTATGAAAACTATACTAGTACACTCCGCTGAAATTTTACTTTTGCTGTTTCTTGTTATTACATTTTTGCAAAGTGGTATTGACAAACTAACAGACTGGAATGGCAACCTATCTTGGCTAAAAGGTCATTTTAAAGATACTCCTATGAGGGGTATCGTTCCTATGATGTTAGGCACTGTTTTGGTGGCTGAGGTTGTGGCGGGTATCTTATGCTTAATCGGCACATATCAATTGGCGACAGCTGGCGAAAGTAACATGGCCTTGTACGGAGCAATACTCTCATGTATTTCACTGCTGATGCTCTTGTTCGGCCAACGCATGGCCAAGGATTATGCCGGGGCTATGACCATTGCGGTGTACTTTATTCCCGCAATCTTTTTGGTGTTCTTATTACAGCCATAAACCTAAAATCTTAAGACGTCTAGACAACGGTCAACACTACCAAAACATTTATTTTAAAACAAAAAATCCGCAGCCAGTTGGGCTACGGATTCAAATATTATGGTGTTTTGAAACTACTGCTTGTACTTGTCGTTAAGTAGTTTTACCACTTCATCGGTAAGGTCGTTAACCTCTTGACCATAGAGCACACTACCTCCGTCTCCACCTCCTAAAATATAGGTGAACTTATTCGCTTCGCCATAGGCTTTGATTTCATTCTTCACTTTGCTCACCACGCTGTCCATTTCAACCTGACCCGCGGCTATTAAAGACTGCTCTTCTTGTTGCAGTTGCTGCCCGATAAACTGACCTCTCTGTTGCATAAGTCCGTATTCCTCTTGTGCCTTTTTCTGCGACATTTTTTGAGCTTTGGCTTGAAAAGCCTGTGCTTCTAATTGAAAGGCTTGAGAAATGCTATCTCTCTTCTTGGTCAAAGCATCGGTTTTTGTTTTAAACTTAGCCTCTACATCAATTTTTTCTTGATAGGCATCCATTAATTTTACGTTATCGACATAACCGATTTTTGCTTGGTCACAGGATACTAGTAAAATCAATCCTGTTAGTGCTACTGCTAATTTTTTCATGAGAACTACATTTATTTTAATTTCCGAAAATGTGCTGAACTCGTTTCAGTAATTACGAAAATCTATTTTGCTGCTTTTTAAAGACGCGCAAAAATAGGAAAGCTTTTTTGAATTTTCTAAAAAACTCTCCGAATACCAAAATCAATAACAGCCCAATAATTTCAAACTTTTGAATTGTACTTAAAAACCTACTACATCAGACCATAAGCAAAATTGATTGAAAATCCGTATTGAAATCGAAAACCTCTATCAAAAATAAGGCTCTAAGACCAAGTGATTTTACAGAAATTTTTAATTCGTAGCGCCAAGTACTGCTCATATGGAGATAAGGCGGCAAATCGCCTTAAATTAAGTTTAGAGCCTTTTGAGTATGTAAATATGAGAAGAGTACTCTTTGGTGCGCATTGCGGCTAGGTTAGAGTATAATCCTAAAGCGAAGGCTTTGAAAACATTCTGTTTTCCAGTCTTGTATTTTTCCGAAAGCAAGGAAACATAAAAAGAATCAAATAGCATTGGTTTGACTTTGATCAATTCTAAACCGTGTTTTAGAAAAAGTTTGGCTATTGAGGTTCTAGAAAAATGCCAAAGATGTCTAGGTACATCATAAGCCGCCCAAAATTCCTTATAAAAGTTGGCATCATAGGAATTGAAATTAGGTACCGCAATTAGCAAAGTACCCTTATCTTCCAAATGCCAAACCAGTTTTAAGATTTGATTCTCCAAATCGGGTAGGTGTTCTAATACATGCCACAGGGTGATAACACTATATTTTTTACCAGGAACTGCCTCCAGTCTATCGATCAGGCTAATGCCTTTTTCTAGCGCCCTTGCTCTTGCATGATGATTCGGCTCAATACCATCAGCGCTCCAACCATTTCGTATTGCAGTTTTAAGAAAATCTCCGGTTCCGGCCCCAACATCCAAGAGCGTTTTCTTTTTCCAAGCATACGAATCTATAAGCTTAACCTTTCTAGAAAGGCTGTATTTTTTTACCCGCTGATATATTTTGTCTACAAAAGTAGTGTTGGCGTCGGTATGTGAAATATAGGTTGCGCTTTCGTAATATGGGTCAAGATTTTTCGGTTGTGGTTTGGTGATAAGCATATCTAGATCGGCATCGTAAAACAGTTCAAACGCTTCTTGCGAAATAGAAAAATCCTTAGTTTTTAAAAACGGTTTCATTGTAATTGTGTGTGGCCAGATATTCTTTCTTCAAAGCGCGAAGATACTTTAAAACAGCTTCTCTTGAAAGTGAAGTTTCTGCCAAACAGTCTGGTTCAGAATCACTATAAACTTCCAAGGCCAAATACCAATTTCCTTTTCTTGAATACGTATTGTCATCATCTGAAACATAAGATTCCATGTCTTCATTGCCCAGGGCTACATTTAGGAAAAGATCAAAAAATACAGGCAGCAAATTGATTGATTTATCTGGAATTTCAAGCTCGTACCATGCGAAGAAATATTGCTTTGCATCAATCTCAAATGGAACGTCATCATACACCTTGCTGTGCTCTAATTGAAACTTAAGATTGACAAAATTGTAAAACTGTTCCGCTGCCTTGGCATCCTCAAAAATGAACATTTGACGTTTCGAGAGATTGCGTTTAAACTTCTTGCCTTTGGTGATTTTATAATCATCAATCTTAGGAGCTATCTGTAAAGGAAAACAGGATTGCACCAAAAAAAGAATAGCTAATAAGAGTAGGAATTGCCGCATTCTGGTTGGCTTAGATGTTCTCTGGAAAGCGCATCAAGAATTGAACCAAAAGGTTATTTACTCGAAAAAACTAAAGATTGTTCCACGTGGAACAATCTTTAGCCGCTAAGCCGAACCTCTATATTTAAAAGCCGCCCCAACGCACTTGCTTTGGCATTGGCGAGAGGTAATGAATCACATTGCCAAATGGTAAAATACTCATTCCCCTTGAAGAAGCGAATAACATAGGTTCCCTTGCGCGTTTGACTTCCCATGGCGGCCACCGGACCCCATTCAGAATCCTTCTTGAATACCGCCGAAAAAACAGAAATATAATCAGGCGAAATACAAGTTAACCGCTTTTTGAAAAGGGTATAACCAAACAGTTTAAAATGCTTTTTATGATTCCTCCTGCTGTCTATTTCAAAAGAAACAGAATAGCCCAACAGCAGTATGCTTGCCATTAGCATGGTCACAATTTGCCCATATTCAGCGACTCCGTCGTACAATAAAAACAATATCAAAACCAAAAAAGCGATACCCAATATAGTTGCTATCAGCGGTTTGGCCTGCTTTAAAAAAATGGATTGTTTCATCTTCCCATAAAGACTAAAAGTACACTAATATCGGAAGGAGAAACACCACTAATTCTTGAAGCTTGGGCAATGGTTACTGGGCGGATCGCATTCAGTTTTTCCCTCGCCTCGTACGATAGCGATTTTAATTTGGAATAGTCAAAACCTTCAGGGATTTTGACATCTTCCAATCGATGAAGTTTGTCGGCATTATTCTTTTCTTTGGCAATATAACCAGAGTATTTTACTTGTACTTCGGTCTGCTCAAGCACTTCCCTATCCAGCTCGTTTTCCTTTACGAAAGTAGCAACTGATGACAATTGAAGCATGTGTTTCATGGTAACCTTTGGTCTTGAAAATGCCTTTACCATTTTATCCGATTGCTTTACCAAAGCAGAATCAACACTCTCCAAAATTGGATTGATATCCTCCGGAAGTACACTGGTTTTTTGAAAAAACCTTATAAACGCGTCAGACTTTTGCTGTTTTTCTTTCATTCTTCTTAGGCGTTCCTTTCCAGCCAAACCAATTTCATAGCCTTTTGGGGTCAATCTCAAATCCGCATTATCTTGTCGCAACAAAGTTCTATATTCCGCTCGTGAAGTAAACATTCGGTAAGGTTCCTCTGTGCCCTTTGTGATCAAATCATCTATCAAAACTCCGATATAGGCTTCATCTCTTTTTAGAATAAACTCCTCCTTTTCGTTAAGCTTAAGATGAGCATTTACTCCAGCCATAAGCCCTTGAGAAGCGGCCTCCTCATAACCCGTAGTTCCATTAATTTGCCCTGCGAAGTACAAGTTTTCAACAAGCTTCGTCTCTAGCGTATGTTTTAATTGTGTTGGTGGAAAATAGTCGTATTCTATAGCATAACCCGGTCTGAAAAACTTAACATGTTCAAACCCCACAACCGAGCGCAATGCCTTAAACTGAACATCCTCAGGCAAGGAGGTAGAAAAGCCATTTACGTATACCTCAACCGTATTCCACCCCTCAGGCTCAACAAACAACTGGTGCCTATCCTTGTCTGCAAAACGATTTATTTTATCTTCTATTGATGGGCAATATCTTGGTCCAATACTTTTAATTCTTCCGTTGAACATTGGAGAACGATCAAAGCCTTCCTTTAACAAATCATGCACCAATTGACTAGTATGTGTCATATGACAATCTCGCTGCGACTCTAAAGATCTAGTACTCGTATAAGAGAATTTTTCTGGATTCTCATCCCCTGGCTGCAGTATCATTTTGGAATAATCTAGAGAGCGACCGTCAACTCTTGGCGGTGTTCCAGTTTTCATACGCCCACTTTCAAAACCAAACTCCAAAAGCTGTTCTGTAATTCCAGTAGCGGCTTTTTCACCTGCCCTACCACCACCAAATTGTTTCTCCCCAATATGAATTAATCCGTTTAGAAAAGTACCATTGGTTAGTACGACAGCCCTACCTCGGACTTCAATTCCCAAAGAAGTTCTTACCCCACACACCTTTGCGTTTTCAACCAACAGCCCATTAACCATCTCTTGATAGAAATCACAATTGGGCGTATTCTCTAACATGAGCCGCCATTCTTCCGCAAAGCGCATTCTGTCATTTTGGGCACGCGGGCTCCACATCGCAGGACCCTTTGATTTATTGAGCATCTTAAACTGAATAGCAGACTTGTCTGTAACAATACCACTATACCCACCAAGCGCATCAATTTCCCGCACAATTTGTCCCTTAGCAATACCTCCCATGGCAGGGTTGCACGACATCTGACCGATCGTCTGCAAATTCATGGTAACCAACAAGGTTTTTGAACCCATATTCGCAGCGGCAGCGGCAGCTTCTGCACCGGCATGCCCGCCACCAACAACTATGACATCATATTCTTTCTCAAACATATCGTATACCTAAGCTATTTTTGTTCCACGTGGAACAATTTCATCTTCTCTTCTTCCTTGCTGCGCATCACTATTACTTCTCCTTCCTCCTTATCTCCATAGCCAACCAAATGCAGAATACCATGAGCCATCACCCTAAGCAATTCCTCATGAAACGAAACATTATAATGCTTGGCATTCTCATCTACACGATCCGTAGAAATGAATATATCTCCTGCAATCGTATTTCCATTGCTATAATCGAACGTAATAATATCTGTAAAGGTATCGTGCTGTAAGAACTCCTGATTCACTTTTAATAAATACGTATCATCACAAAAGATATAGGCTATATCACCCAACAATTTAGCTTCTGAAGCCACAACCTTAGCAAGCCAATCTACATAGGACTCACTATTAACTAATTGATAATCAGATACATAATTAAAACTAATCATTACTTTGGAAATACTCTTTGACCTTGTTTTGGTAATTTTGGCGCAAAGGTAGTGCTTGTCTGTTTAAAATTTCAATTTCATCTCGATAATCCTCTAACAACGAGGGCTTAGTAAGTATTGGGTTGGTGAACCGGTTTCTATTTGTAATACTCTCGCGTTCTGGTTTCTTCCCCTGTTTCATCGTCGCGTTTTCCAATTTTAAGAGCTCGTACTGAATAGTATTCATCTTATTCATGGCGCGTTGCGTAAACCCATTCTCAAGCAACTCATTTTCAAAATCTTCCATTTGTCGCAGTAGCTTCTGTCCTAACTTTCTATCACTTGAATTAATCATGTCTTGAAGCTGATTCTCCAAGCGGGAACGAATCATTTGTTGTTCCTTATAAATCTCATATATTTCCTTAAGTTCTTCCTCACTTGGTCCACCGCCCTCTCCGTTGCCATCTGTACCACTCGCTCCACCTTCACCATTTTTTCCGTTTTCACTCCCTTTCCCCTTTCCAGTTCCACTATTTCCCTCGCCATCCTCACCAGAATCGCCTTCCTTCCCCTTACCTTTTTTACCACCTTCACCAGATTCACCATCTCCATCTCCTTCTTGACCTTCACCTTGCTGGCCTTTTCCTTCTCCCTTCTGTGGCTGCCCTTTCCCAGATTTTCCTTGGCCTTGCATCTTTTCTTGCAGCGATCCCTGTTGCTTAATTATATCAGGAAGCTGAAATCCTTCTCCTTCCCCTTGACCCTGTCCGGGTTGCATACTTTGCTGCATATTATCCAAGGTATTGGCTAGAAAATCAGACAGGCTATTAGCCGCATTAAGCACATACTTTTGATAAGATACACCTTGGTATATTTGACTTTCTGCAATAGCCTCAAGCGCTTTATCTGTATTGTAATACACCTCTGTGATTTGTTCATTGACAAATTCTGCAAGTTCAGCACGTCGAAGCGAAAGTGAAAACAGGCTATCATCAACATGTTCAAATAGTTTGCGCAACTCCTGTTGCTGACGAATAGCACTGGAAAACTGCGGTGCATCTACATCGACATCTTCCAACTCTTCATGCAAACTTTCCTGCTTAAAGGAAAAGATCACCAAGTTGTCTAAAATCTGGCGTAGCATTTCCGCATCCTCTGTAATGGAGGAACCTCCTCCTCCACCTGCTGCTGACTGCTGCAACTGCTCGCTCATCTCCTTCATTTTTTGCGCTGCGGATTTCTGCTTTTGAGCAGCCTTATTGCTCGTTTCTTGCTTCTTCTGACCATTTTGCAATTTGGTTTCTTCTTTCTGAAGTTCCTCTGAAGCTTGCTGTTGGTCACTCTTCACGTCTTGTTCCTTCTGCTTTTCTAAATTTAAATCCAACGGTTTCCTTAAATCTTGATTGTCTTTCCTAAGCCCATTCATATCCTGCGCAAGATTTTCAAACTCCTTGTTGAGCCTTTCTTGTTCCTCCCTCTTGCCCTTCAAAGTGTCTTTTTCAGACTCCAATTCTTGCCTTTCAGCCAGTTTTTCTAATTCATGCGCCAATTGCGCCGCCTTTTCGGTCACATAATACCGCTTAGTCAACTCTAGTAGTTGTTCCAAACTTCGCTCGCTATTTTGTTGTTTCTTTCCCAACTCTTCCAAACGCTTAGACAGTTCCTCTTTGTCTATTTTATCGGCAATCTTATTCAATTCTTCTAGCAACTTTTCATTCTTTTTGGCCTGCATTTCTTGGCGCTCTAAGCGCTCCTTGAGCAACTCATTCATCTCATCTTTTTTGTCGCTTTTGTTCAGGTTATCTTTAAGCTGCTTGCTGAACTTCTGCATCATCTGTTCCTGTTGTTGCTGCTTTTTCAAGAAATCCTTGACCTGGTTTTGGTCGTTAAAATTGAGCTGTTTTTTCTCTTTCTGATCTTGATTGATTTCTCTTAGGGTTTCCTTTTGTTCCTTGAACTTCTCCAACGATTTGTCCAAATTGTTGATGATCGACTGTTGCGATTCAAGTGCCTTGTTTTTTAATTGGTTCTCATCGAGCAAAACGGTTCGGAAAACCTGGCTTTTGGAAGTCTTGCCATTGTGAACCCCGTCATTGTCGGTAGCTTCAAAATAGAAACTATAATTTTTGCCCGCTTCTAATCGAAGGCCGGAGGGAAATGTATAATAGAATTGATTGAAATTAGACTCTGGCTCTACCAAATCTAAGATTTGTTGGTTGTCAATCTCTTCATCAGGATAACAGACCAAACGAATATGTTTCAACTTATAGTCATCGGAAGCCTCACCAATATAATAGGAGGTGTTCGGATTTAGAGAATCTAAAACTCGTTTTGCCTTTATGGTCGGATAAGCATCCTTTACGACATCAAATCGATACGCCAGCTTCTCGTAATTTGAAATGTTATCGTTTGAGGTACTGAGTTCATAGGTTAAACTGGAGAACACTTGTCTCGACATTTCAAATGCATCTAGGTCTTTTGAAAATGCCATAGCGGTATCTTTGGTCACTAGCTCAATTTTATCGGTGTTCTTGCCTCTTATTAGCCAAGTAACCTCTGTTCCTTCCGGAAACGTAGCGTTTCCGGTGCTTTTTAATGTTTCGAACTTGCGGTTTGTATACTTTGGATAGTTCAAAACCAGTTCAAAATTTTGAATTGAAGGTGTTTTTAATGCATGAAGCTGGTATTCTCTAGAAAATATACCGTTTGCCTTAAAAAAGAAGTTCGTTGAAACCAAAGGGGGCGTAAACGTATATTGATAGTTGCCATTTTGCTGTTGTAATAAGAGGTCCTTTCCATTTATCGAAATAAAAACCTGGTCTGGGCGAATTTCTCCTTCCGTAGTCACCTGAACCGTAAACGTTTCCGAATCCAACACCTCCAAATCATTAGACAGCAGGCGAAACGAAAAGGGCGCCGGTGGCTCATAGGCTACATCATAATTTACTACGCGATTGTACGATCCAAAGAAATCACTCAAATTACCACTCAACCAAATCAAACCGAACAACAAGAGCGGAATCGCCAAATACTTTACGTATTTCAGATTCTCCCCTAAATCAACTGCCTTCGCAAAAGGAATAGGTTTTAACGTTTCTGAACGCTGTTCAATACTGGCCAACAAAAGTTCTGACTCATTGGTGTCCTCTACCAGGTCCAACAAGTTATACAGCTTATCGTCTACATCTGGAAAATGCTTCCCAATCAAAAGCGAGGCCTGTTTGTTGCTGATACCCTTTTTGAGTTTAAATAGATAAAAGAGAGGAGTCAAGATGTACTTGAACAATAGAAACAATTCAATAGCCACAAAAAGTACCAGCAGAATCAAACGTCCTGTAGGGTTAAGCCATAACAAGTATTCAACCCCTAAAGTCGCAAAAAAGAACAGTAGGCCGAACGCCAAAAAAAGCAAGACCCCCTTGAGCAATAGCTTTGTGTAGAACTTTTTAGAAAAATCGCTGAGTTTTTCAAGTATGTTATTGTAACTATTCAAATTCACTATATTTAGTACCAAGATACTCGTTCTCACAAATTTAAACATCAAATTCGTGTTAAACCCTGTTGCAATCCTTTATTAGATAAAAGACAAATGATTAAAGACCTAAAGTACCTTGCCGCCATGACCTTGCCTATTTCTGCTGTAATCAGTATCTATTTTAAAGGTTATTTTAGCTATTTTACACCCTTCTACGCTTTTGTATTAATTCCCATTTTGGAATTGCTTTTGCCGCATGACCCTTCCAATTACGAGGGTGATGAACGAGAAGAAAAGAGAAAGAGCAAGCTTTTCGATTGGATGCTTTACCTGAATGCGCCCATTATATTCAGCCTTCTGATATTTTTACTTTGGGACATTAGCAGCACAAGCTATGCTGCCTACGAACTCGTTGGTTTGGTCTTGACAATGGGTATTGTACTTGGCACTAACGGCATTAATGTGGCCCATGAATTGGGTCATCGCCAAACTACCAATGAACGTCATTTAGGCAAATTATTGCTTTTACCGTCCTTCTATATGCACTTTTATATTGAACATAATTTCGGGCATCATGCCCATGCAGCGACCAAGGAAGACCCAGCCACCGCACAATATAACCAAACCGTATATTCTTTCTGGTTTAGCTCGGTGACTCGGCAATATTTTAGTGCCTGGAAACTGCAGTTGAAGCTTTTAACGTCTCAGCAACGGGGATTTTTCTCTTTGAAGAATGATATGCTCTGGTATACATTGTTCCAAGTTCTTTATATAAGTATTATACTGTATTTCTTTGGCGAGATCGGATTGGTATTTGCCGTTTCAAGCGGCATTGTAGGTTTTCTAATGCTAGAAACCGTAAACTATATTGAACACTACGGACTTATGCGCACCAAACTACCTTCAGGAAGATATGAGCGTGTGCGTGAAGTGCATTCCTGGAACAGCAATCATGTTATGGGGCGAATAGTACTTTATGAATTGACCCGCCATAGCGACCATCATTATAAATCTTCTAAGAAATATCAGATTCTTGACTATCATGACATTTCGCCCCAAATGCCATTCGGCTATCCCACTTCAATGGTAATGTCATTTCTTCCACCGCTTTGGTTTAAAATCATGAACCCAAGAATTCCTGATGCAATGAAACCCCTCAAGGCTTAATTCAAATTTCTACATTTTTTAGGCTATCGGATTTCCTATCTTTGCAGCTCAAAATTGAGAAGTTATGAGTGAGAAAGTCCGTGTTCGTTTTGCCCCTAGCCCCACTGGTCCGTTACATATTGGGGGAGTGCGTACGGCCCTCTTCAACTACCTATTTGCCAAAAAGCACGGAGGTGATTTTGTGCTGAGAATTGAAGATACCGATCAGAATCGCTATGTGGAAGGCGCAGAGCAATATATCATCGATGCCTTGAATTGGTGCGGAATTCCTTTTGACGAAGGTGTGGGAAAAGATGGTGGTTATGGCCCATATAGACAGAGCGAACGCAAACATCTCTATAAGCAATATGCCGATGAGCTCCTTACTAATGGAAAGGCCTATTATGCTTTTGATACTTCTGAAAAACTAGACTTTCACCGAAAAGATCATGAGGCAAAGGGAAAGACCTTCATTTATAATTGGCACAACCGACTAAAGCTTACAAATTCATTGTCGCTTTCTAAAGAAGAGGTACAAGCCAAGTTAGACGCTGGAGAAGACTACGTAGTTCGTTTCAAATCTCCACAAGACAAAAAATTGGTGTTGACCGACATCGTACGTGGAGAAATACATATTGACACCAATATTCTAGACGACAAAGTCCTTTTTAAAAGTGACGGAATGCCAACCTATCACTTGGCGAATATCGTCGATGATCACTTAATGGAGATCAGTCATGTCATTCGCGGAGAAGAATGGTTACCCTCTTTGGCACTTCATCAACAACTATATGATGCCTTCGGATGGGATGCTCCCGAATTTGCACACCTTCCTTTAATTATGAAACCTGTTGGCAAAGGAAAGCTTAGCAAGCGCGACGGAGAGAAATTAGGTTTTCCTGTATTTCCTTTGTCATGGGGAGAATCAACAGGGTACCGCGAGGAAGGGTATTTTCCAGAAGCTGTTATCAACTTCTTAGCCTTACTTGGATGGAATCCAGGGACGGAACAAGAAATTTTTAGTCTATCTGAACTTGTTGAGGCCTTTGACCTAGAAAGGGTAAACAAGTCGGGTGCGCGATTTGATCCTGGCAAGACCAAATGGTATAATCAACATTATTTGCAAGAAAGGAGCGTTTCAGAATTGACCGACCTCTTCCTTCCTATTATACGAGAAAAAGTATTAGATTCTGATCAAGCTGACCGAAGTTCAATTGAAAGAATAGTTTCTCTAGTTAAAGAGCGTGCTGTTTTCGTTTCCGACTTTTGGGAACTTGCCAATTACTTCTTTATCGCTCCTAGTTCATACAATGAAAAGGCTTCTAAAAAGCAATGGAAGGTAGATACTGCTGAAATTTTGAACCAACTGGTATCTGTACTTGAGGGTGTTCAGGATTTCTCATCTGAAAATGTTGAAACCTCAGTAAAATCATGGATTTCCGAAAAAGAACTGTCTTTTGGAAAAGTGATGCCCCCACTTCGATTAGTGATCGTAGGTGATATGAAAGGTCCTCATATTTTTGATATTCTCGAGATGATCGGCAGGAAGGAAAGTATCGATCGAATTCAACGTGCAATAGCCCATTTTGCCTAAATTAGGGCCTATTGCCATTTTATAAAGGCCTTTAGAATTTCTTGTACCACTTCGGAAGAACCAATCGGTACTCTAAGAAATCGAAAAACCACCAAAACGATTCCAATTAGTGTGGCTTGATGCTTCATCTTGCCAAATTTCTGGGCAAAAAGTAGAAGCAATGGAATGTAGATTATTTCTGCAGATACAAATACAATCATGGGATTAAAATTTTCAGGAGGCAAAACTTTTCGCCAGAATTGGATCAGCCCCCTGCCAAGAGCAGGTGGCATCATATAAAAAGCACTGCATATCAACCACCAAGAATGCTCGCTTAGCTTTTTTCTAGTCAAAATACCTTTGACTACAGCATAGGCAAAGGCGATAATCAAGACCAATTCGACTACAAGCGTACCATAGTAAAATGAAACTGGTGGCCCCGGTCTTTCTGGATTGTGGTTCTCAACAAGTTTTAGTGGAAAGTCTAGCAGACTAATGGCTGTAAATATGGCCCCACCGGCAATGAGAAAACCGATAATGCCAAAGGTTCGGTGTTTTTCTATTTTTCCTCTTACAATAAAATAGGGTTGGAGTATCATGAAAATATACCAAGCAGTTACCAGCCAATAATGAACATGAAATTCCCAAGATTCGGTAGTGAACGTAGGCCAATAATAGTTGAAGATGCTAATTTGAACAATTAAAAAAAGTATAATCATCCACAAATGAAGCTTGGAGTATCTTTCCATATGAAGGTTGGTTTATTGAATACTAATAAATGGTAGGGAAACTCGATAAACAAGGTAGTCATTATTTGTACACTGTAACAATTCTAAAGAAAACCCTACAGATATATTAAGCGATTTGCGTAAATTCAATTTATAAACCTAAAAACAAAAATTATGGGCAGTTTTTTCTACATACCTTTTATATTCTTGGGACTAATAATCCTCATTTCTGCATTTTTTATAGTAAAACAGCAAACCGCTGTTGTCATTGAGCGTTTTGGTAAATTTCATAGCATTCGACACTCAGGGCTTCACATGAAAATTCCTCTAGTGGATAGAATCGCAGGAAGACTAAGCTTAAAAATTCAGCAATTAGACGTTATCATAGAAACCAAAACTCTAGACGATGTATTCGTACGCTTGAAAGTATCGGTACAATACAAAGTAATTCGTGATAAGGTATATGATGCTTTCTACAAACTTGACTATCCCCACGATCAGATTACATCGTATGTATTTGATGTGGTTCGTGCCGAAGTACCTAAAATGAAACTCGATGATGTATTTGTTCGCAAAGATGATATTGCCATTGCGGTAAAATCTGAATTGAATGAAGCAATGATGACTTATGGATATGACATTATTAAAACCCTGGTTACCGACATTGATCCTGATGCTCAGGTAAAAGAAGCCATGAACCGAATCAACGCTTCAGAGCGTGAAAAAATAGCTGCTCAATTTGAGGGTGACGCCGCTCGTATCTTAATAGTAGAAAAAGCGAAAGCGGAAGCGGAGAGCAAAAGATTACAAGGTCAAGGTATCGCAGATCAACGTCGTGAAATTGCGAGAGGTCTTGAGGAGTCAGTTGAAGTACTGAACAAAGTAGGCATTAATTCTCAAGAGGCATCTGCTTTGATAGTTGTAACACAACACTATGATACTTTACAGTCTATAGGACAGGAAACCAACAGTAATTTGATCTTATTGCCAAACTCTCCTCAGGCCGGTAGCCAAATGCTAAATGATATGGTGGCCAGTTTTACGGCTAGTAATCAAATTGGTGAGGCGATGAAGAAAAATAAACCAAAGAAATTAGAATAGAACTTTGTGCATTTAAAAACAAACCCGCTCCAATACTTGAGAGCGGGTTTTTTGATGTTGCTTGTTATACGACTACCTTTCAAACCGAGCTGGCCAATAGGTAATAGAAAAATCAGAATTCGTATTTTAATAACGTTTAAGGCACTTTATAGAGTAGGAGAGCTGTTGCCTTTCCATGTTGCAGAAAATGGCTAAAAATGCCTTAAAAAACGACGATTTTAATAGAAAATACCGATTGATATATTAACATTAATAAGAAAAATCGATATCAGCTTTTTTGCTCAATTTTGGCCCAAGAATCCCGTAGACCAACAGTTCTATTGAAAACTAATTTTTCGGAAGTTGTATCAGGGTCAACACAGAAATACCCCAACCGCTGAAATTGAACTTGGTCGCCAACTTTGGCATCTTTCAAACTGGGCTCCAAATATCCAGTAATCACATTCAAGGAATCAGGATTTACAAATTCCATAAAATCCTTGTCTTTATGTGTATCTGGACTTTCATCTGTAAAGAGTCGGTCATACAATCGCACCTCAGCTTCCAACGCATGTTTTATAGAAACCCAATGCAAGGTTCCCTTGACTTTTCTTAGGCTTTCTTCAGTACCACTTCCGCTTTTACTTTTTGGATCATAAGTACACTGAACCGCTATCACATTACCTTCAGAATCTTTTGTACAACTTTCGGCCTTAATGATGTACGCATTCTTAAGTCGGACCTCCTTGCCCAATTTAAGGCGAAAGAACTTCTTGTTGGCTTCTTCTCTAAAATCTTCTTTTTCAATATAGATTTCCTTGGAAAATGGAACCTTTCTTGAACCATCTGATTCAACTCCAGGATTGTTCTCAGCATCCAACCACTCTTCCTCCCCATCAGGATAATTTGTAATGACCACCTTCAGCGGGTCTAAAACACCCATAACCCTGGGAGCAACTTTGTTCAAATGATCACGTACTTGAAACTCCAAGAGTGAAACGTCAATAAGATTGTCTCGTTTCGCAATGCCAATAGTATCGGCAAAGTTTCTAATTGATTCAGGAGAATAGCCCCTTCTTCTTAGTCCTGAAATAGTAGGCATACGCGGATCATCCCATCCGTTAACCACTCCATCTTCTACCAACCTGGCCAACTTTCGCTTACTTACCACCGTATGACTCAAGTTTCTTCTGGCAAATTCGCGTTGTTTCGGACGCACTCTTTCCTGGTCTACCACTTGGTCCAAAAACCAATTGTATAATTCGCGGTGCATCGCAAATTCTAAGGTACAAAGCGAATGTGAAACTTGTTCGATATAATCGCTCTCGCCATGAGTCCAATCGTACATAGGGTAAATACACCAATCGGTATTTGTTCTGTGATGTGCTTTGTGTAAAACCCGATACATAATCGGATCTCGCATTAGCATATTCGAAGAAGTCATATCAATCTTCGCTCTTAGAACATGCATGCCTTCGTCATATTTACCTGCTTTCATGTCGGCAAACAGTTCGAGGTTCTCCTCAACAGAACGATTTCGAAATGGGCTTTCCGTACCCGACTCAGTTGGAGTACCTTTTTGAGCCGCCATCTCCTCTGAAGTTTGACTATCTACATAGGCTTTTCCTTCTTTGATTAAAACAACTGCCCAATCATGGAGTTGCTGGAAATAATCCGAGGCATACCGTTCGGTATTCCATTGGTATCCGAGCCATTCAACATCTCTTTTTATGGCATCTACAAACTCCTGCTCTTCCTTCGCTGGATTCGTATCGTCAAAACGTAGATTTACAGGTGCATTATAACGCAATCCCAATCCAAAATTTAAGCAGATCGAACTGGCGTGCCCTATGTGCAAATATCCATTGGGTTCAGGCGGAAAACGAAAGCGTAGGGCATCTTTAGGAAACCCATTTTTAAGGTCATCTTCGATGATATGCTCTAGAAAATTCAACGGTCTTTCCGAATCGCTCATAAGGTGCTTTTTAAAGAAGCACAAAAATAGCGAAAATGCAGTGATTACGGACTACAAAAAAAACCTAACCATACAATTCATGGATTTCACAACAGTTTTGATTCTTGATACAACATTAAATTCGTATACCAATAAATAAAAGACATATTTGTTTTTGAATACTGTAGAATTGAAACTGTAGTAAACCTGCCGCTGTATCGTGGTCAACAAAAGATGAAACCTTTATTTTATCCAAAGTCCCAAATCTGAAGATAAAACTTATAGCACCCAAAACTACTCTACTTATGAAAACTAACTTACGATTTCCCCGTCTATTACTATCGACGCTCTTTGTGTTGGTGTCTTTTCAAATGTCTTCTCAAATTTCTGTTCTGCCTCCAGTACCCGCAGGTGGTTCATCTGGCTTTACCAAAATCTGTGCTGGTATCGACAGTGGCTCTGGGCCATTCAACTCGTACGATGTAACTATCGCATGGGGTGGTACAGCCAACTCAGACAATGAATTTGTCTTAGAACTATCCGATGCCAACGGTGATTTTACGAACCCGGTCGAATTGGGCAGGGTTAGTGATCAAAATAATGCCAACCCAAAAAACTTCGATCTAAACTTTGCGATTCCGACAGATACTCAGGGTGCAGGGTACAAATTTCGTGCTCGGAGTACTAGTCCGGTAAGTCAGGCTGAATCAGCCGATGTCTATCCCATGTATTATATGGCTGTTACCAGCAATATTAACATAAGTGAGCTAGGTGACGGCAATCCTCCGGGGAATCTATGTGATCCAACTTCCATAGATCTACAAGTTGACAACATTGCCAACCCAGAGACATACCAATACCAATGGTACCGAAGCGGAACTTTACTGCCTTCGGAAACAAATCATACGATTACAATTACCCAGAGTGGAATGTATCAAGCCTTGATTAACTACGGTGACTGTACGTTTAATGGAAATACCGACTCCAACGTCGTAACGGTTACAATAGGTTCAACTGGTGCCGGAATTGGTATTACGACCCCAAGTAAAACTGCGCTTTGCGCTGGGGATACCGAAACCCTGGTGATCGATACTACAGATCCTTCATGGAGCTACCAATGGTATAAAGATGGCGCAACCATTTCTGGAGCAACAAGCACATCATATACAGTAGATGCAAGTATAGCCGGATTTGAAGGCGACTACCAGGTAGAAATATCTGCCATCGGCGCTTGCACAGAAAGATCCGCTCCTATAACCATAACCAATGCAGGTGCATTTACCGTTACAAGAGACAACCCAGCAAATGTTGTCGTTTTACCATCACAACCAGAGACGTTAAGTGTTAGTACCACTGCGACCACACCAAGCTACCAATGGTATAGAAATAGCGCACCAATAGGTGGTGCAACCAATGCAACTTTAGACATTACTCAAGATGGTACGTATTATGCTGCGGTAACATCATCAGGAAGCTGTTCTTCAACCATCAATTCTGAGAATACCGTTGCAGTAGTGCCCGCTAGTTTCGAAATAGTTATTGATTATGATTCTCCGTATACAGCCTGTGTAAGTACCAACGCTATTCTAGAAGTTGCCACAATAAATGCCGTTGCAAGCGATGGCACAAGATCTGATGTTACCGCCCAATTGGAAACATCTTTTGCCTATCAATGGCAGCTAGACGGCACAAATGTAGGCGGTGCTACGAGTCAAAGTATAAGTTTAACAAACACAACCGAAAACGGAGACTATACCGTTAATGCTGCTTTAGGAAGTTACAATGAAACTTCAAATATGTTGCCGGTTCGACTATTAACCAACGAAACAGTAACCATCTCTAGCACTAGTACAGTGTATTGCAATTCTTCAGATACCATCACCATAAGTACCGCTACTGACTTAAGCGGAGAGAGTTTCTCTTGGGAAAGAGATGGTGCGGCTATCAATACAACAGATACCGCCCTTGTTATAACTGAACCTGGTTTATACCGATTGGTTCTAGATAAAGATGGATGCTCTTTGCCCTCAAACGAAATTGCCATTACACCCTTAGATGCCAACTTGATTACTCTAGATGTTGATGGCGAAGTGGTCTTTCCAGAGGGAAGCTCAAGAACGGTAACGGCAAGTGGAGGAACTGCTTACCAATGGTTTGATGAAGGCAATAACTTATTAAGTAGTACCGATCAAATGACCTTTACCGAAGATGGCACCTTTACACTTCTTGCAAATATTGATAATTGCCAAGTTACCAGACAAGTAACCGCTGTTTACCTAGATCTATTCAATGTTCCAAATGTGATTACTCCTAACGGAGATGGTGCAAACGATCAATGGGTAATTCCGAATTCCTATTCCAACAAATCAGATGTGAATGTAATTATTTATAATGATAAAGGCGTAGAGTTGGTCAACGAAACCAATTATGCCAACAACTGGCCCCAATCGTCAACCTCATTTACGAAACAAAATATGGTATTCTACTATGTTATTAAGAATGCCACCGAAACATTAAAGCAAGGTACCATTACTGTTATTCGATAACCAAATACAATGAAACTAAGAAACCTACTAATACTACCCTTGATTGCTTTCATGTCTTTGACCACGGTCAGTGCGCAAGAAGACGATCCTATTTTACCGTATCAGGTAGCGCCTCAAAACCTTTTGAAATTCAATCGCTTTTTGATCAACCCTACTTTTTCTACGGTACGTGAGGATAATTCGTATATCAACTTGTTACACAGAAACCAATCGGTATCTTTTAAAGATAATGACCAGACCTATTTTTTAAGCTATAGTGGTAGGGTAGGTGACCGCAGCGGTCTGGGCTTAAGTGTGTATAACCAAAAAGTGGGGCCGGTTGCCAATATTGGCGCATTAGCCAACTTTGCTTATGGTATTAAATTGAGTGACAAAAGCAACTTTACGTTTGGTGCTAACTTAGCCTATTATAATACCGGCTTAAACCGTGCAGATGTGGATATTGTAGACCCGAATGATTTTAGAATAAACGGTACACAAGATAGTAATGTACTTTCGTTTCAACCTGGATTCAACTTATCGTACGGTCAATTTGATTTTGGAGTATTCGCCGAAAACCTATTTGATTACAACCTAAAAACGAGTGAAACCCTTACCGATTTTAAAAATAAAACCTATTCAGCGCATCTACAATATACCTATCCGTTTAAAAACGGAAGCGGTATGCTAGAGCGAGGGCGCCTAATGCCCTTGGCAAGAGTGCGCATGAACCCAAGAAGCGGTCTAGTTTCTCAAGAAGAGCAGGATCTATCGTTGGGAGGAAGTTTAATTTTAGACCTTCCCAAGTTGGGGTGGCTACAAGGAGGTTATGACTCCTTCTACGGAGCTTCTGCTGGAGCAGGATTTAATATCAACCAACGCCTTTCCCTAGGATACACCATGGAAAAAGGATTTGGCACCGACTTTAATAATTTGGGAGTTACCCATGAAATCTCTTTGGCATATTCCTTCACGCCTAACCTTACCGAAGATCGTGTGATGTTAGAAGAAGGAGATGAGCTTGTTGAAAATGAAGAGCTGAATGCCGAAAGCTTAGTAGCAAACGAGGAAGTCGATGAATTGAAAAAGCGACTTGCCGAAAATGAAGAGGTCTTAGCCGAATTAATGTTCCGTCAAGATTCTTTGGAAGCAGACCGTCAACGCGATCTGGAACGTCGTTTTGAAATGGTCATGCGAATGGTGCGCAATCAGACCAAAGGCGAACGACCTGACCTTGAAAAAAGAGCAGAACAACTGTTCCTCAATGGAAAAGATAGCAACACGGGTCTCGCATATAATGATGCCAACAAGGCTCCAAATACTACCCGTGACAATACGAGACCAATACCAAAAACCCCACCAACAACCCTAGCGGTTCGAGATGATTCTAGAGCTAAAGATACAAAGCCGTCTACCACGGCAATTGCACAAGACAACACCAAAGCAAGTGATTACCAACCAAGCATCAATCGTGATGCTATAAAAAGTAGAAAGTTTAAAAACCTTGAGGGGGTAACTGATGGCTTCTATGTAGTAGCTAATGTTTATAAAGGAGGAAAGTACATGAATAATTTCATGGACAAGCTCAATCGTCAAGGATTCTCTTCAGACTATATTGATAACCCATCCAATGGGCTGAAATATGTATATTTAGAACGTTACGATACCTGGCAGGAAGCAGCTGATGCCCATAAAAGTAATATGGATGGAAGATATGCAGAAGATTTATGGATCATGAATGTAGATAATCGTTACACCAACGAAGCCTATGCGAGTAATGTAGACAAGCTTCAGCAAAAGTCTACCAAATACAATACTGATGAACTAAAGAAAAACGTAACTGTTAGAGACCGTGTAGCATCAAAGACTACTACACCAAGAAACTTTAAAATTGACGGTGTTGGATCTGGCTATTACATTATCGCCAATGTCTTTGCCAATCCGAACAATGCCAATAGATTTGTAAAACTTTTGAATTCTTATGGGCTGAGCGCCAGCTACTTTATAAACCCCGAAAACAACTGGAGGTATGTGTATTTAAAAAGACACGAATACTGGAACAACGCCTTAATTTCATATTATTCCAAATTAAACGACTCGTACGATGACAAAATGTGGATTATGCGCGTGCATCCAAGCAAGCAGGTTGCCTGATATTCATGATCGAGCATTTTTATTTTGTTACCGCCTTAAAATATGCCCCTCAAGAAGGGGCTTTTTTATGAACCCATTTTTCGGCTGCTAAAATATCCGCTTTACTTGCTGTTTTCGAATTAAACCAACCCCACCTAAAGATGTTGAAATTTCAGCATTTAGCAGTGGCTTTCATTTCAGACGAATACTTTGCCCAGCATTACAGTTCACTGTATAATTACAATTGTCAAATATTATTTGGAGTCTCTTGCCAGACAAGGTTTTCATGTCTTTATCATAGCGTGAAGAAATACCGTTTAAAAGTCCAATCAATAGTCCACGCTAACCGTATCTGATAAACTTCTAAAGGCGAAACAACCCTAAACATATCTTTAGAATTAAGGCAAAGAATTCTGAGAAAATACTAGAAAAATACACAAAATAATAGGCCTTATTTTTTTAATTAGCGATTCTGGTCTTTGCCATGGTGCCAATAAAAGTTTCTTCCCTTAAAATCATTTGCCCTTTTTATTGCTCAATATGAAAATATTTTATGGTCAAAATACTATTTGACCTTAAAGAAAACTGTTGCTTTTTCAAAGCTTTATATTGCAAAAAAATGCCATTTATCGACGAAAAAAACCGTTTAAGCGCCTATTTACATCTGAGTATTAGGAGGTTCAAAAATATAATCACGCCAACTTTACGGGGTGCTTTTAAAACAATAATATGTTCCGATTTTAGCAATATACGGTGAATTTTTCCTGTTCCTACAAATCAGCTATTTTACCGTGTATGAGGTAGTTTCATATTCGCAAACCCCTGTCATTTACGCGTTCACAACATAATTTGCAGGTACCACAACATAAACTTCTACCCCTCAATTTTAAGGTTAATATTTGTTAGTAATAGCTAGTGCTTTTTTAAGTTTTAAAATTTTAGAAGCAGATCAACCAAATAACCGCTCTTAAGTTGCAAACACAGCTTGATGAGATCAAACCAAACCTACTGGCAAAATGATACCAAATTTTACCAAAAAATTACTTGTCCTCAGTGTGTTTTTGCTGAGTTTAATCGGGTTTTCACAAGAATACAACAACTTTGAGGTTCGTTATCAAGACAACATCAAAGGTGACCTCACATTTATATCTAACCAAATTGTTAACCGAGACGGGGGAACGGCCACAACAGAGCCTGAAGACGGTTATAACAATTTAAGCACCAACAACAATAACAATCCAGAGACCGGAGGGCGCCAGAACTACAATGACTACAAACAAATGCAGTATGTCAATGTAGATCCGGGGGGTGGAAGATTTAGTTCCAGTACTGCGAATTTAGCATTTCCAAACCCTGATTGTAATCTCATTAGATATGCCGGCTTATACTGGTCTGCGACCTATCCAAGTGCGACTGCCAATGGGTCGTACGATGGTAACAACTACACAGCAAATACCGTTGCCGTTGGTACCGGTAGACAAAACGATTTTAACCAGGTTCAACTTCGGGTCCCAGGCGGCACCTATGTTGATATTACGGCCGATGAAGTGCTATTTGATGGCTTTACCAGCACAGATGCATCAGTGTTACAAAACAGCCCTTATGCATGTTACGCAGATATTACAGCCTTGCTAACACCATTAGCAGACCCTACAGGAGACTACACCGTTGCTAACATACGGGCAACTACCGGAGGTTTGACACCTGGTGGGGGTTCTACGGGGGGTTGGACGCTCGTTATCGTTTATGAAAATCCGAACTTGACAGGAAAACTGATAACCACTTTTGATGGTTTTGCAAGGGTAAGAAATACAGATCAAATAGATATTCCGTATAATGGCTTCACCACCATTCCTGCTGGCCAAGTAAATGCAGATATAGGAGCCGCGACCTTAGAAGGTGATTTTAGAATTACCGGAGACCGTATGCGAATTCGTGCTGCCAGTAATGCCTCATTTACTACCATGAGTAATGGAAGTAACCCTGCTAACAACTTTTTCAATAGCAATATTACCTTAAATGGCGTAGACCTGCCGGGCAGAAATCCAAGCAGTGCAAATACACTCGGTTTTGACACTGATATTTTCACCTTAAACAATTTTGCAAACTCTGTAATACCCAACAGCGAAACAGCAGCTACTTTCCGTTTTCAAACAAATGGCGATCAATATTATCCCTACTTCAACTCCTTTAATATTGAAATTATTGAACCCGATATTGTACTTGAAAAAAGAGTAGAAGATATTGCGGGTAATGACATTACAGGGCTAGGTGTGAACTTGGGTCAAACTTTAGATTATGTGTTGTCTTTTCGAAACCTGGGGAATGATGATGGTACCAACTACACTATTCGCGATGTATTGCCAATAAATGTAACCTTAGACGAGGGTAATTTTGTGCTTCCTCCAGGGGTAACCTACACTTTTGATGCTCCTACTAGGACTGTATTATTCACCATACCTGACAACCTTATTGAAGTCAGCGATCCTGTATCATCTATTCGCATGCGCGTTAGAGTAGCAGAGAACTGTTATGATTTTATTGATGCCTGTACCGATCTAATTCAAAACTTGGCGTATTCAACCTATGAAGGCGTCGTCAATGACAACCAAATTACCGATGACCCCAGCGTAACGGATTTTAATAGCTGCGGGTTTATTATTCCTGGTGCTACCAACTTCCTATTAGACGATTTAGAAAACTGTAATTTCACAAGAACTGTACAACTTTGCGGTGATGATGTACTTTTAGATGTAGGTAACAATTTTGATACTTATGTATGGGTTTTCGACGACAATGAAAATGGCATTTTAGATGCCACCGATACCGTCTTACAAACGGGCACATCTGATACCTTACTGGTATCTCAAGAAGGTACTTATATCGTTGATAAAATAGTTGCCGACCCTTGTAAAGGGTTTAAGGAGATACTGGTAGTGGAACGTTTCGGCTCCAACACTATTAACCCTATTATCGACTATTTCAATACAGTAAATTCTGATGCGGATGTCACTAACGATATTGAAGGCGAAATTGCAACCTGTAGTATTGATGGAGATGAACTTGCCAAAATTTTCTTGTGCGGCTCCGGTGATTCTCAAATCTTACAAACCAATATAACTGATGCGCAAACCATTTCTTGGGAGCTTTTAGACGAAGGTAGTTGTACTGCCGCTCCAGATGATTGTGCCAATAAAAATGCAACCTGTACTTGGAATCAAGTAGCCACAGGAAGCAGCTATACGGCCAATTCAGCAGGTAAATACCGCTTGGTGGTGACCTATCAAAACGGCTGTTTCAACAGGTTCTATTTTGATGTCTTTCAAAACAACTTAGATCTGGTATACGAAACAAGAGACATCATTTGTACAACCGATGGATATATCAATATTACTAATATTGGAGCTGGTTATGGCTTTCAATTAGTTGACATTACAAACAATGCAATATTAGTTCCGTATAGTGCAAACAATGGCCCCAACTTTACCATTACTTCAAACGGCCAGTACCGTGTAGACGTTGTTCAGTTAGACGGTAGCGGAGACCCTATTACGAATGCTTGTGTCTTCAGCACACCCGATATCGGTATCCTAGATAGAAACTTTCAAGTTGATATCACCACTAGCCCTGCAAACTGTAATACCCAAGGCAGTATTCAAGTAGATATTTTGAATGTAGAACCGAACTATACCTACATTCTAAGACAATCTGACGGAACACTGATTGATGACGAAACGGCGCAACCTGACAATACGCATACGTTCAATGTAAATGAGGGCGATTACATCATAGAGGTGGCCACTGATGATGGTTGTACCATCTCACAAAACGTAACGGTTGCTCGTACTCCAGATCCAACAGTTTCAGCGCTGTTAACACAAGATATTGGTTGTACAGCTGGAACAATAACCGTATCAGCAGCAGGAGGTTTTCCAAATCCCGATTATGGCTTTGCCATATGGAGCAAGGATGGCACTGACTTATACGCTTCAGTATCTGCAATTCCCGGGGGTGCCTATCAGGTAGAGGATGTTTTCACCTTCGGATGGAGAGACACAGACAATGATCTTATTGATGAATATTTTCCAAATGAAGATGGCACCTATGTATTTATAGTTGTTGATGCTAATGGATGTTTTTCTTTTTCCAACCCCGTTACCATTTCAGACAATGGGGCCATGACAATAGCGGTAACTGGTGACACAGAAGTCAGTTGTAACGGCAGTACGGATGCCGACATTACTATTGTACCAACCGGGGGAGTAGGTCCTTTTACCTATAGTATTGATGCTGGTGCAACTACGCAGCCAACACCCTCTTTCGTAGGTCTTGCTCCTGCAACGTATCCTATTCAAGTTACCGATAGTTCTGGCTGTATAGTAGATTTAGATTATGTTATTTCCGAACCAGCAGCCCTGGCTGCCGAGGCTGTACAAACACAAGCATATACCTGTCTGCAACTCGGACAGATTACCGTAGGTAGCGTAACACCTACAACCGGTGGTTCAGGTGATTACCAATACAGCATCAATGGAGGGGCATGGACTGCCGCAACTACCGCAGGACATACT
>NZ_JBDWJN010000004.1:0-107811 GCF_039974175.1 Maribacter sp.
GGATGCCCTGTGGTCCTGTTACCCCGGTTGCTCCCGTATCGCCTTTTTCACCCTGGATTCCTGGTGCTCCTGTATCTCCTTTTTCACCTTGAATTCCCTGTGGTCCAATCGCACCAGTTGCTCCGGTATCGCCTTTTTCCCCTTGCGGACCTTGCGGTCCTGATTCACCAGTCTCACCTTGGATGCCTTGCGGTCCTGTTGGCCCAGTATCTCCTTTTTCCCCTTGAATTCCCTGTGGTCCTGTTGCGCCGGTCGCTCCTTTTTCACCCTGAATTCCCTGTGGTCCTGTTGCTCCGGTCTCACCGGTTGCTCCTGTATCGCCTTTTTCACCTTGGATTCCTTGTGGACCTATTGCTCCCGTATCACCTTTTTCACCTTGTGGACCTTGCGGCCCTATTTCACCAGACTCACCTTGGATGCCCTGTGGTCCTGTTACCCCGGTTGCTCCCGTATCGCCTTTTTCACCCTGGATTCCTGGTGCTCCTGTATCTCCTTTTTCACCTTGAATTCCCTGTGGTCCAATCGCACCAGTTGCTCCGGTATCTCCTTTTTCACCCTGGATTCCTGGTGCTCCTGTATCTCCTTTTTCACCCTGAATTCCCTGTGGTCCTGTTTCACCAGTCTCCCCTTGGATGCCTTGTGGTCCAGTTGCACCGGTATCTCTTTTTTCACCAGCATTTCCATTTTCACCAACTAGATTGGTTACGGTATAGGATGCCCCTTCTGATGTCCTAATGGTAAAAGATCCATCATTGTTTTCGGCAAAAGAAAGACCTTCTTCATCAGTCTTTTCACAGATGTTGGTCCACTGATTTCCATTGAAATAAAATATACAAGATTTATCTGTATTGTAAACCAAAGCCCCCGCAAGGGGTTTTATCTTGTGCATGAGAGAAGAGTTTACCCGAGTAAGTACTAAGGCTTTATCTCTACTTTCAAGTTCAATAAGTGACGAATTATCTATTTTATTGGGACTATCGCCTACCTTTAATTGAGCGATTAGACCATTGGTGGCTAAAAGGATAATAACCACGGTAAGTTTCCTTAAAAACATTTTTGGGGGGTATTAATGATTCGAGCCCAAAACTATCTTAAAGTAAATGAGTTAGATAAAATTTGTTGTGAATATGTAGGAAAAAGATGTCATTTATCCTAATATTGTTGTAGGAATAATATCACAGAATAGCATAAACCATGATATCAGATCGTGCGCATGCGATTATATTATCGAGCCAAATATAAAAACCCTTGAAAATCAAGTTCAATGTCGTGTAAGGAAAGAATGTAGAAATAAACCCCCGATGGAAGTCCTTTGTCTTTAGCAATTACAAAGTTGTTTGTTGTCGCAAAACCGTTAAACTCATTGGTGTAATTGTTCATTTCAAAGACTTTCAAACCGTAACGGTCAAAAATTTGAATAGAATTGTTGGGAGACAGGTCGGTCTCAGGAATAACTAAGACATCATTTACCCCATCACCATTGGGTGTAACCAAAAAGTTATCAGGATTAATTAATTCTGTTGGTTCGCCAAGGCTATTGCCAAAGGTGATCACTGCATAATCATCAGGAATAAAACTAGCGGAACGTACAAAACCCTGAGTAAGATCGCCTATAGCACCATTGGTGCCTATACTCACCCATTGGTTACTTGATTTTCGCCAACCTACAATGTCAAGCATGGTAACATCGGTAACTATTGCTGCTATATTACTTCGCGTATTCCATGTGATTTGAATGGTGGAGGGCACATTACCCTCTACATGCCAAAATTCGGTGGTACTAATAGTGCCTAAACTTGGCACCTTGGTATTCGTGTCAAACCCAGTTGGAAAAGTTGACGGACTATTAGGGTCTTCCAAAAAGTATGCACATTTGGCAAAAACGTTTACTGCATCTGAATTCAAAACCAATTGCCGTAGTTGTGAAGCATCGCCTACTGGAAAGGTAAAATTCTGCTTGTTGCTTATTGCTGCGTATCCATTTATTTTAGCGATGTCACCACTACCATTGCTGGTTGCGTTTTGTAAGAAATTAAGGTATATATCGGTTTGCGCTCGCGGAGTGATAAAATTTCCGAGTACAAAGTTGGTATTATTACTTGTATTTAGACTGGTATTCAGCACTACATTGTCAGGGTTGGAAATTTCCAAATCAAAAAAAGTAGCAGGGAAGGCACCAGAAACGGTTAAAGGCAGATCGCCATAAAAACCTGCTAAACCCAAATTTTCATCAAAAGATCCATCATTGATCAGATCGATATGAAAACCCAATTGACCTTGGTCATGAATTTGCATATTGCCTGAATTGTATAGAGCCGTTTGGGCGTTGGCTGTGACAGCTATGAGGCATGCTAATATGAAAAGTGGATTTTTCATAAATTGGTTGGATTTATTTGTCCTTTAAAAACGCTTTAATCTCCTCTATATCCTTTTTTACTTGCTCCAGCTCATTTAACAATGAATCCTTATCAGACTCTAAAGTTTTGATTTTCTTTTCTTGCTCTATGGTATACAGAAAAAGCTCTTCGATTTTTTCTAGGTTTTGTAAGTTCGATTTACCAACATCCCAAACTCCTTCCATTTCGACTTGCTGAGCAGACTTTATGCCTGGCAAGTGATAATACTTCTTTAAATAAGCTTCAACTTCCGTCAGATTTGAAAAGTCGTAATCATCCTTTAGTGAAGAGGAGCCGGTGAAATATTTTTGAAAAACATAGTCTGGATGAACGTCAGTAGCGCCTTTGAATATACTTCCGGTGACAGTGACTAGATTTCCTTGGGCAGTAATTACATTGCCTCCAACGTTTCCGGTTGTCAAAACATCTTGGGCTCCAAAGTCTGGATCTACTTTTGTTCCAACAATAGCTGCAGCAGCATCAATATCTGTATCGGTAATCGTTCCGTCAAAAATCTCTCCTGTTCTAACAGCACCAGTCTGAATTTCTGCATTACCTATGGCATTCGCGCCAATATCTGCCGTGCCTATGGTTCCAGCTATAATTACGCTAGTACCCATAAAGCTGCCTTGCACTGATCCAATAGCCAACTTCGAACTTGTAATTGCTGCATCTGCAATATCTGCGGTTTGCACCTCCCCATCTAGTATTCTTCCAGTAGTGATAGCATTATTAGCAACGCTCAGAGGTGTTGCCAAGGTTCCATCACCAGCAATGGTAGCATCTGTTGTTACTGCACCTGCCGCGGGTGCTGCCCAAACTACATCACCTACCGCATCAGTAGTCAAAACCTGGCCATTGGTACCCTCCGCTATTTTAGCTGGAGTCACGTTGTTGTCTGCAATATCTGCGGTTTGCACCTCCCCATCTAGTATTCTTCCAGTTGTGATAGCATCATTAGCAACGCTCAGAGGTGTTGCCAAGGTTCCATCACCAGCGATGGTAGCATCTGTTATTACTGCCCCTGACACAGGTGCCGCCCAAACTACATCACCTAACGCATCAGTCGTCAAAACCTGACCATTGGTACCTTCTGCTATTTTAGCTGGCGTCACGTTGTCGTCTGCTATATCAAGAGTCTGCACCTCACCGTCTAGAATTCTTCCCGTGGTAATAGCATCATCCGCAATTTCCAAGGCTCCTGTGGTTACATTTTGGGTAAGACCGATACCTGCCACGTCACTAGCAATTTTTGCAGCCGTTATAGCATCATCTGCGACATCTTCTGTAGCGATGGCCCCATTCAAAATTTTGTCAGAGTTAACAGCACCAGTTGCAATTTGTGTCGCGCTCGATAGTCCGGTTACGTCTCCCGCGAGCGTTATTGATGAACTTCCAGCATTTATCCATTGTACACCGGTACCTGTTGAACTTAGTACTTGACCTGCAGTTCCTAGTCCTGTTCCATCAACGTCAATTCCCCCATACAGCACAATGTCGCTATTATTTTTAATGGTAAATGCTCTGTGACTCAAATCGGGATTATCATCTGTGCCGGGTCCGAAATCTGACCTTTGAAGGAAATGAAAATCACCTCTTGCCCAAGTATCTTGATATTCATATACCAGCGCACCTTTGCCATAACTACCCGTGCCTTCTGTGGCGAACAACATGCCTGTGGTTCTTCCAGTCACAGTAGCACTATTGTTTTGTAGTTGCAGTGCGTAGGCTACTCCAGGAAAATTATCAGCTATATGAACTTTTGCCGCATTTGATTGCGCATTACCTGGTTCTAAACCAATAAAAAGTGCTCCAAAGGATTGGGCGCCCAGCTGTCTGGCATCGGTGTCCCAGAAGAAACCGCGATCATCGTCAGGGTTAACGTTATCATCTGCTGTAGTTGGGGTGCCATCGGTATCAGCGAAGAAAATTGATTTTGCCGTACCCATATGAGGAGTTAAAGGAGCCCATTCAACGACGCCCGCATCGGTAGTGATCAACATTTGATCTGCCGCCGGTGTTAAGTCGGGCGCAGGAGCAATCTTTGCAGTGGTCACATTGGCGTCTAATATTTTAGCTGTTGTGACAGCGTCGTCGGCAAGCCCCAAGGCTGTGGCAGCACTACTTCCGTCACCTATCAAAGTAGCATCGGATATTACGGCTCCTCCTGTAGGCAAGTCTACCCAACCAACAGAGAGTCCATCGGGTGCGGTCCTTAAAATTTGATCCGCAGCTCCAGGAGCAATTTTTGCGTCTGTAACATTGGCGTCCAATATTTTGGCTGTAGTTACAGCGTCGTCTGCAAGCCCCAAAGCTGCTGCCACGCTGCTTCCATCACCGGTTAAAGTCGCATCCGAAATAACTGCTCCTCCTGTTCCGCCACCAACAGCTGTAAGCAAATATGGGTCAAGTGCGGTTCCAGTTCCGGCAACAGTTACCGTAGCCGTAGGATTGATTATGGTTTCTGAACCATCAGCGGTTCCACCGGCTAACGAGCTCAAATCTACGGTAGCTGGCATTCCATTTTCTATACCAATAGATAATATGTTCGAAGCATCTAAAGTGACAGGACCTATATTCTGATCATCAGAACCTCCAGCACTAATTAATGGGCCTAAATCAACCGTGCCAGCCGTGTTTGTAAGACCAAGTATGGTTCCAGTGAGGGTAGGATTCTGAATTTCGTTGGCCGGACTCTGATCATTATCGGCAGCAATGTCAGCGGCATTGTCCATCACATCCATCAATAGGTTGGTGTCATCATAATAGGCACCTCCATCACTACCAGCGGTAATAGCGTTGCCCGCATCGGCACTAATTGAAGTGATATCACCTGCCGTAATATATCCTGCATCATTATTAAAGGCACTGACACCGATATTGTCATTGTCTAAGGCAAACGCTCCCACAGAATTTTCCGATAGTTTCTCTTGAGTAACAGAGTTGTCTTGAAGTTTACCCTGTCCTATGGAGCCATCTTGAATGTCTACCCCATTAATTCCCCCGTCCACAATTTGTTCACTACGAATACTATTAGGTGCAACTTCTAAATTATCTCCAGTAGCAGTCGGCGTAATCACTATAGTGGGTTGCGTATTTACAATTGCGTCAGCGGTCAATGGTCCACCTGTTCCCCCTCCACCGATATTTACCCATTGCGTACCGTCGTAATAGTGCACGCTTTGCAAATCAGTATTAAAGCATAAAGCACCTTGACTTGGAACTATTGCATTCATCTGAGCGGTTGAAACCCTAGTAATGACAAGTACTTTATCAGTACTCTCGAGTTCTAAAACTGAAGAAGGGTCAATATTTTGCGGATTGTCACCAATTTTTACCTGAGCACTAAGAGTAGCGCACATAAAAAGGCTTATAAGTAGGATTAGAATTAAATTTCTCATAGGAACAAGGGGTGTTACGTTGAGCAAACAAACAAAAATATAACTATACATCAACAAACTTCACATTACTAGGTAAAATGTACATTGAGTGGGGTAAAGAGCCAATGGAATAGCTGAATTAGGTTTTTTTAACAATAAAAACGTAATGTTTTACTTTAAAATTCTTGGTTATATACGCTTACAAATTAACAAAAGTTTAGTGGTGTCGGTTTTTTTTAGACCTAAACTTATATTTTCTTTATAACCATTTAGAACCGAAATACCCTACGTACCAAAAACGTGATTATTTCAGTATACAAATCGAAAAACCGATATATGAAGCAAGTTTTACTTTTTGTTTTAGTGATTTTCTTTTCATCTACCCTATGGTCGCAAAACGACGGTCGAGTTATTTTAAGAGGTAAGGTGCTTTATCGCAATGTAAATGTACCTAATGAAAATGTAATCAACACCACCTCTGAAATGGCCACAATTACCAACGCAAACGGGGAGTATCAAATTCGGGTTAAGGTAGGCGATGAATTGGTTTTTTCCGCATTGAACTACCAAATTGAAATCGTAAAAATTACGGAAGAAATCCTAAGGAATAATCGACTTGTGATAGAGGTAAATGAGAAAGTTACCCAGCTTCAGGAAGTAGTTGTTACTCCTGATCAGCAAGAGCGTTTTTTAGCATCGAAGAACAAAATACTGAAGGAAGAGTTTGAATACGAAATTGACAGGTCAGCAGAGGTAGAAAACATTGCACTTTCTCAAACCGAACGGGGTATGCGAGATGGGTTGAATTTTGTTGGAATATACAAGGCCTTAGCGAAAATTCTTAAAAGGAACCAAGTTGAAGAAAAGGCACCATTAAAAGTGAGCGATGTGCTACGTCAGGTATATGAAGATGAGTTTTTTGTTTCAGATTTAAGTCTTCCGCAAGACAAAATAGATGCATTTCTTTACTATTGCGATACCAAAATGCCGGCACAGTCGCTGCTAAAAAAAGAAAATGAATTTGAACTAATTGATTTTCTAGTTACTGAAAGTAAAATCTTTCTCAAGGAATTGGATGATCAAAAATAGCATTCTTTTTTTTGCGTTTGTTTTGATGTCAACCTCGCTTGGGGCACAGTCCCTTTTTTCAAAAAAACTAGAAGGTAGGGTATATAGTAAAGAGGGTGATGTCGCCGCTACCACGGTGCAGAATATTTCTACAAACAGAGCTACAATTACCGATATAGATGGTTTTTTTCAAATAGTAGCTAATCTTAGCGATACGTTGATTATCTCCGCTGTGCAGTTTAAGGAACAGGAAATTGTCGTAACAAGGGAAATTTTACAGCAGCGCATGCTTCATGTTCAGATGGAAGATGCATTGACTGAGTTGGATGAGGTGGTTGTTACCCCGTATAACTTGACTGGAGATATAACTAAAGATATCAATATAGTAAAAACTGATGCCGTTGTTACATCTTCTACGCTCGGATTGCCAAATGCCTACGTACTGCCCATAACAAAGGCGGAACGTGAATTGTTTGAGGCTACATCAGGAGGTGGTTTGATTCCACTGAATCCAATTTTAAACGGTATAAGTGGTAGAACTAAAATGTTAAAGAAAAGAATTGCCAGAAATAACTTGTATTCCCGAACCGAACGGGTTAAAGCGTTTTACCCCGATTCTTTGTTTCAATCCGACCTTAAGATACCTGAAGAAAAAATTGACGATCTATTATATTTTTGTGAGGTAGATCCCGAATTCCAAACCATAGTTGATACACATGACCGTCTTAAAATATGGGAATATATTCGCAGGAAGAGTATCGCATATCGAGAGAATAATGAGCTCGATTAATTACTTCTGACGCAACTTATAAATCATAAAATATTGTCTTGTCTTGGTATACGTATTGTTTTTATAATGTTCTTTTGCATGGGAACCTTGTTAAACGCCCAAAGCTATACCACCAAACTTGCGGGAAGAGTGTATAGCAAAGATGCTGACGTAGCCGCCACGCATGTATCTAATATCACTAGTGGAAGAGGAACTATTACTGATGCTAACGGTTTTTTCACCATTTCGGTAAAACTAAATGATACCCTTGTCTTTTCTGCAGTTCAATTCAAGAGGAAGCAAGTTGTAGTTACATTCGAAATTTTGAAAAGTGAAAGGTTAGATGTTGTTTTAGTAGAATCTGTAATGAAATTGAGTGAAGTTGTTGTTATGCCGTATGGCCTTTCTGGAAAATTGAATAGCGATATGAATAGAATAAAAATTGGGCCTGTTATTACAGCGTCAACAGAGAATTTACCAAATGCTAATTTGAAACCTATTTCACAAGCACAGCGACAATTATTCACTGCTCGAACTTGGGATCTGCAGATAGGAATCGGGTTTAAGGTAGATACAGATCCGATTTTCAACTATTTTTCTGGTAGAACAAAAATGCTAAACGAACGTATAGCACTAGATTCAGATATTAAATTGCTAAATCAAGTAAGAAAATATTACTCCGATTCACTTTATATCAAAGACCTTAAAATTCCCGAGAAAAAAATTGATGATTTTGTTTATTTCTGTGAAACCGATTCCACGTTTTCAGATATGATTGCCCATCAAGATAAACTTAAACTCTGGGAGTTTATGAAGGAAAAAAGTTTGAAATATCGAAAAAATAACAAACTGAATTGAATGGCATCTTGGCACGCCATTTGCGTACTTTTGTAGGACCTAATAGAAGACTTAATGAAACATTTGAAAAAAACCCTTCTTGTTTTGCTTTTACCCTTGTTAGGGTTTGCAATTGCCCACAAGTTTTATGTAAGTGTAACAAATATTGCTTATGCTGAAAAAGAAGATGCTTTACAAATTACTACCCGTATTTTTATTGATGATCTCGAAGCAGTTTTGTTAGAACGTTATGAGGTCACAGCAAAGTTAGCTACCGAAAATGAATCAAAACTAGCAGATGAATATTTGGAAAAGTATTTGCGTAAGAAGTTTCAAATTGAAATCAACAACGAACCAAAGACCTATGACTTTATCGGCCGAAAGTATGACAACGATGTATGTATATTTTATCTAGAAGTACCTGAAATCGATTTTCCATCTGTAAAAGCTATCCAAGTTCAAAACGCCATATTGACCGATCTTTTTGATGAACAACAAAATGTGGTACATTTTAAAGTCAAGGAAAAGAAAAAAAGCTTTGTCCTGTTGAAATCGGATACTAAAGGAATGTTAAAACTGTAACAATTCTCAAGCATTTCTTAAAAAAACTTTACATTTCACGCTATTAATAATTAATACAAATGATGAATAAAATTAAGTATTGTTTTGCATCGGTGCTTTTTCTTTTTGGGGCCGTATTGACTGCACAAGAAGAAACACCAAAAGAAAAAGAACCAGGCCACACCAATCAAAGTAAATTTAAGCAGATGTATGAGGAGTTTGCCACTCCAAACACGTACCGTTCCGCATCAGGAGCGCCAGGTCCAGATTACTATCAGCAACAAGCCAACTACGTTATGAAAATTGAGTTGGATGATAAAAACCATAGAATTTATGGTGATGAGACCATTACTTATTTCAACAATTCTCCTGATGACCTAGAGTTTTTATGGGTACAGTTAGATCAGAATATTAGAGAAAAAGATTCAAAGGCAGCATTGAAGAATGGAGATGGGGTACCTATGGCTTATAGAACCTCTACCTTCAATAGTAAGTTTTTGACTGAACCATTTGATGGTGGGTTTGTTATTGAGCACGTTAAGGATGCTTCCGGTAAACCGCTATCGCATACCATAAACTTTACAATGATGCGCATTAATTTGCCAGAACCTTTGAAAAGCAAAGAACAGATCTCGTTTTCAATCAAATGGAATTTTAACATACCCGATCATACTGTTGATCGTGCACGATCAGGATACGAGCAATTTGCAGATGGCCATCGGGCTTATGTAATTGCACAATTCTTTCCAAGAATGGCTGTATACAATGATGTCGAAGGATGGCAAAACCATCAATTCTGGGGCAATGGTGAATTCGCCTTGACATTTGGAGACTATGATGTAAGCATTACGGTACCTGCAGATCATGTTTTAGATGCCACCGGAACCCTTCAAAACCGGAAGGAAGTGTTTTCAAAAGACATGATGAAGCGTTATGAGAAAGCTAAAAAGTCGTATGACAAACCTGTTATAATCGTTACTCAAGAAGAAGCTGAAAAAGCCTCTAAGGGGTTTTCCGAAAAGAAAAAAACCTGGAAGTTCAAAGCAAAGAATGTACGCGACTACGGCTTTGCAACATCGCGAAGATTTATTTGGGATATGCAAGCAGTTAAAATGAGCAACAGAGATGTTATGGCCGTTTCCATGTATCCACCAGAGGGAAATCCGCTTTGGGAGGAATACTCTACCAAAGCCGTTGCCCATACGTTAAAATCATATTCTTCACATACCTTTGATTATCCATATCCAAAAGCGATCTCAGTTCATGCAAAAAACCAGGGAATGGAATATCCCATGATTTGTTGGAATTACGGGCGCCCAAATCCTGATGGTACCTATTCAGATCGTGTGAAATACGGAATGATAAGCGTTATTATTCACGAGGTGGGTCACAATTATTTCCCGATGATCGTAAATTCAGATGAACGGCAGTGGGGTTGGATGGATGAAGGCCTAGATACCTTTATGCAATATATGGCTGAACAAGAATTTGGAGAAGCGTATCCTGAAGCGGTGGCACCAAATAAGGCCTATCCTTCACGAAGGGGAGCACCATCTAAAATTGTGCCTTATATGAGCGGTGATCAAAGTACGATTTCACCCATTATGTCAAATCCTGAAAATGTATACCAACTTGGTCCAAATGCCTATGGAAAACCGGCAACCGCTTTGAATATTCTTCGTGAAACGGTCATGGGCAGAGAATTATTTGATCATGCGTTCAAGACCTATTCAAAAAGGTGGATGTTTAAGCATCCGACTCCTGAAGACTTTTTCCGTACGATGGAAGATGCTTCGGCTGTAGACTTAGACTACTATTGGAGAGGTTGGTTTTATACCACTGATTATGTAGATATTGGTGTAAAAGGCATCAAAAAGTACTATGTTACAGATACGCCTTCTGACAAACTTAAAGCGGCTGTCGCTCAAAGTGGTCAATCAATGGAAGACTTGCCTCCGTTGGTCTTTTTGGCAGAAGAAGATACTGCTGATTTTGATACCAATTTAAAAGGAAAAACCCCATCAGAAAGTTCTACAACACTTAAAGAGTTCATGATGGATAATATGACTGCCTCCGAAAGAGCTGCGGTAAAGGAGCCAAAGTATTTTTATGAGGTGACATACGATAAGCCAGGCGGAATTCCAATGCCGCTAATCGTAGAATATACCTATGCTGACGGTTCTACTGAGAACATCACGTATCCTGCTGAGATTTGGAGAAAGAACGATAAGGAAGTGAGCGTTGTCATTTCTTCTCAAAAAGAACTTACGGGCATATTGGTAGACCCAAAGGCAGAAACTGCAGATATCGATACCACCAATAATGGCTGGCCACGAAAAGAAAAGAAGAGCGACTTTGATCAGATGAAAGAAAAGATCAAAGGTTAAATAAACGCTTTCAACAGATTAGACCTGTCAAGTTTTAGAACTAGACAGGTCTTTTTTAGTAAGATGAGTTCGTAAACTTGACTATATTTGTACTATGTATTTATTGCACTTTTTGTTTATTAGTGGAGCTGAAATATTTTTTATCATGTTCATTGTGGTAATGGTTTTCGGCGCCGATAAAATACCTGGCATAGCCAAGGGGCTTGGCAAGGGTATGCGCCAATTGAAGGATGCTACCGAAGACATCAAACAAGAAATTCAAAGAAGTGCCGATAAACAAGGCATAGATACCAGTATAGTTTCAGATATCAAAAAGGACATTGACGATGTAAAAGGCAACTTGACTTCGGGCCTTTCAAAAGAAATTAATGAAGTAAAAGATGGCGTAGAGAAGTTTTCAGGCTCCATCAAAAGAAAGTAAGATGTTGGAAAAACTTTTGGAATGGGACCAACAAGCACTCATTTATCTGAATAACTTAGGGTCTGAACAGTTTGATTCTTTTTGGCTCACCGTTACTAAATTCCCAACTTGGATTCCTCTCTTTCTACTGATAATCTTCCTTTTAGTCAAAACCCATAGCCCTAAGGAGTCTATTGGTATAATGTTCTCATTCATTTTCATGTTGTTGTTCGTTACAGCTGCCATATTTCTCACCAAAGAAAATGTGGGTAGACTACGACCTATAAACGATGCCAGCGTCAATACAGTTTTACGCGCTTTGACCAAACCTTCAGACTATAGCTTCTTCTCTGGTCATGCCGCGAGTTCTTTTAGTATCGCCATGCTCTCCATTTTCTATTTGCGCAAAAAATCGAAATGGATCTACATGATATTGGTGTGGCCGTTGTTATTTACCTTCAGTCGTATGTATTTAGGGGTACACTATCCGCTCGATATTTTGGTTGGAAGTATGGTTGGAATTCTATGCGCCTATTTTTTTTACAGGATGCATCAAAGGCTTAAAGTACCCTACACAAGGTGAGTCCATCGCGAATTGGAAGCAAAACAGTTTCTATTCGTGCATCTTCCTTCAATTTTTTGTTATAATCGAGCAACACCTTGGTAGCCTTGTCCTTAGGGTCTAACGGTTCCACCACTTTGCCTGACCACAGTACATTGTCGGAAAGAATAATGCTACCTGGTCTTGTTTTTTGAATAGCTACTTCAAAATAGGTATCATAGCTTATCTTTTCCGCGTCGATAAAAATAAGATCAAACACAACATCCAATTTTGGAACAATGGCTATCGCATCCCCTGTATGTTGAATGATTTGATTTCCGTATCCACTTTTATCAAAATACTTGCGTTGAATTGAACTCAATTCTTCGTTGATGTCAATAGTATGTAACACCCCATTTTTTTGAAGTCCTTCTGAGAGACAAATCGCTGAATAACCAGTATATGTACCTATTTCCAAAATATTTTTAGGATGTATTAACTTTGAAAGCATACTTAAAACCCTACCTTGAAAATGACCCGTGATCATTCTGGGTTGAATTACTTTTAAGTGGGTTTCACGTGTAAGCTCTTGCAATAGGTCGGGCTCGTTCGCCGAATGCTCTTTTATGTAATTTTCTAGGGCCTTCGATAAAAAGTGCATTGATGTATTTTTCGGTAAATATAGTACTTTAGAGCATTGATCATTTTTCAGAATAGTATGGGTGATTTTATAGTGCGAAACGCCAAATTGGAAGATTTAGCGATATTATTAGAATTTGAGCAAGGAGTGATAAAGGCTGAAAGGCCGTTTGACCCTACTTTAGCGGAGGATCCTATTTCGTATTACGATATTTCTGAAATGATTAAAGCATCCGATGCAACGGTAGTTGTGGTCGAGCATGATGCTCAAGTTATTGCTTCTGGCTATGCCAAAATCAAAAAGGCACGTCATTACTTAGACCATGAATTTTACGCGTATTTGGGATTTATGTTCACACGAGTTGAATTTCGAGGAATGGGAGTTAACAAACTGGTTGTTGACGAACTGCAAAAATGGTCCGTCTCTAAAGGGATAAAAGAAGTACGACTTACGGTTTATGATGAAAATGTTGCCGCTATTAGAGCATATGAAAAAGTTGGGTTTAAAAAGCACCTGATTGAGATGCGGTTAACCGACTTTGAAGATATTTAGCATCTTTATATCGAGATTGAAGTCGTAAATTTGAACAAAATGCTATAATGACTTTCCATAACACCTTAGAATTTGCTCAAAATTTAGATGCCAAAGATAAGTTGCGTAACTATCGTGATGAATTTCATTTTCCAAAAGTAAATGGAGAGCAGGTAATTTATTTTACCGGAAATTCCCTAGGACTTCAACCTAAACGAACCAAAGAGTTTATTGATGAGGTAATTAACGATTGGAAGGAATTGGCTGTAGAAGGGCATTTTCATAGCAAAAAACCTTGGTGGGATTATCATGAAAGACTTGCAGGCCCTTTGGCGAAGGTTGTCGGGGCCAAAACAAAAGAGGTTACGGTAATGAACACACTTACCGTAAACTTACATTTACTAATGGTTTCTTTTTATAGGCCCACTTCAAAGCGCTTTAAAATCATTTGTGAGGAAAAAGCCTTTCCGTCAGATCAATATATGTTTCAAAGTCAGGTGAAGTTTCATGGATACAATCCAGAACAAGCTATAGTAGAATTGGCTAAAAGACCGGGAGAACTTCATTGGCGAACTGAAGATATTGTCGCCAAAATTGAGGAAATAGGTGATGAACTTGCACTTGTGCTTATAGGCGGTGTCAATTATTATACGGGCCAAGTGTTCGATATAGAAAGCATTTCCAAGGCTGGAAAATCAGTAGGGGCATATGTGGGTTGGGACTTAGCTCATGCCGTTGGAAATATCGAATTAAAGCTCCATGAATGGAACGCCGACTTCGCCGCATGGTGTAGTTATAAATATATGAATAGCGGTCCTGGAAATGCTTCTGGAGTTTTTATTAATGAACGTTATTTGGGTAAAGATGATGTTCCGCGATTTGAAGGTTGGTGGGGCACGAAGAAGGAAACGCGTTTCCAGATGAAACCCGAATTTGAGCCTATGGACAATGCTGATGCTTGGCAAATTAGTAATGTGCCGGTTTTATCAGTGGCGCCCTACCTAGCTTCTTTGGAAATGTTCGAAGAAGTGGGTATGCCTGCTTTGATTGAAAAACGAAATAAAATAGTAGCCTATTTAGAATTTATTCTTCATGAGATTGATGCAGAGGTTGCTAGTTCGTTCGAAATAATAACTCCGAAAGACCGCGGTTGTCAACTTTCTGTTTTTCTTCATGGGCAGGGAAGACCCTTGTTTGATTTTTTGATGAAAAACGGAGTTATAACCGACTGGCGCGAACCTAATGTTATTCGATTAGCACCGGCACCTTTTTATTGTTCATTTGAAGATATGTATCGCTTCGGTCAGATTTTAAAAAGAGGAATTATAGAAGGTGTTTCTTAAAGTTGATATATGTGAATTCTTACCTTTTTGTTCTATTTCATAAGGCCAACAGTATCAGTACACTATAATTTCTTACCCTTACAGTTCGTCGAAAACTGCCTGTTTATAATTACGTTAGATTGATTCGTTGCGTACATATATGTGAGTTTTAACCCCAAAATTAAAATGAACATGAAAACTAAAAATGAAAAAATGAAACGCAGGAAAAGAATTTTAGCAATCGCACTTATGGGCATGGTATGTATACTGCCCTTTGCAGCATGTGAGAAAGATGCTGTTAGCAATGAACTTGAAACCGCTGTTGATGAGGTAGAAACAGTTGTTGATCAAGAAACCCAATTTATCACCAAGTATTTTTTAGGTGATGCTGTAAAAGTAAGATTGGAAGAAGATGGCACCTATAGTTTAGCCGGTAGTGATGCACGACTGTTTGAAGATCAATTGGCCGATTCTCCCGATTCTTTTGAAGAAAACCCCGAACCACAAGATAGTCAAGCCGGTCTCGGACTAGGAGGGGGGGTTAGAAAATGGCCTAATAGTACTATCGTATACCGAATTTCAGGATTGAGTTCATCAGTTCGGTCAGAACTTCAAAAATCTTTTGATGAATGGACTAGCAAGACGAACGTTCGTTTTAAAGAGCGTACTAATGAATCTAACTACGTAACCATTTCTTCTTCGGGTTCGAATAGCAACTCAGGAGTAGCAACTTTGGGAGTAAATGGTTCAAGGGGCTTTATACGTTTAGGAACTCGGGCAACAGCTGTAGTTATAATTCATGAAATTGGACATACGCTAGGTTATATTCACGAACAAAATCGCCGTGATAGAGATGATTTCATTATCATTAACTTTGAGAATATCCAGAATAATGCTGTAGATCAATTCTATAAGAGTAATTCCGCTACCTTGGTCACAAGCCAGTTTGATATCAATTCTACCATGATGTACGGTAGTTATACATTCAGTAAAAACGGCAGGCCGACAATAACTGATTTGAATGGCAATGTGTTGCCGAGAAGGCAAGCAAGAATCTCTTCCTTAGATATACAAGGTACCAATTCAATCTATCCTCCAGCTGATGATACTGGTGGTGACACCAATTCATGCGACGGTGTAGAGGCTTGGTCACCAAGTAAAAGATACTTTGTTGGCGACCGCGTAACCTACCGTGGTAGTTTGTACGAAAGAGATTTTACAAGATGGAATTTTATAAAACGATGTGGATAATATTAATCAGGGGTTAGCTTAAATACGTATTTTGACCTTCAGACCTCATTGATACAATTAAGACCGTCTTTTAGACGGTCTTTCTCAATTTAATGCAATGGGAATTCAATTTCTAACTTCGTTCAATATTTTTTAAATAGTTAGAAGGAGTAACTACCTGATATTTCTTAAATTGTTTGGCAAAATAAGAGGGGCTGTTGAATCCAGAATAATACATAGCCTCAGCGATTGTCACACTACCCTCATTCATTCTGTCTACAGCTTTTTCGATTCTCAATTCATTAACGAAATCTATGAAGGTTCTATTGGTCATTTTTTTGAAAAACCTTGAAAACGAATTTGGTGTTAAACCAATCTTAGTAGCAATATCATCAATTATAATTTTTTGATTATAATGGGTATTTAGATACTCAAAAACTTTTTTAAGTCTATAGGTTTCTTTTTCCCTGAATTCGTGTAACATATTTAGGCTTGATAACTTGATATAGTTCTTTGCGTTGGAAAGATGACTAAGAATTGATAGCAGGTTTAATAATTTATCTTGATTATTCAATTGCATAAAACGTTCAAAATTCTTGCCTAAGTCGGTTTTGACTTTGTCGTCAAAAATGAGGATGTATTTTGATTTTTCAATCAGCCTTTTAATGGCATCCAATTCAGGAAAATAACTAATTTTCTTATCTACAAATTCCTTTGAAAATTGTACCACAACTTCCTGACGATTGCTTTTCTCATTGTTGCCGAAATCTGAATGAGGAATGTTTCCTCCTAAAAAGACCAGAACACCATTTTCATAGTGGTGGGTTTTAGTACCAATCTTGAGCGTTCCGGCTCCATTTTTTACATAGACTATTTCATATTCTGGGTGTATATGCCAACCGGCTACTTCACAACTCGATTCTGCTGCATAACTTTTGACTTTGAAAGAAGTGTTAGGGCTTGGTATTATAGGCTCATATATAGGCTTCATATTTTAAGAGTAATGTATGTTCAAATACTTGACGCAAATAGTATTCTGTTGCTGATTATTTTATGTAATGTGTGACATATTTTCACCAAGCGTCTTATTCTGATTCAAGCTTTCAATGACCTGCATGTCTTGTACTGATAACTCAAAATCAAAGATTTCAAAATTCTCTCTAATTCTCCGTGTATTCACAGACTTAGGAATAACGGCTACTCCGCGCTGAATCAGCCAACGTAGTGCAATTTGCACAGCAGATTTACCGTAGTGCTTTCCTATTTGTACCAATTCTGGAATCTTTAAAACCTCACCCATCATTATTGGCCGCCATGCTTCGAGTTGAATATTATGGTCAGCTGCAAAACCCACTAGATCATTTTGACTATGGAGTGGATGCATTTCAACTTGGTTAAGCGCGGGAACAAATTCAGCATGCGCTATCAAATCTTCCAACTGATGAATCTCAAAATTGCACACCCCTATAGCTCTAGATCTACCGCTTTTGTATATTTTTTCCATGGCCTTGTAGGTCTGTTTATATTTAGATTTTACAGGCCAATGTATCAAGTACATATCAACATAATCGGTTTGAAGTCTTTTTAAACTTCGTTCAAAAGCGAGCATGGTCTGATCGTAACCTTGCTCATTATTCCATACTTTGGTTGTCAGAAAAATTTCCTCCCTAGGAATACAACTTTTTTTTAATGCACTACCAATACCCTGCTCGTTTTGGTAGGCAGAAGCGGTATCAATTTTTCGATATCCGGTATTTAGAGCAGAAATGACGGCATTTTCAACTTCACCGTTATTTTTTGCAAAGAGAACTCCAAGACCTATTGCGGGCATTCTTAGTTTATTATTGAGCTGAAAATCTTTTGTTTTGTCTACCCTCATTCTTTCTTTTTAATAAGTCACAGCATAAAACTATCATAAAATAACTTTTTTTAGCTTCTTTTTGAATAAATCGTTATGTAATTGGAATGTATTGATTTATAATATAAAGAACAATGTATCTTTCTTTGTGGTTGCAATTAGATTCAGATGAAATCCCTCCAGTTAATTCTTTCAAATCCTAGATATTTTGGTCCTGCATGGGTGTTCGCTAGTTTGAACATCTTATTCGGTACATGGGCCATTTACATTCCAACCGTAAAAGAGACCTTGCATATTGACAAATCAGAATTAGGTATTGCCATTTTCTTCTTGTCACTGGGCGTTTTTACGGTTTTTCCCTTTGCTTCGACCATTATCAATAGGGTAGGAGTAGGAAAGGCTACTTGGTACGGCGTTTTATGTAGTTGTGCTGCGGCAATGTTGCCCTTACTAGCACCAACATATTATACCTTAATGGCGGGTCTGTTTCTTTTTGGAGCTTCTAACGGTTTTACCGATATCGCCATGAATACATTGGTCACGGAAGTTGAAAAGAAAGATAAGGCCAAGTTCATGTCAGCGGCCCACGGATTTTTTAGTTTGGGAGGTGTACTTGCAGGGCTAGGTAGCTTTTTGATTGGTCCTTTCGACAATCCGGTGTTACACATGGCTATGGCCGCAGTTTTGGTGTTAGTTGTGAATCTCTTATTTTACAAAAAATACATACTTATTGTTGCAGCCACAATAGAAAAAGAACCCTTTAGCCTTAGACTATTTAAACCTTTTTTATTGTTGGGCTTGATTTCTTTTATCGCTATGGGCAGCGAAGGTGCCATCGTCGATTGGAGTGGATTATACCTCAAGGAGATCAGCATAGCTCCAGAAACTTTGTGGGGTGCAGGTTTCTTAGGTTTTCAAATAACCATGACCCTTGGTCGTTTCTTAGGAGATGGTATAAGCGCTAAAGTCGGTTCCATTAAAATGGTGGCCTTCGGAACACTTTTGGTACTCGGCGGTTATACTTTGGTGCTTACAACGAATATGTATTTGGCCATTTTAGGCTTCGCTCTATGTGGACTCGGATTTTCAGTAATGGTTCCCGAAGTTTTTCGAATAGGGGGCAACGTCAAGGGCGTAGAGTCCTCTCAAGGCGTTTCTTTTATAGCTGGTACCGGCTATGCGGGCTTTTTATGTGCTCCGCCTATTTTGGGTCAAATAGCCGACAATTCTTCTTTGGTAAGCTGCTTTTGGGTGTTGTTGTTTTGTGCGCTGTTCATCTTAGGAGCTACCCTATTTTTGCAACAACAAAAGAAATAGGGGTTCTTTCTATTGGGTTTTTACGGCCACATTCGTGAAATATAATTTAAAACTGCCTTCAGCCATTTTATGCATCGTAGCAATGTTGAGTCCGTTTATCATTTTATAATCTTCGAATGAGGTAATCATTGAAGGTTCAGCCTGATTTGATTTTCGAAAAACCCATTCTTGAACAACTAAGTCATCGCCGAAATAAAAATCGTATGCATCTCCCGGTGTATATCCTCCTTCGTTACCGTAAACAATGGTTAGTTTTTGCATAGTTTTTTTGCTCATCGGGGCCTCAGCGTCTTTGGAATGCGTATGGGTTAAGTTATCAGCATCCCAAACCAATTGATACGGTGCCAGTAACCAGAACTTATCATTTATGAAACCTCCGTTCGTCTTGTACGCAACGCTGTCCATGTCGGCCCAGTTGTAGCTTATGGTTCCCTTATCTGATTTAGCTATAATATCATTGGTTTTAGGCTTCCAGGTCCAATCACGCTCAAAATGCGTGGTATCTCGATCCACATTAAATGTGAATTTTATTTCTTTTACGTTCTTCCAGTTTTCGAAACCGTTGGCGTTGGCTACTTTTTGTAGAATGGATACTTCTTGTACTGATTTAAAAACAATAAAACTTGAGGTGGTAACAAAAATGAACGCTGCTAGGAGTATAATTTTTTTCATGGTTCTCAATTTTTGTCAAATATAGTTGCTTTTACCTTTAATAGATTCATATCGTAGGTTTTATTGCTATTCAATTTCCCAATAAATTGATTAATTTTGAAGCTTACCAAGAAATTAAAAAATGAGTACGAAAAAAGGAAAAATACAAGAGGCTATAGATGAAAAAATGTTGAACGAGCGCAAAGTGTTCCTTTGGGGCATGGTAGATGATAAATCGGCCAAACATGTAATTGATCGTCTGATGTATTTAGATATGCAGAATAACAAAGAAATTCAATTGTATATCAACAGTCCGGGAGGCTATGTTACCTCTGGTTTTGCAATGTATGATACGATCAAGTCTTTGAAAAGTCCGGTTTCTACAATTTGTACAGGTTTAGCCGCCTCAATGGGATCCATACTTTTATCTGTAGGAAAAAAAGGAAGACGCTTTATTCAACCGCATGCCCAGGTAATGATTCATCAGCCAAGTGGTGGTGCAAGAGGACAAGCTTCAAATATTGAGATTCAGGCCAAGGAGATTATCAAAACCAAAGAGCTAAGCGCTCGCATTTTAGCCGAAAATTGTGGACAAGATTATGATCGGGTGATGAAAGATTTTGATCGTGATTATTGGATGGGTGCCGAGGAATCTATTGCATATGGAATTGTAGACGGCGTGCTAGAGTAGGTCATTTCGCAAGAAAGAAACGAGAGTCCTTTCAACTTTTTCAATAAGGTTTTCTTTTGGGCTATTTTCTTTTACCTGAGAATATAAACAAAAAGAAAAAGTCCTTCGCAATACGATTGTGAAGGACTTTTTTGGATATATATAGACGCTCTCGCGGAATGTTTACTTATTTACGATATAATAGTTACTATGGATTTGCTGTTTGCGTTAAAATATTATTAAACTATCATAACATTTACTTTTCTGTGATATTAGTCCTATTTATTCGTGCTTACTTACCAGAGAATCCTATTTTTAGTAACTTTAAAAGCTATTCAATAAACTGCGAATAGATCTATGGTGCAAACTTCTAAAAACATCGCCATTATTGGTTCGGGATTAGTGGGTTCTTTACTGGCAATATACCTCAAACGGCTTGGTCACGAGATTACTGTTTTTGACCGCCGCCCAGACATCCGAAATGTTGAATTTTCAGGCCGTTCGATCAACCTAGCAATGAGTAATAGGGGATGGAAAACACTTCGTGAGATCGGCCTTGAAGACGAAATAAAGAAGATTGCAATTCCGTTAGACAAAAGAGCAATGCACGTCGTAGGACAAGCGGAATACTATCAAAAATATGGTAAAGAAGGTGAAGCAATTTGGTCGATATCGAGGGGAGTACTAAACCGCAAAATGATTGATTTGGCAGAAAATGCTGGAGTCACTTTTAAGTTTGAGGAGAAAGTATGGGATGTTGACCTCCCTGAAGCAAAACTCTTTACTGGAGCTACAGAAAAAGGAGAATGGAAGGAATACCAATTTGATATCGTTTTTGGTTGTGATGGGGCTTTTTCACGAGTGCGCCACAAAATGCAAAGGCGCAGTAGATTTGACTATTCGCAAGACTTTATTGATGTAGGCTATAAGGAATTGACAATTCCTCCCAATGATGATGGCACTCACAAGCTAGACAAGAATTCATTTCATATTTGGCCAAGAGGAAAGTTTATGCTGATAGCCATGCCCAACTTAGACGGAAGTTTTACCTGTACGTTGTTCATGCCTTTTGAAGGAGAGGTATCCTTTGATAGTATAACTACTAAAGAAAAGGCGAAGACCTTCTTTTCGAGCTACTTCCCCAATGTGATGCAGGTCATGGACGATTTGATGGAGGACTTTTTCAAAAACCCTACAAGTGCCATGGTCACCATGAAATGCTATCCATGGACGTATTGGGATAAAGTCGCCCTAGTGGGCGATTCTGCTCATGCCGTAGTTCCATTCTACGGACAAGGTATGAATGCCGGTTTCGAAGATATCTACATGTTGAATCACATTATCAAAAAATATGGAGACGATTGGGAGACTATTTTTCAAGAATATCAGAAGGAACGAAAACCCAATGCCGACGCCATTGCCGAACTTAGCTATCGTAATTTTGTTGAAATGAGCAGTAAAACTGCTGATCCTAAGTTTTTATTGCAAAAAAAGATTGAAAAGCATTTCTCTAACAAGTATCCTGAAAAGTGGATTCCGGCCTATTCACGTGTTACCTTTTCAGAAAAGCCCTATGCCGAGGCGCTTGCTATAGGTGATGAACAGGAAAAAATTATGCGAGAAGTTATGCAAATGCCCAATATCGAGGAGAAATGGGCGAGTAAAGAAGTGGAAAGTAAAATGCTATCCCTGCTCTAATAAGCTGGTATACGCTCTAATCTTCAGCGCTTTTAGAACAGGAAAAGGGGAAAGGCACAGGTAATGGCGACGATGAACGTTGATGGTATCAATTTCTCCATCTAGTATATTTTTAGCTTTCCCGATTTATAAAACATCCGCGTTAACAAGGTTACGGCATCCATTGACTTTGCAGTAAAGTAGTTCGGGTTAAGGCTATAAAGTTGTTAATTGCGGCATCCAATGCGCTCTTGTATCACAGTGTTCTAGTATCACCATAGCGCGATACAGCTCCTATCAAGTAGCAGGTAACTACTTACTATTACTGCGAATTGCAATTAATTTTTCATTTCGCTCATGCGCATGGGCATACTATCTATCAATTCGATAATTATTGTCGGGTTTACGATAAACTCTTCTTGCAATTTTATTCCACCATCTTTACCTATAAGTACTAGCCCCTCAAAACTTGAAAGCCCATATTGTGATATAATAGTATCTGCTTGGAGATTTGTTTTCAAGCGTTTTTCATCGTAAACAAAATTATCTGAAAGCAAGAACAACACCACTTCCCGCTCAAGCAGTTCTTTAGAGTTTGACTGTAAGCGCTTGAGCTGCGCTTGCAACCAGTCTGAATCTAGATCAGTGTCTTTTAATAGAATAATGCGGTTCTTCCATTGGTAATTAGTCAAATCTTGTGCCTGTATTTCAGATGAAGAAAAAAGAAGAAAACAAACAGCAAAAATTCCTAAAAAGCGCATGAGACTGGTTTGGAATAAAATTAATCAAAAAAGCCATCCGTTAACAAACGAATGGCCTTGATATTTTTATTTTTTTTGTAGTTACAGTTTAGCGAACATCTTTTTCATTTTCTCTTGTTCTTCCTCAGCTAAAACAGGATCAACCAATATTCTGCCGCTATGTTCATCGGTAATTATTTTTTTTCTCGATGCAATTTCTACCTGTACTTGAGGTGGAATTGTAAAGAACGAACCTCCTGAGGCACCTCTTTCAATGGGCACAACTGCCAAACCATTTTTTACATTCTTTCGAATGCGTACATAAGCTTTGACCAAACGTTCTTCGATATCCTTCTGAAACTTTTCAGATTTGCTCAACAACGCTTTTTCTTCCTTTTCAGTCTCTGCTAAAATTGCATTCAACTCACTTTTCTTGTGCTTAAGATGGGTTTCTCTTTCTCCAAGGCGCTCTTTAGTTTCAGCAATTACAACTTTCTTCTGCTCAATCTGAGCCTTGAATTCTTTAATATTTTTTTCGGCTAATTGAATCTCAAGTTCTTGGAATTCTAATTCTTTAGTAATTGAATTGAATTCACGACTGTTGCGAACGTTCTTTTGCTGCTCGGTATATTTTTTGATCAATGCTTTTGATTCATCAATCAAATTCTTCTTAGCCGTAATTTCGAAATTGATGGTTTCAACATCGGTCTTTAATTTGTCCATTCGGGTTTTAAGTCCCAATACATCATCTTCAAGATCTTCAACCTCTAGTGGAAGTTCACCTCTCACATTGCGAATTTCATCAACCCTAGAATCGATTAATTGCAAATCATACAATGCTCTTAGTTTCTCCTCTACAGTTGCTTCTGCTTTTTTTGCCATATCTATAAATACTTGATCGGATTGGTTTTACTTTCCGATAAACGGACTGCAAAATTAGGAATTTTTTTCGTAAGATAATCAACTAAAAGGTTTTTTGTAAACTGCTCAGTTTCATAGTGTCCAATATCGGCTATCACCAAATCATCTTCTGCTTCATAGAATTGATGATACTTTACATCGGCAGTTACAAATACATCAGCTCCAGCTGCCTTAGCTGCTGAAATGGCAAATGCCCCACTACCGCCGAGTACTGCGATTTTTTTTACCGGTTTACCGAGTAATTTAGAATGCCTTACACATGAAGCATGCATCGTTTTTTTTAGATGTTGAAGAAAGGCTGTTTCTTCCATGGCGTTTTTCAGGTTCCCAATCATTCCCATGCCGATATGCTGGTAGGGGTTTTCAAGAGCGTAAACTTCGTAAGCCACCTCCTCATACGGGTGGTTTTTGAAAAGGGCATTCAAAATCTTGGCTTCCGCTCCCTTTTGATAGGTCACATTAATTTGAGTTTCTTCCTCAAAATGTATTTTACCTATTTGCCCCTTAGTAGGATTTGCATCCTCATTGGCCAGATAACTACCCGTGCCTTCGTTGACGAAACTGCAATGTGAATAGTTACCTAGGTTTCCAGCTCCTGCTTTGAATAGTGCCATTTTTAGCGCATCTGCATCTGACTTCGGCGCATAGGTTGTCAATTTCTTGACATTCTTTTTTTGGCGAATTAATATCTCGGGATTTTCGATCCCTAGAACCTCACAAATTTTGGCATTTACACCCTTTTTTGCATTGTCTAAGGCAGTGTGCATGCTGTAGATGGCAATATCATTTCGAATAGCCTTCATCACCACTCTTTCGACATAGGTTTTTCCGGTAATCTTTTTAAGTCCCTTAAAAATTATTGGGTGAAAGCTGACAATAATATTACAGTTATGGGCAATTGCTTCATCAATCACATTTTCTAAAGTGTCTAAGGCAACAAGAATTCCTGAAACCTGAGTATTCATATTCCCCACAAGAAGGCCCACGTTGTCAAAATCCTCTGCGTACGACAAAGGCGCCAGCTCTTCTAGCAGATCAGTAACTTCTTTTACAATCATTTTGTGATTTTTCAGATGGTCAAAGATAAAATATTATATTTTCGCTCAAATGTGGCTTCTTAGAAAAATACTCTTTCCTGTTTCCTTGGTGTACGGCCTAGTAGTGTATATTAGAAATCGCCTATACGATTGGGGTGTATTCTCGTCAAAATCATACAAGACGCCAGTCATCTGTGTAGGTAATCTAAGTGTTGGCGGCACGGGAAAGACACCTATGGTGGAACTGTTGATTTCTCTTCTTCAGCATACCTACAAAGTTGCGGTATTGAGCAGAGGTTATCAAAGAAAAACCAAGGGTTTTGTTTTGGCAACTGCTGACAGTTCGGTTTCCGACCTAGGCGATGAACCCTATCAATTGCATTCGAAATTCCAAAAGCTAAGAGTTGCTGTTGATGCAGATCGTCAAAACGGAATAGGAATTCTTGAAGACCAAGTTAAACCAGATGTAATTATTTTAGACGATGCATTCCAACATCGTAAGGTAAAGCCAGGCTTAGCATTATTGCTGACGGCATATGATAGCCTGTATACGTCCGATTGGTACTTGCCTACAGGAAACCTCCGTGATCATAGGCGCGAGGCTCAACGAGCTGATATCGTAGTGGTGACCAAAATACCGCCCGAAAGTTCTGAAACAGACCTTTTGAAAATCAAAGACAACTTAAGACCTAAACCTCACCAGATAATTTTGTTCAGTTATTTAAGCTACGATCCAAATATTCAAGGCAACGGTTCTTTGCAAGCCATTGCTGATTTGAGTGATAAAAAAATTACATTGGTTACCGGCATTGCCAATCCAAAACCGTTGCTGCATTTTCTAGAATTAAACGGTATTTCTTTTGAACATTTATGGTTTAAAGACCATCATAATTTTAGTCTGCAAGAACTTGAAATGATAAGATCAAAACCCAATGTTTTGACCACGGAGAAAGATTATATGCGTTTAAAAAATGAAGTTACTTGCAACTACATCGCTATAAAGCATGTTTTTTTTGGCAGTGGATTGGAAGATTTAAGCAAAGGCCTAGAACGACTTATGAACCCGTATTCTTGATTTTTTTGTTGAATATATTCTCCCCTATCTTTTGATAGAATACCTCGGGTTTGAAGGGTTTGGTAACGACATCATTGCAGCCTGCGGCATAGAAGCTTTCTAAACTATCATCTAGCGAGATGGCAGTTAACGCAATAATAGGGGTAAGCATATCGAATTTTCGTATTCGTATGGTAGCTTCTTCACCACTGATACCAGGCATATGAATGTCCATCAAAATAGCGTCGTAGTTCTTGGTTTCGGCTAGTTCAACCGCTTCCAGGCCATTGTTTGCAATATCGCTAGTCATATCTTTTTTAGACAACATTTTCTTGGTTATGACCTGATTGATTTTGTTGTCTTCAACAATGAGAAGATGTAAGCCCTTAAAGTCAAAATCTTGTTGGGTGATTTCAAATGGGATATCGTCAACAAGACTGTCTTTACTTTTTAATTCAAGCTCGAAAAAGAACGAACTACCTTTACCAAGCTCACTTTCAAGTTGAATCTTACTATCGAATAAACCTAGAAGACTTTTTACAATAGTAAGCCCTAGGCCTGTTCCGCCGTATTCTCTATTGATCTGAATTGATCCTTGTTCGAAACCTTCAAAAATACTGTCTTGTTTTTCTTTGGAAATACCAATGCCCGTATCGGCCACTTCAAAATAAAGGGTGACATCTTCTTCTTCTTTTTTCATTAGCTTGGCAATGACTTTTACTTCACCATCTTTGGTAAATTTTAATGCATTACCTACCAAATTCATGAAAATCTGCGAGAGCTTGATCGGATCGCTCATCAAATGCCCTGGAATATCTTCGTCATAGTCCAGAATAATTTTTGTGCGGTTTGACTTGGCACTCTGCTGCAACGAATCGATAACCTCCTGAAGTGTTCTTTTTAAATTGAAATCGATATTTAGAGGCTCTAATTTGTCTGCATCAATTTTATTGATTTGTAGAATATCATTGATAAAATTCAGCAAATAATCACCTGAAAACTTAAGTGCTTTTAAATGTTCTTGTTGATCCTTACTGGGGTTTTCTTCGAGCAATAAATGTGTTAAGCCTGTAACCGCATACAATGGTGTTCGAAGCTCGTGACTAACGGTTGATAAAAAGTTGGTCTTGGCTTCCATGGCACTTACCGCAGCGTCTCTTGCCCCTTGAAGCTCGCTATTCTTTGTTTGTAGAAGATCGTTGGTCTTTAATTTTATTTGATTATTTCGATACAGAGAGACTGCCAAGAGCGAAATGATGATTAAGAATGCGGAAACCAGTATTACGATAATCTCGGATCTATTCGTTGCATCGGTCAGTTCTTCAATTTCTTTGTCTTGCTTATTCAATTGATCACTCATGAAATCGAACTGAATTTTGTTGGCTGTTTTCGCTTCAGTTCTAACTTTTTCAGCATTGAAGATTGAATCTCGTAGCACCAATAAATTCTTGTAATTATTACTAGACAAATCGTAGCGCCCCATTTTTTCGTAGGTCTGTGTCAGCTGTTCATTTGCCGCTTTTATCTCCTTATCAAAGTTATTTTTTATAGCTAGTTGGAGCGCACTTTCTCCATTTGTAGCACTTTCATTATAGTTTTCAGTCTTAAAATTTAGCAATGACATGCCCAAGTGGGCTCTTGTTGCCAGATAGTCTTTTTCAAAAATATCGGTATTAATAATTAAGGAATTGAAATTTTTTGAGGCTACTTCGTATTTTTCAAGATCTACATAGATTATTCCTTCAAGTAGGAGAATATTATTAAAAAAGTTACGATCATTGTTTAGTTGTTTTGCCTCCTCAAGCATCAACAAGGCTTGAAACTTATTGTCACGTCGATAGAGCATTATGGCTTCTATGTATTTGAAGATCGCATCCCCGTACGGATATTCAATATCCTTCAAAAGCCCCTTAGAGCGATCCCAGAATATTTCAGCACTATCTTGTTTACCTAGTTGAAGAAATAGAATAGCTTGTTTTTGATAACTATCTATGAGTAGTTTTTTATCATCGTTTCGCTCTGCAAGGTCCTCTGCAGATTTTAAAGCGACCATGGCGAGATCAAGTTTGTTTTGATTTCTAAGAAGTCGAGCTTCTTCAAAATAAAAAGTTACACTATCGGTTGCGGTACTATCGACCTGACCCTGAAGAAAGGGTACAACGGCTAGGAACACTAGAAAAACCAGCATTATTCGTACTCTGATATGTGTTATTAAAAATTTCAAATGTATTTTTTTGAAACCAATAAATTGATCAAATCAATTATTCTGCTGCTATAGCCTGTTTCATTATCATACCATCCTATTATTTTGACCATTCTACCAATGACCGAAGTCATCTGTGAATCAAACGTACAAGAGTAACAACTATTGTTTATATCTACGGATACAATTGGGTCTTGGGTGTAAAAAAGGATACTTTTTAGCTCGTTTTTTGAAATTCTTTCAAAAGTATCATTAATTTCTCGAATCGTTGTAGGTTTTTTAACATTGAAGGTGATATCTGTAAGAGATCCGTTTAGCACGGGAACTCGAATACCACAACCACCTATGACATCGCTAAGTTTTGGAAAAATTCTGGTCAGTGCCTTTGCCGCGCCTGTTGTTGTTGGTACAATCGACTGTGAAGCAGCTCTTGCCCTTCTTAAATCGCTATGTGGTTGATCATGAAGGCTTTGGTCTGTGGTATAAGAGTGAATAGTGGTAATATAAGCCTGTTCAATACCGCAAAGGTCATCTACAACCTTTATCATGGGTGCAGCGTTGTTAGTGGTACAAGAGGCATTTGAAATGATCTTATCTTCTTTGGTAATGGTGTGCTCGTTAATACCGTAAACCACCATTTTTATGTCATCATCAACTGGTGGAACGGATAGGATAACTCTTTTAGCTCCATTTTTTATGTGATAATTTAGTGCTTCCTTGGTTTTGAACTTTCCTGAACATTCAACAACAATGTCTACGTCATGCGCTGACCAATTGATGTTTTCTGGGCGATTTTCATTCAGTAGGGCTATAGAATTTCCGTCGACAACAATACTCTTATCAGTGAAGTCAATTTTGTTTTGTATCACGCCATGAACACTATCGTATTTTAAAAGATGCGATAAGGTTCTTGCATCGGCTAAATCGTTAACAGCAACAACCTGTAGGTGTTCGTATTTAGTTAGCAGTCGGAACAAGGTGCGTCCAATTCGTCCAAAGCCATTTATGCCTATAGTTGTTTTGTTCATATGTAAAATTCAATTTGAGGAGAGGCTACTGCTAAGCTAATTAATATGCTTATGTGCTTTGTAAGACGAGCGAACTAAGGCGCCACTTTCTACGTGACGGAAGCCCATTTTTAAGCCTAGCTCTTCGTATTTTTTGAATTGTTCGGGTAGAATAAACTCTTTTACGGGTAAATGCTTTTTTGAAGGTTGCAAGTATTGACCTATGGTAACAACGTCTACATTAGCTTTTCGAAGATCTTCCATGGTTGCTATCACTTCTTCTTCTAATTCACCTAAACCTAACATAATACCTGATTTTGTTCGGTTAACGCCTTCACCCAAGTATCGCAGCACTTCTAAACTGCGTTCGTATTTTGCCTGAATACGAACTTCACGAGTTAATCGTTTTACCGTTTCCATATTATGAGAGACCACTTCAGGCTGCACTTCGATTATTCGATCAATATGTCTTTCAATTCCTTGAAAATCAGGAATTAAGGTTTCGAGTGTGGTTGCGGGGTTCATTCTGCGGATCGCCTTCACGGTTTCGGCCCAAATTATCGAGCCCATATCCTTTAAATCATCACGATCTACCGAGGTAACAACAGCGTGTTTAATGCCCATTATTTTGATGGAACGTGCAACCTTTTCCGGTTCCGTCCAATCTACATGTTCAGGCCTACCCGTTTTTACCCCACAAAAGCCACAAGAACGCGTACAGATGTTTCCCAGTATCATAAAAGTAGCCGTACCTTCTCCCCAACATTCACCCATATTGGGGCAACTGCCCGAGGTACATATGGTATGTAAATCGTACTTTTCTACTAGGCCTCTCAGCTGGGTGTACTTTTTACCCGTAGGAAGTTTAACGCGAAGCCATTTTGGCTTTCCTTTGGGTGGATGAACACTTTTTAAAGTATCAGTACTCATAGTGAAATTTTAGACAAAGATACAAACTATTAAAAGGAGTTTTGGCCAGATTTACCTTTGTAAAAAGTTTACATATGTAATTTGGAATTTGACCAATCAGTTCTTTTTTTTGATTACCTCTGCTAGTAGCTTTTTCGCTCGTAGCAACTTTACTTTGACGTTGTTTATAGGTTCGTCAAGTTCTGTTGCTATTGCTGCATAGCTAAGCTCGTGAAAATATCGAAGATTGATTACCTGCTGGTAATGTGGTTTTAATTTTTTGATATGTTGTAGCAGAGTGGCAAGGTTTTGTTCGGTAATCAAACGATCTTCTGCAGTCGGGGCATCATCGAGCACTTTTTTAACCGCTTCATTGCCACCCCAAGAGTCTAAAACGGTGCGCTTTCTTTTCCTAACGAGGTCGATATGAATATTTTTAGAAATTGTCAACAGCCAGGTTTTAAACTCATAGTCCTCATTGTAGGTATTAATTTTGTCAAAAGCCTTTGAGAATGTTTGTATGGTAATGTCTTCAGCGTCGTTTTCGTTTTCTGTACGTTTTAATTGAAAACCGTAAACATCATTCCAAAAAGTATCGAGCAAATTGCTAAAGGCGATTTGACTACCTCCTTTTGCCTTTGCAATGGTTTCATGAATAATGTTCTTAATTCTATCCAAAAGTAATACTGCTATGAACGATAAAACCTTGAGTCGTTGGGCTACTGCAGTTCAGGAGTGACGTCTTTTTTACAATCTTGTTCACTTGGCAGTTTCCCGCACATACCACAGGCCTCCCCCTCTTGATTTAAAAAGGGACTCTGACTAGCGCAAGTGCCGGCAAATTTCCCATCTTTTTTCGACCAAATCTTGATTGCAATGCCCGCGAATGCGATGGCCAATAATCCTATTGTTAATAATACAAGTTTCATCTGTTTGAATTCGATATTAGTATAGACGTAATTTCAGATATGAAATTACATTCGCGTCTGGTACAAAGGTATAAAAATAAAGCCCCAGAAAGGGGCTTATAAACTTGTTTGTATATAGGTAAGTCTAGTACGCTATATTGGCAACTATATTTTCAACGGTTGGAGTTTCATTTCCACCAAGCGGTTCAATGGTAATATAACCCACTGCTTCTTCACCATAAGGTAGTTCCATCAAATTATCTTGACTTTGGGCTTCCTTGAGTATACCTAAGTTGACCATTTCGCCGTTTACTTCTGCCCACATCTGAAAGCACTGATCTTCCGGAAGATTAGGTAACTTACTTACGTTGATGTACGAAAGTTTTTTAACAGGGTTAACATAAGCTACCGCTTTCAATTCTTTTGCTTTCTTATTACCGTTTACATTGTATTTTTTGGTATTCTTATTCTGTAATACAATGAATTGATTTCTCATATCTTCAAGACCTGCTTTCATATCTTCCTTTAAGAGTTCTATCTGGTTAGTAACCATTTCATTCTCTTGTTGAAGGTTTTGATTCTGGTTGTAAAAGAAATAAGAAGCGGCGGCGAATAGACAGGCTGCAAAGCTAGCGGCAACTGCATATTGGAAGAATCTCTTTCTTCCCGCTTTTTCACCTCGAATTCTTGCGATAATTTTTTCTTTTAACCCTTCAGGAGTCTTTACTGCGTGCATTTTGGCAAAAGCTTCGAGATTTTCTTGAAGCACATCAAATTCTTTTGCCACCTCTGGATACATAGCAATGTATCGCTCTACCTGAAATGATTCCTCATTTGTAGTAGTGCCAAGTAGATACTTCTCTAGAAGGTCTGTATCTAAAAATATGCGTATTTTTTCTTTCATCTGTTTTGTTTTTGATGCCTTTTCAGGTCAAACTTTACATAAGTACGCTAACGAGTAGCGCAAGCATCGCGGTTGGGTCATAAATCTTCCTTAATTCACGTAAGCCAATTTTCAATCTTGATTTGATCGTTCCCAAAGGAACGTTCAATTCGTCACTGGCCTCTTGTTGTGTCATCCCTTGAAAAAAGAGGGCGTCAAGTACTATTTGATACTTTTCCTCTATCTTTTCAAGGTTCTCACGCACGTCGATTAAATCGGGTCTAATGCCTTCGACACCTAAGTTATATACGTCAGAAACGTCCATTTGGATTTCTTTATCCGTTTTTGTATTGACACTTCTGAGTTTATCAATGGCTGTGTTTCTGGTAATTCGAAACAGCCAAGTAAATAATTTTGCCTTCGACGGGTCGTAGGAGTCAGACTTTTTCCAGATTTTCACAAAACTTTCCTGTAAAACGTCTTGGGCTAATTCATCATTTCGAACCACTTTGTGGGCAACCCCGTATAAGGTATCGCCATAATTGTCATATAGTAGGGATATTGCTTTTTCGTTGCGCTCTTGAAGCAGTTCAACAATTGTTTTTTCTAGTAGTGTGCTCATAAAATGTTTTGGGTTCGAAAAAAATTTCAGCTTGGGGCATCCAAATTAATCTTCTCTACCGTATATAGGTAAACGCTAATTTATAAAATTGATTGTTAAGTTAGTGTTTCTAAGATTTTAATTAGATAAATGTGTAGCTGGTAACTATACATTTAGTTTTTGGTTAGTTTGGTTTGGTATAACCCTCGTTACTTGTAACGGGGGTTATTTTATGATATTTACCTCTGGCGTGATGCGAATAGCAAACTTATCTTGAACAGCCTCCATTATTTTGTGTGCTAAGGCTAAAATTTCACTACCGCTGGCATTGTTATAATTTACTAACACCAGTGCCTGGTTTTTATAAATACCTGCATCGCCAAAGCGCTTTCCCTTAAAACCACATTGCTCAATTAGCCAGCCGGCAGGAATTTTATAGGTATCCTCAGAAACCTTGTAGAAAGGTGCTTTCGGATGGTGTTTGGTGAAATCATCAAATTCCGATTTGGAAACCACCGGATTCTTGAAGAAACTACCACTATTACCCAGTTGCGAAGGGTCAGGAAGTTTGCTTTGTCGGATTGCAATAACTGCATTGGAAACATCCTTTATCGTTGGATTGCGTATTGCCTGCTTTTCTAACTCCTGTGAAATAGCTCCGTATGAAGTGTTTAATAGATGATTCTTTTTCGATAATTCAAAGGTTACCGAAGTTATAATATACTTGCCTTTACCCTCATTCTTGAAATAGGAATCGCGATATCCGAATTGGCAATCTTCTTTCGTAAAGGTTCGTACTTGCCCAGTGTTGATTTCCATGGCTTCGCAGCTCACAAAAGTGTCTTTTAACTCAACACCGTAAGCGCCAATATTTTGAATTGGTGCTGTTCCCGTATTTCCAGGTATTAAAGACATGTTCTCTAATCCTCCATAGTCATTTTCGAGCGTCCATAGCACCAAATTGTGCCAATTCTCACCGGCCATTACTTTTAAAATGACCTGCTCCTCAGTTTCGGATATAATTTCTTTCCCTTTGATATTTATATGTACTACAAGTACCTCAATATCTTTCGTAATTAGCATATTACTTCCACCACTGATTATAAATTTTTCAGGGTATTCACCCAGCTGCAGCACTTCCTCCAAATCTTTAGTACTATTGACCTCACAGAAGAATTTCGCCTTTGCTGAAATGCCAAAGGTGTTGTATTTTTTTAAGGAAATGTTGTGTTGAATGATCATCAGCCTATATAACTCTTTAGGGCTTCCTTTAGTATGTTCACAGCGCGCTTTAAACTTTCTTTTTCAAGCACATAAGCGATTCGAATTTGGTTTTTGCCTAATCCCTTTGTAGCATAAAATCCCGCTGCAGGTGCAACCATGACAGTTTCGTTATCCAATCTAAAATCTTCTAATAACCATTGTGCAAAATCTTCGGCGTCTTCTATAGGTAATGCTGCGATACAGTAAAATGCACCTTTAGGTCGCGCAACTTTGACACCATCAATTTTTTCGAGTTCGTCGATCAGTAGATTGCGTCGCGTTACATATTCGGCCTTGACTTCATCAAAATAATCGGGTGTAGTTTCTAAAGCAGCCTCTGCGGCAATTTGTGCGTAGGTAGGTGGCGACAGACGTGCTTGGGCAAACTTCATAGCAGTTGCAATGACTTCTCTGTTCTTACTAACCAAACATCCAATACGTGCTCCACACATGCTATAGCGTTTGGAAACCGAATCTACTATGATCGCATGCTCCTCCAATCCGGGCTCTTGTAAAATAGAGTAGTGTGCTACCCCATCATAGGTAAACTCACGATATACCTCGTCCGCCACTAAGAAAAGATTGTGCTTTTTTACAATCGCAGCAAGTTTTTGTATTTCTTCTTTGCTATACAAATAGCCCGTGGGATTTCCAGGATTACAAATCAATATAGCTTTTGTCTTCGAACTAATCAATTTTTCAAATTCGTCGATAGGAGGTAAGGCAAAATTATCGTCTATTCGTGATACGACCGGAATGACTTTTACCCCAGAGCTCGTAGCAAACCCATTGTAATTGGCATAAAATGGTTCAGGAATGATAATTTCATTGTCGGCGTCGGCTATGCTACCCAAAACAAAAGACAGGGCTTCTGAGCCGCCTGTGGTAACAATAATATCATCTGCAGTTACATCAATGTCGTTTTTGGCATAGTAGGCCGCTAATTTCTCCCTATAGGTTTCTGAACCCTCGGTTCGACTATAAGCCAGTACCTCAATCGTATTGTTCTTTACAGCATCAAGAGCAAGTTGCGGCGTTTTTATGTCGGGTTGCCCAATATTCAAATGCAGCACTCTGGCGCCTCTTTTTTTAGCTCTCTCAGCGAAGGGAACGAGTTTGCGGATGGGAGATTCGGGCATATTCAGCCCTTTTTGGGATACGGATGGCATTTTAGTCTAATTTATGGCAAAAATCGTGAATAGTAACGGAGTAGGCAATCAAATTATATTTTTTTGAAGGTTGCTCCACTGGTCCTCAAACCATCCCTGCCGAAATGGGAGCGAACCTGTAAATTTTAAAAATAAGAAAGAGCAGATTGGTATAAAAAGATGTGGAATGCGGTGTCATATAGCACCCTTTACACGAGTTTGAGGAACACATTTTGACTTCAACATGGCATTTAACATTATGTTAAATAAAAATATATAACTCAAAATAATCGTAACTTAAGGAATAGATTTAGCTTACAAATACACTAATTGCTTAAAAAAAGCCTACATATTATCTTTTTCTTATGCTTTTCATTCGTTGCCTCGGCACAGTATTTTGACTTGCCCGACGGTCAGAAGTATGAAAAAGTCAAGTTTCAACTTGTGAATAACGTTATGGTCATTCCTTTGGAGGTAAATGGCACTGAACTTTCTTTTATTTTAGATTCTGGAGTAAGTACCCCATTGCTCTTTAACCTAACAGAACAAGATTCTATACAAATCAATAAGGTTTCTGAAGTTACTATTCGCGGACTTGGTGGTGGTGAACCAATAGCGGCCTTGAGCTCAAGGGCTAATATGTTCCAGTTGGGCTCGGTTATGAACCCAAGTCAAGAATTGTATGTTGTTTTAGACGAATCCCTTAATTTTTCACCTTCTTTGGGTATTCCTGTACACGGAATCATTGGTTACGATCTCTTTCGTGATTTTATAGTGGAGATTAATTACAATGCTGGTCATATAAAATTTCACAACCCTGAACTTTATCGGAATAAACAACATAAAAAAAGTCAGACACTTCCCTTAGCTATACAAAACAAGAAGGCCTACGTTGAAGGGGCTGTTGTTCTAAATGATGCAAAGGAGGTTCCTGTTCGTATGCTTTTAGATACGGGAAGTAGTGATGCTATTTGGCTCTTTGAAAATGACGTGATTGGTATTCCCGACAAGAATTATGATGACTTTCTGGGAAGAGGTCTTGCTGGAGACATATTTGGAAAGCGCACCAAAGTGCGTAGCATAAAGATAGGTGATTTTATTATTGAAGATGCCAAAACCGCCTTCCCAGATCAGGCGTCTTTTTCCGGCATTAAAAGCTTGGGTAACAGAAATGGAAGCCTAGGTGGTGAGGTTTTAAAACGGTTTAATTTTATTTTTGACTATGGAAATCGAAAAATCACCCTTCGTAAGAATGCAAATTTCAAAACCCCTTTTCAATATAATCTGAGTGGAATCGACCTTCAGCACAACGGGGTTCGATATGTGGCAGAAAGCATCGCCGGACCTACCGGGATCGTAAAACACAATGAGTCAGAAACTTATGGCAATGTTCAAATTCTTATGGAGAATCAAACACGATTGAGTTTGGTTCCTGAAATAGTTGTGTCGGGTATACGAGCTGGAAGCCCCGCCGAAGATGCTGGGCTACAAGAAGGAGATGTTATCCTGGCCGTGAATGGCAAAAGCGTACATACCTATAAATTACAGCAAATTCTTCAAATGTTGAATGAACGTAAAGGGAAGCGGATACGTGTACTTATCGATCGGGCCAATTCAGACAAGCTTTTTACCTTTATTCTGAAAGATGTCTTTAAGGAAAAACCCTAATCTTCTAATCACATACTTGCTCGAAAGCGCTAGAATTACTTCGCTTTGCCATGCCTAAATCTCTCAGCGACTATATTAAACACCAACATTCTTCTCCTTGTCGCGTTAGGGTAGAACCTTTGCAAGAATAGATCTGCACTCTAAATATGGCCTTGGTCGAACCCGTTATGTACAAAAAAACCCCAACATTTCTGTTGGGGTTTGTATACAATTGCTGTATTCGATTTATTTTCCGTCTACAGCTTTAATTTCTCCTTTTATCTTCAAAACCTTAGTTGGTGTATCTGCATTTGAGATTACCGTTATGGCTTTTCTGATAGGACCAACTCTATTGGTGTCATACTTTACCTGTATCTCACCAGTTTTTCCAGGTAGAATTGGTTCTTCTGGTTTCTTAGGGATCGTACATCCGCAGCTAGAACTTACTTTGCTTATAATCAATGGAGCATCTCCAGTATTTGTGAATTCAAATACGCGAACACCATCTGAACCTTTAGCGATTTCGCCATAATCAACGGTTTCCGTTTTGAATTCAATTTTAGCTGCTGCATCTTGTGCAGTCATTGTAAATCCTAGTAGGCCGACAAATAATACGAGTACTATTTTTTTCATCATTTTTTGTTTTGGGTGAATCTCAAAAGTAAATGTTTTTAATGAACCTCCAAAATTCTTTTGTTATATACTAACGTTAGCTATTTTTGTTTCGTATTTGATTTTTAATAAAAACGAATCGAAAACGATTATTTAACAAACGCCTTTTTTCGGCATATTTTGTATGCCGCCTACCTTTAGACAAAAACTGTTCCAAAAAATGGAAATTCCTTCAAAATATAACCCCCAAAATGCTGAAAACCGTTGGTATGACTACTGGATGCAGCATAAGTATTTTCATTCTACTCCTGATGACCGTGAACCTTATACGATAGTAATACCCCCGCCAAATGTGACAGGAGTACTGCATATGGGGCATATGTTGAATAATACTATCCAAGACCTATTGACGCGTAGGGCCCGTATGATGGGCAAAAATGCCTGTTGGGTACCCGGTATGGATCATGCTTCTATAGCTACAGAGGCTAAAGTTGTTGCTAAGTTGAAGGAAGAGGGTGTCAATAAGTCAGATTTGACCCGAGAAGAGTTCTTAAAACATGCCTGGGAATGGACCGATACCTACGGCGGTGTGATATTAGAACAGTTGAAGAAACTGGGCTGTTCTTGCGATTGGGACCGTACGGCTTTCACTATGGATGAGGAGCGCTATGCCAGTGTTATCAAGGTTTTTGTTGATTTGTTTAACAAAGGGCTGATTTACAGGGGGTATCGCATGGTGAATTGGGACCCTGAGGCACAAACTACACTTTCTGACGAGGAAGTGATTTATGAGGAAAAACAGGGGCTTTTGTACTATTTGGAGTACCAAATTGAAGGTTCAGATGACAAAGTAACCATAGCGACCACACGACCAGAAACAATTTTGGGTGATACTGCTATCTGTATTAACCCGAATGACGAGCGTTTTCAACATTTGAAGGGTAAAAAGGCGATTGTACCCATCTGTAATCGGGTAATTCCGATAATTGAAGATGACTATGTAGATATCGAATTCGGTACAGGGTGTTTAAAAGTAACGCCTGCCCATGATCTAAACGACAAAGCGTTAGGTGAAAAGCACAAACTAGAGACCATAGATATATTTAATGCAGATGCTAGTTTGAATTCTTTTGGGTTGCATTATGAAGGCAAGGATCGGTTTGTGGTTCGAAAGGAAATATCCAAAGAATTGGAAGAAATTGGTGTTTTGGCGAAAACGGAGCAATATTTGAATAAGGTAGGCACTTCGGAGCGTACCAAAGCAGTGATCGAGCCAAGATTGTCTGACCAGTGGTTTTTGAAGATGGAAAACTTAGTAAAACCAGCCATAAAGGGTGTGTTAGCAACCGACGATATCAAATTTTTTCCAAAAAAGTTTGAAAATACCTATCGCCATTGGATGGAAAACATTCGCGATTGGAATATCTCGCGCCAACTCTGGTGGGGGCAACAAATACCCGCTTACTATTTTGGCGACGGACAAGACGATTTCGTAGTGGCAGAAAGCATAGAAGATGCCCTAAAACTAGCACAAGAAAAGTCTAAAAACTATGCACTAACAACTACCGACTTAAAGCAAGATGAAGACGTTCTTGACACTTGGTTCTCCTCGTGGTTATGGCCTATGAGTGTGTTCAACGGTATCACACAGCCAGATAACGCAGAGGTAAATTATTATTACCCCACGAATGATTTGGTTACTGGCCCGGATATCATTTTCTTTTGGGTGGCGCGAATGATCATATCTGGATATGAATACAGAGACGAAAAACCGTTTGAAAATGTTTATTTCACAGGCTTGGTTCGCGATAAACAGCGTCGAAAAATGTCGAAGTCTTTGGGGAATTCTCCCGATGCTTTAAAGCTTATTGAAGAATATGGCGCTGACGGAGTTCGCGTGGGTCTATTGTTAAGTTCTGCTGCCGGGAATGATTTGATGTTTGATGAGGATTTATGTCAGCAAGGAAAGAATTTCGCCAATAAAATTTGGAACGGTTTCCGATTGGTAAAAGGTTGGGAGCTTGCAGATTTACCGCAACCCGAAGCTTCAAAAAAGGCAATCGCTTGGTATCAATCAAAATTCAACCAGACTTTGGCTGAAATTGAAGACCATTTCAGCAAATACAGAATTTCAGATGCTTTAATGGCGATTTACAGGTTGGTTTGGGATGACTACAGTTCTTCCTTATTGGAAATAATCAAACCTGCCTACCAACAGCCTATTGATAAAGCAAGCTTTGATCAAGTCATACATATACTCGAACAGAACTTAAAATTGCTTCACCCATTTATGCCTTTCCTGACAGAAGAAGTTTGGCAACATACCAAAGAGCGGACACCGGAGGAGGCGTTGATCATAGCTGCATGGCCAAAAGGCGGTACGATAAACCACGATTTAATCAAGGGTTTTGAATTCGCCAATGGTGTTATTTCTGGTATTCGTACCATTCGCAAGGAGAAGAACATTCCTATGAAAGAAACTTTGGAGGTTGCTGTTCTAAATGAAGGCAAGATTTCAGCAGATTGGGATGTTGTTATTCAAAAACTCACCAAGGTTTCTGAAATCTCTTATGTAGCTGCTCCAGTTGACGGTGCTTTGTCATTTCGGGTTAAATCGAACGAATATTTTATTCCCATAAGCGGAACCATTGATGTGGCAGCAGAAATCGCTAAAATTCAGGAAGAACTGAAATATACTAAGGGCTTTTTGCAATCTGTAGAGAAGAAACTCTCCAACGAGCGGTTTGTTAACAATGCACCCGAGCAGGTGATTGCAACAGAACGTAAAAAACAGGCTGATGCTGAAGCCAAAATTGAGACTTTAGAAAAGAGTTTAGCGAGTTTGGAATGAGATAGCTATGCAAAGTATACCCGCAAAACGCCTATTTCTAATTGACGGTTTTGGAGCCCTAGTATCAGCGCTATTTTTGGGTGTGGTTTTAGTTGGGCTGGGAGATAAAATTGGTATGCCAAAAAATGTACTACACCTACTAGCCATCCTTCCCATTTTTTTTGCTATCTATTCTTTTAGTTGTTATTTCTTTCTCAAGACAGATAGTCGACTTTTTTTAAAAGGCATTGCTGCTTTAAACCTATTGTACTGTTGCTTAACGATTGGCCTTCTATTGTTATATGACCATAAGCTTACGCTTCTAGGTTGGACCTATTTTGTTGCTGAATTGCTAGTACTTGCTGTTTTGATATTTCTTGAATTTAAAGCAAGTTCAAAAAATACTTAGGTATAGGGCAAAGCAAAAAATTGTGTATTTTTAGCCCCATGGATATTAAAAAAATACTTGGATTAGTACTTACCCTATTGGGTATTGGGGGCTTGATCTATACAGCTGTTTTATATGTTAACGGCTCAGGAGAATTTAAGGTACTGGCCGTATATGGCATTCTAGGCGCAATTTTCTTCTTTTCCGGTATCGGTTTGATAAAGCGTTTGGGGAGTTCAAACGAGTGATACATTTTATTCTGGAACATCAAAACAAAAGATTTTGAAAATCCATAACAGCACTTCTGAAGACATTCCAGAAATCTTCCGTCTGTATGCTTTGGCGACCGAATATCAGAAAACCATCTTCCCAGAAAATACATGGCCTACCTTTGAACGTACACTGGTGGAGAACGAGATTCAACAACACCGACAGTTTAAGATGGTCGTTGATGGCCAGATTGCTTGTATTTGGGCCATTACCTTTCACGATCCTCAGATCTGGGAGGCCCGCGATAAAGACCCTTCCATATACATTCATAGAATAACAACCAACCCAGAATTCAGAGGACGACAGTTTGTAAGCGAAATTGTAAACTGGGCGAAGCACTATGCCAAATCACACCAAAAGAAATTCATCCGTATGGATACATGCGGCAATAATGAGAAGCTTATACAGCATTACAAGAAGTGTGGATTCAATTTTTTAGGAATGGTACAATTACAGTGTGCAGATGAACTGCCTAGTCACTATCAAGACGCCGATGTATGCCTCTTTGAAATTAAACTAAACAGCGCATGATGGATGAAATAATCGCCTCTATTGTTGCACAATTTGGAACACTTTCTCCCGGTGCTATAAAAGATGTCAAAAAGGTGGGGCAACTGCAAAAAGTCAATAAAGGCGATATTTTGGTCAAAGAAGGCGACTATTCGTATGAATTGTACTTTGTGGCTAAAGGCGGTGCAAGAGCGTACTACCTAAAGGATGGCAAAACTATTACCGATTGGTTTGCATTTGAAAACGATTTCATTTCTTCAATAGTTAGTTTTTTTCTCGGGGTACCTAGTCAGCATTATATTGAAGTGTTGGAAGACTCTACCTTTATGGTCTTGCAACTTAAAGATATAGAAGTACTATGCGATAAATATCACGACTTTGAAAGACTGGCACGCATGAGCACGACAAAAACGATGCTACAACTACAACAACGCATTGTGTCATTACAATTCAAGTCGTCGAAAGAACGCTATGATAGCTTACTTGAAAAATATCCGCAAATAGAATTACGTGCTCCCCTTGGTGATATTGCTTCGTATTTGGGTATCACTCAAGAGACGCTAAGTCGTATTCGGAATTCGAAAAACGGAATTTGATTTATATCAAAGGAAAGCTTCTTTTACCAAACTACCTTTGGTAAAAAAGAAGATGAATACCATACTGATTATTGCCAATTTATTGGTCTTGTTCACTTTTATCATACACACATTTGGGGGCGACCAAAACCTTAGGGAAATTGAACCAGATGCGGAAAGTCCGAATAGGCTTCGCATATTTTGGACCATGGGTCGGGGTGCATTTCATATAGTTTCGATAGACTTTCTATTTGCAACTATAGGTTTGGCGCTGATTAATTTTACAGACTTTTTTGAAGAACCAGCGCTTCTTCTAAACCTTCTGGCTCTGTATTTTCTAGGCTATGGAATTGCTTTTTTAACTAGCTTAAGCATCTCTAGTAAATTTCCAAATATCTATCTTAAGATGTGGCAATGGTTGTTGATGTTTGTTATTGCTGGGCTTATTTTCTGGGGCAATTCATAGTTTCAAAAAACTTAATAAAACCAAAGCATATGAAAATCTTACTCATCAATGGCCATCCCGATAAAGAAAGCTATAATTACGCCTTGGCTTCTTCGTATAAAAAAGGGGCACTAGCATCGGGTGCCGAGTTTCGCGAAATTAATATTGGCGAGTTGACTTTTAACCCCAATTTAGAATTTGGCTATCGCAAACGGACGGAACTCGAACCAGATTTATTGAACGCCCAAGAAAGCATTCAGTGGGCAGAGCATATTGTTTGGGTCTATCCGGTGTGGTGGGGTTCAGTTCCAGCAATAATGAAAGGATTTTTAGATCGGGTGTTGCTTCCGGGCTTTGCCTTTAAAAAAAGAGAAGGATCCGTTTGGTGGGATAAGTTCATAACCGGTAAAACTTCTCGAATCATTTGTACCATGGATCAACCTAGTTGGTATTACCGCTGGATCAATGGAAGACCAAGTCATATCGCTATGAAAAAGCTAACCATGAACTTTATCGGAATTAAAAAAGTACGCATAACAGCTATTGGCCCGCTGCGCTTATCAAAGAACGGATTTCGTCTAAAATGGTTGAAGAAGGTTGAAAAACTAGGGTTGCTGAATACATGACCGTCGCTGGATGTATAGCAAGGTATTTACTCCAATTTAAGGGAATTTCATATCTTTAGAAAAACAATGATATCATGAAAAATCTATTTCTGACCACTTTGGCCTTAACTATATTTTCAGCCTGCGCGCAGGAAGAAAAACCAGAAATCATGCCAAAGGAAATTCAAATAAAGACGGCCTTACTTGCTGCTCCTGAAGATAAAAAAGATGGTGCAATGATTTACGGATATGATGAAGATGGTGAAGTGACCGTTCTACGTAAAGGCACCAATGATTTGGTTTGCGTTGCAGATAACCCATACAACAAGGGTATCCAGGCAGCATGTTATTTCAATCAGCTCGATCCGTTTATGAATAGGGGCCGCGAATTAAAAAAGGAGGGTAAAGAAACTATGGAATTAAGGGAGATAAGAGGTGCTGAAGTTGCTGCAGGTACCCTTAAAATGCCAGAGTCACCTACGATGATGTACATTTTCTATGGAAGTGAAGAGACCTACGACAAGACCAATGCAACCTTGGGCGATGGTCAGTTTAGGTATGTAATTTATACACCCTTCGCGACCGCTGAATCTACAGGCCTGCCGTTAAAGCCTCATGCCAAAGGCATGCCTTGGTTAATGGATCCTGGTACGCATCGTGCACATATTATGGTGGGCCCTAATTAAAAGCCAAAGCTTATTAAAATCAACAGATGCGAACAATTCATTTACTCCTTACCGTTGCTGTTCTTCTTTGTTTAGAGATGAATGCTCAAGTAAATGAGCAAACTGCTGAGGAATTTCAGCGGGAGTTAAATACGCAGTATAAAGACCCAGAAGAGTCTCCCTTAAAGAAGAAAGCCAAATTTTTTAAGGGTCACAATTTCTTTCCAATTGATAGTACGTTTCGGGTAAAAGCTAAATTTGTTCGTACTTTGAATGCGATTCCTTTTCAAATGAAAACTACGGGTGATCGATTACCGGTCTATGAAAAGTATGGTGAGGCACATTTTACTATCCAAGGAAAGGAGTTGATTTTGAGCATTTATCAAGGCCATGCGCAGCGTGAAACTGAGGCGTATGAAAACCATCTTTCTTTGCCTTTCACCGATAAGTCGAATGGATACGAATCATATGCGGGAGGCAGATTCGTTGATTTGGAGATTCCGAATGATGATTTTATCATTATTGATTTTAACAAATCCTACAATCCGTATTGCGCCTATACAACAGGATACTCTTGTGTTATTCCACCAGCGGAAAATGATTTGGATATTAAGATCTTGGCTGGTGTAATGAAGCCGAAAAAGTAAACTCAAAATGGAAACCTACGCCAAAGCACTTTTATACGCGATTCCTTTTTTTATACTCCTTTTAGGGGTAGAATTACTTTATGGGTATTTTGCGAAAAACCAGAAGTACAAGGTGATGGATACCGTCTCGAGTATTAGCTCGGGCTTTACCAATATTTTAAAAGATTCTTTGGGGTTGGGAATTATCTTGGTGACCTATCCCTATCTGCTCGAGCATTTGGCATTAATGGAAATCAAAGCGACTTGGTTGGTTTGGTTGGCGGCTTTTGTCGCGATCGATTTTGCAGGCTACTGGAATCATCGACTAAGCCATAAGGTCAATTTATTTTGGAATCAACATGTTATCCATCACAGTAGTGAAGAATTTAATTTAGCCTGTGCCTTACGGCAGTCAATCTCGAATTTGCTAGGCTATTTCCCTTTTTTGCTTATCCCAGCTGCTTTGGTTGGTGTACCTAATGAAGTCATTGCCATTTTGGCTCCTATACATTTATTTGCACAATTTTGGTACCATACACAGCATATTGGTAAATTGGGTTGGTTAGAATATGTTATCATTACACCCTCACAACATCGGGTGCACCATGCCATAAATCCAGAATACATTGATAAGAATTTGGGCCAAATTCTTTGTATCTGGGATCGTCTTTTCGGAACTTTTCAAGAAGAACTTGACGATGTTCCTCCACAATATGGCGTTTTAAAACCTGCCGCTACATGGAATCCAGTGCTTATCAATTTTCAACATCTGTGGCGCCTCGCCAAAGATGCCTGGCGAACAAATAGCTTTTGGGACAAAATACGTATTTGGTTTATGCCCACTGGTTGGCGCCCTGCTGATGTAAAGAAAGAATATCCCATTCCCATCATTGAAGACGTATATCATTTTGAACGTTATGCAACCCCAAGTTCAAAAGCTTTGAATGCCTACGCCATTTTTCAGTTGTTTGCTACCTTGGCTTTCTTGTTGTTCATGTTTTACAATTATGGTAATATCGGTTTTCAAGGCCTGCTGCTTTTTGGAGCTTTCGTTTTTATAGGTATCTATGGCTATACCACCTTGATGGACCGCACGAATTATGCAGTTTGGATTGAAGTGTTCCGCGGGTTAATGGGGTTACTGTTCATTTTTGTAGCAAAAGATTGGTTTGGCATAAATGCTTATATTTCGTTTGGTAGTATCCTTGTAGCTTCCTATTTTGTTATCACCATAGTTGCTGGTATTTATTTTACCTATTTTGAAGAACAGCTACCAAAGACGGAAACGGCGTTGTGAATAGTGTTTTTAGGCACAAGATGACGCGTTTAAAACAAGGTCAAGCTGTAAAAAAGAAAACACACGAATTAGGTCTCGATTTCCCACGGCCAGACAAGCATTTTAAGGTGTAAATATGAAAAGGAAGATCTTTTTCCTCATCCTAGTATTATCTTATATAAGATTATCTGCTCAAGAAGCTTCCATTTCGAATGCGCAAGATGCCCTGATAGGAGAACATATGTTCGGTGTTCAATTTATCTGGGATGGCTACGGTTCTGCGGTAATTTCAAGAGACGAGGAAGGCGAATTGGTCATAAAGGGCGCCCAGTATTCAAGCAATCAACAAGAATACGTATTGTTGGAAGGGAAAGTCACTGTGCAAGATGAAAGGGTTTTTACGGTTACAGGACATCTTAAACTGTTTACGGAAGGTTGCTGCGGACTTTTAGACCGAAACATAAGCTATACCTTTCGCAAAACTGGAAGCCGTAATTATTGGCGCTTAAAAGAGCGTGAGGATTTATGCAGTCAATACACTTGCGCTTACTATCTCGATATTTTCGAATAATTTGTTCAAGCCGAAGCGGTTTTTTTTAGCCAATTGAAAAAGTTGAAATGAGTTCACTAAGTTTGTGTATCTAACGCAATGCTCATGAGACCTTATATACTTGCCGAAACCAATTGGAAAGCTCTAAAAGACACCAAATTCGATTTAGCCATCTTACCTTGGGGTGCTACCGAAGCCCACAACTACCATTTGCCTTATGCCACCGACAACATCCAAGCCGAATTGATGGTTACAGCATCTGCAAAAGTGACTTGGGAAAAAGGAGGGAAGGTTATTGTGCTTCCCACAATACCCTTCGGAGTGAATACCGGTCAATCAGACATTTATTTGGATATGAATTTGAATCCCAGCACCCAGTTGGCGATGTTGACTGACATTGTGGAGGTTTTAAATCGCCAAGGTATTTATAAACTCTTGATCCATAACGGTCATGGAGGCAATAACTTCAAACCTATTATTCGCGAGTTAGGACTGAAATTCCCAAAAATGTTTATTAGCCTTTCTTTTTTTCCAACCGCCTTAGATAAGTATTCGTATTTCGAGGAGAAGGGAGATCATGCCGATGAGATGGAAACCAGTTTGATGTTGTACTTAAGACCTGATCTGGTTTTGCCAAGAGACCACTGGGGAGATGGAAAGGGGAAAAAGTACAGAATCAAAGCCTTTTCGGAAGGTTGGATGTGGGCCGAGCGAAAATGGTCTGAAATAACTGAGGATACAGGAGTAGGAAATCCACACAAGGCCACCGCCGAAAAAGGAGAACGTTTTTTTAAAGACTTGACACAGAAAATGGGGGAGCTGTTTTACGAACTCTGTGAAGCAGATTTAGATGATTTGTACGAGTAATACGTAGGTGACAGATATCAGTATGCTGTGAGCAATTAGCTTTAGGTCTTGCAGGCATCAACTAGCCACTTATTTCCTTCTTCACAAGTTTAACATACTCCTTCATCGCCTTTTCACGACCAATGTTCTTGGCCTGAATAAGAGCGTTTGCTTTAAAAGCATTAATCAGGGGAGTAGTGCTACCCGGGTGATTCTTATTTCTGTTGGCAATTTTGTAGTAGGCATATAGTTTGAGGAGTAAATCTGCAGGTAGCGGTTTTGTGTAGTTGTTCACAAACTCCACAGCCGCCTTAAAATCTGTTTTTAACTTTTCACTCTTCATCTTTTTTGGTTACACATGCGGCAATACAAGTTTTTGCACCAACTACATGTTGATCAAGCTTTACTGCAATGGCACAATCTAAAGGTAAGAATAAGTCAACTCTTGAGCCAAATTTTATAAATCCCGCATCTGCTCCTTGTTGCACGCTTTCACCTTCTTCAGCATAATTTACAATGCGTCTGGCCATTGCCCCCGCAATCTGGCGATATAGAATTTCACCAAATTTTGGTGTATTGATGACTACAGTTGTTCGCTCATTGTCGGTACTTGACTTTGGGTGCCAAGCTACTAAGTATTTTCCTGGATGGTATTTGGAGTATTTGATCTCACCGCTGGCCGGATAGCGGGTGACATGCACATTGATGGGAGACATAAAAATGGATACCTGTCGTCTTTTATCCTTGAAGTACTCTGTTTCTTCTACCTCTTCTATGACTACCACTTTGCCATCTACGGGTGCTAATATTTCGTCAAAATCTAGCTTCACATTCCGTTTCGGATTCCTGAAAAATTGAAGGATAAGAACAAGAACAACAATGCTCCCTATTTGTAAAAGCCATTTTAGCCATGGAATAGCAACATAGTAGTGAGATGCCAAAACGACAGCACAAACGATAAAAAAGGTTGTAACTATTATTTTTTGACCCTCTCTATGAAACATATGCAAAAATATTTAATGTTAAATACGCAAATGGGGCTGCAAATACCAAACTATCCAAACGGTCTAGCATTCCCCCGTGACCAGGCAAAATAGCTCCACTGTCTTTGACACCGGCAACTCTCTTAAATTTTGATTCTACGAGATCTCCCAAACTTCCGGCTATGACAAGTACTCCTGCCAAAATCATCCATTGCGTAGGATTGATAATAGATTCATATTGCCCCATAATGTAAGCCGCTGCCAAAGCAAAGATAAATCCTCCCAAGGTACCTTCAATAGTTTTTTTTGGAGAAACTGCGGAATATAATTTTGTTCGCCCTATGGCCGATCCAACCAAATAGGCAAAAGTATCATTCACCCAAATTAAGATAAAAATTCCCATAATCAGGAGCTTTGCAAAAGCATCGTCTTTATACGGAATCATAGTTAGAAAAATACAACCTCCACCTATATAAAACAGCCCAATAATAAATTTTTGAATGGTATTGAAGAGCTTTTCTCTTTTTGAGAATAAATATACTAGCAATGCAAAATTAACTATCAACGTAAGAAACATCAAAACGTCGATCAGTAGTTTATCATTCACAAAAACCTGATCAGGCACTAGATATATAAACACCCACCAAAGGGCCAAATAGGCAATGAAAATATGGTACCCTCTAAGTTCAACTAGTCTTTTGTATTCGTAAAGGCAAGCCAAACCAAAGGTCATAAAGAGAAAGTCGAAAGCATCAGAGTTGAGAAAAACAGCGGATAAGAGCAAAAAAATGTAAACCGCTCCAGTTAATGCTCGTCTTAGAACTTCTTTCATCCTATAAATCTTCCAGAAGTAAGAGATAAAGGTTTTTTGAACTGCTTCCGTAAGTTAGGAAGTCATCCGAATTATCTTCATTCGCCTGAAAATGTTTGAGGGTTGTAATATTTGCAGGAATGCTATGGCCGTATTTTTTCTTTATCTTTTTTAACCCTTCACCAATAGATTCTACCAACTGACTGGTGGTGGCGAATACGATTACGTTGTCGGGTAATTCATGTAGTTTTTTCTCATTAAGCTGGTTGGAACAGACTAAAATCGAACCGTTTTGAGCAATCAAGTGTTCACAAGTAGTAAAAAAAACTTCACTTTCCTTTGCTTTAGCGGTAAAGGTGACGCCTTCTTTTACAAATTTTTCCTCGAGGGAATTATTCATAATAAAGAAAGGATGATTTTTCCACTCATTCTCCGCAATGATATTTTTTAAAGCCTGGGAGATTTCTGTAAAAGAATCACAGTATAGAAATTTACCGCCGTTTTTTCTGAAGTGAATGGTGAACTTTTCGTCAATAGGAATATTCAAGTCTGGCATATGTAGGCCTCGAGTTTCCACTGTTTCCTTGGAAACTTTCTTCTTACCACCCCCGAATAATTTATCAAATAGCCCCATTAATGGTAATACTTGGTATATTGCTGTTTTTCAACTCTTATCTGAAAAACGTTAAATGTAATTATTTATTTTCTTAAGAGCTTTTAGGAAGCTACATCCTCATCCAAATCCGCTGCTGTTCTTTCAGTGATTGCTTCACCATTTTCACTAAATTCCTCTTCACCAGCAAAAGGTCTTTTTCCAAATATTTTTTCTAGATCTTCTTTAAATATTACTTCCTTCTCAAGCAGTCTTTCGGCCAAAGTAGTAAGCTTGTCTTTATGCTCTGTTAATACTTGAATAGCCCTTTGATATTGTGCTTCAATAATTTTCGAAATTTCTTCATCAATTTTTTGAGCAGTTTCTTCGCTATACGGTTTTGAGAAGCCATAAGAATCTTGGCCCGATGAATCATAATAAGTAAGATTACCTATCTCATCGTTGAGTCCGTATACGGTAACCATAGCCCGTGCTTGCTTTGTTACTTTTTCCAAATCACTTAATGCCCCAGTGGAAATTTTATCGAAAATCACTTTTTCTGCGGCTCTACCTCCTAAGGTAGCACACATTTCGTCTAACATTTGCTCTGGCCGAACAATCAATCTTTCCTCTGGCAAATACCATGCAGCCCCTAAAGATTGTCCTCTGGGCACAATGGTTACTTTTACTAAAGGAGCGGCGTGCTCTAGCATCCAGCTAGTGGTAGCATGACCCGCTTCGTGATATGCGATGGTCTTTTTCTCTCCTGGAGTGATGATTTTGTTTTTCTTTTCAAGACCTCCAACTATTCTGTCGACCGCATCTAAGAAATCTTGTTTGGTAACAGCTTTCTTTTCTTTACGAGCAGCAATAAGTGCTGCCTCGTTACAAACGTTGGCAATATCAGCACCTGAAAACCCGGGAGTTTGCCGCGCTAAGAAATCCAAGTCTAAAGTTTCTGCAGTTTTTATTGGTCTCAGATGTACCTCAAAAATCTCTTTTCGTTCTCTAATATCTGGTAGATCAACATAAATTTGTCTATCGAATCGGCCGGCACGCATTAAGGCTTTGTCTAACACATCTGCACGGTTGGTAGCGGCTAAAACAATGACATTGGTGTTCGTGCCAAATCCATCCATTTCCGTTAAGAGTTGGTTTAGGGTATTCTCGCGCTCATCATTTGAACCTGTAAAGTTGTTTTTACCTCTTGCGCGCCCAATAGCGTCAATTTCATCAATAAAAATGATCGCTGGTGATTTGTCTTTTGCTTGTTTGAATAGGTCTCGAACCCTTGAAGCACCAACCCCAACGAACATTTCAACGAAATCTGAACCCGATAAGGAGAAGAATGGTACCTTGGCCTCACCGGCTACCGCTTTTGCCAACAAGGTTTTACCAGTTCCCGGAGGCCCTACCAATAAAGCTCCTTTTGGAATTTTACCACCTAAAGAGGTGTACTTATCAGGATTTCTCAAGAATTCAACAATTTCCTCTACTTCTTCTTTGGCACCTTCTAATCCAGCAACGTCTTTAAAAGAAGTACGTGTATCGGTCTTTTCATCAAAGAGTTTCGCCTTCGATTTTCCAATATTGAAAATCTGACCACCGGCACCGCCGCCTCCGCCACCTGACATTCTTCGCATCAAATAGATCCATATACCGATAATCAGAACAAAAGGTAATACAGAAACTAAAATATCTAACAGCAGATTGTTCTCACTGTCAAACTTGATGATGGTATCGAGGTTATTTTCGGTTTTAATCTCATTGATGTCATCTTCAAAGTTTTGAGGATCTCCGAATTTTACCATGTATTGGGGGTTACTACTGCCTAAAAAGGCAGGTTTGCCCGATACATCTTTGTGAACTTCTTTGGTAAGTGCCTCTTCGGTTAAGAAGACTTTTGCTTGACGTGTATTGTTGATTACCAATATCTTGTCAACGTCACCATTTCTCAAAAACTCGTGCAGTTCTGAGGTGGTAGTTTCAGAAGTATTGTTAAAACTACTGCTGCCTACAAACTGAAACCCAATTAGTACAACTGCGATTAATCCGTAGATCCACCAGGAGTTGAATTTAGGTTTCTTAGGGTTTGTATTGTTATTGTTTTCTTTAGCCATTCTTGTGTTTTTTTACCCTGAATTTAGTTCTGGGTACTGTTTACGCTACTTTCTATTTCGGTGAATTTTGCATCTCCCCAAAGACCTTCTATATCATAGAACTCTCTAATCTGCTTTTGGAAGACATGAACTACTACATTGACGTAATCCATTAGAACCCATTCGGAATTATCTTGACCTTCTATATGCCAAGGTTTGTCTTTGATAGCTTTGCTAACTGTTTTTTGGATTGACCCGACGATGGCGTTCACCTGCGTGTTGGAAGTACCATTACAAATAATAAAGTAGTCGCAAACGGTATTTTCAATTTCCCTTAAATCGAGTAAAACGATATCATGTCCTTTTACATCTTCTATTCCCTGTAAAATTAATGCTATCAACTCATCTGCGCTAGCTTTTCCTTTCTGCATTCAAAAATATTAGTTTATACAAAGTTATTATTTTTTTGTTCTTTTAACCCTAGTTTTTAAGAATAGATTATACATTATTACTGGGGTTGCATATGCTTATAGTCAAACTTGATGCCACGGACTCAACAAACCAATACTTAAAAGAGCTAATGCTTTCGAAAGACTTGGAAGATTTTACTGTTGTTACCACCAAAGAACAGCGGCATGGCAGGGGCCAAATGGGTGCTAAATGGGAGTCTGAATCAGGTAAGAACCTCACTATTAGTATTTTAAAAAAATTTGACCAGCTGCCCATAGGCGATCGGTTTCTACTGAATATTTGTGTTTCTTTAGCTATTCTGAATACTTTAAAAGGATTATCAGTCCCTGATTTAAGTGTGAAATGGCCAAACGACATTCTGTCAGGCAACTCAAAAATATGTGGTATTCTTATTGAAAACGTGCTTAGCGGTAATCAAATTCAAACTTCTATAGTGGGCATTGGTCTCAATGTGAACCAGCAGGCTTTCAATACCCTTTCTAACGTGTCTTCATTGAAATTGTTGTTGGGACGAACGGTAAATCTCGATATGCTCTTGCACAAAATTTTAGACAATTTAAAGGCCAGTTTTTTAAGGCTCGAGGAAAACGCGAGCACAGGGCTATGGGAAGCTTATGAACAGCAGCTGTTCCGAAAAGACAAACCTTCTACTTTCAAAGATGTGAATGGCGATCTATTTATGGGATTTATAAGAAGAATATCACCGCAAGGAAAACTAGTCGTCGAAATTGAAGACGCCCTTATCAAAGAGTTTGATCTAAAGGAAATTAGCTTGTTGTACTAATTATTTCTTAAGTAGCGGCCTGAGAAGACCTCAAACTTTTGCCAAATTTTCTGAAAGCGTACCCATAAAGTTGGTGATAGGCGATTTGATCATCATGGCCATCATAGCATTAAATTCTCCTGTAAAACTCAACACTACTTCCGACTTAGTATCTTCAAGAGACCGAATATCAGCCTTTAAGGTAAATGGGAGTTTTTCGCTTGCAGCACCTAAAATCAATTGGCTGAATTCTGTTTGTTCTTTGCGCTCCAAAACGATTTCTGGCATGCCTTTCAGGGCAAAAAGAAAACGATTGTCATTGATAACTTCGAATTTGTCAATATTATCTGGCATTAATTGTTCAAAGTTTTTGAGGTCGGTTAGAAATTCGAAAACTTCCCGCTCGCTTTTATTGACTGTCGTACTAGGGGATTCTATAAACATATTATTTTTTCCATTCGGATGGATTTGTCCTCCATTCCATTAAAGTTGTTAGTTGCTCCTCTTTAATATAACCTGATTCTGCAGCCCTTTCAGTTAAATGGCTATAGTCGCTTAAAGTATGTAAATCAATGGCCTTTTTTTCGAAATTTTCTTTGGCTACATCAAATCCGTAGGTGAAAATGGCAATCATGCCCTTGATGTTGGCACCGTAACTTTGCAAAGCGTCTACGGCATTCAAGCTGCTTTTACCTGTACTAATCAAATCTTCGATAACAACCACATTTTGATTTTCTTCTAAACGGCCTTCAATTTGATTTTGTCGGCCGTGTGATTTTGCCTCTGGTCTTACATAGATAAAGGGTAACCCTAAATATTCGGCGACTAACATACCTATGCCGATAGCACCGGTCGCAACACCTGCAATTACATCAGGTTTGCCGTAAAGCGCCTCTACTTGTTTGCCCATTTCTTCCCTAACATAGTTTCGTATCGTGGGATACGAAAGTATTATTCTATTGTCACAGTAGATGGGAGATTTCCATCCAGAAGCCCAGGTAAAAGGGTTTTCAGGTTCCAATTTAATTGCATTAATTTGTAAGAGAAGTTCGGCCGTTTTTTTAGCCGTGTCTTTGTTTAAAACCATGACGCAAATGTATAAAGTTTTTGTCAATGAGCGCCCCCTCATTTTAACAAATAAACTCTCCGAAACGGCAAACAGCAAATATTTTCTTTTGAATGAAGATGCTATTCAAGAGGCGATTGATGCATTGAGAAAAAAGAAGCTAAAAGAAGCGTATATCTACCACCCGAACCACGAAGAAATCCTTAAGAAGTTCACCAAAAAGATTCCCTTAGAAATAGCTGCTGGCGGTGTGGTTACGAATAAAGAAGGTAAAGTACTTTTTATTTATAGAAATGATAAATGGGACCTCCCCAAAGGGAAAATAGACAAAGGGGAAACCATTGAAGAATGTGCCTTACGTGAAGTAGAAGAAGAAACGGGGGTTAAGAAACTGAAAATCGAGAACGTTTTGCAAACGACCTATCACGTCTTTAAAAGAAATGGAACCTATAAACTCAAGGAGGTACATTGGTACGCCATGAAAACTACATATAAGGGAAAGCTCAAAGGCCAGAAAAGTGAAGGCATAGAAAGGGTGAAATGGAAAGGCCCGGAGAAAATCGAAAAAGCGCTACAAAACTCGTATATCAATATAAAGATCTTGTTTGGGCATTGAATTAGTAGTGAGCTGGGTTTATTTCAAAACCCTGTAAACCGGATACTGCATATGCGCCGCTTCATAGTGCTTTGAACGTTTAAAAAGCCAATCGAGCTGAGCATACCAATTTTGGGCGAAGACTTCATCAGACTGTTTTTTTAGTTCGAAGTACTCTTTTAGTTCGGCATCCTCTTTTAACATTTGCAACGCCTCGTCTTCAAAAACATAAGGTGAAAAACCTTCTTTTTGTTGCAAGATTACATCGAAGAAGTTCCAATTGAAGAAAGAATCTTTTGCTTGGGGTTGCAGAGTTTCCAGTAAGTAACGAATACCTATTTGGTCGGTTGGCACTAAGATATCTCCTTCGGAGAAGGTTATCGTTTGTAAAGTTGCGTTCACTTTGGTATCATAATGTGGATAATGGCCCTCGTATGGGCGCTGCTGCGTTTTATAACTAGCTATTCGATACGATTCAACCGTAACGGTGCTATCTTCATTCAAAGCGGAATATTTAATTTCATTGAGCTCAAGTCGGTCTATGATTTTGCCCCATCCTTTTTTGATGATATATGCGGATGGGATTTCAACTGAATCTGTTGGCATGAAATAATTTTGATATTGCACTTCTTTTGTAAAGGGCCTGCTTCTATCATATTTTAACCTTTTAAAACCGGTTACTTCACTGATCAGGGTATCGGCTTCATAGCCCTTAAAATCTATAATGGAGGAGGCTGTAGTGTCAACGGCCCATGTTGTGGGGTAGTGCTTCCAATTGTGATGCCGGGTACTTGCAGTGTCGCGGAGCTTTTTTATTTTGGCGCCGTCTTTTTCTGCGATGGCAATCATTTGGTTCATTAGGTGGTAAGTACCTTCAACTCTTTGTTTGTATGGTTTTAGCATATGGGTTTCGACCATCATACCAAGGGTGTTCCATAGCGTGGTATATCCCGTGGAATATCTGGGGTAGTCCATAAACTGTGAAAACCCTTTCTCTGGCACTTCATTAAAAACGTTTACATAGGGAGTGATATCCCATTCCATAGCCGCTAGGTTTTTTTCCAACTGTGGCATCATTTCAGTATTCAAATAGTCACCAAGTGCTCCTCCCAATTTATTGTGCTGGGTGAAAAGGTGGGTCAGGGTATACTGATAGTCGGCCCCATTGCTCACATGATTGTCAATGAAAATATCAGGATTTGCTAAATGGAAAATCTGCGAAAAGGTTTTGGCATTTTCAGTATCCATTTTGATAAAATCACGGTTGAGGTCATAGTTTTGGGTGTTGCCCCGAAAACCATACGACTTAGGTCCGTTTTGGTTGGCCCGGGTAGTGCTATTTCGATTCAAGGCCCCTCCAACATTATACACAGGAATGGTAACCAAAACCGTATGAGGTGGAGGATTGATTTTGCCCACTGCTAAATCACGGTATAGGAGCATAGTTGCATCAATACCATCACTTTCACCTGGGTGAATTCCGTTATTGATCAGGATAATGGTTTTTTCGTCGGCTATTTTTTTGAGATTGAAATCTCCATCGACATTAAAGGTAACCATGTGTAAAGGATTACCACTGTCTGTAGCTCCAATAGTCTGAATGTTGATTTCAGGAAATTCCTTTGCAAGTTGAATATAAAAATCGATCACCTGTAAGTAGGTAGCCGTTTCTTCGCCCTTGGTTACCTCAAAGTGGGTAGGGAAACTGATAGCCTCATCTTCTGGTTCGGTCTCACAAGAAATAAAAACCAAAAGAAATAATAAGGCTACGAATTGCTTTGTCGCTTTCATATGAATAGTTAAATAACTCATTGAGCAACGTAAAACTAAGCAAATTATAAAAATTGAGCCCCCTTAAGCTACTTTGGTTATTTCTGCGATTTCCTGCTTTCTAATGGGTTTATGATTGTAGGTGACCGTGTGATGCGTTTTGTCTTTGTACAACTTCCAGTTGTGCGCATCAGTACTATCTATAGATGATGTTATGATATTGATCCTTACTTTGTCTTTGATTGGTAGCGCGATAAATTCTTTTAAAAACTGCCACCCATCCATTATGGGCATATTGATATCTAGAAAAATAACTTCAGGAATTTCTTTCCCCGCTAACATCATAGCTTTGATACCGTCAATGGCCTGCTTTCCGTTTTCGAAGGTGTTTATGGTGTTATAAGTCACCAATGTATCAAGCATTCTCCTCATGCCAAATACCGTTATTGGGTCGTCATCTATAATGCAGATAGAGTTAATCTTTATCATTGAAATATATTTTAAAGGTAGTACCCTTGCCAACTGTGCTGTCAACAGCAATTTTTCCTCCCATGGCTTCAATTTGATTTTTGGTAATGTAGAGTCCGATACCTTTCGCATCTTTATTTTCATGAAAGGTCTTGTACATGCCAAAAAGCTTTTCTCCATACTTGTCTAAATCAATTCCAAGTCCATTATCTTCAATATGTAACACGGTATAGTTTTCCTCAGTAGATGAACTCAACTTAACGAAAGAATTGCGCTTAGGTGATCGATATTTGATCACATTGGTCATGAAATTGGTAAGAATACTATCGATATAGGCCGGCACCACCCTAATCTTTACGTTGTCTCTTATTGAATTGAGCACTTTAATGTTGTGTTGGTTTAATTCTGCGCTTAAATTCTGTTTTACCGCTGCTATTTTTGTATTTAGTTTGACCTGCTTTTTTCTTAAACTCGTATTAGTGGTAATGTGAACCACTTCGTTTAAGTTGTCTAGTGTCTCCAATAGATTGTTAGAAGCCTTCAGTAACATTTTCATCAACTTCCCTCTTTCCAAGTCTGACTTTTCAGCAGCCAGGAAATCTAAAAGCATGGAGATATTGGCACTATGTGACCTTAGGTTATGCGATACGATATGAGCAAAATTGATAAGTTTTTTGTTTTGAGAAGAAGTAACATCTATTAGCTTACGGAGTTCCAGTTCCTTCTGTTTGATTTCAGAAATGTTCATTCGTATGCTGACCAAACCATAAGCATGTTCATCAGAATCTATAAGGGGAATTTTAGATATCAAATACGTACTCTGCTCATCATTTCCCTCATTGTGGGTTACTTCCTTGCGTAAAATGGGTTTGAGATCACGCATAACGGCTAAATCATCCTTTCTAGTGATTTCTGCCTGAGATTTATCGAAGAAATTAAAGTCATCTTTACCAATGATGTCTTGCTCGCTTGTGACATTGCAGAATTCCATTTCTGACTTGTTGACAAGAATTCTTCTAGATTCCAAATCCTTAATGCTTACTCCAAGAGGCAGATTGTCAATAAGTGTTCTTAGCAGCCTTTGATTTTCATGCGTCTTTTCTTCATTCAAATGCCGCTCATTGACATTTTGAATGGTACCAACCATTCCAGAGAATTTACCATTCTTATATAAAGGTTTGCCAGAAGTAATCACTCTTAATTCATTGCCTTTTGCCGTAACTATCTGTAGTTTTTCGCTAAAGGGAACTTCATGGGTAATCGCTTTATTAACGGTCATCGAAATCGTATTTCTACTATTTCCAAGTTTGTAAAAATTTAAGGAGTCAATAAAATTCGGACTGTAATCTTCGGCAACTTCATGAATGGCCTTGGTGCGACTGTCCCAAAACATTTTATCTTCCGCTAGATTATAGTCCCAAAAGCCTATTTCAGCGATTTCTGAAATGTCTTCAAAGATGACTTCTAATTTTTCTAGCTTGTTCTCCGCTAACACCCTAACCGTGATGTCTTTCATTTGTAATATGGTTCCAATCACGTTTTCGTTTTCGTCATACCAAGGCGTGCTTTGCAATTCGTACCACTTTTTGATCCCATTTGCATCAATGTGGCTTTCGGTTAAGGTAAGGTTGGGGAGCTCTTTTAAGCACTCTGAAATGGCGTTTTGCCATTCCATATTGGAATTCTTGAAAAGTGAAATAATGCTTTTCCCAATGACTGCTGAACTAGCGAAGTCAAAATCATATAACCATTTATCTGAAACGAAAACGATAGCCTTTCGTATATCTACAAAAACAGTCGCCTGAGGGAGCTGTTTGATCAGATAGCTGTTATTGGTTTTTTGACTTTTCTTCAACATATGTATTTTCCTACAATTATATGTTGAATTTTTGTCAAGATTCAAATTATGTTGTGAATTGTACGAATGTAGTTGTAATCTCCATTTTTTCAATGGAAACCACAATACCTAGTTGAGGTTTTCCTTAATGGAATTCCTACAAACGAAGCAAAATTGCCGAGTACTATTTATTTTACTATTACGGTAGAAGGAACTAAACCAGTATAGTCACCCCCATTGCGAATGACATCACGTACAATAGAAGAACTGATAAACGACTTTCCAGATGAAGTCAGTAGAAAAACCGTTTCAATTTCTGAAAGTTTGCGGTTGGTGTGGGCAATAGCCTTTTCAAACTCAAAATCACCCGGATTGCGTAAGCCTCTAAGAATAAAATTAGCATTAATCTGTTTACAGAAGTCTACTGTAAGTCCTTCATAGGTTTGCACGCTGATTTTCGGCTCGTCAGCAAAGGCTTGCGTTATAAAACGCATTCTTTCCTCCAAGGAGAACATATATTTTTTATCCGCGTTTCTACCTATGGCTATAATAAGTTCGTCAAACAAGGTGATACCTCTTTGTATGATATCTTGATGGCCAAGGGTTAAGGGGTCAAAAGAACCCGGAAAAATTGCGCGTCTCATGTAATTCGTTCTTAATTCGTTTAAAGTTACCCTTTTTTGGCTAAGGCCTCCTCGATAGCACTTTCAAATAACTGCGAAAGTGATATCCCGGCGACCCCGGCTTGTTGCGGTAAAAGGCTCTGTTCGGTAAGGCCAGGTGTGGTATTCATCTCTAACATATAAGGGTCGTCACCAATAAAAATAAATTCACTGCGCGAATATCCGGTCATTTTAAGAATATCATAGGCTTTCCGAGCCATTTCTACCACCTTTTTTTCTTGTACTTCAGATATTCTAGCGGGTGTAATTTCGGTCGATTTTCCTTCATATTTGGCCTCATAATCAAAGAAATCATTGTCTGAAACTATTTCAGTAATAGGTAGCACCTTTGTTTCTCCTTTGTATTTGATAACCCCAACAGATACTTCAGTACCATCTAAAAAGGCTTCGATAATGATTTCATCATCTTCTAGATACGCATTTTCGATAGCAGCATTTAAATCTTCCTTTGCAAAGACCTTTGAAATTCCGAAACTGCTTCCCGCCTTGTTGGCCTTCACAAAGCAGGGTAGCCCTACTTTGGCAATTATGGCATCCGCATCAATTGGGTCTCCAAGATTCAGGTAATACGATTCAGCGGCAGGAATGCCATAAGGTCTTAAAACACTCAGCAAATCGCGTTTATTGAATGTAAGTGCCGATTGATAATAGTCGCATGAAGTCTGTGGAATTTCCAATAGTCGAAAATAGGCCTGCATTAAGCCATCTTCTCCGGGAGTGCCATGAATGGCGTTAAAAATACAATCGAATGTTAGAATTTCAGAAGCTATCTGCACCGAAAAATCTTCTCGATTTACTGGATATTCCTTGTCGTTGGCATCCACATAAACCCATCTATCTTTAAAAATATGTATGCGAAAGACTTCGAATTTAGTATGGTCTAGATAGTTGTATACTACATTCCCGCTCTTTAAGGAAATTTTATACTCACTAGAGTAACCACCCATTATTATGGCAATCTTTTTTTTCATACCTACTTAAATATCTTCATTGGTTGACCGAAATCTGCAAGTCAAAGTAAAGAAAAAGAGATGGTATTCATTCGCTTCACCTTAATATTTTTTACCCGCCTAAGGCATTGTGCCTATATATGAGTTCATTTCCTATCTTTGTTCAGATAAATTCAACGGATGAGAAATTTTTTAAGCTTTCTAAAAAGCAAAACTTTTTTTATACAACTGGGCCTTGCCGCTTTGGCCGTTATTATTCTAGTTTTTCTCCTTTTGAGGTGGTTAAATAATACCACTAATCATGGAGAGTTCGTTGAGGTACCAGACTTTTCAAAAATGTCGGTGATGGAAATGCGTGCCGCCATCGAGGAAGCAGACCTGAGATATGAGGTTTTAGATTCTGCAAATTTTAATCCTGATTATCCTCGATTTTCAATTATAGAGCAGAATCCACCGGCGGGTAATAAAGTCAAAGAAAACCGAAAAATTTACTTTACAGTGAATCCATCTGGGTACAAAAAAGTGACCATACCCAACGTGATTCAAGTTACGCAACGCAACGCTTCTTCTATGCTTCGGGCCGTTGGTCTAGATGTGCAACGTATTACCTATATTGACCAGATCGGTAAGAATATGGTCTATTATATCAAGTACAAGGGAAAACAGGTGAAACCGGGCGATAAGATACCGAAAACGTCAAAGGTAGAATTGGTTTGTGGCAATGGAAGAATAGGAGAGCGCGAACAAATAAAAGCAGATTCTGAATAAGGTATGGGCTCTGCAAACGGTCCTGCACTTCAAGAGGACGAGCTTTACGAACACCACCGAATTGTAGCCCCCAAAGGCCAAAAACCGTTTCGTGTGGATAAGTTTTTGATGAATTTTATCGAAAATGCCACCCGAAACAAGATACAGCAAGCCGCAAAAGATGGCCATGTGTGGGTAAATGGAACCATCGTAAAACAGAATTATAAGGTTAAAGCGGGCGATGAGGTTAAGGTAATGTTTGAACATCCACCTCATGAATTCTTGTTGGTACCTGAAGATATTCCTTTAGATATCGTATATGAAGATGAAGCCCTTTTGGTGGTTAATAAACCTGCAGGAATGGTGGTGCACCCCGGTCATGGTAATTATTCCGGAACTTTGATTAATGCATTATTGCATCATATTGAAAACCTTCCTGTAAACAGCAACGAGCGCCCAGGACTGGTGCACCGTATTGATAAAGATACCTCTGGCCTTTTATTGGTTGCCAAAACGGAAGCTGCCATGACGCAACTCTCCAAGCAATTTTTTGACAAAACCTCAGAGCGTGAATATGTGGCTTTGGTTTGGGGAAATATGGAAGATGATGAGGGAACAATAGAAGGCAATATTGCAAGACATCCTAAGAACAGATTGCAAATGCATGTTTTTCCTGATGGAGATGAAGGAAAAGAGGCCGTTACGCATTTTAAGGTTTTGGAGCGCTTAGGCTATGTAACGCTGGTCTCTTGCAAATTGGAAACCGGTAGAACACACCAGATACGAGTTCATATGAAATACATAGGACACACCTTGTTTAATGATGAACGTTATGGCGGTGAAAAGATATTGAAGGGAACCACTTTTACGAAATACAAACAGTTTGTTGAAAATGCGTTTAAGATTCTTCCGCGTCAAGCACTTCACGCTAAGACTTTAGGTTTTGTACACCCTGTCACCAAGAAAATGATGCGTTTTGATTCTGATCTGCCAGAAGATATGCAGTCTTGTATAGAGAAATGGCGTCATTATTCGAAACATAGCCAGTAAACGGGTCGAAACGATTTAGGTGTAATTTTTAGTTACAAAATAACGCATTTTGCTCAGCATCGATTTTGATGATAGGCGTATTGAAAAGTCTTTTTTATAGAAATAGGCAGTCCCAAAAATTGGCATTATTTTTATACCAAATTAAACAAGAATGAAGATTGTTATCTCTCCTGCAAAATCGATGGACTTTGAAAGTAAACTTCCAACTTCGAAATATTCACAACCTTGTTTTCTAGAACAGTCTGAGAAGTTGAATAAGGTTTTAGTGAAGAAAAAGCCAAAGGCGCTTTCAAAACTAATGCATATTTCAGACAATCTGGCGCAGTTAAATTGGGAAAGAAACCTACAATTTTCTACTCCATTTACCCCTGAAAATGCCCGCCCTGCAGTTTACGCTTTCAATGGCGATGTGTATCAAGGTCTCGATGCCTATACCATTTCAGAAAAGAAATTAGATACACTTCAAGATACACTTCGTATTCTTTCAGGCCTGTATGGCATATTAAAACCTTTAGATTTAATTCAGCCTTACCGCTTGGAAATGGGTACACAGCTCAAAGTTGGTCGACGAAAGAATTTATATGAGTTCTGGAAAAAGGACCTGACTGCCCATTTGAATTCGGAACTAGCAGATGACGAGCTTTTTGTTAATTTGGCAAGTAACGAATATTTTGGTGCTATTGATGAAAAAGCTTTGAAAGTACCTGTAATTACTCCAATATTTAAAGATTGGAAGAATGATAAATTGAAAGTTATAAGTTTCTTTGCGAAAAAGGCACGAGGTTCGATGGTGCGCTATATTATGGATTCGAATGCGAAAACATTAGAAGACCTACAAGGTTTTAATTTAGACGACTACATTTACAGCAAAGAACATACCCTAAAATCAAATCAACCCGTATTCATTCGATAGAATAATTTCTAAAAGTGACCGTTTTATAAGTATTGAACTTGTCTAAATGTAATACTTATGAGGTTTTTGGTTTCTGTAATAATTTGTTTTGCTGTAGCGTTGTCGTCGTGTACCGATCGCGATGATAATCTAGAGGGTGTTCAGATACGAGTGCAAAATACAACAAGTACTTCATTTACTGAGGTAGCCATTGATTCCTTGATTTTTCCCGATATTCAGTCTGAAGAGACCGTATTTTACCAGCAATATAGTGGTGCTGTTCTTCCGAATACCGTAGAGCTGACCGGAGATTCGCTTTCCGTGAGTATTGCAGTTGACAATACTTTCGAAATAGATTCAACAAGACTGAATCTCTTTACCTATCGCATCAAAGGATTGGCCGAAGGTGAAAGTGCAACGGTTGAAGTGTTGCAAGACTAATTATTACTTCTTTTTAGTGGCTTTCTTTTTGACGGAGACCGCTACCTGCTTTGCCTTTTTAGGTCTTCTCGCACCATAAGATTTATTAGCGATTTTACCTCTTCTTGTTTTAATATCACCTTTACCCATATACTTAATTTATTGTCAGTCCCAAGGCTTGATAGCATTCGGAAGTGAATCTATTGATTAAACTTTTGATTTCATGTAAGTTACTAAATCGCAGCTAGAAAGTCAATGCTCGTCTTTCTCCAAGCTTTTACCGATTTAAACGAAAATATAGCTCGAGAACAGTGAGAAGTTGCTATTTTAGAAACATGTACTTTTATATCGTATTAGCCTTGCAAGGGTATTGCATATATCATTGTTATACCAACCGAAATAACTACTATTGGATTTTTGCCATTATATTCTTACCTGTTGTTGGATCGCTTATTTACTTGTTTATGAACGTGATTCAAAAACAGGATATTGACAAGGTGCAACAAGGGCTAACGGCTGTAATCAACCCGAGCAAAAAAATTATTGACTTAGAGAAACGCTTTAAATTTGCAGCTAGCTTCGAAAATCAAGTGGCGTTGGCCGATGCATATCTTGAAGCCGAACACTTTGAAAAGGCCATTGAAAACTACGAAGCCTCTTTGAAAGATGTATTCAAGGAAGATTTTTATGTTATTTCAAAATTACAGGAAGCCTACTACTTTTCATCCCAGTTTGACAAGGCCAAGGTTTATGCCGAACGAATTAAAGATCACCCAAAGTTCAAAAAATCAAGAGCTTCTTTTTTATATGCCCTGACCCTAGAGAAGGAGGGTAATATTGATGAAGCAGAAAAACGCTTAATGGCTTTTGACGCCCCTTATGCCAGATATCAGGAAAGACTAGAGCTGGGTAAGTTTCTAATTAGAAACGCCAAGACCTCAGAGGCAAGAGAACTTCTCCATGAAATAGTCACTGAATCAGAGGGTATGTCAAAAACGAGCTTTCGTCAAAATCGGGTTTTAATTCGTAAGGCCAAAGAATTGTTGGCATCTGGTTTTTGATGTTTATGCATACGCACCCATATGAGCCCTTTTTATTTCCTGAAGCAACCAAGTTGATTGTAGGAACACTTCCCCCACCGCGATTTACAAAAAGAGAACTTATAAAAGGCGATGTTGATTTTTGTTATGGTAGTAGAAATGGACAATTATGGCCTATTTTAGATCGGCTTTTTAAATTGAATTTGAAATATGAAACTACCGCATTCGCGGCGAAACAGCGAAAAGATTTTTTGCGAAAACACAAAATTGGTATTTGTGATATTGTAGCAAGTGCTCAACGTGAAAAAATAGATGCCTCAGACTTGGGAATGCGGAATATCAAATTGCGCAACCTGGTAGGATACTTAAAGGAATATAAAAACGTAGATACACTTCTGTTTACCGGTGGGAACAGCAAAAATGGACCTGAGTACTTTTTTAGAAAGCACTTAAAAGAACATCAAATACCGCTTAAAACCGTATCTGATGTGGTACCTAGAATTCACAACTTTGAACTAGAGCAAGCCGAACAATCTAGATGCATTAAAACGATCTCCCTAACTGCGCCCTCAGGAGCTGCCAATAGAGCCATTGGCAGTATGGATCTTTACAAAAAGCTAAAAAATGAAAATCCTGATTTCACCACCTTGGATTTTCGGGTTTTGCAGTATAGTAAATTTTTCTAAACTACTAATAAATAGAAAAAAACTAAAAAGAGCCTGACCTTTAAAGATCAAGCTCTTTTACGAGAACACTATATGAAAATGAAAAAATTTACTTCTAATTTATTACACTGTAAACCTACTTTTATTCCTTCCCTATGCGAAAATATTGTTGCGAACACTGTTGGTTTTGTGGTGTAGCGTGTCTTTTTTGTTATTTCAGATGTTTTCCAATTGGCAATTAGGGAATATTAGCGATATTTGAGGTTCAATTTACGAGTCGTAGCCTCATTCATTCCCCCAATTTCAAATACAAATATGCAGCAGTCAGAGCGTTTAGTTGAGTTTAAGAAATCGGTAAATAACAAGTTTAATGTTTACAACAGCTTGTTTCTGAATTTGCCATACCGCAATATTGAAAATGTGGGAATGTTGATTCCTTTGATGTTAGATCAATGTCAAAAGGGATTGCAATCGGGAAAAAATCCGAAAGAAATCTTAGAAACTTTTTTTCAGAATTATGTGAATATCGCGTCTGAAAAAGAACGGATCGATTTTATGTTTCGCATTATTCAGTACGTGGAGCGGCAAGTAGTGCTATATGATAGTGTTGAAGATGTGGCTTTTCCAAAATTACAAGAGCATTCGAGTTCCTTATCAATTAAAGATTACTTTCAATTGGTCGATAAGAATAAAAGCTGGGACAAAATCTCGGATCAGTTGAAAAATTTTAGCGCGCGTATTGTCCTCACGGCGCACCCAACCCAGTTTTACACCCCAGCAATACTTGATATCATTGCTAACTTAAGATCTCTAGTGTTGGAAGATAAGATTGATGAGATCGATGTTACCTTACAACAACTGGGTTTAACATCTTTGATTAATGCTAAAAAACCAACTCCTTTAGATGAGGCTAAAAATATCATTTATATCCTGAGAAATGTGTATTACCAGGCAGTAGGTGATTTGTATGCCTATATCAAGGGTAGTATCGGCGAGCATGATTTCGAGAATCATAACATTATGAAATTAGGTTTTTGGCCAGGTGGAGATCGCGATGGTAATCCTTTCGTAACGGCTGATATAACAAATGATGTGGCAGATGAGCTTCGCGTGAACCTTATGAAGTGCTATTATAATGATTTAAAAGTATTGCAACGAAAATTGACTTTTAAAGATTTGCAAGCTTCAATAACACAACTTAGAAACAACCTATATACGGCCATGTTCAATCCGAAGAAAACGGTTGGTTATGACGATATTATAAGTCCGTTGTTAAGTATTCGTGAGGGTTTGATTGCGAAATACCACGGATTATATCTAAAAGATCTAGATCAATTGATTGATAAGGTCAAAATATTCAAAACGCATTTTGCCACCTTAGATATTCGCCAAGATCACAGTCAACACTATTTAACGGTCGAGACTATTCTGAAGAAAAATGGAATTATTACTGAGCGTCTTGATGAACTCTCTGAAGATGAGTTGCAAGAAATACTGCTTCATAAGAATTTTAAAGTATCCGCCGATGATTTCGAAGAAGGAATTGTGAAAGATACCTTGCACAACATTTCTCAGTTAAAAGGTATTCAACTAAAAAATGGTGAAGAAGGCTGTAATCGATATATTATTAGTAACTCTGAAGATATTTTTTCAATTCTTTTCGTTTATGGGTTGTTCCGCTGGTGTGGATGGAAGGCTGATGAGATAACATTTGATATTGTTCCGCTTTTTGAAACTATGAAAGGTATGGATGGTGCAGAGGCAACCATGCAACACTTGTTTAATCTAGCCGAGTATAGAACTCATTTAGAGCGCAGAAAAAACAAGCAGACTATTATGCTAGGTTTTTCAGACGGCACTAAGGATGGGGGCTATTTAAAGGCAAACTGGTCCATTTTAAAGACCAAGGAAACCCTATCTTCGGTCTGCGAAAAGAATGAAATCAAAGCCATATTCTTTGATGGTCGTGGTGGACCACCTGCCCGTGGAGGTGGAAAAACGCATCGATTTTACGCAGCTCAAACCAAAGATATTGCCAATAATGAAATACAATTAACGATCCAAGGGCAAACAATTACCAGCACCTATGGAACAAAAGAACAATTCAAATACAATTGTGAGCAATTATTGACAGCAGGTTTGTCAAATAATATTTTCGGTAAGGAAAATGTTATCTCAACAACGCAGCGCGAGTTAATCGAGGAACTTTCCGAGTTGAGTTTTGAAAAATACGATGCTTTGAAACACCATGATAAATTCATGCCGTACCTTGAAAATAGAAGCACCTTAAAATACTATACAAAGGCCAATATTGGCAGTCGTCCGGGAAAGCGGGGTAATAAGGCTAAATTAGAACTGAGCGACCTCCGTGCGATTTCATTCGTCGGTTCATGGAGTCAATTAAAGCAAAACGTTCCCGGTTATTTTGGCATAGGAACAGCTTTAAAAACGATTCAGGATCAGGGCAGAATAGATGAGGTGAAAGCACTTTTTAAGGAGGTTCCCTTCTTTAGAGCTTTGATGTTGAACAGTATGATGTCGTTATCTAAGTGTTATTTTGAATTGACGAGTTATATGAAAGAAGATACCGAATACGGTGATTTCTGGATGATTCTCCAAGCGGAATACCTATTGTCGAAAGAAATGTTATTGCTTATTTCCGATATGGACGTTCTGATGGAACGGGAAGCCGTTTCTCGAGAATCGATTAAGATTAGAGAGAACATTGTATTGCCTTTATTGGTTATTCAACAATATGCGCTACAGAAGATAGGGGGTAAAACCGAACACAAGGAACTATATGAAAAGATTGTAACACGTTCGCTCTACGGAAACATTAACGCAAGCCGTAATTCTGCTTAATACAAAAGTGAGATTAGCGAAATAATTGACTTTTATTGTGTTTGAGAGTTGGTATCATTTTTGATGCTTTTGTATACCGTATCTAAACGTTTTTCAAACCAGTTGCCATGAAAACTAAATTTTTCATTTCGGTCTTAGCCGTTTTGTTGTCAATTGCGAGCTTAGTCGCACAAAATAGTTCGAAAACTGTTCGGGTAAAAGGGGTTGTAACTGACGCCAAAGGATTACCCATCAAGAAGGCCCATGTGTTTATTGATTCGCTTAAAACGGGTGTGCGCACTAATAAAAGGGGGGAGTATAAGTTACGTATTCCTTATGAAGCTAAGGTACTTAGTATTTATGCCGAAGACATTGGCGTACAAAGCGCGATGTATACGGGTGAAGAAATAATCAATTTTAGCTTCCCACAAAACGTTGAGGTCATAACTGAAAGCGAACTTTCGAAGCTGGGATATATTTTTGATGTGGAAGTATTTCGAAATATCGGTAAAAAAAGCTATTCTGAGTATAACGATATTTTTCAAATAATCAGGGAGAAATTTTCTGGTGTCAGAATTGAAGGTACATCAATCTACGTAAGAGGTGTGATCGATTTACAGGGTAATCAAACACCTTTATTCATAGTTGATGGCAACTATGTGAATAGTATTTCCAATATCAACCCTGATGAACTCAAGTCAATTGAACTGTTGAAGGGAGAGGATACGGCTTTATATGGCGCGAGAGGTGCGGCAGGAGTATTTATTATTTCCTTAAATTGATACCTTATTGATTTTCAAATACTTTGAATACCGCTCCCATGCCGTAATTGCGATATCCCGTTTGAATAAGTTTAGATTTTTCGTTGTAGCTCTTATCGAAAATTTGCCATTTTTTATTATTAAAAAAAATACGCCTAACGTAGGTGTTTTGACCGATTAGTTTATTCGAAAAGGGAAGCAGCGGACGAAAGGAAGTAGATATTTTTTGAACACCTCTTGCGGTCTTTATTTCACGATATTGTTTGGTTTGTGCCAAGCGCCCTTTTGAGTTGGCATAGCCCAATACCTGGAGCGACACAAAAATTCCATTTTCAGGAATATATATCGATTTAGAAGAAACATCCAATTCAAAGACTCTATCTTCCTTTTCATTGATGGGAAATACAATGTTCGCATAAGCCGTTGGATCGCCTGGAAGACCATTTTGATTTTCGTAAAAGTTAACGCGAAATATAGTGGCAATTTTTCCTTTTCCTTTCGATTTGTATTTGGATTCTGCGTTAATGGGAAGTAATAACTTTGAAATTTGTGTAGGCTGGCCCTCATAGCGCTGGAACAGCACGGCAACTTCACTTTCTACAGTCGGAAGCCAAGATGTAAAAATGTCGGCGTGTGAAAAGGCTTTGCGTTTACGCAACTTAAACCTCCCATTTTTTGGGGCTGAAACGATTACCTCGTTCAATTGAGAAACTTCAGGTTTTAGTAGAATAGTTTCAGGCAGCGCTTTAGTTAATACTGCCTTTTCAGCATATCCCATAGCAGAGATGAACAGCGTATCTACATCGCTATATTTTTCTTTGGAAAAGGTGAATCTGCCGTCTTCATCGGCAAAGTTGCCTAATCCATTGCCAAAAGATATGGTGGCATAGGGTATGGTTTCTCGATTGGTTGAATCTTTAATGGTTATGCTTTGAGCAATTGTCAAATTGACAAACAATACTGTAAGAAATTGAAACGAATATTTCATAGCGATTTGCTTCATATTAATGAAACGCAAAGAATGCTAGTAAAGTGCCCGACCTTAATTGCAACCTTATTTTGCCTACCGAAAACCCTTAGCTGATTATTTGAAGAAGTTTTTTACCTCCATTCCAGCTACAGCTGCCATCACTAGTGCGAAATGATTCGCTTTTGAAACGAAGTACATAAGTGTCAACTGTTGAACACCCTCCCATTTTCAATGTTCGAAGTTGAATTTCGAAGCTGCGAAATATTTCGATTTCCGCCTCGGAAAGGATTTTGGAAACATCTTGAAAATCGACTTTTATTACGTCTGCTTCCTTGGAAACCACCAAGGTTTGTCGTGTGCCATTAAAACAACCGACAGAGGTGATTTCAATAGCGTAACTTTCCCCATTTTGCAATGATTCGATTAGGGTAGGTAGCCGTTCCTGTATGTTGATATATGCATTTTTCGAAGGGGCGTTTGCAAACCCCGAAGGAGTGAATGCAATTAATATGCACAGTAAAAATGCAGTTAGGTAATTTTTGGTTGTCATATATGGCGTTAAATTGCAACAATTATGCCGCCTTTTTGGAAGACATCACCGTATGCATAAAGGGAAAGACCAGTCAAGAAGCAAATAGCTACATTTTTGTGCTTAACAATCCGTAGAAAACCTCAATTCCGTAGGCGATCTGACCAAGTTTTAAATTCTCGTTGGGGCTATGTTGATTATTATCTGGGTTTACCATAGGAACAATAAAAGCAGGAATTTTCAACTCATTAATAAAAGGTGATATGGGCACTGTGCCCCCCATAATTCGAATTTGCACCACGTCGTCACCTAACTTTTCCTTTAAAGTATTCACTATAAACTCCCCATAAGGATCGGTCAAATTTGTGCGGAAAGCATCCGTAACCGAACCTTCGGTGATGGTCATGATTTTGTCATGTGCCATACGTTCTTTTCTTGATGGAATGGTATCCATAATATAAAAACCTTGTTTCTCAATATGCTTTTTGACCAAGCTTTTCAAGCGAACTCCATTACTCTCAGGTACGAGTCGCAGATCAAGTTCAGCGGTCGCACTTTCAGGAACAATAGTACGTGCCTTTTTGCCAATCCATCCAGAACCTAGGCCTCGGATATTTAAAGACGGATACTGCAGGGCTTCTTGATAAAAAGCCCCGACTTTTTCTGGGGTTTTAACTGCTAAGTTGGTATTTATTGTAGTGACATTATCAGGCACGCTCTTAATCACCGACATCGCATTCTCGTCTAAGGTGATTCCATCATAATAACCATCAATAATCACTTTGCCATCAGTGTCTTTCATAGTAGCCAATACTTGTGCTAATTGAAAGCCTGGGTTGGGTGCATAATTGCCATAGTGGCCACTATGCTGTGGTTTAATGGGGCCGTGCGTGGTCAATGAAAGTGTTGTTATTCCCCTGCATCCGTAAATTACGGTCGGTCTGCCCGTAACATGAACTGGGCCATCATTGATAACTAGAAAGTCAGCTTCCAGTAATTCACGATATTCTTTTACGGCCTTCGGTAACGGTTTACTACCTCTTTCCTCTTCACTATCTAAAATGACTTTTACATTGAAGGGAATTTCTTGTTCGTTCTCTTTCAACAAATCAATCGCGCTCAAAAACATGACAATTGGGCCTTTGTCATCGGAAGTTGAACGGCCAAACAAACGCCAGTCATAGTTGATATCTTCATTCAAATCTTCAAAAACCTGGTCTTTCCAACCATCGCCATCAGGAGATTTTAGAACCACTTCATACGGATTGGGTTGCTTCCATTTTGATGGGTCTACCGATTGGCCATCTAAATGCATATAGAAAAGGATAGTGGGTTTGTTATCTTCCATAGGAAGGGAAGCAAAGAAAAGCGATTCACCAGTTGTAGGAAGTACAGAAGAATTAAACCCCCTGGCATTAAAATTCTTTTCGAGCCATGTTAAATTTCGATTGATATCAGCATGTTCCAAAGCGTCATTTGGAATGCTAACAAAGCTTCGTATTTCGTTAATCGCCTGACGAACCTGTCTTTTTAATTGTGCTTCTTCTTGTGCGGAAGAATTAAAAACAAAAAGAAAGGAGAGGATACAAAGTATTTTTTTCATTCGAATTTAGATTGAATTTGAAGATTTAAAAATAAGGATAATTGGGGGATTACAATTTGCTTTTGAGCTTTAAAAAAATCAATCTAATTAAAAACAAAAATGGGAATCCGTGTAATACTACGTCAAACCAATCTATGACTTGCATTCCTCCAGCACCCCCTGCAATCCATTTCAACTTTCCCCAAATATGTGGCTCAGGAAAGAAGGGTGCCAACCCAAGGGCTAGAGATAGAAGAATAACCACTTTCCAGTTATTGAATACATCTTTCAATTATCTGATTTTTTTAGTAAAGTCGGCTATGGTATTTGCGCCATACGCTGTCAAGTGTTTTATAAAGGCAGATCCGATAATTGCTCCTTTTGCATTTTTGGTCGCTGCTTGAAAAGTCGCAGCATCTTTAATGCCAAAACCTACAATTTGTGGGTGGCTTAAATTCATTGCCGCAATGCGCTCAAAATACTCGGTTTGGGTATTTCCAAATCCAGATTTTGAGCCAGTTACGCTTGCAGAACTCACCATATAGATAAATGCATCAGATGCTTCATCGATCTGTCTAATTCTATCAACGCTAGTTTGCGGAGTAATCAAGAATATATTAACAAGCGAATATTTTTTGAAAATCGCCTCGTAATCTGCCTGATAGACATCTAAAGGCAGATCGGGCATAATAATACCATCAATGCCAATTTCATGGCACTTTTTACAGAATGCCTCGACACCGTATTGCAACATCGGGTTAAAATAACCCATGACAATCAAGGGAATAGTGACCGATTTGCGAATGTCTTTTAACTGCTCGAATAGCAATTCAGTATGCATTCCGTTCTTCAGAGCCCGGGTTGAACTGTCTTGAATGGTTGGCCCATCGGCCAATGGGTCGCTAAATGGCAGTCCTATTTCAATCATATCAACCCCGTTTCGTTCTAAATCTTCAATGATTTGTACAGTGTCGTTTAATGCGGGATAGCCTGCTGTAAAGTATATGGAGAGGAGCTTTTTACCCTCTTGAAGTTTTTTATGAATTCTGTTACTCATTATGTTAATTTGAAGTAATCAATATAGGTTTGTAAGTCTTTATCTCCGCGCCCTGATAGGCTAATGACAACAACATGTTCTGCTTTGAATTTCTTATGTTCAAAAATGGCCAAGGCGTGTGCGGTTTCAATCGCTGGAATAATTCCTTCTAACTGCGATAATTCCAATCCCGCAGTCATTGCTTCGTCGTCGGTGGCTGAATAGAATTCTGCCCTACCAGACTTGTGCAAATGCGAATGCATTGGGCCTACACCCGGGTAATCCAATCCGGCTGAAATAGAATAGGGCTCGGTTATTTGTCCGTCGGCGGTCTGCATTAGCATGGTTTTACACCCATGAATGATACCTACTTTCCCCAAGGCAGAGGTGGCAGCACTTTCTCCAGATGCCACTCCTTTACCGGCAGCTTCTACTGCGATAATGCCAACTGCAGGTTGGTCAAGGAAATGGTAGTATGTTCCTGCGGCATTACTTCCACCACCAATGCAGGCAATCACATAGTCAGGGTTTTCACGCCCTTCTTTTTCCTTCAGTTGCCATTTAATTTCTTCAGATATGACCGATTGAAATCGAGTTACCATATCAGGATAGGGGTGAGGCCCTATGGCCGAACCAATTATATAATGGGTGTCAACAGGATTATTGATCCAATCTCGAATCGCCTCATTGGTGGCATCTTTAAGCGTTCGACTTCCAGAAAGTGCTGGGCGCACAGTTGCTCCTAACATTTTCATACGCGCTACATTAGGAGCTTGACGGGCAATATCAATTTCACCCATGTAAACTATACATTCCATTCCCATTAGCGCGCATACGGTGGCTGTGGCTACCCCGTGTTGGCCAGCACCTGTTTCAGCAATGATGCGAGATTTGCCTAACTTCTTTGCCATCAAAATTTGCCCAATGGTATTATTGACTTTGTGCGCCCCGGTATGGTTTAAATCTTCTCGCTTTAGATAGATTTTGCACCCATGCTTTTCGGAAAGTCTTTTTGCCAAATAGAGTGGGGAGGGCCGCCCAACATAGTCTTTCAGTAACTGATGAAATTCCTTTTGAAAGGTTTCCTCATACATGATGTTCAAATACTTTTGGCGTAACTCCTCTACATTCGGATAGAGCATTTCAGGAATAAAGGCTCCACCAAATTCTCCGTAATATCCTTTTTCGTCTGCATGATACATAACAATTCTAGTTTTATTCCCGTAGAGACGAGAATCTGTTTAAATCTGGCTAAATGCTTTTTTAAATTCTTTTACTTTTTCAATATCTTTCAACCCGGGTTCAATTTCAAAGCTGCTATTCACATCGATAACATGACAATATTGGGCTTCCGGTCGTTTTAGAAATTCGTTAATTGAATCTAGTTCCTCCAACCCTATACCACCACTTAAAAAATAAGGTTTTTTAGAGGGGTAGGTTTCCAAAACCTCCCAGTTAAAGCAATAGCCATTACCACCGGGAAGTTTTCCTTTGGTATCGAACAAATAGTAATCACATACATCTTCGAAGTCCTCTAACTGACCAAAGTCGAACGCATCCTGAATTGAAAATACTTTTATGATTTTGACATGAGGAATTTGCTTTTTAAGCTGTTCACAAAATGCCGGACTTTCTTGACCATGCAATTGCACCAACAAAAGGCCATACTTTTTTACTTTTTCTACTATTATCAATACGCTTTCATCAACAAAAACCCCCACTTTTTTAACGCTATGAGGTATGGAAGGTAAATCGCCTTCAAAATAACGTTTGGAAGGTTTCCAAAAAATAAAGCCCAAATAGTCTGGTTTTAAAGCGGCAACTTCAGCGGTGTTTTTGTTCATACCGCACACTTTTAGCCGTACTTCTCTCAAACTTTTAGTGGAAGGCCTTTTGTCTTTATTGGAATAGTAGTAGTTCATTTGCCGCTATAATTTTTGAATGAATTCCATGGCACTTCTACCTGGGTTGGCAGTTTTCATAAAACACTCTCCGATTAAAAACCCTTGATACCCATATTGTTTTAAATCACGTATAGCTTCAATAGTACTGATGCCGCTTTCCGATACTTTTACAAAATCATCGGGAATCAATTTCGATAGCGATTTGCTTGTATCTAGGTTGACATTGAAAGTCTTAAGATTTCGGTTGTTTACACCTAGCATATCTAAACTGGGCATAATCGACTTATTTAGTTCCGCTTCGTTGTGTACTTCTAACAAAACATCAAGATCTAGACTTTTAGCCAGCTCGGAAAGGGTTTTGATCTCATCTTTCGATAAAACAGCGGCGATTAACAAAATTACATCGGCACCATGAGCTTTGGCCTCCAAGATTTGATATTCATCAATAATAAATTCCTTCCGAAGTAAAGGCATAGCAACAGAAGCCCTCGCTAATTGCAAATCCTCTAAAGAACCTCCAAAGTATTTGATATCGGTCAAAACGCTCATGCCACATACACCAGCTTTTTGATATGCAATGGCCAGTTGGCCAACATTGGTGTTCTGGTTGATCGTTCCTTTTGACGGTGAACGTCTTTTGTGTTCGGCAATAATACCTGTTTGACTACTTCTCAAGGCTTTTGCCAACGAAAAAGTTGCTCTATCGAATAATACCGAAGCTTCTAACTGCTTTGTTGGAATGAGCGATTTTTTCAAATCTATTTCTTTGTATTTGTCTGCTATTATTTTTGTAAGTATGTCCATATAAATAACTATCACTACTATAATTCGAGCTTCTTTCTAGGAGGTACTAAGCCATCTTTAACCTAAAATCAAAAGTCAAACAGTTTCTTTCGTCAACAAAATACTCATGGCATAGACGATTTAGTTTTTACTTAGTTCTTGTAGCTTTCGCAATGCTTTTAAGCCATTTCCGCTCAGCAAAGATTCTTTAGCCTTTTCAAAACCATCTTTCACCCCTATGTTTTCGACGGTTGCAATGGCAACACCAGCGTTAGCGCAAACTACATTGTTTTGTGCTTCTGTTCCCCTGCCTTGTAACACATTCATAAAAATTTGGGCAGACTCTTCAATACTATCGCCACCTATTATTTCAGATTGTTCAATAGCTCGCACCCCAAAATCTGAGGGTGTGATCATTCCCTCAGAATCATTGGAAATCGTTTTGGTATTGCCAGTCAAGGAGATTTCATCATAGCCATCTAGGGCATGAAGTACTGTAAAATTTTTATCGGTGTTTTGGTAGAGATATCCGTACATGCGAGCCAATTCCAAATTAAAAACGCCTACCATTTGGTTCTTCGGAAAAGCCGGATTCACCATAGGTCCCAACATATTAAAGAAAGTCTTGACTCCAAGTGCTCTTCGTATTGGAGCCACATTTTTCATTGCCGGATGGAATAATGGAGCGTGCAAAACACAGATCCCGGTTTCCGCTATTGACTTTTCTAAAAAATCGGCTTTATTGCTGAATTTGATGCCCAGAAATTCCATTACGTTGCTACTTCCGCATTTTGAGGAAACCCCGTAATTGCCGTGTTTGGTTACTTTCACTCCAGCACCTGCAGTAACGAAAGATGCCAGTGTCGAAATATTAAAAGTGTCTTTACCATCACCACCTGTACCGCATAAATCTATAGGATTATAGGCAGATAAATCTACGGCTAAGCACAGCTCCAAAAGGGCATCACGGAAACCTTCTAACTCTTCGATGGTGATGCTCCGCATCATATACACCGTCAGAAAAGCAGCAATTTGACTGGTATTATAGTCTCCTTTGGCAATATTGACCAAAATCTGTTTCGCATCCTCTTTTGATAGAATGTCGTGGTTTATTAATTTGTTTAGTGTATGTTTCATAAGTCTACATCCCCTGGCCCCTGAGGGAGGACTAGGCTTTTATTTTAATTAGTTAACCAATTTTCTAAGATCGTTTTACCATCAGGAGTCAATACAGACTCTGGGTGAAATTGTACTGCGCAAACATCGTATGCGGTATGTCTTATCGACATCACTTGACCGTTTTCATCAAATGAAGTGGCTTTTAAAGCTTTCGGAAGATTTGGGTCGACGACCCACGAATGGTAGCGACCCACCTCAATTTCCTTGGCTAACCCCTCAAATAATATATCCTCTTCAGTGATTTTGATTTTTGTGGCAATACCGTGATATACCTCTTCCAAATTAACTATTGTACCCCCAAAAACTTCGGCAATGGCTTGCTGCCCCAAACAAACACCAAAAATACTTTTCGTTGGGGCATATTGCGCAATGATTTCCTTTAAGAGTCCTGCTTCATCTGGAATTCCCGGTCCGGGAGAAAGCACAATTTTATCGAAGGCATCAACTTCGTCCAATGTCAATTGGTCGTTGCGTTTTACAATGACGTCACAGTCTAAGTCTTCTAAATAATGGACTAGATTATACGTAAAACTGTCATAATTGTCTATAACTAATATCTTCCTCATTTTATATCGATTCTGCAATTTCTAGTGCCTTTGTCAAGGCACCCAGTTTGTTATAGGTTTCCTGTAATTCGTCTTCTGCATTTGAGGCTGCTACTAAACCCGCCCCAGCTTGATAATGCAATTCGTGGTTTTTGCTCAGGAAGGTTCGAATCATAATGGCATGATTGAAATTTCCCTTGAAGTCCATAAAACCAATAGCACCTCCATAATAGCCTCTACTTGTTTTTTCATATTTCTCAATGAGCTGCATCGCCATGTGTTTGGGCGCACCACTTAGGGTACCCGCTGGAAAGGTGTCAGCTACGACTTTCATAGTAGGAATGTCCTTCTTCTTTTGCCCTGTTACTTTGGAGACCAAATGAATAACATGTGAAAAGAATTGAACTTCGCGATAGTTGGCAACTTCGACCATATTTCCATTTCTGCTTAGGTCGTTCCTGGCCAAATCAACCAGCATTACATGTTCGCTATTCTCTTTGTCATCTTCTGTCAATTGTTTGGCCAGAATTGCATCTTGCTCATCGTTGCCAGTGCGCTTAAATGTTCCGGCTATGGGGTGTATTTCTGCAGTACCGTCCTTCACTATAAGTTGTGCTTCAGGAGAACTACCGAAGATTTTAAAATCTCCATAATCGAAGTAAAAAAGATAGGGTGAGGGATTTACGGAACGCAAAGCGCGATACACATTAAATTCATCGCCTTTAAAGCCTTGTGAGAATCTGCGCGATAAGACCAGTTGAAAGACATCTCCGCGTTGGCAATGCTTTTTTGCTAATTCTACATGTTCCTTATACTCCGTATCTTCTAGATTGGAAGAAGCTTTTCCATTCATAGAAAAATTATAGGAAGCAAAATTCTTTACATTTAAAATCTGCTCAATTTCGGAAATGTTGTTTTCTGAATCGAAACAATGCGCAAAAATATAGGCCTCATTCTTGAAATGATTTATGGCAATTATATTTTGGTAGACCGCATAATAAATATCTGGAATGCGAATTGAACCTTCTTTTTTAGATAGCTGTAAATCTTCATAATAGCGTACGGCATCATACGCCATATAACCAAAGAGTCCGTTGTCAATAAATTTGAAATCGCTTTTTCCGCTATCAAAGCGTTGACTAAAATCGTTTATAATGCCCACCACATCGGTGAGGGCATCAATTTGAATTTCATTTGTGGTGTCATCAGGAAATCGCTGACTTACCACTTCATTCTCAATGCTAATCGATGCAATCGGATTGCAGCAGATATAGGAAAAGCTATTGTCGTTGGCATGATAGTCGCTACTTTCAAGTAGAATGCTATTTGGAAATCTATCCCTAATTTTTAGATATACACTGACGGGGGTGATCGTATCGGCCAGTATTTTCTTGTGATGTGATGTTAGTTTGTACTTCATGCCATGAAATCTTTCGCTTGCATTCGACGCAGGTCGAAATAAGATTAAATATATTTATTCATTAAAAAAGGCCTGTCGTGAAGACAGGCCTTATATAGTTTTACTATAATGATGCTCAGCTCACGATGACTGTCGAGAGTTGTTCCACCACCAAGTATTTGTGTTTCTTAAAATCATTGCTCAAATATAGAAATCATTTTTAAAAGCACCAATACTGTATTGAATAAAAACAAAAAAACCCCGCATTGTTTGATAAATACGGGGTTGCTTAACTGTGAGGTTAAGTCTAGTTAAAACTCTAAATCTACCACAAGATCAAACTCGTCGTAGATTGTTTTGTCACCAAGATTTTCAAAGAAAGCGCCTGAACCGTACCGCACGTCATATAGTGAGCGATCTACTTTCATAGTAGCTGTGGCTTTGCTGCCATATACTGAAACATCAAAACTCACGGGTTTGGTAATTCCTTTTATGGTAAGGTCTCCCGTAACCTCATAAGAATTTTTCCCAGAAGCCTTGATATCGGTAAAAACCAATTTTGCAGTTGGGTGAGTCGCCACGCCAAAGAAGTCGTCTGACTTTAGATGGCCTTCTAACTTTCCTTTGTATTCTCCTTCGAGATCAGTGGATACCAAAGTGGGCATGTTTACCACAAATTCCCCACCACTTAATTTGTCGCCGTCAAACAGTAAGGCCCCAGATTGCAAATCGACCGTGCCGGTATGCGACCCTGTAACTTTATACGCTTTCCAAGTAACTGTACTGGTTTCCGTATTTACTTCTTTTTTTTCACCATTCATAGGTTCGGATGCCGTTGTGGTAAGGCCAAATACCAATGCGAATGCTAAACTTAAAACTGTCTTTTTCATAATTTGATTTAAATGTAATTAATAATTAGTGCTTCTATTTCAAAATTTGTTGAACAAAATGTTCAGGTGTTCTAATTCTTTTTCAGACATATTTTGTAATATAGATTTTTCAGCTTTTATCATTGCGGCATCCATATGCTTCAAAACTTTTCTTCCTGCCGCGGTAATACTGATTTCAACCTTCCTACGGTTTGAAGGGCAAATGATTCTATCAACATACCCTTTCAAAATGAGCTTGTCGACCAATCGAGTAGTATTACTCATCTTGGTTACCATTCTTTCGTTTAAGGTAGAAAGATTGGCCGGTTTAGCTTTTTGGCCTCTTAGAATTCGCAGCACATTGAACTGTTGTACGGAGACGTCAAAGGGCTTTAAAGCAACTGAAATAGCTTCATTTATTTTGTTGTTAACTAGCATAAAATGAATAATAGTCCTACTCTCAAGTGGGATTTTTTTTTCTGTTTTTATGATTTGCTCAACATTCATGTTATTACAACAATTGTATATACAAATGTAATAAATTAGTTTGCTAAAAAAGCATATCATCTTTAATTTTTTGTTAAAAATAAAACGGTTAGATAACAGATGCTTAAATTAGATACAAAGCGAAGCGTATGGTAAGAGTTGTTATTTGTTTCCTTTTAGCGGTTACCCTTGGATGCAAACAAAAAAGCCAGAAAATTGACGAGACTGCAAAGTTAAGAAGCATTGCAAAAAAGGATACTACACGGCTATTGGAATCAGATGGCTTAACCATAGAAATTTTTGATTTTGATGAGCTTGAACCCCAATTGTACCAAGAAAATGATACAACTTATATTATCAATTTTTGGGCTACTTGGTGTGCGCCATGTGTTAAAGAACTTCCCTATTTTGAGAAAATAAACGCCGAGCAAAAAGAAGAGAATGTTAAGGTGATTTTGGTGAGTTTAGATATGCCTAAAATGTGGAAAACTCAGTTAATACCATTTATTAAAAAAAAGAACATACGTTCGAAAGTACTGATCTTAGATGACCCAAAACAGAACACATGGATTCCCAAAGTAGATGCAAATTGGTCAGGCGGTATTCCAGCCACCTTGATTTATAACAATGACAAACGCATTTTATATGAAAAGTCATTTGAGTATGACGAGCTTATTAGAGAATTAAACACTTTTAAATAAATTGAATATGAAAACAAAAATGAATTTTGCACTTGTGGCATTGGTTGTTTTTAGCAGTGTTTTCAGCTACAACTTTATGCCTTTGAATGAAGGTTATAGCATTGGTGACTATGCCACTGATTTTAAATTGAAGAACATAGATGGGCAAATGGTTTCGCTCTCTGATTATAAAAATGCGAAAGGTTTCTTAATTATTTTTACCTGTAATAGTTGTCCGTATGCAGTGGCTTATGAAGACAGAATCATCGCTATAGATAAAAGGTACAGCCGACTAGGAGTTCCTGTTATTGCTATTAACCCCAATAATCCCGAGTTACAACCTAAGGATAGTTATGATCTTATGAAAGTTCGTGCTAAAGAAAAGGGGTTTACCTTTCCATATTTGTTAGATGAAAAACAAGAAATTTACCCCCAATATGGTGCTACAAGAACCCCTCATGTTTTTCTTTTGGAAAAAACAGACAATGGCAATCGAGTAAAATATATCGGCACAATCGACGATAATTATGCCGATGAGACTGGTGTTGAGGAAAAATTTGTTGAAAATGCCGTCGATGCCATGTTAAATGGGCAACCAATTCAAGTTGAAACCACAAGAGCGATAGGCTGCTCGATCAAAGCGTAACTGATAAAAAGAACTTAAGCATAAAAAATCCGTAGTATTCACTTCGGATTTTTACATTTGTACTTCTATTAAAAAAGAATTTATATGGCAGATTTATCACAAGAGGAATGGGCAGGGCAACTGCAAAATGACACTAATGCCTTTGTTTTAGATGTTCGTACGGCTGAGGAAGTGGAGGAGGGTTATATTCCTAATTCCACCAATATTGATATTTACTTGGGACAGGGCTTTCTAGACGAGCTTGAAAACTTAGATAAAGACAAGAACTATTACGTCTACTGTAGAAGCGGAAACCGAAGCGGGCAGGCTTGCGCTATCATGAATAGCATTGGCATTGAAAATGCTTTTAATTTGGAAGGTGGTTTTATGAATTGGGAAGGTGAGGTTGCCGAATAGTTTGCCTAATGATTTTCAGAAATACATCAGGTTCTGGTCGTATACGATAGTTGTCTGTAAGGTCAGCGAAAATAATTTTACCCTTTTCGTCTGTAATCACCACTGTTGGCATTACCGTATCACTATCATAGCCCAATACTTGAAATCCGGCAGGTATTCCATTTTCTGCAAAAATACCTAATTGTTTTGCTGCCTTATTTTTGCGATCTACTAAGAAATGGAAATTGAGTCTGAACTTGAGCGAGAGTTTCTCTGTTTGCTTGTGTGGTTGTGGGCTGATTAAAACCGTATGTACACCTAATTTTTCTAAGGTGGTGTAATGCCCGGCAATTTCTTTAATCTGAGCCATGCAAAGTGGGCACCAGTTTCCTCTGAAAAAAATATAAATGCTTGGATTTCCAAGAAATGAGGCAGTTGAAATCTGTTCTTTCTTAGCATTTTCTAGCTGCAATTCTTTCAGCTGATTACCCACTTTCAAAACTTCGTTGGTTCTATCTGCAAATAACGAATACCAACTCAAATAAAAGATCCAGCCAATTCCTAGTATGAGTGCTGGCATAATTTCTGCAGGATGTGTCTTTTCTAGAAATAGGGCTACGAGGCAAATTAACATTCCGAAAGCTATTCCGATAGAATGCAATTTCAACTTTGCATCGGTTCTTGCTCTCGGCCTTATAAATAGGCCAGCAAAGAGAACAACTATGATGGTTGAGACCATAAGCATTCCTAGCAGCACCAAAGAAAAACCATGCTCAAAAATTTGAAATATTCCATACATTAGAAGCCATACTGCCGCCAAAGGAAAAACGGAAATGAATAAGGAGCGCAAAATACTTTCGGCGGATGTCATAGTGGTGATGTTACCTTAAAAAAAATAGACTTTTATTACATTTATGTTCCAACAAGACCTATAATGCGCGAAGACCTGCTTCACTTCATTTGGAAATATAAAAAGTTGCAACTTGTCGATTTGCATACTTCTAAGAATGAATCGGTCGCAATTTTCGATGCAGGTTTACACAACCACCTGGCAGGTCCTGACTTTTTTAATGCAAAGCTCAGTATTGGTAGGCAACTATGGGCGGGAAATGTCGAAATACATGTCAAATCCTCTGACTGGTATGCTCATCAACACGATGAAGATGATCGTTATGATAATGTCATTTTACATGTAGTTTGGAGCGATGATGCATCGGTTTTTCGAAAAGACGGTTCTCTAATTCCAACGCTGGAGCTTAAAAATTATATTCCGAAAGAGTTGTTGGTAAGATATCAGAATCTGTTTGATAAAAAACAAAAAACCTTCATCAACTGTGAAAAGGACGTCGCCCAAGTAGATACATTCCTCTTTCAAAACTGGTTAGAGCGATTGTACTTTGAACGTTTGGAACGTAAATCGGAGTTCGTAGCATCACTATTAATGGCTTCAAAAAATGATTGGGAACAGGTTTTATTCTCCTTACTACTAAAGAACTTCGGACTTCAAATCAATGGAGAGTCCTTTTTAAGCTTATCACATGCTTTGGATTTATCGATCATACGAAAACTACAATTCAATATTTCGCAATTAGAAAGTGTTTTCTTTGGCCTGACGCATTTGCTGGAAGATAAATCAATCTTGGATTCTTATTATGTTCAACTGCAAAATGAATATCACTACTTAAGGTACAAATTCGACTTAAATGCTGTGGGTGTAATAAAGCCTGAATTCTTTAAAGTTCGTCCGCCGAACTTTCCGACCATCAGACTTTCTCAATTGGCTAATTTGTATGCAATACATCAAAACCTGTTTGACAAGATTATAAATAGTAATACCCTAAAAGAATTATATGCTCTTTTTGATGTTTCGGCAAGTGCGTATTGGAATGATCACTTTACTTTCGGAAAAACTGCAGAGAAAAGCACTAAAAAGTTAAGCAAGAAATTTATTGATTTGTTGATAATCAATTCCATTCTTCCCTTGAAATTTTGTTATTCGCGGCAACTTGGAAAAGATGCCAACGAAGATATTATCAAGATTATAGCGGAGATAAAAACGGAAAATAATTCGATTATTTCTAATTTCAAAACGCAAGGAGTGCTTGCGGAAAATGCAAAAGATAGTCAGGCTATTCTTGAGTTATACAATGAATACTGTACAAAGCATAAATGCTTGCATTGTGCAGTAGGTAATGCGTTATTACATGGAAATGATTAATTTTAGAATGTGAATTGGTTCTACACCATATTATACTATTTTCAAAAGCGCGGCTTCGAAGTATGTCGACGAATTGCTGAGCGCTTAGGTATTCGAGCCCGTGTGGTGAGAACATCATTTATTTATCTTACGTTTGTAACCGTCGGCTTTGGCTTTGCGCTATATTTGTTTTTGGCGTTTTGGCTAAAAATCAAAGATCTTGTCTATACGAAAAGAACTTCCGTTTTTGACCTTTAAATATGATTAAACTTTCCCGGTCTAAAATTTACCTTGCCATATCATTGCTACATGCCGTAGTGCTAATTGGGGTTTTAGGGTATCGATTTATCGCAGGTTATACCTGGACCGATGCGCTTTACATGACAGTAATTACTATGGCCACCGTGGGCTTCAAGGAAGTACATCCATTAGACGATACGGCCAAGATTTTTACCGTACTTTTAATTTTAGCAAGTGTATTTATACTTGGTTTTGCCATAGCAGTGCTAACTGAATATCTTCTAGGAAGAAATTCCCTTCAACTTTTAAAAAAGAAAAAAGTGAAAAACAAGATCAAAAGTTTATCCAACCATGTTGTAGTTTGCGGTTACGGACGAAACGGTATGCAGGCCGCCGATCGCTTGAATGCCTATAATAAACCTTTTGTGGTCATCGAGAAAAACAAAGCGGTTGTTGAAAAATATGAAAATGACATATGGTTTATTGAAGGTGATGCAAGCGACGATGCTGTATTAAATGAAGCAGGTATTTCAAAAGCGCAATATCTTATTACCGCAATGCCCGATGATGCGGCCAATTTGTTCGTTGTACTTTCTGCGAGACAATTGAATCAAAAGCTTTTTATTATAAGTAGAGCTTCCCTAGCAACGTCACAGAAGAAACTATTCTTAGCCGGTGCAAATAAAGTGATCATGCCTGATAAAATTGGGGGAGATCATATGGCCTCTTTGGTTGTAATGCCTGACTTAATCACTTTTATGGATAAGCTGTCGATAGAAGGCGAACATACCACAAATTTAGAAGAGGTTGCTATCGAAGATTTTGCCGACCAAGTGGATTGTAACTCCCTTAGAGATTTAGATTTAAGACGTAAAACGGGTTGTACTATTATAGGGTATATTGCACCCGATGGAGACTACATTATTAATCCGGATGCCGATTTACAGTTACAACCTAAAAGCAAAGTAATTGTCTTAGGTAAACCCGAACAAATTCGAAAACTAAATGAGATGTTTCATATTGACTAAGTTAATTTAACAATATTGCTTGATTGTGTTGCTTATTTTTATGATATTGCCTTCCAACGAACTTTAAACTAAAACCAAAACTCGAATTATGAAGTATAGACTTCTTACGCTTTTTACATTGTTTTTACCTTTTTTAAGTACGGCACAAGAAACCTCAGCCATGGGGCTCGATGAAAGAATCAATGCTTGGTTTGAGCCCATAACTGCAGTTTGGGAAGGAATTGTTTTTTGGCAGGTACCAGGTACGGGCATTCCTTTAGTTGTTATTATACTGGTGCTAGGAGCTACTTTTTTCACCTTGTATTTTGGATTTATAAACATTCGAAAATTTCCTTTGGCGATTAACGTTGTCCGTGGAAAGTATGATGATGTGGAGGCTCCTGAAGGTCATGGTGTCGAGAAGGCGGAAGTAAACATTGTAGATGGTGATTTACCTGATACAATTCGTGATGAAAGTGAAGAAGGCGAAGTAAGTCATTTTCAGGCATTGGCTACTGCAGTATCAGGTACTGTAGGTTTAGGTAATATTGCTGGGGTGGCTTTGGCAATTGCCATTGGTGGTCCTGGAGCCACCTTTTGGATGATTCTATGTGGATTATTAAGCATGTCGACCAAGTTTGTGGAATGTACTTTGGGTGTCCAATATAGAGATGTTGGTGAAGATGGTACGGTCTATGGTGGTCCAATGTATTATCTTTCAAGAGGTTTAAAGGAAAGAGGTTTCACAGGTCTTGGTAAAGTCTTAGCTGTGATTTTTGCCGTTCTTTGTGTAGGTGCTTCTTTCGGTGGCGGTAATGCCGTACAGTCTAACCAAGCTGCAGAACAATTGATTGGTATGATGGGCTTACAGGGTGGTTCTTCAGGCTTTATTATCGGCATTGTTTTGGCAATCGTAGTTGGTATAGTAATCATAGGAGGTATCAAAAGAATTGCTCAGGTAACTGAGAAAATAGTTCCGTTCATGGCTGTTATTTATGCAATAGCTTGTTTGATAGTAATTTTCGCAAACTTCTCATATATCGATGATGCTTTTGGACTTATTTTTAAAGGTGCTTTCACTCCCGAAGCAGGTTTAGGTGGATTATTTGGCGTGTTGATTGTAGGATTCCGAAGAGCAGTTTTCTCTAATGAGGCTGGTGCTGGTTCAGCGGCAATTGCACATTCAGCAGTAAAAACCAAGTATTCTGCTTCTGAAGGAATCGTCGCGCTGCTGGAGCCGTTTATTGATACGGTAGTTATTTGTACGATGACAGCGCTAGTAATTATTTTCTATAATAGTGGCGGAGCTTTTGAATATGGCGGTGATGGTGCAGGTCAAGTATTGGTTGATGGTGTTGACGTGGGGGGTGTTACCTTGACATCGATGGCCTTTCAATCCGTAATACCATGGTTTCCCTATGTATTGACCTTTGCAGTATTGCTTTTTGCCATTTCGACCATGATTTCTTGGTCGTATTACGGACTTCAATCTTGGAAATATTTATTTGGACGAAGTAAAGCAGCTGACCTTTGTTATAAAGTTTTGTTTATCGCTTTTATCATCATTGGCGCATCTGCATCAATGGGCGCAGTATTCGCATTCTCTGATGCGATGATACTTGCACTAGTGTTCCCAAATATGATAGGTTTGATGATATTATTCCCTGTAGTTAAAAAGGAATTGAATCGTTATTTAGCCGCTATCAAGAAATCGTAAATAAACGCGTTTGAAAAATTTCAAATCCCACTTCAAGTTCAACAAACAAGAACGAAGTGGGATTTTCTTTTTACTCCTTATTATAGTAGTGCTTCAAGTTGGTTCTTTTGTATTTCGATCTCTTCAAACCGAACCATCTGTAAATTCCTTCTCTGCAGATGAAAAAATGCAAGCTAAAATAAAAGTATTGAAAGAAGAGGCTCTAGCGAAGGAATCGCTAAAGATATTTCCTTTTAACCCCAACTTCATAACAGATTTTAAAGGGTATTCTTTAGGGATGTCGGTTGCCGAAATTGATAGGCTTCAAAGTTTTCGCTCAAAAGATAGGTACGTAAACTCACCTAAAGAATTTCAGCGAGTCACTTTGGTATCGGATTCTTTATTGAAGGCAATTGCTCCCTATTTCAAATTCCCGGAATGGACAAAAAGTAAGCCGTACTCCGCTAGTGTAATTCAAGAATCAAAGTCTGCAAAAAGCATATTTGAAGTCAAAGACTTAAATTCAGCGACTGCCGAAGAGCTTAGATCTATAAATGGGATAGGGGAAAAACTGTCTGCGCGCATTATTAAGTTTCGAGATAGACTTGGAGGGTTTTTGGTCGATGAACAATTGGCGGATGTCTATGGCTTAGACTCTGAGGTGGTTCAAAGAACACTAAAACGATTTAAGGTCTTGAAAACTCCTCAAATTGAAAAAATTAATGTAAATACTGCTTCTGTTGAAATGTTAACAAAATTGATATATCTTCAAAGAGATGTAGCCGTAAGTATAGTAAGCTATCGGAATTCGAAAGGAAGTATTGAATCCTTTGAGGAATTGGCAAAAATTGAAAATTTTCCTGCAGAAAAGATTCATAGAATAGCTTTATATTTGTCTCTATAAAAAAATTGCTATGCCCGGAGTGTACTTCACTGAAGAACATCAATTATTTAGAGAAAGCCTTAAAGAATTTTTAAAAAAAGAAGTTTCCCCCCATATCGAACAATGGGAAGAGACAGGTACCATTGATCGTTTTATTTGGGAAAAGTTTGGTGAGATGGGTTACTTCGGTTTGGCCACCCCAGAAGCAGATGGCGGATTGGAGCTTGACTTATTCTATACGGTTATCCTCTTAGAAGAGCTACAAAAGATCAATTCAGGAGGTTTCGCGGCTGCAATTTGGGCCCACGCGTATTTGGCCATGACTCACTTGAATAAAAATGCCAACGAGAAGATTCGAAAAGAATATCTTGAACCCAGTGTTGTAGGAGAAAAAATAGGTTGTTTAGGTGTCAGTGAACCCTTTGGAGGTAGCGACGTTGCCGGTATGCGTACTACTGCAGAAAAAAATGGAGATTCTTATATCTTGAACGGGTCCAAAACGTTTATTACCAATGGTGTATACTGTGACTACATAGTGGTTGCCGCCAAGACAGACCCCTCAGCCGGTAACAAGGGTATAACTATGCTTGTGGTCGATAGAAATAGCAAAGGGGTTTCGGCCAACAAGCTCAATAAGTTGGGTTGGAGAGCCTCTGATACGGCCGAGTTAGCCTTTGATAATGTTGAAGTTCCAGCAAGTAATGTTTTAGGTACAGCTGGCAAAGGCTTTGCCTATATAATGGAGGCCTTTGCACTTGAGCGACTTGTTATGGGCATCAATGCACACGCAAGAGCCGACTACGCATTGGAGTACGCACTTCAATACATGTCTGAACGCGAAACATTCGGTAAAACGATTAATCAATATCAAGCATTACGGCATCGTATTGCTGATTTGTATGCCGATATGGAGATGTGTCGCGAGTACAACTATTCAGTTGCGTTTAAAATGGAGTGCGGTGAATATGTGGTAAAAGAGGCTACAATTTCAAAGTTGCGATCCACTAAGATGGCAGACGAAGTTGCTTACGAATGCTTGCAATTCTTGGGAGGATATGGTTATATAGAAGATTACCCTATGGCGCGCTTGTTGAGAGATAGCCGACTGGGTCCGATTGGAGGGGGTACTTCAGAAATTCTTAGAGAGATTATTGCAAAGATAGTGATCGATAAGAAGGAGTACAAAGCCCCTAAGGGTTAAGCAGCATTTTGATCGAAAATAGTTTTAAGGATATTTATCCGTATTTGGTTGCGAGTTGTAAATTAGTTACTATCTTTGCAGCCTTAATCACTAAAGAAAGGAGGTTGTAGCCCATGTTAATAATACCAATTAAAGAAGGAGAAAACATCGATAGAGCTTTAAAGCGCTTCAAGCGAAAGTTTGATAAAACAGGTACAATGCGTCAGTTGCGCAAGCGGCAAGCATTTACAAAACCTTCAGTAGCTCGCAGAGCTCAGATTCAAAAAGCACAATACATCCAAGGTTTAAGAGATCAAGAAGAAATATAATTTTCTTAAATCTTAGATACTAGATATCGAATCCCGCTTAAGGCGGGATTTTTTTATGCCTCAAAGTGAAACAAAGTAGTAACTTTGATATATGTCTTCACTCCATTCTTTTATTTCCTATCTTTCTTTAGAAAAGAACTACTCGGTTCATACGGTAAAAGCTTACCAAAGAGATATAGAAGAATTTACATCCTTTTGTGTTGAAGAATACGAAATAGCGACAATTGATGATGTAGACTACGCGCTTATTCGTAACTGGATTGTGTCTTTGGTTAACAAATCTATTTCAAATAGGAGCATCAATCGTAAAGTAGCCTCCCTCAAAGCATACTATCGCTTTTTACAGCGAATAGAAAAAATCAGCTCCAATCCTTTGGCAAAGCATAAAGCGCTAAAAACAGCTAAAAAGGTTGAGGTGCCCTTTTCCGAATTGGAAATGAAAAATGCCTTAGAACAAATTGCTTTTGAAAATGACTTTGAAGGGCAACGCGATAGGTTGATGGTAGAGTTATTATACACAACTGGAATTCGAAGAGCCGAGTTAATTAATTTAAGATTGGAAGATGTAGATCTGAATAGCAATACAATTCGGGTCTTGGGAAAAAGAAACAAAGAACGCATTGTACCGCTGTTGTCTTCTACAGCGCAGTTGTTTAGCAGCTATTATAACGAGCGAAAAAACTTAGAGGAGCTCTGCGACCAAAGTTTTGTTTTCTTGTCAAAAGGGGGAGTTAAAATCTATGAAACGCTTGTCTACAGAGTTATAAATCGGTATCTTAGTGAAGTGTCTTCTAAGGTAAAAAAGAGCCCTCATATTTTGAGGCATACCTTTGCAACACATCTCCTTAATAAAGGAGCAGATTTAAATTCGGTAAAAGAATTATTAGGCCATTCTAGTTTAGCGTCAACGCAGGTGTACACCCACAATAGCATCGCTGAATTGAAGAAAGTACATTCGGCCTCACATCCGAGGAGTAAAAAGTAGTTTTTCTCCTTTTTTCTATTTGTTTAACTTTTAAAAAACCATTTATGAAAGTAAACGCTCAATCAGTAAATTTTAATGCAGACATCAAACTTATCGAGTTCGTTCAGAACCGTTTGGATAAGTTGGAAACATTTTATGATAAGGTAATCAGTTCAGACGTTTATCTTAAAGTAGAAAATACGAGTTCGAAAGAGAATAAAATTGCTGAAATTAAATTACATGTACCCAGAGATAAATATGTGATTAAAAAACAATGCAAATCATTTGAAGAAGCCGTTGATTCCGCTTGTAGTTCTTTGGAACGAAAGCTGAAAAAAAGAAAGGAAAAAATGCGTGTTCATACATGATTAAAATTTTCAATAATTTGTTTTGAATAAACAAATAAATCAATACATTTGCAGTCCGTTAGAAATAGCGGACTTTTTTATGCGTAAAAAAGTAAAAAAGCCGATGTAGCTCAGCTGGCTAGAGCAGCTGATTTGTAATCAGCAGGTCGTGGGTTCGAGTCCCTCTATCGGCTCATTTTAAAGGAAAGTTCTTAACAATATTGATAGGTATAAAAGAAGGGGAGATACTCAAGCGGCCAACGAGGGCAGACTGTAAATCTGCTGACTACGTCTTCGCAGGTTCGAATCCTGCTCTCCCCACATCTTTATAATTCAATTGATAATCATGATTATCAATTGAAAACGCGGGAGTAGCTCAGTTGGTAGAGCGTCAGCCTTCCAAGCTGAATGTCGCCGGTTCGAACCCGGTCTCCCGCTCTAAGAACATTCTTTAAAGATTAAGCGTTTGTTTTGGTGCGAACGCTATAATTTTAAAAGAATACAGGGTGAGAAGCCTGTGTCGAGTAGAGTTGAAGTAAATTTGACTCCTGCTCAAAATTGACTGTATTGTCTTTCCTGCGAAGGCAGGAATCTCTTCCTTAAAATTTTAGGGAATGAAGATGCTAAACACTTTACGCCGACGTAGCTCAGGGGTAGAGCGTTTCCTTGGTAAGGAAGAGGTCACGGGTTCAATTCCCGTCGTTGGCTCAATAGTTGAATATTTTGTACACACACTAATATAAACATAAGATTAAAATTCATTAAAAATGGCAAAGGAAACTTTTGATCGTTCCAAACCGCACTTAAATATTGGTACAATTGGACATGTCGATCACGGAAAAACTACATTGACTGCAGCTATTACTGAAGTATTGGCAAACGCAGGGCTTTCTGAAAAGAGAAGCTTCGATTCTATCGATAACGCTCCTGAGGAAAAAGAAAGAGGTATTACTATCAATACATCGCACGTTGAGTACCAAACTGCTAACCGTCACTATGCGCACGTTGACTGTCCTGGTCACGCGGATTACGTAAAGAACATGGTTACAGGTGCTGCTCAAATGGACGGAGCGATTTTAGTGGTTGCTGCTACAGACGGACCAATGCCACAAACTCGTGAGCACATCCTTTTAGGTCGCCAAGTTGGTATTCCTAGAATTGTTGTTTTCATGAACAAAGTTGACATGGTTGATGACGAGGAGCTATTAGAGCTTGTTGAAATGGAAATCAGAGAATTGCTTTCTTTCTACGAGTATGATGGTGATAATGGACCTGTAGTTGCTGGTTCTGCTTTGGGCGCACTTAATGGTGAGCAAAAGTGGGTTGATACAGTAATGAAGTTGATGGAAGAGGTTGATGCTTGGATCGAACTTCCTAAAAGAGATGTCGATAAAGATTTCTTAATGCCTGTTGAAGATGTATTTACGATTACTGGTCGTGGTACTGTTGCAACTGGTCGTATTGAAACTGGTGTTGCCAACACAGGCGATGCTGTTGATATCATTGGTATGGGTGCTGAAAAATTATCTTCTACGGTAACTGGTGTTGAGATGTTCCGTAAGATTTTAGATAGAGGTGAAGCTGGAGATAACGTTGGTATCTTATTGAGAGGTATTGAAAAATCTGATATCAAAAGAGGTATGGTAATCTGTAAGCCAGGTTCTGTAAAGCCACACGCTAAATTCGAAGCTGAGGTTTATATCCTTAAAAAAGAAGAGGGTGGTCGTCATACACCATTCCATAACAACTACCGTCCGCAGTTCTACGTAAGAACCACTGATGTTACAGGTACAATAAACCTTCCTTCAGGAGTTGAAATGGTAATGCCTGGGGATAACCTTACAATTACTGTTGATTTATTATCTCCAATTGCTTTGAGCGAAGGTCTTCGTTTTGCGATTCGTGAAGGTGGTAGAACAGTAGGTGCCGGTCAGGTTACTAAGATTTTAGATTAAGATCTTTTAAAGTATTTTTATTAAGGGTGTCCGCCAACTGGCGGATACCTTTAAATGTAAATATAAACGGGTGTAGCTCAGTTGGTAGAGCACTGGTCTCCAAAACCAGGTGTCGGGAGTTCGAGTCTCTCCTCCCGTGCTGAATACTGGGGTGTATGAGACGCAATATGTTTAGTTAAGTGTGTCTAAGCATTCCAAAAAAATAGAGTACTATGTTGACGTATATAAGAGAGTCAGTTGAGGAGCTTAAAAATAATGTTACATTGCCTTCAAGAGCGGAATCATCTAACTTGATGGTGGTTGTAGCTGTTTTCTCTATCCTGTTTGCGCTAGCAACCTGGGGTGTTGATACCGTATTTAGTGAATTGATAAAATTGTATTTCAACAACGTATTAAACTAAGCCAAAGTCTTATGTCAGAAGTATTGGAGAAAAAATGGTACGTGGTTAGAGCAGTGAGTGGCCAAGAAAATAAAATCAAAGGCTATATAGAGAGTGAAGTTTCTCGCCTTGGTTTTTCTGACTATTTAGAAGATGTTTTGGTGCCTACTGAAAAGGTAGTGCAAATAAGAAACGGAAAGAAAATTAACAAGGAAAGGGTTTATTTTCCGGGTTACATAATGATAAAGGCGAATTTGGGTGGTGAAATGATTCACATTATACGCTCAATTACCAACGTAATAGGGTTTTTAGGTGAGACCAAGGGTGGTGATCCAGTTCCTTTACGCAAGTCAGAAGTGAACCGTATGCTTGGTAAAGTAGATGAGTTGGCAGTTAACACAGATAGTGTTGCTATACCATTTGTTTTTGGTGAGACGGTTAAGGTAATTGATGGGCCTTTCAATGGTTTTAATGGAACTGTTGAAAAAATCAACGAAGAAAAGCGCAAACTCGAGGTTATGGTAAAGATTTTCGGAAGAAAAACACCTTTGGAGTTAAGTTATATGCAAGTAGAAAAGATTTAAAGAAATTGTTACATATTTAAAAGTTGTGTTGCTTCCAATTGACACACTTTCAATTTAATTTTAAACAATGGCAAAAGAAGTAGGTAAAGTAGTTAAACTACAAGTTAGGGGAGGTGCAGCGAATCCATCGCCACCGGTTGGACCCGCCTTAGGTGCTGCCGGTGTTAACATCATGGAGTTCTGTAAGCAGTTCAATGCTCGTACGCAGGACAAACCAGGTAAAGTTTTACCAGTTGTTATTACCGTCTATAAAGACAAGTCTTTCGACTTTGTCGTAAAAACACCGCCAGCGGCAGTTCAATTGATGGAAGCAGCTAAGATTAAAAAAGGATCTGGCGAACCTAACCGAGTGAAACTAGGAAGTGTATCCTGGGATCAGATTAAAACTATAGCCGAAGATAAAATGGTAGACCTTAATGCGTTTACTGTAGAATCTGCTATGAGTATGGTTGCCGGTACAGCGCGTTCAATGGGTATGAAGGTAGCTGGAAAACGACCTTTTTAAAATCTTATAAAGCAATTTAAATGGCAAAGTTAACTAAGAATCAAAAAGAAGCTCTGGCTAAGATAGAGAAGGATAAGCTCTATTCTGTAGATGAAGCTTCGGCTTTGATAAAAGAGATAACCAATACAAAATTTGATGCGTCTGTTGATTTGGCGGTTCGCTTGGGAGTAGATCCAAGAAAAGCCAATCAAATGGTCCGTGGAGTAGTTACGCTTCCACACGGAACGGGTAAAGATGTAAAAGTTTTGGCTTTGGTAACCCCAGATAAAGAGGCAGAGGCTACAGAAGCTGGTGCCGATTTTGTTGGGCTACAAGAATATTTGGATAAAATTAAAGGCGGTTGGACCGATGTTGATGTGATCATCACCATGCCAAGCGTTATGGGTAAATTAGGGCCTTTAGGTCGTGTTTTAGGACCAAGAGGTTTAATGCCTAATCCAAAAACTGGAACGGTTACTATGGATGTAGCAAAGGCAGTATCTGATGTTAAATCAGGTAAGATTGATTTCAAAGTAGATAAAACAGGTATTGTTCATACAGCAATAGGTAAAGCGTCTTTCTCGGCAGATAAAATTGCCGGCAACGCAAGAGAATTGCTGGAGACTTTGAATAAATTGAAACCTACCTCGGCAAAAGGTGTTTACATGAAGAGTGTTTTCATGTCAAGTACTATGAGTCCTAGCGTTCAACTAGATCCAAAGACAATTTAATTAACCGTAGTTAAAAGTTATAAATATGACAAGAGAAGAAAAAGCAACGGTTATAGAAGATTTGACTGCGCAATTGGCAGAGAATTCTACCATTTATTTGGCTGACATCTCAGGCCTAGATGCTATGAACACTTCTGATTTAAGAAGAGCTTGTTACAAGGCAAATGTGAAGTTGTCTGTAGTTAAAAATACCTTGCTTGCAAAAGCAATGGAGGCTTCTGATAAAGAGTTTGGTGAACTTCCTGAAGTATTAAAAGGAAATACTTCGTTAATGTTCGCCGAAGTTGGTAATGCTCCTGCTAAATTAATTAAGACTTTTAGAAAGAAGGCTGATAAGCCCCTTCTAAAAGGAGCCTTTGTTGAAGAAGCAGTTTATATTGGTGATGAGAATTTAGATACTTTAGTTAGTATCAAGTCTAAGGAAGAAATGATTGGCGAGATTATTACGTTGTTACAATCTCCTGCTAAGAATGTTATTTCAGGACTTAAATCTGGAGGAAGTAAACTTTCAGGAATTCTAAAAACATTATCAGAAAAAGAATAGTACGCACTAAAAACAATTATATTTTAAAAATTTATTAAACGATAGTAAAAATGGCAGATTTAAAAGATTTCGCAGAACAGTTGGTTAACTTGACCGTAAAAGAGGTTAATGAATTAGCTGATATATTAAAAGATGAGTATGGTATAGAGCCTGCAGCTGCTGCAGTTGCTGTTGCCGCTGGTGGTGCTGCCGCTGGTGGTGGTGAAGCCGCCGAAGAAAAATCAGAATTCGACGTAATATTGACCGCTGCCGGTGGTTCAAAATTAGCTGTTGTTAAGTTGGTTAAAGAATTGACCGGTTTAGGTTTGAAAGATGCTAAAGACATCGTTGACAGTGCGCCGAAAGCCGTTAAGGAAGGCGTTGCTAAAGACGAAGCTGAAGGAATCAAAAAATCTTTAGAAGAAGCAGGAGCGGAAGTTGAGCTTAAATAAGAGCAACAACATATAGCACTTTTGGTTTAGGTCTTTCCACGCTTCTGCGAGGTCAGACCTAAACCCATTTTATACACTTAGCGAAGTATATAAAGTCATATACAACCCAAAAGTTTTAGTATTCACTATCATAATACTGTCCATAGATGTTCACAAACACTACTGAAAGAATTAATTTTGCATCCGCTAAGAACACACCGGAATACCCGGATTTCTTGGACATCCAGATTAAATCATTTCAAGACTTTTTCCAACTTGAAACTAAATCCGATGAAAGGGGCAATGAAGGATTGTACAATACCTTCATGGAAAACTTTCCAATTACCGATACCAGAAACCAGTTCGTTTTAGAGTTTTTGGATTACTTTATCGACCCACCAAGATACTCGATTCAAGAATGTATTGAGCGTGGTTTGACCTACAGTGTTCCACTTAAAGCTAGATTGAAACTGTACTGTACAGATCCTGAGCATGAGGATTTTGAAACCATCGTTCAAGATGTCTATTTAGGAACCATTCCTTATATGACCCCATCTGGTACTTTCGTAATAAATGGTGCGGAGCGTGTTGTGGTATCACAACTACACCGTTCACCTGGGGTTTTCTTCGGACAATCATTCCATGCAAATGGAACTAAGCTCTATTCTGCAAGAGTTATTCCTTTTAAAGGTTCTTGGATTGAATTTGCTACTGATATCAATGGTGTGATGTACGCCTATATTGATAGAAAGAAAAAATTACCTGTAACTACCTTGTTCAGAGCTATCGGTTTTGAGCGTGATAAGGATATTTTGGAAATCTTTGATCTTTCGGAAGAAGTGAAAGTTTCAAATGCAGGTTTGAAAAAAGTATTGGGTCGCAAGTTAGCGGCAAGAGTGTTGAATACATGGCATGAAGATTTCGTTGATGAAGATACGGGTGAAGTAGTATCTATTGAGAGAAACGAGATCGTTTTAGATCGTGATACCATTTTAGAGAAGGAGCACATTACCGAAATTATGGAAGCTGATGTGAAGACCATACTTCTTCACAAAGAAAATAATGCACAGTCTGACTATGCTATTATTCATAACACCTTACAAAAAGATCCAACGAATTCTGAAAAAGAGGCCGTTGAACACATCTACCGTCAACTTCGTAATGCAGAACCGCCCGATGAGGAAACTGCACGTGGTATTATTGATAAATTATTCTTTTCCGATCAACGTTACAATCTAGGTGAAGTTGGTCGTTACCGAATGAACAAAAAATTACAGTTGGATATTGGAATGGACAAGCAAGTCTTGACCAAAGAAGATATCATTACTATAATTAAATACTTGATTGAGTTGATCAATTCGAAAGCAGAGATCGATGATATTGATCACCTTTCAAATCGCCGTGTACGTACCGTTGGTGAGCAGTTGTCATCTCAGTTTGGAGTTGGTTTGGCTCGTATGGCAAGAACCATTCGTGAGCGTATGAATGTTCGTGATAATGAGGTGTTTACACCAATTGATTTGATTAATGCCAAGACCTTATCTTCGGTTATTAATTCATTCTTCGGAACAAATCAATTATCTCAATTTATGGATCAAACAAATCCATTGGCAGAGATTACACATAAGAGAAGATTGTCGGCTTTAGGACCAGGAGGACTTTCAAGAGAAAGAGCTGGTTTCGAAGTTCGTGATGTTCACTATACGCACTACGGAAGACTTTGTCCGATTGAAACACCGGAAGGTCCGAATATTGGCCTGATTTCTTCTTTGGCAGTTTTTGCCAAGGTGAACCCAATGGGCTTCTTGGAAACTCCGTATAGAAAAGTAGACAAATCCAAAGTTGATACGAAGGAGTATGTTTACCTAAGTGCTGAAGAAGAGGAAGGAATGAAAATCGCTCAGGCGAATATTCCTTTAAAAGACAATGGTGAAATTAGTAGTGATAAGGTGATTGCTCGTGAAGAGGGTGATTTTCCGGTGGTTGAACCTAAGGAAATTAATTACACAGATGTTGCACCAAATCAGATTGCATCGATTTCTGCATCCTTGATTCCGTTCCTAGAACACGATGATGCGAACCGTGCTTTGATGGGATCAAACATGATGCGTCAAGCCGTACCATTATTAAAACCACAATCACCGATTGTTGGTACCGGATTAGAACGTCAAGTGGCTTCTGATTCTCGTGTATTGATTAATGCGGAAGGTGATGGAGTAATCGAATATGTTGATGCTCAAAAAATCACAGTAAAGTACAAGAGAACCGATGCTCAGAAACTGGTGAGCTTTGATGAAGATTCTAAATCGTACAAACTGGTCAAGTTTAGAAAAACTAACCAAGGTACTAGTATCAACTTAAAACCTATCGTTAAAAAAGGTGATAAGGTTAAAAAAGGTCAAGTACTTTGTGAAGGTTATGCTACTGAAAAGGGTGAGTTAGCGTTAGGTAGAAACCTTACGGTTGCTTTCATGCCTTGGAAAGGATACAATTTTGAAGATGCGATTGTAATATCGGAAAAGGTTGTTCGTGAGGATATTTTTACTTCAATCCACGTTGACGAATATTCATTAGAAGTTCGAGATACCAAATTGGGTGCAGAGGAATTGACGCACGATATTCCAAATGTTTCTGAAGAGGCTACAAAAGACCTAGACGAAAACGGAATGATCCGTATAGGTGCAGAAGTAAAACCTGGAGATATCTTGATAGGTAAGATTACCCCGAAAGGCGAATCTGACCCAACTCCTGAAGAAAAATTACTTCGTGCCATTTTTGGAGATAAAGCAGGTGATGTAAAAGACGCTTCGTTAAAGGCTTCTCCTTCTTTGAGGGGTGTAGTTATCGAAAAGAAATTGTTCTCGCGTTCTATTAAAGACAAGCGCAAACGTTCTGAAGACAAGGAAGCGATTACAACACTTGAGCTAGAATACGAAGTGAAGTTTGAGCAGTTAAAAGACATTCTAGTCGAGAAATTGTTCACTTTAATTAATGGCAAAACATCACAAGGTGTCTTGAATGATTTGGGAGAAGAAGTGCTTCCAAAAGGCAAGAAGTACACCATGAAGATGTTGAATGCTGTTGATGATTTTGCTCACTTGGTAGGTGGAAGTTGGACAACAGATAAAGCGACCAATGCTTCTGTTGCTGATTTGTTACATAACTACAAGATCAAATTGAATGATCTTCAAGGTAACTTGAGAAGAGATAAATTTACGATTTCAGTTGGTGATGAATTGCCTGCAGGAATTATGAAATTGGCCAAGGTATATGTAGCTAAAAAGCGTAAGCTGAAAGTTGGTGATAAGATGGCAGGGCGTCACGGAAACAAAGGTATTGTTTCTCGAATTGTACGTCAAGAAGATATGCCCTTCCTCGAAGATGGAACCCCAGTCGATATCGTATTGAATCCACTAGGTGTACCATCTCGTATGAATATTGGTCAGATTTATGAAACGGTTCTTGGTTGGGCTGGTTTGAAGTTGGGTAAGAAATTCGGTACACCTATTTTTGATGGTGCTACCTTAGAAGAAATCAACACGTATACTGACGAAGCCGGAATACCAAGATTTGGACATACGTACCTTTATGACGGAGGAACAGGTCAACGTTTTGATCAACCTGCTACAGTAGGTGTGATTTATATGTTGAAACTAGGTCACATGGTCGACGATAAAATGCACGCTCGTTCAATAGGACCATATTCTCTAATCACACAGCAACCATTAGGTGGTAAAGCCCAATTTGGTGGTCAACGTTTTGGAGAAATGGAAGTTTGGGCGCTTGAAGCATACGGTGCGTCTGCAACGCTACGAGAGATATTAACCGTAAAATCTGATGACGTAATTGGTAGGGCGAAGACCTATGAATCGATTGTCAAAGGTGAGACCATGCCAGAACCTGGTCTACCAGAATCTTTCAACGTATTGATGCATGAGCTTAAAGGTTTAGGCTTGGATATCAGATTGGAAGAGTAGGTAAAACGGGTTTTGAATACTATTTAGAATAACACATTAAAATTATCACCATAGAATTATGGCAAGAATAAACGATAATACACCGCAAAAAAGGTTTGATAAGATTTCAATTGGTTTGGCATCTCCAGAAGCGATTTTGGCAGAGTCAAGAGGTGAGGTTTTGAAACCTGAAACTATTAATTACAGAACGCACAAGCCCGAACGCGACGGACTTTTCTGTGAACGCATTTTTGGACCTGTTAAGGATTATGAATGTGCTTGTGGAAAGTATAAGCGTATCCGGTACCGTGGTATTGTTTGTGACCGTTGTGGTGTAGAGGTGACTGAAAAGAAAGTTCGTAGAGATAGAGTAGGGCACATCAACTTGGTGGTTCCCGTTGCTCACATCTGGTACTTCCGTTCATTACCAAACAAAATAGGGTACTTGCTGGGTCTTCCATCCAAGAAATTGGATATGATCATTTACTACGAACGTTATGTAGTAATTCAGCCAGGTATTGCTAAAGGCCCTGAAGGCGAAGAAATCAATAAGATGGATTTCTTGACGGAAGAAGAGTATTTGAATATCATTGAGGAAATCCCTCAAGAAAATCAATACTTGGATGATAGCGACCCAAATAAGTTTATCGCTAAGATGGGTGCGGAATGTTTGATTGATCTTTTGGCAAGAATTGACCTTAAAGATCTGTCATTTAGTCTGCGTCATAAAGCAAATACGGAAACTTCTAAGCAACGTAAAACTGAAGCGTTAAAACGTCTGCAAGTAGTTGAAGCCTTACGCGAGTCTCAGGAGAATCGTGAGAATAACCCAGAGTGGATGATCATGAAGGTAGTTCCGGTTATTCCACCAGAATTACGTCCTTTAGTACCTTTAGATGGTGGTCGTTTTGCTACTTCCGATTTAAATGATTTGTATAGAAGAGTTATCATTCGGAACAACCGTTTGAAGCGACTAGTTGAGATTAAAGCACCCGAAGTTATTCTTAGAAATGAGAAACGTATGCTTCAGGAAGCTGTTGATTCATTATTCGATAATACGCGTAAAGCATCTGCAGTTAAAACGGAATCGAACCGTCCTTTAAAGTCACTTTCAGATTCATTGAAAGGGAAACAAGGTCGTTTCCGTCAAAACTTACTAGGTAAGCGTGTAGATTATTCTGCCCGTTCAGTTATCGTTGTTGGTCCTGAATTGAAGTTATTCGAATGTGGACTTCCGAAAGATATGGCTGCAGAACTCTATAAGCCCTTTGTGATCCGTAAATTGATCGAAAGAGGTATTGTAAAGACCGTAAAATCTGCAAAGAAAATAATTGATAAAAAGGAACCTGTTGTCTGGGATATCCTTGAAAACGTGTTGAAAGGGCACCCTGTACTCCTCAACCGTGCCCCAACCTTACACCGTTTGGGTATTCAAGCTTTCCAACCAAAACTTATAGAAGGTAAGGCAATTCGTTTACATCCTTTGGTTTGTACGGCGTTTAATGCCGATTTTGATGGCGATCAAATGGCGGTTCACCTTCCATTAGGACCAGAAGCTATTTTGGAGGCACAACTATTAATGTTGGCATCACATAATATATTGAACCCCGCAAATGGTTCTCCTATTACCGTACCTTCTCAAGATATGGTATTGGGTCTATATTATATGACCAAGGAAAGAAAATCTACCCCAGAGGTACCTATTAAAGGTGAGGGATTGACATTCTATTCTGCGGAAGAAGTAGAGATTGCGTTCAATGAAGGCATGGTAGATTTGAATGCAGGTATTAAGGTAAGAGCCAAAGATTTCAATGAAGAAGGAGAGCTAGTTAACCAGATCATACCTACAACAGTGGGTAGGGTATTGTTTAATATGGAAGTGCCAGAGGCCGCAGGATATATCAACGATGTACTGAACAAGAAGTCTTTGCGAGATATAATCGGCGGAATATTGGCAGTTACCGATGTGCCAACTACTGCTGAATTCTTAGATAAGATTAAGACTATGGGATATGATTTCGCCTTCAAAGGGGGTCTTTCCTTTAGCTTAGGTGATATTATTATTCCTCAGGAAAAGCATGAGATGATTGCTGATGCTAACGGACAAGTTGATGGAATTATGGCTAATTACAATATGGGCCTTATTACCAACAATGAACGTTACAATCAGGTAATTGATGTCTGGACTTCTACGAACGCTATGTTGACCGAGTTGGCCATGAAGCGTATTCGTGAAGATCAACAAGGATTTAACTCTGTGTATATGATGCTCGATTCTGGTGCAAGGGGTTCGAAAGAACAAATTCGCCAGTTAACCGGTATGCGTGGATTGATGGCCAAGCCTAAGAAATCAACAGCTGGCGGGGGTGAAATTATCGAAAACCCGATTCTTTCTAACTTTAAGGAAGGGCTTTCGATTTTGGAATATTTCATTTCTACCCACGGTGCGCGTAAAGGACTTGCAGATACCGCATTGAAAACGGCAGATGCAGGTTATTTAACACGTCGTTTGGTCGATGTCTCACAAGACGTTATTATCAACATTGATGACTGTGAGACCTTACGTGGTGTTGAAGTATCACCTTTGAAGAAGAATGAAGAGGTTGTTGAGACGCTAGGAGAGCGCATTTTAGGGCGCGTTTCTTTACACGATGTATACAATCCTCTAAACGAAGAACTGTTGCTTTCTGCAGGTCAGGAAGTCATGGAGTCAGATGTGAAGAAAATCGAGGCATCACCAATTGATAAGATTGAGGTTCGTTCAGCACTTACCTGCGAAGCACCTAAAGGTATTTGTGCCAAGTGCTACGGAAGAAATCTTTCTACCAATAAAATGGTGCAAAGAGGTGAAGCTGTAGGGGTAGTTGCGGCCCAGTCGATTGGAGAGCCTGGTACACAACTTACATTGCGTACGTTTCACGTTGGGGGTATTGCAGGTAACATTTCTGAAGAGAATAAATTAGAAGCTAAATTCGATGGAATTGCTGAAATAGAAGATCTTAGAATTGTTAAGGGAGAAGACGGTGATGGTAAAAAAGTTGAAATCGTTATTTCTAGAACTTCAGAATTGAAGATAGTAGATGCGAAAACTGGTATTACCTTAAGTACCAACAATATTCCTTATGGCTCGCAGATTTCGATAAAAGATGGAGCAAAAGTTTCTAAAGGAGATGTAATTTGTTCTTGGGATCCTTACAATGGCGTTATTGTTTCAGAATTCCCTGGAAAAATTGCCTACGAAAACATTGATCAAGGGGTGACCTATCAAGTAGAGATTGATGAACAGACTGGTTTCCAAGAAAAAGTGATCTCTGAATCTAGAAACAAGAAATTAATTCCTACACTCTTGATTCAAGATAGTAAAGGCGAAACCTTGCGTTCGTATAACCTACCAGTTGGCTCGCATATTATGGTCGACGATGGTGATAAGATAAAAGAAGGTAAAATCTTGGTGAAAATACCTCGTAAATCGGCCAAAGCGGGTGATATTACAGGAGGTCTTCCTCGAGTTACTGAGTTATTCGAAGCGCGTAACCCATCAAACCCAGCAGTAGTTTCTGAGATAGATGGTGTGGTGTCTTTTGGAAAGATCAAAAGAGGTAACCGCGAAATTATCATTGAATCAAAGCTTGGTGAGATCAAAAAGTACTTGGTTAAGCTTTCGAATCAAATATTGGTTCAGGAAAACGACTATGTTCGTGCTGGGATGCCACTTTCAGATGGTTCGATTACTCCAGAAGATATTCTTTCCATCAAAGGGCCATCAGCGGTTCAACAGTATTTGGTGAACGAAGTTCAGGAAGTATATCGTTTACAAGGTGTAAAGATTAATGACAAGCACTTTGAAGTTGTCGTGAGACAGATGATGCGTAAGGTTCGAATTCAAGATCCAGGAGACACTATTTTCTTAGAGAATCAATTGGTACACAAAGATGATTTCATTCGAGAGAATGATGAAATTTTTGGTAAGAAAGTGGTTGAAGACTCTGGAGAATCTGAAAACTTGAAACCTGGGCAGATTATTTCTGCGCGCGAGTTGAGAGATGAAAACTCTATCTTGAAACGTTCAGATAAGAGTTTGGTTGTAGCTAAGGATGCAGTAGCCGCTACGGCAACTCCAATACTTCAGGGTATTACTAGAGCATCTCTACAAACCAAATCTTTTATCTCTGCGGCATCTTTCCAAGAGACGACCAAAGTATTAAACGAAGCTGCGGTAAGCGGTAAAGTAGATACCTTAGAAGGCTTAAAAGAGAATGTAATCGTTGGTCATAAAATACCAGCAGGTACAGGTATGCGAGACTATGATACGATAATCGTTGGTTCGAAAGAAGAATACGATGAAATCATGGCGCGCAAAGAAGCTTTAAAATTCTAAAATAAGAATTTAGAGGCAAGATGTAAGAGCCAAGACTGATGTTTCAATTTACTTTGTTTATCAGTCTTGGTTCTTTGTTCTTGACTCTTTCTAAATACGTAGTATGGCGGAAAAAGATCAAAAACAGAAGCAAATCAATATAGAGCTAGATGAAAAAATGGCCGAAGGAATTTATTCAAATCTTGCCATTATCAATCATTCTGTATCGGAATTCGTTGTAGATTTCATCAGCATGATGCCCGGAGCCCCCAAGGCAAAGGTGAAGAGTAGAATTGTGTTGACACCGCAACATGCCAAGAAGTTCTTGAAAGCCCTTAGTGATAATGTCAATAGATTTGAGAAAGCTCATGGTACTATTAAAGATTATGAGCAACCTCCAATACCTTTGAATTTTGGTCCTACGGGAGAAGCTTAAAAATTAAAAAGCCGTTTGAATTATCAAACGGCTTTTTAATTTTATATAATCTATTAATCAAACTCTGACACAAAATGCAATTTTACAGAAGGATATTTCTGTTGTGTCATTTGTAAGGAAAATTGAGAATCTGCCAAAAACACTAACTGGCCTTGCTTGTCTTTCGCCAAAAACTTCTGTTTAACCCTTTGAAACTCTTTGAACTCATCGTTTTTGGAATCATCGGGATCAACCCAGCAAGCCTTGTGTACTGGAAAGTTTTCATAGGAGCACTTTGCACCATATTCATGTTCCAAGCGATATTGTATTACTTCAAATTGTAATGCGCCTACCGTGCCTACTACCTTTCTTCCGTTTAGCTCAAGTGTAAAGAGCTGTGCAACACCCTCATCCATTAATTGATCAATACCTTTGTAGAGTTGCTTAGACTTCATTGGATCGGCATTATTAATATATCTAAAATGCTCTGGTGAGAAACTAGGTATGCCTTTATAGTGTAATTGTTCTCCCTCGGTTAGGGTATCACCAATTTTAAAGTTTCCAGTATCATGAAGGCCCACTATATCTCCAGGATAAGAGATGTCTACAATCTCTTTTTTCTCTGCAAAAAATGCATTGGGACTTGAAAACTTTAGCTTTTTACCCTGCCGAACGTGTAAATAGGGTTTGTTGCGCTCAAAAGTTCCTGAGACTATTTTAATGAAGGCCAAGCGATCGCGGTGCTTTGGATCCATATTGGCATGAATTTTAAAAACAAATCCGGTTAGCTCTTTTTCATTGGCTTCAACTAAGCGTTCCTCTGCCATTTTTGGTCTGGGTGAAGGAGCGATTTCAACGAAACAATCCAATAACTCGCGCACACCAAAATTATTCAAAGCAGAACCAAAAAATACCGGATGCTGTGCACCTTTTAAGTAAGCTTCCTTGTCAAACTCTGGGTATACCCCACTTACCAACTCTAAATCACTTCTAAGGGTTTCAGCAGCAGATTCTCCTATAATATCTTCTAAATCAGTGCTTTCAAGGGTGTCAAAAGCTATGGTTTCCTCAATGTTCTTTTTACTGTCGCCACTAAAAAGGTTGATGTTCTTCTCATAAATATTATAAATTCCCTTGAAATCATAACCCATCCCTATAGGAAAACTTAAGGGTGTTACGGCAAGACCCAACTTCTGTTCTAACTCATCTAAAAGATCAAAGGCGTCTTTTCCTTCTCTATCTAGTTTGTTTATGAACACTAATATTGGAATGTTTCGCATGCGACATACTTCCACTAATTTTTCGGTCTGTTCCTCAACACCTTTGGCCACATCAATTACTACGATTACGCTATCTACTGCGGTTAGGGTTCGAAAAGTATCTTCAGCAAAATCTTTGTGTCCTGGTGTGTCTAAGATGTTGATTTTCTTATCCTTATAGATAAAAGCCAAAACAGAAGTGGCTACAGAAATACCACGCTGTCGTTCAATTTCCATAAAGTCACTGGTAGCAGTCTTCTTTATCTTATTATTTTTAACTGCACCAGCCTCCTGTATGGCACCACCGAACAATAGTAGTTTTTCCGTAAGGGTGGTTTTACCCGCGTCTGGATGGGAAATAATGCCAAAAGTTCTTCGTTTTGCTATTTCTGTATGAAAATCCATCAAAAAAATTTGTGCAAAAATAAGCTAAATAATTAGTTTGGTTTGCCCAAATACAAATCGTTTGGGGTTTTGAAAATTGAAATTCATAACTTTTTCGATGATCGCTTTAGATGGCAAGGCACCTTTACAGTAGGTCGATAAAATTAGAAGGTCACCGAGTTTTCAAAAATGAAAAAATCTATTTACAGAATACTATCGTATCTAAATAAGCGTTAAAAATTAGTGCATCTAGCGTTTTAACGAATTATTCTGTGTTTGAAAGACATTTGATCCTATATGCTTTCAAAAGAATTTGAAGATTAAAATATTAGGTATACCTTGCACGAATAGTACGAATTTTGTCCCAAATATTCTTACCTGTAAACCTTTATTGCCATGGTGATTAGTAAACCTTAATTACTGACACTTATGGAACCTATTACAACCCAAGTTTTGCTAAAATCAATTGCAAGACTTTCCCAAACATTTGCAATAGTTCTTGCACTAGTTTTATCAACTCCCGTATTGAAGGCGAACAATGCCTCATCGAGTAGAGTTGACGAAGAAGTACCCTTGTACGTAAATGATGATTGTACGAGCTTGGACCTAGTTGAAATACTAGCGTCAGATTTTGGCTTTCCAAATAATGTTTTAGATGGTAGTCTATCGGCAATAGATGTAGATCTCAGTGCGAAATGGGGGTTACCTCCAGGAAGTGTTTTGGTAAGTGTTAGTGGTGCAAGCACCAAAAGTTTTGGTGGACTTTTCGAGGTGAATAACGGCGTTCCGATTACTTTTTCCTTTTCAGGAACAGTGCCTGTCATGTCGGTTGTAGAACATTCGCCTTCTGTTGATGCTTTGCATAGAGATGGTATTATCGCCTTAGATAATGTAACCTATGCCTTGACCAACTCTTCCTTACCTACTGGATTAGTATCGGACAATGTAGGAAACAACTATTTTGTGGAGAATACCACGACGGCTGTGATCAATGGACCAAATAGATACGTATGGGAGTCACAAGATGTAGTTACCCAAGTTCAATTTTATACAACTTCTGAACGTCTTATCAACGGTATTCGATTAAGATTACAACCCTTAGATTGTACTGATACCGATGGCGATGGAGTTCCTGACACTGCTGATTTAGACGATGATAACGATGGAATATTAGATACGGTAGAAGACCCGAACCTCGATGGTGATAATGACCCTCTGACCGATCCATTAGATACTGATGGAGACGGATATCCGAACCATTTGGATATCGACTCTGATAACGATGGTATACCAGATAACGTTGAGGCACAAACTACAGAGGGCTATATCGCCCCTAATGATGACGATGAAGCCACATATGCGGCTAATAATGGTTTGAATTCGGCATACCCTGACGGATTAACACCAAATAACCACGATGGCGAAGACACTCCTGATTACATCGATTTGGATAGTGATAACGATACCGTACCTGATAACAATGAAGGAAACGATTTTAACTTCGACGGTATTCCTGACCAGATGTTTACGGGTTCTGATGCTGACGGCGATGGATTAGACGATGGTTACGAGGGAAGCGATATCAATGATGGTTTTGACGTCAATGACGAGATTGATGACCCTGCAAACGATCTACCTGATACCGATGGTACCGAAGATGTGAACTACAGAGATATTGACGATGACGGTGACGAAATCAATACGGTTGATGAAGATGTAGATGGCGATGGCGACCCGACCAACGATGACACCGATGGCGATGGTACGCCAGATTACTTAGACAATGATTCAGATACTGATACGGATGGCGATGGAGTTCCTGACACCGCCGATCTAGACGATGATAACGATGGAATATTAGATACGGTTGAAGACCCGAACCTCGATGGTGATGATGACCCTCTGACCGATCCATTAGATACCGATGGAGACGGATATCCGAACCATTTGGATATCGACTCTGATAACGATGGTATACCAGATAACGTTGAGGCACAAACTACGGAGGGCTATATCGCCCCTAACGATGATGATGAAGCCACATATGCGGCTAATGATGGTTTGAATTCGGCATACCCTGACGGATTAACACCAAATAACCACGATGGGGAAGACACTCCTGATTACATCGATTTGGATAGTGACAACGATACCGTACCGGATAACAATGAAGGAAACGACTTTAACTTTGACGGTATTCCTGACCAGACCTTCACAGGTTCTGATGCTGACGGCGATGGATTAGACGATGGTTACGAGGGAAGCGAT
>NZ_JBDWJN010000005.1:0-8388 GCF_039974175.1 Maribacter sp.
AGTAACATCAGTGCGTTAAAGAACCATTTTCGCCCTACTTTGAATTCTGGTATTCCATTAGATGCAGATTATGAAAACAACACTTTGATAAACTGCGGATTTACGCTTGATTAAAACTAAGATCATTCTCTTTACAATTCATTTGAAAGATACTTCTATACATTGAACATTTAAACTACAGCTAGTTTTTGTATTTTAAACGTCTTAATGTTAAGAGTTTTGAAAATGAAGAGAAATAGAATTATTATCATTGGAGTACTAGTATTTTCTATTTTGATTTTTTCTTTTTATTTCCATGATAGATTTTCACAATCAAAATATTTACAATTTTATCAGGTGGATACCAAAAAGGATTCTGTATTAAAAATCGGTATTATTGGTGATAGTTGGGCCGCTGGAAAGAAGTTAGATTCAATTTTGCATAACCAACTATTAAAGCGAGGTCTCAATAACAAAATAATTTCATCTGGTAAGCCGGGAGCAAAAAGCAAAGCGGTTTATCAAAATCTATTTAAGAACAAAGAGGATAAGTTTTCATCCAAAGTTGTAATCGAAAATAAGCCAGATTATTGTATCCTAATTCTGGGTGTAAATGACGCCGCCTCACAAATTGGCAGGCATTACTATTCTTACCATATGGTTCAGATTATCAAGACTTTATTGCATTATAAAATAAAACCAATCCTTGTTACTTGCCCTGAATTTGACATTGAAGAAACAATTGATAATATGAATATTTTGAGTAGAAATAGAAATATAATTTCTGCTTACTTTAATAATAACGGTGAAATAGATAATATCAAGACCTATAGAAAAACTCTGATGGAAGAATTAGCATCGGAAGAATTGGTGAATGACATAGTTTTGATCGATTTTGATAGAGTGTGTCCAGATTATAAAAATTGTTCGCAGATGTATAGAAATTCATCACATTTATCAGAAAAAGGTAATGTAAAACTCATAGAGGTAATTGTTGGCGAATTGGTCAATGAAATTCCTCAACTCGGACAACATACGCACTAAAATTCTACGAACCATGGGATGAGTAGACCTATTGAATACTCTGATTTAGGAAATATTTCCGAGTTTGGTGTGGAAAAAGTAAAATAAGTACAGGTAACCACTTACATACTACCGATGCTTATTTGCGTCTCATTGTCGAGAACCTACAAGTTTTTCCCAACCTGCCGTTAACAGCAAGCCGTAAGTTTAACCCCAGGCTAGTATTCCTTTTCCTTGAAATTGATTTTGTATAATCAGGTCAAATGTAACCCTAGGTATTTAAAAAACAATACATTAATTAAACCCTTCATATCGAATCACATGAAGGGTTTAGATTATTGTATTTTTTTACTTATTGTTAATTAACAACTTCTTCATATGTATGTTTCCGACTACATCAGTAACTTTAATAAAATACATGCCTGAGTTCAAAGCGCCGATATTAAGTAAGTAAATACTTTTGTTTTTAATCTCACTATCAGGTGTTGTCATCGTAACCCGACCCAACATATCTAATACTTCAATTTCGGATATGGTAGTCGAATTATTCAATTCAACCCATACCAGGCCAGATGCCGGGTTAGGGTGCAACCTCATATTTGCTGTGTCATCAGGTGTAGATGTAAAGTCATCTAATGAAACCGTAAAGGCAGTTGAGCTGATAACGGAGACGTTGTCAAAGTAATAAAACTCATTCGCGAAACTTACAGAGGCTTCTACTATGATTTGAATAGTGGTACCACTGATTCCTGAAACCGAAAATGTTTGAGGCGAAATGTCATTGCTTACAGAACCAAACTGTACTGGTGCTCCACCATCCAATACATAAAATGCACGTATAAAGTCATTGTTTTCCTTTGCATTATTATTGTCATCATCAATATCAATTGAAACGGAAACTGAACCATCAATTTGAATAATTTGAGAGGTCCAAGTACCTATACCGCCGGGATCATTTATAACAAATTCACCCCCATTTTCAGAAAATATTCCACCACTTCTAGAAGAAGTCCATGCTGTAGCACCGTTGTCTGATGTAGATCCATCAGGTATTCCGCTAAAGTCTTCTACCCAAGGTAAATCTGAGGGCAATTGGTCTACCACCATTGCTACAACGTCGGTAGAAACAACTACGTTATGCAGATCAACCGCGGTAATTTCAATGGTGTAATCGGTACCTACTGCACTTAATGGAGGAATTCCACTAATAGTGCCTTTGCTGGTATCAAATGACATCCACGTAGGTAAAGGGTTTACACCGTTTAAGAGCGCTGTATATGTCAATTCGTTTCCTGGATAACCATTGTCTAAATACGCACTTGAGAGTATGGTGAAAGGAACTTCCGCAAGAATAGATTTCGTAGTTAAACTAGGTGCACTTGGTAAATTTTCGGGCCTAATGTTGGTTATATAGATCATATTATCATTCCAATCACATGGGCCACAACCTCCTCCTCCAGAAAAATCTTGAATACCTAGATACTCGTTTGGTATTATATTCCCATCCACATCTCGCACTTTATAAAGGCGCACATATAACATCTGTGAATTTGAACCTGAGGTATTGGTACCACCGCTAGAAGGTCTACCTGCTATCACTACTCTAAAAGGTTGAGTTATGCTACTATTAGAATCATTGCTGATAACGCCAGAACTATTTCTTGGCAAAATGGTGTTGTACCAATTCGTATTTCCTGTAAAATTGATTCCTCCAACTATTGTGGTGTTATTTGCCTGTATAAACCTCATATTGGCAGGACTACCCGCGAATGCGGCCAGTGCAAATGCCCTAACCGGTTCGGCCGGATCTGCCTGTACAAAGGTCGACGACAAAACTAAATCACCGTCATAACCGGCATTCACATTTGAAGGTAAAGGAAATTGTGCCACTGGAATGTTAGGATCTAGGTTTGGCGGACTAATCGTACCTGAGGTGTTTACAATGCTTATAATACTCGTTTTGAACCCAAATAAATCCACTATCTCTTGAGGCTCTACTTCAAAAGCACCTCCTGGTTCAGGACTATATGAACCGTGTAAAGCAACAAGCACATCACCCCCATTATCGGCATTTGATACAAATTGCAAGTCTTCTAGGTGCAATGAGTTGTCAGCTGTTGCCCCAAGGTCGGTAATAAAAGTAATATCAACATCTTTTGAGCCACCAACAGGAATAGTTATTGGTAATGTAGTGTCTCCGTCCGAGCCAGGAAGAATAGTAAATACAAAATCTGCTGGGTCTGAGACGACGATGTCGGAAATTGTCAAATCAGCGGTTCCGTCGTTATGCACCCTCATGATATTACTTTCATGAGAAATTGCCAATTTTCCATTTGCGTTCATCGGCGTACCTATTCTATGGAACGAGTAATAATCATCTGCCGGGAAACCTCGATTTGTGCCCGGTATCTTTGTCATATTCTCAACGGTCAATCGAGCTCCAGTAGTGGCTTCAATACTAAAATTAAAGACTTCTTGGGTAATATTTCCTTGTCCATCTTCGGCTTCAACCTGAAGTACATGTGCTCCTAAACCTGTAACCTGCAAGGGAACAGAATAAGGTATAGTAGTGCCTCCATCGAGCGTATATTCAAAGCGAACAATATTGTCATTTCCTGTTTTATCTTCTGCGCTTAACGCAATATCTACAGGTCCTCGATAGAGATCAGGAGCGCTTGTGTCGCCTTCAAATGTCGCAGTAATGACAGGTGGAAAAAGGTTGGGATCCAAGGTGGCAATTTGAATATAATTCAATTTCACGTTGACGCCATAAGGGTTTAGTGAAACTCTCAACAAGCCATTGGTAACTTCTACAATTTCCGAATTATTAAAATATTTCAAACTGTTCGGGTTGTTGTTCTGTTCATCGAAATCAATTACCGTTACTCCATTCACATCTAACAAATGGTAACTGTCTGTATCTTCGATATCACCTACACTCATGTTTACACTGTAAACACCATTAGGTAATTCGACTAACCAATCTCTTGTTGGAACCGACTGGCTTCTAGAACCCAAAATGGTTAAGGTTTTATGGAGCGGATCATTGTTTACACCATTATTTCTATTTCTCGCATTAACGGTTGCACTAGTTGGTGTTAACGTTCCAGGCAACACCCAGCCGTAGGTAATATCGCCCTGTGCAGTACTTTGAACTCCATAAGCGATTCCCACGTCATCAATAAAACCAGCTGGAGAAATTTCTATAGGATTATTCGCTTGAAAGTTAAATTGATAGGTGTAGGCGATACTTTCGGTTACTATTACATTAACCATAATGTCTTCAGGTGTATTGCCAACCAAAGTAGCAGTAATTGTTGCCTGATAATTTCCTTCGGTAAGTCCCGCTGGGTCAATGCTTATTTCCAATGGAGTGCCAATAGCAACCTCCGGAAGAATAACCCAGTTCTCAGACGCAGAAAGGGTCACATCTTCTGCCAATACACCACCTATTTCGGAAATAGTTACCAGTTGTGATGCCACAACAGGGTGATTCTCAGAAAAAGAAAAATCTAAGTTTTGCTTATCAAAACTTATGCTTTGCCCATCTACGAAAGGCTTCACATTATCCAATACGAAGGCATAATCCTGATAGTCACCGTTAAAAGCGGCTTCAAACGTTACAAAATAACTGTTAGGAACTGGATTTCCATTTCTATCGTTTCTTGGATAAATTCTTGTTCGATGCGGAAACGGCGTATTAATGCCGTCTTCGGTGTAATATGTAATACCTGAATCAGCAGAAATTACATACAAACCAAAGGAAGAGTTCCCAGGATCAAAACTATTGCCTCCTGACTGCAATACAGGAAATAATGTCTGAGCATCAGTAAGGCCATCGGCTATTACACCCACCTCATTTAGAACTATCGACCCTTCATTGGTAAACCATCCAAAAGGTAGTGCTTCAACAGGAGAGTATCGAGCAACCGGCGTAACAATAACTGGATCAGTAGAAGCACGAACCCATCGATCAATACTAACTTCATCACCTATTGGAGTTGGAATTACGTTATTATCGAGCGTGGTCCAACCTACATCTAACCCATAGCCTAGTACATCAGCGATGCTTTGTAGCGGAGGTTCTTGATTACCTTCAAGCCCAGCTTTTTTAAGGGCAAAAAGGCCGATATCAAAAATTGGATCTACCCCGTCACTGGTAATTGTTAAACTGGCATCTTGATACCCCAAATTGGATCCATCAAGATCAGGGGCATAGGTAATGGTATAAATTTGACTTGCCGCTGGAGCAATTGATGTAGCCCCAGAGGGAGTAACCGGATTAAATTGATCAGCAAATGTACCCGTAATAGCAACATCAGAAATGTTCAATATCTCGTTACCGGTATTGAATACTTCCACAGTTAAGGTTTCTGTGTTGGGGCCTTCATTATTATCAGTTACTTCAAAAATTAATTCTTTTGGAGTAGGCTCAATTCTTCCTGCAATGCTAGCAGGAATATCGGCCCTTAAGAGTGTCAATCTAGCGGTTCCGTTATTGTCTCTATCGTATTCAGAAACATATATATTACCAGTTCTCGGATCTTCGATTAAATCTAAAGGATCATCAAGTCCTCCAAGTCCTGGAATGGAATTATAGGCTTCCCCAATATCTCCATTTCCTTGAGGATTTAGTACCAAAACATCGTCTTGACCACTAAAGCGTACAACCATCAAAAGGTTACTAAGTCTTCCTCCAAAGGCATCACTCTTATATTCAATAGCTCCATTGGGCGATTTGTTTTTTCCAAAATCATAAGCAGGTTCCCTATAGTTAGGGTCCGCAGCTAGCGTATTTGGATATTTGCCTACATCAACGTAAGTAGCCTCTACTTGACCAGGAAGTCCGCCATAGGCAACACCTCCATGGTTTAACACAAACTCACCTCGATAGGGGTTTGGATGCCCGTGGTAGTCACCCCCTTGTGTCTTATATAGAAAATCTTTTTGAGTCTCACCTCCAATAAGTGCCGGAACAGTCGGAATAGTCGTCAATCCGTCAATCCGTCTAGCTAAGGCATAGTCAGCAGTTCCAGGAGAATTCGGAGAATTCACGCCGTTGCCTGCGGTACCGTTAACAGGTACATACAACCATCCGTTCGTATGCCAAACTAGATCATAAGCATTGCGAACACCACTGGTGAAAATACTTAAGGGTGAATCTACGGAATAGGGGTTGTAAGTACCATCACTCATAGTGGTGCCTACAGCTGGTGCAGCATTGATGATGGCAATATTATCAGTAGTATAAGCGTCTAGTGGTAGTGTACCCAGTTTATTTAGCTCCAATTTGAGAACTGCCCCAGATAACAAACGTTCTGGTCTGTTGGCCCAAACTGCATCGGGTTCACCACCTGCTGAGTTACTACCTTGATTAATGTACATATCACCCGCAGGATCAAACTCGATACTGTTAGTAAGATGATCTTTCGAAGATCTGGGTAAATGAATTACTAGATCTTCAACAACAGATAGATCATTCCCAGTCAAACGGCTAATTTTCCCATCCCATTCCGGACCGTTCGTAATAGCAGCCATATTATGGGAAACATATGCAATTAGATTGTTTGCAGTTGAAGCAGGATCAAAAACCAAGCCAATGATCATACGATCATTATTGTTGTTTACTCCAGTTACTGGATGAGGCGAACCTTGTAAAGCCGGCGTAAGTATTTCAAGATTCGATAAGGTGCCATCTGTTGCTATATCCCATCTAAATATTCTTCCATCTGATGCAAAATCTCCAATAGTACTACCATACAATTTTCCATCAGGCCCAATTTCAAGGCTAGAAAAACGCTCATCAGAAGTACCTGGGCCTAAAGCGGGTCCACCAGGAACCTGGGTAAACGTTATACCAGTCAAATCAATGGAAGTAACAGGTTCGTCATCGAGATCACCTGTTGTAAAGCGAGATTCAAAAGGCACAAAAGCGATTCTATTAGCAGTATTACCTATGAGGTTAACCTCTATACCATTGGTTAATCTGAAAATATAGGTAGTGAATGCTTCTAAGGGTTGCAGTGGTGTCAGCGTTATGGCGTCACCTCCCCCAGTATCATTTGAGTTGGACGGCACCATGGTTTCATTGCTTGTAACCGGATCCACTCTAAATAAATTTACGTTTCCTGCCAAGGTCGACTCGTCTAATTCATATCCACTTGGAATAACAAGTTCAACATTTGCTTGAAAATCATTAATTATGACTGAAATTTCATTGTTTTCTGGGGTGACATTCGTGAAGAACGGGCTTACCCCTGAACCAACATTGCTGATTTGAACATAGTTGATCTTCGTATTAAAACCACCTGTGGGTTCAATAGTAAGTCTACCATCGATAACGTTAACCAAACCTGATCCCGTAGTGAATTGAGTAGGGTCTCCTTCTGCTATTCCTAGCGGGATATATTTGTTGATTAAATTAAAACCTTCAGCATAAATGCTATGCGCAGGTATACTTCCGTTATTATCAATTTCAGGATCACCAACACTAACTGTTACTTGATAAGAACCATTGGGTACTGCTATTTCCCATTTGGCTTCAGGCAAGTATCCATTACTTGGGTTCGTAGATACATCACCATATTGCATATGGATCAATGTATTCTGTAAATCATCGACTCCAGCCACGTTTCTATTCCTGCCATTTTGGGTTACGCTAACAGGGGTAGAAGTAGTTGCATCTAACCAACCATAGGTTAAACCATTACCTCTAATCGCGTATGAAAGACCTGTATCGCCTAGAAAATTTGGTGGTGGGGCAATAGGTCCGAAATTAATATTGGCAATAAAATTTGTAACCGTACTTTCAACTTCAAAAGTATCGAAATTGGACGTAAACTGAGCGCCGTTCCTTGAAGTGTTGTAGATACCTGCAAATCCCATATCTGTACCTCCGATATTTCTGCCGGTAAAGAAATTGGCAGGTATGGGTAAGGTTCCTAAACTAGTTTGAGTTCCAGCTCCTATGGTATAGAAAGCCTCGACTGTTAAGGTATTGGGATCTAATAATAATTCTAAGAGCACATCGTTGCCAGATACTCCGACCGCGATTACTTGCAGCTGTTCGGAAGCTGTAGAAAGGCCAGCTGACTCAACGCGCATCTCGACATTGTCGTTGTTCACATTGAGTTTCACAAAATTATCTTCGTCGTAGCCGTACCATATACCGGCTTGAGCTCCGCCAGTTCCTGTTATAATATTCAGCAACGATGATTTGATCAAAAATGGCGTTGTTGTAGTGAGAACCCCAACACCTAGACTATTAACTTGGTTGTTGTTGTTTGAGCTTGCTGGAGGGTCGAGATAGGCGATACCTCTTTGACTTGTCATCGATAACATTCCCCCTGCCACGGTTAATAGTGATGGTTCGAAACCATTTACGTT
>NZ_JBDWJN010000006.1:0-29068 GCF_039974175.1 Maribacter sp.
CTGTTCTGTTGATTGCTGCTTTCATAATTTCTATATTTTTTGATGTTGTTTTTTAAATGACTTACAACTAATAGACGAGCGATATTTTGTTTTGTTACAGTACTATGTATAAAAAGGTACTATTTTATAGAATATTTAACATTCTTTAGAAGGTTACTGAATTCTATTTTGTATTAAAAACTTGATTTTCAATAAATTAACCGAAATATCAATTTTTGCGTCCTTCAGAATAAAGACTACTGCTTTTTTAAAAAGTTACACTACGGCAGCTTTTTTTATTTTGTTCGACAGTATTTTATTCGGTCTTAAACGTGTTTGCTATTATTGTTTATGTCAAGAAGACCGTGGTTTAACTTGAAGGAGAAGAACAAGATTGCAGCTCCTTTACATATAAACGTATAGCAGCTGGAATAGGGTGGTGGTATGCCAGTAGTTGGGCCAGAACTAGCTGATTGACCAAACTATGCCTTTAGTATTTGAGCGGTTCAAACAAATAAGTTGGGAAGGTTAAAAAGGAATAGCTAATCAATGATTATGGTGAATATCGTCAATGACCCGCTTCAGTTTTTCACTGACGTCGTCAGCAATTCCCATAAGGTCTTTGTTGATAACAGCCTGCATTGAGGCCATTGGATCTACAGCTGCAACCTCAATAAAACCCTTTTCTTTTTCTTGTAAGATAACGTTGCAAGGCAACATGGTTCCTATTTTGTCTTCAGCAAGTAAGGCTTTATGCGCAAAATCGGGGTTGCATGCCCCTAAGATCTTATAGTTATGAAAATCGACATTCAGTTTCTTTTTTAAAGTTGCTTTGATATCAATTTCGCTTAATATTCCAAAACCTTCTTTTTTTAAAGCCTCGGTGGTTGTTTTAACCGCTTCCTCAAAGGTGAGATCGCTTAGCACGGTATGGTGATAGTATGTCATGTTGTATTTTATTTATGAATGCATAAAAATAGAAACAGGCATACTAGGCGTATACCTGTTTCTTGAGGTGTCAACGTATATTGTGGACGCTCGCTTCTGCATCTACGCAGTACTAGCTTACAAAAAGTGCAAAGAAGCTAAACATAGGTTAACACTTCGTTCCGAGATTTTTAAAAGCCCCACCAATCAAAAATCTGGTTACCATTTTCATAAAAGTTCCAAAGAACGCTTTTATTATTTTGATGCTACCAAAATTAAAATAGACCGTTATTTTATAAAATGATATTTATCATGTTCCTAATTTGTTGCAAGTACTAGCTTAAGCGTTTCAAATGTATACAATGCACTTACCCCACGGTGTAGTTGGTAAGCTCGCAATTGAAATATTCGAAATCTCCCTCTTCCAAGTTCCAAATAGCACGCATTGTTGTGGGAATCAAAAGGCCACTCATGGTTTTATAGTTTTCGGCGATTCCGGTAAATTCTTCTAGCGATTCATCTTTGTATCGTTTCGTTTTAAAATGTGAAAGCAAACCGTTCGGGTTAAAATAAAATATTCCTTCCGCTTGTGTGCCTTGGGTATGCACTTTTGCTTTGACACTCTTGTCATCTATAGCTTCCCAGGCAATGTCTGCACTTAAAAAGCCAACAGGGTAGAACATCAGCTCACCTAAACATCTGGAGAGCGCGCTTTGGTCTGTTTTGGCTCCGTCAGCTAAGGCAATATTCTTAAGACCGAAGAGATTTACTTTTACTTCTCCTTTACCAGCTATACTTTTATCTCTGATGAATAAAGGGTAGGCTTGGGCGCTCCAAATAAAATTAGGAGTGCTTGAGGTCATATATTGAATGGCCCTAAAATTGGTCCATCCTTTTTCAGTACTAGTCTTAATACGCCCCTTTTGTCTAAAGACGACATGACCGTCTTTAGGCTTTCCAACAACCCCTACTTTTTTTAAATACGTTTTGAGCAGTAGCGGTAGACCCTCTAAATCATGAACTGTAATGCTATTTTGACGCTTGCTGTATTTCTTGAAAAGCACCTCTTTTTCTTTTGATATAGCACAGCGGAAGCGATATAAACCGAATAACAATACGAACCCTAGTAGTACAATTGCAAAAAGAATTAAATAGGTTTTCATGACTATAAATTGGAGATTATGGTGAGCGCTCCTATTCCAAATAACAAGAAGAGGACAAAGCGTTTGAATTGGTCTTGGGTAATGCGATCAAGTACCTTTTTTCCCAGATAGGTGCCTACAATACTTACTACAATCAGAATCGGAATCAAATACATGTCTTTCCAATGTACATAGCCGTTGTAGGTATAAACAACACTTCGACTTAAATCAATACCCAAATCGATTATTGCTGAAGTAGCGATAAACTTGTCTTTGTTCAGGTTGAAAGCAGACATGGTGGCGCCTCGTATCGCTCCGCCAGTTCCTAAAAGTCCGGCAAACAGTCCGGATAAAGAACCACCAATAAGGGCATTCTTCTTGGAAGCACCGACTTTAAGATTTTTGTTTATTACAAACAGTAGCGAGAATGCTACTAGAAAAACACCAAGTACTGAAGTCAGTAGTTCAGGGTTGGCGTATTTACTGAGAAAAGCACCCAGAGCGACAAATAGTACTGCAGGAATGCCCAAATAGAGCATTAGTTTTTTGTCAAAACCTTTTCGAAAGAATCCTATTTTAGTAATGTTGCTCGAAAGATGAAATAAGGCTGTGATTCCCAGAACGGTTTGGAAGTCCATAAAGTAAGTCGCCATTGGCACAAAGAAAACCGAGGAGCCAAAACCGCCTACAGTACCCAGAATTTCCGCAATTGTAGATAGAATGATGAACCAAGGGAGATAACGCGATAACATAATCGATTTTAAGCGCTAAAACTAAGCAGCATGATTCACGAGAAAAATGACCAATGTCATCTCAATTTTATGAAATGCTTTCCATTTGTGAATACTTCTGAACTTGTGTACAGCTCGAATTGACTTTCGGCCAGCCATACTATTTTTTTCTGCGCACCACTGTATTTTATGTAAGTAGTGGGCTGTGTAAACAAGGTGTAATATCCCCCTATAATACGTACTTGATAATATGGTGACTTGTTTAAAAATTAGCGATAAACTCCTTAAAAGTAGGCAATAGCGCGCGCGATGCCTTTGTTACCGAATCGGAAAAATTAAAAAACCGTACCATGCATAACATGATTTATATCATATTGCATGATGATCATGGGTGCTAGCTTTGTGGAAAACAAATAGTTGTATGTGCAGTATCGTACAAAAGTATAATGTTCCCGGGCCACGATATACCAGTTATCCCACTGTTCCGTATTGGGACTTAAATTCATTTTCCGGAAAGAAATGGGAAGCCTCAGTTACCAAAAGCTTCAAGGCCAGCAATTCTGATGAGGGCATAAGCCTATATATTCATTTACCTTTCTGCGAAAGCATGTGTACATTTTGCGGTTGCCACAAGCGCATTACGAAAAGACACGATGTTGAGCTTCCGTATATCAAAGCAATTCTTAAAGAGTGGAAATTATATCGTGATCTCTTTTCCGAAAAACCTGTTATTAAAGAATTGCATCTGGGTGGGGGTACACCTACTTTTTTCTCTCCAGAGAACTTGAAATACCTGATCAATGGAATCCTTAAATGGGCTGATACAACTGACGATTACGAATTCAGTTTCGAAGGACATCCGAATAATACAACACAAAAACACTTACATGCGCTATTTGATGTTGGTTTTAGACGTGTGAGTTATGGCGTTCAAGATTATAACGAGCAGGTGCAGAAGGCAATTCATAGGGTACAGCCTTTCGAAAATGTAAAGAAAGTAACGCATTGGGCCCGTGAAATAGGATATACTTCAATTGGGCATGATATTATTTTCGGATTGCCCTTTCAGACCCTAGCTCATGTTGAGGAAACCATAATCAGAACCAAAGAGCTGATGCCCGACCGACTTGCTTTTTATAGCTATGCACATGTTCCTTGGCTAAAGGGAAATGGACAGCGTGGGTATAAGGATACCGATTTGCCGTCGGCAGATGAAAAAAGGCTGCAATACGAAAATGGAAAGGCCCTCTTAGCACAAGTTGGTTATTGCGAAATAGGAATGGACCATTTTGCATTGAAATCAGATAGTTTATTTAAATCAATGGAATCGGGTAAACTACATCGCAATTTTATGGGATACACGGCTTCCAAAACGAATCTAATGATAGGTTTAGGAGCATCGAGCATCAGTGATAGCTGGTATGGTTTTGCTCAAAACGTAAAGAGTTTGGAAGAATACCAACACCTTGTTGAGAACGATATTATTCCAATTTTCAGGGGCCATATGCTGACTGTAGAAGATCAAATTATACGTAGGCACATCTTAAATTTAATGTGCCGTTTTGAAACTTCATGGGACAGATGGAAATTGCATTTTTCGGAAATAGATGAGGTCTTAAAACGATTGGGTGAAATGGAATCTGATGAATTGATAACCATAACCGAGAACCAAATCAAAATAACCGAAAGGGGTAAACCTTTTGTTCGCAATATCTGTATGGCCTTCGATTTGCTTTTGCAACGAAAGGCCCCAGAAACGAAGTTATTTTCAATGACGATTTAAAATTAAACTAAGCTTAACCCCATTTCCTTTACAATGGACATGAAATATCAAATATTATGAAGAAAATAATAGTACCTATCGACTTTTCCGAGCAATCTGAATATGCTATGAAAGTAGCGGTATCACTTGCTAAAAAACACGACTCTGAGATTTTGGCGCTTCACATGCTAGAATTGAATCAAGCGATGATTGCATCGTCGGAAGGCTTTCATCCGGAGCAGACCGTTTTTCTTTTAAAATTGGCGGAAAAAAGGTTTAAAGAATTTTTAGATAAGCCGTATTTAGAGGGAATTGCCGTAACTCCAATAATTAAACATTATAAAGTATTCAGGGAGGTAAATGAAATAGCTAGTGAACATAATGCAGAATTAATCGTGATGGGTTCTCATGGTAGTGACGGACTTAAAGAGATATTCATTGGTTCAAATGCGGAGAAAGTAGTTAGAAATGCAGACATACCGGTAATCGTAGTCAAAGAAGAGTTAAATGACTTTAAAGTGGAGCGTTTGGCTTTTGCCTGCGATTTTAAAGACGAAAACCTTGTGGCTTTTCAGAAAACAAAAAGCTTTGCAGAACTTTTGACGGCTGAACTTGAACTGGTTTATATCAATACCCCGGGAGACGATTTCCTCAGCAATAAAGATGCCTATGAGCGAATAAATCAATTTCTGACGAAAGCAAATGCTGGGCAACAGGTAGAAATATACAATGATTACAGCGTTGAAAAAGGCATTCTTAATTATAGTGAAAGCATCTTGGCCGATATGATAGGTATACCCACCCATGGCCGAAAGGGGTTATCTCATTTCTTTATGGGAAGCATAGGCGAAGACGTTGCAAATCACTCTAAAATACCCGTGGTTACCTTTAAAATCAGCTAGTATTTTAAACGATCATGGGTCAGTTAGGGAATCTTCGGGGGGAAGATTCCCTTTTTTCATTTAAATGATTGATAATCAAAAAAATGAATCGTGATAAATGTTGTTTTCAAGAATTTAGTTACCTCATATTTATGTACCAGGTTTAAAATGAATGATGGGTTAGCTGTGAGTATGATCTACAATGATCTAAATACAGTTGTTGTTGACCTATCTTAGAACGGTATTTATGCCAAAACCCCCATCATAAAGCGATACAATTCTTCCATCTGGGGCTTCCCTTTTTGTTTCCCAGCTCTGCCGAAGAAGTAAAGTACAAACCAGAGTAGGGTCATAAACACCATCAGGCCTAATTGAAGTCCATAAGGCTTGTCTAGGGAAGCGCTAGAATAGGCCCAAATGGCTAAAATGACAAAGACCGTAGCGACTCCAAAGTGGAGGAACATAAAAAAGGTCCAAAGGGTGGGGTTGGGCCCGAAAACACCATAGAGTTTGCTGCTTTTTTTATCCAATTCATCAAATTCGAGGTGTAGTTGTGGAGACCAAAAATGATTGTTCTTTTTATTGAATTTGATGAAAACATGTTCATCAATTCGTTTGACCAAGAAGGGTTCGACTTGTTTTTTTTCAAAAGATTGTAGTAATTCTTCCCTAGCACCTGACAATTCCAATTGAAATCGCGGTCGTAAAACGATGTCATTAGGTATTGGTTTCATGGAAAAAGCGTTTTATTAGTTTGCAATAACTAGGTTACCATATTAAATGTCGTGACCAGCTGTATTTTTTAGAATTAAAAGATTACAAGAGCCAATACAAAACAAATCAATTTCTTTGAAGCCGACTTGGCTCGCAAATTTGTTTAATTATGACATTCCACGGCACTCGAAACCAATTCAACAATCGGTTCTGGTGACAAATAGGGGATACCCAGGCCTAAACCACGTAGAATGAATAAGGCTCCTACGAGAATCACAAAAACAGGAATCAATTGCTGCACTTTTCGACGTAAAGTACCTTTTAAAAGTCCGCTGAAATAGATAGCCGTGGTCATAAGCGGAATTGTTCCTAAACCAAAAAGAATCATATACAAGCTTCCTTGGGCGGCACTACCCATGGCAATGGCTCCAAAAAGCGCCACATAGACTAATCCACAGGGTAAAAACCCATTTAAAAAGCCAATGGTGATAAAGGTATCAGGCGATTTTTTCTTGAGTTCTTGACCCAATCGATTTTTAACCTTTGAAACCATTTTATACAGGGGCTTGGAAAAATTGTATTTATTAAAAGTTTTGTACGGAATTAGTACGATGATAATCATCAATATACCAATGGCTATAGATAGTTTTTGTTGCATTCCGAAGACGTAAAGTCCCTTACCAACAAGTCCGAAAACCAATCCAATTATTCCATAGGCCAGCAATCGCCCAAAGTGATATATGAAGATTTGTATAAACTTTTTGTAGTTGTTCGTTCTATCTACTGGCAGTACAAAGGCAATGGGTCCGCACATACCCACGCAATGCAAACTTCCCATTAATCCTAATATGATAGCTGATAGTAACATTTTCTATGGTTTATTCATCATGCCAGCCAAGCCCGGCCATCTTTTGAATCTTTCTAGTTTTAATTAGTCTGTTTTGTCGCGCAAGAGCCCTTGCAAAGAAGTCTAGTTTCTAACTCTAGTACGTAATCCCTTCTTTATACAAATACATTTCACCATCATACTCCCATGAAACCTTAATATCCCAGCGACCATCCAACAAACGTTTGTCAGGTATGAGCAAATGTGCATTGGACAGATTTAAGTCTAAATCAAAGTCCAAGTGTTTGTTAGATGGTCTGTATAGAGATATAGTTCCTTTCACTTTTTTAAAATTTAAACTCTGGGGAAACTCTACCAGCAGCCCTTGTGCCGTTTTCCTTAGCTTGAGCATGACCGAATTTGAACTGGCGTTCTTTTCGGCATCGATTTCTTTCTGATACTCCAATTCAGCCTTATAGTATTCCTCGGTGACTAAATCATGATTGGCTCGGTCATCCATATTCATTCGTACTACAAAAAATAAAATAAAGCCGATAAAGGCAATAAATGCTATTACGATTGCTGTTCCCCAGTTTATTTTCATGACCAACGGTTTTTATTTTTATTTCCTTTCAAGCAGAAATCTATTTTTTCTTCGTTATTGTGAGTGCAGTGCCAATCGACAGTTTGGAATACAAATGCAACAGATCGCCTGTTTCCTTGCACAGACGATTTTATTGATAACTTCGAGGGGCCAAAAATGCCGTCATGGTCGTTTCAACCAATTCGTTACCGCTATATACACCGATTTTAATTTTTTCCTTATCACTTTTGATTGCCGCATTATTGATTTCTATAAACAAAGTGCCCTCGGCTAGGTTTTGGGCAGGCACCCGAAAATCTTCATTCCGTACCAGTTTTATGGTGCCTTGGTGAGACAACAGTTTAAAACTCACATCGTTTACATCTTTGGTAGTTTTGTTTACCAGTTTGTAGGTGTATACATTGCTTATGATGTTATCTTCTTTATGCTCATATAATTGCCCAGGCAATCTCAGGATATTCGCTTCTAAATCATTTCTCAAGAAAAGCATTCCGATTAAAATTCCCGTTAGAATGGTCAAAACCGCGGTATAGCCCTTTAAACGAGGCGTAAATTTGAATTTTTCTTTCTTCGTTATTTCGTCCTCACTGGCATAGCGAATAAGCCCCTTCGGAAGGTTGACCTTTTCCATAATGGTATCGCACTCATCAATACAGGCGGTACAGTTTACACACTCTAACTGCGTTCCGTTTCGAATATCGATACCCGTTGGACAAACATTTACGCATTGAAAGCAATCAATACAATCCCCATGACCCAAGGCGGCGCGGTCTTCATTTTTTCGGAATTTTTTACGTCCATTTTCAGCCTCCCCTCTGACATGGTCATAGGCTACGATGATTGATTTGTTGTCTAACAAAACGCCTTGCATTCTGCCATAAGGGCATGCGATAATACATACCTGTTCTCTGAACCAAGCGAATACCCAAAAGAACACTGCAGTAAAAATCAATAAGGAAACCATGGTGCTTATGTGCTGCAGTGGTCCATCTGTGATATACTGAATCAATCGATCACTGCCTATTAGATAAGCGAGAAATACATTAGCTATTACAAATGAAATGATAAAAAAGATAATCCACTTCGTGGTTCTCTTTCTTATTTTTTCGGCATTCCAAGGCTGTCGATCTAATTTTATTTGCGCTCCTCGATCTCCATCGATCCAGTATTCGATTCTTCGAAAAACCATTTCTAAAAAGATGGTTTGCGGGCACATCCAACCGCAAAAAATACGGCCGAAGGCAACGGTAAAGAGTGCTATAAATAGTACGCCGATTATCATGGAGATTACGAACAAATGAAAATCTTGCGGCCAAAATGGAAAACCGAATATATTAAAGCGACGCTCTAATACATTGAACATTAAAAATTGATTGCCATCGATTTTTACAAAGGGTGCCAACAGTAGGAAAACCAATAGAAAATAACTAACGTATTTGCGATAGCTATACCATTTACCGCTAGGTTTTTTGGGAAAAACCCAAGCACGCTTACCCTCTTCATTAATGGTGCCGATGGAATCTCTAAAATTTTCTTTGTCTTGTGACATAAACACCTTTCTCAATCCCTCTTTTTATGGAGGGAAGCCGTTGTACTTTGTATTAGTTTATAGCAACTGTAGTTGAATCAGTAACAATCGCGGTAGAATCTTTTTCTACCTCAGGCAGCGATTCTTTTGGCGCCTCCGGATCTATCCAAATTTCTCCTTCAGCCGCTTTCGGATTTGCCGGAGTTTTTCCGATAATCTCGGTCAAAATATAGCTCGACACTTGAGCCATTTCTACGGGCTTTAAGATCTGTTTCCATGCCACCATACCTTTGCCATCACGACCCCCTTCTGAAACTGTATTGAAAACATTTTTGATGCCTCCGCCTAAGATCCAATAGTCATCCGTAAGGTTCGGGCCAATTCCGCCGCCACCATCTGCCATGTGACAAGCAACGCAATTGGTTTCAAAAATGACCTTCCCTGCGTTGATATCGGCGGCATCAGTGAAAAGCGCTACCGAATTGACATCGACCAGATCTTTGGCTGTTTTCTTGTATTCTTTAATTTCCAATTGAGCGGCGGCTACCTCTTGTTCATATTCCAAATCTTGGTCATAGTCGTTCATGATGTGGAAACGCACTAAGTATACCAGGCCGAAAATTATGGTAGCATAGAACATATATACCCACCATGGCGGTAACTTATTGTCTAATTCGCGAATTCCGTCGTAGTTGTGATCTAGAATGATTTCACCTTCTGCCTCCATTGGTTTTGTGCCCAGCATGTTTTGATAAACGCGTTTTCCCCATTTCCACTGCCACCCTTTTGATTTCGCAGCCAGATAACGCTCTTGCGCCTCTTTGTTCATAGACTGAAAAGTGATATTCTCTACCGATTGCAGTATCAAGGCCACGGCTATCATGAGAATCACTATGGCAAACAGAAAAAATTGGGTAATCGGATATTCGATTATGGCCGGCTTATCGCCAGAGTCGATGAAATATTCCATCAGTCCGAAGACGAGGAAAAAGACAATTACGATGTATAACCACCAGGGTCTTGTGTTTTTCATATTTCTAAGTTTTGTTGGTTATCATTATCTAAGGGCATTTCGCTCATTGCTTTAATATACTCTTTGGAGGCCGTAAATACCCACAAAAACAGTATAACAAAGAAGACAAAGAAAATGAGCAGCGATATCATCGGATAGGTAGCTACATCCTCTATACTTTCCATATAACCTTTTACGAATTTTAGCATGACTTTTAGTTTTGAGAGATGGTTTCGTTTGTTTCCTTAATTTTAATATCAGTGCCTAGACGCTGTAAGTATGCGATTAAGGCCACAATTTCTCGATCTCGCATTTCTACAAAGTCCGCTCCGTTTTCAGCGGCATATTTTTTATCAGCTTCATAGCTTTTGGCGAAGTCAGGATCGGTATACAGGTTTTTTTCGATTTGCGTCGCCTGGGCATCCATGTTGGCCATGGCATTGGCAATATCTTCTTCAGAATATGGAACTCCAAGAGAGACCATGGCTTCCATTTTACCTTGTATTCCATTGCGGTCATGTTCGTTTCTGATCAACCATTGATACGCAGGCATTATCGAACCTGAAGACGTACTTTGTGGATCGTACATATGGTTCAGGTGCCAGTTGTCGGAGTACTTTCCGCCAACTCTCAGTAAATCAGGCCCCGTTCTCTTACTTCCCCAAAGGAAAGGGTGGTCGTATACAAATTCTCCCGCTTTCGAGTATTCTCCATACCGTTCTACCTCACTGCGGAAGGGGCGTATCATTTGCGAATGACAGCCCACGCACCCTTCTCGAATATAAAGGTCACGACCCTCTAGTTCTAAAGGCGTATAAGGCTTTACACTAGTTATGGTGGGAATGTTTGACTTTACAAGTATAGTGGGCACGATCTGAACTATACCTCCGATGAGGATAGCTACCGTTGCCAGAATAGTCAATTGTATCGGCTTGCGCTCTAACCAAGTATGGTACGTTTCACCTGCGGTTCTTCTTTTCGATACGCGCGTCAAGGCTGCGGCTTCTGCCAACTCATCTTCTACCTTAGTACCCTGTTTGATGGTAACTACAACATTGTAAACCATAACACAAGCACCGATGATGTACATACTACCGCCTATGGCACGCATCCAATACATGGGCATAATTTCATTGACTGTTTCTAAGAAGTTTCCATAGACTAAGGTCCCATCTGGATTAAAGTCTTTCCACATCAATGCCTGGGTGAAGCCCGCTACGTACATAGGTAAGGCGTAGAGAATGATGCCCAAGGTGCCAATCCAAAAATGGAAATTGGCCAAACCTTTTGAGGCCAATCGCGTTTTGAACATTTTAGGAACCAACCAGTAGATCATTCCGAATGCTAAAAAGCCATTCCATGCCAAAGCACCAACATGCACGTGGGCAATAATCCAGTCACTAAAGTGTGCGATAGCGTTTACATTTTTAAGAGATAACATGGGCCCTTCAAAGGTTGCCATACCGTATCCTGTGATCGCAACAACCATAAATTTCAAGGTAGGGTCTGTGCGTACTTTATCCCAAGCACCTCGCAGTGTTAGTAGTCCGTTTATCATTCCTCCCCAAGAGGGCGCGATAAGCATTACAGAAAAGGCAACTCCTAAATTCTGAGCCCAATCAGGTAATGAAGAATACAGTAAATGGTGTGGCCCTGCCCAGATATAGATGAATATCAAAGACCAGAAGTGAACAATCGATAGTTTATAGGAATATACAGGCCGATTTGCCGCTTTAGGAACGAAATAATACATCAACCCCAAAAACGGAGTAGTCAAAAAGAAGGCTACGGCGTTGTGCCCGTACCACCATTGTACCAAGGCGTCTTGAACCCCTGCGTAAACCGAATAACTTTTCAAAGCACTTACCGGAAGTTCTAGACTATTGAATATATGCAGTACCGCAACGGTTACAAAAGTTGCCAGGTAAAACCAGATGGCCACATATAAATGGCGTTGTCTCCTTTTGATCATGGTTCCAATAAGGTTCACACCAAAAGCAACCCAAACCAATGCAATGGCGATGTCAATCGGCCACTCTAGTTCGGCATATTCTTTAGAAGTAGTGTATCCTAGGGGTAGGGTTATCGCAGCGGCAACTATTATCGCTTGCCAGCCCCAAAAATTAAATTTACTGAGTACGTCACTGAACATTCGTGCCTTTAGCAAGCGTTGGGTGGAGTAGTAGACTCCGGCGAAAATAGCATTCCCTACAAATGCAAATATCACCGCATTGGTATGTAAGGGTCGTAAACGACCAAAACTCAACCATGAGATACCATCGGTCAAGTTGGGAAACATAAACATAAAGGCCAACAAGAGCCCGACAGACATCCCTACAATTCCCCATAGCATGGTCGCATAGAGGAAGTTTTTTACGATCTTATTATCGTAATAGAACTGTTGTACTTCCATAGTTATTTTTCTTTATTTAGTTGGATTTTAGTGTTGGTCGTAGCGAGCGTAGTCCGGCAATTTGCTTGTTTTGATGCAACAGTTCGCTTCGTGCCTCGCAAAGACGATTCTTTGCCTTTTGCTTTTAGATCGGGCTTTACCAATTCATCTTCAAAAAGCATACGCACTGATGGTGTATAGGAATCATCGTATTGTCCATTTTTAACCGAAATGATAAAGGCTATGAAAAAGAGGACCGCGACAATTATGCTGATGGTCAGTAACACATAAATAACACTCATACCTACCTGAATTATGCTGTAAAACTATAGGGATATCGAATCATAAAATATGACATTTATCATCTTATCCTTTTTTTTGGTTTTTAAGAATTTTTGCGCTTCTCAGCTGAGCATCTTCACCTTTTATAATTGATAGGAGCGCTGCAACAATTATGAGGTTTTTAATGATGTATTGCCCTACTAATGTTAGAAAAATAGGATAGCCGTTAAAAGAAATATCATAGAAGAATAACAGCGGTGTAAAGGTGCAAGCCAAATGGGCAAGGGCTGCAAAGGCTATCTTTTTTGTATAGCTATTCAATAGAAAACAAAGGCCGATTATCACCTCAATAAAAGCTAAAAGTACTATGGCAATACTTGCGGGAATAGTACCCAAAGTTAGCTCAGCAATGGTATCTGTAGCTAGACCCTCTGCCGGACTCAATTCTGGAAAAAACTTTAGTGCTCCGAACCAGAGATATACGATACCAATGGAAATTTTTAAAAAACTATTTCGCTTTAGATTGTCAATCACTTCTATTCTAATTTATGGCCGATCAGGTTGGTCATTACTGTAGCGAATGCCACTACGCTTATCGAACTCAAAGGCATTAAAATGGCCGCAATGACGGGTTCTAATTGCCCCGTTACCGCGAAATACAGCCCGATAACATTGTATAACAAAGACAGTATAAAACTTAATTTGATGATGCTCAATGCCTTTTTTGAGGCAAGGATGTATGCATATAAATGGCGGAATTTTGAGGCATCTAACATGCCATCGCAGGCAGGGGAAAACACATTTACATTTTCTGAAATGGCAATGCCTACCTCGCTTTGGGCTAAAGCTCCAGCATCGTTCAATCCGTCACCTACCATCAATACTTTTTTGCCTTGTACCTGCAGTGATTTGATAAACGCTAATTTTTGTTCGGGTTTTTGGTTGAAATATAGTGGAGTCAGTTTAGGCAATAGTTTTTCTAAACGTTCCTTTTCTCCTTCGTTATCTCCTGATAGAATCGCAAGTTGAAGTGTTTCTGACATGGCTTTAAAAACCTCTGAAATTCCTTCACGGTATTGATTGTAGAAAACATATTTGCCTTTGTAATCATCGTTGCTGCTGATGTGTACCGAAGTGCTTGATGTTTCTTCCAATTGCTGTTCTCCTACAAAATCTGCCGAACCAACTTTGATATGCGTATTGTCTTTGCTTGCTTCAATACCCTTGCCTAGATGTTCTTGATATTCATCTAAGGGTACAATATCATGTTCGGCAAGTAGATTATATAATGAACGACTCAAGGGGTGGTTGGAAGCTCGAATCGTATTTTTAAGAAGCGCTGCCTCAGCTTCGGTTAAGGGCATGCCTTCATACGTGGGCATACTCTTTTGGATGGTTGTGATCGTTCCTGTTTTATCGAAAATTGCAGTATCGATTTGCGCAAGTCGCTCAATAGTCTGGGTATCTTTCAAATAGAATTTTTTGCGACCGTAAATGCGCAGCATATTCCCCAAGGTGAAGGGTGCTGCAAGTGAAATAGCACAAGGGCAAGCAATAATCAACACTGCCGTAAAAACGTTCATCGCCTTGCTGGGGTCATAATAGAGCCAGAATGCCGTTGCGACAGCGGCAATAGACAAAACGGTGATGGTAAAGCGCTTTCCAATGCTATCTGTCAAAGTTTGGAAGGAATCTGCTTTGTTGATTTGAAAAACTGAATTGCTCCACAACTGGGTCAAATAACTTTGAGAAACTGTTTTCTGTACAATCATTTCAATCGCCCCTTGAAGCTGTTTTCCACCTGCAAAAACTTTATCGCCAGCTTTCTTATTTACGGGTGCTGACTCACCACTCACAAAACTGTAGTCGATTTGACCATTAGCACTAATTAGAATTCCATCTACTGGAATCAGTTCTCCATTTCGAATTAAGAGCTGGTCTCCTTTTCGAATATCATGAACCTGGGTGATTTCCTCTTTGCCTTGGTCCGTAATGCGGGTAACTGCAATGGGGAAATACGATTTGTAATCCCTTTCGAAAGAAAGAAAAGAATAGGTTTTCTGTTGGAAGAATTTGCCCAGCAAAAGGAAGAAAATCAATCCCGTAAGGGAATCGAAAAATCCAGGCCCCCAATCGAAAATTATATCGATGGTACTTCTTAGAAAAAGAACAACGATTCCTAAAGCAATCGGAACGTCTATGTTCAATAGGTTGGAGCGAAGACCTTTGAATGCGGATATGAAATAATCGCGTCCTGCATAAAAAACTACGGGTAATGAAAACGAAAACATCAACCAACGAAAAACATCTTGATAGGTATTGAGCCAAAACTCACCACCCGAAGATGCGCTTGAAGACAAGTCAAAATAATCTGGAAAGGAAAGAAACATCACATTGCCAAAGGCAAAACCAGCGACACCCAACTTGTAAATCAAACTTCGATCAACAGTTTTCTTTTTGGTATCGTAATCGTCAAGTGAAATATAGGGTTCATAACCAATTCTCGTTAAGAGCAGTACCAGTTCTTTTAACGAAAATTCATCACTGGCATACGCAATACGCACCGTTTTCTGTGGAAAATCAACTTGAGAACTATTGACAAACGAATTCAGTTTGTTCAGATTTTCTAAAACCCAAATACAAGAACTACAATGAATATGTGGAATATAGAGGTTGACAATCTGTAGATTTTCATCGTTAAATTCGGTTAGTCTTTGAACAATAGAAGCAGTGTCGAGATAATCATACTTTCCTTCAACCGCTTCAGGGGTTGTACCAGCAGCAGCTTGTAGGTCATAATAATAAGATAAATCGTTACTAGAGAAAATTTCATAAACAGTTTTGCACCCATTACAACAGAATTCTTTCGTATCATATTTGATGAAATTGTTGCCGCAATCATCACCGCAATGGTAACAGTTGATACTTCTCATAATTACATTTGCTTTGAACTTATCTTGACGTTATGCTTAGAAGGCAAAATGTACCATTCACAGGTAAAGGATAAGATGAGTTCATCATACCATTGGCAAAGGTGAGAACCAATGAATTGTTAAAACATGATAATTATCAGGTTTTGTTCAATGGGTGCAGAATACCTTTGTAACATCAGGTATAAAGAATAAAGTCATGGAAAGCAGATGTGAAAATTGTATCGTTCGACAGTTCAATGCTTTACGCGCAATGAATAAGGAAGAATTGAAGAAAGTCTCCGATTCAAAGGTGTATCGAAAAATCAAAAAAGGGGAGACCATTTTTGAGGAAGGCGAAAAGTTAGACGGTGTTTTTTGCGTTCGAGACGGAGTTTCTAAACTGTCTAAACTTAGCGCTAATGGAAAAGACCAAATTGTAAAATTGGCGAGTAAGGGTGAGGTGATTGGGCAGCGCACCGTCATTGCAGAGGAATCTACAAATTTAAGCGCCGTTGCGGTGAGCGATATGGAGGTTTGCTTTATTCCCAAGGAAGTCATTTCAAATACCCTGAATACCAATCCTAATTTTGCCGTTGAGGTATTACGCCACATGGCGCATGACCTTAAGGAAGCTGACGATGTCATTGTAAATATGTCTCAAAAGACGGTTAAGCAACGTATGGCGGAAGCTTTTTTATACTTAAAGAAAAATTACGGTGAAGACGAAGCCGGATTTCTTAATCTAACACTTTCTCGAGAAGATTATGCAAACGTGGTCGGAACCGCCACGGAATCGTGTATTCGTATAATTTCAGAATTCAAGAAAAAAGGATTCATCAAAACTTCAGGCAAGCAAATAGGCGTTGCTGACGAAAGAAAACTTCAAGATTTAGTGGAGGGGTTTTAGATTTATGTAGCCGTACAAAAGCTGACAAATGTCATAGTTTACCCTAGCTCGTGAGCCTATTTTTACGGCATAGCTTATTATAAAAAGTTGATGAAGAATATACTCATACCTACAGACTTTTCAGAAAACGCATGGAACGCTACGCGTTATGCTATAGAACTTTTTAAGAATGAAACCTGCGTTTTCCACTTGTTAAATACCTATACCCCTGCCATAGCCAGTAGTCGCTTTATGGCAGCATCTATTGATGGAGGAGTGCTCGAAAATGGGGCGCAATTGGGTTCAAAAAGAGGTTTGCAAAGTGTGGTCGACCGTATTCACAAGGTATATGACAATCCAAAGCATAGTTTTAAGGTCAGTTCTTCCTTTAGTTTTTTGGTCGACGAAATCAAGGAAACCATTGCCGAACAGCACATAGATTTAGTGGTTACTGGTACCAAAGGCGCTTCTGGACTTGAAGAGGTGTTTATGGGCAGCAATACGGTTCGTATCATCAAATCGGTAAAGCATTGTCCGGTTTTGGCGGTTCCGCAAAATTTTGAATTTGTTACACCCAATGAAATTGCATTTGCGACTGATTTTAATCGATTCTACACCAAATCAGAACTACAGCCTTTGCAAGACATGGCCGAAACTTTTGACGCCACGATTCGCATTGTTCATGTGCAATATGAGATAAAGGCATTGACGGAGTTACAACGGTTTAATTTAAATATGTTACGGAAATACCTTGGGGAGGTAGAGCATTATGTGCATACCGTTTCCGAATTAAATTCCATTTCTAAAACCCTCGAAGTATTTACCGAAGAACTTGATATACACCTACTAGCAATGTTGAACTACCAACACAGCTATATGGAAAAAATGACTCGTGAGCCCGTTATAAAAAGGATTGCGTTTCACACTCAGATACCCTTGTTAGTCATCCCTGAACTGGGAATGCATAGCCCTTCGCGCAATGGTAAGGAAAGTGAAACGGCATCATCATATTGACCGGCAACCTATGTTGGCAAATTGGCAAGGTTATTTTGCAAACCTGCTTTTTATCCAAGTACACTACCCAATTTGAACATGGGTAAATACATGGCAACCAGTATAATACCAACAATAGCACCAACGACCACGATAATCATAGGCTCTAGCAGTGTGGAAAGCAATTTTGATTTTTGTTGCACTTCAATATCGTATTGCTGATTCAATCTTTCAAAAATAAATTCAGTTTGATTGGTTTCTTCAGCAACTTTAACCAGAGCAACCATTCGGTGATCGAAAATCTTATTTTGACTCAAACTTTGGCTTAAACTTTCACCTTTTAGAATTCCTTTCTCTACATTAGCTAGCGCTTCTTTCAATGGAAAAAAATCAATCATTTGCCTGACCAGTTCGATACTATTCAAAACAGGTACTTTGGAGGCCGTCAATAGTGTTACGGCTTGTGTAAATTGGGCCATATATACCGATTTAATAAAATTGCCGATGTATGGCATTTTAAGCTGTAGATACCCCTTTTTCCTTTTAAAGCGTTCGTTATCTCCGTATATTTTACCTAACACCACAAGACAAATTAAGAATAGTAACACATACCAGCCATAGTCTTTGATAAAATCGGAAGCGGCAATAATAAAGTTGGTAATACCTGGCAGTTCTACATTGTTCTGTTTAAAAATATCTTGAAACATGGGTACGACCAAACGCAGCATAAAAATTACCACCAAGGCTGCCGTGACCAAGATGATAATTGGGTAGGTTAGTGCGTTCAACAAATTTCTTCTTTGCTCGTTTTTACGACTGAAAAACTTGCCGAGTTCCTCGGTTATCTTTGCCGTGGTACCTGTTTCTTCGCCGATCTTTAAGGAGTGGTACTCGTATTCAGTAAATTCTTTCTTGTTTCGAATCACTTCTGAAAAAGGTTTTCCCGATACTAAAGCCTCTACCATTTCGGTATAAAAAATTTGGTGCTTTTCCTTTTTTTGATTGTCCCGCAAAAGGCTAAGGGCATCTTTCAAATTTATTCCAGCCCGGAGGAGAACACTGATTTCGGTATAGAAGTTCTCCTTTTTTTTGTTGGAGAACGAAGGGGTAAATAGGGCGATTTCTTTTTTAAGAATATTCGTCATACCGCCTATGTTTGTAGGCGGTACACTTTTTTTTGAAATCGTATTTTCTAGTTTGAACCCCATTAGTACATATATTCCGCGGCTGCGTTTTCGTTATAAATGAATACGTTTTTATCTATTTTTTCTGGCCCTGTACTTAGTTTTATGGCATCAATAGACCCATTTGATATTTCTCTACCATCAAAATAAAATAGAAGGTTGGTTAGCTCTAAATTAAAGGTGTCTTTGCCTCTAAGAACCTGCTCCTTTTCAAAGCGATAGTGGGTATACTCCATTTCATTTGCGAAACCAAGGATCTGGGTTGTATTGTCAAAGCTAATATCAGGATAGGTACCAAAATCTATCGTTAATGCCTGTCGTAAAAGATTCAATTCGGTATGGTCTTCATAGTTATCCGACATGCTGCCCATCTGCTTTTGCACAAGGTTCAATACCGAAAATGCCAGACTGACAACAACAATAGTAAGCAGGAGCACCACGATCATCTCGCTTAGGGTAAATGCTTTTATTTTTGGATTATATTTTTTCATCTACACCCATGTTGGTTTTTATTTCCTTTTTTGTTTGAGAGTGGATTGCCTTGACTCTGGGTGATTCTTCATGTTCCATATTTTCAATCTCAAAACTTATCTCCCAGTCGTTGTAGGTTTCGTAGTGGGGTAGGGCGATCAAACCATGCTGATACTGATATTCCAATTCACTGATTCGCGCCGATACATTTTGTGTATCATCTTTTATAGTAGATGCGAAAATGGAATTCAATAACATACTTGCCATTAAAAACAGCACTACGATTAAAACTGTTGCCACCATAGTTTCCATTAAGGTTGACCCCTTTATTTTTTTTAGTAGAGCCATTTGCTTATTCCTTTAGATTGACTGGCATCACTCATTAGCAAGCCTACATATTGCTGGGGCAATTGTGCACTGTTTATGGTGCCATTGAACAAATGATTTTGATAGATACTTCCACCTTCTATAGCCCTAAAGGCTTGTGTGGTCACACTGCCAAACACATTTCCCTTTAGTTCCAAATTTTGTTCACAATAAATTTCTCCCCAAAGGTTCACTTGGTCTTGTACGGTAATTTGTGGTAAAAGTTGCTGCCCTTGCGAAGGGCCTAAATAGACGATCATCCCCAAAACATCTGTTTTCGAATCCACCAATATTGCCGGACGCTGTTCGGCGGTAGATGGTGTTGCGCTTTGCCCTTTTGTCACGGTAACCAAAGCAGAGGGATAGCCCAAAAGACACCCTTTTCCAACGGATATATGTTTGCTGGCTATGGCCTGAAAGGTTCCTTTGACCTTGCCTTTGATTTCAATTTCTGGAGCTAGCAAAATCACATCCTGTAATTGGCTCCTAGACCGAACTGTAATTTTTTGTGATGCCCGAATAATTAAGTTTCCGGTCAATGATACTGCTACTAAGTCGATGCGATCTCCGTATATAAATTGCGTAGGTTGCTTAAAGGAATTGCTATAGCTCATGGCATGTGAAAAAGGAAGTATCATCTCTGAAGGTGCTCGAAACTGATTTTGAGACACTAGCTCCAGATGGTCTCGGAGGTTTTGATCCAATTTTGGAAGTTGGGCGGAACTGGTGCGTTGATTACCGCCTAAGGTCGACTCACCATAAAACGCATTTCCAGCAATGTTCCCTGTTCGTATGCCTTGTTGTGGTAAAAAGGCATCACCGGTAATACTGGCCTTGCCTACTATAATCAAGGGCCTTTCCTTATTTTGCAAGTAAAGTGCAGGCAACTGCCCCAAAGCTTTTTTTCCTACCAAAACCGATTTTACAAAACGGTTTTTCTTGGAGGTGCTAGCAACAGTATATTTCTCGTAAACTCCCCAATACTCCTTGATTCCATTAAGTGAAATAGGCCTATCTGGATTAGTTGGAAGGCCTATGGAGTCTTGTTGTATCAGTTCGTCCTGTAGCATATAATTCAAACCCGCATCAGCCTGACGAATAGTACTGATAAACAAATCAGTCTTATTACCAAAGAAGGAGTGCGTATAGCTGAGGGTAATAAAGGCAAGCAGTAGCAGTAGTATTACCACGCCTATAAAAAGAACAAACTGTAATGACCCGGCCGGTATTTTTTGCTTCCAGTTCACTCTTGTATGTCAATGATTCTTGTTTTTCCGTTGGCGCGTACCCTGATGGAAGTCGAAGTACCGCTCAACAACTGTACTTTTTGAATTTCATCCTTTACACTCATCAAATGTTGTTGGCCGTTGATGTTTACGAAAAATATTCTCTGTTTACTGTTCTTATCTGTTACCAGGCCGGTGAATTGAATCTTGATTTCTGGCTCTGCTGTTTTTTTGAGTTTTGATGTGCGCTTCGTTTTTTTTACTTTTTTCTTTGGAAAGGTTCCCAAAAAAGGATCGCGATAATCGGTGAGAATTGAAAAGGTATCTTTCACTTGTGTTGGCAAAGATCTTAAAGGAGACTTTTTAAAGCTTGCTTCTGCCTCGGTTACATCTGAATTTCCGGAAAACACTTTATACCCTATGATACCCCAAATAAGCAGTACGGCGGTTAACAAAAGATATGTTTTGGTGTTTTTATGCATTGAACAAGTTAGAATCTAGATACTCTCAACATCTCGACTGCCTGTCTGACAGTGTCAGCCAGGCGCGTTCGATGTACTACTATATTTTTAGTTAATGGTTAGTGTAAATACTTCGGAGTCAGCACTCTTATTACCGCCGGCATCAAAAGCCTGTACCACCCAATAATAGGTGTTGGAACTGAGGGTCGTATTGTATGCTTTGTTGGCGCCTAGATCTTTTAGCTCTAAATTCTGTAAATCGACATCGGTATAAATATAAATACTGTCGCTTTCAGCACTTCCGGAAACCGCTTCACGGGTCCAATTGAAGGAAACGCTGGTTTCATCTTGAATGGTGCCATCCGCGGGTGCTACGAGGGTAGGGGTGTTGGGGGGTATCAAATCAATATTTTCATCGCCATCGACCGAGAAGGAATTGGTGGTAAAGGGCGTTTCTATACCCCCATTTAGACCTTTTACGCGCCATTCGTAATTGCCGTTCAACAAGGTACTTTGAACTTTGGTAGTTAGGGTACCTAGGGTATCTTCGACAATGATACTGTCTAACACGATTTGAGTGGTGTTGACGAAATTGGGCTGGGCTACTTCAAGCTTATAGCTTCGCGCATCTTCAAGGGCGTTCCAATTAAAACGCACCGTATTACCGTTAATAACAGCTCCCTCCAAGGGTGCCAGTACGGAAATCTGTTCTTTGTCAATTTCTGGCACCTCTAGAATATCGTCACAGCTGGCAAAAACAATTACAAGTACTATGGACAGGATGCTAGTTCTTAAACCCATATTAAAATTTTAAATACGATTTGTCCGACCCTACTTTGGCTGCCTTTTTATAGGTGCCTTTGGGGCAGGCGTTATTGCCAGGTAACAGGGTTTCCACACGTTTGTTGTGGTAGCGGTCTTCTCCCCAACAAAGCGACGCATAGCTGTAATCAAAAACCTGAATCTCGGAGAAAGGTACCCGCTCTTCTTTTTTATCGATGATAAAAAGCAAGTGTTTTCCCCATTGGGCGTTTTCGCAAAGCGTTACTTTGGCGGCGGATAAGAATTTAGGCATCAAGGCATCGGTTAGCGTAATATCTAAGCTTGTAACTACTTTATAATCATGGTCCGTAGCCAAATAGTCACGTACAGGGCCATTTTTTGTACTATTCAATTGTTGTACCACCGCAATCTTATCAGCGAGTTGTAGTCGTAAATATTTGGGCTTATAGGGTAGGGAATCTACATAGGCGATACCGTTTATTCGGCTGGCTTTGCCCATGTACGCACTATAGTTGCCATAGGTGTTCTTGGTAAACGGCACTTCTTGTACGTCAACCACTAAAGGAGTGCCCCATTCGGGCGTACCCACCCGTTCTGAGGTAGCATACCAAAAATTCCCCCGAGTTTGTATGATGCTACCCAGTTCTGGTAAGTTAATGGCTCGCGCCTCTTGTTCTGAGGTATAAGTTGCACAGCCTTGCACAAAAATGATGGCAAGAAGTATACTTAAAAGACGTATGATTTGCATAAAGACAGGGTTCTTTGTCTTTATGTTTGGTAGGGGACAAATGTTACCCCGCTACCGCCTGTTTGTACTTGCTGATCAAAACAGTTTTTGACCCTTTGCTAGCACGAGCGTCACGCTCCTGCTCACCAAGTTTTACTTTTACCCGTTTGCTAGCGCGAGCGTCACGCTCGTGCTCACATAGCTTAGTCTCACGCTCGTGCTCACAAAGCTTAGTCGCTTCCATATTTCTTAAGTTTCACAACATACCCAAATGAATTCCTTGGTTATCGATTTTCAATACGGTCTCATCTTCGGTATAGTTTCGCGCACTGCTATATTTCCAATCAACTGGGTCGGTAACAAAACCTGATTCCACTGGGTTATTATGAATATAAGCTATCTTTTGTTTGATGACTTTACCGCTCCACAGTTCTATTGGTTTATTGTGCTGTTGCCAAAATTGCCTCTTGGCAACATTGCTTTTTTTCTTCCCGGCGCGTTCCATCATCAATAGCAACCATTCTCTTCTACTATCCTGTGGGTTTGCCTCGATTTCCTTTATCAATCTTCTCGCTGTGAAACCTTTGAAATCTCTTAGTAACTCAGAAGGATCTACATGTTCTGAACGAAATAAAAAATGGACATGACTCGGCATAAAGCAATAAGCGAATACCTGCATGCCTTTTTCCGCTCTACAATAATTCACAGCTTGCGCTAAGATCGAAAAATAAACCTGTCTCGTAAATACATCCAACCAATATACGGTTGCGAAGCTTACAAAGTAAGCTGCAGTTGGATTTCGAAACTTGTATTTTCTACTCATCTTCAAAAGATAAACAGTTGCAATGCAAATCCATTGCAGTTATGCTTAAAGACCAATAATAGCTTGTTAACAAACAGCTACTGGCAGTTTATAACTGGTGGCCGTACAGTTTTTTGACCCTTCTGAACTATACCTAATTGCTGATTTAGTATCTACTCTATATGTTTTTGGTAGAGCACGAGCGTGACGCTCGCGCTAATGTGGGTGCACGAGCAGAAAGATGCTCGCGCTAGCGGGGGGCTTACTCTTGACGGCACGAGCAGAAAGATGCTCGCGCTAGCGGGGAAAGTAAAACGTAGCTCTAATAAATGAGTAAAAGGCTTTGTTCGGTTTTACTGTTTCTTGTTTGAATAATGTTCTTACTTATAAAACAAAAAAACCACTCGTTGATTCGAGTGGTTTTATTAATTGTTGAATTTAAATACTTTGCAATAGTGCTATACAAAAAACATCAATTTGAAACATTACCAACATTACCAACATTACCTCCCAACAAATAATACAATATAACCGTTTTCATCAATTAAGGATTCTACATAATAATTCTCCTTCTCATTAAAGTAATAGTAGCTGTTTTCAGGATTAATTTTATCTATAATATCTCTGTATTCCTCTTTCTTCTTACTAGAACCCACTTCATTATTTAATCTTTCAATTAAAGAAAATGGACTTAATACTTCATCAGTATTTTTATTTGAATATTGTTTATAAAGTGCATTGTCTTTAATGTAATCTCCAAAGAATTTATTTTTGATTTTTATCACAAAAATATCTTGAGGCTCTCCATCAGTTAAAAAATCTCTGTAAGCAACGCAAAACAACAGCTCTCTATTATAACTTTCATCTATTTTGAGCTCTTGGTCTATCAGAAAATAATCACAATTGTTTTCACTGTTGCAACTAGATAAAAATATCACAGAGATAAATAATCCTATTAATCTTTTAACCATTCTTCTATGATTTTTGTTAACCAATTAGGAACTCTATTATGAATTGTTTTTTTCGTTTCACTTGATTTACCATTAAACCAATCAACATGACTATCTTTAGAGGTTTGTTTTACATCAACATTATGACTAAATATTTCAAATCCTTTACCACCTTTAAGTAATTTTGAACCAATAGCAGTAGCATCTTCAGAAGACTGGGTTCTTTGATTTCCTTCTTTTTTATCTAAATCCCATAGGTCGTAAAAACTCATTTGTCCATCAAAAGACCAGTCTTTACCATTTTCATCTTTTGTTAGCGTTCCTTGGAAATATATAGTAAAATTCCCCAAAGTACCTTGGTTATTTGCTTTAGCTAAAATATCATTTTCAAAGTACGTGCTTTCACCTGGTTTTATTGAAGATAAAGCAACATTGAAACGTGCTTTTTCCGCTATCCTTCTATTAATGGCTCTTCCACCTGAACCTGAACCTCGAAAAATAGATACTGGAGATGCTCTTACAGTTTCCATACCATTTTCATTCAAAGTCATTGGCTCACCTTTGCCATTAGCATAGTTATACACAAATGCCTGAGCTAAAAATGAGTGACCGAAATTCGCAGCAACTGCTCCAGCTACTATATTATTGCTGCCAGTATTGGTATGACCTTCTACAGGTTCGTGATTCGGAACATCCACTGCACCCGGAATATCTGGTGATATTTCTCCTTCTAGACCTTCAATTTCAATTTTCCATATAGGGCTGTTATGAGCAAATTGATAATTAGATATAGATAAAAAATCTTCACTAATCGGATCAACTCCAAAGAACCTTCCGATTTCAGGATTATAATTTCTATGTCTAAACGTCAACCAATTCAGCCCAAGTTCATTCTGCTCTTCTTGATCTAGATATCCATATTGATGATTCCTACCATTAACCACAGAATTATACCCTTTATGTTTGAGCCCGAAGGGATAGTAGTTGTTCTCTTCTTGTATTTCAAGTGTAGGTGTACTGTTTGAACTAACATCTTTATAGCTTAAACGTACATTGCCCAAATGGTCTTTATATTGATATATATAGTCCCAATTACTACTATTCGGTTCAGAATACCCTTCGGGGTGACTCATAAACTGTAAAACGTTGTTCTCATAAATATAGTTGCCTGCATAATCGGTCACGGTTCCTGTACTTACCGTTTTTTTCATTTTCACCCCCGTGGCATCATAAATATACGAAATACTTCCGCCTGAGATAATCACTTGCTCGGGCAAGTTCAAATGATTGTAGCTAATACCATTGGCAGCAATACCCTTGTTTAAATCTTGGGTCATATTGCCGTTGGTATCATAATTATAGTCATCTCCGGTAGTGTTACCGTCAGTAAAGCCCCCATCTCCGGCGGGCCCTGAAATTCCATCAGTAACTGAAGCTAGTTGGTTACTCATTTGATTGTTCTCGTAGCTATAACTAAGCAGGTCCATATCGCCGTATCCGGTCACGAGTCCGTTTGCGTCGATGCCGGTATGTCCTTTCCTTGAGAGTGTCAAGATATTGCCGTTTTTGTCATAAGTCACTCCTGTAAGGCTATAGCGGTCATCGTTTGTATTGTCGATACCACTGGTAATGCGGTTCAAAGCGTCATAAGTATAGGTATACCACCTTAAGCTTGTGTTGTCATTATTAGTACGCCAATGGGTCTTTGAAATATTACCATTATAGAGCGGGGTTCCACCCGCAACCGGGTTTTCATAATCGATCTTAAAGGCAAAAAGATCGTTGCCGTTAATAGTCAAATCGTTGTCATAGGGCCCATTATCATTGATACCCGTAAGCCAGTCACGAACATTGTAGTTGTAGTTAACGGTTTGCAGACCGTTCGAATTCAATACATTTGAGGTGTTGGCCACACCACCTACTTTCTTAATTTCCAAACGCCCGAGCTCGTCATAAAAATTCAATACAATTAATTCTGCATTTCCATCTCCACCCGTAGCATTGGGGTCGACGCTAAGTACCGTAGCGGGTACTATGGTTGCATCGGCTTGTATTACGATGCTGTTGGTCGCTATGTTGTCAGTATCTATGGTTCCAGACAAAATAAGATCGATGGGAGCTCCACCGCCTCCTGCACCATCGCAGTTATCGCCCAAGGTAGCATCACCAATGCACTGGGTCTGGGCCAACAAGCGGCCGACATGGTCATAGGTAAAATTATCTATAGTGACGATCGTATTGCCACTACGCGTATGTGAAGTACGGCTTTTGAGTGTTCGCCCTACAAAATCCAATTGTATTTTAACGATATCTACCGTGCCCAAATAACTATTATTGGCGTACGAATAAATGGGTCTTGCTTTTTCATCGTAAAGGCTTACAGTAGTAATCCAGGCCTGAGTCGAATTTGCGGTAGGGTCTAATACCTTTACCTTACTACCTGTTGCCAAGCTTCGTACATTTGAAGCACTGGCTATTCCAAAAACCGTTGCCGATGTTGCCCCGCCAGCAAGGTCAAAATTGTAATCATCATAGTAGTTGATGGTCAATATTTCGTCTAAGGTGGTGACTGGCGAAGTTGCTGAAGGATAGGCACCGTTATTGTAATATATGGTAGTACCTCCATACGATTGCGCTGCGCCCTTGCTGACCCAAAGGTCACCAGAAATGCTATTGACATCATTTTGAACAGCAGTTCTTCCTCTAGCATCCGTGGCTTTTCCCGTGTAGGTAACCCGACCGAAAGCATCGTATTTGGTAAAGAGCCATTCTCCATTTAAACGCTGATTGGCATCTTGGGTCATAATGGGTTGGTCGAGCTTGTTGTATACAATGTATTCTTTCTCTTTGCCCGGTATTCTCTTTTCAACCAAGCGATTTCGGTCGTCATAGATGTATTGGTAGCCGAGTTCATTCATATTGGACTCATTGCCGTCCATTTTAGGGGGCAGTACATAACTCAGATTACCAAAATCGTCATATACATAATAAGTGTCGTGTGCCTCTTGAGAACCACCAACCAAGGCATAGGTTCTTTTCAAAACCACTCGCCCCTGCTTGTCAGTGAATTCCTCGGTGGTATGTAAATTGCCATCGGCAGGATCATGGTTCTCGTCTTTGGTTACCATTTTCATCAACTCACCGGCGGCATAATTACCATTGGCCACTAGAGTGGGGGTATAGGTAAGGTTGGCAAGGTTTAAGGTTACATTAAACCGTTTTACATTATCGTTGGAGGTATTGTTGCTAGAATAATCGAATTCTATTTCGTGTCCTGCATCCATGGCCCAGGCGGCACCTGGTGCGGCTTGTTTCAATACGCGATTCAAAGGCGAGTCTTCAAATTTCTTTTGAGAATACGGGTTTATGGTATTCTGATATTTGACCACATTGTAATGGTCCTCGGTTGGGGTAAGTGCATCTAATCGGTAGCTACCCTGTGGATTTGTGTCAATTGTAGCAAAGGGCAAGTACTCCTTTTCTGCCCGGCCGAAACCGTCATATTGGGTATGTACGATGATATCATTTTTGAGCGGCGATTGGTCGATTCCGTTTTGCTGAATGGGTCTACCGAGCCCATCAAAATAGGTGATGTCTTGAATAAGGTGATCATTCGGGTCAAAGAAAGGGCTCGTTGATGCCGTTTCCTCAGTTTGATAGGAACGGGAGTATACGTAATTCCAATCTGATGGGTCTCCCGGGGGCGCACTACAATCATTGGTAGGTGAAAAAACGGTTGGGCATTGGTCGGCGCTATTTTCGACATAACCATCAGGCTTTGTACAATCTTGTACAGAACTTGCCGGATCGCCCAAACTATCATTATCGGCATCTTCGTAATAGGTAGTTTGGTTCAAAATGATAGCCTCAATAGGATGTCTTGTTACGGCTGCACAAGTGCCCGCTACACTTTCTGCATAATAAAACGTACTTGTGGAAATTGAAGGAGATGTGAATTGCGTACCCGTGCCCAATTCATTGCCTCCGGTTAGGGCATCAAACCAGCGAATATCACTAGCGTTGGTTCCCAAAGTTGCTGTCAAGGTAACAGTTCCTGGACCACACCGACTGACACTACCACCTCCGGCAGCACCTGGAACGGTTCCGATAACGGCAGAAACGGTCAATTTTGGCCCCTCACAACCGTTGAGGGTAGCAGAAACTTTATAATCAGTGGTATTGGATAAGGTAGGCGTGGTAAACGTAGCCCCACTTTCAATGAAGGTGTCATCGGCTTCGTACCAATTGTATGACGCGCCGGTAGCACCTCCGCTGGCTGTAAACGTAACTTCGGTATTGACACAGTTGCCATTATTACTAACCGTAGGAAAATCGGGTAGTTGATTGAGCACCACCTGAACTTCCTGCCTTGGGGAAATGGTATAGTCACAACCCAATGCGTTTGTTAAGGTGCCACCTACCCAAAAGCTAGTTGTTCCGGCCGTTGTTATAGTTGGAATGTATTGATTTCCAGTTGCCACTTCATTGCCTCCAGTTTCAGCATCATACCAACTAAAGTTGGCATTG
>NZ_JBDWJN010000007.1:0-57021 GCF_039974175.1 Maribacter sp.
GAATAACAACAACAACATAGAGCTGCGTGTAGAATCAGCTGGGGCCTCAACGGCTGCTAACCAAATACAACTCGCCTTGGGAGCTTCGGGTCAAGATGTTGTTCTAGAGCTTGTTTTAGATCCGATCAATCTTACAGTGACTGCCTATCATACAATCGGGGGTTCTGCGAGAACATTATTAGGTACTTTGCCTGTACCTGCTAATTATTTTATCGGTAGGTCTATTGATGGTACGAACATGAACTTTGGGGGAGTTTATGCCACCCACAGAGGAGGGACGCAATTTACGGCTAGCTTCGATGACTTTAGTGTGCAGCCCGTCTTGAATATCGCGAATGATATTGTTGATTTTACGGTAGCAGGCCAAATAGGCAGTAGTGTAATCGATGCTACTGCACATACGGTTAGTGCTGAGCTTCCTTCGGGAAGTGATTTGACCGATGTTTCACCTGCGGTTACGGTCTCTAGTGGTGCCGCGGTAAGTCCCTTATCGGGAGTATCTCAAGACTTCAGCAATCCAGTAATTTATACAGTTACGGCTGAAGATGGTATCACAATGCAAGATTGGGTTGTTACCATTACCGATGAAGCCGTGCTAAGTACTTCCAATGATATACTTGACTTTACTATAGCTGGGCAAATAGGCAGTAGTGTGATCAATGCAACCGCACATACGGTAAGTGTTGAATTCGCTGAAGGAACCGATTTGACAAATCTATCACCAACAGTTACTATTTCTGACGGTGCCACGGTAAACCCGGCATCGGGTGCCTCTCAAGACTTCAGCAATCCAGTAGTTTATACTGTTACGGCTGAAGATGGAACTCCTCAGCAATGGACGGTTACAACAGATATTATAATAGGTAATGATTCTGTCGATTTAGTTTTAATAAATGCAATTACAGATACGGAAATTGGTCCACTAGTTGATGGTCAAATACTTGATGCAGATGTATTACCTACTTTAGATTTAAATATTAGAGCAATCATAACTTCCCCTGAAGTTAATAGCCTGACATTTTCACTTTCTGGTCCGATAGGAAAGTTCACATTTGAAAATTCTGAACCGCTTACCGTTTTTAATACAGTTGGTAATGATTACCTTCCTCAAAGGTTCGCAGTTGGTGATTATACTTTGACCGTAAATGCCTATAGCGGAATGAATTATAATGAGTCTTTGGTTGAGTCGATAGATTTCAATTTTTCTGTAATTAAAAGTAGCAATACGTGTTGGACCAATTTAGCAAGTTCTAGTTTCGCACGTACTGAAAGTCAAAGTGCTAAAGTAGGTGATAATTTATACGTGTTTAGTGGCTTCACAAGTACCTTCGCATTTGGACCGGAAACGGAAATATATCATGTGCCAACAGACACTTGGAGCTTAGGAACACCTATTCCTTTTCCCGGTAATCATATGGGACTTGTTGTTGTGGGTACTGACGTATGGTTATTAGGCGGTTTTTTAGGGGCAAATTGGCCCGGCTTGGCGACTACAAAAGTCCAAATTTATCATACGTTGACAGACACTTGGTCTGCAGGTCCTGATTTACCAGGTGCTCGAGCGGCAGGAGCTGCAGTTCTTAACGATAACAAAATACATTTTTTCGGAGGCTTACTTGCCGATCGAACTACAGATGTTGGTGATCATTTTGTACTTGATCTTGCTGCTCAAGGAAATGGATGGACTACGGCGGCTGACATGCCGATTCCAAGAAATCATTTGAGTGGTGCAAATGTGAATGGTTTACTATATGCGATAGGAGGACAAATCGGACACGATACAGCACCTCAAGATCAGACATTGGTTCATGCCTACAACCCTGTAACTGATACTTGGTCAAGTGTAGCTGATCTGCCCTACCCACGTTCGCATTTTGAACCCGGTACAGATGTTTATGATGGAAAAATACTAATAGCCGGTGGTAAACAGTGGCCTGGGCCATTTTACGATACGGTTACCGTATATGACCCCGTGCTGGATGAATGGTCAGAACTATGTAAACTGCCTGAACAGTTATTTGCTCCAGCGGCTAAGGTTTTTGGCAATACTTTGATAGTGACTAATGGTGGCCTTAGCGGTACCGATTTTCCAACAAGAGGAACTAGATCTATGATTCTAGATATGGGGGGTACAATGACCTATGACTTGATTGTTAATAATGGTACAGGAGATGGATCTTACGAAGCTGGTGAGGTTGTAGGTATTTTTGCTGATGCTGCAGCTCCTGGTGAGGAGTTTTCTGAATGGACAGGAGATGTAGGAGGCATAACTGATGTTAATAGTCCGAGCACCACCATTATCCTAGGAGCATCGAATACTACGATAACCGCTACCTATTCTCCAATATCAGGGGGTAATGATTTGCCATGGTTGGAGGATTTCGATGATCTTGCGAACGGTACCATCGTTGATAATGGCGATACTGCTTGGAGCTCTACTGTTACCAACGGTCAGTTCCACGTGACTAACGGGGTTTTTAGAACTCATGATGGTCTCAACAGGCCAAGTGGAACGGGCGCCTTTGGAGTTTGGAGTTCAGAAGTAATAAATTTAAATGGTAGTGTGGTTTCGATAACCATAGATATTGATGATATGGACGACAATAAAGAACCGTCAGATTACATCAAGGTTTCTTATGTAATTGACGGTGGAACACCAATAGATTTTGGACAACTACAAGGTAATATTGACCCTCAGACTTTTAACGTTTCTAATATCAGCGGAAATACGCTTCAGATTTTGGTTGAGTCTCAGGTTAGTTATTTTACCGAGAGTTATGTGTTTGATAATGTAAATATATCTCAACAAGGTGGTACAACGGCTAGAAGTTTTGGAGATGCCAAAACCTTGAATGATTTATCGTTAGTCCCTAATCCATCTTCAATAGAAACCAACCTAGTTTTTGACCAGCCAATACAAGTCGCTACAATTCAAGTTTTTGATGTGACAGGAAAGTTGGTTCAAACGATTAATGGTGGTATGATAGATCGTTTAGGAAGGCCACTTGAACTTCTTGAGTATCCTGATGGAGTTTATTTCGTGAAGATTACGAGCAGTTCAGGGGAGCAATTTCAAAAACGGTTGCTTATTAAAAAATAACTCATTTTTGCTTAGATATATTAAAAAAGCCTCGTGAATTCACGAGGCTTTTTTAATTTTTTTCTAACACCTCATTCCTGCATCGTATGATATACATTCTGCACATCATCGTCTTCTTCAATCTTTTCTAGTAATTTTTCCACATCGGCAGCTTCCGCTTCGGAAAGTTGCTTGGTGACTTGCGGGATGCGTTCAAAACCTGAAGAAAGAATGGCTATCTCACGGTTTTCCAGTTCTTTTTGAATGGCTCCGAAACTCTCAAAGGGCGCGTAGATCAAAATTCCGTCGTCATCAACAAAAACTTCTTCGGCCCCGAAATCGATCATTTCGAACTCCAGTTCTTCGGGGTCTATGCCCTCTGCCGGAATTCTAAAATTACAGGTATGGTCGAACATAAATTCTACAGAACCTGAAGTGCCAAGGTTGCCGTTACATTTATTAAAATAACTTCGTACATTGGCCACGGTACGGGTGTTGTTATCTGTTGCAGTTTCGATAAGGATGGCAATGCCATGAGGCGCATAGCCTTCAAAAAGAACCTCTTTATAATCACCCTGACTTTTATCACTGGCTCTTTTGATCGCCCGCTCGATATTGTCTTTGGGCATGTTAACCGATTTCGCGTTCTGAATTACAGCGCGAAGACGTGAATTGGAATCTGGGTCAGGTCCTCCTTCTTTTACAGCAATGACAATATCTTTGCCAATACGTGTAAAGGCCTTAGACATAGCCGACCAACGTTTCATTTTTCGTGCTTTTCTAAATTCAAAAGCTCTTCCCATAGGTTTATTTTAACTATAAATCAAAATTACTAAAATCAAATACAAACCCAAATACCCTAGCATTACAGCTTGAGTTTTCGTTTCTTTTTTGAATTTGTAGTTGAAATCTTCTATTCTCCTTCAATTATTTCTTCAATGGTATGTGCCAATTTGAAATCCTTTTCGGTAACGCCACCAGCGTCATGCGTGTTTAATCTAATATGCAAATTTTTATATACATTGCTCCAATCGGGGTGATGTCCTTGAACTTCGCACTCAAATGCAATTCTGGTCATTGTTGCAAAGGCTTCTTTGAAATTTGCAAACTCAAAAGAAGTTTCAATGGCACCGTCTACATATTCCCAACCATCTAGTTTTCCTAAATATTCATGTATTTGTTGATCTGATAATTTTTCCATCGGTATATATTCGTTTTATCCCCGCGAAGTAGGGAACATTTATTTTGCTTTAAATTAAGGTTTTTCAAACATTAACTCAAAATATGGTGGTCAATGATCTCCTGGTAACTCATTTGTAGGTTTTTGGGAAGTTTGTGGTCTTTGGGGAGTACGGCCAGATATCTATCCTCATTCGTGGTAAATACCCGTTTATAAATAGGATTGAAACTGCCAATGCGTTCCACAACTTCCTTTATAAAATCTTCATGATGTACCAAATCCTTACTTCCTAAATGAAAGATTCCGGTTTTATTTCTATTGATGAGATAGTGAACTTGCTGTGTCAATTTATCATCGTTGGTCACATTCAAAATGAGGTTAGGAAATACTTCAACCGGTTCATTTTCTAGTATAAATTTTTTGATTTCCTTGATTCGGGGAGAACCATTTCCGAAAACCATGGGAACTCTTAAAATTGCTGTTTTTTCTTTCGGAAGGCGCAATAGCATATTCTCTATTCGAATTTTCAATCTACCATAGACACTTTCCGAAAGTGTTTTGTCGTTCTCGTAGGAAGGATATTTACTGTAGGCATCAAATACGTTTGCCGAAGAAATAAAATACAAGGTACAATCGTGCTGAGCCAGATATTCCGCAATGTGCTGATGCGCTTGAATCTGAGCCGCAAAATTTCCACGAACTGCTGATACAATGATACGAGGTTGAATTTTTTCCAATAAAGGAAAAATGTCATCTTCGGTCATATCATACCTAAAAAATTGCTGGTTTTTTTCAAAAGACTTTCTAGCAGTATAGTATGTTCCATAGGTATCAAAATAATTGCAAAGCTCCTTATAGATTGCGTTTCCAATAAATCCGCTTCCTCCTAGGATAAGTATTTTTTTTCCACTGTCATAGTGCTTCCCCCCTTTTTTACTCATGCAGTCCTAAGCTTTATAAAAAGGAAGTTTTACAACTGTTGCTGGCACTGCTTTTTTACGAATCTGAATTTGAATCTTGCTTCCCACTTCTGAGAAGATAATGGGAACATAACCCAGTCCAATACCTTTGCCCATAGATGGAGACATCGTACCTGAGGTTACGATACCGATCTTTTTTCCCTGTCCGTCTACGATATCGTAATCGTGTCTAGGAATTCCCCGCTCATCCAATTCAAAGGCTATCAATTTTCGCTCCGGACCATGCGCTTTTTCTTTGGCAAGCGATTCACAATTAACAAAATCTTTGGTGAACTTGGTAATCCAGCTCAAACCGGCTTCAAACGGCGAAGTTTCATCGTTGATATCATTGCCATAGAGGCAATATCCCATTTCCAAACGCAAAGTATCTCTAGCCGCTAGACCTATGGGTTTGATACCCAAGTCAGCTCCGGCTTCTAAAACCTTGTCCCATACCTGTTGTACTTCTTCGTTTTTACAATAGATTTCGAAACCACCTGAACCCGTATAACCTGTGGCTGAGATGATAACATGTTCAATTCCCGCGAAATCTCCCACCACGAAATTATAGAACTTGATCGCTGACAAATCCTCGGAAGTCAAACTTTGCATGGCTTCAACGGCTTTAGGCCCCTGAATAGCCAAAAGGGAATAATTTTCCGAAATATCACGCATATCCGCCTTGAATTCGCTATTGTATTTTGAAATATGATTCCAATCTTTTTCAATATTTGAAGCGTTCACTACCAATAGATATTGTTCCTCTTTAACCCTATAAACGATGAGGTCATCTACAATACCTCCAGTTTCATTTGGTAAACAACTATATTGTGCTTTGCCAATGGTCAATTTACTTGCATCGTTAGAGGTGACTTTTTGAATTAGATCCAAAGCATTTGGACCGCCAATTAAGAACTCCCCCATATGGGAAACATCAAAGACCCCCACGCCATTTCGCACGGTTTCATGCTCCGCATTTACACCTTCGTACGATACGGGCATATTATAGCCAGCAAAGGGAACTATTTTTGCACCTAAGGCCTCATGGGTTTTTGTAAGGGCAGTATTTTTCATCCTGTCTCATTTTAGATGAGCAAATTTATTGAATTAATTTCCCAAAAAGTCGCTTAGAGTTTGAATAATTTTTATGACTTTATTTTCTACGATGTTCCCCAAAAAGAACTATTTTTCACTTTTAATACATTCCTATGTTACGAAAGATTTTGATTTTTACGGTTTTGATGCTGATAACAGTGCCACTGAGTGGCCAAGGTACACCTACCGATTTTCTATCTGCTGATTTTCACAAAGACAGAAGGCAAGCAGTTAGACAAATGCTGCCATCGAACAGCGTTGCTGTATATTTTGCAAATGCCGAACGAAATCGCGCCAATGATGTAGACTATATTTACCATCAAGATCCTGATTTTTATTATTTAACGGGTTATAAAGAACCCAATGCGGTGTTGCTGGTTTTTTCAGAAGATCAAGTTGACCCTTCGGGTAAGAAATACAATGAAATGCTTTATGTTCAGGAACGCGATCCTAAAGCGGAGCAATGGAATGGCAAACGATTAGGAACTGAAGGGGCCATGAAAGAGCTCGGTTTTGAAATGGCATTTAACGGTAATGAGTTTGCAGATATACCCGTTGATTTTACATCTTTTGACAAGGTCACTTTCTTCGATTTTAAAAATGACTACAGAAATAAAAGAGGAGATGCCGACCTTTTTGACCTGATTAGAAATTTCAAGGAAAAAACCAATTACCCTTCGGATTATAACGCCACAAAGCAGCAATTGTACAGCATGATAAACTCTGCTGACGATGAGAATAGAGCCAATGTGGTTACCACCGTTGGTCGATATCTCGACTACTACGATGAATTGAAAGATGACGAGTTACTACAGAATTTTGTCAAAACCAAGGACGATGGATTGCTAAGTGATATTAAAGAAAAAGTATCTCTTAAATTGGAAGCCAATAACCTTGACTCTAATTTAATTTCTGAAATTATGAGCACTTTACGAGAGACTAAATCGGAGGAAGAGATGCTGCTCTTGAAAAAGGCGGTTGAGATTTCAGCAGTCGGACAGAATGAGGTTATGAAAGCAATGCATCCGAACATGTCGGAAACTGAGATTCAGGGCGTTCATGAGTATGTATATAAAAAATATGGAGCGGAGTATGAAGGATATCCTTCTATTGTTGGAGGCGGAAACAATGGTTGTATTCTACATTACATCGAAAATAACAAAACCAAAGTGGGGAATGATTTGGTGTTGATGGATTTAGGTGCGGAGTATCATGGTTATACTGCAGATGTTACCCGTACTATTCCAGCTAATGGTAAATTTACGCCAGAGCAAAAACAAATTTATGATATCGTATACAACGCCCAAGAAGCGGGGATAAAGGCCAGTGTTGTCGGAGCACCCTTTAGAGCACCTGGAGAAGCCTCCAGCAAAGTGGTTGCCGAAGGCTTAATGGCCTTAGGCATTATCAAGAATACGGCAGAAGCTAGAACTTATTTTCCGCATGGAACAAGTCATTATTTAGGTTTAGATGTACACGATAAGGGTACCTATGGGCCTTTCAAGGCGAATACGGTAATTACTGTAGAACCCGGAATCTATATTCCTGAAGGAAGTGACTGCGACAAAAAATGGTGGGGTATTGCGGTGCGAATCGAAGACGATATTTTGATCACCGACAACGGGCCAGTAAATCTTTCCGATATGGCTCCCAGAACAACTGAAGCCATTGAGGCGATGATGAAACAACCCAGTCCTTTAGATGACTTTAGCTTACCGTCATTAGATTAAGAATCAAGCAAAAATTGCTTTAATTCCTGATATGTTTTAATAGGGGTGGATTTTTTCTCTTTCAGCAACACCTTTTGAATCTGAGGAGGAATCTCCAATTTTTCAGGTATTGTTTCTTCAACAACATCTAGAAACTTCACAGGATGCGCCGTTTCCAAGAAAATGCCATAGGTTTCAGGGTGCGACTCTTGGTATTTCTTCAATCCCAAATAGCCAACAGCGCCATGCGGGTCGGCAATGTAGTTCGAATCGCTGTAAATAAGCTTCATGGCTTCTCTGGTTTCAGCGTCAGAGTAGGTGTATGAAGATAGATTTTTCGACAGGGTTTCAAAGTCATTGTTAAATAAATGTCGTATTCGAATAAAGTTACTCGGATCGCCAACATCCATAGCATTTGAAATGGTAGCCGTTGACGGTTTTGGATTGTATTCACCGGTTTTCATGAATTCTGGAACCGTATCATTAACATTCGTAGCCGCAACAAAATGCGTTACGGGCATTCCTAGTTTTTGAGCAACCATACCAGCACAGATGTTTCCGAAGTTACCGCTGGGCACCGAAAAAACGATTTGCTTTCCTTGAGGTTTTACCTGTTTGTATGCAAATAGGAAATAGAATAATTGGGGCAACCAGCGCGCGACGTTGATAGAATTTGCCGAAGTTAATTGAATATGGCTTTGCAGTTCTTCGTCTAGGAAGGCGTTCTTCACCATTTTTTGACAATCGTCAAAGGTGCCATCTACTTGAAGTGCTGAAATGTTTTGCCCTAGGGTTGTGAGTTGGCGCTCTTGAATATCGCTCACTTTTCCGCTGGGGTAGAGGATTACCACTTTTACTCCCTTAACGCCCAAGAATCCATTGGCTACAGCGCCACCGGTATCTCCTGAAGTGGCTACTAAAACGGTAACTTCTTTCGATTCGCCTTCGGAAAAATACCCAAGGCAATTTGCCATAAAACGGGCACCAACATCCTTAAATGCCATGGTCGGGCCATGGAACAATTCTAAGGTGGCAACATTTTCCTCTATTTTAACCACAGGAAATTCAAAGTCGAGCACATGCGCCAAAATTTCCCGCAATTTTTCATTGGGAATTTCTTCACTTACGAATTGATGAATCGCATTGAACGCGATCTCTTGGTTTGATAAATCTTCAATTCCCTCAAAAAAAGAATCGGGTAGGGGGGTAATACGCTTTGGGAAGTACAACCCTTTATCGGGTGCTATTCCTTTAATTACAGCGTTTTTAAAAGATACTTCCGGCGCCTGTTTATGGAGACTGTAATAGTTCATTTACTCTAAAATCTTAATTCCTAAAGGATTTATTTTTGAAACATGAATTTCATAATCGATTCCTATGTTTTGATATACTTCTCTCATAGCTTGTGCAACTTTCTCTGCTATTTCCTCGCCTTTACTAAATGCAAAAATCGATGGGCCGGAACCTGAAATTCCACATCCTAATGCGCCTGACGCAACTGCTTTTGATTTGACCTTGTCGAATGCCGGGATCAATATAGAACGAATAGGTTCAACAATATGGTCGACCAAGGAGCGACCGATAAGCTCATAATCGTCTGTGAAAAGCCCAGCAACTAATCCACCAACATTACCCCATTGTTGAATACCTTCTTTTAAGGTGATGTTTGTTTTCAATATTTTGCGCGAATCTGAGGTCTTCACTTCAATCTGAGGATGAATAATGGTTGCATATAATTCTCTAGGGCTGGGTATAGGAATAATATCTAAAGGAGCGCAACTACGTACCAAAGTGAAACCGCCAAATAGGGCAGGGGCCACATTGTCAGCATGGGCCACGCCACTTGCTAGACGCTCACCTTCCATAGCGAATTTTACCAATTCTTGAGTTGTAAAGGGCTTGCCTAGCAATTCGTTCATGGCCCAAACGGCTCCTGCGGAACTTGCAGCGCTACTACCGATTCCGCTACCTGCTTTTATCTTTTTGTAGATTTCCATTTCGAACCCACCGTCGTAGTCACTCTTTTCTAAAAGCGCCAAACCGGCTACTCCAGCAACGTTTTTGAGTGTTGCCGTGGGTAAATCTTGTCCCTCTAATTTTGTGATTCGAATACCTTTTTCTGGTGTCTTTCGTACGGTCATTTCATCTCCAACAGCGTCTAAGGCAACACCAAGCACATCGAACCCACAAGAGACGTTGGCAATAGTGGCGGGGCAAAATATTTTGATTTCGTTCATATGTACAATTTCATCGTCTTTGAGATAAACTCATTGAGACAAAGCAATCTGTTGAATAGCTGTTGTTAAGTTACCGATTGCTTCTCCCGTTTGCGATCTGCATCACAATGATGTTATTATCAATTTTTCTCCTTAAAAATTCCCTATTCTAATAATATCTGCAAAGATACCCGAAGCGGTTACATCCGCTCCTGCACCGGCACCTTTTATGATCATGGGTTGATCGGGGTAGCGTTCGGTATAAAACAATACAATGTTGTCACTTCCCTCAAGATTGTAAAAGTCATGCCCTTTTGGTATCTCTTGTAAACCTACACTTGCATTACCTTTCTCAAATTGGGCTACGTACTTCAATTTACTGCTTTTGGCAACAGCATCGCTATACAATTGTTGAAAATCAGACTCGTATTTTACAAGCGAGCTAAAGAAGTCATCATTGTTATCGGTATCCAAACTTTCCTGTGGAAGGAATGACTTATTTTCAATGTCACTGATTTCCAATTGATTGCCACTTTCACGAGCTAATATCAAAATTTTTCGCATCACGTCAACCCCACTCAAATCAATTTTTGGGTCTGGTTCAGTGTAGCCCTGTTCCTGGGCTTGTTTCACTACCTCATGAAAGCTCAGCTCATCGTTAAAATTGTTAAAAACGAAGTTTAAGCTACCTGATAATACCGCTTGAATTTTTAAAATTTTGTCTCCTGAGGCGATTAAATGTTTTAAGGTGTCGATAATGGGTAAACCGGCTCCAACATTAGTTTCAAATAGAAACGGTGCGTTATAGGTTCTTGCTAAATTCTTTAATTCTTGGTAGTTCGAATATGCCGAAGAACATGCAATCTTGTTGCAGGTTACCACTGCAATACTATTACCTAAATAAGAATTGTAAGAGGCAGCCACTTCTGCACTAGCCGTATTGTCAACAAAAATACTGTTGCGGTAATTGAGCTGGTTTACTTTTTCAAAGAAGCGATCTGAATTGGCTTTTTCCCCTGTAGCCAAGTTAGCTTTCCATTCCTTAAGAGGAATTCCATCTTCGGCAAAGACCATTTTCTTTGAATTCGATAAACCAATGATACGAATATTGAGTTTTAAATTTTCGTTTAGATATTTCTTTTGTTGGTCAACCTGGTTTAGAAATTTAGCACCTACATTACCAACGCCCATTACAAATAAATTGAGCTGCTTAATGTTTTCCTCAAAAAACTCCTCATGTAGGGCATTTAGGGCCTTCTTTACATCCTCTTTTTTGATAACGGCCGATATGTTGCGTTCTGACGCTCCTTGGGCAATTACTCGAATATTGACATTATTCTTGCCGAGGGTACTAAACATCTTACCGCTGAGTCCTTGGTGACTTTTCATATTGTCACCTACAAGTGCTATAATGGCCAGATTTTTCTCAGCGATTACGGGTTTTATCTTGCCACGATCTACTTCATACTCGAATGCGGTGTTCACAATTTGAACCGCTTTGTCAATATCATCTTCGGAGATGCCAACACAGATCGAATGTTCTGAAGAAGCTTGTGTAATCAAAACTACGCTTATTTCAGCCTGTGAAAGAACTTCGAAAAAACGTTTTGAGATTCCTGGTATACCAACCATTCCAGGGCCTTCTAATGATAGAAGTGCAATGTTTTCGACATGACTGATGCCACGTACCGTCTTCCCTTGATCGTTCTGATTTTTAGTTATTAAGGTTCCTGCATCTTCAGGATTAAAAGTATTTTTAATTAAGATAGAAATTCCTTTGGCCAATACAGGTTGAATGGTTGGTGGATATAAAACCTTTGCTCCAAAATGAGATAATTCCATTGCCTCTTCGTATGAAATATGCGGTATCGCCTTAGCTTGTTTTACCAGCTTCGGATTAGCGGTATACATGCCGCTGACATCCGTCCAAATCTGCAAGGTTTCCGCATTGATCGCAGCTGCAATGATGGCAGCAGTATAATCTGATCCACCGCGGCCTAGGGTAGTAGGGTTTCCATTCTCGGAGGAGGCGATGAAACCCGCAGCTACGATAACCTTATGTGCGGTGTTGGAAAAAAACGTTTGGCAATTCGTATTTGTAATGTCGAAGTTCACCGTGGCTTTGCCATTTATTTCGTTGGTGATAATGAGTTCTCGGCTATCTACATGTACCGCATCAAGCTGTTGCTGTTGGAAAAACACACTGATGATGTATGAGGCAAGCATTTCCCCATAACTGACAATTTTGTCTGATAGCTGGGCTGTAATCTCCCCGATTAAAAAAGCGCCTTCCAATAAATCTTCAAGTGTATTTAATTCACTTTTGGTTTTACTTAGCACCTCGCTTTGTGCCTGTATCGCAATCAGACTTTTTATGGTTTCCAAGTGGCGCGATTCGATTTTTTTTACTACGGTCTTGTACGCACTATCTTGTTTTGCAGCAAGATGCGCGGCATGTAGCAACGTATCAGTAATACCTCCTAAGGCTGAAACAACGACTATGGTCTTATCAGAATCACTGTTCGCAACGATATTCTTTACTAAAGTTATATTTTGGGAGTTGGCTACAGAAGTGCCGCCGAATTTTAAGACTTGCATGTCATTGAATTAGAAATGGATTTTTTGAAAAGGGCCTAAAAAGGCGGAACGGATGAGAATATAGCAAATTACCCCAAAGGGGTTGTAGTGGCAGTAGTGAAGATAAAGCCATTTGTGCTAGAAAAATTTAACGCTATGTCTGATATAGTATAAAGCATAAGCCTAATAGAGTGGTAAATGTAGTATTTTTGACTTCTCAATCAAATCTTCCGTTGCATTTTTACGGATTCGCTAGCAAAATCGATATTCGATTATTAATTATTAGATTTCAGCTTTAATTGCTAATCAAAACGCAAGAAAAATACCATGAAACTTTTTAGTGGAGAACAAATATATGCTGCCGATAAATTTACTATTGCAAAACAGCAAATTTCAAGCGATATACTAATGGAACGTGCTGCTGTTCAGATTTTTAACTGGATTCACACCCGAATGCAGGGTGCTCCTGTTAAGATTCATTTGTTCTGCGGAATAGGAAACAATGGTGGAGATGGCATTGCGTTGGCTAGGCATTTGCAAGAACACGGATACGACATTGCGGTGTATGTAGTGAACTATAGTAAGACGAGATCCAAAGATTTTCTTATCAATCTAGAGCGATTAAAAGACCGGAAAATTTGGCCTGAGTTTTTAGATGCTGACTCCCCACTTCCCACTATTGGAAAAGATGATATTATTGTTGATGCCATTTTCGGAATAGGACTGAATCGATCTCCTGATCCTTGGGTTGTAAATCTTATGGGGCATCTACACAAAACCGAAGCGTTTATTCTTTCGGTTGATATTCCATCGGGCTTGTTTACAGATAGAGCGCCTTCAGATGAAAACGCGATTATCAAAGCGAATTTTGTGCTCAGTTTTCAAACGCCGAAGTTGGTTTTTTTTCTTCCTGATACAGGAAGCTATATAGATCAATGGGAAGTCTTGGATATCGGACTAGATCCTGAATATTTGATGACTACCGAAACGGCCTATGATTTAATAGGGAAACATGATGTGCTGCCGTTTTACATCCCTCGAAAAAAATATTCGCACAAGGGTACCTACGGGCACGCTATGGTGGTTGGTGGAAGTAAGGGAAAAATAGGCGCGGTGATTTTAGCTTCAAAAGCCTGCCTAAAGTCTGGAGCCGGACTGGTAACGGCATATGTTCCAGACTGTGGATATGTTCCATTACAAACTGCTCTGCCCGAAGCCATGGTTTTGACTGAGGGGGAGGAGGTGATTTCCAGCATAGATTTTGAGATGGTTCCGTCGGTTATTGGAATAGGTGTGGGCTTAGGAACACATGACAATACCACCAAGGCATTTTCTGATTTTCTTGAGAAAAATCAAAAACCCTTGGTAATAGATGCAGATGGAGTGAACATCTTGGGAAAAAATAAAGACCTTTTAAAGAAATTACCATCGCAGACCATTCTCACACCCCACCCAAAAGAATTGGAGCGTTTGATAGGAAAATGGAAAGATGATTTTGATAAACTGAAGAAAACCAAAACTTTTTCGAAAAAATACAATTGCATTGTTGTTATAAAAGGTGCGCATTCGATTACCGTATATGATGATAAAGGTTATATTAACACAACCGGAAATCCGGGTATGGCAACGGCCGGGAGTGGCGACGCACTTACTGGTATTATCACAGGATTAATTGCTCAGGGTTATGCACCTTTAAAAGCTGCCATTTTTGGAGTTTATCTTCACGGGAAGGCTGGTGACATTGCTGTTGAAGAAACAGCGTATCAGGCATTGACAGCTTCCGATATTGTAGGTGGCATTGGTAAGGCGTTTATTGATTTGTTTAAGATGCCAGAGCCACAAGCAACCGCACAAGAGGAAGAAACGGCGTGAAAGACATCAAGAAGTGAGTCAAATACTAAAAAAAGCCCCAAGATTTCTAATCTTGGGGCTTGATGTTGTTCGCCATTCACAACCTTGTTATTTTCCTTTTACCCTTCGTTTTACCCAGGCCAGAGCATTTTCATATTGAATAAAAAACTTCATTGGCTTCTTATAAAAAAGTTTCTCGATTTTAAAATTGTGCATGTCAATCTCCTTCACCGAAACAATTGCGAAAGCTTTTAAATTATCAAGTCCTCTTAAATAGGTATAGACAGTTGGGTCAATTGCATAGGAGTTTTTGCGCAGGCTTATATACCCAAAATCTTTATCTCTAAAGTGTATTTCTGCAATTCCTAAAATTTGGTATGCTCTTTCAAGCGTAAGCGTAGCCCCGTCTTCAAAAACGGATACCATGTAGTTTTCAAAGACCTGTATCTTTCCAACTTCCAACTGGTATTCCCTGACAACAACGGTCTTTTTTGATTGTCCTAACTTCATTTCAATTCGTATTATAGTGTGTCTTACACGAAAGTAGAGTTACCAACCTCTTTTGGGAAAAATAATAGACCAATAGCCCAAATATCGTTCATACTGCTTATTACTGCAGATTAGTTTGTTTTATTTCTTACTTCCGTACTGATTGGGTATAAAAAAAGGAGCCATTTTATGACTCCTTGTGTACTATATTATTGCCTATACTAAGCTTTGGAAGATTTCTTTGCTTTCTTAATCTTTATGGTAAGCTCATCTTTCTTTTTGTCTAAATCCATAAAAATACTATCGCCTTCTTCTAGCTTCGAGTTTACTATTTCCTCAGCTAGTGAATCTTCGATATACTTTTGAATGGCTCGTTTTAAGGGTCTAGCTCCATATTGCTTATCAAAGCCTTTTTCGGCAATATAATCTTTGGCTGCTTCCGTGAGATTTAAATCATAACCGATGTCTTTAATTCTTGCAAATAACTTCGCAAGCTCGATATCGATAATTTGATGAATATCTGCTCTTTCTAGCGGATTAAATACGATTACGTCATCAATTCTATTCAAGAATTCAGGAGCAAAGGCTTTTTTCAAAGCGTTTTCGATAACACCTTTTTGATGCGCGTCTGCTTGCGATTTTTTCGCCGCAGTGCCAAAGCCTACGCCTTGTCCGAAATCTTTCAACTGGCGTGCGCCAATATTAGATGTCATAATGATAATCGTGTTCCTAAAATCAATTTTTCTTCCAAGACTATCGGTCAAATAACCATCATCTAAGACTTGAAGTAACATATTGAACACATCAGGATGTGCCTTTTCAACTTCATCTAAAAGGATGACAGAATAGGGTTTGCGACGCACCTTTTCGGTAAGCTGTCCGCCTTCTTCATAACCTACATACCCTGGAGGTGCACCTACCAATCGTGAAATGGCAAATTTCTCCATGTATTCGCTCATGTCAATTCTGATCAGTGCATCTTCCGAGTCAAACAACTCTTTTGCAAGTACTTTGGCTAACTGTGTTTTACCAACACCGGTTTGGCCCAAGAAGATGAATGAACCAATAGGTTTGTTAGGATCTTTTAATCCTGCTCTATTGCGTTGGATCGCTTTGGCAACCTTAGCTACCGCCTCGTCTTGACCGATAACGTTGGCTTTGATCAAATCAGGCAATTCAGCCAATTTATTACTCTCTGTTTGAGCAATTCGATTGACCGGAATTCCGCTCATCATAGAAACAACATCCGCCACATTATCTTCGCTTACGGTTTCTTTATGCAGTTTACTATCGTCTTCCCACTTCTCTTGGGCAACGGCCAATTCTTTCTCCAGACGTTTTTCATCATCACGAAGCTTTGCAGCCTCCTCGTATTTCTGCTTTTTGACGACACTGTTCTTTAATTCACGAACATCTTCAAGCTGTTTTTCAAGCTCAACGATTTGTTTGGGCACATCCATATTTACAATATGTACCCGCGAACCTGCTTCATCAAGGGCATCAATGGCCTTGTCTGGCAAAAACCTATCGGTCATATATCTATTCGTCAACTTTACACAGGCAACAATGGCCTCGTCTGTATAGTGGACATTATGATGATCTTCGTATTTTCCCTTAATGTTCTCCAGTATTTCGATGGTTTCCTCCACGGAGGTGGGCTCAACAATTACTTTCTGAAAACGACGCTCTAGGGCACCATCTTTTTCAATGTATTGTCTGTACTCGTCAAGTGTGGTTGCACCAATACATTGAATTTCACCTCTGGCCAATGCGGGTTTGAACATATTGGAAGCATCTAAACTTCCAGTAGCCCCACCGGCGCCTACAATGGTATGTATTTCATCAATAAAGAGAATGACATCGTCATTCTTTTCCAATTCGTTCATGACCGCTTTCATGCGTTCTTCGAATTGACCACGGTATTTAGTGCCCGCTACCAGAGAAGCAAGGTCTAAGGTAACAACACGCTTACCATAAAGTATTCGAGATACTTTCTTATTGATAATTCGAAGTGCAAGTCCTTCAGCTATTGCGCTTTTGCCAACTCCTGGCTCACCTATTAACAAAGGATTGTTTTTCTTTCTTCTACTTAAAATTTGAGAAACTCGCTCAATTTCCTTTTCGCGACCAACAACGGGGTCAAGTTTGTTCTCTTCGGCTAGAGCCGTAAGGTCACGTCCGAAATTGTCAAGAACCGGAGTTTTTGATTTCTTGTTTCCCTTTTGACTCGAAGTGGCTCCAAAAGTTCCTTCTTTTCCTTCGTTCGCATCATCATTGTCACTTGGGAAAGATTCTGAAGTGGGTGCATCTACAATATCATCATCACTTGTGATCATAAACTTGAACTGTTCCTTTACGCCATCGTAATCCACTTTTAGTTTGTGAAGTAATTTGGTGGTAGGATCGTTCTCGTTTCTCAAAATACAGAGTAGTAAATGCGCTGTATTGATCGAAGAACTTTGAAACAGTTTGGCCTCTAAAAAAGTAGTTTTTAAAGCGCGTTCTGCTTGCCTGGTGAGGTGCAGGTTTTTTTTGTCTTTTTGTACCCCACTTTGGTTTGGATTCGAAGGACTGAGAATTTCGACCTTACGTCGCAAATGATCTAAGTCAACATCGAGGGCATCGAGAATGCTAATTGCCTTTCCATTTCCATCACGCAGCAAACCAAGCATTAAGTGTTCGGTACCTATGAAGTCGTGACCGAGCCTTAGCGCCTCCTCTTTGCTATAAGCAATTACATCTTTTACTCTTGGGGAAAAATTATCGTCCATATAATTCTGCGTATCAGCATTAAAATTAATAAATCTCAGGCAATCTAAGGCAAATACTATACCTCAATTCGATAAAGTTGTTCGAAATGACGAAAAAAGGTGCTAATTACAAAATAATTAACATTGTAATTGTCAACTAATCACAACGCAAAAAGTGTTAATAAATTGTTGAAGAAAGGTTTTGATGTATGCTTTGAAGGCATCGATTTTCCGTATATTGGCATACTTTTTTAACCTATAAAATATAGCAAAATTTAAAAATGGCAGAAGGCGAAAAATTGATACCGATTAACATCGAAGATGAAATGAAATCTGCCTACATTGATTATTCAATGTCGGTCATTGTGTCACGTGCTCTTCCAGATGTCAGGGACGGCTTTAAACCAGTGCACAGAAGGGTACTTTATGGCATGTATGAACTTGGGGTTCGATCTTCAAGTGCACATAAGAAATCTGCTCGTATTGTTGGGGAAGTCTTAGGTAAGTACCATCCTCATGGTGATACCTCGGTGTATGATTCAATGGTTCGGATGGCTCAAGAATGGAGTTTGCGCTATATGATGGTCGATGGGCAAGGTAATTTTGGTTCAATAGATGGAGATAGTCCCGCAGCGATGCGATATACAGAGGCGCGCATGCGGAAGATCGCGGATGACATGTTGGCTGATATCGATAAAGATACCGTAGATCACCAACTAAATTTCGATGATTCCTTAGAAGAGCCTACCGTGCTTCCGGCAAGGGTTCCTAACTTATTGGTAAATGGTGCATCAGGTATAGCGGTGGGTATGGCAACCAATATGCCTCCTCATAATCTTTCTGAAGTTATTGATGGTACCGTAGCTTATATCGATAATAACGATATTGAAATAGATGAACTTATCACCCATATTAAGGCTCCTGATTTTCCTACTGGAGGAGTTATTTATGGCTATGATGGGGTAAAGGAAGCATTTCATACTGGGCGCGGTCGAGTGGTTATGCGTGCCAAGGCCACTTTTGAAGAAGTTCAAGGACGCGAGTGCATAATCGTTACAGAAATCCCTTATCAGGTCAATAAGGCAGACATGATCAAGAAGACTGCTGATTTGGTCAATGATAAGAAGATTGAAGGAATATCTAGTATTCGAGACGAATCTGACAGAAAAGGGATGCGTATCGTATATATCTTGAAAAGAGATGCTATTCCAAATATTGTATTGAATACGCTTTACAAGTATACAGCGCTGCAATCGTCCTTCAGTGTAAACAATATTGCCCTGGTTAATGGTAGACCACAGTTGTTGAACGTAAAGGAGATGATCCATTATTTTGTGGAACATCGTCATGAGGTTGTTGTTCGTCGTACTAAATTCGAATTGAAGAAAGCCGAAGACCGCGCACATATCCTAGAAGGGCTTATCATCGCCTCTGACAATATAGACGAGGTGATTAAGATTATTCGTGCGTCATCGAATGCCGATGAGGCCAGAGAAAGCCTGATGGAACGCTTTAAGTTGTCTGAAATTCAGGCCAAGGCCATTGTTGAAATGCGATTGCGTCAGTTGACAGGTCTGGAGCAAGACAAATTGCGTTCAGAGTATGACGAGATTATCAAAACCATTGCCGACTTGAAGGATATCTTAGATCGCAAGGATCGAAGAATGAGTATAATCAAGGATGAATTGCTTGAGGTAAAGGATAAATATGGTGATGAGCGTCGTTCTGAAATCAATTTTGCGGGTGGTGACTTGAGCATGGAAGATATGATTCCGAATGAGCAAGTTGTAATCACCATTTCACATGCCGGATATATAAAAAGAACTCCGCTTACCGAATATAAAACCCAAAATAGAGGTGGCGTTGGGCAAAAAGCATCCTCTACACGAAATGAAGATTTCTTAGAACATCTATTTGTGGGTACCAACCACCAATACATGTTGTTCTTTACCCAAAAAGGAAAATGTTTTTGGATGCGGGTCTATGAAATTCCCGAAGGAAGCAAGACGTCAAAAGGTAGAGCAATTCAAAATTTGATCAATATCGAGAATGATGATAAGGTAAAAGCTTTCATTTGTACTCAAGATCTTAAAGATGAGGAATACGTAAATAGTCACTATGTGATTATGGCGACTAAAAAAGGTACCGTCAAAAAGACTTCGCTTGAGCAGTACTCAAGACCGCGCCAAAACGGTATTAATGCCATTGGTATAAGAGAAGGCGATGAGTTGCTTGAGGCAAAACTTACTACAGGAACGAGTCAAATATTCTTAGGATTAAAATCAGGGAAGGCCATTCGTTTTGAAGAAAGTAAAACGAGACCCATGGGTCGTAATGCTTCCGGTGTTAGAGGAATTAGGCTGGCTCATGAAAATGACGAGGTAATTGGAATGGTTTCGGTACACAATTTCGAAGATGAACTTTTGGTAGTTTCGGAGAACGGTTACGGAAAAAGATCTAGTATTGAAGACTACCGTATCACCAATAGAGGTGGAAAAGGTGTAAAAACAATTTCAATAACTGACAAGACCGGCAACCTTGTGGCGATTAAAAACGTATCTGATTCTGACGATCTTATGATTATCAATCGATCAGGTATTGCCATTCGCATGAGTGTAGAAGATCTTCGAGTGATGGGTAGAGCTACCCAAGGAGTGAAACTTATCAATATAAAAGGAGATGATTCCATAGCAGCTGTAGCGAAGGTGATGAAAGATGATGATGATCTTGAAGAGGTAGATATCCTTGATATTGAGGTAACTACCGAAGATGGCACGGCTATTGATAATGGAAGCACGGATGCTACAGAAAGTAGTTCCGAAGAAGAATAAATTAATAATCATTAAACTCTAATTTCTTAATTAATATCGAAATGAAAACTAAATTCTTAATACTGGCGGCCATGTCATTTGCAATGGTTGGCTTTGCCCAAAAAAACGAAATTAAGGCGGCAGATAAGGCCTTAAAAGGTGGTGATGCGATGGCTGCAAAAACCTCTTTAGAAGCTGCTGCTGGTGCTATATCGGGAGCTGATGCCAAAGTGCAGGCGCAATACCATTTCTTAAGAGGTAAGGCGTATGCTGAATTGGCTAAGGCTGGAGATAATGCGGCTTTTGCTGAATCTGTATCGTCTTTTCAAAAGGTTGTGGATATCGAAGCACAAAGTGGTAAAGCAAAATATACCGATGAAACGAATCAAAGGTTAGCGGCAATTACTGCAGATTTGGTTAACTCTGCTGTAGAAGATAACGGCAATAAGAAGTTTAAGGAAGCTGCTGAAAAATTATACATGAGTTACAAGATTAGCCCTAAAGACACTTCTTATCTGTATTTTGCGGCTAGTAGTGCCGTAAATGGTGCACACTATGATCAAGCGTTGACTTATTACAATGAGTTGCAAGAAGTAGGTTATGATGGTAGTGGTGTTGTTTATAAGGCTACCAATAATGAAACCGGTGAGGTTGAAATTATGGATAAAGTACAAAGAGACCTTATGGTTAAATCAGGTACTTACAAAGATCCGTTAGATGAAAAAACACCATCTAAAAGAGCGGAGATCGTAAAGAATACGGCTTTGATTTATTCTCAACTAGGTCAAGATGACAAGGCGCTTGAAGCCTATACTATAGCTCGTGCAAGTAATCCTGATGACGTAAACTTGATTTTGCAAGAGGCAAATCTTCACTACAAATTGGGTGACAAAGACAAGTTTAAAACCTTGATGGCAGAAGCATCTGCAATGGAGCCTGACAATGCTGATTTGCATTACAATATCGGTGTTATTAATATGGAGCAGGGTAATCTTGCCGAGGCTAGAGCTTCTTACCGAAAAGCACTAGAAGTGAACCCGAGTTACACCAATGCGCAGCTAAACCTTTCTACTACCTATGTGAATGAAGGTAATGGCTTGATTGATGAGATGAATACTTTAGGGAATTCAAGAAAAGATATTGCACGCTATGACGAATTGAAGCAGCAAAAAGATGATTTGTTTATGGAGGGGGCTAAAATTTTAGAAGATGCTTTGAAATCGAATCCTGACAACCAGGGTGTTCTTTCACAACTTAAGAACATTTACGGTGCGATGGGAGATAATGAGAACTTCATGCGCGTTAAAAAGTTATTGGGAGAGTAACGAATTTTTTCTCAATTGATATTGACCTCCGTTGTGTATGCAAGGGAGGTTTTTTTATATAATCTTTTTAATTACCCTAAGCGAGTGGGTATAGCTTCTGGTTTCGGCATTGAAAATACCAGTATGGTCTATTCGATCAATACGTACTTTGCCAAAAGCGTGAATAATGTAATTGTCTTTCATAATGATGCCCACGTGATTGATAAGGCCTTCATTGTCGTCAAAAAATGCCAAATCTCCAGGCTCACTTTCTTCTATAAAGCTCAGCGCATCGCCTTGAAGTGATTGTTCCGATGCTTTCCTTTTCAAGGCATAGCCATTGATTTTATATACCATTTGGGTAAATCCTGAGCTGTCTATTCCAAAGGGTGTTCTTCCTCCAGATAAGAAGGGAGCATTCAGATATAATAAAGCCGTTTTTAAAAGATTTGATTTTTCCTTTTTAACGTTTACTGAATTACCTTCAAAAGTATGTGGCAGCACTTTATTTTCACAAACCGTTGAACCGAGAATAATGGGCAGTAAAGCACCTGAATTTCCCGAAACAAAGGATACCAGATCGGCAGCATAGCTGGTGTTTTTTAAGTGCTCTATTTGCGTGTACGCTTCTTCATCAATAAGGCTGATTTGGAGATTGTTTACCCATCCCTCCAAATCATCAAATGCGACCCGAATACGACTCCAGAACTTTCGTTGTTCCAAGATTTTGAAATGTTCTCCATACAAAAGCTGCGAGGTCAGCGCTCCAGCATTATCTGCAACAGACCGAATAGGAATGACACTCAGGGGGCAAATACCGTATTGCATGCTTAGTTGGGAAAGTATTAGTTTCTTTCTACTACAATTGCAGATGCACCACCACCGCCATTACAAATGGCTGCAGCGCCAATTTTTGCGTTGTTTTGGTCTAAAACATGTAGTAGTGTAACTAATATTCGTGCCCCGGAGCATCCCAGCGGATGCCCTAAAGAAACGGCACCTCCATTCACGTTTACATTTTTATCTTTTAACCCTAATAACTTCATGTTGGCAAGGCCAACAACGGCAAAGGCTTCATTGAACTCAAAATAGTCTACATCATCAATTGAGATATTTGCTTTGTCTAAGGCCTTTGGAAGGGCTTTAGCGGGGGCAGTGGTGAACCACTCAGGTTCTTGAGCTGCGTCTGCATAGCTTTTAATGGTAGCCAAGGGTTTTAGATTTAGTTCTTGGGCTTTTTCGCTGCTCATTAGTACCAATGCGGCAGCGCCGTCATTGATGGTAGATGCGTTGGCCGCAGTTACGGTACCCTCTTTTGTAAAAGCGGGTCGCAAAGCCGGAATTTTTTCAAGCTTTACGTTTTTAAATTCTTCATCTTCCGAAACTATAATAGGTTCTCCTCTTCGTTGCGGTACTTCAACGGGAACAATCTCATTTTTAAATTTGCCGCTATTTGACGCGTTGGCAGATCTTTGATAAGATTGAATGGCAAAGCCGTCTTGGTTTTCCCTGCTAAAATCATATTTGGTGGCGCAGGCATCGGCACATACGCCCATGGCGTTTTGGTCGTATACGTCAACCAGGCCGTCTTTTTGCATTCCATCTATTAAGGTGGCTGGTCCAAATTTTTGTGCTGTTCGCATGTGAACGTAGTGCGGAATCAAACTCATGCTCTCCATGCCTCCTGCAACTACTATAGACGCATCACCCAAGGCAATGGCCTGAGCTGCCTGCATAACTGTTTTCATTCCCGAGGCACAAACTTTATTAACCGTCGTGCATGGAACACTATCGGGAATACCTGCAAAAATTGCAGCCTGTCTTGCTGGAGCTTGACCAGTTCCTGCCTGTACAACATTACCCATAAGTACTTCCTCAACCATATCAGGCGCCAGCCCAATTTTATCTAAAGCACCTTTAATCGCAATTGCCCCCAATTTTGGAGCCGGAATCGTTGACAAGGCGCCCATAAAACTTCCGATTGGGGTACGCACAGCCGATACAATTACTACTTCCTTCATACTATAATTTCATTTAAGCTACGGCTGCAAAACTACGAATTTTAAGTCGAACTAGGGCCTAAGGAAAGCATGCTTTTTGGGTCTTCAAATGGTAGTAATGAAGTCCATATTCAAATTGAACAGCTATCGAAAGTCGCCTTAGCTTATTATTTTCTATTTTTGAAAACAGATATCTTCCCTATGAGCAAATCATTGGATACGTTGTACAAAAACCAATCCCGCATTTATAAATATTTTTTATACGGCGTATCGTTATTTCTTATTGTGTTTTTCTTTCCCAAGGGCGGACAGTTCAAATATGAATTCCAAAAAGGGAAACCATGGCAATATGAAAATCTCTATGCTCCTTTTGATTTTTCTATTCGCAAAGATAGAGCCGAAATTTTAGAAGAAGAGGAACGCATTAAGAGCAATGGCATCGATTATTACCAATACGATGCTGAAATAGCGGCCAAGGTATATGCACAATTCGATTCGAATTTTCCTTCTACATTTCCTTCAAATAGCTATAGTTCAAATCAACTGCAGATGCTACGTCAAGCAGGGCAATCCTTACTAGATGAACTTTATGAAAATGGGATAGTAAAAAAGACAATTTCCCAGAATGCTAGCAATAAGGTATATGTCATAAAGAATAATGAGGCTAGGGAAATAGCTGCAAATGCATTTTACAAGGTGCGAGATGTTGAACGCGTTGTCGACCAGGTCTTAAGGAAAAAAGGATTGATAACCTTCAGGGCCGCTTTCCAAGAGTTGTTTTTTAAGCTCACTGCAGCAAACGTTTCCTACGACGCCAACCTTTCTGCCAAAGCCTTAAATGATGAGCTTTCTAAAATTTCGTACACGCGTGGAACCATAGATGAAGGCAAATTGATTATTGCTAGGGGTGAAGTAGTAGAAGCTGAAAATTTTAAAGTGCTGAATTCTTTGAAAGGAGAGTATGAGTCTGAACTATGGACAGCTACAAATCAATATTTTATTCTTTTTGGATATGCGGTTTTGGTGGCTCTTGTTCTAATGATGCTACTGCTTTTTCTAAAAAAGTACAGACCAGAGATTTATGGTAACAACACGAAGGTTACTTTTATCTTTTTCAACGTTTTGTTGATGGTTTTTATCACCACCGTCGTTGTAAAATTCGATGAAGCCTATGTATTTGTAGTGCCACTTTGTATCCTCCCATTATTACTCAAAACCTTTTTTGACGCGCGATTAGGGCTCTTTGTGCATGTACTAACCGTTTTGATTCTCGGTTTTGTGGTACCCAATAGTTTCGAATATATATTTCTTCAGATCATAGCCGGTATAGTTACTATTCTCACGGTTTCAGAATTGTATAAGAGGGCGAATCTTTTTATCTCGGTAGGTCAAATTACCCTGATTTATATAGTAGGATATCTGGCCTTCCATATCATTCATGAAGGTAATTTGGAAAACATAGTGTGGTTTACTTTAGGCTTGTTTTTGTTGAATGGAATGATTACCCTTTTCGTTCAACCCTTGATTTATATTTATGAGAAGGTTTTTGGATTAGTTTCTGATGTGTCCTTATTAGAATTATCTGATACGAATTCCAAATTGTTAAAAGAACTTTCGAACAAGGCACCTGGAACTTTTCATCATTCGCTACAAGTTTCGAATTTGGCTGAAGCGGCAGCCAATGAAATAGGAGCCAATGCCATGTTAGTACGAGTAGGAGCCCTGTATCATGATATTGGAAAGATGTTGCACCCTACTTACTTTACAGAGAATCAAATAACGAATGTGAACCCACATGATGAACTATCACCTAGTGATAGTGCAAAAATTATCGTCGATCATATTATCGATGGTATTGAATTGGCACGAAGGAACAATTTGCCCGATCGGGTTATAGACTTCATTAGATCACATCATGGTACCACCTTGGTATATTATTTTTTCAAAAAGCAGCAAGAAATTGACCCGGAAGCTGATGCTGATGATTTTAGATATCCTGGTCCAATACCTTTTTCCAAGGAAACGGCAATTTTGATGATGGCCGATGCTGTTGAGGCGGCCTCCAAGAGTTTAAAGAACCCTACATTTTTGATTATCGATGAATTTGTGGATAAAATCATAGCGGGTCAGATGACCGCGAATCAATTTCTGAATGCCAATATTACTTTCAAGGAGATTGAAACTATAAAGAAAATTTTTAAGCAAAAGCTTACTAACATTTACCATTTACGTGTTGAATACCCTGAATAGGGCATTAACCAAAAGGCACAGATTTGATTATAAATCAATGCACTGGCTGCAGTAAAGGTCATTAGGTAAATAGGAATAAAAAAATCCGTTTTTTTTTGTGTAATAGCAAGGGAAAAATGTACATTTGCATCCGCATTTTATGCTATAGTTCATTAACAAAATTAGGAGAGGTGCCTGAGTGGCCGAAAGGAGCGGTTTGCTAAATCGTCGTACCCTAACAAGGGTACCCAGGGTTCGAATCCCTGTCTCTCCGCAAGAGTCTGTGTGAGATGGCAGACATTCCAATTTCCCTTTTTTGGAATTTGGATTTTTTTATGAGTTTAATATGCTACGGGGTGTAGCGTAGCCCGGTTATCGCGCCGCGTTTGGGACGCGGAGGTCGCAGGTTCGAATCCTGCCACCCCGACAAACCACTTTTCAGGTGGTATTAAAGCACTGTCTACTATCTGGTTGACAGTGCTTTTTGTTTTTAGTGTGTATGCCAATTGACATTTAGCACTGTATATTAAAAATATAAACAGGCGGAGGCCTGAATAGGATGTTCTTGAGCAACGACCAGACTTCCGGTTTAACTAAGTTATCCCTAACTGCCCTTTCCAATTGTTTTTTGGACCTTGTAAATTCATTATTAGTATGCTTTCTTGAACTAGGATTGTGTTTTGGCAGAAAAATATCAAGATAAAATTGACTAACTCATATTTCTCTTTTACAAAAATCATAATTCAACCTAAGTAGTTAGAAAACTATACACTTAAACTTTGATTGTGGCTTATTTAAAAGAGGAAGAATACACTGTAAGTAGTCAGAATTCTACACGATTGTTCAACTATTAAAATGTATCTAGATTTTTATCTGGTGTAATGCTGTAAATTGAGTTCATTTTTAAAGAAATAAAGATGATTCTAGAAAACTACTAGTAATACCATACGGAACTTAAGATTGAATTGGTAAAATTGCATAAATGACAGTTTGTTTTGTATTTCGGATAAACGTTTTTTAGTGGAAACCTCTTAAATTAATTCAATCGTGCTAGAAATAATTAATGTATTCATTTGAAAGACTTTTAATGGGCTTGATTCTAATGCCTTTAAAAAATAATTCTACGGCTTCACTTTGTAACTGTATCTTGCCTTTGGTCAAAGGAATTTCTTCGCCGTTTTCATTTATATACCTTGAATTTTTTAAGACCATTACGACTTCTCCATTAACAATATGTAGACTTTTTCCATTAAAGCAAATTAAATCCAAGGTGTTCCATTCATCCGGTTTCTTTTCATAATTATTCCTGCGTAAACAATACTTTCCGGCTTCACCTCTTTCCCCAAAACTTAAAAAATATTGACTTTCGTGTGCCATTGGATTCAATCCAGATTCTGAAGCGTAGGCACGAATATCAATTGCTGAAGTGGCCTAACTCCAAAAATCTCCAGTATGTGCTTCCATTATTGGAAATTCCTGTGACATCATCCATGAACGCCAATGTTCTGCTCCAAAAGGACCTATTCAATGGTATAAAATACCAGAATCTTTTAGACGGTCTAATCTTGGGGGCCACTTTTTATCTCCCCACTTAAACTGTAATTGGAAATGATAATTTTCATATTCGTCCTTACTAGCCAAACAACCATAATATTCGCCACTTACCTTAATAACTAACTCATCATCCTCGAATAAAGTTGAGAATACATCAAAATTGGGTTTATTCAAACCAATCGGTTCTATTTGATTCCCTGAGTCATCTCTAGGTGGAGTACCATCGTATCCAGGTTGGTGTTTAAAACTTAGATAGGTATCCCAAGCCGAGAGATTTTTATCAATCAAATAAGACCATTCTGAATCTTCAGTTTGAATCTGCCCTTTTTCATCGGAACAAGAAGAGAAGCATGAAAAAACAAAGACGAATAGAATTGTTCTACTCATCTGGGTTTTAATTATATTTTCCATAAGAATCTAATTTATTTTTAATTGTATTATCAACCTCACTCTATAAAGCATAGGATGCAGATGGGTACCATGATTTTATAGGTAGCATCGCAACTAGCTTTCAAAGGTAAGCGTCTTAAGAATATTATTTTCTTTTTTTTGTGGGATTAATTTTCCGTCAATTCCGTCAATTCCGTCAAAGAATTTTGTTCTTTTCCTAGTTGAATAATTTACAGGAGCATCAGGGCCGCAGCATAGTACTATTTACTTTCATGGATGTTTAAACCCCCGTTGTATCAATAGTATCTTTTTTTAACTTGAATTGTAATTCGATAGATTAGTCTACGACTGTTCTAGAATTAAGATAAAGAAGTAAGTATGCACTGAGTTTTAGAGACTAGAATAAAGATTTTGATTCAATAAGCCGATTATAAGGTTGGTTCCTGGGAGTTTTTAAAAGATACAAACCCCGGTGATTTGAAATATTGCTATTCTTGGTATGAAAATTAAATAGCTATAAAATAAATTTGCACAAGAATTTATCGGTTCTTCTTCTTATTAGTAAACTCGTTCTTTTGAACGGTATGAGGGTCAAGGTAAAGTATGAATTTTACAGGTTTAGCGAGTTGTACTCAGACATTAAGCCTTATGCCTCGAAAAGGGAAAAGAAATGATTTTAGATAGACAAACATTTGAATACGACGGAAGAGTCTTAGTTGAAAAGATAAAAATAGGCACACCTTTTAAGTATGAGGCTATTTTTGAAAACAGTGGTTGTTTTATTTACTACAAAGACAGAGCGCCCAAACTTTTGTCCGCAGACCAAAACATTCAAGTAAATAGTCAAGAAGCGGTATTATTAAAATGCGGGAGTCATTTTTTGGAAATTTTAAAAGAAACTGAAGATGAGGAAGTGGAAGCTATGATAGTTCATTTGTATCCTGAGATTCTCAAAAAATTGTATGCCAAAGAGCTTCCCAAAAACATAGAAAAAAACAATTATAATGAACAAAGTGAAATTGTAGTTTCAAAAGAGGTTATTTCAAGATTTATAGAGTCATTGGAGTTTTATTTCCAAAATCCAGTTCTTATAAATGATGACCTTTTAGAGCTAAAGGTCAAAGAATTGATTTTATTATTAATGCAGTCTAAAAATGTTAGTTCAATACAAGAATTGATATCTGATTTGTATTCAACGCGAAGTGTACAGGTAAAAAAGGTTATTGAATTACATCGGTATTCAAATTTGGGACTTGATGAGTTGGCAAAATTATGCAACCTTAGTTTGTCTTCTTTTAAGCGAGAATTTAAAAAAGAATTCAATGATACCCCCAATAATTATATCACCGACCAAAAACTGAAAAGGGCCAAAGAACTTCTTCGTATAACAGAAATGCCTGTTAGTGAAATTGCCTATGGCGTAGGGTTCAATGACCCGCTGTATTTTACAAGAACCTTTAAAAAGAAAATTGGTCTTTCTCCTACCGTATATCGTCAACGCGAAACCACCTGAACCTATAATCCATATTTAAGAACTTTTACTCCATTTGCAAGGTATTTCTTCGCTATACTTTTGTATCAGAAATATTTTGTAGAACAAATAATATGCTAATAAAACATTTTTAGCATATTGAAATAATAGTACAAATGGAGAATACATTGGTTATAGTAACACATCCAAAACTGGGGTGCTCTAGAATTAATAAACGTTGGATTGAAGAGCTGAACAAACACTCAGAAAGTATTACTGTTCATGATTTACACGCCGCCTATCCTTCTTGGGAAATAGATGTTCAAAAAGAACAAAAATTACTAGAAGCTGCAGATAAAGTAATACTTCAATTCCCTTTTTACTGGTTTAACTGTCCACCTTTTTTAAAGAAATGGATTGATGATGTTTTGGCACATGGTTGGGCTTACGGTAAAAACAGTGGGTACAAACTTGCAGGTAAGAAATTTGCATTGGCAATCACAGCGGGAATCAAAGATGAGGATTATACGGCTACAGGAAGGTATGATTATACTCTTGAAGAATTAACAAGGCCGTTTGCAACAACTTTCAAATATGTAAAAGCAGATTATAGACCACTCTATGCATTCTATGGAGAAGAACACAATCCTACAGAAGAAGACATCAATACAAATGCCAAAAACTATATCGATTTTATAGAAAAATTATAACAAGTTCAATAGTAATATAAATTAATCAGTAAAACAAAAACAAAATGAAGAGAATATTTTTAATAGCATTAACAGGAGTATTAGTAGCATCTTGCTCAAACGAAAAAAAGTCAGAAAAACAAGGAAAAGAGATTGCAGCTCTAACATTGACTGACACAAAACAAGAGTTAGCAAGTTTAATGGAAGCCAATCGTAAATGGGCAAAAGCTGCCAGTCCTGAAGATTTTTTCAGTTTTATAAGCAAAGATGCTTTAATGATGCCACCAGATAAAGGTGTAATCAAAGGTCATGAAGGTATTGGAAAAACATTACAAGAATTTCAATCATTGCCAGGTTTCAAAATCACGTGGGAACCACAAGAAGGCTTTGTTTCAAAGGCCGGTGATTTAGGATATACCGTAGATCGAATATTGGTAAATTTTGATGGAGAAGATGGAAAACAAGTCGACGTATTTGAGAAAGGAGTGACCGTCTGGAAAAAGAATGAAAGTAACGAGTGGAAAATGGTTGTCGACATCTGGAATGTTGATCCAACTATCAAGTCAATATTTAAGTAATAATTAAAAAAAGAGAAAATGGAAACAATAACAAAAGAAACAGCACAGGACGAAATTCAAAATTTCAATGCTTATAACGAAGTAGAAAAAGCACTTCAACCATATATTGATAGTGCACGTTTAGGCGACGGAGAATTAACAAGAACTGCTTTCTATGACCATGCGCATATTGTAGGTTCTATAGAAGGTACCTTTTATAACGTTGATGCCGATACTTTTAAAGGAATAGTACAATCTGGTGGTCCAGCCGAAAATGTTGAAAGTCGTATTGCATGGATTGATATTTCGGGTCCTGCTGCCGCCGCTAAAGTAGAATTTCTAGATTGGAACGGATTTCGCTATACTGACTTTTTCGTGCTTTACAAAAAGGACGGGGAATGGAAGATTAGTGGTAAGGTGTATGATGCACACGCCAGGAATTAAGTGTTATTAATAACAGTAGAGCTAAATGCTGCTAACTTTTCAGCATCTAAGCTTCTTTGTAAAACACATGTCTAAAAGCATCAATTCCCCAGCTCGATAGTCTTGAATAAGCACATTTTACATAATGAAAATCAATCTAAGTAAGCCCCATAAAGCGCTACGTTTTCCTTCAGGTAAGGAAATGAAAAATCGTTTTATGTTGGCTCCGCTCACCAACAAGCAAAGTCATGCTGACGGAAAACTGTCAGACAATGAATTTAACTGGTTGGCCATGAGAGCAAGAGGACAATTTGGATTGATAATGACCTGTGCTTCACATGTTCAAGCTAAAGGTAAAACATGGGAAGGACAGTTAGGCATTTTTTCAGACGCACAGATTTCAGGGCATCAAAGGTTAACGAATGAAATTCAGAATAACGGTGGTCTTGCAGTAGTTCAACTTTTTCATGGAGGCATGCGTGCGGCAAGAGAATTCATAGATGAGCAACCCGTTTCTCCTTCTGATAACGAGGAATATGAATCAAGGGCTTTGTCATTAACTGAGGTTCATGAAATTAGAGATGATTTTATCGATGCGGCACAACGAGCAAAAAAAGCTGGTTATGACGGCGTAGAAGTACATGGTGCATTTGGTTATTTAGTTGCACAGTTCCTAAGTATTGAGTTTAATCAACGAAATGATGCATACGGGGGGACTTTAAAAAATAGATCACGATTATTATTCGAAATTGTTGAAGGTATTCGAGAAGCATGTGGTGACCAATTTCTTGTGGGAGTTCGCTTATGTCCAGAACGTTACGGTATGGTATTAAGTGAAATCAAACAACTAGCTAAATGGCTAATAGCTTCTGATAAAATTGATTTTCTTGACTTAGCACTTTGGGATGTATTTAAAATTCCAGAAGAAAAGACCGAAACTGAAAAAAAACTACTAGAACATTTTTTAGAACTCGATTATAAAAATGTAAAACTGACTGTTTCAGGAAATATCAGAGGAGGTAAAGAAGTGCTTCAAGTTTTGAAGTCAGGAGTTGACTTTGTCACTATAGGAAAATCGGCAATACTGCACCATGATTTCCCTATTAAGGTTATTGAAAATGAATACTTTATACCGTCTGAAACACCAGTATCGGTTAACTATTTAAAAAATCAAGGACTTAGTTCAAACTTCATAGAAATGATGAAATCATGGCCCGAATTTGTCAAAGATTAAAACAATTATCAAAATTATAAACGTATGAAAAATATTGTATTGACCTTAACACTATTAACTATGGGTATATCAACGGAAATGAAAGCACAACAAACAGATGTACAAGCTATTGAAAAAACCTTAAACTATTACCTCACAGGGTTTAAAAACAATGATGCGGTAACACTTTCAAAAGCATTTCACCCTACCGCTACTATGAAATGGTCTGGAGAAAACTATAAAGAAGTAAATGCAATTGAAGCCTTGACAAAAGGAATGGACGGCACTCCTAAAAAGGAAAAGATATTCACTAGAGTAGTTTCAATAAATGCGACCCGAAATGCTGCTAGTGCTCAATTAGAGATTGAGTTTCCAACCTTCACGTACATTGACTTTATGCATGTTTTAAAGATTGACGGTAATTGGAAGATTGTGAGTAAAATATTTACAAAAAGAGAAAAAGAATAAAAATTATTAAAAGATAAAACCATGAAAGTAAATGCATATGCAATTCAAGAACCCAAAGGAAAATTAATGCCATACACCTATGAACTAGGTGAAATTGGCGCGGAAGATGTAGATATTAAAGTAACCTATTGCGGTATTTGTCATTCAGATTTAAGCATGATGAATAATGAGTGGGGAATGACATCATACCCTCTGGTTCCTGGTCATGAGGTTGTAGGAGAAGTTGTAGCAGTTGGTAGCGCAGTAAAGAATGTGAAAGTAGGTCAAACCGTTGGTATGGGCTGGTTTTCATCTTCATGTATGAGCTGTTCAAACTGTATGGATGGTGATCATAACATGTGTGACAATGCGGAGGCCACTATTGTTGGAAGGCATGGCGGGTTTTCGGATCATGTTCGCGGACACTGGTCATGGGCAATACCTATTCCTGAAGAAATGGATTCTAGTAAAGTTGGACCATTGTTTTGTGGTGGTGCAACTGTTTTTAGTCCTATTGTAATTGCAGGTGTTCAACCTACAGATTCTGTTGGAGTCGTTGGTATAGGAGGTCTAGGGCATTTAGCGCTTAAGTTTTTAAAAGCTTGGGGTTGTGAGGTTATTGCTTTTTCTTCAAATCCTGATAAAAAAGAAGAAATTCTAGCTATGGGAGCGTCTAAAGTAATTAATTCTAGAGACCCAGAAGAATTGGCATCTGTTCAAGGAAAACTCAAGCTTATTATTAATACGACCAATGTAACTTTAGATTGGGATGCCTATTTGTCTGCACTTTCAAAAAAAGGAAAATTTCATACCGTTGGAGCAGTATTGGAACCGATGGGAATTCCAGCCTTTAGCTTAATCGCTGGAAACAAAACAGTTGGTGGTAGTAGCGTGGGAAGTCCCGAATTGACAAAAACAATGCTCGATTTTTGTGCAAGACATGATATCTATCCTACAGTAGAAGAATTTCCAATGGAGAAAGTAAACGAAGCTATGCAACATCTTGAAGAAGGTAAAGCTCGTTTTAGAATTGTTCTTAAAAATTAGTATTTAATCATTCAACGATAAAAAATGAAAAAATCAATCTTCATACTAATTTTAGCCGCTTTTAATTTTTTATCAGGACAAGAGAGTTTGTCTAATATTAAAAGAAATTTGACGACAGAGATCGGAAATTCCCCAAAAGATACGGAAGCGATAAAAGCAATTTATACGACAATGACTAACGGCTTTAAAGTCGATGACTTGTCAGGTTTTTATAATGCTTTGCATGAAAATGCAATTGTCATTGACGGTGACGGCAATGAAATCTATGACAAAATCAATATCGTCAATCATTTCAAGACTCGTTTGGCAACAAAAGACATAAAGTTAACCGGTTGGAAATTGCATGAACTCATTCTCGCTGATAGTTTGGCATTGGGTAAATCCGAATACCAAATCACCTATTTAGAGAATGGAAAAGTAATCGGTGACACGGACTCGAATTGGCATGTTGTATGGAAAAAAAATCAAAAGGGAACATGGCAAATACTAAGAGAAATCTTTAATGAAAGAGAAGATTAAAACTAAAAGCTATTTGAAATGTAAATCCTTTTCGTAAACAGATGGACTGCTAAACACTAACCATTTATTAATCAATAGATTATATGGCGGTTTGGAATTTTATGAACCGTTTTCTATTGCTATATACCTGAGTGAAATTATGATATATTTAGCAGTTTTTCCTGTTAATGATTTCCTTTCTTAGAGACTATTAGACCATCAAAAAAAGATTTTTTTAGGGGTAAAAAACCATTCTTAAAACAATCAGATTTTAAAGAAGAAATAAAGAGACAATAATGAAAACATTTGAAAAATTCTCCTTAGGAGATATAGAGTTGAGCAATAGAATTGTAATGGCCCCTCTAACGAGAAGTCGTGCTATAAATAATATACCCAATGCATTAATGCGTGAGTACTATTCACAAAGGGCAACAGCAGGTTTGATAATTACTGAAGGTACATCTCCTTCACCGAACGGTCTTGGATACGCTAGGATTCCAGGAGCGTATTCCGACGCCCAAATTGAAGGATGGAAAACTGTAGCTGAAGGGGTTCATAAAAATAACGGAAAAATATTCGTTCAACTCATGCACACTGGGCGTGTGACATCTTCTTTAAACCTTCCTGAAGGAGCGCAGGTTGTCGCACCTTCATCTTTAATACTTAGGGGAGAAATGTATACAGACAGCAAAGGTATGCAGCCCCATAACGAGCCTGCAGAAATGACTCTTGACGATTTAATAGAAAGTAGAAACGAGTTTGTCAACAGCGCAAAAAAATTGGTAGAAGCTGGAGTTGACGGTGTAGAACTCCATGCTGCCAATGGGTATTTGTTAGAACAGTTTATCAACCCGAAAACAAATATTCGAACTGATGCATACGGCGGAAATTATAAAAATAGACTTCGTTTTGTCCTTGAAGTGGCAAAAGAGGTTTCCGAATCTATAGGAGGTAATAAGGTAGGCATGCGAGTTTCTCCTTATGGCGCCTTTAATGATATGCAAAGTGACTACGATGAGTTAGTCGATACGTATACGTATTTGGCTCAAGAGCTAAAAAAACTAAACTTTGCATACATGCACATTGTAGACCAGCGAGTAGCTTTTGGTGCTCCGGATTTTACAAGTGATATCAAACGCATCATTAAAAATGCTTTTGAGGGAAGTATTATTGTCGGTGGTAATGTGCATAGTGTTGAACAGGCAGAGGAAATGCTCAATGAAGGGTACGATTTGGTTTATATTGGTCGCCCATTTATTTCTAATCCGACCCTAGTTGAAAAGCTTAAAAACAATCAAGCCCTCACGGACCCCAACCCAGATACATTTTACACTCCTGATGAAGTTGGTTATACAGACTACGTTTAGGTAATAGAATACCCCTTTTCAATAGTAAGACATAAATCATTCACTATTTAGAAGGGGTATTCTGTATTTAGATAGTACCATATGGTGCGGTTTAAAATTCTATATAAATTTCAAAAATCAAAACAATCCTTCCCGTGTTTTAACTGCAGTTTAAACGCTAATCTGAATTAAAAGTTAAAGAATACTCATTTGAATTTCTCTGACCTTATTCTCCATAATAATGACCGTTTACTCCTTTTGAACTAGCCTTTAAATAGGGAGATTTGTGACAGTTAAAACATTTTGAAAATCATTAAAAAATTGAATTTATGAATACATTTAAACTTCACACAATAGAATCTGCGCCAGAGCCATCCAAGTCAATGTTAGAAGAATCGGTAAAAACTTTCGGATTATTGCCAAACCTTCATGCTGTAATGGCAGAGTCTCCGGCAATGTTAGAGGCCTACAAAGCAATTCATAATACATTCGCTACAAAAACGTCTTTCAACGCTGAAGAATTGACCGTAGTTTGGCAAACCATAAATGTGGAAAACGAATGTCACTATTGTGTTCCTGCTCATACCGGAATTGCTCACTCTATGAAAGTAGATGCTTCAATTACGGAAGCATTGCGTAACAAGACTGCACTACCAAATGCAAAATTACAAGCCTTACATGATATGATTTTGTCAATTGTAAGAGATAGAGGGAATATTTCTGAAGAAAAAATGCAAGTCTTTTTTGATGCCGGATATTCCACTAAACATTACTTGGATATCTTGATTGGATATGCTCAAAAAATCATGAGCAATTATACCAACCATGCAGCAAAAACTGAAGTGGATGCCCCCTTTCAAAAATTTGCATGGAATAGTTAATCTGTAATTTCAGCACAAAGTCTGCTGAGGTTGTGTAGAGCATTGGTTTTACCGTAAAAATACTGTAAAACGAATGCTCTTTTTTTGCGTAAATATTTTATTAGCAGAATATATCAATTCTATATAGGAAAAATCTACATACAACAAACCTGTCTATATGAGTAAAAAAAGAGTTATGGTGAAGGATTTTTTCTGAGTGTTACATCCAAACGTATTATTCTAAAAAAACGGTTAGAAAATCAAATTGAACGTATCCTCTATATATCTGACCTCTTCCTCCATTTACATGCTGTAGATGCCACATATCTTTGTTTAATAATTACAAAATGAAACTTATAAAGCTTATTTAATACAATTAAAAACAAAAAATTATGGAAAATGTAGTGCACTCAGAAACACAGACAATCCTTTACAAAATGGATTTAAGCTTAACAGGACTAACATCATTTGGTTCAGATTTCGATAAAATTATGGATGGTGAAGCTTCTATACCCTCAGAGGGAGCGAGGTTTGATATTGATTTCGAAGGAACATTGGAAGGTCCAAAATTGAAAGGAAAAGTTGTTGGAATTGATTATATGAATATGAGAGCCGATGGTCGAAGCAATTTGAATATCTATTTAAAGGTTGAAACAGAAGATGGTGAAAATATATCTGCACAAGTAACTGGAGTGGCAACCGCGAGAACAGATGATTCAAAAATAATCGACATACGAGAAAATGGAGCATTATTTACTTCGGCAGAAAAATATAAGTGGGTAAACGGGCTCCAAGTATGGGCTACGGGAACAGTAGATCGTAATACAGGAAAAATTGAGCTTACAGCATACGCTGATTAGTTTGACACAATTTCAATTGTAAATCAATTAGAATCCTAGATAGTTTTTATTGCTATTTAGGATTTTTTATTTTGCAGCTAGGTTTTCGACAACAAAAGATTCAAATTGTTGTAATGCTTCAGATATTTTTAACCGACCGAAACCTATTCTGAAGTAGCCCTTGAAATCATAAATACTACCCGGAAGCAATAATACACTGCTTCTTTTCAATACATCCTCAGCGAAACGCATATCATCGTAATCAAATTTCATTTTCACCAAACTTATAGGTCCGGCGTGGGGTTTGTACCATGAAAACAAGTCCGCATACTTTTTAAAAAAGGTATCGTATTGCGATAGATTATTTTGAATGATTTGCAGGTTTCGTTTTAAAATGACATCTCTATTTCGCAGTGCTACGCCAGCTAGGAATTCACTGGGGCCAGCATTACAGTTGGTGGTATATTCCTTTAGAATAGCAATCTTTTCTAAAATTTCTTGATTCTGAGTTGCTAACCAACCAATTCTTAATCCTGGTAGACCGTAGGCTTTAGACATAACGCCAACTGAAATGCCATTTTCATAAGCGTCTGCAAAAGCGGGAATAGCGTATGACGCATCATGCTCTAATTCTCTATATACTTCGTCGCAAAAAATGATGATATTGTTGGCCCTCGCTAACGATATAACCGCCTGTTGTTGTTCTTTCGTAAAAAGAAAGCCCGTGGGGTTGTGGGGTGCATTTAAGAAAATAACCTTGGTTTTACTGGTAATCATTTCTTTTAGCACATCGATATCAAAATGAGGGGTACTATCTTCATAGTGAACATTCCAGTAAAGTACCTTACAACCGATACTTTCGGGAACGGATTGTAAAGATTGATATCAAGGGGTTTGCACGATAACTTCATCGCTGGAATCTAGAATTGCATTGGCAAACAAAAAGATGGGTTCTTATGCACCGGTACAGACCATCAACTCTTTACTAATTACTTTATTATATATGGCGGAAATATCTTGTCTTAATTTAGGGCTTCCCTGTGTGTGGGTATACCCTAGCCAAGTTGCGTTAAATGTATCTTTTGCCCCATCCTCTAACGCAAGTAAATCAGAAATGGTCATCGCTTCACAATCAGAATTACAAAGTGAATGCTCAGATGAATGCTCGTATAGTGTGTAGTATCTTTCTAACTTGAACGGTTTTATCTTCATAGTACATCAAATTAACGATTTTAAAAGAGATGATTTTCTTCTTACGTTTGATTCTCCAGCTACCTATTATTTTCTCTTATACTTCAAAAGAGTAATTAACAACACACTAGTCCAAACTCCTTCGAGTATTACAAACGTATAAGACTCGATAAAGAAGAGGACGAACTTGAAGTTGGAAGTTTGAGGTTCTAAGTTTTAAATCAGGCTAAATTTAAATGATTTCATTTGTGTTAATTTATTCCTTAACTTAGTTATGCAAAAGACGCATAAAATTCGCATCAATTTATGCCATTTTGAACCGAGTTTAGAGTTCGGTTAATCATTTAAAAATGAGAGGTTTAAAACCTTGATAGTTAACATATTGTGGAGGTATGTTTGGTTCTGCCACCCCGACCAACCACTTTTTAAGTGGTATTAAAGCACTGTCTACTATCTGGTTGACAGTGCTTTTTGTTTTTTATGATTTCATCCAATATCACCTAATATAATGTGTAGAGTTCGATGAAGGGCATGGTTTTGTATATGCCATCAAAAAGTATTTGAGAAAGCTGGTCTTTTTCTCAGAGATATCGATGTAAGGGAATGCAATGAAGCCTTTCCAACACTTGCTTTGGCTGCCATTGGCCCGGAATGATTCAAGACGAGCGTTTAACAGCATACAAGTTACAAACTGACACTTAATTTTGGGCCTCGAAAGCTATTTTCCAGGTCTTTTTTCTAAAACAGCTCCCCTAGATTACATCTTAAAAAGGCAGTCATCTAAAACCTTTTAGAACATTTAAACTTGTAACTCGTAGACAGCGCACAACCCTAATTTGTATATGTTGATTCGGTTTTGTTTAACTTTAGGTCCATTTTATTAATCGAGATCAAGAATAAACAATGCTGCTACGGAGTACATCTTCATATACTGCAGCGGTATACTTAATTATATGAAGACATTTTTGTGGTTAATTTTATTTTGTGCCGTAAGCTATACTCAATCCTTGGCCCAAACGAATCAAAAAAATAGGGTAATTATACTGACAGATATTGAAGCTGATCCTGATGACACCCAGTCCTTGGTGCGTTTGCTTTTATATTCCAACCAAATCGATATCAAAGGACTTGTCGCAACAACTTCTTGTTGGCTACAGAACAAAATAAATCCTGAGTCCATTGCGCGGGTTATTCGAGCTTATGCAAAAGTACAGCCCAACCTTTTAAAGCATGAATCAGGGTATCCAGAATCGCAAGAACTACTATCCGTAATTAAAAATGGACTTCCTGTATACGGTATGACGGGTGTAGGCGACGATAAAGATTCTGAGGGTTCCGAATGGATTATCAAGGTCTTAGAGGAAAAAGATGATCGCCCCTTGTGGATTTCTGTTTGGGGAGGTGTAAATACCTTGGCACAATCTCTCCATAAAATAAAACAAACGAAAAGTAAGCGGGAAGCCACTAGGCTAATCTCCAAACTACGGGTCTATACGATTTCCGATCAAGATGACAGCGGCCTTTGGATTCGAAATAACTTTCCTGAGCTGTTTTATATCGTTTCTCCGGGCGATTATTATGCCACAGCTACCTGGACAGGAATCAATAGTTATGTAAAGGGTATTGACAACAGTACGATAAGTAATGATTGGATTGCCGAAAACATACAGCAGCATCACGGACCGTTAGGCGCCGAATACCCTGATGTGGCCTGGGGAGTTGAAGGAGATACACCTGCTTTTTTGTCATTAATACCCAACGGACTTAATGAATCTGAACATCCCGATTGGGGTAGCTGGGGTGGTCGATATGCCCTCTATAGGCCAGAATTTGATAAGACTAAAAAGGGGGGTTCGATTGTAACCATTGCTCCTGAAACAAGGGCAATTTGGACTAACGCCGTTGATGCTTACACCCCTTATGTGGCCAAAGCGTATGGTCGTGCTGTAAAATTAGATACGATTAGCTTTACCGACAATAAGACCACCTTATGGCGTTGGAGAGATGATTTTCAACATGATTTTGCCGCCCGTATGGACTGGTGTCTGATGGCGTATGAAGATGCCAATCATCCACCGGTTCCAACATTGACACATCCTGAGGAACTTACAGTAAAGTCAGGCGAAGCTTTTGTTTTGGATGCTTTTAAATCTACTGATCCAGATGGTGATAATCTTAGTTATTTATGGTTTCACTATCCTGAGGAAAGTTCATACAAAAAAAAGATATCACTGGGTGCTGAGAACGTACATATCGTAAACCTTAAGGCTCCAGTAGTTGAAAAGAAGGAGACTCTTCATTTTGTTTTGAAGTTGTCGGACAAAGGCACCCCTTTGTTAACAAGATACAAGCGCGTTATTGTTACCGTTTTGCCTAAATAGGGAATTTTTCGACATAAATAATAAAATTAAGGCCTAAAAGATTTTGATTTCCTATACGCAATGGCATTGGAATCGGTATGAACTATTTTGGTATAACTTTGCTATCTTTAAGGAGGAAACCGTCAAAACCTTATTCTATTGTCCTTACGGTTACCAATGTTGAAAAGTTAATCGCAATATATGGGTCATTGACTAGATAAGACAGGGGTTTTAGCAGTCTCATCTCGGTTTTAGTCAGTGCATTTGATAGACTGCGTATTTTGTTTTTTAAACTTAGATTATGACCTTGGTCATATCCTTTCCACACGGGTTTTAATAGTTTCGAACCGATACCAATAGTTCAAAGTGCTATGTTTGCTATCCTTTTGATTGTTTTGTACGCGGTGATTGCGGTTAGTATTGTACTCAGATTGCTAATAAACGGGGTACGCCCTTCCAAAACCTTGGCATGGCTACTCGCCATTTTTACGATTCCTGTTGGAGGCGTTTTATTGTACTTGTTGGTAGGTAGGAACCGACGGAAAAACAAGTTGCTTCGATTGAAAAGCATGAGCCAAACTGAAGCTGCAATACCTACGCATCTGCCTTCCAATAAAGTAGCGCAAAGACATCAAAAAATAATAAGACTGGTTCAAAAGAATAATAGTTTTAATCCTTCAAACGACAATGAAGTAGTTTTCTTAAAGGATGGAGGAGCTACCTTCAATTCCATTTTCAGTGCTTTAGACAAGGCTTCAGATTTTATACATATTCAGTACTATATTTTTGAGGAAGGGCAATTGGCTGATAGGTTGTTGCAAATTTTTTACCGAAAAATAAAGCAGGGGGTAAAAATACGTCTGGTCTATGATGGTATAGGGAGTTTTTCACTAAGTAGATCGTATTTAAAAAAGTTAAAAGAGATCGGTGTTGAGGTTTTCCCGTTTTTACCATTTCGATTTGGTCGTTTCTTACGTTCTGTCAACTACCGCAACCATCGCAAAATAATTGTTATCGACGGGAAAGTAGCTTTTACAGGTGGTATTAACATATCTGATAAATATCTCAAAGGTGATAAGACCTTGGGTAAATGGCATGATATGCATTTACGTATAGCGGGTGCTGCGGTCGAAGACCTGAACGCTGTTTTTTTGCAAGATTGGCAGCTGGTAAGTGAACAAGAAATTCAATCTTCAAAAAATACGACCTCAAAAAGCGGTGGTGATGGCTCCTCCATAGTACAAATCGTATCGTCTGGTCCAGATGATGATTTTCCGGTGATCGAACAGGTTTATTTTTCTATTATCAATGGTGCCAAAGACTACCTTTATATTGTCAATCCGTATATAATTCCGAGTCCGGCAATACTTACTGCTCTGGACACTGCGGCCATGAGCGGAGTAGACGTTCGCTTACTAGTATCTGAAAATAACGATAGTCAATTGGTAAATTGGAGTGTGCGTTCTTATTTCGAAAATTTCCTCATGGCGGGAGTAAAGATATATCTCTTTCCTAAAGGATTCTTACATAGTAAGATAATGATCAGTGATGATGAAATCGCTTCCGTTGGAACGGCCAATATTGATGTTAGAAGCTTTGAGCAGAACTATGAGGTTAACGCAATTGTTTACGATGCCAATTTTGTAAAAGCATTAAAAGCTGATTTTTTAACTGATAGCGGTCGTAGCAATCAACTGAATTTCGAGACGCATTTAAAACGACCCTGGTTAGACAAGCTCAAAGAAGGGGTTGCAAAAATATTTAGCCCTATTTTATGAGATAATCCGCTCATACCCCAATTCATTTTTACAAACCATTCCTTCGCCCCAACTATCTATATTTTCAAAGGTTGTTCGAGCGATATTAGTTAAGGCTTCAGGAGTCATAAAAGCCTGGTGCGGGGTCAATAATACGTTCGTTAGTGAAAGTAACTGTTTTAGCGGTTCGTCTTCAATACCGCTTTTAGATCGGTCCTTGAAAAAGACACCTTTTTCTTTTTCGTAAACGTCGGAGCAATAGCCCCCAATTTTCTTTTTTTCTAAAGTGTCTATTAAGGCTTTGGTATCGACAATTGCGCCCCGAGAGGTGTTAATTAAAATGGCATCTTGTTTCATCAGGGCTAGCTTTGTCTTGTCGATCAGATAATAGTTGTCATAGTTCAGGGGAATATGCAAGCTAATAATATCTGATTTTCTGCAAATCTGGTCTAAAGTGGTATAGGTAACGTCACAAAGCTCTACCAAGTCATCATCGGGTTCTAGATCACACCCGAGAATTTTACAGCCGAAGCCGTGCATGATTTTGACCATGATGCTTCCAATCTTTCCTGTACCTACAATACCTACAGTCTTACCATGGAGGTTGAACCCCATTAAACCTTCTTGTGAAAAATTGAATTGACGTACCTGAGCATCGGCCAATACTAGTTTTCTATTGAACGAAAGTAAGAGCGCTGCAGCATGCTCGGCAATGGCGTGCGGAGAATAATCGGGTACATTGGCTACCTTGAAACCGAAGCGTTTTGCGGCCTTAATATGAATGTTGTTATAGCCTGAAGAGCGCAAGGTTATGTAACGTACGCCTAAATCCCACAGTTTTTCAAGTACAACCATAGAAGCATCATCACCAGAGAAGATAGAAATTGTCTTATATCCCATCGATTGAATGGCGGTATGCGTATCTAGAGCGTCTTTGGTATATGTAACTTTATGCCTATTACTGTTTGCCTTACCTAAAAAAGGAATTTCATAATCTTTGGCACTATAGATGAGTAACTTCATTTTTGTTGTCCTTTGTAAAAATTAAGTCCTGTTCTTCCATAGCTACAACGATTAAGCGCACATAATCCTTGATCGTTTTTTGGACGTTGTCAGGGTCTAAAATATCAATATTGCCTCTCCAAATAAGCGAACGTTCCTTTCCCTCACAGATACAGTATAAGGAGGTCTCCGCGTTATAAACGGTATAGGTCTCATAGTATTCATCTTGGTAATAAATATCTTGATGTCTTCTATAGTCTTCACTAAAACCATCACGAGTAGAATACAGGTCGTTAATAGACTTTCTAAAAGACTGTCTACTTTCTGATCCAATAATCTTAGTCAACAAGATGGCATCAAAACCTTTGTCTAGCAGACTTTGCTCAAAGGCATCGAGTTCTTTTTCCGTTCGCTTCGCATTGGTGAAATTGGCATCAAATACATCAATACTCCGCATAGCATCAACCTTACGAATTTCAAACTCTTTCTGTAGCTTACTTTCAAAATCTTCCCGAGCTTCCACATCACCACTTATGCCCACAAGAAGTACTTTGTTGGCATAAAAGATTTCGATATCAGGATTTTTCCAGTTCTCGACCATTTCCGCAGAGGAGCACCCCATTAGGGCAATCAACAAAACAAGGAGTAGTTTTTTCATCTTTTCTTATTTAATTATGTAATGTTTCTTAGTAATTGCTAAGATCGAAGGCTTGAAGTACCTTACTTATTTCTATGCTAAAGTATTAGACGGTAAACGGGTAATCTATGATTTTGGTCAGGTTTGGAAATTAATTCAAGTTTAAACCACAGTAGGAAGTACGTGGTCAAAGCGTTTAGGAATAGTTTGCATCTGAACCGCTAATTATTTTGCTTTGGGTTTCTTTTTTTTTAAAATTCCACCTGCATAGTTGAAAATTTCTGACTTTAATTCCTGAAAAGTTTGTGTACATCCTGCAATTTCTGCCTTTATAGCATTGTGTTTTTGGTAGTATTGTAAGTCACAATTCTCGTCGGTACATTCTAACATGCCGCCTAAATCGTTTTCATGCATACCAATTAACTTTACGTATGCCGCTCGCTTTTCCTTGGCCTTTTTTAGACGATATAGGTAATCTTGTATGCGTTCGAATAGGTTTGGCGTATTGGGTTGAAAAGCATAGGAGTTGAGAAGACGATCAATGAAAATTATTTCATCTAGCATAAAATACAGATTTGACTGCCATTCTCTCAATTCGAGATGTAATCGATCTAATTTTTTAGATTGCTCAGCTGAGGTATGATTATTAGGAATTTTCATAGGCTAAATTTTATTAAATTCCCTGTACAGGGTAACTATTGGTTGTATGATGTTATCCACCTTAACTGCCATTTATTTATTATAAATGGAAGGCGTATCGTATGGCATTCAATACATTTTTTGAAAATAGGTAGGCTATAAAATCCGCTTTCCATGACATCGTATGTTATATTATGTCATAAAAATAGATGCTCAAAAGAAGCTTTACTATGACAAAGGTCAGTCTTGAAAAAAATGACTAAAAAGTGAAGATCGCTATGAAGGGCGTTTTGTAAAGGAATGTCATAGTAAGTGCTTTCAAATCATATTTGGCACTATGTTTGAAAAATCGACGCTATCTTCTATCAACTGACCATTGCATTGGAGTGATTTAAAAGAACAGGTAAACGTTATCACCTTACCAAATTATAATACATTTAGTTCACCTGATTCGAGCGCATTTTTCAAATCAACCGAGACCAGCGTATGGCTATTGAAAAACTTTCCTCCATCGGCCCTTTTGATTTTGATTTGTAAGGTTCCGTCTTTTTTTTCCTCTACAGAGGTTACCACCACCTTTTTTCCCCTCATTCTTTTGTAATTGGCTATGCCACCTTTTTTGATAATGAAATTGGGTCTTGGAAAATAAATGTGTTTGTACCTTGGGGCATCGGGGCTCCCTATTTCAAGTACATCACCTACTTGTACCAACGGTGTCTGTGCGTCTTGGGCATTCATACTTAGTATGGTGAACACCGCTAGTATTGCTAAAAAATATCGTTTCATAACTGTATATTTAAGATGAATACTAATTTTCATTGAACTATGTTCTAAAAATCGGTTCTGAACACGGACCGGACGATAATTGTTGTTACTTCTCGACTTCGATAATCTTCAAGGTTTTGACGTTTAACAATTCCCTTTTGCATACTATCATTGACAGTTATCCTTGCCAAATTTATTCCTAAGATACGTATTAACGGTATCATATTATTTTTGATCTTTTTCTCCCATTGCGGTAACAATTTAAAGATTTTGCTTGCGGCACTTTTTAATTAATTTTAAAGCCCAATCGTAATGACTGGAGGTCGCAGAGATCAAATAGGCAGCCAGAGATGTGCTTCCGGTCCAATTGTATTTTTTCTTTTCGAATAGATCCTTTTCCGAATGAGTTTTAATTATGTTTTGTATTCTATTAAACGATTCATCTACCAGTATCTCAACACTCATCAGATCAACATTCTCATAAGTCTCTCGTATTTTTCGATTTAAATCGGGTAAGGTTTTCCAAGTATATCCTTTTGCCGGCATGTCTGGTTTTGCACCTGTCATTCCCACATCATACCATGCTAAAAGTAAGATATGCCAATGATGTAAATGAGCCAAAACATCTCTTATGTTTCTATTGAGATATCCTTTGGGAAATTCATTTTGAAGTTCCTTCTTAGGAATCAAATCAATATAGTTGATAAGCTTGGTGTAGTTGTTTTGACTCAATAGTAGCAATGCTTCCTTAGTTTTGGGCCTTGGCATTTGATTCGATATTTAATGGGTTTTACTCAAATTATTCATGCAATACCAAAAAAGGTACCTTGGTGTGATAACTGATTTCCTCTACAGCGGGGCGGAACAAAATCCGCTGGAAAAAGTTCAGATTTTTAGCTACCATTGCTATCATATCTACCGCCCTACTTTCGGTAAAGCATTGTACCGCGGTTTCTAATTTCGTTCCTGTTAGCCTATGAAAGCTGTGTTTCACATCAATCAGATAATCATGTAAGAAGTCTTTCTTTATACGTTGTTCGTTACTTAATTCTTCCCCTTTTTTGGCTATGTGCAAGATTCGAATAATGGCATCGTTCATTGTTGCCATAGCTATTAGGGTATCAAGCACTTTTACATCATAACCAATATGATAATCTGTTGGAAAGGCTATTTCTTTGGGGCTTGAAAAAACGGCATCTTCAGGAACCGCCAGTAACGGCTGTTTCACCTTGGTAATCACATCACTTGTGTTGCTACCTATAGCGACTTTTTTCAATCCTGATGCTCCTTTGGTACCCATGATGATGAGGTCGATTTTGTTTTTTTCGGCTTCTCTTTTTATGGCGTCTACAAAGTAGTCGTGTATGGCGTTGGTTGAAAAGGTGTGTTTCGAACTTAGTGGAAGCTTTTCAATACGTTTGAGCAAGGTTTGAAGTTCTTTTTTACTTTCCTTTAAAACATGTGCTTCAAAGTTATCCGCCGCTGCTCGTATGGCCGTTCCTGCTCCTGAATAAGGCGGAATGGGGTTAATGTTGAGCAAGTGAAAAGTACATTTCGAGGCTTTAAACAATTCAAGCCCATAGCGAATGGCGTTCCAGGAATTTTCTGAAAAATCAGTGGGAATAAGAATTTGTTTCATGCCGGTCTTATTTAAGATTCACGACCTAAAATTAAAACCTTCATTAACTATAGAAAATGACGATAATCATATTTTTAAAGCGATAGTTGATATCTTCAAAATTACTTCGCTATTCAAAACTTATGACGCCGGCCAGCCACTTCTGAAAACCGATTGAAATTAAGAACTAAAAGCAGTGGCAGTAGGAAAGCAAAACATATGATAAAAGTCATTTTGGTTGTGGCTTTCCAAAGTTACTTTTGAGGAAAATTGGAATGCAGGTATTGAAAGAAATAATCCGAATCGGAAAGATAATCTTGTAACTGTTTTGTATTTTTAAAACATAAGTAATTGGTATGCTACAAAAGACAATGATCTTTTTCATAGTTTTCATTGTTATTTCCTGCGGGTCCGGTAATGAAGGAATAACTCCACAAAAAAGAACCTTAATAGAATCGGTCTATGCTTCTGCACTTGTGCAGCCAGATAGCCTTTATGAGGTATACGCCTCGGTAGCGGGAATTCTTGACGTTCAATTTGTTGAAGAGGGGGATGTTATCTCTAATGGTAGACCACTTTTTCAGATCTTCAACAAAACTCCTGAACTAAATAAGGACAATGCAAAATTAAATTTACAGAAAACACGAGAAGACTATGACGGAAGTGCGGCCATTTTAGGTGGGTTAGAAAAAGAAATTCAGACGGCGACCTTAAAATTCAAAAATGATTCGGTGAACTATATGCGGCAGAAACGACTATGGGAGCAGAAAATAGGTTCAGAATCACAATTTGACAATATCAAATTGAATTATGAGTCATCTGCAAATGCCTTGCAGGTTCTACAAAACAGGTATAGCCGCACCAAGGGCGAATTACAAAATCGAGTTCAGCAGGCCAAGAACACCTACGAGTCTGCTCTCACGAATACTAATGATTTTACGATACGTAGTAAGATTGACGGTAGGGTATACGCTATTTACAAAAATGAAGGTGAGCTAGTTACCGCACAACAACCGTTGGCGAGTATAGGAAGCTCTGATGTATTTATAGTAGAATTACTCGTTGATGAGGTAGACATCGTAAAACTAAAACTAAAGCAACCTGTGTTAATCACATTAGACGCCTATTCTGATGAAGTATTCGAAGCCCAAGTTGCCAAAATCTATCCGAAAAAAGATGAACGAACCCAAACTTTTAAGATTGAGGCCGTTTTTGACCAAGCTCCAAACGTACTGTATCCTGGTCTGGCAGGCGAAGCCAATATTCTGGTTTCAGAAAAGGAAAATGTACTCACAATTCCACTAGAATATTTGATTGATGGCAATTCAGTACAAACCGATGACGGCTTAAAAGCAATAGAAGTCGGAAACAAAAACCTCAGTGAGGTTGAAATTCTATCAGGAATCGACGAACAAACCAGAATCTACAAACCCGAGGGATGATAAACTGGAGGGTCATATTTAGTATTTCAAAAACGCACTTATTATCACGTATAAAGCAGACGTCCATTGCCGCCCTCGGGGTAACTTTTGGTATAGGCACCTTTATTATCCTCGTCAGTTTCATGACCGGCCTTAACGGACTCTTAGATGGCCTCATTCTCGATCGAACTCCTCATGTGCACATCTATAACGAAATAAAGCCCTCTGAAAAGCAACCTATTGATTTATACACCAAGGTGAAAGATGCGTTTACGACAATTGCATCTATAAAACCAAAATTCGTGCAGGCTAAAATTCACAATGCCCTTCCGTTAATGGAAGAATTGAATACTAACCCCAATGTAAAGGGTGCTATTCCCCAGCTTAATGCTCAAATTTTCTACATATCAGGATCTATTGAATTGGGTGGAAACTTAGTAGGTATTGATATATTAGAAGAGGTACGGTTATTCAATTTCGAGCAGTATATAGTAGAAGGTAGTCCTCAGGCATTGAAGAACAATGACAATGGTATTCTTATTGGAGCAGGAGTGGCAAAAAAAATGTCATTACATGTTGGCAACACGGTACAAATTAGCACCGTCAGAGGAGATTTGTTTCCTTTAAAAATCGTGGGAATTTATCAAAGTGGGCTTGCTGAAATAGACAATATTCAAAGTTTCGTAAACCTAAAAACAGTACAACGAATTTTAGGCAAACCGCAAAACTATATTACCGATATTAATGTAAAACTTTTTGATATAGAAGAAGCGGTGCCTATGTCTAAACGTATAGAAGAGCAGTTTAAGCTAACTGCCGTTGATATTAAAACGGCAAATGCCCAATTTGAAACCGGAACTTCTATTCGAAATCTAATTACCTATGCGGTTTCAATAACCTTATTGATCGTCGCAGGTTTTGGTATCTACAACATTTTGAATATGCTCATTTATGAGAAAATGAATGACATTGCCATCCTAAAAGCGACGGGTTTTTCAGGAAGAGACGTAAAGTATATTTTCATTGTGCAAGCCATTCTTATTGGTATTGTTGGCGGTATTTTGGGTTTGATTATCGGCTATTCCATATCCGTACTTATTGATAGCCTTCCCTTTGAAACAGAAGCTTTGCCAACCATAAAAACCTATCCTGTAAACTACAATATTTGGTATTATGTCATCGGAATCTCATTTGCTATGGTGTCTACTTTTTTAGCGGGATATCTACCTGCCAGAAAAGCTCAGAAAATTGATCCGGTGGAAATTATAAGAGGGCAATAGGCATGGGAAGCGGATCAATTCTAGAGGCAAGAAATATAAACAAGTACTTTACCGAACCCGTACTTTTTCACGTCTTAAAGGATATCAATTTTAGCGTAAAAAATGGGGAGTTTGTTTCGATCATGGGGAAGTCGGGCTGCGGTAAATCAACCTTACTTTATATACTCTCCACTATGGATACTGACTATGAAGGAGAATTGTTTTTCAAAGGGGAGCGAATATCTGGTAAAGCGGCCGAAGCGTTGGCACGATTTCGCAATGAACATATCGGTTTCGTTTTTCAATTCCACTACCTGCTATCAGAATTTACGGTACTGGAAAACGTAATGCTCCCGGCCAAAAAATTGGGCATTAAATCCTTGGAAGAAATCAGGCATGATGCCATGGACAAGTTAAAACTTTTACACATTGACGACCAGGCAAATAAATTGGCCTCACGTATTTCTGGCGGTCAAAAACAAAGAGTTGCTATTGCCCGCGCATTGATTAACGACCCTGCTATAATTATGGGCGATGAGCCAACAGGTAATCTCGATAGTCATAATGCACAGAACGTATTAAATATATTCAAAGACCTAGTGCAAAAAAGAGATCTTTCCCTTTTAATTGTAACGCACGATTCTGATTTTGCAGCCCAAACCGATCGCATTATTGAGATGGGCGATGGAAACATTATCAGCCAATAACGTGTTACAGTTACCGCTTTATCATAACAAAAATCATGGTTTGAAGTTGACAGACCGACTACTTTTGGAAGGCCTAAGAAAGTTTCAAAATAAAGATCATGGAAGACTTCAGAAGCAGACGTGGAGAAAGCTTAATACAACAAACAGTGTGGCAGGAGTTGTAAGCCCTAACAGCGCATTGGAAATCAGATCTTTTGTTTACCGTGATGATTTAGAATTTTTACAACATCTTTTAGATAATTATTTAATATGGATTACCACAGAGGAAAATGTTGAAGCTGTGCAAACGGTTGGAATTAAAATTTTAGCCGATACCAAAATCTGCAAAAGCCTATTAAAAAAGGTAAACAAACAGCTGTCATACCTAGTAAGTATACTAGATGAACCCTATAAGTACGATTCAAAAATATCAAGAAAAGAACACCAGGTATTAGAGGATGAAATTAATATGTTTATAAGAGCTATCCGTTACGATAGAAAACAGCTATTCGCGGTTACTAAACATTTTACGGATAGTGAACAATACTATCCATGCAGCAATAATCCTACGTTAAAGAGCGCCTTACGGAAACTTTAATTTACCAAAACTTCAACTATTTTTATTCATATCTGAAAAGTAAACCCTTATCTTCATCAGATAAAAAAGGATTGCCCAATTATGACAAAAGCACTTTATGTTTCCACTTTAGAATCGCACAGTGGTAAATCTTTGGTTGTACTCGGCTTGATGCAATTATTGCTCGGTAAAATGGCCAAAGTAGGTTATTTTAGGCCTGTTATTGACGATGTTAAGTCAGGAGAAATTGACAATCATATCAATACCGTTCTATCACATTTTGGGTTGCCCCTCAAGCCTGAAGAGGCATCAGCGCTTACACAAAGCCAGGTTGTAGATTTGTTCAACGATGGCAAGCAAGGCGATATTTTAGATATCATTATCGCCAAGTACAAGCAACTTGAAGAACGATTCGATTTTATTTTGGTTGAGGGTAGCGATTTTTCTAGTGACGGAAGCATCATTGAATTTGATTTGAATATTGACATTGCGAAGAATCTAGGTATTCCCGCCATTTTGGTGGATAATGGCAAAGGAAAAACACTTGAGGAGTTTTGTGGTAATTTAGAATCTGCAGTAAACACCTATAAACAAAAAGAGATTAATGTTCTTGGCGTTGTCGCGAACAAAGTGCGACCTGAAAATATAGCATTGGTTAAAGACCGTTTGCAATCGGAATTAAATCATTCAACGATTTCATTTGCGGTACCCAGGGTCAAGAATTTATCGCACCCTACCCTAAAAGAAATTATGGAGTCGCTTCAAGGTAAAGTTCTTTTTGGTAAGGAAAACCTCAATAATCAAACGGGAAGTTTCGGAGTAGGGGCAATGCAGCTTAATAATTACCTCACCCATTTGCGTGAAAACAGCTTGGTGATTACGCCCGGTGATCGTTCTGATATTATTCTTGGTGCCCTTCATGCCAATCTTTCCGACAATTATCCGGCAATATCTGGTATCGTGCTAACGGGCGGATTACTTCCTGAAAAGTCCATTCTGAAGCTATTGGAAGGTTTCGAAACCCATGTTCCAATAATATCAGTACAGCACGGTACTTTTGATGCGGCCAATGCTGTTGGAAACATCAAGTCAAAGATTTATGCCCAAAGCAAACAAAAAATCGCAACCTCAATATCACTCTTTAACACCTATGTCGACGGTGAATTGCTGTTAAAACGTTTGCAGACTTTTGAGCCGAAAGGAATAACACCAAGAATGTTTCAATACAATCTGCTACAGCGCGCTAAGAAGCAGAAAAAGCACATTGTCTTACCCGAAGGCGAAGATGCAAGAATTCTGGAAGCTGCGAGTGAACTTAGTAGGTTGGGTATTGTAGCTATTACGGTTTTGGGTAAGCGAAATAAAATTGAAAAAAACGCAATGCAATTGGCAATTGATATTTCAGACCTTAAAATTGTTGATCCTGAGAATTCACCAAATTCTGAAAGCTACGCTGAAAAGTTTTATGCGTTGCGCAAACACAAGGGTGTGAATATGGATGTAGCCAGAGATACCATGCTCGATGTTTCCTATTTTGGTACCATGATGGTATATCAAGGAGATGCCGATGGAATGGTTTCAGGTGCCATTCATACAACGCAGCATACTATTCGACCTGCATTGCAGTTTGTTAAAACCAAACCCGGAATTAAAGTGGTATCCTCGGTTTTCTTTATGTGTTTGGAAAATCGGGTTTCGGTCTTTGGTGATTGTGCTATCAATCCCAACCCTACTGCTGAGCAATTGGCGGAGATAGCGATTTCTTCTGCGGCTTCTGCCGAAGCTTTTGGAATAAAGGCCAAAATAGCAATGCTCTCTTACTCCTCAGGAAGCTCTGGTAAAGGAGAAGAGGTAGACAAAGTAAGACGGGCTACTGAATTGGTAAAAAGCAAACATCCAGATCTTGAAATAGAAGGACCTATTCAATATGATGCTGCAGTAGATCCCTTGGTAGGGAAAAGTAAACTACCCGATTCTGATGTAGCTGGGCAGGCTTCCGTCTTGATATTCCCAGATTTAAATACAGGAAATAATACCTATAAGGCTGTACAAAGAGAAACAGGTGCATTGGCCATTGGCCCAATGCTACAAGGCCTCAACAAACCAGTTAATGATCTGAGTAGAGGTTGTACAGTTGATGATGTTTTTAATACGGTTATCGTAACCGCTATTCAAGCACAAGAAAGTTAGTGACTTATGCGCATACTTGTTATCAATTCAGGAAGTTCCTCGATAAAATTTCAACTTATTGAAATGCCATCGGAAACCGTCTTATGTAAAGGACTTGCCGAACGTATCGGATTGCCAAATTCAAAACTACAGCTCGAATCAGGAGCATTCTCAAAATCTGATATCCTCCAGATTTCGAATCATTACAATGGATTAAAAAAGATAACCGATTGGTTGTTGGATGAAGAATTTGGGGTCTTGAAAGACCCAGATGAAATTACCATCGTGGGGCACCGGGTAGTACACGGTGGAAGTCGATTTGATAAACCAACGAAGATTGACGCTACGGTTTTAGCGGAAATCGAAAACTTGGCCTCATTGGCGCCCCTCCACAATCCTGCCAATCTTACGGGAATAGAAGTTGCAAAGGAGATTTTTAATAAGGCAATTCAGATTGCGATTTTTGATACGGCCTTTCATCAAACGCTTCCAGAAAAAGCATATCGCTATGCCATCCCAAAAGCCCTTGCCGACGAACATCATATTCGGGTGTATGGCTTTCACGGTACAAGTCATAAGTATGTCACAGAAATAGCAATGGATTACCTAGGCAATTCTTCTGCCAAATTAATCAGTATTCATTTAGGGAATGGCTGTAGTATGACAGCGGTCAAAAGTGGAAAGAGTATTGATCATTCCCTGGGGTTTGGTCCTGCTAATGGACTCATCATGGGAACAAGGAGTGGTGACATCGACCAATCCGTTATTTTTCACTTAATGGATACGCTGCAGCTGACTTCAACGGAGGTGAACCAGATGCTGAATAAAAAGAGCGGACTCTTAGGCCTAACTGGGTACTCTGATCTAAGGGAAATTCAAAAGGAATCTGAAAATGGAAATAAAGCATGTCAATTGGCTTTGGCAATGATTTCCTACCGTATCAAAAAATACATCGGAGGGTATTTCGCAACCCTAAACGGTGCAGATGCGTTAATTTTTACCGCGGGTATAGGTGAAAATTCTAGTCTCTTACGTGAAATGGTATGCCTTGAGATGGAGGCTTTGGGTATTGTAATTGATCTTGCAAAGAACCAGGAACGGAGATCAACTACGCTAGAAATACAGCATAAAGATTCGAAGGTGAAAATACTGGTAATACCGACTAATGAAGAACTTGAGATTGCCCGACAGGCATTTGATTTGGTTGCTCGCTAACCAGCCTAAACCATATGTGGTTCTTTTGATTTTCCTGTAAACATACGCCAGGCCAAAGCAGCGGGCCCCAACACCGTATGCTCTCCAGGGCCGTCTGAAATCAGTACCTTCACTTTGTTTTTATAAGCTACAAAAAGATGATTCTCCATGCTTTCGATGGTAGGTCTCACGAGAATATCACCAGCCTTGCTCAGTCCGCCCAAGAGTATAAAAGCTTCAGGGTCAAAATGTGCTGCCGTATCCGCCATTTGTATACCCAGAATTTCTGCCGTGTATTCAAAAGCTTTTAGGGCAATAGCGTCATTTTGAAGAGCCGCCTCAGAAATGATTTCCCCGGTCATGGCTTCAAAGCTTATGCTGCGCAAAGGCGAATCATCTCGCATTTCGGCGATAAGCTCAAAAATGGTCCTGCGCATGCCGGTAACAGAAACATAGGTTTCTAAACATCCTAACAAACCGCAATTACATTGTCTGGCATTAAGGGAAGAATTCACATTGACATGACCAATTTCGCCAGCCATGCCGTTTTGCCCCAGCACCAGTGCCCCGTCTGAAATAATACCGCTACCTAATCCTGTGCCCAGAGTAAGCACAACAAAGTTTTTCATTCCTTTCCCCATACCAAATTCCAATTCACCAACTGCCGCGGCATTGGCATCATTGGCAATGATGATAGGTAGACCAAATAGCTCCTTAAGAGAATGGGCTACCGGTATGGTATTACCCCATTTAAAGTTAGGTGGGTTCTCCATCGCTCCGGTATGGGTGTTCGCATTTGGTGCTCCAACACCTATTCCCAGGAGTTGATGATTTGATTGCAAACCAGATTTTAGCGCATTGATTTCAGTTTTCAGTCGCCCTAAAAAAGTGGTATAAGGTTGCTTGGCCTCCGTTGCGAATTGTTTAGTTTGAAAGATGTTTCCTAAAGCATCCACCAACCCAATTTTGGTATAAGTACCACCTATATCGATACCCAATACAAGTTCTTTGTCCATAGGATTTGGAATATGCACAAATCAAGAAAGAATTAACGACATTCATTATGACATATATCATTTTTTAAGACAGTTTCACTTTCTAATTTTGGCTCATACAAAATCTACGATTATGAAAGCAAGTGCTAAAATTGATAGTTTAAAATCCGCAGCCTCGAAAAGCTGTATTGTTCGTAACCTGAGTCGGATTCTTGACCTGCGTATTTTGGATATTGATCTTGAAAAGAAAACGATACATTTTGTGTATGATAGCCTACTGGCATTTGAAAATGCCAAACGGGAGCTCTTGAGGATTGGTTACCCTATTTCACAATGTAACTATCAGGTGCCAACCAATCATGCTAAAAGGGGGAAGGACCATACGATGGCGTTACCGTATTAGTTGTTGAATGCGGAGTTACCCAACGCAAGAATCGGTAACGAACATCATCAAAGATTAAATAAACTGTTTTATGCGTTCACCTCTGCTTCTATACGATGTACACTAGTAAATTATCTTGGGATAGTTGGAGTGCTAGTTATTAGGAAAATCATTAAAATTTATGGCAGGCCGCCACATGTGTATTTCTTAAATGCCGATTCAAAGAAAGTGATAAATTAGGGTTTAGTTGCATATAAAAAAAGGGATACATTGATGAAGTGTATCCCTTTTTAGTGTTTGTCATAGCCCTATTGAAGACTATAATTCTGTTCTGCACCTCTAAATCGCTTACTCTCGACAAGTTTTTTTAGAAATACAAACTTTTTCGATGCTGTTGGGTATTGATTGATAAATGATTTCATGACGTTGTTCGTTTGATGATGATGTACTCCAAGACCGTGATTAGCGGTTAAAGTTTCTGTACTGAGCCCATTGTGCTCTTTTGCTACTTCTCAAGGATGAAAAAAACTGTCCTGATTTTGCTTCTGTTGCTGTTCTGTTGATTGATGCTTTCATAATTTCTATGTTTTTAAAATTGTTTGTTGTTTAATGTTGGTACAAAAATGCTTTGATTTGTTTGGGAAATGAAATTGAAATTACTGAGTTGTGGTTTTTAAAGACTCAATTGTAATTATTTTCTTTCCAATAGGTTTTAGCGATTAAAATTTCTGTACTGAGCCCACTGTGCTCTTTTGCTGTTTCTTAAGGATGAAAAAAACTGTCCTGA
>NZ_JBDWJN010000008.1:0-137249 GCF_039974175.1 Maribacter sp.
TCGTTGACTCGTGAAAGCCAGACTGCCTCCAGTAAGGCTTAACAAGGATGGTTCATAACCAATCACGTTAGGATCAGATACCGAAAGATCGCCAGACCTTCTCGTCTCAGAATGGTCCAATACCATCGTGAATCCTGTTCCGTGACCACTCTCCTCACTCATAGTATTGGCTACCGAACCACTGAAATCAAGATCATAGGGCAGGGTAACAACAATATCACTACAAGTCAATGTACTTATAGGTGAACATAGCGGAGGTTGGGGAAGAATTGTTATGTCCAGACTATCTGAAATGTTGTTTTCGTCGCTTATAGCTGATATGGTTACCATACCTTCTGCAACCCCAGTTACCAAACCATTCATATCAACTGTAGCAATTTCATTATTGCTTGAAAACCACCCTATTGATGGATTACTAGCATCTGGTGGCGATACCGTAGCCGTAAGTTGTTGGGTTGCTCCAATCTCAAGATTCGTTACAGTACTCGCAATACTGACGCCAGTTACGCTCACGGTCGCCCCTTCAACAGAAATTAAAGATGTCGCTTCATAGCCACCGTCAGTGGTAGTTGCCGTTATTATCGCTGTTCCTTCTGCTACGGCCACGACCAACCCATCCGTTGTAACTGTCGCTATCGCTGTATCACTAGAAGACCAACTCACTGAACTATCGTCAGCATCGACAGGCTCAACCATCGCAGTCAATTGTTGAATTTCCCCTTCAACCAAGGCAACCGATGGCGGAACAACACTCACGCCCTCAACATTTATGGGCTGATTTTCGATGGTAATTGCCGATGTTGCCTGATAGCTACCGTCAGTAGTGGTAACAGTAATGGTAGCCATGCCTTCTGAAATAGCAGTGACCATTCCGTCAACACTTACCGTTGCTATGCCTGTATCACTCGAGGACCAAACCACTGAAGTATCATCTGCATTTGATGGAGCAACTGCTGCAGTTAATGACAATTGGTCATCGACTAACATCGATGCTTCTATTGGATCAACGGTAACCCCGGTAACTGCAATTGCATAGCCTTCACTCGGTTCAACATACATTGTTGGAACCATTTCTCTTGACTGGCTATTACTCTCCCAAAAGAAATGTATTCTGGCAGTTCCGGCAGCTTGGTAGTATTCTATTTTTATTTCATGGGTTCCTTTATTAAGCTGTACCTGTACCGAATTTTCGGTTAGCGTTTGCACGTTCCATTCATCGATTAGTAGTTCTCCATCTATCCATAAACGCACTCCGTCATCTGACAATAAGGACAGCGTATATAACTCATCAAAGCGTGTTTCTAACAAACCTTGCCATCTTACAGCGTAATTCTCGAGCTGAAAACCGCTCTGAGGTGGATTTGTATCCCAGTTAAAGTCAATGGCCTTATCTACCCTAGTAAAGGCAGGCTCAGTGAGCTCAAGGTCAGTAAAGTAAGTCGCATTCCACCCATTACCATCAATTGCCGGGTTTAGGGCATTAATCCAATCTTCGATAAGCTGTACGGCTTCTGTATCAATATGATTTTTAGCCAATGGAGGCATAGCAGTTGACGTATTGACCTGATTAACACGCTGATAAAGAATAGAATTTTCTGGACTTCCCGGCACAATAGTCTTTCCGTTGGGTATGCCTAAATTCGAAATTACTTCACCGTTGATCAACTGTTGTCCATCAAGATTGGTTTCTAAGCGTAGATCCATATCACTTCTCGTTCCACCTCCTGGCTGATGACAACTAGCGCAATTTACATCCAAATAAGATCGCACCCTTTGCTCTAAAGATGCGCTTTCATCGTCAATGTGCATTGACGTTATATACTTATTCACTGCATTTACATCTATGGCTTCATCGAAAATATTGAGGTGATCCCAAGTGGTTAATTGATTTGCAGTTAATCCAGTGGACGGGTACATAAAATTGCCATTCAATTGACTTGTTTGTGTACCTAAAACGCCACCAGACGCTTCGGTATGACAGCTAATGCAATCTGATCTGCTAGGGTAAGTCCACTTTTGATTACGGGTGCCTCCATTGGTTTGTGTAATAGTAAAATCTTCTGTAGTTCCATCAAAAATAAGTTCTGCGTCAGTTCCAGCATTATTCCATTTGTAGGTTAATCCTTCTATTTTGCCGTCTTCCTGCAAAATCATAAAACGAGTCTCTAATTTTCTTCGCTGATCAGGGGTATTTTCATTGAGTGGTATCTCAAAATGTTTGACGAATACGGTGCCGGGAGGAAAGCTCCACTGCCCTCTAGTTCTATCAAATGCCCATAAATCTTCACGGTCCAAATCAACCTGCTCATCAACGCTATTAAAAGCACCATCATTCGGCAATATTACCCATCTCTTTTTTTCTGCTCCGTCTGACCAAAATGGGGCATTTATGTCATACGGAATTACTCCGGGGACGGCCACTAGATTAGACAAATCAGAAAACACTCCAGTATCTGATAAAAATCGAGGTGGTGTCACGGCAGGGCCATTGATGTGAACCAACTCCCACAACTGGGTATCATTGTCGATGTCTTCTCGTAATTCAATATTTACACCATTAGAATTAGAAGTGTTGGCAACGTTAAGGTATAAGTTGTTGTGAACGTTTCGTATTTTAAAGTAATCATTATCAGACTTCTCAAGAGTCCAAATTTGACTGTTGGTACCCGTATATGCCCATTGCTGAACATTGGTACCATTGGCAGTACCGAAGGCCGCAGCCTCGGCAACCTTATCGCTATTTTTACTTCTCAACACGTATCCAAACGCACCTTCACTTTCAATAGACCATTGTTGATTAGAAGCACCAGTAAATGTCCATTGGTGAATATTTGCACCATTGGCGGTACTCACCCCCGAAACGTCGAAATATTTGCCTGATTGTTTAGAACGTATAAAGTAATCACCGCTTATTCCGGTTAAAAATAAGGGGCTATTTGCAAGTTTTAGTAGTGGTTTATTGTTTCCTAACTGACCAATATATATTTCACCATCGGAATCTTGGCCAAATGTGGCAAAACTTGAACTCATTGTGGCAATTACACTGAAGCCTGTACCATCTAAATTAAGCGACCATACTTTTCGACTGCCATAATCGCCAAAAATATATTTTCCATATAATTCGGGAATTTCAGAACCGCGATAAACATAACCTCCGTTTATTGAAACACTGCCGTTGTTATGCTCGTAATAGAATAAAGGGTCGGTTACCGTACCAATAATGTTGGCGGGTCTTGGTAGAAGATCTGGTCTATCCGTTTCCCCTTCGCGAAAAGGCCAGCCATAATTTGCCCCTTTTTGAACCACGTTAATTTCCTCTTTTTTAACCCCAGAATTCGAACCTACATTGCCTATGTACATCGTACCGGTTAGTACATCTTTTGTCATCTTATGCGGACTTCTACAACCTATTGCAAAATATTCCTCAAAAACACTACCATCAGCATTAACCCATGGATTATCGGTAGGTATATAATAGTTATCTGTAACCCCCTGCCCTAGTTGCTGAAGTGTTCTTCGTAATGGATGTGAAATTGCACCTCCCTTTTTATCTACGTCGATTCTTAAAACGCCCCCAGCCAATCTTTCATTAATATTTTGCGAGTTCGTTATGACGCCTAAATCGCCTATAGTTATGTAAAGAAAACCGTCGTCACCAAAAGCTAAAGCTCCCCCTCGATGCAAGTTTGTAGACGTAAAACTTAAATCTTGTTCAATAAGTATTTGCTCCGAATTCTGATCATAGACTTCAGCGCCGGTATGCCTAGTAAGACGAGATACTCTTATGTATTTTTTATTCGATCTAAGTGTTACATAATAAATATAAAGGTAATTCGCGTTGGAGGAGCCCGGTATATTAAATTCAGGATGAAAAGCCAAACCAAGCAAACCAGAATCTTGGCCATTCCACACCAAGTCTTCCATATTTCTAAACAACTGTTTTTGTGGGTTTGTCGCATCCTTATCGAAAGAATAAATAAACCCGTTTCGCTCCGAAACATAGATAATGGAACTATTAGGGGCTTGGGTCACTCCCAAGACACCGCTGTAGTTAATATTTTCTACGTAATTTGAAAAAATAGGCGCTGAACTTGCCGTTGTAGGCTGCATTGAGGGAAATTTGTTACCAAAATAGGGTTCGATGGGCGTCGCGTTAGGTATCCCTGAATCTACAAAGGCGGGAATAGCGGCAATCAACAAAAAGCTCAGCAGTACAAATACGAAACTTTTGTTTGAGTATTTTTTTTTCATATGGTGGTCGGCTTTGGTATTACAAAGCTAGCGTAGTGCCCTATAAAGCCTAAGATATTCGATGAACGGCATGATTATCCTGTTCAATACATGCTATAGAAAATTCGTACGCATTTAAAGAAACTTTCGAGTAGCTTTTCTTTACTGAGAAAGCATAATTTTTTGGGATAATAATTTAAAAAAGTGTGCTTAATAGGCCATATTGCGAATCACAGGTATCTGGTATGCTAAGCTTCAGTTGTTAGGGCTAAAGTCAAATAGCCAAAAATAGCCTGGCCTTAAATGGTGGCTTTTTCTTTATTGACCCGCATTAGCAAAAGCATGCCGACTAAAAAGAACAATCCTAAAAATATAGTGGCATTGCGCATGCTTCCTGTAACTTGGGCTATATAACCATACATAAATGTTCCAATTACAATCCCAATTTTTTCCGAGACGTCATAAAAGCTAAAAAATGAAGTAGTATCTGTGGTATTTGGCAAAAATTTGGAATAGGTAGACCGTGAAAGCGCTTGAATACCGCCCATCACTAAACCTACACAACCTGCGCCTATATAAAAATCTATCGGAGTAACCATAAAATAAGCATACACACAAATAAGCACCCACATCAAATTGACGATAATTATGGTTTGAACGTTTCCGAATCGCTTTGATGCCCAAGCGGTTACCGTTGCCCCGATGATAGCAACGATTTGAATAACCAAAATACTCACAATTAGTCCCGTTGTACGTTCGTTATCGGTACCCCATTTGATTTCCTCCTCCCCGAAATAGGTAGCGATGAGCATTACAGTTTGAACGGCCATACTATATACAAAAAAAGCAATCAGATATCTTTTCAGTTTTATCTCATTGCCTAATTGTTTCCAAACAAGCTTTAATTCTTTAAAACCATTGAGAATAATATTCTTTCTTTCTCCTTCTTTTTTATAGCCCTTCGGAAGATGGTAGAATGTATATTGAGCAAAAATAATCCACCAGATACCCACTGTTAAAAAAGAATACTTCATTGCTTTTATTTCGGCTATTCCCTCGGTGTCAGTTTCAATTCCGAAAAAATTGGGCTTCATCACCATAGCAAGATTAAAAAGTAGGAGAAGTACACTACCAACATACCCCATTGAAAATCCTTTTGCACTAACAGCATCTTGTTGCTCAGGAAAAGCTACGTCTGGCAAATAGGAATTATTGAAGGCAAAACTAACCCAGAAGCCTACTAATCCGAAAAAATAACAGATTAAACCGATATAAATATTATCCAATGAAAACCAATACAGACCAATACAGGAGATTCCACCTAAATAGCAAAAGAACTGCATAAAAATCTTTTTGTTACCCAAATAATCTGCAATTCCAGATAAAAATGGGGTAATGAAAGCAATAAATAAAAAGGCCGCTGAAGTGACATAACTAATAAGTGGAGCTCGGGCAATTTCCCCTCCAAAAATGGTGATTTTTTCCACCTCGGCCACCCTAAAAAGTGCTCCATAAAATATGGGAAAAATGGCTGAGGAAATAACCAAACTATATACAGAGTTTGCCCAATCATAAAAGGCCCAAGCGTTGAGTAGTTTTTTGCTTCCTTTAACTGCTAAAGTTCTTGCCATAGGTGTGGTTTGGTCATAAAAAAACCGTCAGCCTCTAAGCTGACGGTTTTAAATATACGATTATTACAAATACCATTTATTGAAAGGTGGTCACTCCAAATTTTGCAGCTTCTTTTTTAGCCAAGGGTGCCCATTGTGTTAAATTGGATATACGTGTATCATTTGAAGGGTGCGTACTCATAAACTCTGGTGGGGCTTGACCACCACTTTTTGCTTTCATGCGTTTCCATAATTCAGCACCTTCATCGGGGTTATAGCCAGCAATGGCCATTATTTGCAAACCTATACGATCTGCCTCGGTCTCATGGCTTCTGCTAAAAGGAAGCATTATACCCAAGGTCGACCCCAAGCCGTAGGCCTGATTGAACATGTTTCTTTTCTGTGGGTCTTGAATTGCAACATTTCCGGCAACCGCTCCAAGTTGTTGTAATGTGCCAGCACTCATTCGTTGGGCCCCATGATCTGCCAAGGCATGTGCTACCTCATGGCCCATGACAACAGCCACTCCTGTTTCTTGCTGCGTAATAGGTAATATGCCTGTGTAAAATACAATCTTACCGCCTGGCATACACCATGCATTTACCGTTTCATCCTTGACCAAATTATACTCCCATTGGTAATCTTTCAAATAACCGGGGTATCCATTTGCCGTAAGCCATCGTTCGGCCGCAGAAGAAATACGCTGACCAACTCTTGTAATCATTCGTGATTCTTCTGTATTTTCCACAACCGCATTTTCGGTTAGAAACTGATCGTATTGCGCAAACGCCATGGGGAAAATTTGCTTATTCCCATAAAAATTCAATACTTTTTGCCCCGTAAATGGATTTGTTTTACATGCCGTAACGCCAATAAAAATGACCAGCGCTAGAATTAATTTTCTCATGATAGTGTGTGTTTAGTTTTTGTAAAGTACAAAAAAAATTATTTCCCTGTAATGTGAAGGGTAGTAAAGTTTTTGTTCACTTCTATCGAATGATTTCCGTTTTTCTTTACATCATTTAAATTTACCTTCTCATTATCAATCTCTATGCCATTGATTTCAAAAGGTAGTCCATGAAACTTAATTCTAAAGGTTTCATAAGAAGTAATAAACGTGCCATCTTTATGCTGTTGGATGCTTAATTTATTGAGTTTTGCTTGCAATCTAAATTTGCGCATACTATAGCGGCCTTTGGTGTAATCATATCCGTCTTGGCCATCTTCGTACACCATAGAATTTTCAATACCCTCCTTATAATAAACGTCGAGAATCAGCTGGTCGATTTTCTTTTCACCCACAAACTGCTGTACAGGATATTTTGGAATAATGGCACCTGCTTTTATAAATAATGGAATTTTATCAATGTCAGCAGCAACCCACTTTTCTTTGCCTCCATCTACTACCTCTTCGGTCCAGAAATTATACCATCTCCCTCTAGGAATATACATGCGTCGCCCCTGAGCATTTGGTTCTTGAACCGGACAAACCAATATTTGATCTCCAAAAATAAACTCGTCAGTTCTGAAATGTGTTTGTACGTCTTCTTGGTCGAACATGACCAAAGATTTCAGCATAGCAATACCGTTCTTGGCATAGTCGTAGAACATGGTATACAGATATGGCAATAACTGATAGCGCAACTCAATAAATTTGCGAACAATATCAGTTACATCATCATCAAAAGACCAAGGTTCTTGATCTCCATGGTCACCACTAGAGTGTACCCGGCAAAAGGGATGAAAAATTCCTAGTTGAATCCAGCGAGCGAAAAGTTCTCCATTCGGTTGTTCTGCAAAACCTCCAATATCAGAGCCAACGAATGAATACCCGCTCATACACATGCGCTGCATTTGAACATTAGCCAACCATAAGTGTTCCCAGGTGGCAACATTATCGCCTGTCCAAGTACAAGCATATCGTTGTGTTCCTGCATAGGCCGCCCTGGTAATTACAAAAGGCCTTTTTGGATAGGAATGTTTTTTAACTCCGTTATAGGTAGCCCGCACCATTTGCATTCCGTAAACATTATGTGATTTTCTGTGAGTGCTGGGGTTTCCATCGTTGTTATGACGTGTGTCTAGGGGAGCCGTTTTAGAAGGCACTTCCATTACCGCAGGTTCATTCATGTCATTCCAAACCGCGTGAACACCCATTTCGGCCATAAATTCTTTATACAATTCAGCCCACCATTTACGCACTTCCGGATTGGTGAAATCTGGAAAGTGACATTCGCCAGGCCACACTTTCCCATGCATATAGGGTCCGTCACCACGTTTACAGAAATAATCATTTTCCATAGCTTCTTGGTATACCCAATAATCGCGATCGATCTTTATTCCCGGATCGATCATAACCACGGTTTTAAAACCGTCCTCTTCAAGCTCATCGATCATTCGCTTTGGATCAGGAAAGCGTTTCTTGTCCCAAGTGAAACAGCGAAATCCATCCATATAATCAATATCTAAATAGATACCGTCACAGGGAATTCTTAAATCTCTAAACTTCTTGGCGATCTCTTTGACATTACTTTCTGGAAAATAACTCCATTTCGATTGCTGGTATCCTAAAGCCCATAAAGGTGGCAGCTCAGGTTTTCCCGTTAGATCTGTATATAAGCGAACCACTTTTGACATCTGAGGGCCATAAATAAAATAGTAGTTCATTTCGCCCCCGTCAGCCCAAAAACTAGTGGTAGTACGTCTTTCATGGGCAAAATCAAAATGGGTTTTGAAACTATTATCAAAAAAGATACCGTAGGCCTTGTTATTGGTTAATCCGACATAAAATGGAATTGCCTTATACAACGGATCTTGGTCTTTTCCATAGGCATATTGGTCAGTTACCCAATTTTCAAGCCTTTTTCCCTTTAGATTTGAATGTGTCGCCTTATCGCCCAGTCCATAGAAACTTTCTCCTGTCTGGGTAATTTTGCTCATCTTCACGGTATTACCCCCATATTCGTAATTCTCTTCCCAATGGAAACCAATTTCATCTTCATTTATGATGTTTCCTTCGGGGTCAGAAATCTGAACGCGCATCGTTTTTTTATCTACCAAAACCTTCATACGAATGGTTTCGATTAGGTACTCGGTTTTAGTTTCCGAAACTCCTAATTTATCATAACCGCGAATTCCATCTTTACTGATGGCATACGAAAAATCGGGTTCAAAATTGTAATTAGTGGCATATCTAAAGCGTAGCATGCTGTTGCGGAGCACTGTAATTTGTAGTACCACACCATTTTCCGAGGTGAAATATAACTTGTCAACGTCTTGTAGAAAATCGACTATCTGGTTTGGGTATAAATTCCCTTTGTATTCTAATTCTGTATTGGTTATCATTATTTAGTTTAATTGAAGGGGAAAAATTAGACTAATAATCCATAAAAATAAAGCGATAAGAGCAGAATTTTCCAACTATAACGAAATTGTCAGTTTTTCTATTTAAAAATGACAATACTTAAAGGCGGAATGGTCATTTCCACAGATTTTTTATAACCATGCCATTCCTTTGAGCTTAACTTGGAAATATTCGTTTCCATGCCAGAGCCGCCATATTTTTGAGCGTCGCTATTGAACAGCTCTTTTACAAGACCTGATTTTTTGGGAATACCAATACGATAATTTTCCCTTGGAACTGGGGTTAGATTCAATGCGATATAAATATCGTTCTTCTCATCATGCCCTTTACGAATGTAGGTTAAGACTGAATTTTCATGGTCTCCATAGTCAATCCACTGAAATCCTTCGTGGCTAAATTGTTTCTCGTACAAAGCTGGATGCGATTTGTAAAAGGCATTCAAATCTTTCACCAATAGTTGAACCCCTGAATGCACTTTGTGATCTAGCAAATGCCAGTCTAAACTCTGCTGGAAGTTCCATTCGGAAGTTTGACCAAATTCCCCTCCCATGAATATTAGGTTTGTTCCAGGATGCGTAAACATATACCCGAAGAGCAGCCGTAGATTTGCAAATTGCTGCCACTCATCACCTGGCATTCTGTATACCAATGATTGCTTTCCATACACCACCTCATCGTGAGAAAATGGTAGCATAAAATTCTCAGTAAAGGCATACGTCATACTAAATGTCAAATCGTTTTGATGGTGTTTTCGATATACAGGTTCTTTTTTGAAATACTCTAAGGTATCGTGCATCCATCCCATCATCCATTTCATTCCAAAACCAAGTCCGCCTAAACTTACCGGTTTTGAAACCCCAGAAAATGCGGTTGATTCCTCTGCAATAGTCTGAACACCTGAATAATTTTCGTAAACCGCCTCATTCAATTCTCGAATAAAGGACAGCGCCTCTAAGTTTTCGTTGTTACCATACATATTGGGTTCCCACTCTCCTTCCTCTCTAGAATAGTCGAGATAGAGCATAGAAGCTACGGCATCAACACGCAGGGCATCGGCATGAAATTGGTCTAACCAAAAAAGCGCATTGCTAATTAAAAAAGCGCGAACTTCATTGCGCCCGTAGTTAAAAATCAAACTTTTCCAATCAGGGTGGTAGCCTCTTCTTCGATCTGGATGTTCGTATAAATGAGATCCATCAAAAAAACCTAGACCATGTGCATCTTCGGGAAAGTGAGAGGGTACCCAGTCTAGAATTACACCAATGTCATTTTGATGTAATTTATCAACTAGCCGTTTAAATCCTTCGGGCTCTCCAAATCGTGAAGTTGGAGCAAAATACCCCGTAAGTTGATACCCCCATGAGGGATCATACGGATATTCCATAACCGGCATGAACTCCACATGGGTAAAGCCCATCTCCTTTACATATTGAACTAAATCTTCGGCGAAATCCTCATACGACAAGAATGCATTGCCATTCTTCTTTTTCCAGGAACCCAAATGTACCTCATAAACGGAATAGGGCCTATCGAGTCCGTTTTTATCGGCACGGTACCCCATCCATTTTTTATCATTCCAAGTATACGCTGCCTCCCAAACAATTGAGGCCGTATTCGGCGGATGTTCGCAATAACGCGCAAAGGGGTCTGCTTTTTCCGTAACTATTCCATGGTTATTTGAATGTATTTTATACTTGTAAATTTCTCCATGACCAATATTGGGAATAAACCCTTCCCAAATTCCACTTGAATCCCAACGCACTTGCAGTAGATGTTCGTTATCGTCCCAAGCATTGAAGTTGCCAACCACTGATACCGTACGGGCAGTTGGTGCCCATACAGCGAAATAAGTTCCCTGCACCCCATCAAGCTCCATGGGGTGAGAACCCAACTTCTCATATAATCTGTAATGTTTTCCTGATTTAAATAAATCAATATCAAAATCAGAAAAAAGACTGTGCGTAATAACCTTTGCCATTTGGTTGTTTATTTGCTGCAAAACTAATCAAGTTTGCCTAATATAGGGCAGTAAATCAATACTTACTTTGCTTTTAAAAACTAACTTTTACGATAAATTAGGTTAGAAATTAAAAAGTGGAACGCTTTTTGAATTATAAATTCCAAATTTGAAAAATTCGTATAAACTAAATACTATTATTATGAAAAAAGCAACTCTACTATTCAGCGCAATTATAACGCTTTTAATGGTCTCCTGTGAAGTAAATGGCCTTGATGGTCGTGATGGATTAGACGGACTAGATGGAAGAGATGGCATTGACGGCCAAGACGGGGTAAATATTCTCGCGCAGGTAATCGATATTGAAGGAGATTTTACTGCTGAAGATGATTATAGTATTTTTTACGAATTTCCGAATACCATAGAAGTTTTTGAAACAGATGTCGTTTTAGTGTATATTTTATTTGATCAAACAGAAGATAGCAATGGTGAAGCTGTTGATATCTGGCGCTTGTTACCACAAACTCTAATTGTTGACCAAGGGTTATTGCAATATAACTTTGATCACACTTTTTTTGATGTAAATATCTTTCTCGAAGCAGATTTTGACTTAGGTTTGTTACTACCTGGTGATACCGATAATCAAGTATTTCGTATCGCTGTAGTACCTGGAGAGGCGTCGGGAAAATCAAATTTAGACCACACAAATATTGAAGCCGTTATGGCCCATTTGGGAGTAGAAAATAAAGATGTACCAAGGGTAAAACTTAAATAGAAAATTCTACTTCGTCGCGCATTGAAATCCTGTTCTCATACTGAAAGCAGGATTTTTTTATTTTAGGTCTTACTTTTGAAAGGAATCACTCGAAAGTACGTCTGAATTAAAAAGCATGAAATTATGTTAAAAAATATTGCTATTGTATTGGTACTGCTGCTAACTGGTTGCAAAGGCACTACCCAAGAAAAGAAAGAAATGGCGGCCAAAAACAGCGAAATGCAGGGAAAAACTTTTGCAGTTACCAAGACTGATGCCGAATGGCAAAAAGAATTGACCCCAGAACAGTATTATGTTTTGCGAAAAGCTGCTACAGAGAACCCCTTTACTAGCGAATTGCTAGAGAACAAAAAGGAAGGGGTCTATGTTTGCGCTGGCTGCGACACTCCACTATTTGAAAGTAAAACGAAATTTAAATCAGGTACCGGTTGGCCAAGTTTTTACCAAGAAATCGAAGGTAACGTCGCCTATGACGTCGACTATAAAATAGGTTACAAGCGTACTGAAGAGCATTGCGCCACCTGTGGTGGACATCTGGGACATGTTTTTGAAGACGGACCAGAACCTACCGGAGAAAGGCACTGTATCAATGGAGTAGCATTGAAGTTCATTCCTTCCGAAAAATAAGGCTAAGAAAAATTCCCCGAACCTAAATGGGGTTTAAAATTCCAAATTCAGACTTGCCAAAGTCTAGGGTTTGGAATTTTTTCGAGGTTTCATTTCGTATCTTAGGACAAAATGAACTATCAAGAAAACTATATTAAAAGTGCGGTCTACGAGTTTCAACGCTACAAAACTTTAGGAGACAAAACCTTTGATCAACTCGAGGAGAACGATATACATTGGGTGAACAACGCATATGATAATAGTATGGCCATCATTGTAAAACATATGGTCGGTAATATGTTTAGCCGCTGGACAAATTTCTTTACCGAAGATGGTGAAAAGATCTGGCGCAATCGAGAAACAGAATTTGAGAATCCTTATACTACAAAGGCCGAAATGATAAGGGCCTGGCAAAAAGGTTGGCAATGCCTTTTTGAAGCGTTGGAGTCTATTGATTCCAACAACTTTAATTCAAAAATCAAAATTAGAAACGAATCACATACGGTTTTTGAAGCTGTAAATCGACAACTCGCTCACTATGCCAATCACGTTGGACAAATAGTGTATATAGGAAAAATGATCAGAGGAAAGGAATGGGTTTCATTATCAATTCCAAAAGGGGACTCTGCAGCTTTTAATCAAAAAAAGCTTAATTCATAAAGTGTCTTTTTCCACCCGCGCGATTTTTAGAATTTAGCTCCTTTACTTCGGAAGACCTTTGGGGATTCCACATCAACAATTATAACATTTTTTTGGATTTTGGTGCTTGGATTTTGGCACTCGAATTGCGTACTTTTGCACTCGCTCCCGATAGCTATAGGGATTGAATATTAAAAACGAAAAATATGAGCAATTTTGATGTTATTGTTTTAGGTAGTGGTCCTGGAGGTTATGTTGCCGCTATTAGGGCTTCTCAACTAGGTTTGAAGACCGCTATTATTGAAAAAGAAAACCTAGGAGGGGTTTGCCTCAACTGGGGATGTATACCCACAAAAGCATTGATAAAATCTGCTCAAGTTTTCGAATATCTGCAGCATGCCAGTGACTACGGATTGAAAGCCGAAAGCGTTGACAAAGATTTTGACGCCGTTGTCAAAAGAAGTCGGGGAGTTGCAGACGGCATGAGCAAAGGCGTTCAATTCTTGATGAAAAAAAATAAGATTGAGGTCCTTAATGGTTTTGGAACACTAAAAACCGGAAAAAAGGTTTCCGTTAAAGACGCAGATGGTAAAGAAACTGAATACGGCGCGAGTCATATAATTATTGCCACCGGAGCTAGAAGTCGTGAACTACCAAGCTTGCCTCAAGATGGCAAAAAAATAATTGGGTACCGTGATGCAATGAGCTTGGATAAGCAGCCCAAGAAAATGATTGTTGTAGGTAGCGGTGCCATTGGAATCGAATTTGCGTATTTCTACAACGCTATGGGTACTGAGGTTACCGTTGTTGAGTATTTGCCAAGAATTGTTCCTGTTGAAGATGAAGACGTTTCCAAACAATTAGCACGTAGCTTTAAAAAAGCCGGCGTCAAGATAATGACATCAGCTGAAGTTACGGGGGTTGATACTTCCGGAGATGGTGTTAAAGCCACGGTAAAAACTTCCAAAGGAGAAGAAGTGTTAGAAGCCGATATGGTGCTATCAGCAGTTGGTATTAAAACCAACATCGAGAATATTGGATTAGAAGATGTTGGTATTGCGACTGACAGAGATAAAATTTTGGTAAATGATTTTTACCAGACTAACATTCCTGGCTATTATGCAATTGGTGATGTAACTCAGGGTCAGGCCCTAGCTCATGTGGCTTCTGCGGAAGGAATTCTTTGTGTAGAGAAAATTGCCGGTATGCATGTTGAAGCTCTGGATTATGGTAACATTCCAGGTTGTACCTATTGCTCACCTGAAATTGCATCAGTAGGATTGACCGAGGCTCAGGCTAAAGAAGCTGGGCACGATATCAAAGTAGGAAAGTTTCCTTTTTCCGCAAGTGGAAAAGCAAAAGCCTCTGGAGCATCCGACGGATTTGTAAAAGTGATTTTTGATGCCAAGTACGGCGAATGGTTAGGCTGCCATATGATCGGTGCCGGTGTTACCGACATGATAGCTGAAGCCGTGGTAGCACGTAAACTAGAAACCACAGGGCATGAAGTTTTAAAAGCCGTTCACCCCCACCCTACCATGAGTGAAGCGGTTATGGAAGCCGTGGCAGATGCCTATGACGAAGTTATACACCTATGATATGAAGTGGGACAATAGAAACGTACATAGAGATGTCGCCTATTTTTACATAGGTCTAATTATTGCCTTTTCCTTTTCAGGAATTATCTTGAACCATCGTGCGGATTGGTACCCCATGGATTACACTTACGAAAGCAAAGACGTACAATTGGAACTTCCTTCAGATAAGGATGCTATTGCTTCTGAGAAATTTATCAAGGGGATTTCAGAAAAATGGAAACTTGATGCCACATATGATAGCCATCGTATTCGTGATAATGAACTCCGTGTTTTCTACAAAGATAATATTGTACTAGATGCCGATATTACTACCGGGAAAGGTGTGGTTGAATACAAGCGTAAGACACCATTTTTAGGGCAAACGATGTTCTTGCATAAAACCACCAACAAATTCTGGATTTGGTATTCTGATATCTTCGGAATTGGTATGTTGACCATCGCATTTACAGGAATGTTCATTATAACAAGGGGTAAAAACACCTTTAAAAAAAGAGGATGGAAACTAGCTTTGATAGGATTGATTTTTCCCATAATAATACTAATTCTCTTTAGCTAACAGCTATGTTAAATCTATTTCGAATTACCTCCATTCTGGAAGGCATATCGTATTTGGCGTTGTTTGCAGTCACTATGCCTTTGAAATATTTGGCCGATATTCCGATGCCTAACAAATATGTCGGTTATGCCCACGGCGTCTTATTTATTGCCTATATACTTATTGCCGCTTTGTTTTGGTTTAAGAAAAAGTGGTCTTTAAAAAGAGGCTTTATTCTAATGGTAGCATCGCTTCTCCCTTTTGCTACTTTTTATGTGGAAGAAAAGTATTTGAAACCATTGGCAAACTAGTTACTAATTTTCTACAAACTTATAAATAGCCCCATCAAAGGCACATATATATAACTCATTATTGGCATCGGTACCGAATGAGGAAATGGGTAGTCTTGATTCAACTACTAATTGGTTGGTAAGGCTACCTCCCAAATTCGTACTGAGTGCCCATACTCTCCCAGAAATGAAATCGGCATACATATATAACCCTTGAAGTGGAGCTATAGCCTGGCCCCTATAGACATAACCACCAGTAATTGACCTATCATTAGCGCTTTGGTCGTACTCAAAAACTGGAGCTTCAAAACCACTGGTATCGCAGCTTGACGAATTAAAGCACTGGGTACCTTCTAAAGTATTCCAACCATAATTTGCGCCACTTTCGATGACATTTATTTCTTCTATCGCATTTTGGCCAACATCTGCCGCCCATAAGAAATTAGTTTGTACATCAAAGCTAAAGCGCCATGGGTTACGCAGCCCGTAGGCATAAATTTCATCTCGCGCAGCCGTATTACCTAGAAATGGATTATCTAATGGAATAGCATACGCTAATCCATTTTCGTTAAGATCAACATCTATGCGTAAGATCTTGCCCAATAGATTGGTCAAATTTTGAGCATTTCCCTGAGGATCACCGCCAGAACCTCCATCACCAGATGCTATATACAAATAACCATCAGAGCCAAAAGCCAATTGTCCGCCGTTATGATTTGCAAAAGGTTGCGGAATCTGGAGAAGGATAGTTTCACTACTCGAGTTTGCCATATTCGAATCTGAATCCGATACTTGAAAGCTAGATACTACCAAAAGATCAGCAGAAGGGGTATAGGCAAGGTAAAAAAGTCCGTTTGAACCAAAATTTGGGTGAAATGCCAACCCTAACAAACCCAACTCATCTCTACTGATAAGATCATTGCTGATGTCTAGAAAAGTTGTGCTTTCAGAAACTGTTTCAGTGTTTGGAAAAACTTTGATGGTTCCGCCCTGCTCTACTACAAATACTCTATCGGTACCGTCTGAGGGACTCTGTAAATCGAGCGGTTTTGCAAATCTTAAATTGGGAAATGCATTTTGTAATGCAATCGTATTTTGAGGAATTGGATCCGGAGATCTGTTATCATCTGAGTTGTTGCAAGCCGACAATATGGCTACCAAAAAGACAAAGCTAATTTTGAAAATTCTATTCATAGCGTGGGGTTTAAGCATATATACGCTAAAACGAACGTTTGAAGATGCCGATACCAATTGCTATATACTATATACGCTAAAATCTAGACCCCAAACTGCGACAGATGATGATCTAAATGCTTAGAAAACAAGGTATTCCACTCATTTTCTGATAAGGCACCAAATGCATGTGATTCTTTGCCATCAAAATGCGATGGGCCCAACTGCTGTGTTTTCTGCACATGTTCGATAAGTCTTTTCTTTTCCGTTTCGAATTCCCTTTGGTCGGTAATCAAAAACATTGGAGCCGTACGTGAATTTTTTTTGTATGGTTTTGGTCCTACAACAACATTTTTAGCGAAAAGTTTGATCATAAATTTTTGAAAGCCCTTTGGTTTAGGATGCTTATCGGTATAAACAAGTTCATAGGCAACATTGCAATGCGCTAGCATTTGCGCTACGCTCATCTTCCCCCACTGTGGTTGGGTTTCAGAAGTCAATGCGTTAATTCTAGAAATCGCTTGCTGAGATTCTTGCTCGTTGAATAGATTTTTCCAGTTCATGATGCTGCTATTTCATTTCTATAAATATATAAAATTAAATCTTCAGAAAAGCACCAATGAAAGCATAGAAAATTTACATAAAACTCTCAAGAGCCAAATCGTAACTCTGTAGGCCAAAACCTAAAATTACACCCTTGGCACTCGATGAAATGTAGGAAACATGACGAAAATCCTCACGCTTGTGTGTGTTGGAAATATGCACCTCCACAACAGGAGTTTCAATAGCCTTTACCGCGTCACCAATTCCCACAGAAGTGTGGGTATACGAAGCAGCATTTAAGACAATTCCATCATAGGAAAAACCTACTTCTTGAATTTTACCAATAATTTCTCCTTCGATATTAGACTGGTAGTATTCAAGTTGAACATCACTGAATTTGGATTGCAATACCTTAAAATAATCTTCAAAAGTTTGGTCTCCATAAACCTCTGGTTCACGTTTTCCCAATAGGTTCAAATTGGGCCCGTTGAGTATAAGAATCTTCATGGTTTAAAAGTACTAATAATTATGCCTCCAGAAAAAATGAAATGATTTCATTTCTGGCTGTCATAAAAATCATAAAACCCCTTGACTCGTTAAAAAAGAAACAGATATCCTAAAAGTACTGTGGAGAAGGCGACATCATCATTAACGGCCAAATAAGAGATGTTTAATTCAGAAGTGCCACCACCCAAATCAATGCCCATGGAAGGTCTATAATACCATGCGCCCTCATTGCCGTCATTGATACCTACTGCATAACCAATATCTCCACCAAATTTAAAGCCTACATTCTTGCCAGGGTATATTCTGAGCGAAGCTCCAACTGGAAGGTATTGCCAGTTACCAAATTCTGTTTGAACAGTTTGGCCGTTTGCAGTTGTGGTTTGATCTTCTCCAAAAGCATTGAAAAATCCAGTTGTGACACCTATATCAAGGACTTTAGAAACACCCCAATGATGATAGACATCTACTCCTAATCCAAAACTATATGATTCCGAGAAATCGCCAAGAACCAGACCGCCGTTTAGACCAGCTCTAAAATTGGTGCGATCTACGTTTCGTTGTGCCTGCAATGCAAATGCAGTAAAAATCAATACTAAAGTAAGGATGCCTTTTTTCATTGGTTTATTAGGTTTGGTTGAATACCAACAAAGCTAGCGGCATTACCTCCTACCTACCAATTTTTGTTGTCAAATGAGTCAAACCGTCTTTAAAAACCAAGATACTGTAGGTTTCAAGTTTAAAATCGTCAGGATAAGTGCAAAAAATAGCCGCTAATAAAGCGGCTATCTCTATTGTTTTCTACTAATCAGACTTAAAAGAAATAATTGGCACCTATCTGAAAAGCAAAATTTTTGGTATTTGTTGCATCGATGACTCTAGTTAATCCTGGGCTTATTCTTAAATTGAAGTAGAAGTTTTCGTCTAAACGATATCCCCCACCAACATTTAGCCCGATGTTTACCTTTTTTGTGTCGATTAACGATACATCCTCATCCCAATTATCAGCGATTAAAAATCCTACTTGAGGTCCAAATTCAACCGCAATGGCATCGGTGATATGATACTTTCCCATAATAGGAACATGCAGGTATAGCAGATTTAAGTTTTCTACCCCAATATCTGCACCCTGAAGTTGAATCAAAAGTTCGGGTTGCAAATAAAAACCATCGAAAAACGCAGGTATTTCTGCTACTCCGCCAACATAAAAACCAGGTTTAGGAGAAATATCTACAAAATCGCGCTCCAAGAAGGTTGAAAACCCAAATCCAGCTTTTACCCCAAACATCATATCTCCACTTGCACCACTGCCGGAAGTATTGCTAGTACCTTGAATAACTTGGGCAAGGCCCGTTTGTAAACTAAAAAACAAAATTCCGATAAGTAGTAAAATTTTTCTCATAGCATATTGGGTTTTAAGAATATACGGATCAAAACGGAATTATGGCTTTATTTTAAAAAAAATATGCAACTCCGAGGATGAAATTATTAGCCTTCAGCCTATTGATAGAGTTACCAGGACCGTCATAGCGATTTGTTAGTTCTGTAGAAAACCTTGCCTGAACCGCGAGATTATCCAAAATGTCGTAACCAGCCCCAAAACCAATATCAATACCAAGACTTTTCACTGCATCTTCAGCATCAATTAATTCTAAAATATCTTTGACTTTACTAGCATTGGTCGAAATGCTAAATTGTGGACCGGCCTGAGCATACAATTTGTCAATGATGTAATACTTGACCATTATCGGTAGTTGTATGTATTCCAAATCTCCGGCTTTAGCGTAGATGAATTCAGGTTGAACCCCAATCTTCTCAGAAATTCCCAAATTGGCTATAGCTCCTATATAGAAGCCCGTACCGCTTGCGGCAGTGAAGTCTGCCAAATTGATTCCCAAAGGAGACAATTCATTATTGATACGCGAAGTTATCAAGCCACCTGTTGCACCAAATTTAAAATCGCCTTGCGCTTGAAGTCCTGAAACCAGAAGAAATGACAGGATAATCGTAAAAAGTACTTTTTTCATAATAGTAATGTTATAGTGTTTGTATTCAAAGATAAAAAACTTTAACAATCAAGATACGTACCAAATTGGTATTTCAACGAAAAAATCAAGTTCCAAGGGCTTTAAAGAGCAAGTTGTTTCTGTACTTTGTTCCCATAAAATAGCGGATTGTGTATCTTTAAACAATGAATTGGAAACTTGCCCAAAAAGACTATGAGCACTACCTCAAAATCGAAAGGGGCTTGGCAAATAATTCCATTTCAAACTATTTACTCGATGTCGAAAAATTAGTACTCTTTTTAGAACGCAATTCGATATTGGCAAACCCGATTCAAATTCAAAAAGAGGCCGTGCAACAATTCATCTATGAGATTGCAAAAACCGTGAACCCGAGATCCCAGGCACGAATTATATCAGGACTTAAAAGCTTCTTCAACTATTTGGTTTTTGAAGACTACAGAAGTGACAATCCGATGGATTTAATCGAATCTCCCAAAGTAGGTCGTAAGCTGCCAGACACACTCTCCGAAAAAGAAATAAATGCACTTATTCAAGCGATTGACCTATCTAAACCTGAAGGTGAGCGCAATAGGGCGATGCTCGAGACGCTTTACGGATGCGGCTTGCGCGTTTCTGAACTAGTTAACCTTCAAATCTCAGACCTGTATTTTGAAGAAGACTTTATTAAGGTTACGGGCAAAGGTGACAAGCAGCGGTTTGTTCCCATTAGTGATATCAATAAGAAATACATCAGTATTTACAGAAAGGAAATCAGAGTACACCAGACGATTCAAAAAGGCTTTGATGACATTCTCTTTTTAAACCGAAGAGGCAAACAGTTGACCCGGGCTATGGTCTTTACAATAATAAAACGCCTAGCTGAAAAAATAGGCCTGAACAAAAATATCAGTCCGCATACTTTTCGCCATTCCTTTGCTACACATTTGTTGGAGAACGGGGCCGACCTTCGGGCTATTCAACAAATGTTAGGCCATGAAAGTATCACCACTACCGAGGTCTATATGCACGTAGACCGCACACATTTGGCCGATGTGATGAACAGATTTCATCCCAGAAAGACCCATTAAGACATATTTAGCCAGGCTACTTTACACGCTAGAAAAGAGACCGGTACTGATATTCAGGCCACTTCAGTTACCATCGTACCGGCACTATGCCAATGGTTATAGTGCAGCTTTTGCACTAGGCACTTGACCTCTTGCTATTAACCTTATGTGCCCTAGAAAAAAGAATGCTGAATATAACCTAATGCTTGTTCCAATAGGCAACTTGCCTCAAGAATTAAAGACAATATCATGCTATAGGAAACTGTATTACAGTCTTAGCTAAACTAATAGTACGAAGACCTATTTTTTGAGACAAAATACCCTTACGCATAAGGCTTTTGATATATTTCATCGAAAAGTTCTTAACCTCAAACGTTGTAGTACAATTTCCTTTTTTTTTCCCACAAGATTATTAGTGTTAAATGATATATTTAGTGCTTTATAGAATTTTGATATGCAAAAAGAACTGAATCGGCAATGGTGGAAAGAAGGTGTTGTCTACCAAATTTATCCGCGTAGTTTTCAGGATACCTCAGGCAATGGAGTAGGTGATATTCAGGGTATTATAAGTCGTTTGGATTATATAAAAGGCTTAGGGGTCGACATTATTTGGTTAAACCCCGTTTACGAATCCCCCAATGACGATAATGGTTATGATATCAGTGATTATCGCAATATCATGGAAGCCTTTGGCACCATGGCCGATTTCGATGAACTTTTGGCCTGCATGAAAGAAAGAGGCTTGAAATTGGTTATGGACCTTGTGGTAAACCATAGTAGTGATGAGCATGCGTGGTTTCAAGAATCAAAAAAATCTAGAGATAACCCCTATCGTGACTATTACCATTGGTGGCCAGCGGAAAAGGGAACTCCACCAAAAAGATGGAGTTTTTTCGATGTAGAAAGCAATGCCTGGAAATATGACGAAGCCACCGATGCCTATTACCTACACTGCTTTTCAGTAAAACAACCTGATCTCAAATGGGAAAATCCAAAAGTACGTCAAGAGATATACGATTTGATGCAATTCTGGTTTGATAAAGGCATCGATGGTTTCCGTATGGATGTGATTTCATTTATTTCTAAGGATACTGATTTCCCCGAACTACCAGAATCGTACAAGGGTGAGTTCATACCGTTTTATGCCAATGGTCCGAAACTGCATGACTATTTACAGGAAATGAATACTGCTGTGCTCAGCAAATATGATGTAATGACGGTCGGAGAAGCCCCCGGCATTGGCATTGACCGTGCTTTAGATTTTGTAGATGAAGACCGAAATGAGCTTAATATGTTTTTCCATTTTGACCTTATGGGTTTAGATCGCGAACAAGGGGAAACATTTATAATGGCCAAGGAACCTTGGAAACTTTCAGAGTTCAAAAAAATACATTCTGACTGGGATGCCGTTTTTGCAGAAAAAGGGTGGGGAAGTATGTTTCTCAACAATCACGATTTTCCGAGAACTGTAAGTCGTTGGGGTAATGATTCTAAAACGCACTGGTATAACTCGGCAACCATGCTACAAACCTTCTTATTGAGCATGCGCGGCACCCCGTTTTTCTACTATGGTGAAGAAATCGGGATGACCAATGTCAGATTCAATTCAATTTCCGATTACCAAGATATCAATACCAAAAACCGCTATAAAACCATAGAACAAAACGGTGGCGATTTAGGGGCATTTATTGAAAATGAAAAAGAGGCCAGTAGAGACAATGCCCGCACCCCAATGCAATGGGATACTTCTGAAAACGCTGGTTTCTCTAAAACAAAACCCTGGTTAAAAGTTAATCCAAACCACACCGAGGGTATTAATGTAGCTGCACAAGACGCCAATAAAGATTCTGTGTTAAACTACTTTAGAAGAATGGTAGAGGTTCGTAAAGACCATCCTGCTTTGGTTTATGGTTCCTACCACTTGCTTTTACAGGCCGATGAGGAAGTATATGCCTATTCCAGAATATTGGGAGCGGAACGTTATTTGGTATTGCTGAGCTTTTCTATTGAAAAAGTAGTCAAAACTATTGGAGAGATTAAATTTGAGAAAGCCGAATTGGTAATTTCAAACGATGACGTAGAAACCCTTTCCAATGACAAGCTATTTGAGCTAAAACCTTATCAAGCAAGCATTTATAAGTTGCACTAAATCTTCACCTATTAGCAAGTTGATTTTAGTATCTTTAAAATCACTTTAAAGGTCTTCTATTTTGCAAAAAATACTTTTTGCCGGAGTACGCTTTCTTTTCTTTTCCATTCATCAAGGAAAAGCCTGTACAATTTTATACGATGTTGAAAAGGCTACGGAAAATATAGCAACGGGCAACAATGATGTTGATTGGTGCAATAAGGAAGCTTATATACAAATCGAACCTAGAGGCAACAAGGTAATGCCCCACTTGTGGTACTTGCTGAATGACTTTGCCCAAGGAAGTATCAACAAGGCAATATTATGCTGCGCTGGTACCGTTCGCGAACAAGAATTATCCAAAGCATTGAAAAAAACTATTACTCTAATAACCACCAACAAACTCGTATGATCATGAAAAAACTATACTGTATTTCAATGTGCTGTATCCTTTCTTTTACAGCCTTAAACGCTCAAAAGAAGGCCGAAGATGTCCTTCAAAAACTCGATAGTCAAAAAGAAAAATATAGTTCAATTGCCCAAAACATATGGGGTTTGGCCGAAATGGGTTATCAGGAAGAAAAGAGTGCGGCCCTTCTACAACAAACCCTAGCTGAAGCCGGTTTTACCATTCATACAGGGGTTGCAAACATACCCACGGCCTTCACTGCAGAATACGGGAGTGGAAGCCCTATTATAGGCATAATGGGTGAATACGATGCGCTTCCTGGGCTTTCGCAAGAAGCAGTGGCCGAAAAGAAATCAGCAGGAAAGGCAGCTGGTCATGCCTGCGGACATCATTTGTTCGGTACCGCTTCTGCCGCGGCGGCTATTGCGGTTAAGGATTGGATGGTATCTAGCAAAATCAAAGGCACAATACGTTTTTACGGTACTCCCGCTGAAGAAGGTGGTGGTGCAAAAGTTTATATGTCGCGCGAAGGACTCTTCGACGATGTTGATGTTGCACTGCACTGGCATCCAAGCTCGCAGAATGCAGCTAGTGCTGCCGCAGCCTTATCAAACATTTCTGCAAAGTTTCGGTTTTATGGTGTCTCGTCGCATGCCGCGGGTGCACCTGAAAGAGGACGTTCTTCTTTAGATGGGGTTGAGGCAATGAACAATATGGTCAACCTAATGCGTGAACATATTCCACAAGAAACACGCATTCACTATGTCATTACGGATGGTGGAAAAGCACCTAACGTTGTTCCCGATTTCGCAGAGGTCTATTACTATGCACGCCACAACCGTAGAGATGTGGTAAAAAATATATTTGACCGTATCGTCAAGGCAGCTGAGGGCGCAGCCATGGGCACAGGTACAACCATGGACTTTGAAATCGTAAATGGTGTACACGAACTTTTGCCAAACCTTACGTTACAAAAAGTGGTACACCATAACTTGACCAAGGTGGGAGGAATTGCGTATACTAATGAAGAAAAAGCCTTTGCTGATAAAATTGCCATTAGCTTGGGTCAGCAGGGCGCTGACTTAGCCACGGCAAAAAATGTGCAACCCTATAAAGAAACCGCACGGGCATATGGCTCTACCGATGTTGGTGATGTGAGTTTTGTGGTGCCTACAGTTGGCTTTAGCACGGCTACCTGGGTTCCGGGAACTTCCGCTCATAGTTGGCAGGCCGTAGCAGCTGGTGGAACCACCATCGGAAAAAAAGGAATGATGGTAGCAGCTAAAACACTTACGCTAACTGCCATGGATTTATTTAAGAACAAAGATCTGGTGGCCAAAGCTAAAAAGGAGTTTCTCGATCGCCGTGGTGCCGATTTTAAATACGTTCCACTACTGGGTGACCGACCACCAGCTTTGGACTATAGAAAGTAAGTTATAGCGGTCTTAACAAAAAGTCATTGAATAAAGAATTCTTGTACTACTGATATGCAAGGTAGCCACACCCAAGGCCGAAACACCAACTCAACAGATTGGCTTTTCGGGAAAAGTCGCTTTCAAAAGATGAATTTTATAAGATCAATTTTTTTTGAATTTACATGTAACAAAACCAAAAAACACACTACTAACGTAACAACATCTTACCAACCTATTACGTGAACAAAGAACTGGAACATCAATTTGTGACGGAACTTGAGAACAACCAAAACATTGTTCACAAGGTCTGTACATTGTACACCAATGATAGGGATTCACACAATGATCTGTTTCAGGAAATTACGATACAGTTATGGAAAGCATACCCAAAGTTTAGGGGCGATTCTAAATTCAGCACGTGGATGTATCGCGTTGCGCTGAACACTGCCATTACCTTATATCGTAAGTCGAAAAGACGTATTCGAACCCAAGATTACGAATCGGTTATTTTTAAAATAAAAGCCGAAGAATATGACGAAACTGAAGAACAACAACTGAAATTGATGTACAAAGCCGTAAAACAGCTGGGTGACATAGATAAGGCCTTGGTTTTTTTATACCTAGAAGACAAAGACTATAGTGAGATCTCTGAAACCCTTGGTATTACCGAAGTGAATGCCAGAGTGAAGATGAACCGCATTAAAAATAAGTTAAGAACCATATTGAATCCTTAGGATTATGATGGACGAATTAGAATTATTGAAAAAAGATTGGCAAAAAAAGGAGGAGCATCTTCCAAAATTGTCATACAAAGAAATTTATACCATGATATGGAAGAAGTCTTCTTCTATCGTAAAATGGATATTCTATATAAGTATTATTGAACTGCTTTTTTGGATTGTATTAAATGCAGCTCCATTCTTTATTGATTCGTATCAGGAAAATTTAGGCGGTGTGGAAAATGGTGTTACCCAAACGTTTATCGTAGTAACTAATACCTTCTCATTCGTAATAATTGCCGTATTCATCTATTTTCTATACAAAGCGTATCGAGGAATTTCGGTTGTTGACAATGTAAAATCACTAATGGAAAGTATTCTTAGAACAAGAAAAATTGTTCAATACTATGTCGGGTTTAATTTAATAATGGCCGTTCTAATTACCTTATATACCATCTACGACATGTTTACGCATGACGAAAAAGTAATGAAGCTTTTTCAGACTATTAAAGATGAGGGTTCTGAATTAAAATTCTGGTTACTTGGCGCGGTAATTGTAGTTCTTGGTATGGTATTGGTGGTGGGCTTTATTTGGCTGTTTTATCGACTTATCTACGGTTTTCTTTTGCGTAAATTGAACCAAAACTACAAAGAACTCAAAAAACTCGAAGTCTAGTTTTTTGCACTATACCTACGAGCTTGGTTCTCTTCTTCGTAAGCCAATAATTCTTCTTTGGGAATAACCTTTAAGAAGGATGGGTGCTGCTCAATCGCGTACTCTAACTTCTCAATAATCGATTCAAATGATTCCTCTTCATAATCAATATCCAGTGGTTCTTTGATGACCATTGATTGTAGAATTCCCTTTTTCTTAACGCGAAGGCCTTTTTTGTCAAAAGAACGACGAAATCCGTCAATGACAACAGGTACTACAATAGGCTTATACTTTTTGATAATATGCGCAGTTCCTTTGCGCAAGGGCTTCCATGGGGTAGTTGTTCCTTGCGGAAATGTAATTACCCAACCATCTTCCAAGGCCCTACCAATATTTGAAATATCGCTCATTTTTACCTGACGATTAATGTCTTTTCCCTCAGAACGCCAAGTGCGCTCCACACTAATAGATCCGGCATACGCCAAAATTTTGGTCAGTAAACTCTTTTTCATGGTCTCCGCCGCGGCAATATAGTACACATTCAATTTAGGGTTCCAGAGATAACCAATTCCTTTAATAGAATCATCTCTACCCTTTAAACTAGCGTTAAACACATGGAACATTGCAACGACATCGGCAAAATAGGTCTGGTGATTGCTCACAAAAAGCACATTGGTATCAGGTAAATTGCGAATGACATCTGAGCCCTCAATTTCTAATTTATTAAAACGTTTATAACGTTGATGGGTCATTACGCCGAGAATTCGGATAAGCCATTTCTTTAAGAATAAAATATGTCCAAAAGGATTTTCTTTAAATAAGCTCATATTTGGTAGCGAGGTGATTTTGAGTAAACGCAATGTACAAAATCTACTACTTATAACACCTGTTTTAGCAACTCTTTGACCTCACTAAGCATCATTGCAGTGGCCCCCCACACGGTATATCCATTTAATCTGAAGGCAGGAACCGCTATATTTTTTGCATAGGAAGTAGATAGGGTTTGCTCAAAAAGATTGGCATCATTCAAAAAGTCGGCAAGCGAAACCTCAACCACCGATTCTACTTCATCTTCCTGTAATACAAAAGGTTGTGGTTCTTGGTAAAGGCCCACAAAGGGCTGCACTTCAAAATTACTTGGAGGTATATACACCTTGCTCAAAGATCTTATAATGGCTACCCGTTCAATAGGTACTCCTACCTCCTCATTTGTTTCCCGAAGCGCGGTTTCTTGTAAGTCATGATCTTGCAATTCTAGTTTTCCTCCAGGAAATGCGATTTGATTCGAATGTACACCCTTGTAGGTTTTTCTTAAAATCAACAACAAATGTGTAACATTTTCATACTTTGGATAGAACAAGGCCAAGACTCCAGCCTTCCTGGCGTTTTTGCGCTCAGGATTTAGGCGCTGCAACTCTTCAATTCGAACTTCAGGAGCCATTTTAAAGTGGGCCGATTGCCCAGGTAAGGGTAGATTTTTTATTTTTGAGACTTGTTTTGAAAAAAAAGTGTAATCCATGTCAGTCAAGAGAATCGCTTTCGGTACAATAATAACACTATTATTTTTAGTGGGATGCAAAGATAAAACCGAAAAGAAAACATCCAAAGAACCACAAACGGATGCTATTCAAGATACTACTCAAACCGTGGAAGTTGTACCAAATGAAGGGGAACTAGAAGAAGAATTTAAACTTAACGAAGAGAATTCCATTCAGTTTTTCTTTGATTATCAAAAAGGACTCAAGGAAAACAAAGTAAAATTAACAACAAGCATGGGGAGCTTTACGGTTCAACTCTATGATAATGTACCCTATCACAAAGCGAATTTCATTTACCTAACACGTGAAGGCTATTTTGACGGTACGCAGTTTCATCGCATCGTAAAAGATTTTATAATTCAAGGAGGTAATGCCGATGACGATGAAACAGCAGATAAAAGAAGAAAACTCGGAAGGTATCTATTGCCTCCCGATACCAGGAAAGGCTACAAACATCATCGTGGTACCATATCAATGCCGAGTAGTGAAATTAATAATCCGCATAAATTAGCCTCCCCTTATGAATTCTTTATTGTGGTGACCAAACCTGGTTCTTATCATTTAGACGGTGGTTTTACACCTTTTGGTAAAGTTATCCAAGGCATGGACGTAGTTGATAAAATTAACAAAGTGGCGGTAGGTAAAGGCGATTGGCCACAGCAAAACGTTTACATAGAAAAAGCTGAAGTGCTGCAGTAGCAGCCAAACTCAGATAGTTCGGAGTCTTTATCTTGACGACCTATAAATATTCGGCAAGGCTATATTAAATTTCACGGCAAGCAACCGTATGAGAATCGTAATCAGTATGGCTCCTACAAACGCATATTCAGCGCTTTGCAGTAGTTCACGAAAACCGAAGTAACTTATAGCACCTAGAATACAAGCTGTTGCATAAATCTCTTTTCTGAATATTACCGGTATTTCATTGCAGAGCATATCGCGTATAACACCGCCGAAACACGCCGTAATCGTACCTAACGCAATACACATAATAGGCAACAAGTTTGCAGAAATGCCCTTCTCAACGCCTACCATAGTAAAAAGACCGATACCTATAGTATCAAATAGAAAAAGTGTTTTTCGAAGGTATTTGAGTTGATTTACGAAAAGTACTGCGAATACCACAGCAGCGAGTACGACCAAAACATAAGTGTAATCACGCATCCAAACCACTGGAGTATTTCCAATAAGAATATCTCGTAAAGTTCCCCCTCCAATAGCCGTGACAAAGGCAATTATAAAAACCCCGAAAATATCGAGTTTCTTTTCCATAGCCACTAGTACTCCTGAAATGGCAAAAGCAATGGTACCCAAAATATCAATGGTCAGATAAAACATAAGTCGCGATTGATATGCCCAAAAATACATTTTGGACATAAGACTTTGCTCTAAATTTTGGTTTTTTTACTTGCCGTGACTAAAAAAAAATAATTTAAAACTGAAGCCTAGCAGCTTGTTCTATCTTACCGAAACTTTCCGATTATAACCTTACGAATCGCAAATGCCAAAATAGATCATAATTGCCTATCTTGACCTGCTTGGATTATGTTCTTACTCATGAAAATAAACTCTAAACCAAAGGCAATGATTCTTTTAAAACAGTACCTTACCCTAGTTCTTCTTTCCCTCTTAACAACTGCTTCTACCGTACTTCATGCCCAAACCTATTCAAAAAATGGAATGGTAGTTTCCTCAGATAATAATTCATCAGCCATAGGGGCTTTGATTCTTAAAAAAGGAGGTAATGCCATCGATGCGGCGATAGCGACGGCATTTTCCTTGGCGGTCACACATCCATCTGCTGGTAATATTGGCGGTGGGGGGTTTATTGTTTTTATGAATTCCGAAGGAAAGACCACGACGATAGACTTTCGCGAAAAAGCACCGCTAGCGGCTACCAATGACATGTATTTGGACCCTGAGGGAAATCTCATCGATGGAATAAATCATAATACCGCAAAAGCTATTGGAGTGCCCGGAACCGTGGCGGGCCTATATCTTGCACATCAAAAATATGGGAGCCTTCCTTGGAAAGAATTGGTTCAACCCGCTATAGATCAAGCAAGCAAAGGTTTTGTTTTCAATTGGTCACTATTTAATGCAGCCAATTATTTTAGCAAAGAGGGAAATACAAATGCTTTTATGGATGGGTATTTTAGAAATATAGAAGGGAAGCTAGTTCAGCCAGGGGAAATCTGGAAGCAAAACGAATTGGCCGAGACTCTTACCAGGATTCGAGACCACGGTCATGACGGATTTTACAAAGGTAAAACTGCCAAAAAGATAGCCACGTTTATGAAAAAAAACGGAGGAATTATTACCAAAAAAGATTTGGCTAAGTACGAAGCCGTTGAGCGCGAGCCCGTTAAGGGTAGTTACAAAGGTTTTGATATTTATTCGATGCCACCTCCAAGTTCAGGTGGAGTAGCTCTGGTAGAAATGATGAACCTGATGGAGCTGGCCGACTTAAAAACTTTGGAATTCAACTCTGCCGAGCATTTACACTTGGTTGCTGAAGCCATGCGCAGGGCCTTTGCAGATCGGGCGGAGCATTTGGGTGACCCAGATTTCAATTTAAACATGCCCCTAGAGAAGTTAACTTCAAAGGACTTTGCAAAAAAACGATTTCAACAAATCGATATGACCAAAGCATCGGTGAGTGATTCGACACAATTTGGAAGATTGTTTGACGGCGAAAGTACCACACATTTATCTACAATGGATAAAAATGGAAACGCAGTATCACTTACCTATACCTTAGAATACAGCTATGGTTCTAGAATGGGGTCTAATGAATTGGGCTTTATTTTCAATAATGAAATGGGAGATTTTAATCCACAGCCGGGCATTACCAAAAGTAACGGTCAAATTGGCACTGCCCCAAATCTGGTCGAACCTGAAAAAAGGATGCTTTCAAGCATGACGCCGACCATTGTGGGGAAAAATGGAAAAGCTTGCCTGGTAATAGGCAGCCCAGGGGGCAGGACCATTATTAATACCGTCTTTCAAACGGTGCTCAACGTTTTGGAATTTGACATGCGAATAGACAAAGCCATTGAAGCATTAAAAATTCATCATCAATGGCTTCCTGATCAAATAGTATATGAAAAATACCTACTATCTCCCGACACTAGAAAAGCGCTTGAATCGAAAGGACATATCTTAAAGGAAAGGAACAACATGGGCGCCTTAATGGGCATTACCTACGATTCGGAAAAAAAGATTTTTACGGGAGCCTCAGATTCTTCTCAACCTGATAGTGGTGCCGTAGGGTATTAATTAGGCTTCGAACTCAAGAAAACTGAAGCAACTAGGTCTCATAAAATATAGTCTTAGGCATAGAAGAACTTGCAAATTATGACCGCAGAGCATTGCTACCTCTATTGTTATGAACTAGCGGTAAATATTGAGCAAATGCCATAGCGGCAATATTTACGGTCAAAGCAGGCAAACAAGAATACGCCAGAATGAGAAAAGAGATGAACTCTAAATAGTTAACATTTCTTTATCTATTTTCTTTAGATCATTTGTTTAGCTTTAATACCAATTCTAAACAAAATGCGCATTCGAATGGCACGGGTTTCCTTATTTTTTACGCTCTTTTTTATCGGTTTACTAGTTCAGGCACAACAATCTGACCGTACTTCGACCATTGATTTTGTAGAAATCTTAAATGGCGATATTGCGGAAACTGAATATTACTATCAAAATAACTGGAAAATACTGCGTGAAATGGCAGTTCAAAGAGGCCACATAGCATCGTATGAAATAATTGAAACCGTAGCAACACCAGAAGCTCCTTTTCATCTCATGTTGATTACCACCTATGCAAACAAAACACAATACCAGCAGCGAGAAAAGCATTTTCAGGCATTAATAAAAGAGAAGGGCAGTCTAGCGTTACTAAATGATAAAAAGCCCTCTGAATTTCGAAAAACGCTTTTCAACAAAGAAAAAGCTACGCACTGGAAGTAGTGATAATTGAATTTTTATTATCTAACGAACCTTCTTACAAAACCATCGGCAGCCAGCCCATCATCAAGTACTAAGTTGGATTGGTCTATTTGTAAAACTTGAAATCTTACACCTTCAATCCGTATCGTACGAATAGTGTCTTGTTTGTCAAACCCCACGGTATACTTTCCACTATCTAAGCCTTTATAAATACTTTTCGGGCCGGTGGTTAGGAATGTCGTTTCAACTCGCAATGTGCTTTGGTCCATTGCAAAATTCCATACTACATCACCAACATCATAGTCGAGATCGATACCCTGAATTCCTCCATATACATTTTTCAAATACCATACCCCTTCGAGAGGATCTTGAGGTATAGTGTCATCGGTATCACTACAACTTGTGCAAAAGGTCAAAATAACAAGTAAAAATATAAGCTTTGCTTTCATAATTAAACATCCAAAAATCCGTATCTTTTAGATACAATTTTCAGTATTAGGTTGCTTCTCATATACCACCATTTAATTGGATTCCCCCTCTGGAATCAACCTTTAACTCACATCACAAGCACTTGCCACAAATGCATAACCTATGAAAAAAATAGCCGTTATAGTAGGACATAATCCTATCAAACAAGGAGCGCTATCTATAGCACCCATTGGTCGTTCTGAATTCGATTTTAATTCTGAATTGGCACAATTAATGTTAGCCAAATCCTCAACATATTCCTTTGAAATAGCTATATTTTATAGAGAATATCAAAAATCATATTACAAAGAAATTCAAAAAGTATATGCCGAAGTTGATGCCTGGGATGCCGATTTTTCAACTGAACTACACTTTAATTCAGCAGTATTCACTGCATTGGGTTCAGAAGTGCTCAGCAGTGGGAGCAGAAAATCGATGTTATTTGCCCAAAAAACACAAAATGAGCTTGTAACTCTATTTGACAGAACTGGAAAGACCGATAGAGGTGTGAAGGTTCGTAAAAAGGGAGCTAGGGGATATCGTTCCTTAGTTGCAGGGAAAGCTGCTGCAATCATCGTAGAACCTTTTTTTGGATCAAATAGACAAGACGTACAGCAAATGTATACGCTTGGTTTAGAGCAACTCGCGGAGGCATATTTAAGGGCAATAGAACAACTATAGCTTGTGAGAATTCATACCATCGTTACTTCCTTAAACTGGTGCCAAGGATACTAGTATTGCACTGATTTCTTTATACAGCCTGTTAAAACAGTAGTTGAATAAACTTAACCTTTAAAAGTGGGAGGTAAGTAATATAAAAAAAAACGCCAAGCGGTTGCTCGGCGTTTTATATATCATTTGACCTCAACCTATTTGGCTAATTGTCTTTTCAATACTCTTTTTTGAGCCATTCTATATTTTAGAATATTCACATATCGCAAGGCTTCTTTCGTATCGTAATCAGCATAGGAGCGCTGGGCCCAATCTAAAGCTGTGTCTAAATCACCATTGATTTCATTGATAATCGCCATGTTGTAACAAGCACGCCCAGCAATCTTTCCATCAGGGTTCGAAACCTCCTCTTTCCAAAGCTCTGCTGCACTATCCCATTTACCACTTTGGGCCCTGCGCATGGCTATTTCGAACTTATCAGTTCCTTTTACAAAGTAATCTCGAGTAACCCTTCGTGACTGTGGTGTAATACGTTTGGCATAGTAATCACCGACATGACTGCTAGTTTCTACCACCTCTTCTTTACGATTCATGATGGCTTTAACGGCTTTCATTGGATTGATGCCTTGACCACTTGAAACTAGGTTGTTGTTGAAAGAATACTCATCTAAAATCTCTTTCGTAGCAGGGTCATAAATTCTCCAGCCATTTTGAATCCTAGTCCTAAGGGTAAGCGCTACCGCAGGTACTTTCGTTTTTATCCCAAACGAATTTGGAAGTTCCATTTCTGTTGCTTGCACAGCAGCTTTGGTATCGGTATCGTAAAAAGCTAGGGAAAACAAAACATCAACATCATGTTCTTCACAAATTTTATCCACCTGATCCCAAGTCAAGGCCGAGGGCAATACACCCAAACCTTTACGAACTTCAGGAATGTCTTCAAGAATCGCCACTTTATCAAAGCGTTGCAAGCGTTCCAATTCAGACTTCACAGAAGACAAAGCTGCTTCAGCACCATGCTTATCAAGATTCTTGCCCTCTGCCGATAATATTTTATCAATGGTATCAAGACCGCTATTGCCTTCGGCAGGAAGACTTCGGTTAATGATACCGATGTGTTGTACATCAGAGGCAATATGCACCGGAGCCGGTTCAACAGCGCTCATTGTCAATTGGTTGGTAGCGCTACAAGAAGTCAATAATAGGCCAATGCTAACTAACGCAAAAAATTGGTTTACTCTTTTCATAGGACGTAGGTTTTTATGTAAAATGGGTCAGCCCGTCTTTTTTGGCTAACGCGCTTATTACCAAACAGATAATTTATGAAATTATTGTCTTGGGCAAGGTTTTAATACTGCACTTCTACAGGGTGGCATCTCCAGTAAAAAACGTACCTTTCTGTTCAATCAACAGTTTCTAAAACCATGATGAATTATTATTTGATTTTAGTACTAATACTTAGTTGTATAAACCTATGCGCTCAAACGCTTGAAAATGATATGGAATCCAAACTCCATGATCTATTTAGTACAGCGTTTAAAGATTCGGAACCAGGCGGTTCTATATTAATTAAAAAAGGAGAACGGGTAATTTATGAACAGCATTTTGGAATTGCTAATCTCGACACCAATGAAAAGGTCACCGAGAGCACCTTATTTAACACTGGATCGATTTCCAAAACATTCGTTTCTAATGGTATCTTAATTTTACAAGAACGACAACAGCTATCTGTAGAAAACAAAATAACTGAATTTTTCGATGATTTTGATTCCCCTCATATTATCGATGATATTAGAATAAAACATCTTTTGTCTCACAGTTCAGGTTTACCAGATTTACGGCGGGTAAACGAAAAATTTGAGTACTTTTTGACTGCGAAAGACGCTGGAAATTTTGAACCTTTAAAACGTGTACATAAACTTCACTTTGAGCCAGGAGAAAAATTTGAATACTCAAACCCTGCCTATAATGGCTTAGCACTTATTATTGAAAAGTTGACCAATGACAAATGGCAGAAGTTTATTGTTAGCAACATATTTGAACCCGCTGGCATGAAAAATAGTAAGATTACCGATGGATCTTATCCTGAAAAGGGTGTTGCACATGGGTACGAATTCAAAAACGGCAAGTATATAGAAAGTGATTATGGGGAAGTTCCAACCTTCGCAGCTGCTGGTAATGGTGGGGTCTGGAGTACCACCAAGGATTTGGCTACATATGAAAAGGCACTTCAAGAACATACATTCTTGAGCAAGGCTTTGATTCAGGAATCGAGAACAATTTACAAACCCAAAAACTGGAATGATACTAACGACCCGAAACTTGGTTATGGTTGGTTTATTTCACCAAAGAATGATTCAAAGTTCAACATTGATATGATTTATCATACTGGCTCTCAAGGAGGTTTTAATGCTTTCTACTATTATTTTCCATCTAAAGATTTACTTTATGTAGGCTTATTTAACCGACCCCTGGGGAAATCTAGAGCTAAGGTAAATGCAGCATTTGATCTTTTTGAAGAATTCAATTGGTTTGATTAAAGTGTACTTGGTGTAGCATGGTGATGTTGCTTCTCAGCAATAGCCCTCATGACCAGCAGCATAAACCGATTACATAGATGGAAGTAGTTGGTATAACCTTCAGCGATTAAGTTCGATTGCAACGGCTTTAAATCCGATTCAATTTTGTCATAAATGAAGTGAAAAAGGCATAAAATTGTGTTTGACCTATTTACCTTACTCCATTTTCGAGGGTTGAAGCAAAATTTTTCGAAACCATATTTCACTATCTTTAATCATAAATCTGCGTTGAAATCCCAAATGCTATACAGCTATGAATAACAAACTTCTGGTAAATGAAAGGCAATCAGATATTGGTAATTTTATCGTAGGACGCTTGCTACCATTTCGCAAAAAGAGACAAGTGGGTCCATTTACCTTTATCGATCACATGGGGCCAACTAACTTAGTTGCCGGTCAATATATGGATGTTGATCAGCATCCACATATTGGTCTAAGCACCCTAACCTATCTTTTCGAGGGAGAAATACATCATAAAGACAGCATAGGTAGTGACCAAATAATATACCCAGGTGACGTTGGTTTTATGACCTCGGGGAAGGCGGTTACCCATACAGAACGCACACCCATTTTTCGGCGCGATGGTAAAACACACTTAATACACGGGTATCAGATCTGGGTTGCACTACCCAAGGAGTTAGAAGAAATGGAACCACAATTCGATTATTTTACCGCCGATGAAATACCTGTATGGCAATCGGAAGGTATTTCATTCAAACTGGCCGCTGGAAATGCCTTCGGTAAAAAATCACCACTGCAAGGGTTTTCGCCATTATTTATGGTAGACGTGTATGCAGCAGAAGAAAGAACACTACAATTGCATGGCCAGCTAGAGGGCGAAGTAGCCTTTGTTATTGTCAAGGGAAGTATTTCGCATGATGGGGAAACCATAAATGCAGGACAAATGCTCATAAGCAAAACAGATGATGCTTGTGAAATAAGCCTATCAGATGACACACAACTCATGCTTTTTGGGGGCAAGCCCTTACCAGAAGAGCGCTTCTTGAGCTGGAACTTTGTGTCGTATAGCAAGGAACGATTGAGACAGGCCAAAAATGATTGGGAGGCTAAGCGATTCCCTAAAGTTCCGGGTGACGATACCTATATACCTTTTCCAACTATAAAAGGATAGTATCTTAATTACACCCTAAAGCGAGATACGATAGAACTCATGTAAAGTGATAAATCATGCCCGATTTTTAAAATAGAAGCAAATCAGTAACAAAAGACAAAAATCTTGCGTCTATTAAGACAAAGATGATTTTATGAAAATATATACACTACTGCTATTTCTTCTTGTCAACCTAGGCTGCAAAGAAACCGCGTCGCATGAAATAGAAACAGTTGAAAGTGAAACCCCCAAGTTGTCTACAAACACTAGTAGCGCAGTAGGAAAAGTGCAAGTACTAAATTTTGCTACTTTTCATATGGGTTCCACCTCTGATGCAAACAGCGTTGACTTTGATGAAAACGATCAAAAAAACCAAAGAGACGCCAAAAAAATTGCCGCAATGATCGCTGCATTCAAACCGACTATAATCTGTGTCGAAGTGCCCTGGGACAAGAATGAAGAACTTCACCACAGGTATCAAGAGTATATAAGCAACCCATCAAAAGTTTCTACCTACTATGGAGAGGTGGGTATGGTAGCTTTCGAAGTAGGGCGCTTGAGTAAATTAAAATCCATATTCGGTATAGACCATAAAATGGAGTACAACTATAGGATTGGTCAAGAAATTGAAAATGCTGTAGATTCGGTTACTTACAACAATTATTATAAAAACCCATTTGGTTTTCATCCAGAAATCAACCTCAACCATGATGAATTATCACTGCTAGAGAAATTGCAACTGTACAATAGTCCGAAATTTTTAGATTTTTTGATAGCTGTTAACGCTGATATGCTGGCCTTCGCCGGCACCGAAAATAATTTTGAAGGTGCTGATGAGGCCGCAAAGTACTATCAAAGGAACTTACGTATCTACTCTAACCTTAATCGCTTGCCAATGACAGCTCAAGATCGGGTATTCATACTATCGGGAGGGAGTCATACAGCATTTTTGGGAGAATTTATGCGGAGAAGTCCCAAATACGAAATGGTAAATGTACAAGACTACCTCAATTAGTCTGTGATCGTATTATTTGACGACTGGGGTAATCACAATATTGCGCAATTCAACAGGCCCGTGATCACCCTGAATTAAAAGTGGTCCGGGAGCAGCTTCATCATTATCAAGAGCCCCACCGGTCATACCGGGAATATTCTGATTACTGATTATGGTTTTTCCATTGGCAACAATAGTTACCCGTCGCCCGATTAAGGTAATATCGTATTCTTGCCATTCACCCGCAGGTTTGGCAACCATTTCATTGGGTGTAAGCAGGCCGTAGATGCCTCCGAAAAGAACACTTGAGGGTTCCAAACCTGCATTGTCTGCCACCTGCACTTCATAACGACCACGGAGATAAATTCCGCTATTGCTATCCTTGGGATACTTAAATTCTACATGAAGTTTAAAATCGGTAAATTTTTCATCGGTAACCAAATTACTTCCTGATTTCATACTCTTTAAAACCCCGTTTTCAACTACCCATTGGTTTTCGCCCATGGCGGTCCACCCAGTCAAATCCTTTTCGTTGAAGAGTTTCCTTTCTTTACCCCACTTGGGGTTATTGGTGTACGGCAATTTTGGTGCACGGGTGGCTACCCAAGAATGAGTTTTGCCATCAGTATAAATGAGCGTTCCTTTGAGTCCGTCGCCATCACGCATTCCTAAAATTTGCATATCAAAGCCTTTGGGTTCCCATTGTGCAGGAATAGCAAAACTGAATTTTCCATCGGTAACTTTTACCTCTGCTACAGGTCTGGCACTTCCAAATTTATAACAAAAGCGGCCGACCAATGTGCTGTTTCCAGAATGACTGATTTGTAGCCACGAAGGCTCTTCCTTTCCATCTTCCGTGATGGTAAGATTCCATGTACCTTCTAGGGCTTTTGTATCTTGTGCAACAATGAAAATAGAGGTCAACAAAAGACTAGTAAGGGTAAAAACGAATTTGGCTTTCATAAATTTGTTCTATAGATTGTATTTGTAAATATAGCGAACTCATCCATTGAAAAAAACTACTTTTACCGATGACTATTATGCGTCGACAAACAACAGTAAATTAAAGAAAAATGAACAAATCTCTTGCCTTTTTTGAGTCTTTGGTCGGAAAAGATTCTTCCGAATCTATTTGCCCGTTAACCGTCTGGCTCAATCCGACCCTTTTGAGCGCTGAGGCGGGCAAACTCGAATTCTCTTATGTGATACGCGAAGAAATGACCAATCCCCTAGGTATATTACATGGAGGTACAACAGCAGCCATAATTGATGATGCTGTAGGAGCGGCGGTCTGGTCTTTGGGAAAATCAAACCCCTATACAACAGTAAACCTGGCTGTAGATTATTTTGCCTCTGCCAAGGCAGGAGAAACGATTATTGCGGTTGCTTCGATCACCAAAAACGGGAATCAAATTGTGAATACCAATTGTGAAGTTTGGAATGCTGATCGAACGCGAATGCTTGCCAAGGGGCATTCGAATCTGATAAAAATCAATACGGTTAGGAAGTAAAGTTATCACTTTTCGGTATCTTTAAAACATGACCGACAACCGAAGAAAATTTCTTAAAAGACTAAGCATTGGAGCAGCTGGTGCCTTATTAACTCCCGCAAAAATATGGGCGCAAGAAGTGCAACTTTTTCAGAATGCGCTGAGCGATTTAAAAACTACCGAAACAGCTGAAGCCCTATGGCAAAAGGTACAATCGCAATTCCATTTTGCTGAAGGCTTGACCTATTTTAACAATGGTTCGCTTGGGGCTTGCCCCAAACCAATTCGTGAGGCTACCATAAACTTTCAGAATACCTTAGACGATTTTCCGTCAAAATATATGTGGGGTGGTTGGAAAAATGAAATTGAGGAAGTTCGACAAAAAACGGCAGACCTATTTTCAGTTACCAAAGAAGAAATCGCATTGATTCATAACACTACTGAAGGCATGAATCTCATTGCCAGCAGTATGGATTTGCAGCCTGGAGATGAGATTATTTCTGCGGACCACGAACATACCAGTGCATTAAATCCATGGAAATATTGGCAAGAATCGAAAGGGATAAAAATAATCACTCCTACCCTACCCATTTTGCCCAAAAGTGTTGAAGAAGTCGTAGAAATCTACCGAAAAGCGATCACCGAAAAAACTAGGGTGATCTCCATTTGCCATTTGGTCAATACTAATGGGATGATACTCCCTATCAAGGAAGTTTCCAAAATGGCTCATGAAAAGGGGATTCTTGTTGCCGTCGATGGTGCCCAAGGCACAGGCATGTTTAATATCGATTTGAAAGATATCGGTTGTGATTTTTATACCGTTAGTGCTCACAAATGGTTGTTTTCTCCTAAAGGTGTGGGTATTTTTTACGCCAAGCAAGAAAGTCAAAAGCACCTAAAACCACTCGTTGTGGCCCGTGGTTATGAAGACACTAGTATTCGCAGATTAGAGAATTACAATACAAGAAACCTACCCGAAGTCTTGGGTTTGGGAGCGGCACTTGACTATCGAAATGCCATAGGAGCCCAAAAAATACATGACCGTACCTATGAATTGAAACATTATTTTAGGAATAAAATTAGAGACAACTCAAAGCTGATGCTCAAGACTCCAGAACCTGATTCACTTTCCGCGGGCATACAAGTCGTCGAGGTATTAGGCAAAGATGTTCAGGAAGTAAAGCATCGTCTTTTTGATGAGTATGGCATTGATAGTCGTCCGATGAGCAAGTTTGGTCTGAATGCCGTACGCCTTTCTTTTGCCATTTTCATTGGCAAGAAGCAAATAGATGCACTGGTTGACGCCTTGGTTAGCATAGCCGAATAGCATACTCAGTAGGAAGTTAAAGAAACTAGAGGACTATTGAAGGCTACCAATTACACAGATAATCGCACAGATTGTCCTTTCTTTTGTCCCTTTCACACAGATTATCGTTGTATTTGAGAATAAGAGTGTAATTTCGCGTGATTAAACCAGACAACAACCTCTTTACCAGCAGTTTCCCCTTCTATTTGACTCTAAGAATCGCTTAGCAATTGCACCAGAAAAGAATTCTTTGTCAAGCCCCCGGTAGTAAAATTTAATTTGGCCGTACCGGCTTTAATTTGGTGGTACTCCAACAAAAGTCTATAAAAAAGTATTCAACCATAATAACCCAATACTATGCAATCAAAAATAAACGGAATATTCTTGTTAGTTCTCCTATTTTCTTTGGGATGCAAAGACCAGAAACAAAACCCTGCGCTAGCATCTTTGAACCTGCTAAGAGGTGATTTACAACTGTGCGGAAATGGCCAATTTGGAGATGTCAGCTTTTCAGAATCCTGTTCTTACGAAACAAGAGATACGTTCAATCTCGGTATTGCCTTATTGCATTCTTTCGAGTATACTGAAGCCGAAAAAGCATTTGTTCAAGTTATTGACCAAGACTCAGAATGTGCCATGGCTTACTGGGGAGTGGCAATGAGCATTTATCATGGTTTGTGGGCACCACCTCCCAATAACGTTCTAGAAAAGGGTAGCAAATTACTAGAAGTTGCCGCGAAACTTCCAAAATCAAAAAAAGCTGAACACTATTTGGAGGCAATTGGGGCATTTTATCAAGACTGGGAGACAGTGGATAATCAAACTAGAAAGGAGCGCTATGCCCAAAAAATGAAAGAAATGTATGCTGCTAATTCCAACGATACAGAAGTAGGGGTTTTTTATGCCCTTGCACTTCGAGCATCAGCAGTACCCACAGATAAAACTTATAAAGTACAGCGAGAAGCAGGCAAAATCTTAGAAGCTTTATTTGAAAAAGAACCCAATCACCCCGGAATTGCACATTATATCATTCATTCCTATGATTACCCAGAACTCGCAGAACTAGGTTTAACCACGGCAAGAAGGTACGCCGAAATTGCTCCAAGCTCTGCTCATGCGCAACATATGCCTTCCCATATTTTTACCCGCTTGGGACTCTGGGAAGAGTCTATTCAGACCAACATCAATTCTGCTGCCTCTGCCATTTGTTATGCGGAGAGCATTGCTCCTGGAGCGCATTGGGACGAAGAGGTTCATGCTATGGGATATCTTGTTTATTCGTATCTTCAAACTGGTGATAATGTAAAAGCTATTGAGCAACACCAATATTTAAAATCGTTTAAAAAAGTCTTCCCTCCTAATTTCAAAATAGCCTATACCGCCGCAGCCATACCTGCTCGCATTGCAATGGAAAACAAAAATTGGAAGCAAGCAGCTACTATTGAATTACCCAATAATTTAGGTTTGGCTTGGGAATCATTTGCATGGGAAAAAGCTACCTTACACTTCACCCGGGCTATGGGTTCCATTCATACCAAAGACTTCCAAACCGCTGAAAACGAATTGAACATTTTAAAATCATTTCAAGAAAAATTAATTGAAATGAATGACGCCTATAAAGCGAATCAGGTAGGTGTACAAATCAAAATGACTGAAGCTTGGTTGGCATTGGCAAAAGGAAATAAAAAAGAAGCATTGGCATCTATGGAAATGGCTGTTGATATGGAAAGTAAAACGTCTAAACATCCCGTTACTCCGGGTGAAGTAGTTCCTGCAGATGAGCTTTATGCTGATATGCTGTTAACGCTTAAGAAGCCCCAGGAGGCCCTATTGGCTTATGAACTAAATCTTCAAAGACGTCCGAATCGCTTCAATGGAATTTACGGTGCCGCTATAGCTGCAAAACAATTGGGTAATCAAGAGAAAGCGATTCACTATTTCAATCAACTTATTGAATTAACCAAAAATTCGAATAGCACACGCCCTGAAGTTGTCGAAGCCAAAAAGTTTATACTACAATCTTAAAATTGAACACAATGAAAGCAAAAATCGGTCTAATCGTATTAGGAACTTCCTTTTTGATGCTATTGCATTTTATGAATAGCGATTCTAATGGAAATCGTAACAGCAATTATCAAAACGCTTCCTTTAGTTTTGTCAAATGCACCCCTACCAAATTTATGTTGGATATTGTTGACAGTACCCAACAAATTTCGCCACTATTCAATAATTTGGGTAACCTTCATTTTCCCATTTCTTCAAAGAACGAAAGGGCACAAGCTTTCTTTGATCAGGGCGTAAAATTATCATATGCCTTTAATCATGCTGAAGGCCATCGTTCTTTTATGGAGGCAGCCAGACTAGACCCTAATTCGGCCATGGCTTATTGGGGTCAGGCTTTTGCGCTGGGTCCAAATATCAATGACCCTTTACCAGACGATGAGCGCAAGAACAAGATCAATGAGGCGATGGCAAAAGCCCGCAATCTAGCTACCAAAACAACTGCAAAAGAACGGGCGCTTATAGAAGCACTGTCAGCCAGATACAGCGAAGACTTGACCACCGATGTGGCCGAGCTTAATATGGCATACATGAAGGCAATGGCCAAAGTGGTTAAAAAGTATCCTGAAGATGCGAATATTCAGATACTATATGCGGCTTCTGTTATGAATACCGTACCCTGGAATTATTGGGACAAGGACGGCAATCCTTCCCCAAATATAAAAGAAGCAAAAGCTGCTCTAGAAATCGCTATGACACTTGAACCTGAAAATCCGGGCGGACATCATTACTATATACACATGGTGGAGTTACCTTATCCAGATATGGGTGTAAAAAGTGCCGATAAGTTAGCTTCGTTAATGCCAGGGGCAGGTCATATTGTACATATGCCTTCGCATATTTATATTCGCGTGGGTAGGTATTTAGATGCCGTTAAAGTAAACCAGGCTGCGATTCTCGCAGATGAGGATTATATAGCACAATGCTTTTCTCAAGGTCTTTATCCGCTCGCCTATTACCCGCACAACATTCATTTTCTTTGGTCTTCGGCGAGTTTGTTAGGGGCAAGCGAAACTGCTATTGATGCTGCCAAGAAGACTGCCGAGAAAGTACCAACAGGAGAGTTAGTAACCCTTCCTTTTTTACAGGATTTTGCCGCAACACCCTTATTGGCATATACCCGATTTGGTAAATGGAATCAAATTCTAACTATTCCCGCTCCCAGTCCAGACATAAAACACCTAAGCCTAATTCACCATTATGCACGTGGTATAGCTTTTATTAGAAAAGGAAATATTAAGGATGCACAAGAAGAATTGGATGCCATCGCAACCCTTAAAAATGACCCGGAGCTCGAAACCCTAGTTGCTACGGCAAACAATGCTTCCATTCATTCGGCCAATATTGCCTATGAAATAGTAGCCGGTGAATTGGCTGCACTTAAGGGCGACATACCTAAGGCCATAGCACATCTCGAAAGGGCCGTTGTTTTTGAGGATGGTCTCACTTATACAGAACCTGCTGCGTGGCATATTCCAACACGGCAGAATTTAGGTGCTGTATTAATGAAAGCTGAAAAATTCGAAGAGGCCGAAAAAATATTCAAGGAAGATTTAGATGTATTACGTCAAAATGGATGGTCTCTAATGGGCCTTCACAATAGCTTAAAAGCACAAGGTAAACTACAAGAAGCCGAGGCAATCAAGCAAGAATTCGAAAAGGCCTGGCAGCATTCAGATGTTGACATCAGCACCTCTGTCTTATAATCTTAATAAACATGAGTCAATTCATAAAGCACTGGAAATCACATATAGTAACCCTACTGTTGATAACAGGGTTGATTTTTGCCTATCTTTTGATATTCCATTCAAAGTCAGAACTACGCGTTTATAACCCTTCAGATTTCAACCCTGAATTGGTTGATGCTAGTGTTCAGAACGTGATTGAGAATCATAGGGTTGCAGATTTTGAACTACTAAATCAAAATGGGAAGACCATAACCCAAAAAGACTACGCAAACAAAATCTATGTAACTGACTTTTTCTTTACTCGCTGTCCGAGCATATGCCCCATCATGTCTAACAATATGGAGCAACTACAAAAGATATTTCGCGACGATGCTGAAGTAATGTTTCTTTCCATATCGGTTACCCCAGAATTAGATAGTATCCCTATTTTAAAAGCCTATGCTGAAAAACATAGCGTCATCGATGGCAAATGGAATATTACAACTGGAGAAAAAAAGCATATATACAACTTGGCACGCAAAAGCTATTTTGCGGTGGTAAACGAGGGCGACGGTGGGATTCAAGATTTTATACATACACCAAATTTCATTTTGGTTGATAGGCAAAAGCAAATCAGAGGGGTTTATGATGGCACAAAGGATGAAGAAATTGAGCGCTTAACTAATGATATCAACTTTTTAAAAAAGTAAGCATGAACAAAGTCATTTACTATGTAGCAACTTCCTTAGATGGTTTTATTTCAGGTGTTGACGGCGATATCAGCAAATTTCCCTTTCAGGGAGAAGCAGTGGAAAAATATCAAGCCGATTTACTAAACTACAAGACCGTAATCATGGGTCGCAAAACTTATGAATTCGGATATGAATACGGACTTGAACCCGGGCAACCGGCATATCCTCATATGGAGCACTATATCTTTTCAGAAACGCTTCAAATAAAAGACCTAGCGAAAAACGTGCACATTGAAGAGATGACTGTTGAACGTATCAAAGAAATAGTAGCCTCCTCTCCAACAGATGTATATCTGTGTGGTGGTGGTGAATTTGCGGGTTGGCTTCTTGATAATAAACTTATTGACCAACTGAAATTAAAGCTAAATCCGATATTGCTTGGCGAAGGCGTTCGACTCTTTGGAAATTCAAAAACTTCACTAGTAGGTACCTTAGTCGCAAGCGCATCATTTGATGGTGGACTTCAATTTTTGACCTACGATTTGAAATAAAAAAATATCGTACTTTCAGTTTTCTAAAATCCGACCAATATGAGAACGCGAATTTTCACCCTTGTACTTTGCCTTGCTATAGGTTTTCTAAACGCTCAAGAATCTATTTTGGGCTTTACTAGTGAGAACACCAAAAAACAACAACAGCTAGAAGCCGCATTTGAAGCGCAACTCGATGCCGGCAATCTTGATGAATGGATGCAACTAATGGCTGCTGAACCGCATTGGGTAGGTACGGAGTACGGGGAGAAAAATGCAAAATGGATTCAAAAAAAATTCAAGTCTTGGGGTTACGATGCTAAGATTGCAACGTATCACATTTTATTCCCTTATCCGAAAGTACGTTTGTTAGAGTTAACTGGGCCGACTTCCTACACTGCAAAATTAACCGCGGTACCCGTTGAAGGTGACGCATACACTGCGCAGGGTGATGCGCTGCTACCAAGTTACAATGCTTTTTCCACGGATGGGGATGTAGAAGCGGAATTGGTTTTTGTGAACTACGGAATTCCAAGAGATTATGAAGAACTCGATAAATTGGGAATCGATGTAAAAGGAAAAATTGTCATTGCCAAATACCAGGGTTCATGGCGCGGAATCAAACCCAAATTAGCAGCAGAAAAAGGGGCTATAGGATGTATCATCTATTCAGATCCAGCAGATGATGGGTACGGTCGCGGAGATGTTTACCCTAAGGGAGCGTATAAAAATAAAACAGGAGTGCAGCGAGGTTCCGTAATGGACATGCCGACCTATCCTGGTGATGTATTAACTCCGGGTTACGGAGCCACCAAAGATGCCAAACGTTTGGATAGAAAAGATGCTCCGACAATTACCAAGATTCCGGTCTTACCAATTTCCTATGAAGATGCACAACCTTTGCTAGCTGCCTTAGACGGAGCAGTAGCACCTCAATCATGGCGGGGTGGATTGCCCATTACGTATCATATTGGCCCAGGGCCCGCAAAAGTACATTTGAAATTGGAATTTGATTGGCAGTTGAAACCCGCTCATAACGTAATTGCCACAATGAAGGGAACTGACTTTCCAGATCAATGGGTAATGCGTGGCAATCATCATGATGCTTGGGTACATGGCGCTAATGATCCTATCAGCGGAATGGTAGCTTTAATGGAAGAAGCGCGAGCCGTTGGCGCCCTAGCTAAAAAGGGAAATAAACCGAAACGCACTTTGGTCTATTGCGCATGGGATGCCGAAGAACCAGGACTCATCGGTTCGACAGAATGGGTAGAAGATCACAAAACCGAACTACAACAAAAAGTAGTGGCATACATCAACACCGATGGCAACGGACGTGGATTCTTAGGTGCTGGAGGTTCGCATAGCTTACAGGCCATGGTTGGTGAAGTTGCTGGTGCCGTTACCGACCCGCAAAAAGGGGTGTCTATAAAAGAAAGAAGAATCGCCGTAGATATGGTGCGTGGTGGCACTGAAGACTTTGAGTTGTATGCGTTGGGTTCAGGCTCCGATTATACTCCCTTTATTCAACATGCAGGTATAGCCTCTCTAAATTTAGGATTTGGGGGAGAAAATGGGGGCGGTGAGTACCATACCATTTATGATACTTATGACCATTACAAGAGATTCAAAGATCCAGATTTTGCTTACGGGGTGGCCCTTGCAAACACAGCAGGGAGGATTACCTTGCGGTTGGCAAATGCTGACATGCTTCCGTTTGAATTCAAACAATGGCACAAAACTGTTTCAGGTTATCTAGACGAGATTATGAAGGAAACAGAAAAAATGCGCAAGGAGGTTGAAAAGCACAATAGGCTGGTTGATAAAAATATGTACGCACTGGCTGCCGATCCGAAAAAACCCTTTTTAAAACCTGAGAAAAAAGAAACCATACCGTATCTAGATTTTACGCCTTTGCAAAATGAAATGACCTCCCTAAAAAAGACCATAGATGCCATTTCAAAAATTGATGTTTCCAAACTTTCCGAGGCCCAACGCAACGCGCTGAATGACAAATTAATACATGCCGAACAAGCACTGACGTCAGCACAAGGTCTACCTAGACGTTCTTGGTACAAACATCAAATTTATGCCCCTGGTTTCTACACCGGATATGGTGTAAAAACCTTACCAAGTGTACGCGAAGCGGTAGAACAAAAAGACTGGAAAGAAGCACAAGAGCAAATCGGTGTTCTTTCTTCAACTTTAAAACGTTTTAATGCACATGTAAAAGGGATGGCTGAGATGTAACAAAATCTGAAAACAAATTCGTATTTTAGGTAAGTAAAACTAAAAAACCATTTGGTCATGGATAGGAATTATACACGAATATTTTTTGGAAATACGGCAGAGGCTCAAAGTATTGTAAGCCGTCTGAAAGATATCGGTATAGTAGCTGTTGTTAAAGATGAGGCTGAATCGGCACGTTTAGCGGGTTTCGCGTCATCAATGCTCGGTGAGGCTGAAGTTTTTGTTCATAATGATGAACTTGAACAGGCCGAAAAGATCCTAGACGCATAGCCATACAAACGCATCCATTCTACTATATCAATCGCACTCTACCCTCTTATGAAACTAAATGCTGTAGTACGTAATTCTCTTTCTTTTTTGGCAATCTTGATCCTTTTGGTTTCCTGTGATTCAAAAAGCAGCAAACCAAAAGAAATTCCATTAACCGTTCGTGAAGATTCTATTTCGGGATTGGCCAAGGCCAAAGAAGTTCGTGAGAGTATTGTGGCTAAAATGGCAGATGGCTTGGAGTTGCGTCTTTGGGCGTCCGATTCCTTGGCTCCAGATCCCATTGCAATGGATATCGATACCAAAGGAAGAGTATATCTCACCCGCACCAATCGCCAAAAAAATTCCGAATTTGATATACGTGGATACCAACATTGGATGACCTCCTCTATTTCTTTACAATCTGTGGAAGACCGTCGCGCTTTTTTACGAAAAACCTTTGCCCCTGAACTTAGCGCAGAAAACGAATGGTTTCCTGACCTGAATGGCGATGGTAGCCATGACTGGAAAGATTTGGCTGTAGAAAAAGATGAAGTTTGGATGATTGAGGATACCAACTACGATGGTATGGCTGATGTCTCCAAACGTATTTTAGAAGATTTCAACGAAGAGATTACTGATGTTGCGGGAGCTTTGCTGGTTCGCGATGAAGATGTGTTTGTTGGTGTTGGACCAGACATGTGGCGACTTACTGATACTAACGAAGATGACGTATTAGACGAGAAAACTTCCATTGCACATGGCTTCGCCGTGCATATCGGTTTTGGTGCCCATGGGATGTCGGGTGCAGTTGAAGGCCCAGATGGTAAAATCTATTATGGTATTGGCGATATAGGTGGCAGTCTTACTACCGTAACAGGAGAAAAGCATCACTTGCCCAACCAAGGGATGATTGTTCGCAGCAATCCTGACGGGAGTGATTTTGAGGTTTATGCCAGAGGCCTTCGCAATACCCATGAATTCGTCTTCGATGCCTATGGAAATATTATTTCTTCTGATAACGATGGCGACCATAGAGGCGAGAGTGAACGTTTGGTTCATATCGTAGAAGGTTCAGATGCCGGATGGCGTTCCAATTGGCAGTATGGGAAATACACCGATCCGAAGAACAACGGTTATAAGGTTTGGATGGACGAGGAATTGTATAAACCACGATGGGAAGGTCAGGCAGCATATATCATTCCACCCATTCAAAATTTTCATAACGGACCAACGGGTATGGTTTATAATCCAGGAACCGCTCTAGGCAAAGACTGGCTAAATCGTTTCTTTTTGGTTGAGTTTGTAGGCGATCCAAGTAGATCACATATCTGGTCTTTTGACCTAAAACCTAAGGGAGCATCTTTTGAACTAAATACTGATATCGACATGCTAAGTGGTGTATTGCCAACAGGAATCAAATTTGGTCCTGACGGGGCGCTATATCTGGCAGACTGGATCAATGGTTGGGGTACCAAAAACTATGGCAGAATCTGGAAACTAGATGTTGCTGAAAGCAAAAATGACCTAAAAAAGGAACGGGAAGAAACCGAACGCCTAATGACCTTAGATTATGATGATCAAGCAAATGACGAATTGGTAGCACTCCTATCCTACCCTGATATGCGAATTCGTCAAAAGGCACAATTTGCCTTGGCCAAGAGTACGTTTTGGGGCTATCGCAAATTGAAATCGGTTTTAGAAGAAAGTGATGATCAATTTGCAAAAATTCATGCAATATGGGGCATTGGTCAAATTGCAGCAAATAACAAGGATAAGGCAGACCCTCTTGTATCGCTATTATCGAATGATGATCCTGAAATCATTGCGCAAGCACTAAAAGTTCTGGGAGATATAAACTATGCTGAAGCAGCTCTAAAATACATTCCTTTGCTAGGGCATGAGAACGACCGGGTAAAGTTCTTTGCTGCCCAAGCTTTGGGAAGAATAAAACACGAAGCCGCGGTGCAGCCCTTATTAGATATGTTGGCTTTCAATGCAGACAAAGACGTCTATTTGCGCCATGCCGCTGTTTTAGCACTTTCAAGAATCGGTAAGGTCGAACCCATTACGGCCTTGGTTGATAGTCCGAACCGCAGTTTGCGAATTGCTGCGGTACTCGTTTTAAGAAGACTGCAAAATGAGCAAGTAGCCCTCTTCTTAAAGGATGTTGATGAGTATATCGTTACCGAAGCCGCTCGGGCTATTAATGATGACTGGTCTATTGAAGAAGCACTTCCTGCTTTGGCGGAACTTCTGACACAAGAAAAATTCAAATCGGAGCCACTGCTCCGACGTAGCATAAATGCGGCACTTCGAGTTGGTGGAGATAAGGAAATGAGAAACCTTATAGCCTTCGCCAAAAATACCGCTTTCTCAAGTGTACTTCGGGGTGAAGCTCTAGCTGCGTTAGGAACATGGGAATCTCCTTCAGTACTAGACCGCGTAGATGGTCGATTACGCGGTGAAGTGAAACGCGATGCTAGTCTCTTGAGAAAAGAATTGCAACAAGATATTCCGATGTTTTTATCCGATACAAGTCCTGAAATTCTGATTGGAGTAGCAAAAACCTTAGAGAATCTAGGTATTCAAGATAACAATAAAGATGTTTTCACTGTTTTTTCGAAAAGTAAACATCCCGAAACTAGGGCGGCCATGTTAACAGCTTTGGGAAAACTAAAATTTGAAAATATAGAAAGGGCGATGAAAACGGGTATGGGCGATAAAGAACAAATAGTACGAGAAGCGGCGGTCGGCTTGATAGCTGAATTGGATATGAGCAAGGAAGATCTTCCCGCTGTGGTCAATCCAATTTTTAGAACAGGTTCTGTACGTGAACAACAAAGAATTTTGGGTGTCTTAGCAGAAATGCCAAGCGAGAAGAGTGAAAATGTTTTGCAAAACCTCATTCAGCGCGCCGGAAAAAATCAGTTGAATGGGGGAGTAATACTAGATCTCATTGAGGCTACTGAGGCTTCTGGCTCTGCTTACCTAATTGCCCAATTAAGTGTATTGAAAAGTGGTGGTCACACTACTGATTCATTTAAAGAAACGCTTAATGGCGGTAGTTGGTGGGGAGGAAGATCTGTCTTTAATAGCAATGCTGCAGCCCAATGTGTTCGTTGTCATGCCGTGGGAGGTGCTGGCGGACAAGTTGGCCCACCCTTAGACAATATTGCCAACATCTTAACTAGAGAACAGATTCTTGAGTCACTCATAGAACCAAGTAAACGCTTGGCTCCTGGCTATGGCACGGTAACGGTAACTTTAAAAGATGGTCAAATCGCAACCGGGATTTTGGAAAAAGAAACAGAACACGAATTAATTTTAAGAACATCTGATGCGGAACCTTTGGAAATTGCCCATTCAAGAATTCAAAAAAGGGAAAATAGTATCTCAGCTATGCCAGCAGCAGGAAAACTCATAAGTAAACGAGAGCTCCGCGATTTGATAGAATACCTTTCAAGTTTGAAGGTGGTGGAACCTTTGACGCTAAATTAATAGTTGGCAACCTCTAGCTTTGCCTCTGTAAACTCATGCATCATAACCTCGATGATTTGTGCGGCAGGTTTGATATCGTTTATCAAGGCGGAGACTTGACCGATTTCCAACTCACCCTCTTCCATATCACCTTCGAACATACCGCGTTTGGCCCTTGCTCTTCCGAGTACTTCCTTTAATTCTGATATAGAGGCTCCTTTGGCATAAACTTTTTGAATATCCTTATAAAATTTGTTTTTAATAAGTCGCACCGGAGCTAATTCCTTTAAGGTTAAATGCGTATCTCCTTCGCCCGCTTCAACAACTTTTTGCTTGAATAGTTGGTGCGAAGAAGCTTCCTCACTCGCAACGAAACGGCTGCCTACCTGCACTCCATCGGCGCCTAAAATCATCGCTGCTAACATCGCCCTTCCCGTGGCAATACCACCAGCAGCAATAATTGGAATGGTAATTTGCTCTTTTACCAACGGAATAAGGGTTAAGGTGGTGCTTTCGTCTCGTCCGTTATGACCGCCTGCTTCAAAACCTTCTGCAACGATCGCATCTACGCCTGCTTCCTGAGACTTCAAAGCAAACTTTAAGCTACTTACTACATGTATAACGGTAATTCCTTTTTCTTTAAAGTAGGAGGTCCATGTCTTCGGATTTCCAGCAGATGTAAAAACAATTTTCACCCCGGTTTCAACAATTATTTCCATAATCTCATTCAGATCAGGATAGAGCATGGGTACGTTCACCCCAAAGGGTTTTTGAGTAGCTTGTTGACACTTTTGAATGTGTTCACGAAGTACTTCAGGGTACATACTTCCCGCGCCAATTATACCTAAACCACCAGCGTTAGAAACGGCAGATGCTAATCGCCAACCGCTGGCCCAAATCATACCTGCCTGAATGATAGGGTATTCAATTTTAAATAGTGCTGTTATTTTGTTTTGCATTCCTATAAATTTTGCATTCAACGCGAGCGGAGTTGAAAGAAGTTGCCTATATACTATTGTTCTCAACGAGGCACCAACCGACAGAAGATTAAGAAATTACTCCAGAACCGATTAACTCATCTTCGTGATACCAGGCTACAAACTGCCCTTCGGTAATCGCAGATTGTTTTTCTTCGAAATCGACATAAAGCCCACCTTCAACCCTATATAAAGTAGCCTTTTCTAACGCTTGACGATAACGAATTCTTGCCATTACCTCCATAGTTTCATCAACTTTTAAGGCCAAATCAGGGCGAACCCAATGAAGTTCCGTTTCGGTTACAAAAAGGGTTCTACGATAGAGACCAGGGTGATTCTTTCCCTGTCCGGTATAAATAACATTTTCTTCCACGTCAGTTGCTATGACAAACAAGGGTTCCTTTGTGCCACCTACATCCAAGCCTTTTCGCTGACCATTGGTAAAATAATGTGCACCCTGATGTTCACCCACGACCTTGCCATCATCAACTTGATAAACAGGTTTTTCAGAAGTATAAGCCAATTCTTCTGCCTTAGTTTCAAATTTCACTTCAGCACGATTAAATTGTGCCATCTCTGCAGGAACTTCAATAATAATACCTTTCTTAGGTTGTAACTTTTGCTGAAGGAATTCGGGCAAACGTACCTTCCCAATAAAACATAATCCCTGAGAATCTTTTTTATCTGCTGTAATCAAGCCATTGGCCGCGGCAATCTGTCGAACTTCAGGTTTTTGCAATTCGCCAATAGGAAATAGTGTTTTAGACAACTGCTCTTGCGAGAGTTGACACAAGAAATAAGACTGATCTTTGTTCGAATCGGCCCCAGCAAGCAACTGATAAGTTTCACTCCCATCAGCATTCTTAATTATGCCTTTTCGACAATAATGCCCTGTAGCGACGTAATCAGCACCAAGCTGAAGCGCTATTTTAAGAAATACGTCAAATTTAATTTCGCGATTGCAAAGCACATCAGGGTTTGGTGTTCGCCCCATCTCGTATTCCTTGAACATATAGTCTACAATTCGCTCTTTGTACTCCTTGCTCAAATCAACAGTTTGAAATGGAATTCCTAGTTTTTCAGCTACGATCAAAGCATCATTGCTATCCTCCAACCAAGGACATTCTTCAGAAATAGTCACAGAATCATCGTGCCAATTCTTCATAAAAAGGCCAATAACCTCGTACCCTTGTTCTTTCAAAAGGTATGCAGTTACACTAGAATCTACTCCGCCGGAAAGTCCGACAACCACTTTTTTCATTTCATTTTAAAATTGGGCTACAAAAGTACAAAATTAAAGCCCTAAGCCCCTACTATGATTTCCTTCTAAAGAAAGGAGAGCAAACCATAAGCAACCCTAAGTGATTTTGAACATCTACCTAAGGTAGGGTTCTGCCTGTGCGAATTGTTTAACTTTGAAAGATAAATTGATAATTATGAAAAAGTTCTTGCCACTAAAAGGTTTTTTAATCCTGATCATTACGGGTCTTTTTACAATCTCCTGTAATCTTGATGACGGATCGGAAACCATTCCCATACCAGAGACGGATATTGTCGAGGTAGCTACTAACGCCGGTTTGTCGTCTTTGGTCGCTGCATTACAGAGGGCCGACTTAACAAATACTTTAAAGGGTGCAGGGCCTTACACCGTGTTGGCTCCAACAGATGCTGCTTTTTCAAGTTTTTTATCTGCAAACGGTTTTGCAAATTTAGAGGCTGTACCTGTTGAAACTTTAAAACAAATTTTATTAAATCATGTAGTCAGTGGAAGAGTTGATTCGGCACCATTAATTAATTTACAGCGCAACTATTTGCAGACATTGGCCGATGGGCCTTCTGGGTCAAAATTGTCATTGTACTTCGATGCAGTAAATGGAATCGAGTTTAATGGAATCTCCACGATAAGCCAAACTGATGTGGTTGCACAAAATGGAATTATTCATGTTGTGAATCAAGTCATCGGATTGCCTACACTTGACACCTTCATTTCCTCTGATGATAATTTTGAGGTTTTCGGCACCGCATTAGATGCAGCGGCCGTTGCTTCTGATCTACCTAACGACGTTAAGGATAGCATGAGCGGACCGTATACGGTGTTTATTCCTATTGAGCAGGCCTTTGACAACCTGTTGGCAACCAATACTGATTGGAATTTTGTGAGTGACATTGAAGAAAACCTTTTAGCGGCTGTGCTTGAACATCATGTTTTGAATGACAATGTACCTTCTGCCGATATCGTTGCTGGTGAAATGGTCACTACATTGGAGGGAGATCAAATAACTATTCAGTCTATAGATGGCAATTTAGAGATCACTGATGGCTCAGGTAATGAAGGTGCCCTTGTTGTAATAGTTGACATTCAAGCAATAAATGGCGTAATTCATGGTATTGCTAACAATGTTTTGCTTCCTGATACTACGAACTAGAATTTGCTCCGAAAGAATTTATCAAGACTTCTAGGTTTACAATCTGGAAGTTTTTTTATGCATTTCATCGATATAATCAGACACATCAAATTTCAAACATCACGATACCAACGGTTAGCATACAAAAAAGCAGACTTGACAACTAAGTTTTTTTTTTAGCGAAGTAATACTGCATCTTTGAAGTCCCAGATCTTACCAAACTTAACCTACTTAATGCTAAAAGCCCCAACAGAAATGTTGGGGCTTTTTTTATCATTTTTTGTCACTTCCGCGAAGGCAGCAATCTCGTTTCAGAAAAATAATCCCTTAAATAACTACCTTTCTTCGTCGCGTAAAACGCTCCGCAAAGGCTTAGGTTAGAAAGATTTATCGCTTCCCGGCTTTCTTCTGCTCTTCTGCCTGCTCCATCATTTCTCGCATCTTCCTTTGGAATTTATTTTCCTTCTTGGGTTTCTTTTTATTCTCTTGAATTTGTGCATGAATCTTTTCATTATCTAGAATGAAGTTCTTGATAACCAACATAATTCCAATAGTAATTAGGTTCGATACGAAGTAGTATAAACTCAAGCCACTTGCATAATTGTTAAAGAAGAACAACATCATCAGCGGCATTAAATACATAATGAACTTCATATTGGGCATACCGGGTTGTGTTGGCATATTCTGCCCCGTTGTCATCATCATGTAAAAGAAAATAGCCACTGAAGCCAAGATCGGAAACAAACTAACGTGGTCACCATAAAATGGAATCTCAAAGGGCAATTGCGCTATACTGTCGTATGAAGATAAATCTTCTGCCCATAAGAACGATTTCTGTCGCAACGCAAAAGAAGTTGGAAAGAACATAAACAAGGCGTAGAAAATCGGCATCTGCAGAAATGCAGGTACACAACCGCTCATAGGGCTTACTCCTGCCTTGCCGTACAACTTCATGGTTTCTTGCTGCTTTTTCATAGCATTGTCTTTATACTTCTCACCCAATTCTGCAATCTCTGGTTTTAAGACCTTCATCTTTGCCTGAGATAAATACGATTTATAAGTGACTGGCGACATCGCTAAACGCACGAGTATAGTCATAATAACAATGGCAATTCCGTAAGGTAAAAAAGAACTTAGAAAAGAATAGAAAGGCGTAAATACATACCTATTTATCCATCCAAAAATCCCCCATCCGAAGTATATGGTATCATCTAGACCATATTCTTCGTACTTCTTCAATACATCAATATCGGCAGGACCATAATACCAATTCAAATTTTCTGAAATTTCGCCTCCTTCCATTGCTATGGGAATTGAAGCCTCAAAATTCTTGGTAAACAGCACAGATTTACCTTCATCTTCCACTAGGTTTTCGGAGCTGATATCTACGGTCTTAAAATTTTTCTTAGTGGCCAAGATTGAAGTGAAGAAGTGTTGTTTGTACGACAGCCATTTTACATCCTCTTCTGTTTCTTCATCTGAGCTAGCTGCAGATAAGTAATCTATTTTTCCATCTTCATAGTTATACATCATTTCGGTGTACCTGTTCTCATACTGTACACTCTTGTTATGACGGATACCCTTAAGTTTCCATTCTAACTTCATCGGTTGGGCAGCATTAATAACGCCATTCAATCCTTGTGAGCGTATGGTAAAATCAACCAAATAATCATCTGGTTTCATTTCGTAGCGGTACTCCAAAAACCTGTCGGAAGCCACTTTTGCCTTCATCGACAGAACTTGATTTTCGCCACTTTGTGACAAAGAAGGTTCAAAATACAAATCTTGCGTTTGTAACACTCTATTGTCTGAAGTTGAAAAATTCAATCCGAAAACCGCATTTCCATCCTTAACTAGATATACGGGTATGGAGTCATAGGTATGAAATTGCTTCATTCGGGCTTCGATGATTTGCCCCCCTTTATTACTAATCTCTAAATACACCAAATCATTTTCCAGTTTGGTAGTAGCCTCGTTAGGGGTTGTAAAACCAAAGGCGCCAATGTTACTTTTATAGGCCGCAACTGCGCTTGAATCGCGAAGATTTATAGTAGCGGCTGCAGCTGACACATTCTCTTTGATGGTATTTTCTTCAGCCTTTTGTTGTGCGTCAACCTGTTCTTGTTTTGCCTTTTCCGCTTCTAACTCTTCAGGTGTTGGCTTGTTCTGCCAAAACATAAAAATGAGTATCGCAAATATAAGTACGAAGCCGATTATAGAATTTATATCCAGTTTCTTTTCTTCCATTTAAATAAGGTGATTTGGTAAAAGTTTGATTTTTATTCTGAAACTAGTTCAGCATCCGCAAATATATGCCCAATTGTGCAGTTTATGCCAAACTGGCATTCGTTTGTTGCATTTTATGTCGTAGAGCTGCTTGCACAAAGCCAACAAAAAGGGGATGTGGATTGGCAACGGTACTCTTGTATTCGGGATGATATTGCACTCCGATAAACCAGGGATGATCGACCAATTCTACGATTTCCACTAATCCGGTTTCTTTATTTATTCCCGTAGCTTTCAGTCCTGCACTTTCCAATTGCTGCTTATAAGCATTATTAAATTCGTAGCGATGGCGGTGACGTTCAGAGATGTCAACCGTACCTCCGTAGATCTGTGCGGCAAGACTTCCACTTACCAATTCGCAATCCCATGCTCCTAGTCGCATCGTTCCCCCTTTGTTTACGATCGTTTTTTGATCCTCCATCAAATTAATTACGGGATGAGCTGTGTTTTCATCCATTTCGGTTGAATTGGCCCCCTTCAGGCCTAATACGTGTCGAGCATATTCGATAACAGCCATTTGCATTCCCAAACATATTCCCAAGAATGGAATATTATTTTCCCTTGCGTATTTAACGGCCCTTATCTTGCCTTCAATGCCACGTTCACCAAAACCCGGCGCAACTAGAATACCGTCTAGCCCTTGTAAGGTTTTTAAAATAGTATCACCAGCAATATGTGCTGAATGTATAGATCGCACCTTTACTTTCACTTCATTGTTAGCGCCTGCATGAATAAACGATTCCAAGATAGACTTATAAGAATCTTGTAATTCAACATATTTTCCAATCAAGCCAATAGTTACCTCATTCTTCGGATTTTTGTGCTGCTGTAAAAACTGATTCCACTGCGTAAGATCAGGCGGATTATCGTCTGATAAATCCAATTTTTGCAGTGCAACCGTATCCAATCCTTCTTCTTGCATCATTACCGGTACATCATAAATGGTAGAGGCATCAATTGATTGTATAACCGCTTCGCGTTTCACATTACAGAACAGCGCCAATTTCTCTTTTATTTCATTTGAAATTTGATGCTCTGTTCTACAGACCAGAATATCAGCTTTGATTCCACTTTCCATCAACGTCTTGACCGAGTGTTGAGTAGGTTTGGTTTTCAATTCTCCGGCAGCAGATAAGAACGGAACCAGAGTCAGGTGGATTACGATGCCGTTGTTGTCACCTAATTCCCACAACAATTGACGTACGGCTTCTATATATGGCAAAGATTCAATATCACCAACCGTACCGCCGATTTCAGTAATAACAATATCATACTCGCCACTATTGCCCAGTAATTGAACACGTTCTTTAATTTCATTAGTGATATGAGGAACCACCTGAACGGTCTTACCTAAAAACTCACCGCGTCGTTCTTTCTCAATTACACTTTGATAAATACGGCCCGTGGTTACATTGTTGGCCTGTGAAGTCTTTACATTTAAAAAACGCTCGTAATGCCCCAAATCTAAATCCGTTTCCGCACCATCATCGGTAACATAACATTCGCCATGTTCATACGGATTCAAAGTACCTGGGTCTACATTGATGTACGGGTCTAATTTTTGAATGGTGGTTTTGTATCCTCTTGCTTGCAAGAGCTTGGCTAGAGATGCTGCTATGATTCCTTTACCTAGAGAAGAAGTTACCCCTCCCGTAACGAAAATATACTTTGTCTGCGACATTTTGGGATTGTTTGTTACGGGGCATAAAGATACAAATTGTTGTTACATTTTATAAAGATTGCCTCGGGAAATCTTTTTGTATTCGACGAATGAGTGGTTCGAGCCCGTTTACTTTGATTTCATGCATTGATTTTAACAAAAATCCCAGCTTTCCCTCAGGGAAACCCTTTTGATTGAACCAGGTTAAATACGGTTCTGGTAAATCTACCAAATAACGCCCCTTGAATTTTCCATAAGGCATTCGATAATGTGCCAGTTCAATAAGCTTGTCTTTATCAGGACTGATATCCATACTTTGATCAAAATAATATATCTTTAAAGGTAAATGTATTAATGATATAATTTCCTATTACGAATAATTCATTATTCCGTTTTTTACATTGATGTAATAATACTTTATCAAAATGAAAAGAAGAAACTTCATAGGTACATCAGCAGCGGCCTCCGTCGGGCTTTTGGCCTCCAAAACCAGTGCTGCAATGTCGTCTAAAGAACTTAGGGTTACCAATGAACTCAAAGGCAATATTAATCATAGTGCTTGTAGATGGTGTTATAGTAAAATTCCCATGGAAGATTTTTTAAAAAACCTAAATGAATTAGGGGTTAAGGCAATGGACTTAACCGGCCCTGAAGATTGGCCTTTGATGAAGAAATACAACATTCATGCATCAATGTGCTGGGGTGCAGGCAAAGGAATTTTAGAAGGATGGAACGACCCCAAACTGCATGAAGAATTAATTGCCGATTATCTCAGAGTGATTCCGTTGGTGGCGGAAGCCGGATACAACAATCTTATCTGCTTTAGCGGCAACCGCAATGGAATGGATGATACTATTGGTTTAAAGAATTGTGCCGAGGGATTGAAACAAATAATGCCGACAGCAGAAAAACACGGGGTGATTATTCAAATGGAATTATTGAACTCTAAAGTAGACCACAAAGACTATATGTGTGATCATACCCTATGGGGAGTGGAGCTTTGCAAAGCGATAGGATCAGATAATTTCAAACTACTCTATGATATTTATCACATGCAGATTATGGAAGGAGATGTGATTCGGAATATTCAAGATTATCACCAATACTTTGGGCACTACCATACTGGCGGTAACCCAGGGCGTCACGAAATTAACGAAACCCAAGAACTGTATTATCCCGCTATAATGAAAGCTATCGTAGCAACCGGATACAAAGGTTATGTTGCCCAAGAGTTCATTCCTACTTGGGAAGACCCTATTGCGGCGCTTAAGGAAGGGGTTACTATTTGCGATGTTTAATTTTTATTGCTGAAGGCAACTTGGCACTGTCATCTTAGAGCGATTCAATTCGTTTTTATGTACTCCCAAACTAAACCGCACTCTTAACTGCAAAAATTAATTGATTTTAAGAGCGTTTTTCATTTTTTCATTCCAAATTAATTGCTGCTCTCGATTTCTTGAAAAATTGGTTTCATCATCATATTGATTTTGAAAGTCATTCAGCTCTTTCAAAATATCGCGATAAATAGATTTTACTTTGGCTTTTACATTACTATACGTAAACGTTTCCTCGGCCAAACGCGCTTTCATCTTACGCGCATAAAGTTCCGAAATATCAAAATGCAGTTGCTCATGACTTAAAATAACTTCATCGCTTAATTCGGGTTGATACCAAGATTTAGTTGGATAAAAAAAGGTGTCGATCTGAAAATCAACCTCCATGTTATCCTTGGTGCCTGAGGTAGAAAAGCGATAGCTAATTCCACTTGCGGTGATTGCGGCAGCTCTTGCGTTTAGAGGCGCTTTTCCCTGAAAATCATCCCAAGAAAGTCTTCTCTCCGCACTCCATGAAATTGTATCATAGTCTTGAGGCGACTGAAAACTCATCAGCGCTATAAGCCCGAAACACACTATGTATTTTATAACACCCAATTGAATGTAATTGCTTTTTCGATATCAGGATGCAAACTAAAATGTACCGGGCAAGTGTTAGCGGTATGTTCCAATATCTTTCGATTCTTTTCAGAAATAGCTGCGGGAAGGCTCAAATCGATTTCTATTTTAGCAATACGCCTCGGTTCAGTAGCCATATATTTATTGACTTCAGCGGTAGAATTTAACAGATTTACATCAAGACCTCTGGCTTTAATCCCCATCATGGTTAAAACACAACTTGCCAATCCGGTTGCTACAGTATCTGTAGGAGAGAACGCCTCCCCCAATCCGTTGTTATCAACAGGAGCATCTGTGATGAAAGTATCTCCTGAACGTTGGTGTTCACATGAAGTACGCAATTTTCCAGTATACGTAACTGTTGAAGTTAGCATATTATTTGATTTCTTTGATTCGCATGTCTTCATAAGACATTATATAAGAAGCCTGATTATAATATCCAGAAGCATAATCTTTCTCATACGAGAATTTATTTCCTGTATACTCTGTCTCTCCTATCAATTTGGAAACTTCCATCAAATTATTTTTAAATGCTAATTTCAATACCAGATCATAGGTGATATCAAATCCGCGAACGGCAAAACGATCTGGGGTATCGCCAAATCTTTTCCGGTAACGTTTCACAAAAGCATCATTACCAATCTCTCTATACACAGAAGGATAGGTGAAATTCAGGTTAGACAGATGGGTACCCGAAATCACGTCATTTTCAAAAGCTTTATTTTTATTCGTAGTGAACATGCGAACGAATACCTTCTTATTACTTAATTCAGGATCCAACACTGAATTGTGAAACGAATTTAGAATTGAAGTTACACTAGCCGCCAATCGAAAATTATCTGTTTCAACAATAACCCAGTTTTCTTGTTCTTCAGACAAGAGTTTCGCTACCTTTTCGCGATCTATACCAATGTTCTTTTCTTCCTCAACAACCTCAACCACCTTGGCTTCAGGAAAGTGTGCCAATATAGAATCGCGAACTACTGCATTTGTACTATCGGCAATAATGACAATATTCTGTTCTTCTACTTTAGATTTCAAATGTGCCAACATACGCCTTCGAAGTAGCTGATCAGAGGTATAGGAAAAGAAAACATTGCTCATACTCAATTGAGTATCTACCGGAATTGGAGCAATTACAGGAACACTATGGCTCGAAGCCCTAACGGCAACTTCTTGTAAGGAGGGTACATCTAGAGGTCCGACTACGGCGCTATATCGGGCTAAATCTTCCCCCAAAAGAATTGATTTGGTTTTCAAAGGGCTCAATTGATTGTCGACCGTTTTTACATCCACTGAAATTCCTAATTCTGCAAGTGAATCGAGTGCTACCAATGCCCCAGAATACAAACCTAAACTCAACTTCGCATCTGTTCGTTTCTGTATCATCTGACGCGTGTTGGCTTTGTTGTTGGCATCCATTTTATCTATGCGGAAGGGTAGTATGAACAGTAACTTAGGAGCAATAACAACATTGATACTATCTAACAAATTGATTTTATCAAGTACCAACGCATTTCTAACTTCAAAATCGCCGGTCTGTTCCTTAGGAAGTTTTAATATCATCCCCGCTTTCAATCCATTCTGTAAATCAGGGTTTAGTGCCAACAAATCTCTATAGGAGATTCCTAGTTTACGGGTCAAGGAAAATTCGGTCTGCTTTGGTTTAACCACGTAGAAAATATAGTTGTCAGTATTGACTTCGCCGGTAGCAACTTTACGCTCCGGAATGCGAATAACCATGCCCTCTTTTAAGCCGCCTCTTTCTGAAATTTCAGGATTTAACCGGACGATTTCGTCAGATTTGACACCAAATTCCTTTTCCAAACGATAAAAGTTCATTTTTGCTGGCACGGTATAGGAAATAAAAAGTTCCGTTACCTGATTCTGAACGCTAGACCCCGCTTTTTTGGGCATCATCAGTTCGGCCCCTTCGGCTAAATAACTTGTGTTTTTTGCCAGTGTCGGGTTTAACGTTTCCATACTGTCAATGGTGATTCCGTATTTATGCGCTATACTCCACCGTGTCTCTTTCGCAGCAACGGTGTAGGTCTCATAATCATCGGCATTGAGACCGTTCTCATCAGCTCGAACCCTATTGTATTTGGGAATTCTTAGAACCATCCTCTTTTTCAGCTGTGCTGAATACAAATCACGATTATACCGCTTGATGTCTTCCTCAGTAATATTATACCGCTTCGCAATACCATACAAGGTTTCTCGCTTTCTTACCTTATGGGAAGTAAATCCAATGGGTTCCTCTTGATTTGTTTTAGGTTCGCCTGTCACAGGAATACTCGATTTAGTAGGAGTATTCTCGATTGTTGTAGTTGTATCCTCTAAAGGTATCACCAAAATGCTACTAGGTCTCAGCTGCTGCCCTTCTTTGATTTCCTTGTTGTATTTTAAGATGTTATAAGGTGTAACCTTGTATTGCTTGGCAATACTCTCCAAAGTTTCTCCACTCTTAACGGCGTGGGTGGCAAATTTTTGAGCCATTGCTTTACATCCGACTAAGGCGAACAAAAGGAGTAGCAGTATAGGTTTAAAAACTTGATTCATATGTTGTAATGGTTATACTTTTTGGTCAGTAGTTAAGCATTCCACTTATACTTCTTAACTAAAAACTCATAAATTTATTATCATTCCCATTCTATCGTCGCTGGCGGTTTAGAGCTTATATCATATACGACACGATTCACTCCAGGGACTTTGTTGATGATATCATTTGATGTTTTTTGCAAAAACTCATAGGGTAAATTCACCCAATCAGCGGTCATTCCATCTGTACTTTCAACAGCACGTAAAGCTACACATTTTTCATAAGTGCGTTCATCACCCATAACACCTACACTATTGACTGGCAATAACATAGCGCCTGCTTGCCAAACTTTATCGTACAAACCCCATTCACGCAATCCATTAATAAAAATGTGGTCTACTTCCTGTAAAATAGTTACCTTATCTCTTGTGATGTCACCGAGTATTCGAATCGCCAATCCCGGACCAGGAAAAGGGTGTCTTCCTAATAACTCTTTGTCCAATCCCATACTGGCCCCTACTCTACGCACTTCATCTTTAAACAACATCTTCAAAGGCTCTACCACTTTCAATTTCATATAATCGGGCAATCCACCCACATTATGATGACTCTTTATGGTCGCCGATGGGCCGCCCGTAGCTGAAACCGATTCAATCACATCAGGATAAATCGTACCCTGCGCCAGCCATTTTGCATTTTCAACCAAATGTGACTCATCGTCGAATACTTCGATAAATACACGACCGATAATTTTTCTTTTTGTTTCAGGATCACTTTCCCCATCCAACTCATCCAAAAAGCGTGCCGAAGCATCTACCCCTTTTACATTGAGGCCCATGCCCTCGTATTGTTTCAATACGCTATCGAACTCGTTTTTACGCAATAAACCGTTATTTACGAAAATACAGTGCAGGTTTTTTCCAATGGCCTTGTGCAGCAGAACCGCCGCTACAGATGAATCTACTCCCCCTGATAAGCCCAAGATTACTTTTTCATCACCAAGCTTATCTTTGAGCTCAGCGACCGTAGTTTCTACAAAAGCATCTGATGTCCAAGTTTGTTCTATTCCGGCTATATTGACCAAGAAGTTCTCCAGCACTTGTTTTCCATCGGTGGAATGATATACTTCAGGATGAAATTGAATTCCGTAGGTTTCTTCCCCTGCAAATTTAAAGGCGGCATTTTCCACATCATGGGTGCTCGCCAAAAGCTCGGTGTTTTCTGGAAGTTTCTTTATCGTATCGGCATGGCTCATCCAAACTTGACTTCCAGTATGCACATTGGCTAGAAATGGGCTGCCAGTTTCCACATGTGAGAGGTTCGCACGACCATATTCCCGCGTATTTGACTTTTCAACATTGCCACCATTAAAATGGGCCAGATATTGAGCGCCATAGCAAACGCCCAATAAAGGTTTCTTTCCACGTATCTCAGATAATTCAGGGTGAGGGGCATCATCAGCCCGTACCGAATACGGTGAACCCGAAAGTATCACTGCTTTGTACTCAGAAAGGTCTTTTGGCGGGTTATTAAAAGGTTTTATTTCAGAGAAAATATTCAGCTCTCGAACGCGTCTACCAATAAGTTGGGTATATTGAGAACCGAAGTCTAGAATCAGGACTTTGTTTTGCATGGGCAAAAATAGCAAAATCGAAAATTTGATGAACTTTTCTTTCTAGATATTTACAAGAGGTTTTTAACAAGTATTGAAATGCTAGAAAATAGAAGAGCTATATAATACAACGTTCTATAAGAAAAGCACAATCAATATTTTGTCAACTACGCACGATCCATATAAAATTCCAGTATTATATGCAGCCGTAATCACCTAAAGAAACAGTATCTTTAAGACAAACCAAGCCTTTATGAAACCTAAAAGCATCTTTTGGTTTTTGTTTGTTTGTGTCATATCTCCCCCGGGCTATGCTCAGCAAAATCAAAAACTGGACAGTTTACTAAATGTTCTTAAAACACACGAGGAAGACACTTTAAAGGTTGCGACCCTAGAAGAATTATTTTTAGAAGAGCTTTATTCAGATCCTGGGAAGGCAAAAAAATATATTGAGCAAAGTCTTACTCTTTCTAAAAAACTAGATTTTTCTGATGGTGAAGGCTTCGCCAATTACTATTTGGGTGCCGGTTATTATCAAACCATAGGAAAAAACGATTCTGCCAGATACTATATCAATGAAGCACTTTCAGTTTTTAAGCGGATTAAACACAAAGAATATATCGTTAAAATGACAAATGCTCTAGGGGTTGTAGAGTACACCGCTGGCAACTACCAAAAAGCAATCGAATATTATAATACAGGAATAGAGTATTCTAGAGAAAATAAACATTGGGACAACCTAGCCAATAGGCTCGGGAACAAATCATTAGCTTATATTACTAAGGGAGACTACAACCTTGGTGTCAAATACTCCATTGAATCTTTGAAACTATTTGATAGTTTAAGTTCAAAATCAAATACCCTTCAACTTAAAATTCACACTGCAACTGCTGCAGTTCGAGTTGGATATGCTGAAATGGGTTTGGAAAATTATGAAGAAGCCCTGAAATACTTTAACCGAGCCTTACATATCTACAATAACATAGATGATGTGGTTCATATGGGACATACGTATTCCGATATTGGCAATGTGCATTTGGAACTTGGAAATTATGACGCTGCTATCGAAAATTATATGAAAACCCTAGCTATAGCAAAAGAAAAAGAGGTTCCTATAATGCGAGGTTACGTTTTGGTTAATCTTGGCAAAGCCTATAAGCACAAAAATAATTATGAAAAAGCACTTTCAATCCTTGAAGAAGGCTTACCCATTAATAAGGAATTTGGAACTAAAGATGATCTTGCCTTGAATCTTAAACAATTGGGACACACCCTTATGAAAAAAGGTGATAGAGATGTGGCGCTTTCTTATTTCAATAAGTCTGTCGCCCTAGCAGATTCAATTGGCGCCGCAGAAATCTTATCTGAGTCTTACCTGAACAGAGCGGAAGTCTATGCCGAACTAAAGGATTATCAGAACGCTTACGTTGACCAGAAAAAACATCAATTCATTAATGATAGTATTTTTACGTTTAAAAAATCACAACAGATAGAGGAACTCCGTACCATTTACGACACGGAAAAAAAAGAACAGCAAATCGCGCTGCAAGAAAGAGAAATCACGGTCTTGGAGCAGCAGAAAAAAATAAGTGCCCAGCAAAAACTGTTGTTGGGCGGGGGATTGTTATTTTCACTGTTGGGCTTCTATGGTCTACGTCAAAAAATGAAGCGCAATAAAATCGAAAAAGAAAAAGTAGATGCTGAACTGGAATTCAAAAGAAAAGAATTGACCACCCATGCCTTAAACCTTGCACGAAAGAATGAAACTCTTGAAAACCTAAAGTCTAAAGCAGAAGAACTGAAGGAAAAGGAAAATGCCGGCTCAGGGTACAACCAATTGATACGTTCTATCAATTTCGATTTACAAGACGATAATAATTGGGAAAACTTTTCACGTTATTTTGAAGAAGTGCATAAAGATTTTAATAGTAAGGTGAAAACCAAATACCCTGATGTTACGTCAAACGAATTACGCCTTTTGGCGCTATTAAAGATGAACTTGTCTTCTAAAGAAATTGCCAATATCCTCAATATTTCTGGTGATGGAATCAAAAAAGCCAGGTATCGCCTTCGCAAGAAGTTAGATCTTACTACCGAAGATTCGCTACAAGATTTGGTAGTAAATCTTTAATATACAGATATATTTACTTTTTGATATAGGTTAAAAAAACTATCTTTAGAATCATACCAGACCCCTATGAAAGCCAAAATATTCTTATGGTTTTTGTTTGTTTGTGTCATATCTCCCCCGCTCTGTGCCCAGCAAAATCAAAAACTAGATAGTCTTTTAAAAGTCTATAAAAATCAGAAAAAGGATTCGCTCAAGGTCAATACCTTAGCGGCTCTTTATAACACACTGCTCTACAATGACCCTGTTGCGGCCTTAAAATATGCCCAAGAGGAGTATGAAGTTGCTGAAGAGATCAACTATAAGAAAGGCATGGCTATGGCTTTGTATCATATAGGGGCCTACTATAGCAATCATGATGAAATCGATTCGGCCAAGTATTATTACAACCAATCGCTAAAAGAATTTGAACATCTCGATAATCTTGAAGGACAGACCGATGTAAAGCATGGCTTAGCGATCATAGACTATACACTAGGTAATTATAACCAAGCTCTTAAAATATTACAAGACAATATAGAAATTTACACCAACAAATTCATTGACTCTACCGGACTGGCAGTGACCTACGACCTAATAGGTACTATTAATATATACAAGGGAAATCATAACATCGCTCTCGCTGAAACCCTCAAAGCCCTTAAGATTTTAGAAAAAATTGACAAGCCCATACGTAAAGCCGATGCATTAAATCATCTCGCAGCTATTGAGTTTTACTTAGGTAATTATGACAAATCAATAGAATTCAATCAGGAAGCACTGCAAATCTATAAAGAAAACAATGATAAGTATTACGAGGCACAGGCTTTAAATGATATTGGAAATACCTACCATTATAAAAAGGAATTTGACCAAGCAATTGCATATTTAGAACAGAGTTTGGCATTGTCTCGCCAGCTTGGGGTGCTCGATATCGAAGCTACTGCCCTAGGTAATTTAGGGAAAACCCATGTTAAGAAAGGACAATATGAAAAGGCAATTCTCCTTATTGAGGAGGGACTCAAAATCGTTCAGCAAACCAAATCTACCAACAAGGTGGTTGAGGCGTTCAATGATTTGGGAATGGCGTATAGCGAAATGAACGAGCCTACAAAGGCAATTTCTTATTTCAATAAGTCAATTGTTTTGGCAGATAGCATTAATGTTCAAGAGAATCTAAGGATCGGACATTATCAGCGTTCCTTGGCATTTGCAAAACTAAGACGTTTCGATAAAGCCTATGAAGATCATGTCGCCTTCAAGGCCATAAGTGACTCCATTTACGATGCTACAAAATCTCAACAGATTGAAGAACTACGTACTATTTACGAAACTGAAAAAAAAGAGCAGCAAATTTCACTTCAAGAGCAGGAAATCAAGGTGCTAGAGCAACAAGCTTCAATAAGCAACCTTCAACGTTTATTAATGGCAGTTGGCTTACTATTTTCGGTCATAGCTATTTACGCCTTACGTCAGAAAATGAAACGCAACAAATTGGAAAGAGAAAAAGTAGATGCTGAACTCGCTTTTAAAAAGAAGGAGCTTACCACCCATGCCTTGAATTTAGCTCGTAAAAACGAAGTCTTGGAAACGGTTAAGCAAAAAGCCGCCGCCCTTAAACTTGAATCCAATGACAAGGGTTACAAAGATTTAATACGGACCATTAATTTTGACCAGCAAGACGACCGCAATTGGGAAAATTTCATTCAATACTTTGAACAGGTACACAAAGATTTTAGTAGCAACATCAAACAAAAATATCCTGAAATCACATCAAATGAACTTCGCCTTTTGGCTCTTTTAAAGATGAATTTATCCTCCAAAGAAATTGCCAGTATTTTGAATATTTCCTCAGAAGGTATCAAAAAAGCGCGGTATCGCCTGCGAAAAAAACTCGGTATCGCTACAGAAGACTCTTTACAAGATATGGTGTTAAGCCTATAGAAACAGGGCGTTTCAAGCCTGTCCACTACTTGTCCCCATGCTATTTTTGAGGTGTCCACCTCTTGTCCACCCTCTTTTTTTTACTTCCCGAAATCACTGCCCTAGGTTTGTGGTGTCATTAGGTTGACGAAACAGTTTTGTGTTCTTGCCCGATTAAGGGCTGCAGACCGTTAACGGGCAAGTCACACAAAATGAAAAGTAAATTTTAACCACAAAACAATAGTATCATGAAAACGCAAAACAGATTTTTCGACAAACTGATTATTTTCATTTTCCTAATCTTTGGACTGGCATGTAGTAAGGATGACAATGACGGGGAAATAATAGAACCGCCTGTAACTGGCGAAACCTTTGAAGAAATAATAGCCTTAGGTGCTGATTTTGAATCATTCCCGCAATCGCGTACAGAGGAGGTGCTAAGCGAGTCAGAACCAAAAAATGAAGACTACGAAGAAGAGGAAGAGGGAGAGACCGTTGAAAAGCGATGGGTATGCACCACAAAAACCTTAAGTGTGCTAGACGGAAATGGTCAGTTTCCATTATTCGATACCAGTTCGGATGTCATTTACCCAGGGGCCTTGCTACAGGGTAAAACCCTGCGTAATGCGACACCTTCGCCCATCGTTGTAAAACGGGCAGGAGGAACCATCTCTTATAACCTAAATAATGGCAACCTCAACTCGAGCTTTATGGTTGATGAAGTAAAGAAAAGTTCTATTCAAGATGGAATGAATTCAATTATTTCAGGTGCAGGTTCAGTAGTACCGGCAAACTTTCAACTCGATATTGTTCAAATAGAATCTGAAAGTCAATTGGCAATTGAAATGGGTCTTGATGTACAAACCTTCACTACTAAGGTTTCAGCAGATATGTCTTTTAGCACCGAGAAAACTTTTAATAGAACTCTCGTAAAATTGAATCAATCCTATTATACAATGAGCTTTGATCTTCCTACTAGTCTCGACGAGGTTTTTGACCCAAGTGTAACGCCAAAGGATTTGGCTACTTATGTTCAAGAAGATAACGCCGCTACCTTTATCTCTTCGGTAACCTACGGTCGAATTTTCTATATGCTTGTAGAGTCTACTTCAAGCAGACAAGAAATGTCTGCCAAACTAAATGTAGCTTATGGCGCTTTTAAGAACAAGGTTGAAGGAGAACTTGGAGTAAGTGCTATGGAAGAGCTCAATGATCTAAAAATAAAAGTTGTCGCCTACGGCGGTGACGCAGCCGGTACTTTTCAACTGGCCGGTGAAACCAATATTGCTGATATTGCCAACAAATTGGCAGAAAGCACCGATGTTAGGGCAGGTTTACCACTTTCTTACGTGGTGCGCAGCGTCGAACGGCCAGATCAAATTGTCGGCACTAGACTAGCTACGGAATATGATGTTGTAAATTGTGTTTTGAAGGGAGTCTTACCTCCTCAAGGTCTGCAATCTTTAGTCGATATTTTCAAAAATGACGCCGATGGCGGTGGAATAGGTGCAATGGCGCATGTTGCAGATAGCAACATTCTTGTCTTCAATAAAGAAGGCACCAAATACGCCTGGTACAACGGCAATAGTGGTCAGGTAAAGGCCATATTTGATATTAAGGAAGCGAATTCACCCTTAGGTACCGTTCCTTTAGACAACGTAGGAGCAGCAATACAACTAAGTGATAGTAGGATTTATCTTTTTGATAAAACTGGCCTTCTTAGTTCAAGACTGGCATACTCTAAATCAGCCGCGGCCAACGCTACCAATGGTGATGCTCCAACGACACCTATTGGAAGCTATACGACAGGGGGAGACGCAGGTGATTCTATTTTTCTAGTAAACAGTTCATTTGGCGACAGCGGCAATTTCCAATTTGCGGGTCGCGGTTTTGAGGCTGGAGCACGTGTAGGGGCTAGTACCTTTGCTTTTTTCGCAAAACCTGGTGATGAATACTCCTTGTATTCAACGAATAGTGGTGGTTCTTGGGAAAATCCGCTAGCAGCAACTACCTGGTTTGACAACACTGCCAATGCAAGCGGTACCTTATTCGAAAAAGTTGGGGCTGCCAGCTTTATAGAATTTGGCGGAAGTAGCGGTAGATGGTACTTGGTAAATGAGGCCGGTGATGAGATTATGGAATATTTATCTTCACCTTCAAGAACATTCAACGGTCCATGGGTAATTAATTAAAAAGTTCGAGTAAGTTGAGTTAGTTTAAAACAAAAGCTCGGAGCAGTTGCTCCGAGCTTTGTGATTTTTTCCGGTAACCAGCCGGAAAATCATTCAACCAAACTAACAAACTATAAAACTGAATAGTTTCATATACTGATTTAGACGTAATACACTTCAACACCTTGCGTAAACAATGCGTTAAACTTTGTTAAAATAATATGGGGAAATTAAGAATGAAAGGGGAGATTTAAAGATGTCATCCTTCAACAATAAGAATTAAAAAGTAAAAGCTCGGGAACCACCCCGAGCTTTTCATCAAAATCAAAAACCAACCTAAACACATTAAACTGATTGATTATTTAACTAACTCAAGTAAATAATCATAGCAATTTTGTTATATAACAGCTGTACCTTAAAAAACCCTACCTAAATTTTGACTTTTTTTTATCTCGAATGTTAATATCTGTATCAAAGCCCTGTAATCTCCCATTTTCATTAACTTTATACTTAAGTAACGGCAAAATGACGGATCGTTTTTTTTCAGAATTAAAAAGGGAATTGCAGCAAGGAGTTCATAAAAAAGGACACTCCTTTCGCTATGGCACCTTGGCAACTGTCGGTCTCGAGACCATGCCAAGACTTCGCACGGTGGTTTTGCGCAAAGTTTCAGAAGATTTAAAACTCACTTTTTTTACAGACAAACGCTCCAAAAAACTCATTCATATCAAGGAAAATAACAAGGTCAGTATGTTGTTTTACGATCCGAAACAACTGTTACAAGTTAAAGTAGAAGGGCTAGCCAATAGTATTAGCGATGCACCTATTTTAAAAAAATATTGGAACGCTGTGCAGCCCAATTCTCGAAAAGATTATACAACAGCGCATGCTCCGGGCAGCAGTATTTCAAATCCCGACAAGGTAGACTATCTCAATGACGAAAATTATTTTTGTATTCTGGAGATTGAACCATTTCGCATTGAATACTTAAAACTGAAACGCCCCAATCATCTACGCGTACAGTTTTCCAAAAAAGAAGGTGAATGGGTGGGCGAGTTTTTGGTACCTTGATTTCAATACTTTTAACCGGTAAACTTTAGTGGTAAGGGTGTTACAGTATGCATCGACCTTGGTTTCAGGCACCGCCTTTACATCGCCCAGAGTGGTGTTTGCTTTTTGCTTTTATGATCGAATGGATAATTAACAAACCAACTCACTTCAGTGGGCAATGACCTATGCCCTCTAATACTATCTTGAAAACGTTCTGTTGTCAAACGATCGGAGAATCCGTTGGTACCCACCATCAAAATCCATTGCAGATTTTCTCTAAAAACAATATCTATGGTATCTTTTTCCAAACCCGGGTGTTGACCGATAATCGGTTGAATTTGAGCAAATACCTCCTTACTGTTTGCTATAGTTAAAAATTGCGCCTCTGCTACATGTTCAACAGATTTCGTAGTATCTGTTTGCCGCCTACCGCCCCAGCCTACACGAACCGAATATCCAGCGCGTACGGCCTCTATAAGCCTTTCTTTACTACCAAATACAACTTTTCCACCTTTGGTATTCCTAAATACCAATTGCCAACCCTGCTTCGCATCGGAAGATTGATGGGCTATGTTATCAACGCATCCAAATATCAATATCGACAAAACGCAAAAAGCTACTAATACCTTTTTCACAGTACCACAATTTTAAGTTAAATAATAGTTTAGCGGGGAACTCTTAAGCCGTTTTAATAATGGTGAATTTTAATTCCAAAGGATTCAGAGCCTTCTTTAACATGGGAATCAGGTCTTCTCCCAACTCCAAGTACAATTCTGAAAAATTCACATTACGCTCTTGTAGCGATTGCCCTGGAAACAATTCACTTTGAATTTCGGTCATTCGTACCACATGGTCTTTTAACTTGCGTTTTTGCGCCTTTAAAAGACGCTTTTCTAAATTTACAAGTCCTTTCTTCTGCTTCACCTCTTGTGCTTTTACCGCTCCTAAAAAAGAGGCATCTGTTTGCTCGGCAACTTCATAGAGTGATTTGAAGTGTTCTTCCAAAAACAGTTTTTGAGGAGAAAAATTGATATCAATATTTGAAATACTACGTATCTTCTTATTGATAAAACTATGTTGTTTTAAAAAGAGGTCTTCAACAAGAATATCCATCTTTTCAAGCTTTCCCGCCTGTTTTCTTGTGATAGTCAAAACAGAATTTCGTAGCAGAAGTACTGGAAAAGGAACCTGCATAGCTTCAAAACTAGATTTCAGTTCCAACCAGTAGGCAATCTCTCCCCCTCCTCCAATATAGCAAAGGTTGGGCAATATGACTTCTTGGTACAGGGGTCTGGTAATAACATTGGGTGAAAAGCGCTCTGGGAAATCATCGATTTCTTTTTCTAGTTCACTTTTGCTCCAAGATATTTGGGAATCAACAACAGAGAATCCATTCCCTTTTGCTATAATTCGTTCGCGAACGCCTTCGATTAAATAGAAATAATTGATTTCGCGAGGATTCACTTGAATAGTGTAGTTCTCCGAAACCGAAGCCAATCTTTCGGCAGATTGCGACACTTTTTGAAAAGAAGTTTGCTCAAAAATATCTTGTTTTACGTATGGAATTTGTAATCGCTTTAAGTCAGCATCATCTCCATCGATAATAACCAGGCCTGATTCGCCGAAAAGTTCATTAGCCAGGAAGCGTGTAGCTTCTGTAAGCGTTTGATGCTCCAAATACGCCCTTTTGAATAAACCCTTTAAGTCTTCCTCATTTTTGGAGCTTCTCATTGCATTTGAAAATGTCTCAAACACGTCCTCAAGTCCGTCTGTATTTAATTGGCCAACCGCTCCCGTAGCTTCCCTATTCCACTGTAATTTTTTCCCCTTGAAATTAAAATAATTGATTTCGTCAAAATCATGGTCTTCCGTTGCCATCCAGTAGATGGGAACAAAATTATATTTCGGATATTTTTTCTTGAGTTGTTCCGTAAGGTTTATCGTAGAAATAATTTTGTATAAAAAATACAGCGGCCCAGTAAACAGGTTTAGTTGATGCCCCGTGACAACGGTAAAAGTTATGGGTTCTTTAAGCTGTTTTATATGTTCTTGAGTCTTCTTCCGAGCCTTAATATTACTATATTGGTTTTGAAGAGAGTCGTACAAAATCTCACGATGCGCTTCAGGAAAATTTTTGGCCTTTTCCTCAATTTGGCCCTTGAAGTTTTCTAAAGTCGGAAAGCGATTGTAGAATGGTTTTAGTTCCTTTTTTTGATCTAAATAATCACAGATCAGTGACGAGAAATAACCCGTATTCTTAAATGGCAAACAGTCAATATCCATATAACAGCTAAAAATTCCCTGTAAATATAAAGTTCCTTGATTTTACAGTTCCTAAAAATACGTTAATTACTTTTTGTATGTCACCCCAAAAACCATGCAAATCAAAGAATTTTGACGGTTGTTGCAACCAATATTCCTTATCTTTCTCTCTTCTCAATAGCAATCTATAGTTCATGAAAAAATTACTATTCCTCTTAGCAATATTATGTTCAACGTTCACTTTTGCCCAAGGGTTAAAATCTCCTTCTGAGTTTTTAGGATATGAGCTTGGTACTCGCTTTACGCGCCATCACCAAGTTGTAGATTACTACGAGTATTTGGCATCAGTCGCTAGCGATCGCATGCAATTACAAGAATACGGCAAAACAAACGAGCTTAGACCTCTTATTCTGGCATCTATAAGTTCTGCAGATAATATGCGTGATTTGGAAAACATTCGAAAGGAACATTTGAAAAATACCGTTGGGGAAGGTGACCCTTCAGCAGCTATTGTTTGGTTGAGCTACAATGTGCATGGTAATGAGAGTGTAAGCACCGAAGCCTCCATGCAAACGATATTCGATTTACTGACCAGTAAACAAGCTTATCTTGAAAATACGGTGGTGCTTGTTGACCCCTGTATCAATCCTGACGGTAGAGATAGATATGTAAACTGGTACAATCAAAATAAGAATACACCATATAGCAACGACCCAAATAGCAAAGAACATCATGAAGGTTGGTTGAATGGCCGTTCCAATCACTATATGTTTGATTTGAATAGAGACTGGGCCTGGTTGACACAAGTAGAAAGTCAACAACGTTTAAAACAGTTCAATAAATGGTTGCCGCACGTTCATGTCGATTTTCATGAGCAAGGTGTTGACAACCCCTACTACTTTGCACCCGCTGCGGAACCGTATCATGAGGTTATCACTGATTTTCAAAGAGATTTTCAAGAACGTATTGGTAAAAACCATGCCAAGTATTTCGATGCCAACGGTTGGTTTTATTTTACTAAGGAAGTTTTTGATCTGTTATATCCCAGCTATGGAGATACCTATCCTACCATGAACGGTGGCGTTGGAATGACCTATGAACAAGGCGGAAGTGGACGTGCTGGCTTAGGCATCAAGACCCGTATTGGTGATACCCTTACCCTAAAAGATCGAATCGCTCATCATCACACTACAGGGCTTTCAACTGTAGAAGTAGCTTCAAAAAATGCGATAAAGTTGAACGACGAGTTCAAGAAGTTTTATAAAAACAAAAATTTTAAATACAAAAGCTATGTGCTCAATGGAGATGATGACAAGATACATGCACTTACCAAACTATTGGCCCAGCACAAAATCGAATACAATTGGGGTAGACCAGGTAGTGCCAAGGGATTTTCATATACCTCAGGACGGACTCAAAATCTGCCCACCAATGAAAACAGTTTGGTAATCCATACCGACCAGCCCAAAGGTACTTTAGTAAAGGTTTTATTTGAGCCACGCGCAAAACTTAGCGATTCTGTTACTTACGATATTACGGCATGGTCTCTTCCCTATGCATATGGGTTAGAAGCCGTTGCCTCGGAGGCAAAAGTAAGCTCGGAAGCTAGCGGACCGACTGAGATTTCAATGCCAGATGCGATAGTGAATGCAGATACTTACGCCTACATCACGGACTGGAATAGTATGGATGATGCTCGTTTTTTGGCAGAATTGCTACGAGAGAAAATACGTGTTCGATATGCACACAAGCCCTTCTCTCTCAATGGTAAAAACCACAAACGCGGCAGTCTGATCATTACGAAAGCTGACAACAAAAATCACCCTGGTTTTGTAAACGCACTACGTTCAGCATCGGAGAAACATCATAAAATATTAGTCCCCACACAAACGGGTTTTGTGGAGAGTGGAAAAGATTTTGGTTCGAATTCTGTACAAATGGTTGACGACTTAAAAGTGGCTGTTCTTTCAGGAAAACCCTCATCTACCTTGCGTTTTGGAGAGATATGGTACTTTTTCGAACAACAATTGCACTATCCTCTAGCCGTTATCGATTCGGAATATATGCGTGGCGTAAATTTCTCAGAATATGATGTGCTCATACTACCAGGTGGTTGGGGGTATCAAAACTTTATCAACAAAGATATTCTAAAAGATCTTAAAGCATGGGTACGTAATGGGGGTAAACTCATTGCTATGAACGGTGCTATAAAGTCGCTGTCTGGCGAGGAAGGTTTCTCCATCAAAAACAAGATACAAGAAAAAGATAGCACCAAATCTACGCGCCCTTTTGACGGTTCAGAACGGGAACGCATCAAAAGCGCTATCACCGGAGCTATTTTCAAAACCAAGGTCGATAACACACACCCCCTGGCTTATGGCTACGAGAACAGTTATTTTACCCTAAAACTAGGAGATGATTCCTATGAATATCTTACCAATGGCAATGTGGTCTATTTAGAGGAAAATCAAAACACACCCGTTTCAGGTTTTGCAGGGAGCAAGGCCCAGAAAAAGATTGCCAAGACGCTAATTTTTGGCGTGGAACACCACGGTGACGGAAGCGTTATCTATATGGTAGACAACCCTTTGTTCAGAGGTTTTTGGGAAAATGGCAAACTGTTCTTTGCCAATGCCCTTTTTATGGTAAATTGATTTAACTTAGGCCATTCACCAATCATATGTATGCTGAAGCCCTTGTTTGAGCAGTCGATTTAGAAAGTGAATTGGCGCAAGGATTTGTGACGCAAAAAATTCAAAGAAAATGCTAAGAAAATATATTCCACCCGTGGTTAAACAGCTAATTAAAACAACATTGCATTTCGGCAACAAATACCAATGTCCGATTTGCGGTTTTAAGGCAAGAGACTTGGCTCCTATTGGCATGGATATTCCAGTTTTCAAAGAAAAAAAAGTCATTGGTGGTGGGCGAAGAAAGGGGGGGTGTTACAAATGCAATTCTCGTGAGCGAGATCGAATGATTTACCTATACTTAAAAGATAAACTGGCGATATTTGATAGCTCGAAAGATTTGAAAATACTGCATTTGGCGCCGGAAATAGGTTTATCTAAAGCACTTTTGAATATTGGCTATGAAACCTATATCTGCGGAGATTTGTTTGTTGAAGGATATTTCTATCCTAAATATGTTCAAAACATTAATGTATTAGATATTCCATTTGATTCGAATTATTTTGATTTGATTATATGCAATCATATGCTCGAACATATACCCAATGACACCGATGCAATGAAAGAACTGTTCCGAGTTTTAAAGGTGGGAGGCCGAGCAATTTTACAAGTTCCAATATCTCAGACTATGGAAACCACTTTCGAAGATTTTACCATAACAGATCCAAAAGAAAGGGAGCTTGTATTCGGACAGTCGGATCACGTTCGCATTTATGGTCAAGACTATACCACCAGACTTCAATCTGTAGGTTTTAAAACAGAACAAATCGATATTTTCAAAGAATATGCGCACTGCAAGTACGGCTTAGACCCGAACGAGGACCTCATTGTCGGGAAGAAATGATCGCAATGTGATAAACCAATAGTACCCAACAGAATAATTTCTTTTTGACGTTTTATTGCGAAACTGCGGGCACAGCGTACAAGTCAAAATCTGCCGCCGCGGTCACCTTTAAATTTACAAATTCACCTTGTTTCAGATAGTGTTGGCTGGCATCGACTAACACCTCGTTATCAACGTCAGGAGAGTCGAATTCTGTTCTACCAATAAAATAGTTGCCCTCTTTTCGATCGATAATACATCGGAAGATTTGACCGATTTTTTGTTGATTCAACTCCCAAGAGATTTGCGATTGTAATTCCATTATTTCATTCGCACGTTGCTGTTTGACCACCTCAGGTACATCATCTTCCAAATTATAGGCATGGGTGTTCTCTTCATGGCTATAAGTAAAACAACCCAAACGTTCAAAGCGCATTTCCTCCACCCACTTCTTCAGTGTTTGAAAATCTTCTTCAGTTTCACCTGGATATCCAACAATCAGGGTGGTACGAATAGTCATTTCAGGAACAGATGCTCGAAAATCTTGTAATAACTTTGTGGTCTTGGCCTGTGTAGTTCCACGCCGCATACTTTTTAAGATAGCATCGGCAATATGCTGCAAAGGAATATCCAAATACTTACAGACTTTAGGTTCGCGTTTCATCACTTCCAAAACATCCATGGGGAAGCCCGTTGGAAAGGCATAATGCAAACGAATCCATTCAATACCCTCTACCTGCACCAAAGCCTCAAGCAATTCGGCAAGGTTTCGCTTTCTGTACAGATCGAGTCCGTAGTAGGTTAGATCTTGAGCGATCAAAATCAATTCTTTAACACCTTTAGTAGCTAATTTTTCAGCTTCAGTAACCAGATCTTCAATTCTTTTACTTCGATGCTTCCCCCTCATAATAGGAATTGCGCAAAAAGAACAGGGTCGGTCACAACCTTCTGCTATCTTTAGGTAGGCATAATTCTTGGGTGTTGTGGTAAGGCGTTCGCCAATCAACTCATGTTTGTAATCAGCACCTAATGCTTTCAATAAATTTGGTAATTCACTGGTGCCGAAATACTCGTCTACGTTCGGAATTTCTTTTTGTAAATCGGGTTTGTAACGTTCGCTAAGACAACCGGTTACGAAAACCTTATCTACCTTTCCCTCCTCTTTTTTTTGAACGTATTCAAGAATTGTGTTTACGCTCTCTTCCTTTGCATTGGCTATAAATCCGCAAGTATTGATGACTACTACATTGCCTTCCTCTTCATGAACTACCTCTTTGTCGTTGGCACGCAGTTGCCCCATCAAAACCTCAGAATCATACACATTCTTCGAACAGCCAAGGGTGACAACGTTAATCTTGTTCTTTTTAAGGGTTTTCGTACGCATAACTATTTTCTGGGTTGCAAAAATACAACAAGACGAATGAACCAAGCGATTTATACACGAATTATTCAATTTTTGCGTTAAACCCTTGCAACTTACTGCAGTCCAACACTTAAACTTTAACTCATGAATACCCCAATCACTTTTATACTAGCATTATTAGTTTTCGGTTTTACGAGTTGCTCGAAAGAAACTAATGACGACAACCTCACTGACGAAGATCAAATTGAAGAAATGGATGATGTACCCGAAGTAGAGGAGAACGACACGGCCGTTTACTTCCCTCCCATTGATTCAGATACATGGGAACAAGCAACCATGACCGAATTGGACTGGGATGAAGCCGCAGAACAACCGTTACTTGACTTTTTAGAAGAGAATAACACCAGGAGTTTTATCATAATGCATGAGGGTAAAATCGTAATTGAAGCATATTTTAACGAACATTTAGCCACAAGCCCATGGTATTGGGCTAGCGCAGGTAAAACCTTGACCTCAACCACTGTTGGCATTGCGCAGGATGAGGGTTTTCTGAACATTAATGACAAGGTTTCTGATTACTTAGGAGCAGCCTGGACCAGTGTTTCTTCCGAGAAGGAGGATCTAATTACCAATAAACATCTGCTTGCAATGGATTCGGGGCTCGATGATAGTTTAGGGGATGCTGTTTCACCAAGCAACTTACAATATGTTGCTGACGCCGGAACAAGGTGGGCTTATCATAACGTCTATGTAAAATTGCAAGATGTTGTGGCGGCAGCCAGCAATCAAAGCTGGTCTGAATATTTCAATTCGAGGCTCAGAGATAAAATCGGAATGACAGGCACATGGCTTGAATCGGGGGAGGATTTAAGTGTTTATTGGAGCAACACCCGAAGTATGGCTCGATTTGGCCTACTTATTTACGCTAATGGGAAATGGAAAAACGAGCAAATCATTTCAGAGGCTTTCTTAGAAGAAGCCACAAATAGCTCTCAAGATATCAATTTATCTTATGGTTATCTGTGGTGGCTAAACGGCAAAGACTCGTACGGCTTACCTCAGACCCAACTCAAATTTAATGGCCCATTGGTGCCTAATGCTCCTGTTGATATGTATTCCGCCCTAGGAAAAAACGATCAGAAAATATACGTTGTCCCCAGTAAAAAATTAGTAATAGTACGTATGGGAGATGCTGCTGACGATAGCAACTTTGCATTGTCAAGCTTTGACAATGCCCTTTGGGCAAAAGTCAACGCACTGATTAATTAGATTTGTCCGCCTTGTTACTATCAACGGATTGCAACAACAAAACTTCTTCCAAAAACCGAATCGTTTCTTGTTTCACCGACTCAAAATCTTTTGAAGTGATATGAGAAGTCATAACATGGTCGTTAACGTTAGGAAAGGCTACCTTTCGTTTTAGATTCGCATCAACGCCCAATTGGTCATACATTTCCAGCAAGGCTGGCACGGACACCACATCGTCTTGTTCTTCCTCGTTTTTGTAGTAATAACCTAGGAATGTAGGTTGCTTTACTTTGGCAAAAACTTCAGGCCGCATCGTTTCATCCATGAGCGCTTGCAACTGTGTCAATGCCTCCAAACGGTATTTAGTCGTCCAATAGTTTTGCTTGATAGCATCTGCTTCAAATTGGTGGTAGTCAGTTCCAGTAACCGCTTTGGCTAACTGAATACCCCATGGCCCTGACAATAATTTGGCAGACCCATCTCGCAGTTCAATATTTGGAGAATAGAGAAGAAGTCCTTCGATTTCAACATGCCAATGCGCTAAGTACAGTGCAAGTGTTCCTCCGGTAGAAGTGCCCAATACAATCACTTTCTCACCCAGCCGTTTGGCAACGGCCAAAGCCTCTTTAGCCGAATCGAACAAGGCTGTGGCGGTTAAATTAAGCATTGCCTCATCTTCTTGAAGACCATGCCCCGCCAAACGAGGTAGATAGACATTCGCCCCATATCTCCTGCCTAATTGTTCATGAAGCGGTGCACCTTCCTCTTGGCTAGCAGACCATCCATGTAGGTATACAAAAGCATATTCTGTTTTTCTAGGAATTGAATCATACCAAAGTATTCGCGCTTCGTTATCGGGTCTTATTTTGGCGACGGCTGCCTCTTTCTGCTTGATGCTTTTGTCAAGTAAGCGTAGATTTTCGGTGATTTCTGGAAGTTCAGGTCTCAAATCAGGTTGCTCCACCTTGGGGCCTAAAATATATACCAGTAATAGCAGCGCCAACAGCACTAGTAGTCCTTTAAAAAATACTTTGATAAAACGCATTTTTGAGAATCAATTAGTTTTTATACGCTTGGGGTATTACCCTAGCCTGGGTAGCTTTTTCAAATGCAGCACCCAACCGAAGTAGCGCTGCTTCTTTGAATGGCTTGGCGATAAAAGTTAAACTAATCGGTTCACCAGAGGCTTTATACCCCATCGGAACCGCTAGGGCAGGATATTTGGCAACAGCAGCATAACCCGCATGGTAATTGTTAATTGACAGCACTGCATCTAGCTGGTGCTTGTCTAAAGCCATATCAAAAAAGTGCCTCCCATTTTTTTCTAAAGTAGATTTGATTTTTTCCAATTCCTCGGTGGTTGTAGTATCTGCCAATATACCCTCAAACCGCACTTGACCATAAGGCACTCGAAGCAAGGAGTCAGCATTATTGAAAGCAACTGCATCGGAAACTGATTTAATCTTTACGGTATTTTTACTTTTTATCTGTGTTCGCAAATATTCTGGAAGGTCATTGCGCATATCGATATTCAAGATGCTCAAGAAACCATCCATAGTAACTTCGGCAGGAGTGAATTCTATTATTTCAGCTCCTAATTGCTTTAATTTTTCGATTGTAGTTCTGTAGATGGAATCACTTTCAAGTAAGGGTTTCATTGCCCCAAGTCGCATATCAGTAAACGCTGTTGGATGTATGCCTGCGGAAATAATTCCGGGGAATCGCTCTTCGATTGATTTTGCATCAAGAGTATCTTTTCCCGTCATGGCGGATAGTAAAATCGCATTGTCGATTACATTTTTGGTCATAGGACCCGGAGTATCTAATGTGCTTGAAATAGGAACGATACCTGTTCTGCTCAACAGGCCGATTGTGGGTTTCAGCCCAACAACTGAATTTTGACCACTAGGTGATAATATTGAACCAGAGGTTTCGGTACCAACTGCCGCTACTGCATAGTTGGCCGCTGTCGCCGCTCCACTACCGGCACTAGAACCACCGGTGTCGAAAACAAGCCTTCTATATGGATTCAAGGTCTGACCACCAACAGCACTTTGACCGTTGGGACAATTGCATAAAAAATTAGCCCACTCACTTAGATTTACCTTACCTAAAATCAAAGCACCGTTTTCTTTTAGACGCTCTACGATGAACGCATCCTCTACTTCGTTGTCTATCAAAGCAATGGCACCTGCAGTGGTATGCATACCTGAAGTATTGATGTTGTCTTTAAGTACAATAGGCATTCCGTAAATAGGATGTTTGATATCCAATCCTTCTGCTATGGCTTTGTCTTTTTTGCGTGCTTCGTCAACTACTTTCTCATTTAATGCGATTACTGTGTTCAAAGTTGTTGCATTGTTCAACTCGTATTTATAAATACGATATAAATAGAAGCGTACTAGCTTTTCATAGGTCAACTTTGCGTTCGCTATATGGTCTTGTAAGGTGTATATATTCTGTTCTAAAATAAGCGGTTTCAACGCTTCATATTCCGAATCAGATAGTTTCGAAACTTCATCATACAAGGGTAAAAAGACTTCATTTTTGTTCAACACTTTCGATTGAATGAATTTGAACCGCATACGTTCAGATTTATGGTCTGCGTTGGCTGCCACCTCTGCCGAATCATTGTAAGGCTGCCATAAAACGACATCTTCTTTTTCAACTTGAGGTTGTTCTTTGCAGGCGAAAGCAAAGAGCAGTACGAGAATCAAAATCAAATTTTTCATAGATTGTAAGATAGCTTAGTTATTCTTCTTCTAATTTCCTTTCCAAAGATCAATGTTCGTTTGATTCATAGGCACCACATTGTCTTTGTCTTGTACTGCTGACAGGTCAAGGGAATTTTGTGCTGATGCAATAGCTGATCTATAGTTTTGTTGAGTTGAAGCTATACACTAAAAAACGAATCTACAAACTCGTGTTTATTAAAGACTTGAAGATCTTCAATACCTTCCCCAACACCAATATACTTTACAGGAATTTGAAACTGATCTGAAATACCAATAACAACCCCGCCCTTGGCCGTACCGTCTAATTTTGTAACCGCCAATGAAGTTACTTCAGTAGCCTTAGTGAATTGCTTAGCCTGCTCAAAAGCATTTTGGCCGGTAGAACCATCTAATACCAAAAGAACATCATGTGGGGTATCTTCGACGACCTTTTGCATGACCCTCTTAATTTTGGAAAGTTCGTTCATCAAGTTGACTTTGTTGTGAAGCCTTCCAGCCGTATCGATAATAACCACGTCAGCATCTTGGTTAACAGCAGAACTCAAAGTATCAAAAGCGACCGACGCCGGATCACTTCCCATTTTTTGCTTTACAATAGGAACATCAACACGATCGGCCCAAACTTGTAATTGGTCGATGGCAGCTGCGCGAAACGTATCACCAGCCCCCAAGACAACTTTTAGTCCTTGTTGTTTAAACTGGTATGCCAACTTTCCTATGGTTGTGGTTTTACCTACTCCATTAACCCCAACGACCATAATGACATAGGGTTTAGTGTCTTTTGGAATACTGAAATCGACATCTTCGCCAAGATGGGTTTCGGAAAGTAGCCCGGCAATCTCCTCTCGCAAAATAGCGTTTAGCTCATCGGTACCTACATATTTGTCTTTTGCGGCTCTTGCTTCTATACGCTCGATAATTTTTAAGGTGGTGTCTACCCCTACATCAGAGGAAACCAGCACTTCCTCCAAATTATCAAGAACGTCATCATCTACTTTTGACTTACCCGCGACGGCCTTAGTCATCTTCGAGAAAAAACTCGTTTTTGTTTTCTCCAATCCTTTATCTAAGGTTTCCTTTTTCTTAGAGGAAAATATGTTTTTAAATAAACTCATAGTGTTTTAATCGCCTTTTTTCAAAGATAGAGAACTTGAGGGTAATTTTGTTATCTGTAATTCGTAAAAGGGCTAGGAAAACGTATAGATAAATCTTGACAGACCAACGTTTTTGATTTGGTTACATGACAAAAAAAAGCCCCTTTCTTTCGAAAGAGGCTTTACCACCAATACTGGCGTCTATTATTTCTTAGCAATCCAATCGTTCACCCTTTCCGGTGCCATAACGGATTCAACAAAGGTATAAGCCCCACTTTTTGGAGATTTTACCATTTTGATAGCCTTCGTTAATCTTTTTGAACTTGTTTGTAAACTTGCTACGGTTTTCTTTGCCATGACTACATCTATTTTTTGCCATTTCCGCTAGGGCGGAAATTATTTTATCTCTTTGTGAACGGTCATTCTCTTTAAGATCGGATTGAATTTTTTGATTTCCATCCTTTCTGGAGTGTTCTTCTTATTCTTGGTAGTGATGTAACGTGAAGTTCCTGGCTGGCCAGACTCTTTATGCTCAGTACACTCTAAAATTACCTGAATTCTATTTCCCTTTTTTGCCATTGTAATCTAATTTTTTTGGATTATTTCAACATCCCCTGTGCTTTCGCCTCTTTCAAAACAGCCGAAATACCCTTTTTATTGATTGACTTTAAGGCCTTAGCGGAAACTTTTAAAGTTATCCAACGGTCTTCCTCCGGAATATAAAAACGCTTCTTAGAAAGGTTTACGTTAAATCTTCTTCTCGTTTTGTTGATCGAGAAGGAAACATTGTTTCCGAACATCGCCTTTTTCCCCGTAATTTCACAAACTTTTGACATTGCGCTGATTTTTTTAAACAGGATGCAAATTTATATCTTTTTTACGGTTCGAACAAAATTCTAATTCAGAATTTTAAAATTTCTTTTTGAAGTAGCTCAAAAGCTTTATTCACAGACTTTTGCACAACTCTTTCGCGATGGTTACCCATCATAAATTCATGCGCAAAAACCCCTTTTGGAGTGGCGATAGCGATGTAGACCGTACCCACATCGGCTTCTGAGTCACCTTTAGTTGGCCCAGCATTGCCGGTTGTGGCAATTGCAAAGTCTGTTTTTAGTAATTCTTGAACATTTTCAGCCATCGCTAAGGCTACCTCCTTGCTTACCACAGAATGTTTTTCAATTAGGTCACGAGGTACTTTTAATACTTCTATTTTTGTTTCTGTAGCATAACTCACCACACTCCCTTTAAAATAAGAAGATGCACCGGGTATTGCCGTTATCCGCTGGGCGACTTTACCGCCCGTAAAGCTTTCGGCAGTGGCTAGAGTAAACCCTTTTGAAGTAATTAATTTTGCAACAACCTCTTCAAGCGTTTCTTCATCTTCAATACCGTAAATAATAGCTCCAATCAGTGGGTGAAGTTTTTGCATCTCTTCTTCTACCTTGCGCGCCAATAAATCCTTATCCGTTCCTTTGGCCGTAAGCCGCAAACGTACTTTTCCCAAATTTGGCAGATACGCCAACTTGATAAACGAAGGTAAATTGTTCTCCCAATCCTCAATTTTTTCAGCGATAGCGCTTTCCCCAAGTCCATAAGTGACCAACGTCCTATGCAGAATATACGGGCGCTCGAATTCGTCCATTAGCTTCGGAATGACGGCATTTTTAATCAGATTCTTCATCTCAAAAGGAACGCCTGGGAGCGATACAAAAACCGTATCACCTTCTTTCATCCACATTCCGGGTGCCGTACCATATGCATTGTGTAATGCAATAGCCTTGGAGGGAATTAAAGACTGATCTCTATTGATTTCAGAGATTTTAGTGGTTGTAATGTACTTTTTGAAAAGCGTTTCGATATGCATCAAAACATCTGGATTTCTAACCAAGGTATCATCAAAGTATTCGCAAAAGGTATGTTTTGTGATATCATCTTTGGTTGGCCCTAAACCACCAGTAACTATAATAACTTGAGCTCGACCTTTGGCCTCATCGAGTGCCTTCAAAATGTGCTTGCGTTCGTCTTGAACAGAAGTAATTTGATAAATGGAAACTCCAATTTTATTAAGTTCCTTAGCTATGAAAGCGGAATTAGTGTCGACAATTTGGCCAATGAGAATCTCATCGCCAATCGTAATGATTTCTGCTAACATGATAATGTAATAGTAAATTACAGATTGAAATCCTTTCTGAGTTCCGAAACTACTTGGTCAATGTCTTTCTTCAAACTTGGAAAAATATTTTGAATCTCAGACATGTTCGCTTCACTCTTGCCCAAAGTTTCGATTTCCAAGGCTGCAGCGCGGGTTTGTTCCATACCTAACAAATCAACGTTAGGTTTTATTTTGTGGGCCAACTGATATACCTGCTCGTAATTGCTTGTATTCAAGGCATGTTCAAGACCTTCTAAGTCTTGCGGAACTTCTTCTAAAAAAACCGAGATCACAGAATTGATGAAATCTTCATCTCCATCAGCCATCTCATTGATCTTGTCTAAACTGTATATCATTACTTGATTTTAACGGTAAATAATTCTTGACCCTCCAATACGCCCGAAAGATAGTCATTTACCTCTATTTTACCAACCCCAGCGGGGGTTCCCGTAAAAATAATATCTCCTTTTTTTAGCATAAAAAATTTGGAAACGTAGGAAATCAGCGCATCAATCTTCCACAACATTAGACTGGTATTGCCCTTCTGGACCTCCACCCCATTTTTAAAAAGTGAAAAACTTAAATCATTTAAATCATTAAAACTTGAGACATTTAGCCATTTTCCTACAACAGCAGCACCGTCAAACCCTTTTGCCTTCTCCCATGGGAGTCCTTTACCCTTTAATTCTGTTTGTAAATCACGTGCCGTGAAATCGATTCCCAATCCTATTTCGCTATAATACTTGTGCGCAAACTTTTTATCGATATGCTTGCCCACTTTTTCAATCCTTACCAAAACCTCAACTTCATAGTGTATCTCGTTTGAAAATTCAGGAATATAAAACGCTTGTTGTTTAGGAAGTACTGCCGAATCAGGCTTAATAAAAACAACAGGTTCGTCGGGGCGCTCATTTTCAAGCTCTTCTATATGATCTGTATAATTACGGCCTATGCAAATAATTTTCATCCTATCAAATTTCAAGTTCAAATATTAAGTTTACCATATCTAGCGTTACAACAATGCCCTTAGCAGGAGTCGAAACTCAGTGCCTAACTTACTACCCAAAAGCCTTCAGGCAGTCAAAATTATCTGGGCGATACACCATACTTTATATTCTCTTTCTTAACTAATCTATGTTACCAATTTCGTTCAATGGCTACTGCTTTTTCAACTTCAAACTTACCGCTGGAATGAAGTTTTGGGTGTTATTTTTTGACCGTACTTGAAAGTCAGTCCATTCTCCCATACCATAAACCATGACTTTATAGTTTTGATTTTGGGTATATACGCCACTAAAGGTAGGTGCAAATCGATCTTCTAGCGTCTTTGCATTCGTCAAAGGGTTAATTTCCTTTTTAACATACCAATTACTGGGTACGAACAACCATTCTAGGCCAATATAGACACCATCTCGAGGTAATTCCATAGCAAGCGCTGCAAGATCGAGAGAAACGTAATCTTTGTCAACGCTGTGCTCCAGTACTATACTTTTACGCAATAAGTCTCTGTTGGGCCTTTTTGTTTCTGAATCTACATCATAAATACGTACCCTAAATTTGGCCGATGAGCGCTTAAAGTTTTTGTTTTTACTTAAAAATACGGTGAGCTTGTCTATATACTTCTTTTGAGCGCCGATATTCGGAAAGTAGGTTGCTAAAACCCATGGAGTTAAAGACGAAGAAAAGCCGCTAGTTAGACTATAACTTTGTATCGGATTTAAGACATCGGAATTTCCAAAGTTTTCGATGACCACCACCTCATCTAATTTGAATGATTCTTCGACCATATCAATTTTTTTGGAAGTATATAATACCCTTGCATTTACGATGGTATCGTTATAGCCCAAAGATGAAATATGTACCTGTCGGTCAAGTAAATTTATGGGTAAATCTAAAAAAAAGTGACCCTGCTCGTCTGTTGAGGTACCTTTTAAGGTATTCAAAAAACTAAGATTCACGTAGGGAATGGGCTGTTTGGTTTTATGGTCGTATACATGACCTTCAAAAAGCACTTCCTGCGCTTGCAACTGAAAACTAATAAATAGGGAGAACAGAATGGATCGCATTAACCTAACTTGTTATTTAATTTGCTAAGCTTGATTTGCGTTAATACTTTCTTGGTATAGAGCGGAAAATCGGCATTCAATATCCAACTGAAATAACCTGGTTCGCTCTCCAACACATCATGTACCTTCTTACCTTTGTGCTTGCCGAAGGAAAACATTTCATCATCATCTTCATCCCAAACAATAAAGCCGGCAAAATCAACAGTGCGCTTATGGGAAGAAAACTCCGCCAATTTTTTAATGTTATTTTCCAAATTTGGGTAACGGTCCAATTGCGAAAGTAGCACCTCATATGTCGCCATCGTATCAGCCTCAGCACTATGGGCATCAGTCAATTCCTTATCACAGTAAAATTTATACGCGGCAGCCAGCGTTCTCTTTTCCATCTTGTGAAAAATAGTCTGTACGTCAACTGCCACCGTATTTTTCATGTCAAAATCAACATTGGCACGCAGCATTTCTTCAGCGAGTAACGGAATATCAAAACGGTCGGAATTAAATCCCCCTAGATCACTATCCTTTATCATGGCATACACCTCCTTCGATAATGCTTTAAAGGTAGGCTCATTGGCCACCTTGACATCAGTAATACCGTGAATAGCTGAAGAATCAGGCGGGATAGGCATTTCTGGGTTTACCAACCATGTTTTACTTTCCTTATTTCCGTTAGGGTATATTTTCAAAATCGATATTTCAACAATACGATCTTTTGCGACATTGACACCTGTGGTTTCTAAATCAAAAAAACAAATTGGCCGAGTCAGCTTTAATTCCATCTTCTGTGTTTGTTTGCTACAAAGATAATTAGAAGGATGGTTATTTTGTTTTAAGTTTACCTAAATTACAAGAACAGTAAGCCAATTATGAACTATTTCTTAGCGTTCCTTATTTCTGTTGTGTTGGTCTCCTGCGCTTCAACTCGGCAATCGCTACTATCGTACAGTGCAAATTCAGAAGCCATAGCCGAATTTAACGAAGGTTGGGTACAGCTAATGGATGAAAGAAACTTGGATGCAAGCCGTTTGAAAAGAAAAATAGATGCAGCTATTCAAAAGCAAAACCGATCTAGTTCAATCGGTATACAGTAGCAAAGGTATTGGCTTGAATTGTAAAGCTTCCCGAGTCAGACAGCGCGCTCAGCATGCTCTTTATCGTGTCATACAAAGCGTTAGAACCATACAAATCAACCATGGAAGTATATTGCTCTTTCACTGATAATAGGAGATGCGTTAAGTCTTTAGTTGCAATTTGTATTTGAACTCTCTCAGATGATTTGTCAATCTTGGTAATTTGATGCGTATCTAAACCTGAAAAATCTTCGGTATGACTGTAAGTGAGGAGAGAATCGCCTCGGGTATCAAAACCTATTTTAGTTAGAATATCATCTAAAAGCAATTCAAAGTCATAAACTATTACCATACAGTTCTCGCTGCCAACGCGAACGATTTCATCTAATAATTGTTGTGATTTGGCATACCACAACGAACCTGCCAGTGTTATGATATCGAAAGTATTATCTTGGCATGCAAAATGTTTTTTATCGAAGAGCGTATAATTGACCTTGGAGTGGGCGATTGCCCTGCTAATCATCTCAGGGCTTGGGTCAATGGCGATAACGCTTTGGCAAAATTCGGCAAGTGCTATTGCCGATTGCCCCGTTCCGCAGCCAATATCAAGTCCGGCGTTGTACTGGGTACTACTTAAATATCTTCTTAGAATTTCAACATGCAACGAAGGTCTATACGACGCGTAATGCAAAGCGGAAATAGCATCATAATCGTTGGTCATTTGGAATGAGAAAAAAGCCAAGGTAACAAATCGGGTTCTGCAAAGGCATTCTCCCAGCTGTTGTGGTTGACACCTTCGTAGGTGGTAAATTTGGCCTCGACACCTTGCTGTTGGAGCGCATTAACCATATTGACAGAATGCTGATAATCAACCACCACATCGGCATCACCGTGAAAAAACCACCATTTGGTATTTGTCAATTGTGGAGCGGTATCAGGGTGAGCCCCACCACAAATAGCAAAAGCAGCGGCAAACATATTGGGATTTCTTCGCACCAGTTCTAAAGTGCCCATTCCACCCATAGACAATCCTCCCACATACATGCTGTTTTCGTCAATTTTAAATTTATGCTTCAGTTCGGGTATCAATGCCTGAAGCATTTGCATGGCTTGCGTAGGTTCACCATCAGCTGAAAATGTAAAGTTAAAGGAGGTCAATACTCGCTCTCGTTTAACATTGCTCCAATAACTTTCTTCAGGACATTGCGGAAATACAACTATAGCATCAAACTTATCGCGTATTTCCTTCTTTAAGAATAAATTCGCACCGTGAGTGAGTTGCGCTTTATTGTCGTTTCCTCGCTCACCAGCGCCGTGCAATACCAAAACCAATGGATAGCTTCTGGTCGTATCATAATTTTCAGGCAAAAGCACCCTATATGGCAATATACCAGAGGTATCTTTGAATTCATAGCTTTCAAAGGCAACGGTCTCCTTGCCCAGATCTGAGCGACAAGACGTTATAGCTAAGAAAATAAAAACAAGGAATATCGCGCGTATCATAGAGCTTTAAATAGTGCTCTAAAGATAGCAAAAGAAGATTGAAAATTACAGCTCGCGATTAATATCCCAAGCTTCGAGGTAATCGGCAACGGCTTTTGCAAACATACTACCCAAAGCCCCATTAACCACACGATGGTCATAGCTATGTGAAATATACATCTTACTTCTAATTCCAATAAAATCACCTTCACTGGTTTCAATGACCGCTGGTATTTTTCGAATTGCTCCGAGAGCCAAGATACCCACTTGGGGTTGATTGATAATAGGAGTACCAAAAACACTTCCGAATGTACCCACATTGGTAACCGTATAGGTTCCGTCTTGAATTTCGTCTGGTTTTAATTTGTTCTCCCTTGATCGTGAGGCTAGGTCGTTTACCACTTTCGCCATTCCCACCAGATTCAGTTGGTCTGCATTTTTGATGACGGGAACAATAAGATTTCCATCAGGCAGCGCCGCTGCCATTCCAATATTGATGTTTTTTTTCTTAATGACTGTATCTCCATCCAAAGAAATGTTCATCATTGGATATTTTTTCAAGGCTTTGGCCACAGCCTCCATAAAAATTGGAGTAAACGTAAGCTTCTCTCCCTCGCTTTTCTCGAAAGCGTCTTTTGTCTTATTGCGCCAATTCACAACATTGGTTACATCAACCTCTATAAAACTCTGAACATGTGCTGAGGTAGACACGCTATCAACCATATGCTTGGCAATGAGTTTACCCATTCTAGTCATTTCGATAACCTCATCACCTCCGGTGGCCTGAACTCTAGTAACCTGATTAGAGGTTGTAGCAGATTTAGTATGGGCCGTTGGTTCTTCGGTAGCTACCTGTATAGGTTCAGATTCAATCGGTGACGCAATGGCTTTCGCAACTGGTGCTGAAGTAGCATCGTGCCCATTGGCAACAAAAGCCAATATGTCATTTTTTGTAACTCTACCTTCTTTACCAGTTCCCGGAATAGTATCTAGTGTGGCTATTGAAATGCGCTCGTGCTTCGCAATATTCTTCACCAAAGGAGAATAAAAACGCTCCGTTGCGCTATAGTCTTGACGCGGCGTAGCAACGGTCTCCTTGGCAACTTGTACAGTTTCTTCAACAGCGGCCAAAGTTTCCTCTGGTACCGCTGCGGCTTTTGTGATCTTTGTAGCCTCAGCCTCACCTTCGGTTTCAATTATAGCAACTGTTTGGCCTACTTTAATGATATCATCAACATCAAACAATTTTTCAATTAAAACGCCCTCAACTTCACTTGGAACTTCAGAATCTACCTTATCGGTGGCAATCTCAAATATAGCCTCATCCATCTCAATGGCTTCTCCTACTTCCTTTAACCAAGTTGTCAATGTTGCCTCTGCAACACTCTCTCCCATTCGTGGTAATTTCAGTTCAAACTTTGACATATTGCTATTTAGACTGCTGTTTTACTCTTATTTTTTGCAAAAATATTAAAATAATCATCTGATCATTAAATTTATTGCATTTTTTAACAACTCTTTAGTTGGCTTTCAAGGATCCTTCAAAAGGAATTCTATTTAAAATACTCCGTCCTAGGGTGACCTCATCTGCGTACTCTAATTCGTCTCCTACGGCAATACCCCGCGCTATAGTCGAAGTACTGATGGCTAGTCCCTCTAGTTGCTTGTAAATATAGAAATTGGTAGTGTCACCCTCCATCGTTGAGCTTAACGCAAAAATAAGCTCCTTTATTTTTCCTTCTTTAGCTTTACTAACCAAAGAGCGAATGGTCAAATCTTGAGGTCCGACTCCTTCCATTGGGGAAATTTTACCCCCCAAAACGTGATACAATCCTTTGAATTGCCCTGTATTTTCAATAGCCATTACATCTCTGATATCTTCCACGACACAAACTATGCTTTCATCACGTTTCGGATTAGCACAGATCTCGCACAATTCAATATCAGATATATTATGGCAACTCGAGCAAAATTTTACGGTAGTTCGAAGCATCTCCAATGCTTTTGATAATCGCTCTGTTTGCTCGTTGGGTTGCTTCAGTAAATGTAAAACCAAACGCAGTGCTGTACGCTTACCGATGCCAGGCAATTGCGACATTTCGTAGACTGCGTTTTCTAAAAGTTTTGAAGAAAAATCCATAAAAGCAAATTTACAATTTTATGGATGTTAAATTCAAAGTTTTACAATCTTTAGATCAGGGTTTGTCAGCTTTCTTTTTTCCTTCCACAAAAATCTGCCATGCATCCGTGGTAAGTTCACTTCCTGTATCTGAGTTGGTGTAGATAATGTAACCCATTTTCAATTTATCGTAAACCTCGAACTGACATTTAAAGTCACCGTTGTTACCCCCATGATAGAAAGTATCGCCATAATCGGTTTTCCGAATAAAAATACCTAGACCGGCTCCTTCGGGTTTGTCTGATACATTCCAATATTCTTTGTTTGATTCTGTATGAATCGTTAAAAACTCTTTATACGTACTTGGTTTTAAACCCTTTCTTTCTAAAATAGCCAAGGCATATTTTGCAAAGGCTTTCGCCTCAGTATGCATACTAAAGGCCATTCCGGCTTCTTGAGGAATATCCCAATTGGAAGGATTGTTGCCAATATGCCCGTCTGACACCACTTTGCGTAAAGATTCGCTATCACTGAATTCCATATGGTAGAGTTCGTTGGGCGCAATTAATTCCTCATCCAATATTTGTTCGATGGGTTTTTTGGTGATTGCAACAACAACACGTTTTAAGTATTCAAACCCCTCACCGGAGTAACCATATTTTTCGCCAGGGATGTTTATCATTTCAATACCCCAGTTTGGAAGCCCAGTGCGATGAATTAATACGTGTCTCGCAGTCATTTTTTTATATTCCGGATATTTTTCAAGTTGTTCAAATGGTAGGTATTCTTGCAATGGTTTATCAAGATCTATTACTCCTTGATCTGCCAGTTTTAATACGGCAAAAGCAAAAACCGGTTTGGTTATGGAAGCGGCCTCAAATAACGTTTTATCATCAACGGCTTCTTGCGTAATTACGTTTTTTACACCGTAGGTTTTATGATAAGCGACTTTTCCCTCTTTTATAAGCGCCAAAGAAACACCCGGAATATTATAATGTTTCCGGTATGCGTTTATGATTTCATCTACTTGGTTTTCCTGTTCTGGTCCAAATTCATGTAGCAATCCGTTCGCCGGAATCAAATCAGGCTCGGGTAGAATTCTGGGAACTAGATTTGGCAAGGGTTCATGACCATTTTTTCTCAACAAAACAGTAAGAGACGCACTGGGCGCCAAGCGAAAGTACCGATATTCGTTTTCGACAACTTTTGTGGGTATTTCAATTTCGTAATCGCCCACCGGTAAAGGCGCCGAATAATTACCCAAAGAATCAACAGCAGTCTGCACCTTCATTTCTTTGTTATCAACCCGGGTAAGACGAACAGTTAGAGGTATGGCATCTAAATGTAGTTCTGAAGTGTCAACTTTCCCTTTTACGAGTGCAATATCTGTTCCAGGATTGACGAAAAGCACATTGCCAAGCCTATCTGGGTTAGCTAATTTCTGTGTGCCTTTTGCCCACGAAACCCAGGTAAAACTATCCCCATTATCTTTATCGAGGGCAACCAAATCAAACCCTAAAGACATACCCGATTTGATTTTTTCGTCTAGGTTGATTTTCCATTCTACGGTCTTACCACTTTTCGTTTTCTTTTTTTTCATTTCAACATTATCCCAATTTTCACCGGCACCATATGCATTTCGATCATTGCCGTATTCGCTATATTGAGTAATGAGGGCGCTAGATTGTAAACCACCTTGATTTAGGTATAGTTCAAGTCCATCTTGATTATTCCAAAAAGAATTTTCAGCGGTTTCCACAACAACTGACTCATCTGAAATGTTCATGGCAACATAAACTTCGTTGAGTTGAGCATTATAACCAATTCTAAAATCAGCTAGAAAATCTTCCCTATTTTCTGGTGCATCTCCTAATTCAGCATTGCTAATGGGATATCGCGCCATGTTATCAGGCCATTCAGACAAATCTCCATCCAAAGTTATTGCGGTCATAGGATAAGCAAAGGCGATGGCGTTGTCGGTAACTACTGGGTAATGGTCGTTTTGGTTTTTGCACGATGTCATCAACACAGCAAAAAATAGGGGAACATAAAAAAAGTTGGAAATACTGGAGGAGTTCAGAAACTTTTTCATGTTGCTTTATTTAGGTTACTTAATATACTATATATTAGAATGACTAGCTAAAAATCAAACTGTTACACTAAAAAAAGTTGTTGTTGCAAAAATGGGATTCGAAAAGGGCATTTTCTGAAGCTGGATAAGTTTTTGTAATTTTCACTGAAATTGATTTGAATGACACCCACCAATATTCTCCTTTTAATAGGCGGCTACTTTCTAGTACTTCTTTTAATCTCCTATTTTACCGGAAAAAACGATTCAAATCTTGATTTTTTTAAAGCCGGAAAATCCTCTCCTTGGTATTTGGTAGCCTTCGGAATGGTGGGAGCTTCGCTATCTGGGGTTACCTTTATTTCAGTTCCTGGATGGATTGAAGCCTCTGAGTTTAGTTACCTGCAAGTGGTATTTGGTTTCTTTTTAGGGTATTTGATCACAGCTTATATTCTTTTACCTATATACTACAAACAAAATGTTACCTCGATCTATGAGTATTTAGATGAACGTTTCGGATGGATGAGCTATAAAGTGGGTGCGGTATCTTTTTTCATATCAAGGGTTTTAGGTGCAGCATTTAGGCTCTTTCTGGTTGCAATTGTACTGCAACAGTTTGTTTTTGAATCTTGGAATGTGCCTTTTGAGCTTACTGTCATCCTTTCCATTTTATTGATCTGGGTATATACTTTTCGAGGAGGAATCAAAACAATAGTCTGGACAGATACCTTGCAAACCTTATTTATGTTAATCTCAGTAGGACTATCGATTTACTTTATCCTTGAGAAACTGGAGTGGAGCTTTGGAGATTTTCTTGTTTCCGATGAATTCAAGCAATACAATCGCGTCATTTTCGCAAACGATTTCTTTGAGAAACAACATTTACTGAAATCGTTTTTCGGGGGAATGTTCGTAACGATTTGTATGACCGGGCTTGACCAAGACATGATGCAGAAGAATCTTACCTGCAAAACTTTAAAAGACGCCCAAAAAAATATGGTCAGCTTTAGCGTAGTATTAGTTATAGTAACTTTTGTATTTATGCTATTAGGGGCCTTACTCTATATTTACGCCGAACGTTTTGAGATAAGCATGCCCTTGATGGATGGCAAACCAAAATCAGATTTGCTCTTTCCAGAAATAGCTTTAAACAGCGGTCTCGGTATAACGGTTGCCATAACTTTTATGTTAGGTCTTATTGCAGCCGCTTACAGCAGCGCTGATAGCGCCTTAACCTCCTTGACAACTTCTTTCTGTGTTGACTTTTTAGGTATTGAAAAGAAACCAAAAGAAAATAGAAAAAGAATAAGAAAAATCACTCATATTGGAATGAGTCTCATGCTGATTCTTGTTGTTATTATTTTCAAGTATGTGCTAAATAGTAATGTAATAGATGGTTTGCTCACGGTGGCTTCGTATACCTACGGTCCGCTTTTAGGATTATTTGCCTTTGGAATTTTCACCAAACATCAACTAAAAGACAAGTATGTCTGGATAGTTGCCCTCGCTTCGGTTTTGATCATTATTTTCTTAGGAAAAATTCCACCTGAGCGTTTAGGAGGGTACGTTTTTGGATATGAACTTTTACCACTAAACGGACTTTTAACCTTCTTCGGATTATGGATAATACGCCAAAAAAAGCCAGCGATAGCATAGGCTATCACATCGATAAAAGGACTAAAAACCTAGATAAAAGTTTTTTGATTATGTTAAAGTTGTATAAGAAAATTCGTCACTATAACGTTTTACCAATTAGTATTGACCAGTAGACAAAAGAACCAAAGTACAAGCTATTTCAACTTCTATCTCGTTGTCTTTAAGTATTTTATACAATTCTTGATTTTCAGTTCCGGGATTAAATATTACCCGCTTAGGATTAATTTTCAGAAAACCCCCATAATATTCAGTTTGTCGTGCTGCGCCTATATAAAGTGTTATAGTGTGTATGTTTTGAAAATCGTTTAAGTTTGTCTTAACTTGCAGGCCCCTGATTTTGCCAGCTTTTAAACCAAAAGCTTCAGTTTCTATGTTATGGTCCAAGAGCCGATTGACGACCAAGTTACTATAACGATTCGATTTTAGGGATGCACCAAAAACAAGTGTTTTTTTCATTTGTTATGAAATAGTGTTAAAGTTCTATTAGACTGTAATTATTTTAAGTTATAAGTGTCTTTACAGTGAATAAGAGCAATAGAAAATAGTAAGAATTTAGTTGTTGATGATACTATATGTTTATAGTTAATGGTTAGTGTTTAGTATAGTTGACTCGATGACAGAAACCCCGGCCTTTGGTCGGGGTTTTGTTTTATCTCGAAGCAGCACTGTTTACCACCGCATAATAATACTTCCCCAAGTGAAGCCACTACCAAATGCAGCTAAAACTACCAAATCACCTTCCTTTATTTTTTGTTGTTCCCAAGCTTCGGTCAGCGCAATGGGTATTGAAGCCGCCGTAGTATTGCCGTAGCTCATGATGTTGTTGAAGACTTGGTTGTCTGAAAGACCAAATTTTTTCTGAATAAACTGTGATATGCGCAAATTAGCCTGATGCGGTATTAACATGTCGATAGCCGTCGGAGGCAAATTGTTAGCCTCAAGGCCCTCAATAATTACTTCACTAAAGCGCACTACCGCATTCTTAAATACAAATTGGCCATTCATATGAGGTAAGTACGACTCATCATTAGGATTATTATCAGCTATAATTTCATTAACCCAACGACTACCCATACCTGGAGCAATCAAAGAGAGTTCCTCGGCATGCTCACCTTCTGAATGCAAATGAGACGATAGAATTCCCTTTGTATTATCCTCCTCCCTGGTCAAAATGGCAGCTCCTGCTCCATCTCCAAAAATCACTGAGACTCCTCTACCACGTGTGGTCATGTCTAATCCCTTAGAATGAATCTCCGAGCCTATGACCAAAATATTTTTATACATACCGCTCTTGATGTATTGGTCGGCAACCGATACCGCATATACAAAACCAGAACATTGGTTTCGCACATCTAATGCACCAACGGTTTTAATACCTAAATCGCGCTGAACCAAAACCCCAGGGCCAGGAAAGTAATAATCGGGGCTGAGGGTCGCAAAAATTATAAAATCAATATCGTCTTTATTGATTCCTGCCCGATCGATGGCAATTTTGGCAGCTTTCACTCCCATCGAAGTTGTGGAGTTGCCATCATCTTTGGTTACATGTCTGCGCTCTTTGATTCCCGTTCGCTCCTGAATCCAAGCATCACTTGTTTCCATCACTTTAGATAAGTCATCATTTGTTACTACGTTTTCAGGAACGTAGTAGCCCAGTCCCACTATTTTTGAATTGTACATTGTGTTCTGAATTTCTATTTCTGATTAGTTTCGTCAAATGCAATACCATGCAAGGTAATAATTGACAAACATTGAGCAAACATTTGGTAAGATAATGAATGTAAATAAAAGCAAGGAAGTTGCTCAGCAGTTTCTAGTTCAAGTATTTTTCAAAATGGTTAACCTGCACTTTTGCTCTAAGGTCATAAAGTAAATTGAATAGGCCGAAAAAGGTTCGGTTCATATAGAGAAAATGTTTAGAACCTCTGTTGCCATTCATCTTTCGTATTTCGGTATCTTTTGAAAACTTTTCACCAAGATCACGTATGCTATTCCAAAATTCATCCGAGCCAAAATCAAATTCCTCAGCGTTCATAGGTGCAGTAAAGAGGGTAAGCATTTCCTTGAACATTGACTTAAAGAAAACAATTTCTTTAGGAGAATCACTTGAATTTAAAATTTCAAGTAAGTACATTCGCTCCGTAAAGCTTTCGTCATTCTCAATGACTTCTGTTTTAGCAAGTTCAAAATACGGTACATAAAACTCATCGGGCACTTCTTTTATACAACCAAAGTCAATAGCTATTAGGTTTCCCTTTTCACTAACCAAGAAGTTACCCGGATGCGGGTCTGCGTGAACTTTTCTGAGAACATGAATTTGATACATATAAAAGTCCCATAGGGTTTGACCGATTTTGTCTCCCAATTCGGGCGAAAAAGAAGTTTTCGTGAATTCGCTCAAATGAGTGCCGTACATCCAATCCATTGTAATGATGCGCTCGCTTGATAAATTTTCGTAATACTCAGGAAATTCCAGGCCTCCAAGTACCGAACAAGATTGCGTGATTTCCTTGCTTTGCTTTAATTCTAGCAAATAGTCAGTTTCCTCAACCAACTTATCTTCTACCTCTTTGAAATATTTGTCTGAATCTTTTCCCTTAACGTTAAACATTTTTAAGGCAATTGGCTTTACTAGTGCTAGGTCGCTACCTATGCTCTCAGCCACACCAGGATATTGAATTTTAACCGCTAAATCTTTACCGTCTTTCGTTGCCTTATGAACCTGGCCGATGCTCGCTGCATTGATCGAACTGCTAGTAAAGGTGTCGTAGATTTCTTCAGGATACTTTCCAAAGTACTTTTTAAAGGTTTTGCGCACCAAAGGTGCCGAAAGTGGGGGGACAGAAAACTGAGAAAGTGAAAATTTGTCTACATAAGCCTTGGGAAGTAAATTCTTCTCCATACTCAACATCTGAGCGACTTTTAAAGCACTTCCTTTTAAAGTTTTTAAACCATCATAAATATCTTCTGCATTATCTTCATTGAGCTGATCTTTTGTCAACCCAGGATCTATCATTTTTTTTCCATAATACCTGACATAATTGCCTCCTATTTTTACTCCTGTTTGAAGGAGCTTAGTGGCCCTCTCAATCTTTCCAGTTGGAATTTTGTCTAAGGTCTTCATAAACTATATAGTTAAGAACTACACAAATTTTTCTTTGAAAAGAAACTTACCGAAGTCGATTACATTGTTCAATGGGGTGTTGTCGAAAACATCAAAAATGGTATTGATAGATTTTTCTATGGCCAGGTCCGTTTTTTCAAAGCCAGGTGAATTGTCGTCTATCCAAAACTTAAGGATAAACAGAAATTGCAGCCATGCACCTTCTGAGAATAAGTGCGGATTATGTTTTGTTATCCTTAAGGGTTTTACGGCGTTGCCGTCGGCTATGAGTTCAGAAGCGAACGCCTTAACTTGTTTTCGCAGTCCCTTCAATTGTTCCATATTCTTCAGCATGTTAGCGTCACTTTGTAGAGCGAATAGCACATAACTTCTGTTCAGGGTTAGTAATTCAAAAAAGGAATAGAAAAAAGTTAGTATTTTATCCTTATTTGAAAAAGAATTGTAAGCCTGGTTTTTTATCATCAGGGCTTCAGTAGTATCATAAAATTTAGTCCAAATCGCTTTTTGAATACCCCCTACCGAACCAAAATTTTCATAAAATTTCTCTTCATTTATGCCATGTGCTTTGCAAAACTTGTATACCGATTTAGGCACCTGTTCATGCTCTAAAACATAATTCATGTACATGGAAATAATGGAATCATCTGTGATTCTTTTTGCCTTTGTTTTTGTCGCCATATTTCAATATTTGAAAAGTAGTACCGTACAGCATCAGCTGTTCTTTTATGTTGTAAACACCAATTATAGTGCCTCTAATACAGGGAAACGTGCTCTAGGGGAGAGCACGTTTTCCAAACAACCTAACCAATAAATAATCGTCAATCAAAAAAATTCTTTTTCATAGCAATTATTTTAACTAACAACTTTTCCAAAAATACATATTGTTTAACTATTTAAAAAATATATTAAACAAAAAATATGTTAAATCTTTCACAACTACTCATTTGTTCTTTTTTGTGTGTCAGTTTGTCATTTCTTCGCTTTCTGGTATTTTTTTTGACAAGGTTAGACGACAAACAACATAAATTCTAAGCTTTCCGCTTCTGCGGGAATAACTTTAAACAGTACTATTTAAAAGATTTCTGCCAAGGCACATGCGAAGCAAAGACGACGGCAGGGAAAAAATAAAATTCATTTTTTATGGCAAAAGGCAAAATAAATGTATCGGTAGAAAATATTTTTCCGCTGATCAAAAAATTTCTTTACAGCGACCACGAAATATTCTTGCGTGAATTGATTTCTAATGCAACAGACGCTACGACCAAACTAAAACACCTGACTTCAATCGGAGAAGCCAAAATTGACTATGGCAACCCCATAATTGAAATCAAGGTTGATAAAGATGGTAAGAAGCTTCATATTATCGATCAGGGTATCGGTATGACCGAAGCAGAAGTCAAGAATTACATCAATCAGGTTGCCTTCTCTGGTGCCGAGGAGTTCTTGAACAAATACGAAGACGGTGCAAAAGACACCGGAATCATTGGTCACTTCGGATTAGGATTTTATTCGGCATTTATGGTAGCCGACAAGGTAGAGATCATTACTAAGAGTTATAAAGATGAGCCAGCTGCCCATTGGTCATGCGACGGGTCACCAAATTTCACCTTAAAAAAGGGCAAAAAGGAAGACCGAGGTTCTGAAATTATTTTGCATATCGCTGATGATTCTACTGAATTCTTGGAGGAGAATCGCATTAAGGAACTTCTGAATAAGTACAACAAATTCATGCCTATTCCAATTAAGTTTGGCATGAAAACGGAAACCTTGCCTAAACCTGAAGGTGCGAAGGAAGAGGACCCCGCCCCAACGCAAGAAGTTGACAATATTGTCAATAATCCCAACCCAGCATGGACAAAGCAACCGGCCGACTTAAAGGAGGAGGATTACAAAGGGTTTTATCGTGAGTTGTACCCCATGCAGTTCGAAGAGCCTCTATTTCATATTCATTTGAATGTAGATTATCCGTTTAACCTCACAGGCATTCTTTACTTTCCGAAATTGACCCAAGACCTCAGTCAACACAAAGATCGAATTCAGCTTTATCAGAACCAAGTTTTTGTAACCGACAATGTAGAGGGAATTGTTCCTGAGTTTCTAACGATGCTACGCGGAGTTATTGATTCTCCTGATATTCCCTTAAATGTTTCACGTTCTTATTTGCAAGCAGATGGCGCCGTAAAAAAGATTTCTTCTTATATCACCCGAAAGGTGGCAGACAAGTTAAATTCGCTTTTCAAAAACAATCGTGAAGATTTCGAAGCCAAATGGAATGATATTAAAATTGTGATTGAGTACGGAATGCTTTCCGAGGATAAGTTCTTTGAAAAAGCCGACAAGTTTGCCTTATATCCTACTGTAGATGGTAGCTATTACACTTTTGAAGAGCTGCAAGATAAAATAAAGGATGCGCAGACTGATAAAGATGACAAATTAGTAATCCTTTACGCATCTGACAAAGAGGCACAGCACAGCTACATTGAGGCTGCCAAAGCCAAAGGCTTCGAAGTACTTTTGATGGACTCACCCATCATCGGTCACTTAATGCAAAAATTAGAAACCTCAAAAGAAAAGATTTCTTTCGCTCGTGTAGACGCAGATCATTTAGATAACCTTATTAAAAAGGATGACACGCAAATATCTAAACTGTCAGATGAGGAGAAAGAGAAACTCAAGGCAGATTTGGAAGCTACAATCGAAAACAAGAGCTACACGGTGCAGCTTGAAGCTATGGATAGCGAAGCTTCTCCCTTCATTATTACCGAACCTGAATTTATGCGTCGTATGAAGGAGATGCAGCAAACTGGTGGAGGTGGAATGTTTGGTATGGGCAACATGCCAGAAATGTACAATCTTATCGTAAACACCAATCATGAATTGGTAAGTGAAATTTTAAATACCAAGACAGCGAAAAAGAAAGAACGTTTGATCAATCAGTCTCTTGATTTGGCTCGCCTTTCTAAAGGTTTACTAAAAGGTGAGGAATTGACCAACTTCATTAAACGCAGTTACGAGATGGTGAAGTGATGTTAAATGCTTAAAATAGTTAAAAACGCCGCTCAATTAGTTGAGCGGCGTTTTATTTATGGATCTCAATTTTCAAGGAGTCTTTCCGCTTTTGGCTTTTATAAACTCTATAATTGCTACCCTATACGTACTGAAATCATCAAACGAAAGATTATTCCATAGCTGTCCGTGATTTAACTCTGAAACATAAATAATACTGTAATTGTCGAAGTCCGTTTCCTTAAGTCGTTTTTCAAATAGCCTTGTATAACGATCCAGCGCATTATCTGAGATCAAAAGCATAGGAACACCTAAGTTTTGCAAATAGCTAGTCGGAGAAGCCTTAATGAAATCTTCTTTCGTATCACCGAAAACCGCTTGAACATGTAATTCAGCAAGTTCCGGTCGCTCTCCAGTTCTAAAAACTTCATGATAGTTAACGATATCATAGGTGCCTGAAATAGGAATGACCCCCCTAATATTAGATGTTGAAAGCCCTTTTTCGTTCAGATACGAATCGTCTAAACATAACAATGCCGCGAGATGGGCCCCAGAGGAATAACCTCCAACAAAAATCTTTTCTTTGTCATATCCATATTTGGAAGCGTTGTCAAAAAGCCATTTGACCGATGATGCAATATCTTTGACATGCGCAGGATGACGCACACCGCTACTCAGAGTGGAATCTCGCCATTTCGCAGGACTCAACCTATGCCCTATACTTGCAAATCCAATGCCTTCTTGAGCAAATTTCCTCGCCAAATCCATCTCAACATTTCTATCCACATAAGACCAAGCGCCACCGCCGATCCAAACCAATAGGGGGAAATTATCTTCTGCTTTGGGTAAGGCTAAATTTAACCTTTGCAGTGTATCTATCTCTAATGAGAAATCCTTGAGATATGATAAATTCCTATGCTCTTTAACTTCATAACGTGCGGCATCTTGGCCATGGGAGCCACCCACAACCAAAAGAAAAAACAAAATGAAACCTGCAATCTTTTTTAAGTCAACTTGTAGCATACTATAAAATTTACCCTTAAAACGAATATACGTCTTTCCAGATTTTCATAATGCATAATACTGGTAATGAATACGTTAAAATCATCCTAAAATATAGAACAATCTAAATACTTCCCTTAATTTGAACTAGCATTCTAAAACAAGGTTTAAATCAAAAATATGGAAAAGCAGTCAAGACGTTCCTTTGTGAAAAACTTAAGTTTGGGTGCTGGGTCTGCAGTACTTTTGCCCAATTTTAGTGCATTTGAAATCCCGCGCTCGGCAAAAAAGAAAATCTACCAAGGAAAAAAATTAAATATCGCCCTTTGCGGTCTTGGGCGCTATGCTAACATTTTAGCAAGAAGCTTCGTTCATTCAAAGTATTGTCATCTTGCAGGAATCATTACTGGCACACCTTCAAAGGCCGTTGAATGGAAAAGACGCTATTCCATTCCTGATGAAAATATCTATAATTACGAAAACTTCGATTCTATACAGCACAACCCCAAGATTGATTTGGTGTATGTAGTCTTGCCTAATGGGATGCACAAAGAGTATACTATTCGAGCTGCGCAAGCGGGGAAGCATATTATCGTAGAAAAACCCATGGCCATTACCGAAAAAGACTGTCAAGAAATGATTGATGCATCTAAAGCAGCTGGGGTACAATTCGCCGTGGGCTATCGTTTGCACTATGAACCCAATCATTTGGAGATTATGCGACTTGGTCAAGATAAAGTATTCGGGGCGGTACGACTTATAGAAGTATCACTCGGTTATAACATTGATGGCAATCCAAATGATTGGCATTTGAAGAAAGCGCTATCGGGAGGAGGGCCTTTGATGAACCTTGGAGTTTATTGTGTTCAAGCAAGCCGCTATACTTTGGGTGAGGAGCCTATTTCGGTCACCGCACAATTTGGCCCCGTCACTAGACCTCATCTTTACAAAGAAGTTGAAGAATCGATTACTTGGCAATTGGAATTTCCTAGCGGGGCGGTAGCAAGTTCTACAAGTACAAACCGTTGTGGTGTTGACCGCTTCTTCGCCGCTGCAGATGATGGCTTTTTTGAATTGAGTCCCGCTGTAAGTTATGGACCCTTTAGAGGAAGGTCTTCTGAAGGGGAGTTTAGATTTCCGGTAATCAACCAACAGGCTACTCAAATGGATGGTATCGCCCAAGTAATTCTTGAAGGGCGTGAACTACCAGAACATATTTCAGGCGTGGAGGGTCGCAAAGACATGCATGTTCTCGAGGGAATTTACAAAGCTGCAGAGATGGGAGGAAAGGTGTTACTATAAAACCCTACCAGTAAATAGGTCCTTTACCCAAATACTTTTCGGCAATCGGTTGATAGTAATCCAAAACCTCATCTAAATCGTACACTTTTTGACTTTTTGTATAAAGATCATAGGTATTGAAATCACGTATAAGTTTTAAGTATTCGTGATCCTTCTCATTAAGCAATTCGGTATAACTGCCTCCAGTATGCCATGGATAAAAAGAATGATAGCGAATCATAACCATGGCTTCTTCAGGTAGTGTATTTGTCTTGTGGTTATTAAGAACCTGGTATAAATATTCATCATGTCCCCAAGCTAGATCAACATTGTCAATACCACAACCTTTTTCATATATCCCCGTCGTTGAGCTATAGGTTTCATGCTGCATATCAGGATTCAATATGTTAAACTCTGGATACACACAAGAATCTGGCAGCGCGCAACCTACGACAAAAACATCACCTACCATGCCCCATTGTTCGGCTTGACTAGTACCGTCTTCGTCTTCGCCCCATAGAAACATAACCTTTCCCAAATCATGAATGAGTCCTGTTAATTGCATCCAATCAGGCCTGCCTTCGGCACGAATCGCTTCAGCACTTTGAATTAAATGCTGTACATTCGGAAGATCTAAATCAGGATCGCTGACATCGACAAGACGATTCAGATGACGCATTGCTTCCCACAGATCCATCGGCTTATCAAATTTCAAATATTTTTTGTGCATGCGTTGCACATAATCCAAAGTCTGATTTTTGCGCATCTTTCGATAGTGCTCTTTTACTGCCACTGATACGTTAGGTGCGTCGTAATCTCTAAATGTTTTTTCTTCCATTTGCTGTGTTGATAAGGTTGAAATATTAAATAGGCATTTCTTAATATAGCTATGGATTAACCAGTAGGGAAAAAATATTGAAATTAAACATTCCCTAATACAAGGTACAAAATTACCGTAATTATCACCAAGAAAAGACTAAAGGGTTTCGCATATTTCCAGGGTGTAAGATTCAGAACACCAGCATCTTGCATTATAAAGGGTTCGCCTTTCGGCAATAGGAATGAAGCCAGATGCATAATCAGCATATTTAATACAAATTCGATACCCCAAATATGCACAAAGTGCAAATTCACTTCAAGTACATAGTACATAATTACATAGAAAAACAGACCGAAAACCAACCCCACTTTGGCCCCAGCCGCTGATACTCTGGGGAAAAGAAAACCCGCAATAACCACGCTTGCAATTGGAATGAAAAAGATACCATTGAGTTGTTGCAAAAGTTGATACAAACCGTCAGGTGCGTTCGCTACAAAAGGGGCAATGCCAATGGCAAAAACGGCAAGAACAGCTGAGGTCAATTTGCCTATTTTAACTAACTTCCTTTCCCCAGCATCCTTCGAAATGTATCTTTTAAAAATACCCAAACTAAATACCGTGGCCGCGCTATTCAGGGCACTGTTAAATGTACTTAAAATGGCTCCCATCATCACAGCAACAAAGAAACCTGTTAACCAAAGTGGCAACACTTTCTTAACCAAAAGCGGATATACGCTGTCAGGATTATCATAAAGACTTTCCCCAAAATAGTAAAAACCAATAAGGCCCGGTAAGACAATAATCAGCGGAACAAGTATTTTCAATAAGCCGGTAAACAGCAACCCCTTTTGGGCTTCCTTTAAATTCACTGCTCCTAAAACCCTTTGAATAATCGACTGATGCATGGTCCAGAAATAGATTTGATTGACCATCAATCCGGTGAACAAAACCTCGAAAGGTAGAATGGCAGAACGCGACCCTTCCCCTACTCCCGATTCTCTGCTAATCACATTAAATTTCTCAGGACTATCTTCAAAGACTGTTTGCAAACCCTGCCAAGGATTGCCGTCTCCTATACTCAGCAACGCCAATATAGGAACCAGCAATCCGGCCACTAGTAGACCGAAGCCATTTATCGTGTCTGTATAGGCTACCATTTTTAGGCCACCAAAAATTGCGTAAACCGCTCCAATAACCCCCACAGTGAGTATCGTAACCCAAATTCCTTCCTTTTGCGTTATATGCAACAGATCAGAGATTTCGAAAATGGCTTCGATGTTCAAAGCGCCAGTGTACAAAACTATGGGAAGCAAAGTCGCCACAAACGAGATAATTAGCAATAAGGCAACCAAGGTTCTGGTGAGCCCGTCAAAACGTTTTTCTAGAAATTCGGGAATGGTCGTCAATCCCATTTTCAAGTATCGAGGAACAAAATACAGCGCTGCTATTACCAAGGCCAAAGCAGAAGTAACCTCCCAGGCAACAATGATAGCTCCATTCCTATAGGATGAACCATTCATGCCCACCAGATGTTCTGTTGAAATATTGGTCAGCAGCATCGATCCGGCGATCACAATTCCGGTTAATGACCTTCCACCTAAGAAATAACCGTCGCGGGAATTCAGTTTATCACGGCGTAAATTCCAAGTGGCGTAAAAGGCTACGAAACCTGTGAAAAGAAGAAAAGTCAGTAAGGCCATCCCCTAAAAGTAAGCATATTTTTTTGCAGCGATCACCATAAAAAATACCTAAAATCAGGTTTTTCTAACAATTAAGGTGATGGGTAAGCCACATTGATCGCAAACAAAATCACTTATAAAAAAACGAAGCTTTAGGTCTTCCAATGCATCACACCTAAGCAATTTTAAAACCTTCGTATGCTGACTGCAGCATTAGCTGGCCACATATCTTTTATCTAATCTTTGCTTTAATATGAAAACCTGCAGCCACACAAATAGCGCAATCGCAATAGAACCATAAATAAATGCGGCTGAAAATGACAATTCCGGAAAATTTAGTGAGAGATTGAAGGATGTCAATTTATTTAACTTTACGGCCGCCAACCAAGTACTCTCAGTAGTTGAGTCACTAAAAAGCACATAACCGAAGATAGCCGCTACTGCCGCAAAGGTTAAAAACCAAGTAGTCTTGGATAATAAAGGTTTGGCAACCAAAAGACTATCATTTTGATTGGCAACCCTAATCTTTGACAAAACGGCATCTGTAAAATCGACAGCGGGTTTTTCCAAGCCCGCTTCTTTAATCGACTTTCTGATAAAATCGTCTAATTCTTTATTTTCTTCCATAGTTAGCCAGAATTTCCGGTTCTAATTTATTTTTGAGCAATACCGCTAAGCGCTTCCTACTTCTAAATAAGCGCACTTTAACCGTATTTGGCTCTATATTCATTATATCAGCTATTTCCTTTAAAGACAGCTCTTCAAAATAGTGAAGCGTTATCACTACCGCATCATCATGGGGCAATTCATTAATAGCAGCTTTAATGGTTTGTTTTCGTTCTTTGTCCTCAAGCCCATCTAAAGCATCTTCCATGCTGGTTAAATGGTACTCCGTATCGGAATCAATCGAACCCGTGTTTACAGTTCGTTTGTGTTTCTTTAGGTAATCTAAGCTGCGATAATACGCAATTTTATACAACCAGGTTGAAAACTTTGATTCACCCTTGAAACTTGCTAAGGCCGTGTATGCCTTAATAAAAACATCTTGTGCAACTTCTTCGGCCTCCTCGTGATTTTTTAAAACTTTTGCCGCCAAAGTAAAGACCATATGCTTATACCTTTCAACCAAAACAGAAAATGCTCTGGTATCGCCATTGATAATGGCATCAATATAGTGTTGGTCTTCTTTTTGGCTCATTCTACCACATATGACGTGCAAATTACAATTCTGGTTACACGAATTTTCACAAAAATCAAAATTCGTGTAACCTCTTTTAGAAAATTGGCGTCAAACTGACCAAATGAGTTTATTAATCAATTAAAAAACAATCACATGGCAGAGGCAATATTAATACCCATCAGCTTTTTCTTATTCGTTTTCGCAATCGTCTATCTTTATTTCACAACTAGAAATAAGGAGCGAATGGCACTTATAGAAAAGGGTGCTGAAGCAACTATTTTTTTTAACGCCAAAAAAAGCAAAGGCCCATCAATAGGAAAAATTCTTCTTCTTAATTTGGCTCTGTTGTTAATTGGTGTGGGTATAGCCATTTTTATTGGAGCTATTTTAGAGAATATGGGTGTTTACGAAGGCGTAGCCTACCCCGGTACTATTTTCTTTATGGCAGGAATTGGTCTGTTATCAGGTTTCTTTTTAACCAAAAAGATGGAGAAAGAAGACTAAGAATACCAAAGCTTTTATAGTGGCCCTAGTAAGTTACATTGGTAACATACTAGGGTTTTATATTTTCTACAACCTACTCATTTAGAAAGAATTTTCTACAAAAAATAAAAGTTAAATCGGATATTTTGGATACCTTGTATCATGACACCTCATATTCTATTTAATTTCACAAACTACCTACTGTTTTGTTAAAAGGAAAAAAACGTAATACCTGCTTATGTTTCTTTCTGACTAAAAAGGGTCTCTAAAATTCCCCCAGCTAATTTACAATAGTTATTAATTTAATGCGCTAATTGAATGCTGGTTGATTTTCAAATCTTCTTAGACGCCATAGCCCTAGTTCAAGGGGTTGTTTTCGGTGTTCTACTAATGGTTTTAAACAAAAGCAAGCGCAAAAGTTGTTTTTTTCTAGGCCTATTTGTCTTGTTCTTCTCTTTGAAATTGGTTCATTATATCAGCAGGAGCTTAGTTTTACAAGGCGATTATTCCGAATTGCTGTTACTACCCTTCAATTTTTCATGGTTGATTTTTCCCCTCTTCTTGATATATACACATCAGGTTTCTGTTTTTGCGAATCGCAGACCCCCCTACTGGACACTTCTGCCAGGAATTATGGTCGTACTGATTCAGGTATATATCTTTTTCCTGCCCTTTGCAACTAAGCTGACGATCAGTGCCGATCCTTTGCACGATTTTTTCTTTACCTATATTGGTATTTACTATTCATGGATTATAGCCCTCTGGAATTTAAAGTTGCTATACCAGCACCGAACGGAGGTATCAAATTCTTTTTCTCAAATTGAAGCAAAGGAATTACATTGGGCTCGCATTTTTCTCATATATAGTTTAGTAAGTTCGTTGCTGATACATATTTTATATTATATAGCACCAACCAATATTTACTTTAAAATACTCTTTTCCACTTTTGATTTATTCACCATTTATTGGACCGTTTTCCACGGTATTTCGCAGCGCAACGTCATTGCTGTTTTAAACAATCAACATGCAGATATTGGTTTAAATATAAAACTGACACACCAAGCTAGCACAACGGGTGCTTCCGATATGGCCATGCAGAGGCTCGCTGACCAAATTGATGAACATGTTATCACTTCAAAGGCATATGTCGCATCTAATCTTACGATCATCGATTTATCGGAAACCTTAAAAATTCACCCTAGGCGTCTTTCCACTGCTATCAACTCCGCCAGAAAACAAAACTTCAATACCTATATCAATCAATTTCGAATTAAAAAGGCAATTGAGTTTCTAAAAAGTTCAGACCAAAATAAATACAGTGTGGAGGGCATAGGAACTGAAGTAGGTTTTAATAGTAAAAGTGCATTCTATGCAGCCTTTAAAAAAGTGACCGGTACTACACCGATTAAATACAAAGAAATACTTGTGCCCTAGGCTCATTAAGTTGCCTGTTTTCTATAGTATACTTCTTTTGTAAAAAATCATTTTCTTTTTTGCTCGAAAGCTAAATTCTCAACCTATGGCAAAGTTCATACTGCAATACACTTTTACTTTTGCAGCATTGGCGTATTTCTGTCAATTTATGAAATGATCATGTTTGCGCAATTTGAACTTGTTTAAATAAGACAGACTACATCGTTTTCGTAGTTAAATAGGGTTCTGATTTACGAAATCCGTACTCCTCCTATGTCAAATTTCTCTCGCTATTTTGATATTTAGCAAACCTTTGTGCCAAGATTGACCAAACATTTGAAAAGTTCTCCTTATATAAAATATTAACCTGATTACAAGTATATTATGGATATAACAGAGATCAACGAAAAAACAAATTTTAATACTTGGGAAGACGAAAAAATCAATGAGCTTAAAAAAGGAATTTTTGTGAACACTTTGGGCAACTTTCTTTTTGAAAATGATAGTATCAGGCTTTGGGATCTTAGCTTGCTACCTAAAGAACGTATCCCCTTTGGAAGGCGCAAAAGCAACTATAGTCTGACCTGTATGACAAACGGATTGGCAATTTCAAGAAAGTCGAATGGTGAAATAGACCTTATACGACTTAAAAAAGGTGATACCCCCATATGGCTATACGAAGAGAACGAAATCATATGTGACTTTGAAAATATCGGTGAGACTTTATTGAAATTTATTGTTATTGAGCATAAGCCAGCTGCATTCGGAATAAAATCGAATTTATAGTAATAACCGCATTGACCAAAATAGAAGAATTTAACGTTCCAAAGATCTGATTTCTCTTATTAATTCGTAGCTTATATTGATTTTTGAGGAAAATGGAATTGGATTACAACATATTCTCTGTCTTGCATTTGGTGAGCTTTTTGCAGGGTATCTTTTTAGGTGTACTTCTCATTTTTTTAAGTAAAAGAAAATATAGAAGTACTTTGTTCCTCGGACTGCTTGTGTTGCTCTTTTCACTAGCTAAGGTACATTTCACCCTGCTCCAATTAAATGTATTCGAGTTCTACCCACAATTGTTTCGCCTTCCATTTAATTTCTTTTGGTTAATCTATCCGCTTTTTTTTATCTATACCTACCGGGTTTCCATGTTTTCAGATCAGAAAACACCCTATTGGGTACTATATCCAGGGGTCATAGCACTTTTTGTAAATTTATTTATCTTTTTCCAACCTTACGAAATCAAACTAAACATAGACCAAAGCCTATGGTACAAGACCTATTTAATTTTGGGAATATGCTATAGTTGGTGTATTGCCTTCTGGAACCTCAGACTGATTCATCGCCATAAAACTGCGGTAAATAATCATTTTTCAAGAACAACTTTAAAGGATCTTACTTGGGCCCGTTATTTTTTGATTTTTAGTTTGGCAGCATATGCTGTATATTTCTTTCAATACTATCTTACACCTGAAAATTTATTTTCAAAAATCTATATTTTAACCATTGATTTTGTTACGGTATATTGGATATTCTTTTACGGTTTAATACAGCGTAATGTGCTATCTATTCTTTCTGAAAATGGCTATTACAGCATTCAAAGAAGAGAAGAAAAGCTCTCGTCATTAAAACCACAAGATGGAAATCTGATCGCCCTTTTTCAACGGATCGACCAGCACATGAAAACCTCAGAAAGTTTTGCAAAGAGCGAGTTAACCATAGTTGATGTGGCACAGGCCTTGCAAGTACACACCAAACAAATTTCCAAGGCTATTAACACAGTGCAGCATCAAAACTTTAATAGTTATGTAAATCAATTTCGCATTGAAAAAGCTATCGATTTACTTAAAGAACCACATATTACTTTAAGTATTGAGGGAATTGGTTACGAAGTTGGCTTTCATAGCAAAAGTGCCTTTTATGCAGCTTTTAAAAAAGTAACACGAACTACCCCGACAAAATTCAAAGAGAAGAACGCAGCTTAACCAAACTTGGGTATCAATCACTTTCTTTAGTATACCGATTAGTTCTGATTCCTGATAAGAGATTGTAAATATCCAAAAAATCTTAAAAGTCGTATTAAATTCCGAAATCAGGACGTTTACGTGTCCGTTTTATTAGGGCAGTCTATGCTATTATTGAGATATTTGTGTACCAAAAAAGAGAAGATGGAAGTTGGTGATAGATTTTTTTGGATTTTGTTAGTAGGGATTTGGACCATTTTTATCTTATGGGAACTCCAGATTCAAATAATGACCGAATCCCTTTTGTCTCAAATCGTCAGATATGACCTTCTGATACTACCGATACTACTCCTGGTAACAGGATATGCATTATACGAAAATCGTAAAAATAGAAAGTAGTAGTACGGTGTTAAATACAATTTTGCCACATCTAATTAGTGTATACATATTTACTTAACCTTACATATGACTGTCATAATTTCAGCTAAGGTCTAAAAGAATTTGTTGAAATTCCCCCAATAACTTTCCATCAAATGGTAAGTTATTACATAAACCACCGCTTTTTTCCGCGGTGGTTTTTTTATCTTTAGAGAATGCAAATTATCTCAACCAATATTGGAGTTCCAACTCGTATTGTATGGAGTGGCAACTCGGAACTGACGGGTATTTTTAAATATCCTGTTGTAGAAGCATTATTTCTAGGAAAGACCGATGTTTCAAAAGATACCGTTATTGATCGCGTGCATCACGCAGGGCTTAACAAAGCTTGTTATTTATTTAGCGCAGATCAATACGACTATTGGAAAGCACTTTATCCTGATTTGGAATGGGATTGGGGCATGTTCGGAGAAAACCTAACCGTTGCAGGTTTAGATGAATCGCAAATACGAATTGGTGACGTATATCGCATTGGAACGGCTTTGGTTCAGATCTCTCAACCTAGGGAGCCTTGCTATAAATTAGGGGTGCGCTTTGGCACTCAGGAGATACTGCGACAATTCATAGAGCGTAAGCACCCGGGTACTTACGTGCGAATTTTAGAAGAAGGTGAAGTTCAAAAAGGAGATCCGGTAGCACTTGAGCAACAATCGAAAAACACGCTTACCGTTCAACAGTTTTACGAATTGATGTATGCAAAAGAAAAGTCAAAGGCAACACTTCAGCTTTTTATGAGCAACGAATCGGTACCTGAATACAAAAAAGAACGGTATAAAAAATTCCTTTAGTTCGTGAAATATCCATGGCACTTGTACCTAATGGCTTTGACTTACGTAATCGCCGGTATTATGCATTTTGTTCGTCCCAAAATGTATATGCGAATTTTACCAGGATATCTGCCGGGCCATAAATTGTTGGTAATTATAAGTGGTATTGCGGAAATTATTATTGGTATCGCGCTATGCTTTACGGCCACGAAAAACATGGCGATTTACATAGTTATTGCTATGCTAACCTTTTTTTTACCAGCCCACTTTCATATGCTATTCAATAAAAAAGCTTCCATGGGTATCGCTAAATGGGTATTGGTAGCTCGAATTCCGCTGCAATTCTTATTGATGTTTTGGGCGTATTGGTATTTGCGATTTTAACAAAAAAACCCCCAAAGGATAAGCTTTGGAGGCAAAATATAAACCAACTTAAATCAACTTTATTTTACAGTGATATCTTCGTAATAGGTATCTTTTTTGTTTTGAACAACAACTACATAGTTATCTTCAAAAGCATCTTCAAAATTGAATACTTTCTCAACTAACATTTCATCTGCAATAGTTTCCTGGAAGACAATGCGGTTTTCGCTATCTAAAACTTTGATTTTTACCACTTCTTTTTCTAGATTCAGAAGATTTAGGTAAACCTTTCCCTCCTTTTTTCTAAAAACAGGCTTCGCGTTTTCTTTTCGTTTGTCGATTCTTATCGTTGAATCGTCAACTGTAAATTCAAAAGTGGTTTCTTTCAAAGCGTCTTCTACTTCTAAGAAATAGCTACCTTCTGGAAGATTTTTCAAATTGAACTTTTTTGAATAGCTGTTCACCGTTTCTACCTTTTCTTTATATATAATTACGCCGTTCATATCAACGACTCGTACAAACGTTTCTTCTGATGTGGTGTCCATCTCAAAATTTAGGCTTTTTTCCTGTGAAGGATTCACACTAAGTTTTGGTTCTTTGGCCAAGCCTGTTGCTGCAACAAACATTAGGGCCACTACTGCGATTGATCTTACTACCTTTTTCATGTTTTTTAATTTTAGGGTTATTCTTAATCAACACCCCAAAACTACTTCAACAATCTCTGGCCCACCACTACTCCATTTTCAAATTTGTGTGCTATTTTACCCTTACTAAACTTAAAAAAATCTTAAAAAGGTAATTTTGAACATATTTGAGGTAATTTTGTATATATAAGACAAATTTCAACAAAGTAACTTTGAATAATGAAACCTACAAATTCAATGAAACAGAAGCCCACTTTTGAGTCGATCGAACCCAACTTTGGTCACTCCTATTCTTATCAGAAATTTGATGAAAACAAGTCAAATTCAAACACTGCGTGGCACTATCACCCTGAAATAGAATTGGTATATGTCAACGGAGGAGCCGGGAAGCGACAAATTGGGAGTCATGTATCTTATTATTCGAAAGGCGACCTAATTTTAATAGGTAGTAATCTGCCTCATTGTGGGTTTACCGACAAGCTGACAGAAAACGAAAGTGAAACCGTAATTCAAATGAAACAAGATTTCTTGGGAAGTGATTTTTTTGCCATCCCAGAAATGAAAAAAATACTGGGCCTTTTCGAAATGGCCAAAGGAGGCATAGCTTTTTCGGGCCGGACAAAACAAAAAATCGGTGATAAGATGGAGGTATTGGAATATCAAACCGATTTTCAGCGTCTTTTATCTGTGTTGAATATTTTAAATGAACTAGCCAATTCAAAGGAAATGAAGGTATTGAATGCCGAAGGATTTGCTATAGAAACAGAGGTAAAGGATAATGACCGCATCAACATTGTTTTTAACTATGTTAAAGGTAATTTCAAGGAAGAAATTACCCTAGAACAAATTGCTGATTTGGTCAGCATGACCATTCCTTCTTTCTGTCGGTACTTCAAAAAAATCACCAACAAGACCTTTACGCAATTTGTAAATGAGTATCGTCTTGTGCATGCCTCAAAATTGCTAGCGGAGCAACCCTTGAGCATCACTGAGGTTTGTTTTGAAAGTGGATTCAATAATTTTTCTCATTTCAATAAGTCGTTCAAAGCTTTTACTGGGCAAAACCCATCACAATATCGCAATGAACTGAAAAACGTGTTGACCAGTGGGTAAACATTTTACAAGCATAAAGTACTAGTTGTGTTGGATAACCTTAAAACTTTAGATAAGAACATTTTTAATATAAAACAAAGTATTCAAAAAGAAGTGAAGTATGCATTATGTTAAGAGCATGGCAGTCTGTTTTAGATCCATTTAGCAACCCATTTCATATTGATCAACTAATAACTGCGATTTCAAAACCTATTGAGGCAAGATTTAACTTGACCTTTATGGTCATCAAATAAAAAAGCGGTTCTTGTACAAGAACCGCTTTTTTAATACCCTTTCTAGAGCTAGTAACTATCTTTAACATTTGGGTGACGATGTTAATTTCCTCGCGCCTAACTACCCTAATATAACTTCAAATGTTGTGCCAAGGTATAAGCGCTCGATGAAATAAACGTTTTTTAGTTGAATTGCTATTTAAAGATTTCATTTAAGATCTTGGCCAAGCGCAATCCTCCTTTTTGTAGCTGCGTTTCAACCGTACCCCACCAAACATAACTATAGCGGTAAAATAGCTTCTCACCTACTTCAACCGATTCATATATTTCATTAGCGATATCTTGTGATTCTTCCACCCAGTCGTAAATGGTACCCTGCTGTAAATACTTTTTTTGGGCCTTAGTCAAACGCGGTAAAGATTCTGCTAATTCAGAATAGCTCATCCCATAATCTTCAATCATGTTCAAGTCCCACACCTTATGCAAATTGCTTCCTCGGTTGAACCATTGTACTTGAATGTCATTTCCTCCTTTATCCTCTATACGCCCAACATGCATGGGTTGATGTAAATCACCTACTAGGTGTACCAAAAGCTTTAGATAGAAAATCTTATCCTCATGTGAACTATTTGCGTCTTTTACAATTTCAATACACTTTTCAATTCCCGTAATTACATCACCGTATTCACTAGGTTCAACGTCACCATATTTCTTGTCTGCCGGAAAATTCACATAGTGCCAGGCACTAAATTTCTTGTATTGACGGTCCGCCTTGATATCGTCACCAAAGGTCGAGACCAAAGCCAAACTCTGCCCATTCAATAATTTATCGATAGCCTTTCTGGCCTTTCTTGATAAGTGCTGTTGCGCAACTTCTCCAGTAGTCCTATGTCCCGTTTTTGACCAAACAATCTCATTACAAAATGACAATTGGAAGGATACTAAAAAAAGTATAAGTATGTTTTTTTTCATAAACTGCAATTTATTCAAATGTAACTAATGAACTTTAATCTATGGTTAACTCGTATGTCATTTTATAATTAGAATTGATTTAACTTTTCGATTCGCTAAAAAATGGTCACTTTTGGCTCCTTTTTTGTCTTTTTTGGCCTTAATAACTGAACTATACCGGTTAAAAAGACTTTCAACTGTACTAAAAGGTGTTAATTTTCGCTTAAATGAAAAAAGCTTCAAGAGGTGCCTAATGTTTAATAATGCAGCAATACATAAAATGTGCAATGCTTAAAAGGATAAAATCTAAATATGTAAAGTACCTACTTCTAACGGTAGGCATCTTTTTCGTCGTTGGTATCCTTTTTGTGAGTAGTATTTATTTAGGTGCATGGGGGAAACTTCCGGGTAAAAATGAACTTGCGAGCTTTCAATACCAACGGGCCTCAGAAGTATATACTGCAGATAGTGTGCTTATCGGAAAATACTATCTGTATGACCGACAACCTATTGGTTATACCCAAATGCCACAGTTTCTACTAGACGCATTGGTTGCTATAGAGGATGAGCGCTACTATGATCACTCCGGCATCGATTACCCTAGTTTTTTGCGTGTTGGTTTTAAGACTATTTTGATGCAAGATCGATCATCAGGTGGAGGAAGTACCATAACCCAACAACTTGCCAAAAACTTATACCCCCGAAGGGAAAGGAAGCAGACGAACATCGCCGTAAATAAGGTGAAAGAAATGATAATAGCATCACGTTTGGAAGATGTATTTTCTAAGACTGAAATCTTGACTCATTATTTAAACACCGTTTCCTTTGGAGACAACACCTTTGGAATTGAAAGTGCATCCTTAAAGTTTTTTAACAAAAAAACGAGCCAATTACACATTGAAGAAGCATCTGTGTTAGTCGGTATGCTAAAAGCAACCTATGGCTATAATCCCAGGGTGTATCCCAAAAAAAGTGAAGCGCGACGTAATTTAGTGATGAAATCTATGGTCAAAAACAATTTTCTATCAGAAGCAGAAAAGGACAGTTTGATTACCATTCCCCTAAAACTGAATTATAGAAAATACGACTATACCGACGGACTGGCTCCTTATTTTAGGGAAGAAGTCAGAAAAAAACTCATCAAATGGGTGAAATCTGAAAATGAAAAAGGGAGCGAATACAATATATATACCTCGGGACTCAAAATCTACACTACCCTAAATTCTAAAATGCAAGTACTGGCAGAAGAAGCCATGAAAAAGCACATGACCAAACTGCAGACTAGCTTTGAGAAAAGCTATGGTAAAAACGCACCTTGGATAAAGAATAAAAAACTTGTAGAAAAGGCAGTTCGCGCCATACCGCATTATAAAAAATTACTTCAAAACGAATTATCGACCTCCGAAATATGGGATTCTTTGAGTCAAAAACGTACCATGGTTCTAACCGATTGGTCAGGCGATAAAACTGTCACTGCAAGTACTATTGATAGTGTGCAGCATTATATGAAATTCTTGAACACAGGTGCTATAGCAATTAATCCACAAACTGGGGCTGTCATCACTTGGATTGGTGGCATTGATTTCAAGCGCTTCAAATTCGATCATGTTGCCCAAGCAAGACGACAAGTTGGATCTACTTTTAAACCCATAGTGTATACTGCAGCATTAGAAACAGGTATTCCACCTTGCGCTTACTTTTCGGCAAGAGAGGTGGCCTATGAAAACCTAAAAGGTTGGTCTCCCAGCAATTCTGGAAATAAAGATGAGACTTACCTGAATTATTCTATGGAAGAATCGCTGAGTAAATCGGTCAACACCGTGGCCGTAAAAGTGCTTGAGGCTACCGGTCTAGAAAATGTACTAAATCAGGCCAAGAAAATGGGTGTTTTTTCGGAGCTTCCAAAGCAACCATCAGTGGCTCTTGGAACAGGTGAAATCTACCTCAACGAATTGGCTGGGGTCTATGCCAGCTATGTCAACGAAGGAAAGGCTGTTTTGCCTTATCTTATTAAAAGTATTTCAGATCAAAATGATTCGATTTTGGTCGATTTTGACCCAAAAAGAGCAAAAAACAGGGCATTTTCGAAACAGACCGAGCAAATTATGCTCGAAATGATGAAGTCTACCATTAACACAGGAACAGCAAAACGCATTCGTACTACCTATAAATTGAATAATGCTATTGCTGGAAAAACAGGTACTACCCAAAACAACAAAGATGCATGGTTCGTTGCATTAACTCCGAAGTTAGTACACATCACCTGGGTGGGCCTAGACAACCACGAAATCGGTTTCAAAAACACAAGTCTGGGTCAAGGGGCGAATGCGGCTTTACCCATATTTGCAAGTTGGTACCAACAATTGAACAAACACAGAGAGTTCGACGATATTACCAAAGCTGAATTCGAAAAGCCAAATCCTTTTGTGTTGGATCAATTGAACTGTGAACCTGTAAAAAGAGATGGTTTTTTCAAACGATTGTTTACCAATCCAAATAAGAAAAAATCCAAAAAGTTCAAGAACAAAAGGTAAACTACACTTCTACGATACTTTGCTCATGGTAAGCAATAAACTATTAAATTTGCTCCAGCTAATTCAAAAACCTGATGACAAGAGCATTTTACGCCTTTGTAGTACTTCTTTATACCATCCCCCTACTTAGCCAAACCAAAGACAAGTCTTTTACGGTAAAGTTCACTACAGAAATCCCAACAATAGATGGTGTTTTAGATGAGTCATTTTGGAATACGGCTGAAAGTGCTAATAACTTCCAACAGTATTTTCCAACCGATTCCGTTTTGGCTGAAAATCCTACTGAAATTAAAATGGTCTTTAGTGATACGCACCTCTATATTGGACTAACAGTCAAATCCATTGGGGATAAGTGGGTCACCCCATCACTGAAACGAGATTTTAGAGCGAGCACCGGTGATAGCATGAGTTTGGTATTTGATACCTTCAACGATGGCACCAATGCCTTCTTATTCGGAATCAATCCTTATGGAGTTCGACGAGAGGTATTGATTTCCGGAGGTGGGTCAGATCTTAGAGGTTTCAATGATTCTTGGGATGTCAAATGGAAGGGCGATTCAAAAATATATGGTGATTACTACACCTCTGAAATGGCTATTCCACTTACCTCATTCAAATTTAAAGAAGGTGAGACTAAATGGCGTTTTCAAAGCTACCGCTTTGACCTACAGACCAATGAGCGCAGTACTTGGGTTCGAGTACCTCAAGGACAGTTTTTAGTAAGTTTGGCCTTCATGGGTGATATGCATTTCGAAAAACCATTGGGCAAATCGAGAACACCTTTGGCTCTTATTCCTTATGTAAATACAATTGCCGAAAAGGACTATGTTTTAGACAATTCTGGTAGCAATATAAAAGTCGGTGGAGATGCCAAAGTCTCTATCGGAAATGGTATGAATCTTGATATTACAGTAAACCCAGATTTTTCGAATGTTGAAGTCGATAATATTATTACCAATCTCACAAGATTTGAAGTTTCTTTACCAGAAAAGAGACAGTTCTTTATTGACAATAGCGACCTTTTCTCAAGTTTTGGTGGTAGCCGCGATGCCAACCCTTTCTTCTCCAGACGCATTGGTATAGCAAGAGATACCGCTGGAAACACCATAGAAAATAGAATTATTGGCGGTGTGCGACTAAGCGGAAAACTAAACGAAGATTGGCGTCTTGGATTTTTTAGCATTCAGACAGATGAAGACATAGACAATGAAATTGCTTCCAACAATAATACTATGTTGGCATTGCAAAAGAAAGTTTTTTCCCGTTCGAACATCAATATGTTCTTCATCAATCGGCAATCGTTCAAAGATTATGATTTTGTAGAGCGTGAAGAAGAGTTTAACCGCGTTTTGGGATTAGATTACAACCTAGCTTCAAAAAACAATCGTTGGATTGGTAAATTTTACACGCATAAATCTTTTCAACCCGATGACAGTGCGGGGAATTTTTCGGTAGGTGCAAATATTGGTCGTATCACTAGATATTTCAATGCTTTTGCCGATTTTGTATATATCGATGAGGATTTCTCCTCCGACCTCGGCTTTATTCGAAGAACCGATATTATTAAGGGAGTGGCTTCGCTAGAAAAGGTGTTTTGGCCAAAAAGCAAAATCGTTAACAATTACAGTTTCGAACTCTTTCCGGTGACGGTTTGGAGACCCAGTCTCGATTACAAAAAAACAGATCAGGATATCCGATTTACAGGGAAATTAGGTTTTCAAGATCAATCTCAAGTTACTTTGGGGTTTAATAATAGATTCACTTTTCTTACAGATGACTTTGACCCTACCCGAACAGATGGTGAGCCCCTTCCTGGAAATTTAGGTTATCATTTCAATAGTGTTGATTTTAGCTATATGTCGAACAGGGCTGGTGTACTTTCCGCAATGGGGCAAGCTACTCTAGGACACTTTTTCAACGGGAATATATTTTCCTTGGATGCGCAAATTTTCCTTAGAATATTACCCAAAGCACAGATAACCCTGGCATTGAATTACAACAATATCACATTGCCCGACCCCTATCCTAGTGCTGATATTTGGTTGCTAAGCCCCAAAGTAGAACTGACTTTTAGCAAATCGCTTTTTTGGTCGACTTTGATTCAATACAGCAATCTAGAAGACAATCTAGGAATCAACTCTCGTTTGCAATGGCGTTTTGCACCCCTTTCTGATTTATTCCTTGTTTACAATGACAATTATTTTGTAAATCAATTTTCTCCAAGATATCGTTCAATCAACTTGAAGTTTACCTATTGGTTAAATATTTAGCCGGCGCACTTTTAACTTTTCATATTAGTTTTCCTTAATAAGTTTAGGGTTTTTTTAACGTAGTAAAGGGGTAAATTTGTATTCCCAACTAATTAAAAATTAATGATCAGAACCCTACCAGTTCTCCCCATACTCCTATTCGCTTTCCTAGGATTTGGACAAGAAAATTACAAGAGCTTTAATGTAAAGTATATTACCGATGCGAATGTTACTCCAGATGGCGTCTTAGAAGAACAAGTATGGGAAAAAGCTGAAAGTGCGAATAAGTTCTGGGAGTACTTTCCATTAGATTCCATTCAAGCACGTCAACAGTCCGACATCAAGATGTTTTATGATGACAAGAACTTATATGTGGGGATTCGAATAGACGCTGCAGGAAAGGATTACGCCATTCAGTCATTAAAGCGAGACTTCTTGGCCGGTGGAAATGATAACATTAGCGTAATTTTCGACACTTTTAATGACGGACAAAATGCTTTCTTATTTGGCACGAACCCCTATGGCGTTCTCAGAGAAGCTTTGATCTCAGGAGGAAGCTCACAACAAATTGGTTTTACCACCTCTTGGGATGTGAAATGGAAAGGTGACGCAAAAATCTATGATGATTACTATACCGCTGAAATGATCATTCCATTAAGTTCTTTTAAGTTCAAGGAGGGAACCCAAAAGTGGAGATTTAACAGCTATCGCTTTGATACGCAATCAAATGAAATTAGTACCTGGATTAGGATTCCTCAAAATCAACAAGTATGGGGCACCGCCTTTATGGGTGACATGATTTTCGAAAAACCCTTAGGAAAGTCAAAAACTCCTTTGGCCATCATACCATACGTAAATGCAATCTCTTCAAAGAACTTTGAAACTGACGAAGGCTTGAACGATATAAAATTCGGAGGTGACGCAAAAGTAGCCATTGGTACTGGCCTAAATTTGGATGTAACCGTAAATCCAGATTTTTCCAATGTCGAAGTTGATGACATTGTCACCAATCTGACTCGATTTGAAATCGGCTTGCCAGAAAAAAGACAATTTTTTATTGATAATAGTGATTTATTCTCAAGTTTTGGAGATTCGCGAGACGCAAATCCCTTCTTTTCGCGTCGCATAGGTATTGCAAGAGATACCGCTGGAAATTCTATTGAAAACCCAATTATTGGAGGCCTTCGTCTAAGTGGTAAACTGTCGAACAATCTAAGAATAGGCTTTTTGAATATTCAAACAGATGAAGATTTGGAAAACAAAATTGCATCTAACAACAATACCATGATAGCCTTGCAGCAGAAGGTATTTTTAAGATCTAATATTGGCATGTACTTTATCAATAAACAGTCTTTCAAAGACTATGATTTTATTGAAAGAGAAGACGAATACAATCGGTTGTTCGGTTTGGACTACAATTTGGCCTCTGAAGATAACACTTGGACCGGTAAGTTCTATTTGCACAAGTCCTTTCAACCCGATGACAATGTTGGCAATCTATCTAGTGGTGCGAGACTATCATATAACTCTAGAAATTATAACTTCTTCGGGAAAGGTGTTTACATTGATGAGGATTTTTCATCTGACCTTGGTTTTATTAGACGAACAGGTATTTTCAAAGGCTTGGCAAGTTTTGAACGTGTGTTTTGGCCAGAGAAAGGCAATATTCAAACACATGCCTTCCAGTTTTTTCCTGTGGCTATTTGGAGCTTGACCGATGACTTTCAAAATACGGACTACGACTTTAGCACTTCCTGGGAAGCTAAATTTAGAGATACCTCCGAATTTGGTGTTGGACTAAATAATAGTTTTACCTTTTTGTTTGAAGATTTTAACCCAACGGGAACCGACGGGGGAATTCCCATACCTGGCAATCAGGGCTATCATTACAATAGCTTGGAGGCCGGATATGAGTCTGACCAAAGAAAAGTATTCGCCTATAGCCTTGGAACAGAAGTTGGTCGCTTTTTCAATGGAAATCGATTTTCTCTGGAAGGAGGTATGACACTTCGCTTTCAACCAAAGGTATTCATTTCAATGTTGTTCAACTATGACCAAATCTCACTACCGAATCCTTATCCAAGTGCAGATATTTGGTTAATCAGTCCGAAAATTGACGTAACCTTTAGCAAGTCGGTCTTTTGGTCAACTTTAGTGCAGTATAGCAATCAACGAGATAATTTAGGTGTTAATTCAAGGTTGCAATGGCGTTTTGCACCCCTTTCAGACTTGTTCATTGTTTATAACGACAACTACTTCGTCAATCAACTTGCACCCCGCTATCGTTCAATCAATTTGAAGTTTACGTATTGGCTTAACATTTAGTCAAAACCGCTAATAGCACTTCAGCTTTCAAGTCGGTTTTATAACAAAAGTTTAGGCTTTTCTTAACGTTCTAAAGAAGTAAATTTGCTTTTCCAGCTAATTCAGAACCAATGACTAGAACTTTACCAGTTCTCCCCTTACTGCTTTTTGCGTTAATTTCTTTTGGACAAAATGGCACCAAAAATTTTACAGTAAAATATACAACAGAATCAAATTTCATCCCCGATGGTGTTCTTGATGAACCTATGTGGGAAAATGCCGAAAGTGCAAACGATTACTGGCAATACTTTCCAACAGATTCAGTACTTGCTGATAAACAATCTGAAGTCAAAATACTTTATGACGATAAGAATCTATATATCGGAATAAAAGCATTCTCCATTGGAAAAAATTATGCCTTAACTTCCTTAAAAAGAGATTTTAGAGGGAGCGGTAGTGATAGTTTTTCGATACTGCTAGACACGTATAACGATGGTACTAACGCATTTCTCTTTGGAATTAATCCGTATGGGGTTCGCAGAGAAGCTCTAATCTCAAACGGTGGAACCGACCGTAGAAGCTTCAATTTATCATGGGACGTAAAATGGCAGGGCGATTCAAAAATGTATGATGATTATTTTACGGCCGAAATGATCATTCCTCTTACGTCATTAAAGTTTAAAGAAGGTGCCACCAAGTGGCGATTTAATAGTTATCGAATTGAAACCCAAAACAATGAACGAAGTTCGTGGATGAATGTTCCACAGAACCAATTAATTTTCAACCTTGCATTCATGGGTGACATGGTCTTTGAGAAACCTTTGGGAATATCTAGAACACCGCTGGCCATTATACCGTATATCAACGCCTTGTCTCAAAAGAATTTTGAAACCGACGAAGGTTTGAATACGTTAAAAATTGGAGGAGATGCAAAGGTTGCTATTGGCAACAACCTAAATTTGGACGTGACGGTAAATCCAGATTTTTCACAAGTAGAGGTCGATGATCAAGTCACCAATCTCACTCGCTTTGAAATTTCGTTGCCAGAAAAAAGACAATTTTTTATAGACAATAGTGATCTTTTTGCCAGTTTTGGAGATCAGCGCGATGCCAACCCCTTCTTCTCGAGGCGTATTGGCATAGCTCGCGATACTGCTGGAAACTCCATCGAAAACAAAATTATTGGTGGTGTACGTCTTAGTGGAAAACTAACCAAAGATCTGCGTGTTGGGTTTTTGAACATTCAGACTGCCAAAGATGAGGAAAATGAAATTCCATCCAATAACAATACCATGATTGCCTTGCAGCATCGCGTATTTTCTAGATCCAATATTGGAGCCTTTTTCATTAATAAACAGTCTTTTGAAGAAAATGTTTTTGTAGAACGTGAAGACGAATACAATCGGGTCTTAGGCATTGATTATAATTTGGCGTCTAAAGATAATACTTGGACCGGGCAAACTTATTTGCACAAGTCATTTCAACCCGATGACAATACTGGAAACCTTTCTACCGGAGCAGTGTTGCGATACCAGTCAAGAAAATATAATTTTTATAGCAAAGGTCTTTATATAGATGAGGATTTCGCTTCAGATCTTGGCTTTGTTCGCCGAACGGGTATTGTAAAGGCAATACTCAGCGCCGAAAGGGTGTTTTGGCCTAAAAAGGGAATCATTCAAAACCACGGCTTCCAGTTTTTCCCGATACTTCTATGGGACCCCAGTCTAAATTTTAAAAACACAGATTACGATTTTAGAACACAATGGGAAGTTCAATTTCAAAATCAATCTCAATTTAACCTGGGTATGACCAATAGCTATACCTTCTTATTTGATAGTTTTGATCCGACTGGTACAGACGGTGCACTTGAGTTACCTGGCGATCAAGGGTATCATTATAACAGCGTAGAGTTTGGGTATCAATCAGATCAGAGAAAGCTTTTCGCCTTTGCAATTGGCTCCGAAATTGGACGCTTCTTCAATGGAAAACGGTTTTCTGTTGAAAGCGAGATGACCCTGCGCTTTCAGCCAAAGGTCTTTCTTTCTATGGTCTTGAACTATGATCAGATCAATTTACCAGACCCTTATCCATCTGCCGACATCTGGCTGGTAAGCCCTAAAATTGATATTACTTTTAGTAAATCTATTTTTTGGTCAACATTGATTCAATATAGTAATCAACGTGATAATTTAGGAGTCAACTCAAGATTACAATGGCGTTTTGCCCCTTTATCTGACTTGTTTGTTGTGTACAATGACAACTACTTTGTTAACAGTTTTCAACCTAGAAGCAGGTCAATTAATTTGAAGCTGACGTATTGGTTAAACATTTAGCCATTGTAATATAAGAACTTAATGCTACATGGATTTTAAAATACTATGCTCCGATTTAGATGGTACTTTGCTTTCTACAAAGAGCGACGTGTCAGACTTCACTATTTCTGAAATTAGCAGAATTCGGTCAAAAATCCGTACCATTTTAGTATCAGCGCGAATGCCACAGTCTATGACATATTTGCAAGCAAGACTAGGAATTCAAGACCAACCCATCATTTGCTATAATGGGGCTCTAATATTGGACGGAGCAAAAGAGGTATTCTCAGCAGAAATAAACTTCAGCGCGGTAGAAGAAGTATATCGACTAGCAGAAGAACATCAAATACAACTAGGTTTGTATCACAAAAAGGAGTGGTATGTAGAAGAAACTTCAGAACGTGTTAAAAAGGAAATGAATTATACTCGCACCGAACCAACTTTTAGCCCTAGCTCCATAACATTGCAAAATTGGAGTAAAAGACAGATAAGTGCGCATAAAATCATGTTGATGGGCACCAAAAGCTCAACAGATGCCATATTTCCACTGCTGGTTGCTGAATTAAATAAGCATATGAACATTTACCGTTCGAATGATACGCTGATCGAAGTGGCCCCAAAATCGGTTTCCAAATTGTCAGCAATTGAACTGTTACTCGCCGCCGAAGAATCACTTGCCGATGTTATTTCTTTTGGAGACAACTACAATGATATGGAAATGCTGCGCCAATCAGGTTGTGGGGTTGCTGTTGCCAACGCACGCGAAGAAGTTAAATCAATAGCGAATCATATTACCTTAAAAAATACGGAACACGGCGTAGCACATTTTATCAAGCAACATTTATAAATGTTTATATTTGGATGAAGAAATCCACTCCTAAATGACCGAAAATAGCATACCTCAACCGCTAATTGCCGATGATACTATTGTTTTTGGACTTTTAGCCTTATGTCTCGGCTTTGTTTTCTATACCTCATCAATCAAAACGGGATTTTGGAAAAAATTCTATGGCATCGTTCCGACCGTTTTAATGTGCTATTTGTTACCCGGTATATTTACGAGTTTAGGAGTCATTTCTGATGAAACTTCAAATCTATATTTTGTTGCAAGTCGCTATCTACTCCCAGCCGCATTGGTTTTGATGACTTTAAGCATTGACTTAAAGGCCATTGCCAATTTAGGTTCTAAAGCATTGATTATGTTTTTTACGGGAACAGCTGGGATTATTATTGGTGGACCTTTGGCGATTTTGATAGTTTCGATCTTTTCACCGGAAACCGTTGGCGGTGTTGGCCCAGATGCCGTGTGGCGGGGACTTTCAACCATTGCGGGAAGTTGGATAGGTGGAGGCGCTAACCAAGCTGCTATGTTTGAGATTTTCGAGTACAATCCTGATAAATTTGGGGGTATGGTACTTGTAGATATCGTTATCGCCAATATATGGATGGCTATACTACTTTTAGGTATCGGAAAGACCAAGCGAATTGACAAATGGTTGAAAGCAGACACCTCTTCTATAGAAATTTTAAAAGAAAAAGTTACCGCCCATACCGAAAAAATAACTCGGGTGACAAGCCTACATGACTATATTATTATGCTCGCACTCGCATTTGCAGCGGTAGGGGTTTCCCATTTATTTGGAAATAATTTTTCAGATTTGCTAAAAGATTCATTTGAGGTCATACGCGATAAAACAAAAATACTATCCTCTTTAGGGTCAACCTTTTTATGGATGGTGGTTTGCGCTACGGTCATTGGAATCGCCCTATCCTTTACCAAAGCAAAAAACTATGAAGGTGCAGGAGCTAGCAAAATTGGAGGAATGTTCATATATATTCTAGTCGCGACAATAGGCATGCAAATGGATTTGAGCAAGGTTCTCGAAAATCCTGGTTTAATTCTAATAGGCCTTATTTGGATATCGGTGCATGCGGGCCTCTTAATCTTGGTTGCTAAACTTATCAAAGCGCCTTTCTTCTTTTTGGCCGTAGGTAGTCAAGCCAACGTAGGCGGGGCAGCATCTGCTCCGGTGGTTGCAGCAGAGTTTCATCCTTCTTTGACATCAGTAGGTATCTTGCTAGCTGTTTTTGGATATGTGGTAGGTACTGGAGGAGCATATCTTTGCGCACTATTGATGGAAGTGGCTTCTAAAGTATAGCTATTGCGTTTAAAAACTTTTGAATCTATTCAAAAAAATTACTGATATTTGCCGCACTAAAATACACCTATGAAAAAAGCGATTTATGCTTTCGTATTACCTTTCATGATTTCCGCTTGTGGAGATGGCATTACCGAAAATACAATGACCGTTTCTGGCACTGTTAAAGGGCTTAAAAAAGGGACACTATATCTTCAACATTTGCCAGATTCAGCGCTGGTCGTTGTTGATTCTTTAGAAGTAAAAGGTGACGGTAGCTTTAGTTTTCAGACAGAAATCGAAAGTCCTGAAATCTTTTATTTATACTTGAATAAGAAAGATAATAATGACCTCAATGATCGCATAACCTTTTTTGGTGAACCGGGTACTATCACCATAAATACCTCTTGGAATACTTTTGATACCAACGCAGAAATTTCAGGATCTGAAACTCATAAGAAATTAGAAGAGTACCGAAAGCATATGTCGACAATAAATATGCGAAATCTCGAACTTTTGCAAAAAAGCGTGGCTAATGAGGTGCCATTAGATTCATTGCAATTAGATTCTTTACAACGCCAAAGTGACCGCAATACACAACGCGGTTATCTCTTCGCCATTAACTTTGCCCTTAACAATAAAGACTCGTATGTAGCACCTTACATTGCCGTAAGTGAAATAGCAAACGCCAATGTGAAGTATTTAGATTCTATCAACAATTCACTTACGCCGGAGGTTGCTGGTTCAAAATACGGGCGTTTACTTGATGAGCATATAGCGGCACTAAAAAACTAAGCATAAAAAAAACCGCTTAAAGCGGTTTTTTTTTATTTAGTTTGTTTAAATTCTTAACCCAACTTATTCAGTTGCTCGATCAACGCAGCACCTTTTTTCTCTAACTCTTCGCGAACGCCTTTCAAATGTGCTGATCGGTTTTCAACACTTCTCTGATTCACTTTAGCTATCAAATCGTCAAAGGTTTCAATGGCACTATCGATAATCTTTGCACCTTCTTTTGAGTCTGGTTTATTATTGGCTGCGTCAACAATATAAACGGCTTCAATAATATCGCCCAATACATAGTTGATGTCTTTCTTTAAATCTCTAATATTTGCCATTTGTGTGTTTTTTTTACAAAAATAGGGTTTTAGATAGCCTCCTTCAAGAGAATGAAAAGAAATCACCTAAATGGTTACTTCCAAAAGTTTTGCACCTGAAGTCTTTAAGGCGATGCCAGTACAATTCGAAGGCACCAATACGGTCTCTCCTTTCTGAACGGTAGTAGAGCCGAAATCGTTTTGAACCTCTGCCACCCCGGCAACGCACATATAAATCGTAAATGAATCTCTTTTCGACACATCTTGATGTAAATCTTTAGAAAGCTCTAAAAAGTTAGTTTGGAAATACGGGCAGTTGACCATACCATTTACCGTATTCATATCTTGCGAATAAGCAACTTTAAAATCATCTTTCTTCTTATAATCAATGGCGTCCAAAGCCAATTCGGTATGCAATTCCCGTAGATTTCCGTTCTTATCTCTACGATTGAAATCGTAAACACGATAGGTAACATCTGAAGTCTGCTGAATCTCGGCCAGTAGAACTCCGGCACCAATGGCATGAATCTTTCCTGTATTAATAAAAAAGGTATCACCCTCCTTTACAGTTTCGTAGTTGAGTAATTCTAATAAAGTGTTTTTTTCAAGGCTTTCGGCATATTCTTCTTTGGAAACATCTTTGTTGAAACCAACAATTAAGTTAGCGTCTTTATCGGCATCCATGATATACCACATTTCTGTTTTTCCAAATGAATTGTGTCGCTCCTTGGCCAATTCATCATGTGGATGAAGTTGAATGGAGAGGTCTTGCTTGGCGTCGATGAATTTGATAAGTATCGGAAAATCTGTCCCAAAGCGTTCAACTACACCTTCACCCAAAATAGCTTCAGGGTTTTGGTCGATAAGCTCTTGCAAGGAAGTGCCCGCTAAATTGCCATTTGCAATCACCGACACATCACCTTTTACGGTAGATAGCTCCCAACTTTCTCCAGTAATATCATTCTCAATGGGCTTGCCTAAAACATCTCGTAACTTGGTTCCTCCCCAAAGGCGTTCTTTTAGAATTGGTTGAAATTTAAGTGGATACATAGAATATTGTCTATTTTGCTGGTTGGTTGCTTTTTTTGGAAATATAAAATACTACTTTTAAGAATATAAGCCCATTGCACAGCCATTACTGAGGCTATTGTTGACAAATTACCTCGCTAGCCTGAAAAGGTCACAAAATTACGAGCTGTTTCGTATAAAGTAACTTCAAGATCATTTTTAGCATCAATATGCGGGCGCAGTTTGTTCCATATCACAATGGCAATATTTTCGGCCGTAGGATTTAGCTCTTTGAACTCCCGTACTTCCACATTTAGATTTTTATGATCGAAAGCATTTTCAACTTCTGATTTTATTAAATCTTTAAGGATCTTAACATCAATTACAAAACCCGTCTCCTGATCAACCTCTCCAAAAACACTAACAATCAATTCATAATTGTGTCCGTGAAAATTGGGGTTATTACATTTTCCGAAAACCTCATCGTTCTTTTCAAAACTCCAATCTGGCCGATAAAGACGATGTGCTGCATTAAAATGAGCTCTTCTACTGACTTTTACCTTCATTTTGCGAAATATTTTGCATTAAATGCTCGTAAAATTTTTCAAAAATGATCTTAAACCAAGCGGTGTAATGATCTGGATTGCAAGCAATGTCTTTTTTTATAGCGGCTGGTTTCATCCATTTCCAATCGGCCACCTCCTCTAAATTAACAATAGGATCCCCATTATAATCACCGATCATCACATGATCTAGTTCGTGTTCGGTAAGGCCATTATCAAAAGGAGCTTTATAAATAAAAGAGAATAACTCTTCGAGTTCTGTGACGAATCCCATTTCTTCATTTAACCGTCTTCGTCCCGCATCAATATTGGTCTCCCCTTCACGTTGATGACTACAACAGGTGTTGGTCCATAATAACGGGGAATGATACTTATGAGCCGCTCGCTGTTGCAGCATAGTCTCCCCTTTATCATTCATAACAAATACCGAAAACGCCCTATGCAAAACGGCTTTTTCATGAGCCTCCATTTTAGGCATGAGCCCAATTTGTTCGTCATTTTCATTTACTAAAATAACATTCTCTTCTTTCAAATTATTTTCTATTTATAGCTAAAAACTATTAGCATAGCATTTTTAACAAAAATAGCACCTTTCCCTTATTCAAACAGGCTACAAGGAATAAAATATACATACGATTTTGTAAGTTAAATACAATATCAATGGTAAAATACCCAATGCGAGCATTTGATGTTTTATGCCAGAACACAAACCAATTAAATGGGTTTTTAATTTGCTATAGTGTATCTTTAATAGGTCTCAGGGTGATAATACCCAAAATCTCCTGTCATCGCTTCTAACAAGGTAGATACCACTTTTGAGTCTAGATTAACTTTTTTTATTTGAAAGGGGTGTTGGTTTAGGTTTAAGCTATGAAAATATATTTCTTTGCCCTCCAATGCCCAGCACATACTTCCCCCGTTAGATCCAGAGTCATCGACCAACTTTTTTTCCGTTTTACTTTCTATATCATACACCGCAATATCAACATTGGTATAAGCTACATTCCCAGCCGAAAAAACGATTTGTTTTCCGTTAGGAGAAAAAGCGGGATCGTGATCTCTTGTAAAGTTTGTGGTAAGCCTGAGAACATTTGATATGCTCCCGTTGGTCGCATCGTAATCGGCACTGTGCAATTCTAGTTCCGACAAATCAAACGAAAGTATATTATTGGGGAAGGCCATAAAAACCACTTGCGAATTGTCATTAGAAAAATTAGGGTCGATAATCCACCAATCTGAAAGGTTCCTCGGATTGTTCCCTTGTGCGTCAGTAGTAACCATACGCCATTGTTTTCCAGTATCGACCGCTTGCTCTGCTATCATTAAGATTTGAGAACCATCTATATTCCACCTGCAAACACCTTGGCCAAACCAGTTGTGCTTACCTTTCTCAATTAATACTTGCTGATTCGCACCATCAATATCAACCACAAGCAGCTCAGCTTCCTGATAATTGTCATGGTTCTTATCAGGATTCGTCGCAGAACGATACACTAAAAATTTTGATTTATCAGGCGATACTTTGGGCCACCAATAATCAAAATTAGGATCGCTCAACAGTACAATCTCTTGATCGCCTTGAAGCTTGAATAACTCGTTATGGCCGTTTTTATCTGAAGAAAAAAGTATGCTCGAATTTACTTGGTCAACAGCTGTTTGGTTTTCAGAGACCGGGCTCTCAGAGGTTTTATCCTTTTCACACGAACTGAACAATACAAATAAAAAAGATAAAAATAGCATACAACCCCTTTGAATGAGGCAGATACTAAGTACAAACTGTAATTGGTTTTGTCTTTTCAAAATTTTGCTTCTCGCTAGAAAAATCTAGGCGATTTAAGTTGACCTTTGGTGCTAATAAAATCATAGCGCAGAATAACTTCGAAAGAACCATCATTAAAAGCAGCGCTTCCTAATTCGGTAACTTCTCTATCGTATGCGAGGCCAATTAAAAAGCCCTCTGAAATATTGAAACCGAACATGCCACTAACGGCTGCATCCCAACGGTAAGCGGCGCCTACAATAAATTTGTCACTTAGCATAAAATTTGCAGAAAGGTCAACCTGCAAGGGTGCACCTTGCACTAATTTGGTAAGCAAAGTAGGCTTGAATTTCAAGGAGTTGTTGATATCCCAAACATATCCAGTAATGAAATAAAAGTTCATTTGTTCTTTAGCTGTTGATAAGGTTGATTCATCAAAGTGCGCCGTTTGTAAAAATCTTGGCACCGATAAACCGGCATAAAAATGCTCATTATGATAATAAATACCGGCACCAAAATTTGGAGAAAATCGATTATCAATATCCGTTGCCAGTGTAGGGTCTGTAGTAAACTGATTCAGTTCTGAAAATTTTACATCTAAAAGATTGCCTCCTCCTTTTAGGCCAAAACTTAGTCTGCCTTCAGTAGAGAGGTATAAAGTGTATGAAAAATCTATATCAAAATTAGTTTCCGAAGTGGGACCTATTTTATCATTTACTACAGATAGACCTAATCCAACACCTCTATATCCTATAGGTGAATGAATGTTAAAGGTCTGTGTGGTAGGTGCGCCGTCAAGACCTACCCACTGAGAACGATGAAGTGCTGCTATACTTAAATGACCACGAGAGCCCGTATAAGCAGGGTTTACACTTACAGTATTATACATATACTGCGTGTACTGCGCATCTTGTTGTGCATATAAAGAGGTACCCGAAATTAGCATTAGAAAAAGAAACTTTACCAATATCGTCTTAGCGGGTATGTGATTTTTAACTTTCAAATTCTCAGTTTATCTGTTTAAGTAAAGGTACCCTGACTGCGATTGACCATTGCCATTCTCGTCTTGATAATCTAGTATATAGAAATACGTTCCTACAGGCAATTTATTGTCTACTTGAACGGTAACTCTTCCTGTTGACGTGCCATCAAAAACATTTCCTTCGGTATTATATGCATTGGTTGTATAAACTAAAACACCCCAGCGGTTGTAAATACGAAGTGTATTTATAGGATAGCTCTCCAAACCTGTAATGGTCAATGTATCATGAATACCGTCACCATTTGGCGTAATAACGTTGAATATCTCTATTTGATCGGGTGTTGGGCGATCTAAATAATCTGGGAATCCATCCGTATCAGCATCATCATTGGCATAATTATTATCGTTGTTCATATCTTCATCGATCGTATCGATATTATCATCGTCGTCATCGGTATCTCTATAATCAGATTCATTATCACCATCAGTATTTGGTAGGTCATTGAATGGATCGTCTATCTCATCATTGACATCTAAATCAATTTGCCTAGCACCTTCATATGCATCATCTAAACCATCATCATCTTTATCAGAACCGATAAGGGTTACATCAGGAATACCATCTTGATTTGCGTCATGACCTTCAATATTATCGGGAACGTTGTCATTATCACTATCCTCGTCTAAATAATCTGCTAGTAAATCGTTGTCAGTATCTACTGGGAAGATTCCTATATTTCCATTGGTCTCATATGCATCATCAAGACCATTAGCATTTAAATCTTCTCCACTTGGCGAAATATAATCGTCAGTGGTTTGAGCCTCAACATTGTCAGGAATTCCATCATTATCACTATCTATATCTAAATAATCAGGTATACCATCGGCATCAGTATCCGTTGGATTGGTAGTAGGGTCACCATCATTATCTGCATCAAGATCTTCGATATTGTCTAGAATACCGTCATCATCTGTATCTAACTCAATCGCATCAGTTACCACTATGGTAACAGTTGCGGTACTACAATTTCCGATAGTGTCACAAATCGTGTAATCGAATGTATCTACACCAACAAAACCAATATTTGGTGTGTAAGTTACAGTGTCATCTGAAGGATCATTTGGAGTTCCGTTATCATTTATTACAACGGTTCCATCTGAAGCATTTGTTGTGGTCAGGGTTCCTGCTGTTGGAATATCATTGTCGTTTGCCAAGATATCAATATCGATCATTAAGCCACCAGAAGTGGTAACCATATCATCTATTGCATCAACTATTGGAATTACGTCTATGTTAACGGTTGCCGTACTACAGTCTCCAAAGGTGTTACAAACGGTATAATCAAAGGTGTCTGGACCGTTGTAATCTGGATTGGGAATGTAAGTTACAATGTCATCAGTTGGATCATTTGGTGTACCATTATTATTGACATTCACCGTTCCGTTGGCAGGGTTAGTAGTTGTTAATGTACCTACACTTGGCAGATCAGAATCGTTGTCATAAATAGCTACAATAACGGAAACATCCTCGTCAGTAGTAACTACATCATCTACTAATTTAGCTGATTCATCAATACATACAACCGTAAAATTGGGTAGACTACTATTATTTCCAGCTTTGGTAATGGTCGCTGTATAGCGCTGTACCGTTTGTGTTGCGATAACGGTAGGTCTTGTTTGATCTCCTGTTACCGTCGGACTCCAAGTCACCGTTGCTCCAGATGGAATATTTGCGGTAATATCCATAGTAACCTCATTGAAAGGTGAATTGCAATTGGTCACAATAAAATATCCGGTGGCATTCGAGCCGCAAAGTGTACCATCATATGTGGCAAAGTATACGCCTTGCTCAGTTACTTCTAAAAAGAAATCCGTTCCTAGAACGGTACTGGTATCTTGGGCCTCATACCAACGGTAGTTGGTTTCATCACCGCCATTAGGAGCCTGAAGCAAAAACTGGGCGTTAGATACAGTAATCCCCAGTACCGTAAAAACAAGACTGAGGAATACTTTTTTATATGTATGAATACCTTTCAATTCGATTTGGGATCGGGTTGTTATTAGTTAGTCTACTTGACGACAAATACTACATTAATTAATGTGTTGTAATCTGTTGGTACATTTTCTACCTCAATAGTAAGATTTCCATTGGCATCAATTGTCATAAAGTTAGGGTCAGGCGGATCCGTTTCGAAAACGGTTGGATCTGCATAGGTAACATAGTAGTACAATTCTGTTCTACCATACGTTGGAACCGCAGTTGGTGCGCCTGCACTCGCAGCCGTTGGCGTGCCAAATTGGTCTAAGTATTCTTGATATAAATCAATGCTCTTAATACCTGTTGTAGATGCGTCGACTGTGATAGATGGTGGATAAAAAATACGTGCTGCTTTAGAGGTAATTGGTGCAATGGCCTGAATTACTTCTTGTACTGTGGTTTCCAAAGTAGGTGAAACCACGCCACCTTCATCAACATCAATATCGGTTGCGAGATCAACTTCTGAATCCAATTGGTCGTCTGTACCAGAATCATCTAATGATGATAAATCAATAACCTGGTTTGAACCGCCCTCAATGCCAATCGTAAGATCAGTTCCTGAAAGTCCGGAGCCACTGATGTTTTGATCATCGGTACCAACTAGGCTTGAAAGATCAACAGTTTCGTTAGATCCACCTTCGATACCAATCGTAAGATCAGTGCCCGAAAGTCCGGAGCCACTGATGTTTTGATCATCGGTACCTACTAAACTTGAAAGATCAACAGTTTCGTTAGATCCACCTTCGATACCAATCGTAAGATCAGTACCTGAAAGTCCGGAGCCACTGATGTTTTGATCATCGGTGCCTACTAAACTTGAAAGATCAACAGTTTCGTTAGATCCCCCTTCGATACCAATCGTAAGATCAGTTCCGGAAAGGCCAGAGCCACTGATGTTTTGATCATCAGTACTGCCGGCTGCCAATTCAGCCAAAGCGCCTTCTACTTCCGTAGCCGTGAAATTACCACCTGCATCGGCGATAGTTACTTCTGCTGCAGTTTGATCATCGGTACCAACTAGACTTGATAGATCTACAGTTTCATTCGATCC
>NZ_JBDWJN010000009.1:0-603103 GCF_039974175.1 Maribacter sp.
CTGTTCTGTTGATTGCTGCTTTCATAATTTCTATATTTTTTGATGTTGTTTTTTAAATGACTTACAACTAATAGACGAGCGATATTTTGTTTTGTTACAGTACTATGTATAAAAAGGTACTATTTTATAGAATATTTAACAAATACAAGGACTGGAAGAAACCATTAATTTGGTTTAAAATATTGATATTCAATTTATTATATTCTTTTTGATCAAAAAATCTATTGGAGAATTTTTTTTGCATTTTAGGCAGGTATACGGCATTTTCCTAAACTTTCCGCTTTTATTTTATTGTTTCAAAAGCTACAAGCGATAGCAAATACGGTTAAAAAACTACTTAAATTTTCAACAAGCGTTTTTTTTCTTAATTTACTGTCTTACAGCGGTACTAACGAATTCATAAAGACCATCATGACCACAAGAAGAAATTTTATCAAGAAAACCACAGCGGGTACAGCGGCCGTTACCCTTGGCGGATTGGTATTGCCAAGTACGTCATATGCCAATTTCCTAGGTGCAAATGACCATATCAACTGTGCGGTTATTGGAGTGCGTAGTAGAGGAAAGGCACATTATAGAGCAATCCATGCCGATGCCAATGCGAAAGTTGTGTATACCTGCGATGTGGATGATACTATTATTGAAGAGCATAATGTCTGGTGTCAAAAGCACTTGGGATATGTACCGAAAGTAGAAAAGGATTTTAGAAAAGTCTTAGAAGATAAAGATGTAGATGCCGTTTTTATCGCTACCCCTGAACATTGGCACGCACCAATGGCCATTGCCGCCTTGCAAGCCGGAAAACATGTGTATGTAGAGAAGCCCTGTAGTCACAACCCATATGAGAACGATTTGTTGGTTGCTGCTCAAAATAAATATGGAAAGAAAGTGCAGATGGGCAATCAACAGCGTTCTGCACGCACATCGATCATGGCGATAGATGATATTCGAAATGGCATCATCGGGGAAGTGTACAAAGGGGAAGCCTATTATTCGAACAACCGCGGCTCTATAGGTAGAGGAAATAAAATCGACGTGCCTAAAACTTTAGACTGGGAACTTTGGCAAGGTCCGGCCCCGCGTAAAGATTTCAAAGACAACATTCATCCGTATAACTGGCACTGGTTTCGCAATTGGGGAACGGGCGAAATGCACAATAATGGCACCCATGAGGTCGATATCTGCAGATGGGCCCTAGGGGTAGATCTGCCTGAAAGTGTGACCTCTTTTGGCGGAAAATATACCTATGATGACGATTGGGAATTTGTAGATAACCAACAAGTAACCTTTAAATTCGCTGACAATAAATTCATAACTTGGACCGGTCATAGCCGAGGCGTTCTAAAACCCCAAAGACCTGGAAGAGGTATTACCATTTACGGAAGCAAAGGCGCTATCCAATTGGATCGTAACTTTTATAAATTGTATGATTTACAAGGTAATTCAATTAAACACGAATTTGAGAAATCAGCTAGTGCAACGACCAACACCAGAGGCGAAGGAGGTTTAGACGTTACCCATGTCGGCAATTTCTTTGATGCCATAAGGGAGGACAAAAGCCTGTATGCTGATATCAATGATGCCAGTATCTCTACCATGCTCTGCCACCTAGGCAACATGGCCCAAGACGCTGGTGAGATGCTTAAAATCGACCCATCAACAGGAAAGGTTCTGAACAACGAAAAGGCAATGCAAAGCTGGAAACGAGAATACCAACCCGGTTGGGAACCTAAATTATGATAGTATAAATGCACGATTTAAAAGGAAAAGTAGCTTATATCACAGGAGGTTCTAAAGGTATAGGTTATGGCATTGCAGAAAAGTTAATTGCGGCGGGAATGAAAGTTGCCATAAGCGGCAGGACTTTGAAATCGGTAGAAACCGCTGCCCAGTATTTAGGAGGTGCCGAGAATGTTTTGGCATTACAATCTAATGTAGTTCAACTTGATGATGAGAAAGGTGCTGTTCAAAAGATTTTAGCTACCTGGGGACAATTAGATGTGGTTCTTGCAAATGCTGGGGTAGGGTATTTTGCCCCTGTTGATGAAATGTCTACTGAACAATGGCATCAAATGTTAGATACTAATTTAACCGGCGTCTTTCATACGTTAAAGGCGTCGGTAGAGGCCTTGAAAAAATCAAAAGGATATTATATAACCCTGGCCAGTTTAGCAGGTGCTAATTTTTTTGCGTCTGGCGCTGGCTACAATGCAACTAAATTTGGGGTGGTTGGTTTTACCCAAGCCAGTATGTTAGATTTAAGAAAGTATGATGTGAAAGTCTCCACGATAATGCCGGGCTCGGTAGCAACGCATTTTAATAACAATGAACCTTCTGAAAAAGATGCTTGGAAAATTCAGCCTGAAGACATTGGCGAATTGGTCTTAGATTTACTCAAAATGCACCCTAGAACCTTGCCAAGCAAAATTGAAGTGCGCCCCACAAGGCCCGATAAAAAATAAGCTATACTTCTTTTTCCGTAATCGGAATTTTGGGGTTACAGATTTCTAAGATTAACTTTTTTAATTCCTGTACGAAAAGGTCAAGGGTTTCATTGGTGATCGTATGTTCTTTCTTGGCCCAACTTCCTCGCTTGTCTTTTGTAGCAAATTTTAGGAGTCCGGCATTTAGATTTTTAAAGGAAATAATTCCTGATTCAATGGTGTCAATCTGATTTTTATCTTTGTACATGAGCGCGTAACACAGCAATTGAAATGCTTTGCTATAGGTATAGTCATCTGTGATTTCTTGCCAGTTTACAATCTCCACATTTCTTGACTCTACTTTACCCGTCTTGTAATCGATAATTCTTAGCATTCCGTCTTTCTCATCGATTCGATCAAGTTTTCCTTTTAGAACAACGGGAAAATCCATTTCAGGGAAGTTGAGGCTGATATTTAATTTTTCTTCGATACCGAGAATCTTGATTTGGTGGTTTTTTGTTTCGGCTATTTCAGAATCGATATAGTTCTCTAAATAACGAATAATTACGTTGTAGGCAATAAGATTTCTACCGCTACTGATATCACCCTCCATATAACTTTTGGCAAAATGTTTTTTCACCACTATCTTAATTTTAGCTCTTGCCGTAGCTAGCGCCTCTGACGATAAAAATGTTCCTAAGAAGGGCCTATATAAATCTTCCAAGCTATCATGAACAATGGTTCCAAAGGTATTTGCTGCAATCGTCTCCTCTACTTCAAGCGTGTCATCGATGCCTAGTAAGCTTCTTTTGTAAAAATCAAGCGGGTTTCTAATATAATTGCTCAAGGAAGTCGGTGAGAAGCCGTTTTGGGCATGATTTCGAATTAGCTGTAGCAATTCGTCGTCTTTATTAAAGTTGCTTAAGCTATGTAGTATGGGTTCAATGCTTGGAGTGGCAATTGTAGATACTATATTCTTTTCTTTGTTGGGGTCGGTGAGCAATTGTGAAATCAACCTGCTTTTTTCACCCCCCTCAAGTACATCAGGTTCCGTATTGTAAATGATATGGATGTTCTTGGCCCGCTGTAGTAACCTGTAAAAATGATAGGTATAAACAGCATCCTTTTCTTTATAGGTGGGTAAACCTAGCCTCGTTTTTAAATCGAATGGAATAAATGAATTATTTGATTTTCCAGAAGGCAATATCCCTTCGTTCACCGAACTGATAATTACGGTTTCGAAATCTAGGTTTCGGCTTTCGAGCATTCCCATTATTTGTAACCCTTCTAATGGGTCGCCTTGAAAATCAACAGTCTCTGAAGACAACAATTCCTTGTATAAGCTTTGTAACGATTTTAAATCAGTAATAAAGGGGTGCTTTTGTACCAATTCTAGTATTTGGTTGAACAGGGTATGAAAGCGATAGAGGTACTCTAATGCTAAAGCATTTTCATTTTCTTGTAGCTTAATTTTTAGGTGCTTAATAATTGTCAGACATTTTTTAACAAATTCCTCAAGGGCAGGTTGTTCATCAAAAAACAGCAATTTAATCGTTGGATTTTCATCGATAAAATCTTGTATTTTATACGGGCTAATGTGCGTCCAGTTTTTACTCTTGATAAGGTTTTGTAAATCTGAATAGGAATGAGATTCTTGGTTTAGAAGCGTAGAAATGAATGGATGCGATAAGAAATCAAGTACATGTTGGTAAAACCAACCCTGGGAATCGCGATGAATATACAAGTCTATAAACTGAGCGAACAGTCCGGCTAGTGGAGTTTTATTTAAAGGATAGCCCATGGTAATATTGACTGCCTCAATTTCTTTAGGCACAGCATTTAGAATGGGGTTCAAAAGGCTTTCATCTCCCAATACAACGGCCGTGTTTTTTAGTGATTCAGCGTTTTCCGATTTAAGCTTCGCCAGAAGCCCACCCACATATTTCGCTTGCGAAACGTTTTTTGGAACTCCGGTAATAAGAATTTTTTTATCAGAAAGGTAATAGTCACTAATACCCTGAAGTGGATATTCATGAAAATGCGGCCAAGTTTTTCTGTGGGTTCTTATAAAATACCCCGCCGCGTGCACGGGATCTTCTAAAAAGTAAGAATCTAAATCCCAATAAATCGCTGCGTTAGAATGCTTTAGAATAGTTTGTATGATTTGACTTTCCGCAGTATTAAGCGCATTGAAACCTACGAAAACATGTTTTTTATGCTCCACATTTTCGAGATAAGCCGGAAGTAGCTCACAGGCTTGGCGATATACGAGTCCTTGATGCCCCACTCCTTTTTTCAGTAAGGCGTTATTGAAACTGCTGTATAGTTGATGCAGATTGTTCCAGAAATTAAGGTAGTCTTGCATCAATTTGGTCTTCTCAGCCTGTACAGACCAATGGTTGAGTTCCTGAATCGCCGAAAGATTTGAAAATAGCTTTTCGGCGTCAATTAAATAGCGATCTATCTCATTAAAATCTTGAAGCAGGGTTTGTCCCCATTTAGAAAAGGCAAAGAAGCTATCCTTCTCATCTGGGGTATGCTTTAAATAGGTGTCGTACAACTCAAAAAGCTGTTGGGTATTTGACATATAGCCAAGGCCCGATATCTTTTCGATGAAGCTTTCAATACTGTAGATTTCTGGTGCGAAGGCCGTTTTTTTTGAAGTCTTGGCTAGGGTGTTTTTTAAGAAAGTTCCAGCTCGTTTGCTAGGCAAGACAAAGATCAGTTTTTCAAGACTTTCATGTTCTTTAGTTATTTTATCGATAACCTCTTCTAGAAAACTCTGCATAGCTAAAAATAAAAAAAGCCACGCAATTGCGTGGCTTTTCTTGTATGAAATAGAAGTTTAAATCTTCTTACTTAACTAAGTTGATTTCAGTTCTTCTGTTTTCTTTTCTACCGCTTCTAGTTTTGTTAGAAGCAATTGGTTTAGATTCACCGTATCCAATAGCAGTTAATCTATCAGCAGCAATTCCTTCTGCGATTAAGAAATCTCTAACTGAATTAGCTCTTTTTTCAGATAATGATTGGTTCAATTTCTCGCTACCAACACTATCAGTATGACCTTCAACCGTAAACTTGGAATTTGGATACTCACCTAAAATTCTGATGATATCAACAAATACAGAAGTTGTAGCAGGGCTCAAAGTAGCTTTACCTGTATCAAATAAGATGGTACGGGCATAGTCGTTCAATTGCTTTTGAACTTCTTCAGTTACCTCTGGGCAACCATTGTTAGCAACAGTACCTGCAACATCTGGACACTGATCATCTTTGTCTAAAACACTGTCACCATCTTTGTCAGGCCAAGGACATCCTTTGTTTTCAGCAGGACCTGCTTCGTTAGGACACTCATCATCTTTATCGGCAACTCCGTCACCGTCAGCATCAGGACAACCTGCTAAAGCAGCAAGACCTGCTTCATTAGGACAAGCATCATCTTTGTCAGCAACCCCGTCACCGTCAGCATCAGGACAACCATTCATTTCTTTAGATCCAGCTTCGTTAGGACAGCTATCTTTGCTATCTTCGATTCCATCACCGTCAGCGTCAGGACAACCATTGAAAGCTTCTAAACCAGCAACTTCTGGACAAGCATCATCTTTGTCATAGATTCCATCACCGTCAGTATCAGTACCGCCAAATTTAACAGCAATACCTGCTAAATGTTGCCAGTGCTTAACCCCATAATCTTCGAAGGCATGTTTGTAGCTAGTCTGTAAAGTAAGACCGATGTTTTCTGAAAACCAAAGGTTAACACCAACACCACCGTTTACTGTACCGGCACCAATTTCATCAACCCAAGTATAACCACCACCTACTTCGATGAATGGGTCGATAGTTGTATTTTTTAGGAAACTATATTTGATAGTACCATCTAAAGCGTAGTGAGAAAGATCATCAACAGCGGTATCACCCAATTTGCTGATTTTATTCAAAGAACCTCTAACTCCAACAGCAAATCCGTCACCAACAGACTTAGATACGCCGATGTACGAAATTGAAGGAAGAATGTTCCAGTGATCATTAGCGTTGAAGAGCTCATTACCAAAAGAACTTACATCCCCAGTAGGATAAACGTCAATGGCATTAACCCCAAAACTTACTTGCCAAGGGTTATTCTCGTCTTGCGCTTGAATACTGCTAAAACCTACGAATAATAGGGCAACAGCCATTAATTTGCTAAGATGTTTCATGTTTAAATTTTTAAGTTTAAGTGTTTATTAGCTGCAAATGTAACTTGTTAAAAATTATTAACAAAATCAATTTCTTATTTTTTTTGTTGCATTTGACAGGGGAAATAACGCATTTAAACGATTTTTAGTATGTTACCTACTTCAATAAACGCAAGAATTGCCTTATCTAAATGTTCCGTTTTATGCGCGGCTGATAATTGTACGCGAATACGCGCTTTTTCTTTAGGAACTACGGGGTAAAAGAAACCAATGACATATATTCCTCGCTCTAATAGCATATTAGCCATCTTCTGGGCTAATTTAGCATCATAGAGCATTACAGGAACAATTGCCGATTCTCCGTCAATGATATCGAAACCTGCCTCTTTCATTCCTTTTTTAAAATAATCTGTGTTCCGCTGCAAGGTATCTCTTAGGCTGGTATCTGTTTTTAACATTTCAAATACCTTAATGGAGGCCCCAACAATGGCTGGGGCAAGCGAATTTGAAAACAGATAAGGCCGCGAACGTTGTCTAAGAATTTCTACAATCTCTTTTTTACCTGTAGTATAACCTCCCATAGCACCACCCAAAGCCTTACCAAGCGTGCCCGTGATGATATCAATGCGATTCATTACGTTCTTTTCTTCCAAGGTACCACGCCCTGTTTCACCAATGAATCCGGTAGCATGACATTCGTCTATCATAACCATGGCGTCATATTTGTCTGCTAGATCGCAAATTTTGTCAAGTGGAGCCACCAATCCGTCCATAGAGAAAACTCCATCGGTTACGATTATCTTGAAACGCGCGTCGTCAGCATTGGCTTGTTGCAACTGTTTTTCAAGATCTGCCATATCGCTATTGGTATATCGATAGCGTTTTGCCTTGCACAATCGAACCCCATCTATTATGGAAGCATGATTGAGCGAATCAGAAATGATAGCATCTTCGGCAGTTAGCAAGGGTTCGAATACTCCACCATTGGCATCGAAGGCAGCCGCGTACAATATGGTATCTTCCGTACCGTAGAAATCGGCAATGTTTTGCTCCAGTTCTTTATGAATATCTTGCGTACCACAGATGAAACGCACAGATGACATCCCGAAGCCATGCGAATCCATGGTGTCTTTTGCTGCTTGAATTACTTCAGGATGCGACGACAACCCCAAATAGTTGTTCGCACAAAAATTAATGACTTCTTCACCTGAAGAAATTTTGATAACCGCATCTTGAGGCGAGGTAATGATGCGTTCCGATTTGTAAAGTCCGTCTTCCTTAATCTGATTTAGTTCTGCTTGCAGATGTTCTTTTATTTTTCCGTACATAATACTCTTAAATGAATTCAGGTGTAATTTCTTCGTTAATATAAATAATGATTTTATTTTTTATGCTATAGCCCATTTCCTCCAAAGCAAGGGCATAAGAATCGATTTGGTCTTTGTATCGAACGTCTCTCTTACCCGTCTTATAATCAATAATTGTGGCTTTATTTCCATTGATAACCACTCTATCAGGTCTTAAAATACTTCCGTTTTTGGTGATGATATCGCTTTCATTTTTTATTGTATTTCCTGTTGCGTAATACGACTGTAGCCTCGGGTGGTAAATAATTTGCAATACCATGTTTCGCAATGGATCAATCTCTTCTTCGGTAATATCGCCATTTCGTTGCACTGTAGCCAATGCATTTTCAATGTTTTTTTCCGATTCGACCAAACCCATAATAGCATGAATCAAATTCCCTTTAGATAAAGCGGTTTCCTTAGTAGTATCCCACAAGGCTCCTGAGTTGGCTATAATTTTAAAACTATCTCTTTCTTTATAAGAATATTGATATGCAATACCTTCTTGTCTTTTAGTTATTATATTTTGTTGCTGAAAGTCTAAGGCGCCGAATTGATAAAGCCTTTTTCCCTCTTCCCAAAGTCCTTTTTCCTCTAAAAAGTGAACAAAAAGGCCGCCGTAGTTTTTAGGAGTATCCGATTTTTTAGAAGCAGTTTCCGCTATCGTAATTACGTAAAGCGCTTTCACCGCCCGCGTTAAAGCCACATATAGTACGTTAAAAGCATCTAGTTCTAGTTTGTTGTTTTCTGCTAGATACAAATGTTCGGCGGTGGAGCTGTAATTAATAACTTCTTGCTTTTTGTTTATTAGAACCTCATCGAAACCTGCAATAGCTTCCCCTTCAAAAGGAAGCCATAATTTAGCGTCCTTGTCATTGTATATTTTTGAATGTGCGTATGGGTAAATAACGATTTCAAATTCCAATCCCTTTGATTTATGTATGGTCATAATCTGAATCGCATTAATGCCCGATGGCGCCGCAACGCTCAATTTTTCTCCTTTCTTTTGCCAATAGGACAAGAATACGGTAATACCAGTGCCTTCTCTTTGTTCAACATCAAATACTGTATCCATAAAAAAATTGATATAGGCATCTGATTGGGGCGCTAAGTCAAATTGCTTGATGGCATATTCAAAAGTGTCATATACCGAAACCTGTTGCATTTTTGCGATATCAAAATCATATTCTATTCTTAACAGCAATTCCAAATCTTTTAAGTGCAGCACGATCTTACGATGTTGCTCTTGCTCTTCTTGAAATAAATAGGTAAGTATTTCAAAAGCGATTCCAACATCATCAGCTTGGTTTTGAAAGCGTAAAAGGTTCAGCAAAAACCTAACTTTCGGACTGCTTTTTAGGAGTAGGCTTTCAGACGAAATTATCGGAATTCCCTCTTGGGTTAAATAATTGGCCAAGAGCACACCTTCCTTGTTTCCACGAACTAGAATACAAATATCTTTGTATTCGAATTCTTTTTCTCGAAGCTCATATATGGTTTTTATAAGCTCATTGCAGTATTGCTCGTCTAGGGTATAGGCATCATTTTCTTCTAAGAAGGTGAGTTGCACAAAACCATTTTTAAGATGGTTGATTTTTTGTTGGTTGCCATCGGTGAATAGTGTTTCATAGATCTGGGAATTTAAAAACGGACTTGTAGAGGTGAAAAAATCGTTATTGAATTTTATAATTTCTTCATGACTTCGGTAGTTTGACGGGAGAGGTTCAATTTGAGCCTGTATCACAAATGGATTGGTGCTTGAATTCACGAGATTCAAAAACTGTTCGGCTTTTCCACCACGCCAGCGGTAAATTGCCTGTTTGGCATCACCTACCAAGAAAAGTGAGCCGACTTCACTCGAAAGGGCATTGTCTATTAGCGGAATCAAATTGTTCCATTGCATTTCTGAGGTGTCTTGAAACTCATCGATAAAATAATGTCGGTATTTCTCTCCTAAACGTTCATAAATGAATGGGGCCGGTTGTTCTTTAATTTCGTTTGATATGATGGTATTGAATTCAGAGATAGATAGCTGATCACGTTCATTTTGAATGGCTTTCACTTCGTGCTGAATGGCATTTAAAACGGTTAGTGGAACAATGTTCTTATATGCATTTTTTAGCATAGCGCGGGTATACATCAGCTCCTTAAGTTGAAGATAAGATTGATATAAATTGGATGAAAAGTCATTGGTGGGGAGTGCAATACCAGACTTCAATATCTTAGCCTGCATCAAGTTTTCTTCCAATTTATTCTTATAAAGTTTAGCGGGCTCAAAAATGCCATCGCGAACCCTCTTAAAATGATTGGGTAATGTTTCTCTAGGAAAGTCAGTGGTTTGCAAACCAGATGCGTTAATGAAAAGTAGCGTCTCTTCCGCCAAGGTGATAGCCGTTTTTTCTAAATCTGTTATTTTTTTATTGATGGTATTCTGCAGCTCCAAAAAATCATCAATCGTTTTGTTTTCGAACTTTTTTAAATGTTGTGCATTGGTCTCGTTGAAGATAAGCTTACCTACTTTATTTAGGTCTATTGCTATATCCCAGCTTTTATCATCATCGATCTTCTCTAAGGCAAAATCAAGGAGTATTTTGGTGAGTTTTGAATCAGTTCCAGCCTTATTGATGAGTTTAGATACTGCTTCATCTAAAAGTAAATCGGTTTCCAAAACCACCTCAAAATTCTGAGGAATTTTTAGGTCTTTGGCAAAGGTTCTTATCAAGCGATGCGTGAATTTATCAATTGTGGAAACATCGAAAAAAGCATAATTATGAAGAATCTTTTTTAAGATCGTCTTTGCCTTTTTTTGCAATACCAAAACCTCAAGTTGTAATTCTTTTAAGAGATCAATAAATAGGGGCGGAGCATCTTTAAGGGTACTTATTCTGCTAAAAGTGAAAAGGCTTTCAAGAATACGTTCTTTCATCTCGTTAACCGCCTTATTGGTAAAGGTGATGGCCAAAATTTGACGATAACCCTCATTAGTGGAAAGAATAATTTTAAGATACTCTTTAGTAAGGGTGTAGGTCTTGCCCGATCCTGCAGAAGCATTATATATTTTGAACGAATTCGTAGGCACCTACTTTTTAGCTGCAAATTACGTAGAACTCTTCTATATACCGCGCGCTTCTTAACAAAGATTTATTCGAATATGTTTGTTAAAATATGTAAATTTGAGGAAATCGAATTTTAAAAATAAAATATAGAAATTATGGCTTTTGAACTACCAAAATTACCCTATGCCTACGATGCACTGGAACCACATATTGATGCGAGAACTATGGAAATTCACCATACCAAACATCATAACGGATATACGACAAAGTTAAATGCTGCAATAGATGGTAGTGAATTGGCTGGACAGTCGATTGAAGCTATTTTATCGAATTTAGATATGTCAAACGGAGCAGTTAGAAATAATGGAGGCGGATTCTTCAACCATGCGCTGTTTTGGGAAGTTCTGTCACCCAATGGTGGTGGTGCTCCTTCTGGTGAATTGGCTGACGCCATTAATGGTGCCTTTGGTTCTTTTGATGAGTTTAAAAGTAAATTCAGTGCTGCCGCAGGAACTAGATTTGGTTCGGGTTGGGCGTGGTTATGTGTTCATCCCGGAGGCAAGGTGGAAGTTTGTTCTACGCCGAACCAAGATAACCCACTGATGCCAGGAGTTGACTGTGGTGGTCGCCCGATTTTAGGCTTAGATGTCTGGGAGCACGCATACTATCTTAACTATCAGAACAGGAGACCTGACTACGTGAGTGCTTTTTTCAATCTAATCAATTGGGATAAGGTAGCGGAGTTATACGCTGCACACAAATAGCACGTTATTTAAACGGTAGATTAAATAAGAAAAATCTCTCCTTCGCGATGACGAAGGAGAGATTTTTTTGTCTTCATAAAAATAGAAAAGGGCAGAGAAGTCTCTACCCTTTTCGTCCCAAATCTTACCATAAACTTAACCTACTTATGCTATGGCAGTACTAAATTACTGGTATTGTGTTAAATAAAAAAGAAATTTTGGTATTTTTTAAGAGCTTTGTTTTTCAACAAAAGGGTAAGAATTTTCCCATAATCTAGGCTAGCCTTGTCAATTACTGGGGTTTCCAAATAAAAAAGGCAGAGCAATGCTCTACCTTTTTTCCCCAAATCTTACCATGAACTTAACCTACTTATGCTATGGTTCTCCAAAAATATAGTGATTTTTTGATCTTTTAAAAGGTTTTAGATGAACTTCCAAGAAGTTGGGTTGAAATGCATTTTATCGATAAGAGTCCTACAAATCGATGTAAACGGAGTATCATTTTCGTTATTCTTATGAAAATAAAAGGCTGGTGCAGGGTTTCGACTGTTCCCCACATGAGTAGCATAAAACTGCCGTATCAACCTTTGATTTGGTGCTTAAATCAAAAGAAGTAGCGATTGCGGCTTTTTTGCTTTAGAAATTTCTTGATTTACAATTGCATCAACTGAGTACATTCACTTAGCTTTATCAAGATCCTTTACTAGAAACATTGGAAAATAAAATGGCTGAACAATGCTCCGCCTTTTCCCCAAATGGTATCATGGAGCTGAGGTATCTACCTTGGATTAGGGGCAGATTCATTTAGCTTTATCAAGATCCTATACTAGAAATATTGGAAAATAAAAAGGCGGAGCAATGCTCCGCCTTTTCCCCAAATCTTACCATGAACTTAACCTACTTATGCTATGGTCCTCCAAAAGTATAACCTGTTCGTCAGTCTATAAAACTTCTTTGTTGAAGTTCGTATAATTCGGATGAAGTGTAATTTTTGCAGATTTAGACTGAAAATGAATGCTCATAATGGGCTAATAGAACAAGCTGCGGACCAACGATAAATCATGTCAGTTTTCGACAACTTTATAACATCAATTGGGAAGAATGTAAATGTACAAACATAAAAAAGGTGGAGAAGTCTCCACCTTTTTTGCCCCAAATCTTACCATGAACTTAACCTACTTATGCTATGGCGAATCTAAAATAGACGAGCTGACTTCCATAGCGACTAAAAACACGCTGAATAGCGTGAATTATCGACGAACTACACGAATTTGTGCATTTCATCGATTATTTTATTAATATGCCCGTTCGTTTTTACCTTCATAAAAATTGATAAATGCCCTGTTGACCACGCGATTTCCACCTGCGGTTGGGTAGTTTCCGGTGAAATACCAATCCCCTAAATTCTTTGGACAAGCTTGATGCAGATTTTCAATGGTTTGATAGATTATTTGAACTTCGGCTTTGATATCTGGTGGACTTAAGAGTTCTCCACTTTTTAGAGAAATTTCATCTGCGGTAAAGGGCGCGTAGAACTCTTTTACATAGTTGATCACATCAGTATCATGATTGTTAACCTGTGTTAAGCATTTTTTATAAATGTCTTCCACAATATGCATTGTACCTCTGTCTTTGTGCAATGCTAATGCGGCTCTGAAAGCTATAAAATCTTCAAGCTTCGCCATGTCAATTCCATAACAATCAGGAAAGCGAATTTGAGGTGCGGATGAAACTACGATTATCTTCTTGGGAGATAAACGATCAAGAATTCGAAGAATACTTTTCTTCAGCGTAGTACCTCTAACGATACTATCATCGATAATTACTAAGTTATCACCTTCATCAACTGAGCCATAAGAAATGTCGTAAACATGGGCAACCAGATCGTCGCGGCTACTATCTTGCGTTATGAAGGTTCTTAACTTGGCATCTTTAATGGCTACTTTTTCTATTCTTGGCCGAACTTCTAAGATCTCATGAAGCTCTTCCCTTGTAATTTTTGCTCCAATGGAAAGTATTTGTTCCTCCTTTTTTTTATTCAAATAGTTTTGTGCCTCCTTCACCATGCCGAAGAATGAGGTCTCTGCCGTATTCGGAATATAAGAGAAGACCGTTCTCTTAATATCATTATCAATTGCGGTCAATATTTTTGGAAAAATAAGTTTACCTAATTCTTTACGCTCTTGATAAATTTCTTTGTCGCTTCCTCGAGAAAAATAAATGCGCTCAAATGAACAAGCTTTTCGCTCTGTAGGTTCCAAAACTTGCTTTAATGAAGTGCTTCCGTCTTTTTTAATGATGAAGGCATGACCCGGATCTAGTTCTTGCACATCATCATAAGAAATATTAAAAACAGTTTGAATTGCTGGTCTTTCAGATGCCACAACGACCACTTCATCATCTTGGTAGTAGTAAGCTGGTCGAATACCCGCAGGATCTCGCAAAACAAAAGCATCACCATGACCCAATAAGCCTGCCATAGCATAACCACCATCAAAGTTTTTGGCGGCCCTTCTAAGTATTTTAGAAACTTTTAGCCGCTCAGCAATCAAAGGAGAGGCTTCTTGTTTGTTATAGCCTTCTTTTTTAATCTGCTTATACAATTTGGCAACGGCATCATCTAAAAAATGGCCAATTTTTTCCATCACCGTAACGGTATCAGCCATCTCCTTAGGGTGCTGCCCCAACTGCACCAAATTGTCGAAGAGCTCATTCACGTTGGTCATATTAAAGTTCCCTGCCATGATGAGGTTTCTATGCATCCAATTGTTTTGCCGAATAAATGGATGCACGCTCTCAATACTATTTTTTCCAAAAGTGCCATAGCGAACATGGCCCAATAATAACTCCCCGATATAGGGTATGTTCCGTTTTTGTAAAGCCACATCATCGGCATACTCAGGATGTTGTTCCAATTCGGTATTGATACGGTCATTGATCTGCGCAAAAATATCTTGAATGGGTTGTTGTTGACTTGAACGTACTCGGCTCATATATCTTTCCCCGGCATTCATATCTAATTTGATACTTGCGAAACCGGCGCCATCCTGTCCGCGATTGTGCTGCTTTTCCATCATCAAATACATTTTGTTCACCCCGTAGAAGGCAGTACCATATTTCTCTTTATAGTACTCCAGAGGCTTTAACAATCGTATTACCGATATACCACATTCGTGCTTAATTGCGTCGCTCATTAGATGTTTACATTAAAAAAGCCCCGAATATTCAGGGCGCGTTTTTATTTTAGTTCGATATCGAATTGTGTCAATGCTTTAAATTGATGCAAGCGTTTATTGACTTCATCTCTTTCAAGGGTTTCCATACGTTCCGTGCCGAAACGTTCCACACAAAATGATGCTAGATTTGAACCGTGAATTACCGCATTTTTCATATTCTCAAAAGAGATATTTTCTGTTGCCGCCAGATATCCGGTAAAACCACCTGCAAAAGTGTCACCAGCACCCGTAGGGTCGAAAACCTCTTCAAGCGGTAGCGCCGGTGCAAAGAAAATATTACCTCGATGAAATAAAAATGCTCCGTGTTCTCCTTTTTTTATCACTACATATTTGGGCCCCATGGTTTGAATTTTTGCAGCTGCCTTTACCAAAGAATATTCACTGGTCAATTGTCTGGCCTCTTCGTCATTAATGGTGATCACATCAATATGTTTGATAACTTCAAGTAGATCTTGCAACGCATTATCCATCCAAAAGTTCATTGTATCAAGTACAATTAATTTTGGTCGTTTTTCCATTTGTTGAATTACGCTCATCTGAACCAGTGGGTGCAAATTGCCTAACATCACTACATTGGCGTCTGTATAGTTTTGTGGTACTACTGGATTGAAATCTGCCAGAGTATTCAAGTCGGTAATCAAGGTATCCCTTGAGTTCAAATCATTGTGATATTTTCCTTTCCAGTAAAACGTCTTACCGCCTTGAACGATTTCAATACCTGAAATATCAATTCCCTTGCTAGTCAAAAGATCAAGGTAGGTTTGGGGTAGATCATCACCTACGATCGACACAATGGTCGAATCAATATTGAATTGAGATGCCGCAAGGCCGATAAAGGTTGCTGCACCACCTAAGATTTTGTCGGTTTTGCCGAAAGGGCTTTCAATTTCATCGAAAGCTACCGTACCTACAATTACTAATTTGCCCATATTCACGTTGTGGCGTAAAAATTAAGCTGCAAATATACGGTTTTGTTGAGGTATTTGATAGGGGTGTTTATATCAAATAATAAAAAATAGTTGAGCATGAATTTTGAATTACTTCCTTCCAAAATCTGCAGGAATTTCACCCCAAGCCTTGGTCTCCCATTTCACTATGGGCGTATGATAAGCGTTCTGTTTCAGCCAGTCTACAGCGCGACGAATCAAATCAAACAAGGCTTTGTTTTTCGAAGTTTCTTTTAGTTTTGTATTGCAATTCTTTTTGCGTACCCAACTTATGGCCGTTCGCGAATCGGTATAGATGACACGATTGCTATTGCGTTCTTTTAGGTAGGCAAGACCATGTACAATGGCCAAAAACTCTCCGATATTGTTAGTTCCTTCAGGAAACGGACCTTGTTTAAAAAGTCTTTTTTTCGTTTTGGTATCTACACCTTGGTATTCCATCACGCCAGGATTTCCGCTTGAAGCTGCATCTACCGAAATCGAGTGGTAACTGGGTTGGCCAATTTTTAACAACTGTTCTTGCGTAAGGGAAGCTTCTCCTTTTTTCTTACCCTTGTATTCTTCGTAGCTTCCATTGTAGGCTTTTTTGGCCAGTTCAAAAGTCGCGAACGATTTGTACTGGGCGCCTTTATAACCCTCAATGGCGGCTTTGCAGTCAGCCCAGCTATCATAGACACCGGGTCGTTTACCTTTCCAAACCGTATAGAATTTTGCTTTTTTTGCCATTGCGATGCGACAGGTCTATTTTACAATCTTACTTTTCTAACAATTTCGCGATCACTTTCGGAAAATGTTCATACTCCAACATATGTACCTTTTGCGCTATTTCTTCAACACTGTCTTCGAGCGACACTTTAGTTTTAGACTGATGAATTATTGCTCCCTCGTCATAGTTTTCGTTCACATAGTGAATAGTGATTCCGGTTTCGGTCTCTTGATTGTCTTTTACGGCTTGGTGTACATGCATTCCATACATGCCCTTACCCCCATATTTGGGAAGTAAGGCCGGATGAATATTCACAATGCTATTCGGATAGTTCTCAATAAGATTCGAGGGTATTTTCCAAAGAAAACCTGCAAGTATGATTAAATCTGGTTGAAGGCTTTTAAGTATATTTAGAACGCAATCGGTATCATAGAACGCCGTTTTGTTAAAATACAAACCATTGATTTTCAATTTGTTACATCTATCTAGGACTTTGGCATCCCTTTTGTTAGTTAGCACAGCGGCAACAGTAACGTTTGGATTGTTGTGAAAATGATGCACGATGTTTTCAACATTTGAACCAGAACCAGAGGCAAAAAGAATAAGTCGTTTGGTTTTCAATAAAGTGGTTTTAATTAGGAGAATTATATTCGTTGTTTTCAGAATCGCGCCAAGAAAAAAGAACAGCGGAAACAGAATACAGAAGTGGCTGGCACAAACATTTTAAAGTCTATTTTCTTTTGTCTTTACCCTCTTCTCTTTTCACGTTACCGAAGAAGAATTATTTGGAGCTAAAATAGCACTCTTGCATTTAATTTTCTTAAATTACGAGACATTTTAACGACAAAACGTGTTATTAATCCAAAGTTTTTTATTTTTGCCAACAATTTAAATTTTTAAAACCAAATATTATTATGTCAGACATTGCATCAAGAGTTAAAGCTATCATCGTTGATAAATTAGGAGTTGATGAAAACGAAGTGGTAACAGAAGCTAGCTTTACTAACGACCTAGGGGCGGACTCACTAGATACAGTTGAGTTGATTATGGAATTCGAGAAAGAATTCGATATTCAGATCCCAGACGATCAAGCTGAAAATATTGCAACAGTTGGCCAAGCCATAAGTTATATAGAAGAAGCGAAGTAATCTTTATGATTTCTTGAACAAGATTTGAAATTATCCATGCGGTAACCATATCGCATGGATATTTTTTTTAATTTGCTTAGTAAGCGTGTAAAATTTGGTTCAATGCAGATAAAGCGAGTTGTAGTTACCGGATTGGGGGCACTTACTCCCATAGGAAACAACATTGAGGAATATTGGGAAGGACTAGTAAACGGCAAGAGCGGTTCAGCTCCGGTCACGTACTACGATACCGAAAAATTTAAGGTTAAGTTCGCCTGTGAATTAAAGAACTACAATCCCGAGGATTTTTTTGACAGAAAACAAGCCCGTAAACTAGATAAGTTTGCACAATATGCGCTTGTTGCTTCAGATGAAGCTATTGAAGATTCTGGCTTGGATTTAGACGCCATCGATAAATTTCGAGTAGGAGTTATCTGGGGGGCCGGCATTGGTGGTTTAGAAACGTTTCAGAACGAGGTGATGAATTTCGCCGAAGGAGACGGTACCCCAAGGTTCAACCCTTTCTTTATTCCAAAGATGATAGCTGATATTGCTCCAGGTAATATTTCTATCAAACATGGTTTTATGGGGCCAAATTACACCACAGTGTCGGCCTGTGCCTCATCTGCAAATGCCATGATCGATGCCTTAAACTATATACGATTAGGGTACTGTGATGTTGTTGTTTCCGGAGGAAGTGAAGCTGCTGTTACCATAGCAGGTATGGGCGGATTTGGTGCTATGCATGCGCTTTCAACAAGAAACGATAGTCCTGAAACGGCTTCAAGACCCTTTGATGGTACCCGTGACGGTTTCGTCTTGGGAGAAGGAGCGGGAGCCTTGATCTTAGAAGAATACGAACACGCAAAAGCACGAGGCGCAAAAATTTATGCCGAGGTGGTTGGTGGCGGATTGTCAAGTGATGCTTATCATATGACGGCACCGCATCCTGAAGGAATAGGAGTTGTTCAAGTAATGAAAAACTGCCTGAACGATGCTGGCTTAAAACCTGAAGATGTTGATGCCATCAATACGCATGGTACTTCAACTCCACTGGGAGATGTTGCCGAATTGAAAGCGATTTCAGAAGTCTTTGGTGATCATGCACCAAACATCAACATAAATTCAACCAAGTCAATGACCGGGCACTTGTTAGGTGCAGCTGGGGCCATTGAAGCAATTGCATCAATTCTGGCGATGAAACACAGCATAGTACCTCCGACAATTAATCATACTACGGTTGACGAAAATATAGACCCGAAACTGAACTTGACATTGAACAAGGCTCAGAAACGAGAGGTTAATGTTGCACTAAGTAATACTTTTGGATTTGGAGGTCATAACGCATGTGTAATTTTTAAGAAAATCAGCTAGTTAACACATGAACTTCCCATCTAATTTATTTAATTCCCATTCTAAAGAAGATGGGAATTTTTTTTTGGGAATAACCAAAATCTTGGGCTTTAAACCCAAGAAGCTCAAAATATATCGGAAGGCGTTTTTACACCGATCTGCTAACAAAAGAGATAATGAGGGAAATCCGATGAATTATGAGCGTTTGGAGTTTTTAGGAGATTCCATGCTAGGCACCATAATTTCTAGGCATTTGTACAATGAAGTTCCTTTAGGTGATGAAGGGTATTTAACAAAAATGAGGTCTAAAATTGTAAGCCGCGAACACCTTAATGAATTAGGTAAGGACTTGAACCTTATTAAGTATGTTGAGAGCCGAATTCCGAAATCACACTTTGGAGATAATATTCATGGTAATGTTTTTGAAGCCTTGGTAGGCGCAATCTACCTCGATAGAGGCTACAACTATTGTGAAAAATTTATAAACGAACGGGTTATTGCGCCTTACGTAGATATTGAACAACTCGAAGGCAAGGTAATCAGTTATAAAAGTTTGGTAATCGAGTGGTGTCAAAAGCAGAAGAAAACCTTCAATTACAACGTGTATGAAGATACCGGTAATGATAGTCTTAAACACTTTGCGGTAAAACTTTCAATCGGCAACCATGTTGTGGCAAAAGCCAGAGCTACTTCTAAAAAGAAAGCTGAAGAGCGGGCATCAAAAAGAGCCTATTTTGCACTCCAAGACAAGATGCAAAAATCTTGATTATAAATTTAATGTAACTAAACCGTTATAGTTTGTCAAATAATGGCATTCTATTTGGGTACTCTAGGCTATTTTCGTTTTTAGTTTTATCTTTGAAGTTCGCACTTACATGATGGCCATACATAAAATCACAGATGATTTTTATGAAGATGCATTCACACTGCTAGCCTTGCACAGTAGTATGGAAGATTACGCCATGGTATATGCCCTGAATTTGTGCCTTAAATCAAACTTTAAAAGATCCGCTAAGGATTTAGACTTATCGGAACATATTTCCTTTCCGATTTTTGAATGGAGAGATCAACAGAACGATAGTTATTGGACGCTTATTAGCAATAAAAGTTCACAGGAAGAAAATGTAGTTGGAAGTAACTTGTTTGCAAATGAACCCTCCTATACCAAATATCATTTGGTGCCAGAATTTAGAGATGCAGACTATCTTTTAAAGATTGAACACGATGATGATAATTTAGAAGAGCGTACGGTAAAGCAGTTGCAGACCATACCCAAAATAATAACCGCTTACATTTTAGAAGTTGATAATCTAAAATCTAAGAACAACCTAATTTTTTGAAAATGCCGAGTAAGAAAAAAACCAAGATAGTAGCAACTTTAGGACCGGCTACCAGTAAGAGAGAAGTGCTGAAAAAAATGATTCAGGCCGGAGTAGACGTCTTTCGAATCAATTTTTCCCATGCTGATTATGAAGACGTAAAGGCCCGTGTTAAGATGATTCGAGAGCTTAATGACGAGATGCAAGTTTATACTTCAATTCTAGCAGATTTACAAGGCCCAAAACTTCGGGTGGGTGTAATGGCAGGAGAAGTTGTGGTAGCACCTGGTGATGAAATTACTTTTGTTACGGGCGAGCCTTTCGAAGGAACTGCCGACAAGGTATATATGAACTATACGAACTTTCCAAAGGATGTAAAAACGGGAGAGCATATTTTATTAGACGATGGAAAGTTGATGTTCGAAGTGGTTTCTACCAATGGTAAGGATCAGGTTAAGGCTAAGGTAATTCAGGGAGGGCCCCTGAAATCAAAGAAAGGGGTAAACCTGCCCAACACGAATATTTCATTACCTGCTTTAACGGAGAAAGATGTTAAGGACGCCATTTTTGCAATTTCTTTGGATGTTGATTGGATAGCACTTTCGTTTGTTCGATTCAGTCAAGACCTTATTGATCTTCAAAGTATCATTAAAGAACACTCGGAACATAAAATTCCGATTATAGCAAAAATTGAAAAACCGGAGGCGGTTGAGAATATCGATAAAATTGTTGCTTATTGTGACGGACTCATGGTAGCCCGTGGCGATTTGGGGGTTGAAGTGCCAGCACAAGAAGTTCCTTTGATTCAAAAACAACTCGTGCTTCGCGCTAAAAAGGCAAGAATACCTGTAATTATCGCCACTCAAATGATGGAAACTATGATTACCAGTCTTACGCCAACAAGAGCTGAAGTAAACGATGTGGCCAATTCCGTTATGGATGGTGCTGATGCCGTAATGCTTTCAGGTGAAACCTCGGTGGGGAATTATCCTGTACAGGTAATAGAAAAAATGGCAAGTATTCTTAAGAGCGTTGAAGGTTCAGAATTAATAAATGTGCCTCATGACCCTCCCCACATACGTACCAACAGATATATTACAAAATCTGTTTGTTATCATGCGGCGATTATGGCTAATGAGATTAAGGCTAAAGCAATTTCCACCTTAACAAATAGTGGGTATACCGCTTTTCAAATATCAGCTTGGCGGCCAAGTGCTCATATTTTGGTCTTTACATCCAATAAAAGAATACTTACCCAGCTCAATCTCTTGTGGGGTGTAAAAGCATTCTACTATGACAAATATGTTTCAACAGACGAAACCATTGAAGATGTAAACCAGATAGCGTGTAAAAAAGGATTCTTAGATGTAGGTGATATGCTGATCAGCTTGGCTGCAATGCCAATTAAAGATAAAGGTATGGTAAATACTTTAAGGGTTACCGAAATCGAAACTTGCAATTTCTAAACAAAGCAATGTATAGCAAAAAAAAAGAGCCAGTCGATTTAACCGAATGGCTCTTTTCCATTAAACATGTAACGCTTAAGCTACTTCTTTTTCATAAGCAATAAAGTTAACCACCTCACCAGATTTATTTAATACGGGTTCTCCTTTTATCCAACACTTGTACGTACTTCCGTCTTTTCTGTAATTTACTATAACCGCTTCAAAAGACTGTCTGTTCTTAACGGCAATTCCGATACTTCTTGAGGTTTCCTTACAGGTGTCGGCACCTTGAAACATTTTTGGTTTTTTACCCAGAATTTCTTCTGGTTTATAACCATTCATATTTAAAATATTTCCAGTGGCATGAACAATTCTAAGTTGGGGGTCAGTAACCAAGATGACATGTTCATTCTGCAACAATTCCTCTTCAAATTTTTCGGCATAGCACCATTTATTGTTTAAGGATAAATTCTTCAACAAAAAGATATCTTTATTGTTTTGGCAAACTTTGTCGAAAAACGTCGCGTATAGATCCCATGAGTTTAAGGGTAAACTCTTTATATCAAGTGCACTATAAAATCTATAGGCGGCAAGATCGTAATTCTTAATTTCCTTCATTATTTAAGTCCCGGTTTAAATTGTTGGGGTCAAATTGTAATCTACAATCAAGTTAAAGAAAGAATATTTTTTCTTTTCCATAGCAATTTTTACTAAAATTAGAAAAAGCCCGTATAGTGTTAAAATTTAAAGCAATGATTAACAGTCTTGTTTAATAAATAGCTATTAATCAGGCGTTTTGTACCCGTAAGGATGAACAAAAAAACAGACTAATTTCCTGTTATTAAGCTCTTACAAGCAATCGATATATGAAATTTGAATTCCATGATCATAAGATAGGGTCGTTATTTGCCTTTACAAATGATATCAAAAAAAATGAAAATCGCATTTCCATTAACTCGGCGAACATAACTATTTTGTGGAATAGAAATGAGACCGCTACTGAATTGGAGGTCGATGGTTTGCGCATTAGACTGCTCCCCAATCAGCTGATGACTACAACCTATTTACAGCATATATCCTACGAGAATACAAAACTCCCCTTAACGGCCTTTTTGTTTAACAGAGAATTTTATTGTATCTCCGATCACGACAGCGAGGTGTCTTGTAACGGGATTTTGTTTTTCGGAACCCAAGATCTTCCAATTGTAACGGTTCCTAAAAATCAGGAACGAAAATTTAACACCTTGTACGAAGTATTCGAAGACGAGTTTACCACACCTGATAAAATTCAGGGCGATATGCTTCAAATGCTTTTAAAACGACTGATAATCATTTGCACACGTTTGGCCAAGGAGCAATTGATCGTTAAAAAACTGAACAATGAACAAATTGATGTAGTACGTAAATTCAATGTTTTGGTCGATACACACTATAAGACCAAACGCAAAGTCAGCGATTACGCAGAATTACTTTTTAAAAGCCCAAAAACGCTTTCTAATCTATTTGCGCGCTACAATCAAAAATCTCCACAACAAATTATTTTGGAGCGCTTGGCGCTAGAGGCCAAGCGTCTTATCCGTTTTACAGATAAACAGAATCAAGAAATAGCTTATGAACTTGGCTTTAATGATCCTGCACACTTCAGTCGATTTTTTAAGAAAATGACTGATTATTCTCCATCGCAATATCGTGAATTGCCCTCGATTTCTGCCTAATACCCTATCGACCAAAAAATAGCTAATCAAATCAAATAGCAGCTGCTAAAAACTTAAAGCAGCTTTGTTTTCCTCGTACGTTTTAAGCCCAATAACGGATAACGGGAAATTTCTGCAAGCCGCCGGGCAATTAAGCATAACACTAGCCCTCTTTTGTACCGCATCTTTGCCTTGTAATTAAAAAATAATACAAGATGAAGACAAAAATAATATCCATTTTTAATTTGATCTCGGTTTTTAATCGATCGAATAAAGCGCATAGTAAACCTTTAAATGCAGCAAAACACTGTGAGCAAAAACACCATCATGATTTTTATTGTGATACTGAAAAACCATTTATATCCATTTAGAAAGCAACTAATATTAATATATAACAGATTTAAACATGAGCACATTTAATGTACCTAAAAGAGAAGAAGTAAGCGAAAAAAATCAATCGATTTTCGATAGTCTAGAAAAAGCTGTGGGCTTTGTTCCAAATTTATTTGCGACCTACGCCCATTCTGAAAATGCATTAGAGAATTATCTCAATCTTAGCAATGCAAAAACGTCTTTGAATGCGAAACAAAAGGAAGTAGTGAACCTTGCCGTTAGTGAGGTAAATAATTGTATCTATTGTTTATCAGCCCATACCGCCATTGGAAAAATGAACGGATTTACAGAAGGACAAATTTTAGAATTAAGAAGTGGGCAGGCATCTTTCGATTCAAAGTTAAATGCACTAGCGAGCCTAGCAAAAAACCTAACAGAGAATAGAGGAGCAGCTGATGATAGGGTTGTTGAAAACTTCTTTAATGAAGGGTGGACGAAGGAAAACCTAATCGATACTATAGTTTTAGTAGGTGATAAAACCATATCCAATTACCTACATAAGACAACAAACGTTCCAGTAGATTTTCCAGTTGCACAACCTTTAGAAGTAGCAACAATATAGTACCATATAACAACTAAGACCATCCCCAATAGATGGGATGGTCAAAAAAATAGAATAAGAACAAATTTTCCGCGAAGCGGGAGTATAAAATCAATTAGTATGAAAAAAATAATCACAGTAGTAGCATTAGTGTTCGGTCTAGTATTTTCAATGAATGCACAAGACAAGATGATGAAAAAGGACAAAATGAACGAAATGGCAAGCACAATTTCTTTAGAGCAAACTCCAGGTGAGTTTACACAAAAGCAAATCACGGTTGCAGAGGGTACTTATGTTTTTGAAATTACGAACAATGCCGTAGGTCATGATGTAGGCTTTGTTTTGGTACCCAAAGGAAAGGATATCAGCAAGTCGGAAAATCATATTCAAACGGCCTATGTAACCGAAGTTGTTGGAACAGGAAAAACACAAACTTCTAAACCGACAAAATTAGTAAAGGGAACCTATGTGTATTTCTGTCCATTGAACCCTACAGCAACAGATAATACCTTAATAGTGAATTAGTGTTAATCAAAGGCATAAAAAAACCCGAGCTTTTGCTCGGGTTTTTTTATATGTTAAAACAACTAGTGCTTACTCGCTAACAGCTGTAGTCTCCGTTGTCTCTTCTATTTCTTCTACAAGATCTTCGATTTCGCCTTTAACACTGCAAGAAACAGCGAATAAAGAAACGGCTACTAAAGCTAACATTTTTGGTTTGCTGAATGAAATTTTCATGGTTTTATGATTTAGGTTATTAAAAATTGTCTATCTAAAACCGCCAAATGTTAAGATTATTGCCAATAATAAATTTATTCGATGAAATGCATAGCGGTATTTATGCCCATTTATGAAGCAAATCTTAGGTTTGGCGAGGCTTCAGAGCTAAAAATCAAACTTTAACTGAACTAAAACCTCTTTTTCCTCTTCAACAGTTTTTTTTAGGTCGGTATTGAGATTGGCTAAAGAAATACCCAACAAACGAACTGAGTTTTCAAGATTTTGTTGATACAACAAATTTTTGGCTGTTTCAAGTATCAAACCTTTGTCAGATATGAAATAGGGAAGCGTTTTGCTTCTTGTTTGCAGCGTGAAGTCGCTGAATTTAATTTTTAAAGTAATGGTTTTCCCAGCGATTTTAGACTTTTTAAGGCGCCGTTCTAACTCTTGGGCTATATGATCTAAGCGTTCTAGCATAAAAATCTCACTACTAAGGTTCTCGCTGAATGTGCGCTCTGCGCCTACAGATTTCGGAATTCGGTGCGGTTTTACCTCGCTATTGTGTATGCCCCGCACAACATGGTAGTAATAACTTCCGCTCTTGCCGAATTTTTCATCAAGAAATTCGAGTGACTTTGTTTTGAGGTCTTTCCCGGTAAAAATTCCCAGCTTATACATTTTCTCGGCAGTTACCTTTCCGACACCATAGAATTTTCGAATTTCCAAATCTTCCAAAAATTGAATAACTTCTTCAGGGTTTACGGTTTTCTGACCATTGGGTTTGTTGTAATCGCTGGCAACCTTGGCAATAAACTTGTTAATTGAAATTCCTGCTGAAGCGGTTAGATGCAATTCATTAAATATACGCGCCCTGATTTCTTGAGCTATCAATGTTGCCGACGGATTTCCTTTTTTGTTAATGGTAACGTCTAAATAAGCTTCGTCTAAGGAAAGGGGTTCAACAAGATCGGTATAGTCATAAAAGATTTTCCGGATTGCTTTTGAGATTTCCTTATAACGATCAAAACGCGCCTTTACAAAAATCAACTCAGGACAGTTGCGTTTGGCAATAACACTGCTCATGGCACTTCGAACACCGTATTTACGAGCCTCATAACTTGCTGCTGACACCACACCTCGTTGAGAACTTCCACCAACCGCAATAGGTTTGCCCCTAAGATCAGGATTGTCAAGTTGTTCTACAGAAGCATAGAAAGCATCCATGTCAACATGAATGATTTTTCGCAATGTGGAAATGGGCTCCATATTGTAAATTTACTATAACTTGTTAGAGGTATTAAAATGCTTTAAGTTTAAAACTTGTCAAAATTGGTAGAAATTGAACGGAAATTCTTGGTGTTATCAGATGCTTTCAAAAAGGAAGCAACTTCTATAACAAAAATAGTTCAAGGGTTTCTCAATACCCATCCTGAACGCACAGTTCGCATTCGCGTTAAGGGAGACTTAGGATTCTTAACCGTAAAGGGGAAATCAAACCTATCTGGCACTACTAGATTCGAATGGGAGAAACAGATTGATGTGCTTGATGCGGAATCGCTTTTAGACTTATGCGAAGAAGCGGTTTTAGAAAAAATGAGATATGAAATTCCTGTGGGGAAGCATACATTTGAAGTAGATGAATTCCATGGAGTTAATAAGGGATTATGCGTGGCCGAAATCGAGCTGTCTTCTGAGAAGGAAACCTTCCTAAAACCTGATTGGCTTGGTAAAGAAGTTACGGGAAACATCAAATATTACAATTCACAACTTAGCAAGCAACCCTATAAAAACTGGTAAACTATGAAAAGAAATAGCATTATTATTATTGTTGCTCTTGTCTTGACCTGCTGTCAAGAAGGCGAAAAGCAGAAGGAAGTGATAACTGATATACTTCATGAAGAAGTGAAAACCGTTAAAAAACTCAAGGAAGAGTTGACGGCAAAAGGTTTTGAAATCTTTGATTATGTCGATGAGAAAACGAAAGACACCGTTTTAATGCAACAGTATTTTATAGCGTTCCTAAAAAAAGGGCCGAATCGTTCACAAAACAAAGAAGAGGCTGATAGCCTGCAAGCGCTACACATGGCACATTTGGGAAAAATGTATGATGAGGGCTATGCCGATATTTCAGGACCTTTTGGAGATGATGGTGACATTCGTGGAATTACGATATACAACACACCTACATTGGAAATTGCAGACAGTTTGGCTAATTCAGATCCAATGGTAAAGGCGGGTAGACTTGAGATTGAAATACACCCTTGGTGGGCGGCAAAAGGGTTTCCCTTACGCTGATTATTTAGCAAAAATTCCTTCTTTTTCAATTAGTGGAATTTCTAAAAGATTACTTTCATTTACCGTATTCTTTTCAAACAGAAAACGTCTTTCATAAATTTTGTTGTCGGCATAATAGGTGACAAAGAACTCATTATTCAGGGCAAGTACATCTTCTTGGATCAATTCTATTTTTGCGAACGATTTGGCATCAACCACTCCGATGCCATGCCGCATTAACGAAGTTTTTCTTTCGCCATCATATCCCTTTGATACAATCAAGACCATGTCAATTTGCGTGGTTCTATTGTTTATGATATAAGCGTTCCAGTCTTTAGATAAAAATTCATCGTTCCATTCATGAATGGCAGCGACATATACGTCTTTGGCGATTGGGATTTCAATGTCTTTTTTCACAGGAAGTTTATAGAGCGCTTCTGAATTGTTCCAAAAAGCGAACGTCATTTTCACTTAACAAGCGAATATCAGAGATTTGATGCAAGAGCAGCGCAATACGATCAATTCCCATACCAAAGGCAAAACCGGAATATGCTTCAGGATCAATACCGCAATTCGTAAGCACATTGGGGTCTACCATACCGCAACCCATAATTTCGAGCCAACCGGTTCCTTTGGTCATTCGATAATCAGTTTCGGTTTCTAGGCCCCAATACACATCGACTTCAGCACTAGGTTCGGTAAACGGAAAATACGAGGGTCGTAGGCGTATTTTAGACTTCCCAAATAGCTCCGTTGTGAAGAATTGCAACGTCTGTTTTAAATCGGCAAAGGAAACATTCTTATCGATATATAGGCCTTCCACCTGATGAAAGAAACAATGTGAACGCGCCGAAATGGCCTCATTCCGATATACCCTCCCCGGAGAAATCGTTCGAATCGGAGGCTTGTTATTTTCCATGTATCGTACCTGAACCGATGAAGTATGTGTTCGCAATAAGATATCCGGATTGGTTTGAATGAAAAATGTATCCTGCATATCGCGCGCAGGGTGGTACTCTGGTAAATTTAGGGCCGTAAAGTTATGCCAATCATCTTCGATTTCAGGCCCTTCGGAAACGTTGAAACCAATTCTTGAAAATATCTCAGTGATTTGATTTTTCACAATTGAAATGGGGTGTCTCGCACCAAGCTCGATAGGTTCACCAGGTCGTGTTAGGTCATCATAGATTCCCTTTTCCTCTGAGGCGTTTTCCAAGGAAGCTTTTAAAGCAGCTACTTTTTCAGTGGCAACCGTTTTTAGCTTGTTCACGGTTTGACCAAACTCTCTTTTTTGCTCGTTTGGAACATTGCGCAGCTCGCTGGCAAACTTCCCCATTAAACCTTTCTTACTTAAATATTTCACGCGAAATGCCTCCACGGCTTCTGGTGAATCTGCTGTAAACTGTTCAACTTCGGCAATATGTTCTTTTATCTTATCGATCATAGGAATCAACTAAAGCGACAAATTTAAAACTTTATAGGGAGTATGTGATTGGAAGCTCATAAAAAACCGCATTTCCAAATTTTAGACTGCGGCTCTATTGGCTAGTCACTATAGTTAAACGACGTCTTTCACATTTTCCTTGACCCATTTTAGGCAATCGCCAAAGTTTTTGAAAATATGTTCTTCAGGAATCAAATCGGGAATAATATCAATACGTTCCATCATATATCGGGGTTGCTTCAAAACGTCTACGAATAAGACCGTTACTTTATTTTGTGTCAACTCATGCAGAACTTCCTCCATAGCATATAGCCCTGATTGGTCCATATATGGTGTTCGCCCCAAGCGAATAATAGCAGCATCTGCATTGTCGGGTATTTGATCAGCCAAAGCCTGAAATTCAGTGGTAGAACCAAAAAACAAAGGCCCTTTAAGGTGTTTAATGAACACTTGATCACGAAGATTTTCGGGAAACGCCATTTCATCGTCCCAAGCTTCCTCTTCGGCCAAAGACTTGACATCAGAACGTTTTGCGGTAAGATCACCCATTTTTTTCATAAACATCAAGGAGGCAATAACTAATCCTACGCCAACCGCATAAACCAAATCCCATACCGATGATAATACGAGAACGACAAGCATAATAATAACCTCTGAGCTTAATCGAATGGGGCCTATTTTGACATCTTTAGGCATATTTGGTATCGCTTTAAGGCCTTTGTAATCCATAACGCCAATACCAACGGTTATTAAAATACCAGCTAACACAGCAGCAGGAATTTGTGAAGCGACTGGGGCCAACGAAAGCATAACAATAAGTAGAATAATACTCGCAATCATGCCAGATAACTTTGTTTTACCACCGGCGTTAATGTTCACTACCGTTCGAATAGTGGCGCCCGCTCCGGGAATTCCACCGAAAATAGCCGCAATACTGTTTCCAATACCTTGCCCTATTAATTCTTTGTTTGGTTTGTGTTTTGTTTTGGTCATGTTATCGGCAATGACCGATGTCAACAAGGAATCTATAGACCCTAGAAGTGCAAGTGCTAAAGCAGCTACCAAATAAGGCGAAATTGAATTGAGATCGATTTGGGTAAACATGTCGAAGTTGGGGGTGGGAAAGCTTGAAGGAATTTCTTCGATAGATTTATAGTTAAGATTAAACGCATAGGCCACCCCTGACACCAACAATAAGCCCACGAGTGTGCTTGGTATTGTGGTTGTAATGCGCTTGAAGCCATATATTATGATAATGGTTGCCAGTGCAAGAAGGAGTTCAAGCCATTGTATATTTTTTAAGGCTCGTGGTAGTATTTTAATGGTACCTATGACGCCCGAAGCCTCTTTTTGTGCTAGGGTTCTTGCTTCTTTAGTCAGACGTTGTACGTCGATTTCATTTTGCCTATCAACGGTGCCGATAAAATCTTGAATACCCAATACATCGTCACCTACCTCTTCTTTCAAAATATTTTTTAGAATTACTTCTTGTGCTTCTGGTTGAAATTGAGCGACATATTCGGCATCCTCTTTCGGATAATAACCAATTGCCGGAAGTAATTGAGTTACTAAAATGATAATACCAATTGCTGTCATGAATCCTGAAACTACCGGATAGGGTATATATTTTATATACATACCAATACCTGTTAGACCTAGCACAATTTGTATCAACCCTGCTACAAGAAAAACGATTAAAATTGTAGGGAGGGCTTGCGCCACACTTCCGTCATTAGCCGCAATAATTCCGGCAATGACCACCATACTTACGGCTGTCATGGGTGCCGTGGGGCCAGAGATTTGGGTGGGGGTTCCTCCAAAAAGAGCCGCGAAAAAACTAATAAAAATTGCTCCATATAACCCTGCACTAGGTCCGAGTCCTGAACTTACTCCAAAGGCAAGTGCTAATGGTAATGCGACGATACCGGCTGTAATACCGCCAAAGAGGTCACCACGAAGGTTAGAAAAGAGATTTTTCATAGGTAGTATTTAAGTGTATTTTTGATTCATTGAAAGGTACTATATTTTAATAAAAGAAAAAGCCAACGCGATAGCATTGGCTTTTCAGTACGGTTGCCGGTACAGCCTATAAAAAATTGACTTTACCGTTGCTGATATCATAAATAGCTCCCACTATTTTGATTTCACCTTTGTCTTCCATCTCCTTTAATACAGGGCTTAGACTCCGAGTGTCTTCAATGGTCAAAAGCACATTCTTATGTACAACCTCATTCACAAAATCGGTGTTTTTAGAATTTCTCTGACTGGGGTCTGAAGGTTCAGCTGTTGCTCTTACCGCAGGCTTAATTTTATGCAATAAGGTGGTTAAATTCCCCATTTTGGCATCGTCACAGGCGCCTTTGACTGCACCACATGCCGTGTGGCCTAGTATTACAAAGACCTTGGTTCCGGCTAATTTACAGGCAAATTCGACACTTCCTAGAAGGTCTTCGTTTACAATATTGCCAGCCACTCTCGCGCTAAAAATATCGCCAACACCTTGGTCAAAAACAAGTTCTGCAGATACTCTTGAATCGATACAGCTTAGCACTGTAGCAAAGGGAAACTGCCCAGAGGCGGTATCCTTAACTTGATCTAACAAATCACGAGAGGCTTTGTTGTTCTCTACGAACCTTTGGTTTCCCTCTTTCAAAAGTTGAATGGCTTTGTCAGGCGTAATTGCAGCCTGAGTTTCTTTCGTAAGTGCTTTCATATAATATAAGGTTTTAGGTCAAAAATTTAAGTGTTTGAATACCCACTAGTTTAATTTTGGGCGGAGTTTGAAAAACTCAATATAGCTCGGAGGGTTTTCAATTACCCCTCTTTCCGAAATCAATTTGATATCGATATTTCGTTGTTTGGCTTTATGTGCAAAGTCTTCAAGAATTTCAATAATATCATAGTCTAAATAACGTGTTTTGCGCACGTCTAACTCTAAATAAGAATTTTCAGGAAGGGCATCAAGCTCTTTTAAAATGGCGCCTTTGTTGATGAAGGTTACTTCTTCTGCCAAGGTCATTTTTACTTTTCCGTCTGTAGGATCATCATTCTCCTTGTGAAGAAAATGGGAGTTTTTATAGCTTTTATAGAGTACAATTACGATTCCTACAATCAAACCAAGGGCGAGACCTTTTAGTAGATCGGTAAGCACGATGCCTAATACAGTTACCATATACGGTACAAATTGTGTCCAGCCACCATCATACATCGCTTTAAAGGTAGACGGTTTAGCTAGTTTGTATCCAACTATAAAGAGTACCGCAGCTAGCACAGAAAGTGGAATCATTTGTAGCAGAAACGGAATTGCTGCTACCGAAGCTACTAGTAAAAAACCATGAACTATTGCTGAGATTTTGGTCTTACCACCCGATTGCACATTTGCAGACGAACGCACAATAACTTGTGTAATAGGTAAGCCACCAATAAAACCTGAGATTACGTTTCCAGCGCCTTGTGCAAGCAATTCCCTGTTGGTTGGAGTAACACGTTTATCTGGATCTAGTTTATCTGTAGCCTCAACACAGAGCAGTGTTTCAAGACTTGCAACTAGGGCAATAGTAAAAGCGGTAATTAAGACGGGTGTGGTAAATGCCTGACTCCAATCTGGAGTTACAAATTGTGTTAGCAAACCAGAAGTAGACCTATCTTCGCTTAAAGACACTAAATGCTGTTCTGCTATTCCATAATCTGTGCCTTGGGTGGTCAGGTAGTAAACGATACCAATGACAACAGCTACCAATGGTCCTTGAACTAACTCAAAGAATTTCCCTTTTTTAGATAGTACATTACCCCAGAGGATTAATATTGCCAATGCGATAAAACCAATAATGGTGGGACCTAAACTCGGATCTCCAATTGCATTTACGATTTCAGAAAATGTATTTTCACCATCAATTTGAAAGAAGGCAAAATCTCCTTCCGGATCTTCATCATCTCCTAAAAAGTGGGGTATCTGCTTTAAAATTATAATGATACCAATACCGGTAAGCATACCACGTATGACCGAACTTGGAAAATAATATCCGATGATTCCCAGTCGAGCAATACCAAAGATGATTTGAATTACCCCACCGATTACTACGGCTGAAAGAAATATCTGAAAACCAAGTTGGTCAATTGCGGCCAAAACAATAGCTGCAAGACCAGCTGCAGGGCCACTAACCCCAATATGTGATCCACTTATTGCTCCCACGAATATGCCGCCTACAATACCTGCTATTAATCCTGAAAATAAGGGGGCTCCACTCGCGAGCGCTATACCCAAACACAGGGGTAAAGCAACAAAAAACACAACGATACTTGCAGGCAAGTCGCTTTTTAAATATTTGAACATAAAACAATTGTTGTTAGGTCTTCAATATTGAAGATCGATTAGTTAATTAAATATGGGAATGGAAGGTAACTAGAAAATAAGTTCAGGAGGCGGGAGTAAAACAGCTATCGAAGCGCTGTAATCGCTTTCGATATGAAAACATGAAGTCAAGGCTTTTCCCCCTTCAAGCTGCGCCACATAAATGCGGTTAAAGTCGAGAAAAAAGTCTTTTTCTTTCGCTTCCTTTTTTTCTTCATTTTTTTCCTCCTCATTTAAATCTATTGAAATCACTTGCTCTTCAATATTTGCCAGCGTAATAACCGACGGGGCCAAAATAGCCGTTGCTAATAAGGTTGCTAAAATGATGAGGACTGATGACTTCATAAGTATTATGAAATGAAACGCGAATATAATGTTAAAAATATCATATTTCTGTTAATGAAGTTTTAAAAATCTTTCAACAGTTTTATGCTTTCTGAGGTCAACCAACCCGTTTGTCCGTCTGCGATACGAATTTTTTTGTAGTCTTTCAGCTCTTCCAATACCTTAAGCTTTGTACCCTCGTGTAAAGTAAAAACAGCTTGGCTTCTCTCATTGGGCTCCGAAGTAACTTTCACTTCATTGTCAAAGACGATAGCTGGCTGATCTGCCTTGAAGTCAGCATATTGTAGAAAAGCAAAAACAACCGAAATCACGGCCAAAAGTATTGATATCATACTTACAATAAAGGCAACTCGTTTATGTGTCGCAAATTTCAAGTAATAGAAGCAGATGTACAGTACGACAAACAGTATCATAAATGCAACTGCCGCATACCCCCATTGGTCAAAAGACAAGAAACCCGTTATGTCTTTGTAAATCTTCGATAAACCCGTTTCTGGCATGGTCTCAATTGCATCTAAGGTCATATTTTGAGCGTACGCCAAGTTGTTTTTTATTTCAGCATCATTTGGTTTTAGTAAAAGCGCTTTTTCATAATAGTAAATGCTCGGCGCTACTTGATTTAATTTATAATACGAATTACCCAAATTAAAGTATAGCGCTGCAGAGTGCTGCCCTGATGCTATAATCTCAAGGTAGTTTTCTATTGCTTTGTTGTAATCACCTTCGTTATAAGCATCTGTAGCCCTGCTAAACAAAGCGTCGTTTTGGGCTGAGATTGTGAACCCCACTAGCAATGCGAATAGAAATGCAATTTTTTTCATGTTTAAGTCTAACATCTAGACGCTATTTTCTTGATTCTCTTTTTACAATTGTTTGTCTAAATACGAAATTACTTCACTGGCTTTGTCATAATCTTGTTGCATTTGAACATCTGAAAACGGACTGTAACGCGCCATTTCACAATTTTTAAGTAGAGCAACAAATCCGTCTTTGGTGCCTTCGTCTACCTGTTTTTCAATTAGTAAGGTGGCAATTTTGTCTTTACTGAATTCCGAGGTTTCTATTTTCAATTTTGCCTTTAAATAGTTGTGTAAACCTTTTTCCAAGGCAATGTAAAACGCTTCTTTGTTGCCCAAAGCCTTTTTGGAGGCTGAGAGATATTTTCTGGCTAATTTATTGGCTCTTCTAATTTTATTTCCTGCAACATCGCTGGCTATCGCATCGCGTTTTTTTCCAAAAATGATGGCCGAAGGAATTAAAAGCAAGGGCAATAACAACCAAAGATAAAAACGCGTAGAGCCTAGAAAATACCTAGTGCCAATGTTGGTTAAATTAGGTTTTAATTTAATGAAGTTGAACTGGTCGCCAGTGGCTATTACGGTTTGTCGATTTCCTAAGGGAGAGCTTGTACTTCTTCCATCTGCACTGGTTGGTCCTTCTAGAACGTTGATAAGAATTTCATCGGAAGAGAGTGTTTTATAACTACCTTCCTTAGGATCGAAATAACTAAAAGAAATAGGTTGAATTGGATATTTTCCACGAAACGACGGAACTATGGTATAGCTATTGGCCACTTTCCCTTGCATTCCTGATAAGGTAGTCCTTACTTTTTCATCGAACTCCGGTTCATAAACTTCCAACGAACCAGGAAGGTTTGGCTCAGGCAACTGGAACAATTTCAAATTCCCCTTTCCACTAACTTCGACTCTTGCTTGCAACGATTCAGAAGCATTCAAACTGGTTTTGCTAGCCGTTACCGAAAAATCAAAATTTCCGACAGCACCGCTGAAATCTGCTGGCTTTCCTTGAATCGGCAAACTTTTTACGTTAATGGTTCGTTTTCCTGCGGATACAGTTTTATTGGTTTGAGAATAAATTCGACCACCGAAAAAATCACGTTTACTGGTAGGAACATCAACCGTAACATCCAATGAAAGTGGCTCGATATCTAGTTTTCCAGATTTCTGAGGATAGAGCACAACCCGCTTTAAAATGACATAGCGATATTGCTTGCCCTTGTAGGTGCCATTTTTGGCATTTCTGACCGAAACGGGAATATCTTGACTCCAGAAATTATTGTATTTCGGATTGTCTAAAGGGCGATAATTGGATACACTTATAGACGGACTCACATAAAGCTTATAAACCACACTAATAGCCTCATTCATATAAGGGTTAGTCTTGGAAACTTCTGCTACCAAATGTAGGCTCTCATCAGCAACATCATCAACCGTTTTCTGGCTGTTGGGCTTATCAACAGCAGCAGTAACTTCAATTTGTTTTGCAAGCGACTTATAGGTTTTTCCAGCGATTACAATAGATGCTTGCTTAAGGGTAAATTTACCGCGGGCCGTAGGAGCTAATGTATAGGAATAGGTCTTAGAATAACTACGTACTCCGTTTACCCAAGAAGAACTAATCGATTGTGAAGGGCCCATTAAAACTCGAAAACCTGAAAAATCTGGGGGGTTAAAATCGTCACCATCTTTGTTCATGGTGAAATCAACGCGGAGCCGTTCATTGATACCTAATTTTTCTTTGCTTACCAACATTTCAAAAGTCACCTCTTCTGCGTCTTGCGCTTTTGATAAAAAAGCGAGCAACAACAAGGGTGTTATTAGTATGTATTTTTTAAGCATCATGGGTATTACCAATCTTTTTCGTTTTTGACTTTAACCCCTTTAACTTTTTGGGCGTCAATTTTCTGCTGTACTTTTTTTTCCTCGTTCTGCATGGCTTCTAGCAAATTTTGAATTTGCTGTTTCGATAGTTGATTGGGTCTAGGCTGTTTTTGTTCTCCTTCTTTTTGATCTTCAGGCTTCTTTTCTTCTTTTTCTTTTTGATCGCCCTCACCTTCCTTGTTATCCTCTTTCTCTTCATCACCTTTATCGCCTTGGTCCTTCTCGTCTTGATCCTTATTGTCTTTATTATCGTCGTCGCCCTCGTTTTTGTCTTTATTCTCGTTCTCCTTCTTATCTTGGTCTTTGCTGTCTTTATTCTCGTCGTTTTTGTCGTTCTTCTGCTCGTCTTGTTGTTTTTTCAATAGCTCTTTTGCCAATGCCAGATTGTACCGCGTTTCCTCATCAGTTGGGTCATTGCGCAGTGCTTCTTTATAGGCTTCGACTGCTTTTTCATATTCTTTGCGCTTCATAAAAACATTACCCATGTTATGGTAGGCTTTGTGTTTACTGTTTTTATCGGTTGCTGTTTCGCCTGCTTCCTTAAAACGTCCAAAAGCCTCGCTATAAGTTTCTTTATTATAATATGCGTTACCTAAATTGTAAGGGGCTGCCACATTCTCATCACTTTTGGCAATTGCCTTTCTATAATCTACTTCGGCATCTATAAACTTCGATTCAGATAGCGATTTATTGGCATCCCAAGTTAGATTTGTGGAAGCTTCTAAAGCCTTGGTCTTTTCTTTTTCCTCATCTTGGGCATAGGTAAGGCATCCTAGAAATAGGAAAATATATGCTATGACTACCTTTTTCATATGTGACATGTTTTTCAAAGAAGAAAATGAATGGAATAGCGTAAAGAAAAACAGGCTTTTGCAGCAACGTATTTCATCTTTTCTCTTTTTCCCCTGTTCCTTTCTCTATGTAATCAACTTCTTTTTTCGTTAAACAAATTCAACTTTCGCAACCATTGCGTTTTTCTATCTAAAACAAAGACGTCTAAAAATAGCAATAATAGGCCTCCGCCCAAAAACCACTGAAACTGGTCTTTATACTCTGCAAATTGTTTGGCCTCGAATTCTGTTTTATCCATTTGATTGAGCTGTTCTTTGATATATTCTACAGCATCGTCGGTATTCGTGCCATCAATATATTCTCCGTCTCCATCGTCAGCAATATCTCGAAGAACCTCCTCATTCAACTTGGTAATGACGACTTCTCCCTGTGCATCTTTTTTCAAACTTTCAACAACCCCTTTTCTTTTTATGGGGATAGGGGCTCCTTTCTCCTTTCCCACACCAATGGTGAAGATTCTAATTCCTTCCTCTCTGGCAGCTTCAACAGCTTTTAAAGTATTTCCTTCAGAATGGTCTTCCCCATCTGATATAATGAACAATACTCGGTTTGTTTGATCTTCATCGTCATAGTAAGTAGTTGCCAATTCAATAGCTTGATCGATAGCTGTTCCTTGTGAGGTTAGCATGTCGGTATTCATACTTTGCAAGAACATCTTCGCCGCCCCATAGTCGGTAGTGATGGGAAGTTGCGGAAAAGCCTGTCCGGCATAGGCGATGATTCCAATGCGATCACTCGCCAATTGGTTAATAATTTCTGAAACCAGTCGTTTTGACTTTTCTAGGCGGTTGGGCGCAATGTCCTCCGCTAGCATACTTTTAGAAACATCAACCGCAAAAACGATATCAACACCTTCCCGTTTTACCGTCTCTAATTTTGTGCCAATTTTAGGGTTGACCAATCCGAGTGTTAAAAATGCCAGCCCGAACAGTAATAAAATCAACTTTAAACTGGCTTTATAATCTGATTTATCAGGGGTAAGTTGCTTTAGCAACGAAAGATTGGCAAACTTTTTCTGAGTCCGCTTTTTCCAGATTTGTAGCAGTATGAAAAGGACCATCAATACAGGAATGATGCCCAGTAAATAAAAATATATTTTCTCGTCTAACTGAATCATAATCTATATAAAACTTCGGAACAACGTACTCCTTAAGATCCATTCTAAGATCAAAAATGCCCCTGCTAAAAGTACCCAGGGCCGAAATTTTTCTTCGTATCTGGTGTATCTGAACTCCTCGATTTCTGTTTTCTCCAATTTGTTGATTTCGTCATAAATCTCTTCGAGCTTTTCATTGTTGGTTGCCCTAAAATATTTTCCTCCTGTTACTTTCGCAATATCTTGCAACAAAACTTCATCAATTTCCACTTGGCGCATGCCATATCTAAACGACCCATCTGCATTGTAAGCGACGGGAGATAGTGCATTTCCATTAGTTCCAAGACCTATGGTGTAGGTCTTAATATCGAATTCAATCGCTAGATCTGCTGCCGTTTGGGGTTCAATAAAGCCAGAATTGTTGACTCCGTCCGTTAATAAAATGATAATCTTACTAATAGCCTTGCTTTCTTTAAGGCGGTTTACAGAAGTAGCTAGGCCCATTCCGATGGCCGTACCGTCATTCAATTGCCCGTATGTAATTTCTCTTAATGCGCTTAAAACAATTGATTTATCGCTTGTAATCGGAGTTTTTGTATAACCCTCACCTGCATAAGCGACCAATCCGATTCTGTCATTTGGACGTTTTCTAATAAAATCTGCGGCTACCTTTTTCAAGGCCGACAAGCGGTTTGGTTTCAAATCGCGGGCCAACATACTCGATGATACATCAATAGCCATAACAATATCTATTCCTTTGGTGGTTTTGGTTCTTGTAGATACATCTTTGGTTTGTGGTCTAGCCATGGCGACAATTATAGCGCCCAATGCAAACAAGCGTAATAGGAATAAAAGTGGTTTTAGTCTTGGAAGAAATCCTTGCGAAGAGAAGCCTTTAATACTTGATATTTTAAGAGACGGAATTTGCTCTTTGCGTTTAAAAAAATACCATAGTGCGGCCATCGGAAGCAGGAATAGCAACCAAAAAAAATCTGGATTCGCAAATTGGATATCTCTAAACATTATACATCTGTTTTAACTTCGAGGCTTGTTAAAATTCGGTCAACTATTTCTTGGGCATAAGTATCATCTTCCAACCACGAAAGAATTACTTGTTGTTGAAAACCTTTACCACCAAACATAATAAAGGTATATTTTCCGCGAACAAGTTCATCAGATTCCGGAACCGCGAACTTACCACTTCCGAATACCTTAATTCCTGAGACGCCAGAGATGGTTGTAAATTCTTCTTGCTTAGTGATAATGTTTTTTGCCCCCTTCTGCTCAAATTGCTTGATGCCAGCCTCAATGGATTGTTCAAATTCAGGTTCTTGCTCAGGGTTCGCTAGGGTAGTTGAAGATGAGGCTATGGTAAAAAGCCCTTCAGAGCTTCGATAAGTAAACATTTGTAGCTCTTTGATATTGGCTTGCGCTTCGGGCGGAAGTTTGAATTCTTGACGGACCAAAACTTGGGGTGTTTCTAAAATAATAGGCGGGTAACCGTATGAACTTCTTACCCATTCGCCTTCTAAAAGTGCTTTGGTAGGGTGACCGAAAATGGTGTCCTTGGTATATTGAAAACCATAATAAGCAGTTGCTGCAACGGCCGATATCAATAAGAACCCGGCCAAGCTTACGGCCGCAATAACGATTCGTTTTTTCTGTTTTTTGCGTTCTAATTCTTCAAGATATTCAGCTTGCTGCATTAGCTCCTCTTCTGTGGGCTCGGGCAGCGCATCATGTGTTTTTACAACGATTTGTTCTATCGATTTTCGGTCCTGTTCGGCCACCGAAGTCTCTGGTTTTGATTTGGCGAATTTTACCAAATCGGCAGTTTGCAAAATTCTTTTGAATTGGGAAATCGTGTCTTTATCAAGCTCCAATTCTCCAGAATCGGTCATTAATTCTAACTTATCGATCAACTGATCAGTAGTGCTTTCCAGAGCGGAAACATGAACATCTTCTTCCAAATAGGAACGCACAATATCGGTTAATTCGGAATAGTATTTTTTGTATTCGTCTTGAATGAGGTATTTGGAATTTTCAAGTTTTTTCAACTCTAGTAAAGCACGGTCATATGGAGCAAGTAAGGCCTCTTTCTCTTCTTCCGTTAAGGGTTTTTTGCGTAATACGAACCAATACAGCAATCCTCCTAAAACCGCTAGTGCCAACAACACCCCAAGCACTATTTTCCACCAGCCCGAGTGGCTTTTTTCTACGGAAATCAAATCTTTGATGTCGTACATTTTTTGGTTGATAGTGTCAACAGCAACCGTTGCCACATCGATTCGCAATGAATCTGTATAAAAACCTTGCCCGTTAATGTCAATAAACTGTTTCGGTAATTTGTAAGAACCCGAATCAAACTGTGTAAGCGCGTATGATTTTTCTAGCAGTAGCCGGTCTTTTTTTCGTGTGGTGTCTGTCTTGAATGACTCAACGGTTTCCAAGGGGGAAAACGTCTGGCCCTCAGGAAATATTACATTGGCAGTAGTATCAACATCTACGGTAACTGTCCATATAATTTGCTCACCGATTTTGATAAATGTGGTGTCGACTTCAGAAGTAACCGTAGGGGAGGTTTGGGCATATCCTACGAAAGCAAAACAAAGTAAGAGCAACAGAAAAACACGCTTCCTTAGCGTGTCACTCGTAACTCTTAATGCATAAGTCTTAACTATCATTATTATCCTCTTCGCTTAAAGTAACCCAGTAACTTTCTCACATAACTTTCATCTACACGGCAATCAAGAACGCCAGAACCCGATTTGGTAAAAGTTTCTTTGAAATAATCAACTCTCTCGCGATGGTATTTGGCGTAAGCATTTCTAACCCTTTTAGATTTTGTGTTTACGAGTTGAATCGTTCCCGTTTCAAAATCCTGCATTTGAACCACTCCTAAGTTGGGGATTGATTCTTCACGTTCGTCGTAAACACGAATACCGGTAACATCGTGTTTATTACCAATTATTTTCATCGTACGCTCATAATCTTCGGCAATAAAATCAGAAAGGACGAATACAATTGCCTTCTTCTTCATCACGTTGGTCAGATACTTCAAGGCACCTGCGATATCGGTTTTGTTGCTTTTTGGTTTAAATTCCAATAGTTCACGAATTATGCGCAGCACATGACTTTTTCCCTTTTTCGGTGGAATGAAAAGTTCTACCTCATCAGAGAATAGAATTAGCCCCGCTTTATCGTTATTTTGAAGTGCTGAAAAAGCCAAAGTAGCAGATATCTCCGTAATGATTTCTTTTTTGAACTGATTGGAAGTTCCGAAGAGTTCTGAACCACTAACATCAACCATCAACATCATGGTGAGTTCGCGTTCTTCTTCAAAAACTTTTACAAAAGGTTCATTATAGCGTGCAGTAACATTCCAATCGATACTGCGCACGTCATCACCAAACTGATACTGCCGAACCTCACTAAAAGTCATTCCACGGCCCTTAAAAGTAGAGTGGTACTCCCCACCAAAAATATGGTCGGAAAGACGGCGCGTCTTTATCTCGATTTTACGAACTTTCTTAAGTAATTCTTTGGTATCCATGGGTATTTAAAGTGTAAAGCTCAAAATTCAGAGGATTAACCTTGAACCTTCTAACCTTAAACCTCGAACCTTTTTAAGGTACTTCGATCTCGTTTACTATCTTGTTGATAATCTCTTCTGAAGTGATATTTTCCGCCTCCGCTTCATAGGTTATACCTATTCTATGTCGCAGCACATCATGCACAACAGCACGAACATCTTCAGGTACAACATAACCTCTTCTTTTGATAAACGCATAACACTTGGCAGCTGTACCTAGATTAATACTTCCACGTGGGGAAGCTCCAAAACTAATTAGCGGCTTTAGATGTTCAAGATTATACTTTTCAGGATAACGGGTGGCGAAAATCAAGTCCAATATGTATTTTTCTATTTTTTCATCCATGTATACGTCGCGGACGGCCTGTTGCGCACTAAGAATTTGCTTCAAGGTTACCACCGGCTTTACCTCATCATAGTTTCCCAAAAGGTTTTGTCGCATAATTAACTGCTCTTCATTCATTTTAGGGTAATCAATAACAGTTTTTAGCATGAATCGGTCTACTTGTGCTTCTGGCAATGGATAGGTGCCCTCTTGTTCTACAGGGTTTTGCGTTGCCATAACTAAAAACGGCCTATCTAAAATAAAAGTTTCATCACCAATGGTAACTTGCTTTTCCTGCATCGCTTCAAGCAAAGCAGATTGTACTTTAGCAGGGGCACGGTTAATCTCATCAGCTAAAACAAAGTTGGCAAAAATAGGTCCTTTTTTAATAGAAAAGTCATTGACTTTCATATTGTATATCATCGTACCTACAACATCAGCCGGTAAAAGATCAGGCGTAAATTGAATACGGCTGAAGTCACCTTTCACTGCTTTTGAAAGCGTGTTGATTGCTAACGTTTTTGCAAGACCAGGCACGCCTTCCAATAGGATATGTCCTTGACCCAAGAGCCCGATAAGCAATCGTTCGACCATATGTTTTTGGCCTACAATAACCTTGTTTATCTCTAGCATCAATAAATCGATAAAAGCGCTTTCTTGCTCTATTTTTTCGTTTACTGCACTAATGTCAACAGTAGTATTTTCTTCCATATATTCTTTTAAAATTTCGGTACTGGTTGGTTTATATATTAATGGTGGTGCAAATTGAAAATTTATTCACTGAGTAGCTGTTAACGATTGGTTAAAAAATTGTTCAAGGCCCTATTTTTATGAAGTTTTTAAGTGATTTCTAGCCCATCGACTACCTGCCCGACCTTATCCTTCAGGTGGGCACTCATGATGACCATCAATAACGTTTAAAATATACTTTCCAAATTGACAAACATGCTGTTGATTCAACTTTGCTTTTTTAACCATTCAAGAATAGATTTGTCTTTAACCGTTCTGGCGAAAGATAGGAAAAAATCAGGAAGCTTGAAATCAATGAATTCCTACCTAAAATTGACATAATTATTTTTTAATTTCACCAACCTATGCAAAACAAAAAAAAATTTTCAAAGATTATCGCTGGTACAATGACTTGGGGTAGCTGGGGGAAGAATTTTTCACGCCAAGAAATGACAGCGCTTATGCGCTATTGTGTGCAGGAGGGTATTACTACCTTTGACCATGCCGATATTTATGGGGGATATTCAACCGAAGCAGCTTTTGGTAAAGCTTATGTCGAAAGTGAAGTAAACAGAGATGAGATTCAGTTGATCACAAAATGTGGTATTCAAATGGTGGATGAGTCCAGATCAAATAGGGTAAAGCATTATGACTATTCTAAGGAATATATAGTCTGGTCAGCAGAACAATCGCTAAAAAACCTAAAAACAGACTATATAGATCTTTTTCTACTACATAGGCCAAGTCCATTGATGCAAGCTGAACCTATCGCTGAAGCTATTTCAACGCTTTTGGAGGGGGGTAAAATCAAATCGTTTGGAGTATCCAACTTTAGTCCTGCACAAATAGCATTCCTAGAGGCCGCTGTTCCTGTTGCTGGAAATCAAGTGGAGTTTTCCTTGACCGCAAATCAGGTTATGTATGATGGTTCTTTAGATGATTGCTCGGCAAGAGATCGAATGGCAATGTCATGGAGTCCGCTGGGATCTTATTTTCGAGAAGATACATCGCAAACCAAGCGTATTCAACAAGCTATGGAACCGATGCTTATAAAATATAATGCTACTTCTGATCAGTTACTTTTGGCTTGGGTATTAAAACATCCGGCGAAGGTATATCCAGTAGTGGGCACATCATCAAGAAAACGCTTAAGCGCATCGATGGAAGCCACCAAGATAGACTTAGAATTGGAAGATTGGTTTGTATTATTAGAAGCAAGTACAGGGCATGAAGTTCCATAATAGAAATTTAACAAGATGAATAAAACAGCATTAATAACAGGAGCTACAAGTGGAATTGGAAAGGCTACGGCAGAACTATTTGCTGAGCACGGCATGCATTTAATTCTCTGTGGAAGAAGGCAGAAACGGTTAGATGAACTTCGTATTACACTTGGTGCGAAAACAAAAATCTACACTCTGAATTTTGACGTTAGAGATAAAGCGGCGGTTGCAAATGCCATAGATTCTTTACCTGATGAATTTTCAAATATTGATATTCTGATTAACAATGCCGGAAACGCCCATGGTCTAGATACTATTGATGAAGGAAACCTAGAAGATTGGGACGCCATGCTAGACATCAATGTGAAGGGATTGCTATATATTTCAAAAGCTATTATTCCACAAATGGTGTCAAAAAAAGCTGGACACATTATCAATATTGGATCCACTGCAGGTAAGGAAGTATATCCTAGGGGGAATGTGTACTGCGCTAGTAAACATGCGGTAGATGCCATAAACCAGGGTATGCGTATCGATTTGAATGCCCATGGAATTCGGGTAGGTGCGGTTAATCCGGGTTTAGTTGAAACGGAGTTTAGCAATGTTCGTTTTAAAGGCGATGAAGCGCGAGCCGATACCGTTTACAAAGGTTTTCAAGCCTTGCTAGCAGAAGATATAGCCGATATTATTCATTTTGTGGTTACCCGGCGCCGGCATGTAAATATCGCAGATTTGGTGGTTATGCCAACGGCTCAGGCATCATCTACAATAATCAATAAAAAACTATGATAAATAAACGCCTTTTGGTCAAAAACCTGCTCGCGCACAATGACGAGAACAGTTTTTATGACAAAAAGCGTTTTATAGCCATTGGGCAAAAAGAGGGTAAAGCCAAGTTTTTGAAACATGTTTGCGCCTTGGCGAACAGCAATCCGAAAAACAACTCTTTCATAGTTGTTGGTGTTGAAGATGAGGATAACAAAATTGTAGGAGTTGACTTTTTTGATGATAGTAAGATTCAAAACCTCGTAAATGCGTATTTGGAAAATGCCCCTTTGATTTCGTACGAAAACATTCCATTTCCGCATCTTGCGGAGGGTAGAGTAGTCGGGTTGGTTACGATTAAGTCTAATGGAAAAGTATGCGCTCTGCGCAAGAATATTTGGAAATACTACGGAGGCATGGTTTTCTTTCGTGAAGGAAGCATTAGTATGCCAAAGGCCTATGATATCGAACTGAAGGATATTAATAGTGATGCCGTTGCCACGATAGAACTCCACGCCCGAAACAATATTCAATTGACATTAGATGGCGTAATTGACTTTATTAATAACAGGCATCGAGATTTAGAGAGTAGTTATAAAGTCTTTAAAGAGCAGTTTGTGGTTTGCTGGGCTGGAAATCAAAAGAAGGTTAAGGGTGATATCTATTTTTCTAGAGTTGATATTGAGTTGATCAATGAGCAGGTCAAGCTGTTTTATTCTGCCTTAGATGAAGTTACTATATGTTATGATGAACATTCCTTTACAACAAAAGAATATGTACAACTGGGTTTAGGGGGTAAGCAGAAATACTATCCATTGGAAAAAGTGGTCATTACTTTTTCTGATAATGGCACCTATCAAATTCAAAGTGATTTGATTTTTGAACCACCTCAATACGATAAGAAAACATTACATCATATATTGAATTCGAACAACGCACTATTGCGAAAATTGGAGAAAAAAATCGCGCTGAATAGATCTGAACTTGCCGATTTGAAACACCTTCCAGATACGTATTTAATCTGTTATTTGAATGGATTCGAAGATGCTAAAGAGCAAATGGAAAATGCGAGAACACTTCTTAAAAAGCAGGATAAAACGATTTATCAAACCCTTAAAGAGTCATTGCGCATTTTGAGAAAGGTAAAATATAATTAAAGGTGAGGTTCGGAAGAATCGAAAACAGCTTCTCGTGATGGTAATGAAGGGATAGCTCCGTAATTTGTGGTGGTTATTGCCCCTGCTTTATTGGCATTTCCGACCATTTTCACCAAAAGATCTGTGTTTTCCAATATTTCGTATGGGTTTTGAAGACTAGCTATTTGCTGCAACAAACAACCGATAAATGCATCGCCTGCCCCTGTCGTATCTACGGGTTTTACGGCAATACTTGCGACAGTTTCTTTGAATTCGGGAGTACTGACAAAAGTACCTTCGCCACCGAGCGTAATGGCAATGATTTTTGCACCTACCTCATGAAGAAAATCACTGGCCTCATAAAGATCTGACTTTCCTGAAAGCAGTGCTGCCTCTTCTTGACTGAACTTGCACAAATGTGCTTTTTCAACAAATGGCATACACTTTTTTACAAACGATTCCTCTTCATCGCGCCACAGATCACCCCGAAAGTTGGGATCAAAACTAATAAACGTACCTTGGGTAAGCGCATCGAAAAAGTAACGCCCGTATGCTTTTTCTAAGTCACCGCCCAGTAAAGCTGTTGCGGCCCCTAGATGAACTATGCTATCTTTAAAATCGTTTTTTAAAGACGAATCATACACCAGTTCTCTATCAGCACCTCTACTAAACACAAAATCACGCTCACCATCTTCTGCCAAAGAAACAAATGCAAGTGTTGTAAAGGTTTTAGACCGCTGAGCTAATGAAATATCGACTTTATTTTCCTCTAAAACATCAAGTAAAAAGTCTCCAAAAGGATCGTTACCCACGCAGCCAACAAACTTGCTTTTACCACCCAATTTGGCAATGGCACAAGCTACATTTGCCGGTGCCCCGCCTGCTTTTTTGGTAAATTCCATTGCTTTTGAAAGGTTGTTGCCTTGTTTTTCTGCTACAAAGTCAATTAGAAGTTCACCAATGCAATACACATTCCGCATGCTCATGTCAATTATTTAGATGCGGCAAGATAATGACAAAAATAAGCTTACTCTAAAATCTTATATGAAATTATGGTGAAGTAGGTTTTTGAAGCATCTCTACAAAGCGATTCTTTAGCTTTGACTTCAATGTGATTGTCTGCGGATAAATCTTTGGGAGCCAACATAAAATTCATCAGAGCCTCATCGTCTTTGTTAGGTGAGTTAACTATGCTTGAGCCTCTTTCCACGACCTCCTGAATTTGCATTTTCATGACATTTGTTTTTGATAAACCACAAATATCCTTTCCAGAATCATATACCTCCATTACTTTGACTTTTAAGGTAATCTCTCCCGGATTCATACTTTCTTGTATAGGAGGAGTGGTATTTGTCTCGGTATGATCAACAGACTCAACAGGATTTTCACCACCCTCAAGAGGGGCTTCTTTGGTAACTGGGTCACAGCTATTTCCGACAAGAAATAGTAACACTACGATTAAAGCTTTCATTGGTACGGATTTATAGTATTTAAAATAAGAAATTGATTGTCGACGAACTGAAATTTTAACAGCAAAAAATCAAATGTTGTCTTGGCCTTCTAACCATAGATACGTAATTTTTAATGATTTCGGATGATAACCAATTAAAAAAGGTCTGGAATTTCCAGACCTTTTTAGTTATTGATTAACCTTTTTGATTAACGTTTTACGATACTAAAACTTTTATTGGTATTTGCACCGCTAATTTTCACTAGATACAATCCAGTAGGATTACCGGAAGCATCCCATGAGAAGGTTCGCGTGGCATCAATGTCTGACTTTTCATATACCAGCTGCCCTATGATGTTATAAACTCTGGTGGAAACCCGGGCATCTGGATTATCCTTTAATGAAAAGAAGAATTCAGATGAAGAAGGATTAGGCCAAACTGTGGTAATAATATTGGTTTCAACCTCGGCCAGATTTTCACTTCCCAAAGGAGCGTCTAGTACACGGGCCGTTTCAGCTACAGTTTCTTCTTCCCCAGCTTGATTCACCATCCCGAAAATCTGGAATACCATATCCTCAGGTGGTGCCACGAAAGCTACCGATTGAGCTGTCCAATCCGTTGCCCCTGTTCCAAATAGATCAAATTCATCTTTAAAAGCAGCTTCGTTTCCGATAACATTAGCCTGGGTAAACCAAAACCACTGTTCTTGGTTAGCCCCAAAGGCCAAATTCGTGTATACAGAAAGCCAATATGACCCACTTGATAGTTCAACCACCTCCGGCAATTCTAATTGCAGGTTGGTATCTAAAGGTTCAGAGGTAGGAACTATTGAACCGCTATTGTAAATCTCTTGACCTGGTGCACCGTTGTTATCAGCGTAAATAACCACTGTGGCATCTGTTAATTGAGGGCCATTGTTGGCCGCTCCGTAAGCAACAATCTCTCTAACCTTCCACGAACTTCCTTCGGGAACAATGAAATCATCGGCTGATTGCGCCAATGCTCCAAAATCAGTAAAGAATTGAGAGGGACTTGAACTTGAAATCGGATCAACTTGCTGATAAATTGCAGATTCAAGCACATTTACTGTAAACCCTTCTGATACCTGCTCTTTCCCAGAAGTTGCAATCAATCCTATGGCTGCACTTCCTTCCGTATCGGCAGCAATAATTGAAATTTTTAAGGTATTGCCATCCAATTCTGCAGCAATAAGCTCAGGATTGCTGTTCGTAAGCTCGATGTTGATTTCTCTTCTTTTCCTCTCGTTTACAAACAAACCAGTAATATCTACTTCGAAAGGATCACTGTTAATAGGCACTGTTCTATCAGCCAATAAATAGGCAACACTCAAGTTCGGCTCTGGCCTTTCACGAACATAAAAGTTCGCACTATAAACTCCGTTACCATGAACTCCCGCTGCGACGAAACCATCTGACCGGGTCTTAACTTGTGTGACCACGCCGTTGCCAATACGCAATGGTTCGCGATACCAACGTGTGTTTTTACCTTGAAGTTTATAGGTAAAATAAAGCCCAGTACTGGTTCCTACGAAATAACCATCGTTATTACCGTTCATAGCAAACCAGCGAACAGAAGGTCCGTTTCCTGTACCGTCTTTGTTTTCTTCTAAATTTCCACTAATATCTTTCCAGGTATCTCCTGCATTTCTAGTGACGAATACACTAGGAATTCCATAGTTAGAGAACACAGCGAAAACACGATCTGGATTTTTAGGGTCTACATAAATATTATTGACGTTTCCTGGAGGCAATCCTTTGCCTGTAGAGATGTCAATAGCTTCTTGATCATCTATATTGGCGTTTTCCATCTTAAAGATCATTCCTGAAGATGTGCCGTAATACAAACGATTAGCGATTGGAAATTTGGAAACATCCAAAGCTGTGATCTGAGATTGATCGGGTGTTGCAGTCTGTGTAAGTTCTGACCAATTTACAGATGCCGGAGCATTCGAAAACAATGGAATTTCGTCCAAATTACTGTTGCGCCACATACGGTCACCAGCTGGCATGTACATAATATTATCATTTACCGGATCTAGTATGAATGGGGCAATAAAGCTAAATCCTGTAGCCCCTGCTGGTTGTACCCTAGTAAAGGAAACAAAAGCGCCAGCTTCATCAAAATTAAGTCGGTATACAAAGCCGCCCTGAGCAGAAACGTATTGCGTTAATCCTCCATCAGCAATAGCATTATAAGCTCCGTCACCGCTGAATTGATCTACCCAAGGTTCATCAATACTTTTCGAATTGGTAAACCAAGTACTGTTATCTTGAAAACCGGCTAACAAATCATCACTGTTAGCTTCCGGATCAAAAGAAATTGCATAAGGTTGTGTGGTAATATACTTGTTGTTCAGTGAAGTCCACTCCACGCGATCGGTATTGGTAATATCATCTGTCAAAGACAACCCACCGTCATGAGATGAAACTGCCCTGTTTGGGTCAGAAGGTAAAAATACCAAGTTGTGTTGATCAGGATGTTGGTTCGGATAAAGTGTGATGTCGTTTGTAGTGTTATAGCCTCCTATCCAACTCTCAGCACCAATAGGCGTCGTAAACCCGTCTGTCGATCGATATAGGTTTGTTCCGCCTAGGAAGATCAAATCAGGATTTGTCGGATGCACTTTGATTACCATGTTGTAAGCACCTTGGAGGTTTAAATTTCCAACAGGCCCACCAATTGTTGTTGGTAAATTTGCGCTTAAATCAACCCATTGTTCTTCAGGAGTTTCGGCGTCTGCTTGATACCTCCATAAGAACGCTTCGGAAAAATCAGCAGCGTTGTAAGAGAAAAAGTATATACGATTCTCATCAGATGGGTCATAAGCCATTACCGTTCTACCGAAAGCAGGTACGATATTTTCTGGAGTTATATTAACAAATACATCATCGTCACCTAGCACATAGAAACCTGCATTTTCAGCTCCAAAAATGTCTACTGTGGCGTAGATTTTCCCATTTGGGGTAATCATCACCTCGGTTTGACTATCGAAAGCACTTGGAAGTATTTGCTCAAACTCACCTCTTGCCTTTTTCGATCTAAACAAGCCATCAAAGGTAGCAGCATATAAGTCACCGGTAGCAGGGTCAATAGCTATGCTATTGATAATGTCTAAAGAAGTAATACTCGTTAAGTCGTTATCATTGGAATCGCGTAGTGGAAACCAAGAACGTCCTTTGTTGACCGATTTGTAAATACCCGTACCCGTGTAAAAAGCGCCGCCAGCGCTTGCGGAATTTCCGTAACGTTCTCCTGATGCATAGTACCAAACATTACTTCTGTTTTTTCTAGGGTCTTGAACTATAGCCGTAATACTTGGTGATTGACTAAGCCGTGTTACTTTTTTCCAGCTCTGACCTAAATTCGTAGATCTCCAAAGACCCCCTGAAACACCACCTGCGAATACTATATTTTCGTCTCGACGATCAAGAGCTAATGCACGCGTACGACCACCAACATTACCAGGTCCTCTATTCTTCCAATACGAATACCTGCTTCTAGCTGACATTTCGGAAGATTTCTTCGAAGCTTCCGATTCAAGACTCCTTTCTAGAATCTTGTCAGAGAATTCAGCTTCCAGCAACTTAATGCTTTCCGGAATCTCTTTGGTAAACGGATTTTGAATCAGTTGTCTTTCGTATTCCAACCTATCTAGCGCGCGATCTGCAATTCGTTTTGCTTTGGCATCGGTCGGCCCCGTTTTACTATCATAAATTTTACCTTGCTTGTAGACGGCTCGCCCATTTTTGGCGGTTTCGTCATGCGTTGTTTTCAAATCTTGTGCTTGCCCTTGGAAAGAAAAAGTTAGCATTCCAACTAGCAAAACAGACCCAAAAACGCTTTTGAGTAATTTTGTTTTCATAGAGAGTTCTTTAAATTAATTAGTTGGGAAGAAAGTATGAATAAAATGTTAAAGAACTAAACTGTTTTCCTCAATTTCGATGAAATACATACTTATTTTTTCACCTCCTGTTAAATTCTCCTTTTTGCACCCCTTCAAAGAAATTCATACCTTTTCAGAAACTATTAAAAACGAAAAGTAATGGGCTTATTTGATGAAATAAAAAAGAAACTCAGTCATGAATTTATTGACATTGTAGAGTGGCTTGATAATACCAACGACACCATTGTTCACCGCTTTGAGCGCTATCAAAATGAAATAAAGAACAATGCGAAATTAATCGTTCGCGAAGGACAAACGGCCGTTTTTATAAACGAAGGAACGCTTGCCGATGTTTTTTCCCCTGGCACCTACGATTTGACAACCCAAAACTTGCCAATATTAGCTACCCTTAAGGGATGGAAGTACGGTTTTGATAGCCCGTTTAAAGCTGAGGTGTATTTTGTAAATACAAGATTGTTTACAGATGAGAAGTGGGGAACCAAAAACCCTTTTATGCTTAGCGATGAGCGTTTTGGATTGGTAGAGATACGTGCTTTTGGGACTTATAGTTTTAGAATTAGCGATCCAGGCAAATTTGTAGTTGACGTAGTTGGCACAGATGGAAATTTTACCAACTATGAAGTCAATGAACATTTAAAAAGTTTAATAGTTACTCGTTTTACAGATACGGTTGGAGAGGCGAACCTTCCTGTTGAATTGTATGCTGCAAATACTTCTGAACTTTCAGAAACTTGTCAAGAGGTTATGCAGCCTGAATTCGGTAGGGTAGGTATTGAGTTGGAAAAATTCTATATCGAAAATGTATCAATGCCTGAGGAACTAAAAAAAGAAATCTTCGAGTACAGTCGATTAGACAAACTTGATATGACTAAGTTGGCACAATTCAAAGCTGCCAAAGCTATGGAAGCCGCAGCAAAAAATGAAGGTGGAACAGCAGGTGCTGGTATGGGCATGGGAATGGGCTTTGTGTTGGCGCAACAAATGGGAGGTATGATGAATACACAAGGACAACAGCAAGGTTTTGGTGCTCCTCAACAAGCCACGCCTCCACCCATGCCAATGCAGGTAATGTACCACTATGCTAGCAATGGGCAACAAATGGGTCCGGTATCTATTGATAAGTTAAAGGAGTTATTTGCAAGCAGAGCTATCAACAAAGATTCACTGGTCTGGAAGCAGGGTATGCCAAATTGGGCAGCCTTAAAAGATGTTGAAGAACTAAAATCATTCTTAGGAGGTAGTGCACCACCACCATTGCCTACAGCATAATTCAATGCAGGAAGAAAAGTTAAATTCCGAACATAAAAAGGCCTGTGCCAATTGCGGCGCAGAACTGAAGTTTAAACCAGGCTCGCATCAACTAAAATGTGAGTATTGTGGGTATGAGGAATTTATTGAGCAGAATAAAAGTAGTTTCGAAGAACTTGAGCTACAACACTATTTAAAGGTCGTTGGCGAGAACGCCTATACCAATACCATTGATTTACTCAACTGTAAACATTGCGGTGCCAACCAACATGTAGAGGAAAACTACAAATCATTAAGCTGTGTGTATTGTGGTGAGCCACTGATAAGAGAAGATATTGAAAAAGAAGGTTGGATCTTACCTGGGGCACTGGTTCCTTTTCAGTTAGATGCAAAAAAAGCAAGGGGTATTTTCAAGAACTGGGTTAGCAGCATTTGGTTTGCACCCTCCAATTTAAAACGAGCGGCTTTAGACCCCGAAGGCTTACACGGACTTTATGTACCCTACTGGACTTTTGACGCCAACCTGTATGCGGCTTATCAAGGGCAACGGGGTGACTATTATTACGAGAATAGACGGGTAAGAACAAAAAATGGATACCGCAACCAACGGGTTCAAAAAACGAGGTGGTCGCAAGCATCGGGTTCAGTAAAAGGGTTCGTCGACGATATTTTGATCAATGCATCCCAAAAGAAAAGAAGAGATATTCCTTCTAAAATAGCTTTTTGGGATACCAATAAGTTAGTGACGTTTAATTCAAAGTACCTTTCAGGGTTTGTAACTGAAAAGTATACGATCTCCTTAAAGGAAGGTCATCATCAGTCTTTTCAAGAAGCCAAACACATTGCCCACAATTGGATTCGGCGAGACATTGGTGGCGATACCCAGCGTATCTCACATTCAGATATCAAGTTGTCTGATGAAACCTTTAAGCATATTTTACTCCCAGTTTATATAAGTTCCTATCGGTATAATGGCAAGGAATATCACTTCTATATCAATGGGCAGACAGGCGCTTTGAGCGGAACTCGCCCCTATTCTTTTTGGAAGATTTTCTTTTTGGTTCTTTTTATCATTGTAATCATTGCGGTAATTGCGATTTTTGCAGAATGAGCGAACACAGAACCTTGGTTATTGGCGATATCCATTCCGCATTAAAGGCTTTAGAGCAAGTGTTGACAAGAGCTGAGGTTACCGTTGAAGATACCCTTATTTTTTTGGGAGATTACATTGATGGGTGGAGTACAGCTGTTGAAACAATCGATTTCCTCTTGGCACTTAAGAAAACCCATAAGTGCATATTTATTAGGGGCAATCATGATGAACTTGGTTATGATTGGCTTAAAGCAGGGGAAGACAATCCGGTTTGGCTTAAGCATGGCGGTGAAGCTACAAGGGCCTCCTATGAAAAGGCAGATGCCAAAACTATAGCAGCGCATTTGATTTTTTACGAAGGTCTTGAAAACTATTTCCTAGATTCGAGTAACAGACTTTTTTTGCACGCTGGGTTTACCAACCTTAAAGGAGTAGAACACGAATACTTTACCAAAACTTTGTATTGGGATAGAACACTTTGGGAGTTGGCACAGTCGCTTAACCCAAATTTGTCGAAAGATGACCAGTACTATCCGAGTAGGCTAACGCATTATAAGGAAATTTATATCGGGCATACACCCATATCAAAAGTACGTTCTGAGCTGGTTCCGAAAAAGGGTGCTAATGTCTGGAACATGGATACCGGTGCCGCGTTTAAAGGGCCGCTTTCCATTATGGATGTCAATACGAAAGAAGTATGGCAAAGTGACCCAGTGCATACCTTATATCAAAATGAAAGAGGAAGAAATTAAAATAGCTATGAGGTTCTGTGAATAACGACTTATAATTTACGAACTTTGTAAAAACTTAAAGAATGGTAGAAAAGAATATAAGGTTAGAGGTTATGCAAGCAATTGAGCATAAGGTTGAAGGGTTTATAGACTCTTTCCTTATCCCAATTGAAGACATATGGCAGCCGACCGATTTTTTACCAGATTCTCAAAGTGACGGATTTTTAGATGCCGTTGAAACACTTCGCGGAGAATCAAAAGAATTGGGTTATGACTTCTGGGTCACCATGGTTGCTGACACAATTACTGAGGAAGCGCTGCCAACCTATGAATCTTGGTTGATGGATGTTGAAGGTATCAATCAGCATGATGGCAAGAAAAATGGTTGGTCTAAATGGGTACGTGCCTGGACCGGAGAAGAAAATCGTCACGGTGATGTTCTGAATAAGTATTTATACCTATCGGGAAGAGTGAATATGCGTGAAGTGGAAATTACAACCCAGCATTTAATTTCTGATGGATTTGATATCGGTACAGATAGAGACCCATACAAGAATTTCGTTTATACCTCCTTTCAAGAATTGGCAACAAATATATCGCATAAAAGAGTGGGCCAAATGGCTAAGAAAAAAGGCAATGCGCTACTTGGAAAAATGTGCACCATTATCGCTGGTGATGAAATGCGCCATCATTTGGCATATCGCGAGTTTGTAAAAACAATAATTGGAGAAGATCCCTCTGGAATGATGTTGGCCTTTGCCGATATGATGAAAAAGAAAATTGTTATGCCAGCTCACTTCTTACGCGAATCTGGAGGAAGCATAGGTACTGCTTTTGAGAATTTTTCGAATTGTGCACAGCGTTTGGGGGTATATACCGCTCAAGACTATATAGATATATTAAGCAAACTAAACTCCTATTGGGAGCTAGATGCTTTACGCGGTTTAACTGATGAAGCCGAAAAAGCTAGAGACTATTTGATGAAACTACCTTCGAGACTATTGCGCATCTCGGAACGTATGCAATTTCCAGAAGATCAATATCGCTTCAAATGGGTAGAAGCCAACGGAATGATTTAAAAACCGAATAAAGTTTCACTAAAAAAGGTGGGCCACAGAAGTTTCTGCGGCCCACCTTTTCGATTATGGAAGAATGATTTGATTATAATTTTCCATGGTCGTGCTCGTCTTGCCATTTTGCAAGTTCGGCCCATTTGCCTTCATAACACATTTTGGCTTGCATTGGCCAAGAAGCAGGGTCGTGAACCTTGTAGCGATCGCCACCGCCGTCAAGAATTTCTTGACATCTGGCTACTGCTGTTTCAGATAGGGCTTTCCAAGTTGTGATACCTCCGTCATGGAACATACCTGCAATTTTGGGTCCAATACCTTCAACTACTTTAAGATCATCTTCTTTGATGGCCTTGCCCATTGCCGCCTTAGCTGCCGCGGCGTCAAAAGGAATTTTCGCCTCCTCAGGTGAACTTGCCGCTAACGAAGCCGCTGCCGTTGCTGCACCAGCTGCCGCTACTGTTCCAGCCGCTTTTAGCTTCCCATTACAAGCGTCGAGATCAGCTTGAAGCTTGGCATTCTTATCTTTCCAAGCGTTGAGTTCTGCTGAATTGTCGATAGTAGTACTTGAACCTTTACCAATGAGGTAACCAAGAATTCCACAGATTGCACCTACAAGTAGGGGAATTAACCAGCACCAAATGTTCATATTTTCAAAATCCATTTTCTATTATTTTATAAGTTAATTATTTGTTTAATGTGACAACAGTTCTTCTGTTCTTGGCTCTTCCGGCTTCAGTTGAATTGCTCTCTACAGGTGAATCAGGGCCTTCAGAAGAGGTTTTGATTTTTGCTTCGGCGATTCCATTTTGTGCCAAATAAGACTTTGCAAAATCGGCTCTCTCTTGACCTAAGCGAACATTTGGAGCACGACGACCCACATTGTCTGTATGGCCGACAACGCTACACATGGCGCCTTCTACCTTATCTAGATATCTTGAAATATCGGCAACTTTTTGACGCTGTTCCGCGCTAAGATTAATTGAAGCTTGATTTGTTTCAAAATAAAGTACAAGAGGGTTGGCCGTTATTTTATCATACAGCGCATTCATTGCATCCTCAGCATCAGCCGCTTTGTCAGCAAGGCCGTATGCAATAGGACCTAAGAATATTTGGTCTTTTGCAACCATGTCATCCATCAACTGGCCCATAGTGTTGATTTGGGCTGATGGGATTCCGTTATCTACGAAGTGGTTCTTAACCGCATTCGCACGTGCTAAGCCAAGATTCGGAAACATAGATTCATTGGTCTCATCGCTCTTGTAATATCCAGTTAGATTAATGACCTTACCTGCGTTTTCTGCTAGGAAAGTTTTTAAGCTTGCTATGCCATCAGTGACCTTTGAGGAAATTGGCATCAAAATCGATGAGGACGACATATTAAAGTTGTAATTGTCGTTTTCATTGTACGCATAATCGCCATCACTAAAAGCGAAGGGATATGATGTAGCTACGGGAGTTACTGGTGCTGGAGTAACCGCTTCCTTTACAGGCTCCTTTTCTACGGGAGCACCGCATGAACTGCAGCACGTAATATAGAAATACGTGCCAGCAAGAATGGTAATGAGCATCAGCAACAGGTTTGTTGTTGTTTTTGTCATTGTTAAAAATGATTAAGTGTTGAATCTACAATGTATTAAAAAAAATCCTTAAAATGTTAAATAAATGTGAATTAAATCTTATGTATCGGTAAGTAAGTATTTTGAATTTGTGTAAGTAATACATGGCTTAGCCGTCATCTTTATGTTATTTATACAGTTTTTGATACCATTCATATAATTAGGGTATCAGATTTTTTAAGAATTTTTGATATTGCATGAAAATATTTAATGAAGCCCTATCACTCCCGACAAAGATCCGGCATTGCGATAGGGTTTTGTTTTTGTGCATCTTTAGGAAAATGTTGGAAAAAGGAAAATGTTTTTAAATAATGGTGTTTACCTTTTAATTTTTAAGACATTCATATATAAGAAAGGAAACAAATAGCTATTATTTACCATTTACACAAGAAAACTGTCCAACAGTACAATGTTGAAAAAGATAAATACACCTTCACACTATATTTGAAAAAGATTTGAACCTAGAACAGCATGGATATGAAAACAGAGATAATAAAAATATTGACTTTTGCATGTATGGTATTGGTTCTTGGCACACAGGCACTTCTTCACGGAAGCTGGAGAGTTCAAGAAACGGAGCCGCTAAAGTCAAAAAATGGAGGTAATTTATAAGACTTCCATATAAAAATTAGTGTTTGAGTTAGTTTGGTTAATCCCGCTGTTATGTCAAAACTACCAATCGGGGGAACGGGTAGATTTTGAATAGCAGCGGGTTTTTTACGCTTTTGTTTGTTAACCATTCAAAGAACCATATATAAAATAGGTAACACTAGTGTTTAACTAGTATACAGAAGAATTTACACCCACCAAAATACGCTTTCAATTTCTAGATAAGAAAGGTTTTTGGGGTGTTATTGACATAGAAAGCTCCTAATTGTTTGAGCCAGTTTGCTAGTCAGCGGATGAAGGAGCTAAACAATTAGGAGCTTTCTAATGTAAACTAGAAGGGGTTTACAAGTCAAATTTAATACCCTGTGCCAAAGGAAGTTCAGTTGTATAGTTTATGGTATTGGTTTGACGGCGCATATATACTTTCCAAGCATCAGAACCGCTTTCGCGACCTCCACCGGTTTCTTTCTCACCTCCAAAAGCTCCGCCTATCTCGGCGCCCGAAGTTCCTATATTGACATTGGCAATACCACAATCACTACCGTTTTGACTTAAGAAGCGTTCTGCTTCTCGTAGGTTGTTCGTCATGATGGCCGATGAAAGTCCTTGAACGACACCGTTTTGAACGGCTATTGCATTTTCAACATCACCTGAATATTTTATTAGGTAAAGTACCGGAGCAAAAGTTTCATGCTGTACGATATCAAAATCGTTTTTGGCTTCGGCAATGGCAGGTTTTACATAACAGCCACTTTCATAGCCTTTCCCTTCTAACACACCGCCTTCTACAATTACTTTTCCGCCTTCAGCAACCACCTTTTCAAGAGCTTTGTTATAATGACCTACGGCCTCTGTATCTATTAACGGCCCAACGTGGTTAGTTTCATCCAATGGATTTCCGATTCGCAATTGGGCATAGGCATCCACCACGGCATCCTTAACTTTGTCATATATTGATTCGTGAATAATCAATCTTCGGGTTGAAGTACAACGCTGGCCTGCAGTGCCTACGGCCCCGAAGACTGCTCCAATCACAGTCATTTTAATATCCGCATCAGGAGTAACAATTATGGCGTTGTTACCACCTAGCTCCAACAACGACTTACCTAATCTAGCCGCAACCGCCTGCGCTACCATTTTACCCATTCGAATAGAACCCGTAGCAGAAACCAGAGGAATACGACCATCTTGGGTCATCATTTCACCCACTTTATAATCTCCGTTGATCAAACAAGAAATTCCTTCTGGTAAACCGTTTGCCTTGAAAACTTCTGCTGCTATATTTTGACAGGCAACGCCACATAATGGTGTCTTTTCAGAAGGTTTCCATACACATACGTCTCCACAAATCCAGGCTAAAGCTGTATTCCAAGCCCAAACGGCAACAGGAAAATTAAAAGCAGAAATGATGCCAACCACCCCTAATGGATGATACTGTTCGTACATTCTATGGCCTGGTCTTTCAGAATGCATGGTAAGACCATGCAATTGCCTTGAAAGTCCGACCGCGAAATCGCAGATATCGATCATCTCTTGAACTTCTCCCAAACCTTCTTGGTAGCTTTTTCCCATTTCATAGGAAACCAATTTTCCAAGTGGTTCTTTTAATTCACGCAATTTTTCCCCAAACTGTCGCACAACCTCTCCTCTTAGGGGAGCCGGTTTTTGCCGCCAAGTAATGAATGCCGAACTAGCAGTAGATAGTACCTTTTCGTAATCTTTTTTTGAAGTGCTTTTCACCTTTCCAATCAAGGCGCCATCAACAGGAGAGTATGATTCTATAATTTCCCCAGAGGAAAAGTTCGTGGTGCCCGTTGAAGTTCCTTCGTTGATTTCTTTAATTCCTAAGGCTTTCAAAGCTTCAGTTATACCGAATTCGGCTGCTATTTTTGACATTTTATAACTTTTTGAACGTGATTTGTTACATTTTTTGCAAAGCTACGAATAAACTACCGATTTACTACTCCTTTTTAAGGACGGAGATTTTGAAAATCTTTTCCTTGTCTACCTCGTATATGAGCACCAATTCTAAGACTCCTTCATTGCCATTTCGTCCTGTAATGCGTTCGTGGTCAATAACTCTATTTCCGAAAACTGTGCGTGTTAGAATAGTGGAATGCAATTTGGGAGAAGCTTCAAATAAATCACCATAGAATGCTTTGCAGGCCTTGTATCCTTTAAGAGTAACTTTGCCTGAGGAAAAATCATGAAGGCTAATGTTTTCGGCAATGACAGACATAAACCCATCGATATCTCGGTTGTTATAGGTTTCCAATTGTTTTTGCACTACTTCTTCTGGAGTCATTTGGGCGGATAAGGGTATAAACATTAAGATTGTGAAAATTGTGACAATACTTTTCATGCTTTCAATGCTTTCCAGAATCCTTAAACTGCCATAGTACATTCACAATTTGCCATTTCCCATTCAGTTTCACAATGTGCATATAATCAATCCATTCATCGGCAATTAGTTTTACGGATGCTGTCTTATCAAAAACGTCAAGAATAATAACCTTTTTTGTTGGATTTTCAGGAAACTTATCTCCATTTTGATTATAGGTTTCGGCTAACAAAATCATGGCATCCGTAAAGGTTTCTTTAAGGTATTCTTTTTTCGTTTTTTTATTGGTCCAAAAAGTTCTTTTAACCATTCTAGGGTGAGCGGCACGTTCAAATTGCTCTGGTTCTAAATTGTGCTGTGATTCAATATAGTCTAATGCGGCTTGCCTAATGTTCAAAGAGTCTTGTTGCGTTTGTGCGTTAACACCATAATTTATTGAGAAAAAAAGACACACCAAAAAAATCGAAAATTGCTTCATAAAAAATCGTTTTAGGTGCTATTAGCTGTTCTTCGACAAAAGTATGAGAAGAATTGCTATTAAGGCAGGCAGGGCCTGAATAAAGAATATTTTCTTGGTGACGGTTAACGCACCATAAATGCCGGCAACGGCAACACAGCCTAAAAAGAAAAGAGCAATGTTGCTACTCCAGTACGTGTCGTCTATAAAATATGTCCAGATTAACCCGGCTGCTAAAAACCCATTATACAACCCTTGATTGGCAGCCATGGGTTTGGTGGGTTCGAACAATTCTGACGGAAAGTTTCGAAATACTTTACGCCCTTTGGTCGTCCACGCAAACATTTCAAAGTATAGAAAATAGAGATGGAGTAGCGCAACTAATCCGATTAAAACGTTGATTGTTAATTCCATAGTTTTTATTTTTCTTCGGTGATAAAACGTTGGTCTACTGGCATAACAGTTCCGCAATTATCACAAGTTCTTAATTTTTCAGAACCATAGAAATGCTTGAAATGCCCAAGAAAATCCTTTTCGATATCGTTCAATGTAAAATAGGCCTCGTAGAGTTTGTGATTGCAGTTGTCACAGAACCATAGCAATCCGTCATCAACCTCCATTTCAGCGCGTTTTCGCTCAACTACCAGACCAATACTTCCGGCATGACGAACAGGAGAATGCGGCACTTTAGCCGGATGCAAATACATATCTCCAGCACCTAATTTCATGGTTTTCTTTTGTCCGTCCTCTTGAATATGCACCTCAATAGTTCCTTCTAACTGATAGAAAAGTTCTTCGGTCTCATTATAATGGTAGTCTTTTCTAGCATTAGGCCCCGCCACAACCATAACAATATAATCGCCTGCATCTTTATAGAGATTTCTATTTCCTACTGGAGGCTTTAGCGTGTCGCGATTTTCATCAATCCATTTATTGAGGTTAAAGGGAGGTGCAATTGACATAAAATAAAAATTGAGTATCGTCCGCTCTCGTTAAAAGCAAATAGAGAGGAACAAGAGATTCAATCAAATTTAAGAAAAGAAATCCGCTTTACGCGCTACCTTATCTGAAGAATATCTGGGTAAAATAGAAGTCACCTGAAGTATTCATTTTGACACTAACCGCGGTATGGGAAAAGTCGCCTTCCATTGTTTTTTTGTGGCTCGAACTATTTAGCCAACCTTGAAAGGCATCAGCTGCATTCGTATAATCTTTGGCAACATTCTCAGCTACAAACTCAGCACTTACCTGAGAAGAGATTTTCGAAGCCCTTGAACTGAAGTTATCGTGATTGATGCTTCCTATCGAAATCATATAATCGTTATGCTGATTGGCATATTCATAGGCAACTTCACTGAATTGCAAAGCAGATTGCCCCAATGAAATGCGATGGTCATTTACGATCCCTAACAATTCTTGTTCTACTTCTTTAGCGTTCTCTGCCTCAGGAATACTTGTAATTTCTAACGGCTCTTTACTGCAAGAGGCCAAAGTACATACAAATAAAACGAGGGCAACATAGTGCATTCTCATTTTCATACTACAGTTCTATTTGTAAGTAGGTGTTCTAAGAGTAAAGTAGGTAAAAGAGATGTGGGGTGTTCTCGTGTTCTAGAGCCAACTGGGGACGTTAGCGTCAGTAATGATACATAAAATACAGGCCTCATCTATGTAAAAAGTGGTTTTTTCGACGAATTGCACTTTTATATAAAATTTTAGTAAGTCAAAACGTACGTCCTTAACACAAGTTTGATTAATGTCTTAACAAAGTAATAAATAAACGACCGATTCCGTTCTAACAGAAAATGGGGGTATTTGGGGCTTCATATTCACCGTATATTGGTATGGATTTTGTTTTGAACTCCACTATCTTTAACAAAACACTTTTCCATGAAAATCAGGTCATTTTTATGCATTTCTCTTTTCATTATCGCTCTTGTTGGATGCAAACAAAAATTGGTATCTCCAGCGGAACAATTCGAAAACCTCAATAAATATCAAGCGTATATCACCGAAGTTTCTCACGGAATTATATCTGCCCAAAGTGACGTGCGCGTTGTGCTGAATACACCTATCGAAGCATGGAATAATGGTGATGAGCTAGATTCAGATTTACTTCTTGTTTCTCCAAAAACAAAGGGGAAAGTGGTTTCTTTAGATAAACGAACCATTGCTTTTATTCCCGAAAACGGATTCAAACAAGATACGGAATATCAATTTACCCTAGCGCTTTCCGAAATCGAAAAAGATCTTCCTAACGAGCTAAAAACATTGACCTTCGGTGTCAAAACCTTAAAACAGCAATTCAATATTTATACCAATGCATTGCAATCGTATTCTAAAAGCCGACAGTATATTAATGGACAATTAAGAGCCTCGGATATTCTTTCTTTAACAACCGCAAAACAATTATTATCGGTTAAGCATAAAGGAAAAGCAATCAGTGTCAAGTTCGATGCTGCTGTTGAAAGAGGAACACAGTTTCAATTTAAAATCGATAGCATTCAACGCTATGATGAAGATTCCGATTTGGAAATCGCTTGGGACGGTACCAAATTTAATATCGAAAGCTCCGGAAAGAATACCATCAAGATTTCGGGAAAAAATAACTTCACTGTTCTCGACGCATCGGTGGAAACTGGTGAAAGTCAAGTCGTATTGATCAACTTCTCTGACCCTGTTAAAAAAGGGCAAAATTTTAAAGGATTGGTAACACTTGATGGCGCTTCAAAACCCAAATACGCCGTTGAAGGCAATACGCTCAAATTGTATCCTTCAACTGAACTGAAAGGTTCGGCAAAACTAGAGGTATTGCCTGGCATTCAAAGTGAGGATGGGTATAAGCTGAAAAGCAACTTTGAACAAAACCTAGCTTTCGAACAGCCTAAGCCACAAATACGCTTACTTTCAAACGGAACTATATTACCTTCCTCGAACAATCTAAAAATTAATTTTGAAGCTGTGAACCTCAAGGCTGTCGATCTGTCGGTTTTTAAAATTTATGAGGATAACATACTTCAGTTTTTACAGACGAATACGATCAATGGCAGCTCCAATTTGAGGAGTGTTGCTCGGCCAATTGCTAAAAAGAAAATAGTACTGGAAAATAACTTATCGGTTTCTACAAGCAAATGGGCGGCACATGCCATTGATTTAAGTGCGTTGATTTCTCCTGAAGTCGGGGCTATGTATCGTGTTGAATTTAATTTTCGACCGGCTTACAGTACCTATAAATGTGACAATGATAACTTTGATGATACTGATGCTGAGGCAGACAATTTTGATGAAGAACAAGAAGACAGTTCTTGGGATGGTATTGAGAATTATTATGATGAGTATGGCTACTATAATTACAACTGGAACGAACGTGAAAACCCCTGTGACAAATCCTATTTTTTTGATAAAAAGATAGGAACAAATGTTTTGGCTACCGATCTCGGGGTTACCATAAAACGTGGGGCCAACAAAAGTTACTTTGTCGCTGTCAGCGATATTTTAAATACCAACCCTATAGCGGGGGCGAAAGTTACTTTTTACAATTTTCAGCAGCAGCCAGTGGGTTATGTAACCACAGATGCGGAGGGTACTGCGATTTTCGACTCTGAAAAGGCAGCCTTTTTTGCCATTGTTGAAAATAACGGACAAAAGAATTACCTGAGATTGAATGACGGTAATGCGCTTTCCGTAAGTAAATTTAATGTTTCGGGTACGCGTTTGCAGAAAGGTGTCAAAGGGTTCATCTTTGGTGAACGTGGGGTTTGGCGACCTGGAGATAACATATTCTTATCTTTTATGTTGAACGATAATGCAAATAAATTACCAGCTAACCACCCTGTCAAGCTAGAACTGATAGATCCTTATAATAAAATCGTTCATCGCGAAGTTTCCAAAGCCGGACTTAACAATTTCTTCCATTTCAATCTCAAAACCGATGAAAACGCGCCTACCGGAAATTGGCTGGCCAAAGTTTCCGTTGGAGGAGCATCCTTTACTAAAACCCTTAAGATAGAGACCATCAAACCGAATCGTTTGAAAATAAAAACGGACTTTGATGCGGAGGTTTTGAATGCAAACAAACCTATCAAAGGGGCTATGGAAGTGAAATGGTTGCACGGGGCAATTGCTAAAAACCTAAAAGCAGATATTACGTCTAAATTCAATGCTGTACGAACAAAATTCGAGACCTTTCCAGGATATATTTTTGATGACCCTACACGTCGTTTTTCTTCAGAAGACCAGGTGGTTTTTGATAGCAAAATAGATGGAGAAGGAAAGGCTAGCTTTAGCCTCAATCCGCAATTGACTAGCAAGGCTCCGGGAATGTTGAATGCAGCCTTCATCACTAAAGTCTATGAAAATGGCGGTGATTTTAGTACTGACGTTTTTACCAAACCCTATTCTCCGTATAATACTTATATCGGTCTGAATGCCCCAAAAGGCGACAAGACCAGAGGGATGTTATTGACCGATGTAAAACACGAATTCGAAGTAGTTTCTGTAGATGAAAATGGAAAGGCTAAAGCAACTAAAAACTTGAAAGTATCTGTCTTCAAAGTAAGTTGGAGGTGGTGGTGGGATACTTCTGCTGATAACCTCTCGTCTTTCAGTAGCAGTGAGTACCGTGATTTGCTTTTTGAGAAAACAATTAGCACAAACGCTGCAGGTAAGGCAAGTTTTGATTTCGAATTAAAATACCCAGATTGGGGAAGATATTTGGTACGTGTTGAAGACCCGAATGGCGGTCACGCTACAGGAAAAGCGGTTTATATCGACTGGCCAGGCTGGGCTGGAAAATCACGAAAAGGAGACCCGTCTGCTGCCACAATGTTAGTATTTTCTACAGACAAAGAGACTTATAATGTTGGAGAAACCGCCACGGTTACCTTCCCGAGTTCATTTGGTGGCCGAGCGTTGGTTACTGTTGAGAACGGTAGTGAGGTATTGCAATCGATGTGGGTGGAGACCGTTGAAGGAGAGACAAAGTTCCAGTTGCCGATTACGACACTTTATACCCCCAATGTGTTCATACATATCTCGTCTTTGCAACCCCATGCATCTACCAAAAATGACGCACCTATTCGTATGTACGGGCTTAGCGGAATCAGTGTAGAAGACCAGAATACGAAACTAGAACCTGTAGTTGCGATGCCCGATGTTTTGCGTCCTGAAGAAACCATTGAGGTGAAGGTAAATGAGAAGAACGGGAAAGCTATGACCTATAGTATTGCTATTGTAGATGAAGGGTTGTTGGATTTGACACGATTTAAAACTCCAAACCCCTGGAATACCTTCTACGCCAAAGAAGCCTTGGGGGTAAAAACCTGGGATGTGTATGACGATGTCATCGGAGCTTACGGCGGCAGACTCGACCAGGTATTTGCTGTCGGGGGTGATGGAGAATTAGCGGGCGCGAAGAACAAAAAAGCGAACCGATTTGAACCTATGGTGGTGCATTTAGGACCATTCAGTTTAGCGGCAAGTGAAACAAAGTCGCATGAGATTAAGATTCCGAAATATGTTGGTTCGGTACGAACGATGATAGTCGCCGCAGATAATAGTAAAGCAGCCTACGGACAGGTTGAAAAAACGACGCCGGTTCGCAAACCCTTGATGATTTTAGCTTCCTTGCCGAGAAAGATCACCCCAGGTGAAAAAGTGTCCTTACCCGTTACGGTTTTCGCCATGGCAAAAAAGGTCAAAACGGTTACTTTGAGCATTAAACAAGACAGGGCATTTACTATTGAAGGAGAGCAGACGCAAAAGTTGTCATTTGCGCAACCCGATGAAAAGATGGCCTATTTTCAATTAAATGTTTCTAATTTTTCTGGAATTGGAAAAGTTGTTGTTGAAGCTTCGGGTGGTGGTGAAACGGCGTCATTCGAAATTCCCATCGATGTGGTCAATCCGAATCCTGCCATTTCTGAGACTACAGGTATTGTCTTAAATGCTAACGAAAGCCAAACCATGAACTTGGAAACTTTTGGAATTGCAGGAAGCAACGCTGCTGAAATTGAATTTTCGACCTTGCCTCCCATGAACTTTAACGGTCGCATGAAGTACTTGATTCGTTATCCACACGGTTGCGTAGAGCAGACCACCTCAGGAGCATTTCCACAGTTGTTCCTTTCTGATGTTTTTGACCTCCCCACTGATAAGAAAAAAAGTATGCAACAGCATATTAACCGAGGCATCAAACGCTTAGGAGGGTTTCAAAAACCAGGTGGAGGATTCTCCTACTGGCCTGGTCAAAATGACGTTAACGACTGGGGTACTACCTACGCCGGACATTTCTTGTTAGAAGCGGAAAAAAAGGGTTATGTTTTACCTATTGGTTTCAAATCAAGTTGGGTTAAATACCAACAGAATGTAGCCAAGCAATGGCGGGCAAGAGAGAATTCTGATTTAGCGCAAGCATACCGATTATACACCTTGGCGCTTTCAGGAAATGCCGATATCGCCAGTATGAACCGCCTTCGCGAAAGTAAGGGAGTTTCGAATGAAGCGAAATTTCGTTTGGCTACAGCCTATGCTATTATAGGTCAGGCAAATGTTGCTAAAAAGATTTTAAGCACCGCCAGACTAGATGTAGAGAACAACAAATACTACTATTATACCTATGGCTCATCTGATAGAAATAGCGCTATGGCTTTGGAAACTTATGTATTGATGAAAGACAAGACCAAAGCGCAAGAGCTCGCAAAAAGGATCGCCAAAAATCTCTCCGATAAGCGATACATGAGCACCCAAAGTACTGCATATAGCTTAATGGCCATGGCCAAGTTTGCCGAAATGATTGGAGGAAAAGGAATTAAAACCAGCCTAACGGTTAATGGAAAGTTAGAAAGTATACGAACTGAGAAAACTTTGGCGAATAGACCTATACAAGTCATAAAAGGAGGTAATAGCATCACGGTCAAAAACGAAGAAAGCAACACCGTTTATGTGAATATTATTAATAGCGGAATTCTTCCTGTTGGTGATGAAAAAGTGGTGCAGAAGAATCTTGCTGCAATAACAGTCTTTAAAGGCAGAAACGGATCAATTCTAAACCCTAGCAAAATTACCCAAGGAACAGACTTTATTGCCGAGGTTACGTTGACCAATACGAGTTCCAATAGCTTAAAAGATATAGCTTTGACGGAGATCTTTCCAAGCGGTTGGGAAATAGTAAATACGCGTTTCACCGATTTTGGAAGTTTTGCTCAAAACCAGGTCAACTATACCGATTTACGAGGTGATCGTGCCAACTTCCATTTTGATTTGAAGGGCAACGAAACAAAAACGTTGAGAATTCTGTTGAACGCTTCTTTTCTAGGCAGGTATTACTTACCTGGAGTTCAAGCCGAAGCGATGTATGACAACGATTACGTGGTGAGAACAAAAGGGCAATGGGTGGAGGTAGTTCAGTAGGAGCGCTAGATGTTATGTGCTGGAAACACGAACTTGTAATTTTTCACCTCTTGAGAAACTTGGAGTACGCTATGGGCTATAGTTATAGTATTCCAACTACCAAAAACCCCAAATAAGTACCTAAGGCATTACCTAGAGTGCCAACGAGAATAGCGGGTAACACCAGCTCATTTCTATTTAGCGATTCAGCAATAGCAATAGCGCTTGTGCTACCGCCTACATTAGCTTGGCTAACGATTGCAATCATATCCCAATCTCTATAGGTCAAACCGCCAATACCAATCATTAAAATACCGTGAAAAAATACGGCCAAAGCGGTAAACAGTAAAAGCGTTATCCCCGTGTCTTTGAGCTCCAGCACCGCATCGATTTCGCAGTATGCCCCAATAACCGCTAGAAACAGATACAACGAATACATGCCTAGGCTGCGGCTACCGCTGAGTTTTGCGATATAGGGTATTTGGGCCAATACGATACCAAGGGTGGAAAGGGTCAATATAAAAGGAATTTGTGGTAACACCTGCTTGATGAGGTCGGAAAGGTAAAAAGCGGCCGCCCCAAGAAAAAATAACCACATCATAGATGCTAAGTTCAACGCATCTGAAGCATTGGCCACTTCCTTTTGAGCTTTTAGCGTTACTTTTTTGTCCTTCCATAAAGGTCTCAGAAGAGCTGGAATCGCTAAGGTCACTATTATCCAGATGGTGGTCATTACATTATCTACGGCAATAGTACCTGCATATAGGGCTCCTTCTTTTTGAAAGTCATACTCTAAGGCAATGGCATTGAAATTGACACTGCCACCGGTATAGGTACCAGTGAGCATACCTGCAATTATATCACCCTTATCGCCAAGAACGTTCTGTGGTGAAACAAGATACCACGAACCCAAAATGCCGAGAACGGTAGCCAACGAACCAATCAAAAACAAGATGATCATAGGTGCCCCCGCCTTCTTTAATGATTGCAAATTAATTTCGAGTAATAGGTAAAAAATACCAAGAGGTGCGAGGTATTTAAAAATACCATCATATAAGGCAATCGCATTAGAGGCGGAAGGAATCAGACTCAAATTGGCCAATACCGCAGTAAACACTATTACCAATAAGGCTGCACTTAGTTTGCCACCTAATTTGGTCTTGGCGGCCTGCATTGACAATAGCACCATTAAACATAAAATCGCCAAGACATAAATAGGGTTTTCAATAAAGTTCATGCTTAAATATAGTAAATGATATGGCCTTTGATATATTTCCATATTTTTAGAATATGGAACCAACCGTCCAGATCAGTGATGACTTCATAAATGACAACACCAATTTTGCGGAACTGATTTCTGCTTTGAAACTAGGTTTTACCTCTAGAGATATAGTAGTGCCTCAGCGTCATCATCATGATTTTCCTAATCCTGAAATGGGTAAGGATTCTACATTATTTCTAATGCCGGCCTGGAACCCGAGTAAAGAGGCGGGTGTAAAAATTGCTACGGTTAGCCCTGAAAATGAGCAGTTTGAGTTGCCTTCTGTTCAAGCTATTTACGTTCTATTGAATGCGAAAAAAGGAACAGTTAAGGCGATTATTCAATCCAAGAGTTTAACAGCAAAGCGTACCGCAGCTGCATCTGCCTTGGCTTCTTCCTATTTATCTAAAACGAATTCCACATCGTTATTGATGATAGGAACGGGAGCACTTTCTACAAATTTAATTCGCGCGCATGCACAGGTAAGGCCCATTAAACACGTGTATGTTTGGGGGAGGAATATTGAAAATGCAAAGCAAGTATGCAATCAGTTTCAAAATGAAAACTTTAGCTGTGAAGTCATACCTAGCATTGCCGAAAAAATATCTGAAGTAGATATTGTAAGCTGTGCTACGCTGTCAAAAGTTCCATTGGTATTGGGAAAACATCTAATGGCAGGGCAACATATCGATTTGGTTGGGGCATATAGAAAAGATATGCGAGAGGCAGATGATGAGGCGATAAAAAAAGCATCTGTTTTTGTAGATACTTTTGGTGGTACTGAAGAGAGTGGAGACCTTTTTGTACCTCTTGAATCAGGAATTCTAAAGGCGAATGATATACAAGGAGATTTATTTTCGCTTTGTTCGGGAAAAGCTAAAGGAAGAATAGATGATGAAGAAATTACGCTTTTTAAATCTGTCGGGTATGCACTTGAAGACTTAGTGGCTGCATCCTATTATTACAAAAAATTTATACATGGGTAGTACGTTTCAGAAGATAAAAAGTCAAACGAATTTTAATCCGCCCAAAGATTGGTTACAGATTAAAACCGTTGACATGCACACAGGGGGTGAACCCTTGAGGGTAATCGTCTCGGGCTTTCCAGAGCTCCAAGGAAACTCAGTTTTGGAATATCGTCGTTTTTGCAAGGAGTATTATGACCATTTACGAACTGCTCTGATGTTTGAACCGCGGGGGCATGCCGATATGTACGGTTGTATTTTAGTGCCACCAAATGATGACGATGGTGATTTTGGCATCCTTTTCTTGCATAACGAAGGGTATAGCACTATGTGCGGGCACGCCATAATCGCGATTGCAACTTTGGCCATCGAGATGCATTGGATTGAGGTAGAAGAAGGAGATAACATCTTAAAAGTAGACGCCCCCTGCGGACGAATTACGGCTTTTGCCCAAGTCAAAAACTCCAAAGTTATGGGAGTGCGATTTCACTGTGTAGCAAGTTTTGTGGTCGGCTTGGATAAAGTAGTTGAGGTACAAGGCTTAGGTAAGGTAACCTATGATTTAGCTTATGGAGGTGCATTTTATGCTTATGTTGATATGAAGAAAAATAATTTCGATTTCGACTTGAGCACAAATTCGTATCGCACATTGATTTCCAAAGGAATGGATATCAAACGAGCGGTGATGCAGCAAGAACAAAACATCTTACATCCTTTCGAAGAAGATTTAAGCTTTTTGTACGGCACTATTTTTATTGGAGATTCTGATGCAGCTGAGATTAACAGCAAAAACGTTTGCATTTTTGCTGAGGGTGAAGTTGACCGATGCCCAACAGGTTCTGGTGTTTCAGGAAGAATGGCGATTCACAAGCAAAGAAAAGAAATTGATCTTGGTGCGACCATGACCATAGAAAGTATTACCGGTTCGGTCTTTAAAGGTTCAGTGATATCTGAAGTAGATTATGGTCCGTTTAAAGCGGTTATTCCGCAAGTGGAAGGAACAGCTTTTATTACAGGAACACATACCTTTTGTATTGACCCCAATGACCCTATGAAAAACGGATTTATTTTGAGATGACATTTCATTTGTTAAGTAGTCGCGAAAAACTTTGAATGAGAAAAACCCTCTAAAAGAATTTAGAGGGCATGTTCATTTGTAACTACAGAAGTTAAAAAAACTCAGGTTACTTGTCAAATTGAAAACCAAACATTAATAACTGGGATTTACATTTTCAAACACCATGATATCAACAGCACCATCAACTCTGAGATGGTTTCCTGTTTCATTATTGTTTCCATCGATTTCCATAACAAAGGAGAATTTCAAATTATTGGTGGTATCGTCAAAGCTGTATTCGCTAATAGTGAACGTAGTGGCAACACCGTAATTATTGCTGACTCTGTTGTTTGTATTGATAGCCCCATAGTAAGAGTCATCAAGTGAGATATAGGTTAAATCATCAGAGAAAATAGCAAAATCTGAAAACTGTATTTCAAAACTAAAACTTTGCGATGCTAAGCCTGCATCAATTACATCTAAAGATATAGCAGCTCCGTTTATTTCATCTACGTTAGGCGCGTTTAACAATCGTAAAAAGTAGAATTCATGATCAGGATCATCGTCTCGAAAATTGTTATTATCAAGTGCGGGAGAAATAAATTCCAATTCCGTTTCGTAGTCAAAAGCCACACTATCAGGCCTCATACCCTGCACCCTAAGTTCTATAGAACCATATTTTGCGAACTCCTCTAGGCCAATTGCATCAGCCCCGTCGGCCCCATCTTGTCCATCGACGCCATCTTGTCCGTTAGCTCCATCTATACCATCAATTCCGTTTAAACCATCTACGCCATCTTCGACGCTACAGCTTGTCATTAAACTACTCATAAATAAGACTAGGCTTGCTGCACCTAGAATTCGTAATACTTTGTTTTTCATGATAAAAAGTTTTTAAAAGGTTAACTCGTTGTGCATGTTGATTTATGCCATTGAGGTTATTTATTTTCCTCACAACGGGTGTTTTATCATGAAATTCTATGAGGGGAGTCCACAATCTTGCAGTTTATTAGATTTAGGACAATTCTAATAGTTTTTTGCGATACTCCGTTGGCGTAACCCCTTCTACAGATTTGAAATACTTGTAAAAATTAGACTTGGAATTGAATCCTGCCTCTAACGCTATGGCCATAATTTTGTAGTTTGAGAAATTGGAATCTTGTAACATTTCTTTGATCATTTCATGCCGATACTGGTTGACCAGGTCGGTAAAACTGATATTGGCCTGCGCATTTACAATCTTTGACACGTAATTGGGTGAAATGTTGAGACGGTCACCAATATCTTGGAGACCTAAAGATGGGTTGGTATAGATTTGGTCATTTTTCAACAGTTGAATAATTTGATTAAAATGTTCCGCCTCTCTGGTGCTGTTTTTCTGAAATGTACTTGCTTTGGCAAGAAGTTGTTTATTTTTGAGTTCGCGTCTTATTTCGGCCCTTTCTTGCGCCAATTTTGATTGATAAATACCCGTATAGCCTACCCAGTAAATCCATATTGTTAACGACAACCACAAAGGATAAAAGAGGGTTATGCTATCTATCGCTGTGGCCATGTCTAAGACAATCAACACAACCCAGCAAACAATAATCGCACAAGAGATGACTAGCATTTTGCGAAGCCAACCTAATTTAAGGAAAAAGCGCTCTGGCATTTTCTTTTTGGCTGCACGAAATTTGTTCAGTAGTCTATAGGAAGCAAGGGCAGAGCCTACGATTGCCACTAAATTAACCAGCTCAAGATAAAAATAGAAGTTGTTTTTAATGATGTCAGGCGTTTCAAGCAAAAAGGTATAAAGGCGAGTGCCCCAAATACAAAGCGAAATAAGAATAAAGGGGGTAAAAAGGGCTAAAGTGTTCTTGGGTTTCTGCGACTCAATCATTGCCCCCTTGACTGAATGTCTCACATACAGGTAAAAGCTTGGCGCCAGTGTTAATGCCCACGGAATATGAAGAAAAGTCAAACCGGGAATTTCTTTCATAAGTCCTACATCCCATGCATAATAATTTAAGTTGCTAATACTAAGAAAGAGCACCGTAAGTGCTAGGAAAGAGTTGGCTTTACTCTTGTATTTTTTGTTGGAAATTACGGCAACAAAAAATATGAATCCTTGTAAAATACCTGATAGTATGAGGGTATTGAATATGTTGAAATTCATAGCAATTGTATAAATACAGGGTCCTTATTCCTCGAAATACTAATTTGAAACCGAGATAAAAAAACAGATTTTGAAGATAATCAATAAATTAAGTTGACCCCTAAAGCGTTTCAACCCTGTTATTATTGATATTTCTTTAAGATTGGGCTACAGCATAGGAACCAACGGTGAAAGTAGATTACCGGCACTTTGACATAGTCCAATATCTTACAATTTGCATGATTTCGGACAACTCCCTTGGTTCTGCTGCGCAACTTTATTTGACCCTTAGGGAGCTCAAAAGGATTTATAAATTAGATATAAAATTGACTTTGACCGTGTTCTGCTTGAAAGGTCTGGCAAAGACGGTTTGTGATCTTAAGAACCTGAATGGTTCAGAATGCGATGCACTGCAACAAAACCTACTTATGAAACCATCCGATTGCTGGAAACTCCTTTGGCCCATTCAATGGCATCTTCCAATGAGTTGAACCTCTTTGACTGCGTTTTGATGAATAGCTTTTCTAAGAGCGCGATAGAATTTCCGATTGTTGAATAGCTTACAACGGCATAGCCGTTTAGCACATAACGATTTTTAAAAAACTTTCGCCAATCTGTTGGTTTAATTGAATAGGAGTTAATTCGGTTGGAAATAAATATAAGATCATGGCCATTCGTGTCATATAAATATGCAATGTCTTCCACTACCTTTTTTCCATGGTTATCCCAAGTAAAAGTAACCCCCTCGTAAACTTCCGCAATCACAAAACCGTCAAATAGGTAGAAGTCACCAAATGAGTAGTTGATTTCATGAATCGCATCATGATAGAATACAGAATCTTTTAACCTTCCCAAATTAGCTTTTTTACAAAAATGGCGTGAGCAAGATACTAGATGTACGAAAGAGAATTTGTTATGGTCGGTTAAAGGCCTATAATATCTATGTAAGGTTCATTTTCGCAAGTAAAACGGTTGAATTCTTGTTCTAAACCCGTATTGAGATAGCATTGTTTCAAAAGGGAGGGCAACAAATTCTATTCCTCCTCCTCTGAATTTTCACCTCCTTCTAAGACGGCAGAAAATACAAATGCCCCAATTTCCTTTACCGGTTCATAGAGCACAGAATGCGCTATGTTCTCATTTTTTAAAAGACCGACCGATGAATTTACACGTTCAAAAAATATAAGAAGAGCCCCAAGAATAACCGCTACTTTCAAAGTGCCGAAAAGCCCTCCAGCAATCTTATTGAGTAGCCCCAACATAGCAAAATCGGCGATTTTGGTCAAAAATTTTCCAGCAAAATTAACGATTATAACTATCGCAATGAAGGTAACAACAAAAGCGGTAAGATTGATGTAACGCTCGTCCCAATCCATATTTTGCGAGAGGTAATTGCCAGCGATATACGAAAAATGAATAGCTCCAAAAATTCCTGCAATCAAAGCAATCAAGGAGGCCAATTCGACGAAAAGTCCGTTTTTTAGGCCTTTGTACAATCCGTAAGCAAGCAACAATCCTAAAATGATATCCAAGAAGCTCATAGGTAAAGCGTTTCAACAAATATAGAACTTTGATTTGTACCTTTGACAAAGCTAAAAAGTTCCTATCTAAATAGATAAGAGGATAGCTAAAAACAGAAAATGTCAAGAGATACACAATTAAAAGCGCGTTGGGAAGAATTGGTAGAAAGACTCTCTAATCAATTCGCTGATGGTGACCCCCTTGAGCTCGATGCCATTATTTACTTGGTTGGGGTGCAAGAATTGGGGCAGTATCACAGAAGATATAAGAAAGATGCAAAGTTAGACTTAATGCATATTGCCATCTGCCGTTTGTTGGAGCCCTATGGGTATTATGAATTTTCGCATTTTGATGAAGAAAGCTGGCCACATTATATAGTCAAGGAAGAGTTACCGCCCTTAAAAGCAGGAGAACAGTCGATATTGATGAAGGAGGCCATTGTATCTTATTTTTTGGAGAAGGAATATATTGTTTGAGCTAGTCGAATCTATGGTTTGACTAAGAAGCTCAAGGAGACTGCATCGATTTGAAAAAGGGCAGGCAGTGCAAAATCAAAAAAATGAATACTAAGACTCCATACTACGCAGTAATTTTTACGTCAACTAGAACCGAGGGCGATAAGGGTTATGCCCAAATGGCGCAACAAATGGAAGATTTGGCTAAACGGCAGCCTGGCTATTTAGATTTCGAAAGTGCCCGAGAAGAGGTTGGTATCACTATTAGTTACTGGGAAAGTTTAGAAGCTATTGCCAATTGGAAAGCAAATACAGACCATTTGTTTGCGCAACAAAAAGGAATAAAAGATTGGTATTCTTGGTACAAAGTAAGAATTTGTTTGGTAGAGCGGGAGTATGATTTTGAAAGATAGATGGTTACACTTCGCTCGCAAACACCCCAAAAAGCTCATTCTTTTTAGTCTACTACTAATCGCGTACTATTTCTGTCTTCCCAAACAATTATTTAAAGTGCCGACAGCTACGGTAGTTGAAAGCAGACAAGGCACTTTGATCGGCGCGAAAATTGCAGATGACGGTCAATGGCGTTTTCCTGTTGTCGATAGTGTGCCGAAAAAATTCGAAACCTGTTTGTTACAGTTTGAAGATGGGCATTTCTACCATCACTTCGGGTTTAATCCTGTTTCAATGGCCAAGGCTATCAGGTCAAATTTCGCTGCAGGAAAGACCGTTCGCGGCGGCAGCACCTTGACACAACAACTCATACGATTATCTAGAAATAAAAACCGCTCGTATTTCGAAAAATTTATTGAATTGATTCTGGCTACCCGCTTGGAGTTACGTCATTCCAAAGAAGATATTTTGAAACTCTATGCAAGCCATGCTCCTTTTGGTGGCAATGTGGTCGGACTTGATGTTGCCTCTTGGCGTTATTTCGGTTTACAGGCACATCAATTATCTTGGGCAGAATCTGCGACCTTGGCAGTTTTACCCAATGCACCAAGTTTGATTTATCCAGGAAAGAATCAACAAAGGTTACTAGATAAACGCAATCGCTTACTGCAAAAGTTACTTACTAAAAAATATATTGATAGCACGACATATCACTTAGCCCTGTTGGAAGAACTTCCGCAAAAACCATATCCGCTGCCCAAAACTGCTCCCCACTTGACAGCGCAAATTGCTAAAAATGCCCATGGGCAACGGGTGAGAACCGCTTTAGACGAAAATCTGCAGCGCAACGTGAATGCCATCGTACAAAAACACCATCTACGTCTACTACAAAATCAAGTACATAATGCAGCGGTTTTGGTTTTAGATGTAAACACTAGGGAAGTACGTAGCTATGTTGGAAACACACAAACCACCAAGGAGAATCAGAAAGATGTTGATATGGTACGTGCGAACCGAAGTACGGGTAGTACCGTGAAACCCTTGCTTTATGCTGCCATGTTAGATGCTGGTGAATTGCTTCCAGATATGTTAGTGGCTGATGTACCTACTCAAATTGCTGGCTATACCCCAGAGAATTTTAGTGAGGAATATAGTGGTGCAGTTAAGGCGAAAAATGCGTTGGCGCGCTCCTTAAATATTCCAGCAGTGCGATTGTTACAGTCGTACGGGCTAGCAAAATTTAGAGACCAGTTGGATGTTTTTGAATTGGGAGGATTGAACAAATCGGCAGACCACTACGGCCTAACCTTAATTCTCGGCGGCGCAGAGAGTAATTTATGGGATCTATGCAAAACATATGCGAATTTGGCATCTACCCTCAACCATTTTAATACAACCTCAAGCGAGTACTTTTCAAGGGAATTTACTGAACCTACCTTTTTAAAGGAAGGAGTTGACTTTGGAGAAAAATCCGTTGAAAAAACAGTCTTTGATGCTGCGAGCATTTACCTCACTTTTGAGGCCATGAAAGAGGTGAACCGCCCAGAAGGCAATGAATCATGGGAATTTTACGATAGCAGTAAGGAAATCGCTTGGAAGACGGGCACAAGTTTTGGCAATAAAGATGCTTGGGCCATCGGTGTAACTGCAGCATACGTCGTGGGTGTTTGGGTAGGAAATGCCGACGGAGAAGGCCGTCCGAATGTGTCGGGAGTGACCAGCGCCGCTCCTATTTTATTTGATGTTTTTGACGTGCTTCCCCGTAGTGAATGGTTTCAAAAGCCTTTTGATGAATTTGTCGCTATTGATGTTTGTGCTAAGAGTGGCTATTTGGCAACAGCTATATGCCCCAAGACATCCATAACTATTCCCAAGAAAGAAAATTACGTGAAGGAATGCCACTACCACCAAATGGTTCAATTAGATGCGCAAAAGCAATTCCGTGTAAATTCATCTTGTGTTGACTTATCAACCGCTGTATCATCATCGTGGTTTTTATTACCACCGCTTATGGAATTTTATTACAAACGAACGCATCCGAATTACAAGCCCTTACCCCCGTTTCGAAATGATTGCAAAAGTACCAATTCGCCTCCTATGGAATTCATTTATCCTAAAAACGGAAGCCGCATTTCATTGACAAAAAACTTCAAGGGTGAGAAAAATGAGATGGTCTTGAAATTGGCACATGCAAAACCCGAGACCGAAGTCTACTGGTATTTAGATGACCGATTTATTTTGCAAACAAAAGACTTTCATGAAATCGGATTAATTCCGGGCTTAGGGAGACATAAGATTACTGTGGTAGACGCTCTCGGAAATGAATTAAATGTTACGATAACTATAGATTAGTTTACCGCTTTTGAAATGGTAAGTTTAAGCCCTATATTTAGAACTTAGTCAACACAAAAACTATGGCAAATCAATACATTATTTCTTTAGATCAAGGTACCACAAGTTCACGCGCTTTGTTGGTTGATCAAGCAGGGGCCATTCAAGGCATGGTTCAAAAAGAGTTTAAACAGATTTTTCCAAAATCAGGATGGGTAGAACATGACCCGAAAGAGATTCTAGAATCGCAACTAAGTGTTCTTGCACAGCTTGTAGAAGAGCAAGGTATAAGCGCTTCGGCAATCAAAGCCATTGGAATTACCAATCAGCGTGAAACGGCCATTGTTTGGGATAAGAATACAGGAGAACCAGTTTACAACGCTATTGTTTGGCAAGATAAACGTACCGCAGACATCTGCGAGAACATGAAAAACAATGGTTTAACCGAACACGTTAGGCAAACCACAGGACTCGTAATTGACTCCTATTTTACCGGAACCAAAGTGAAATGGATTCTAGACAATGTCCCTGGAGCAAAACAAAAAGCTGAAAACGGCGATTTGTTGATGGGCACCGTAGACACCTGGTTGGTTTGGAATATGACTAAAGGCAAAAGTCATGTTACCGATTATACCAACGCATCTCGAACCTTGATTTATGATATTGTACATCTGAAATGGGATGCTAAGTTGACAGAAGTTTTAGGTATTCCGAAAAGTATGTTACCTGAGGTTAAACCATCAGCACATCATTTTGGTGATTATGAATTGGACGGGGTTAAAATCCCTATTGCTGGGATAGCCGGTGACCAACAAGCGGCACTATTCGGCCAGGCTTGCTTTAAAGAAGGAACTGCAAAAAACACCTATGGCACGGGCTGTTTTATGTTGATGAATACAGGAGATAAACCAATGTTCTCCAAAAATGGATTGTTAACCACCATTGGATATGGTTTGGATGGCAAAGTAACGTATGCCCTTGAGGGAAGTATTTTCATTGCCGGCGCAGCTGTGCAATGGTTAAGAGACGGACTAGAATTAATAAAAGATGCACGTGAAACAGAAGCCTTGGCTGATTCTGTAGAAGGTGAAAATCCGGTATATGTAGTTCCTGCCTTTGCAGGACTGGGAGCTCCCTATTGGGATATGTATGCCCGGGGTGCTGTCTTCGGATTAACACGTGATACTGGTAAAGCACATTTAGCGAAAGCGACCTTAGAATCATTGGCGTATCAAACCAAGGATATTTTAAAGGCGATGGAAGATGATTCAGGAATAGAATTGGAAAATCTTCGCGTCGACGGTGGTGCATGTGCCAATAACCACCTAATGCAGTTTCAGGCAGATATTTTGGATACAGAGGTCCATCGGCCTGAAGTCATCGAATCTACGGCGATGGGTGCAGCGTTTTTGGCAGGAATTCATGTTGGACTTTGGAAACAGGAAGACGTTGACCAAAACAGACCCATGAACCGTATTTTCAAACCTACTTTTGACCGGGTAAAGAGAAAGCGCTTGTATAGCAAGTGGCAACAAGCGGTCGAAAGAACCAAAGGTTGGGAAGAACAGTAAAAAACGTCTTTGCGAGAAGCAGGGCATGAGCCGATTGAAGAAGCAATACGTTTGTTCGGAACATGAATGATAGTATGAACTTTGAGGAGACAGATTGCAAGTTCGACAGATCTCCTCGCAATGTCGATTAAATAAATGTCAAAAAACATAAAATTCTCGAATCTAGACCGGGCAAAAACAGTTGACAAACTGGCTACCTCAGTATTCGACCTAGTGGTAATCGGAGGTGGAATAACAGGCGGTGGCATAGCTTTAGACGCTGCCTCCCGCGGATTGAAAGTGGCACTGGTTGAAAAAAATGACTTTGCTTCTGGAACAAGTAGTAAATCGACAAAACTAATTCATGGTGGACTGCGCTATCTTAAGCAATTTGATTTTTGGTTGGTTAAAGAAGTGGGTTCCGAGCGGGCAATCGTACATAAACTAGCACCCCATCTCGTGCTTCCCGAAAAAATGTTGCTTCCGTTAATTGAAAATGGCTCGTATGGCAAATGGCTGACTTCCATCGGCCTCAAAGTTTACGATATTCTTGCCCAAGTTACTGGCGATGATAAACGTAAAATGTTGGAGAAAAAGGAAGCCTTAAAGCTTGAGCCTTTACTTCCAAAGAAAATATTAAAAGGCGCAGGTTATTATGCAGAGTATCGAACAGATGATGCTCGATTGACTATTGAAAATATAAAAACAAGTTTACAATTTGGGGCAACAGCTCTGAATTATGCTTCTGTTCAAGATTTTCAATACACTGATGAAAAGATTTCAGGCGTAAGTGTGATGGATGAAATTTCAGGGGAAGATTTTACCATCCAAACCAAATACGTAATTAGCGCTGCGGGTCCTTGGGTAGACGAACTCAGAAGTGTAAACAACTCTAAAAAAGGAAAACGCCTGCATTTGACTAAGGGCGTCCATTTGGTTTTTCCGAAAGAAAAATTACCGGTAAAACAATCGGTGTATTTTGACATTCCAGATGGGAGAATGATGTTTGCTATTCCAAGAGGAAAAGTAACTTACGTAGGAACTACCGATACGAACTTCAATCTTGACAAAGACAAGGTCAGAACTGATTTGGCGGATGCGATATATTTACTTTCGGCAGTAAATAATATGTTCCCAAAAATTAACTTGGAAATGGAAGATATTGTTTCTTCATGGGCAGGGCTTCGGCCATTAATTCATGAGGAAGGAAAATCTGCCTCCGAACTTTCACGAAAAGACGAGATATTTACTTCAGATACTGGTTTGATTAGCATTGCAGGCGGAAAACTTACGGGATATCGAAAAATGGCCGAACGGGTTGTTGACCGTATCGCCAAAAAACTAGAAGAGGAGGGGACTACTTTGAAAGAATGCCATACCGATGAAATTTACCTCTGTGGAAATGTAGATTTCAAAAAGTTTAAGCATGTCAAAAAATATATAGCAGAAGTCTTTGAAAAAATTAAAGCCGACGGATTTACGGAGTATGATGCTTGGTTCTTGGTCACCAATTACGGCAAACAAACTGAAATCATTTTAGAAACCTATGCAAGTTTAAAAGATACCGACAAATATGAGCGAATGGCCAAGGCAGAATTGCGTTTTGGTGTCGATTACGAAATGGTACTAAACCCTATGGACTTCTTTATTCGTAGAACGGGGCGTTTGTATTTTGATATTGAAGGTGTCCGGTCTTTGATGAAACCTATTTTAGATGAATTCAAGAAGATTTATAAAGTTGATGACGCTCAAGTGCTAGCTTGGAGAGACCAGTTGCATCAAGAGTTGGAGGAGCATTCTAATTTTTCAATGGAACGCCAATAGTGGGCCTTGGTGATGTGCTAAATTGACTATTCAAGATCCCTTTATGTTATAACCCATTGTCTGCTCCTAACTATAGAATGCTTCAAGCAAAGAAGCGTTAATCCAACCTATCCGTTAGCGCTTTAAAAACCCGCCTCGCATTTGCCCCTTGGTAGAGCACTTTATAAACAGCATCAATTATTGGGGTTTGTACTTTTTTGCTAAATTTTGCTTTTTGGTCATAGGCGGTTTTGGCCGCATAATAACCCTCGGCTACCATCTTCATTTCCATTTGAGCGCTTTTTACAGTATAACCTTTACCAATCATATTCCCAAACATCCGATTACGACTAAATGTGGAGTATCCAGTAACTAATAAATCTCCTAAATAGGCTGAGTTATTAATATTGCGTTTCATTTTATGCACACGTTTGATATAGCGTTTCATTTCACGAATGGCATTACTCATCAACACACTTTGAAAATTATCACCATAGCCCAAGCCGTGATAAATTCCGGCTGCCAAGGCATAAATGTTTTTCAACATGGCGGCATATTCGGTTCCAATAATATCGTCAGAAATTTTGGTCTTTATATAGTGGCTTTTTAAATTTTCAGCAACCAATTGCGCCTTTTTTTCATCTGCACAGGCAATGGTTAAATACGATAGGCGCTCGAGAGCTACTTCTTCTGCGTGACAAGGGCCTGTAATTACACCAATGTTTTCGAAATCGATGTTGTATTTTTCATGAAAGTGCTCGCCCACAATTAATCCCGTTTCCGGTACGATTCCCTTTATGGCCGAAAAGATGATTTTATCTTTCAAGGTCAAATTCAACTTTTGAAGCTCACTTTCTAAAAAAGCAGAGGGGATAGCAAAAATGAGCACATCAGAAGAACCGATAATTTCATTGATATCATCCGTCAGCTGCAACTGCTCGGTGTGAAACTCCACAGAACTTAGATAATTCGGATTGTGTTTTTCCTTTTTTATGTAAGTAACAGCGTCAGAATTTCGCATATACCAGCCTACCTTGTCTTGATTTTCAGTTAGCATCTTCACAATTGCCGTGGCCCAACTTCCACCTCCTAGAACCCCAAACTTCATTTCTTTTGACATGAAATCTAATTAAGAATACAAAGCTAATGAATTAAAAAATCGAAACCTTAAATACTCATTATCAAGTATTTAAAATTATTGGCATGGCATTTGTTTTATATGAACTGAATTTAAAATCAGACCGTTATGAAGGCAAAACGACTTTTAGGATTACTACTTTTGGGTGTATTGATGACCTCTTGCTATGTAGATACCATTATTGAAGACGATTTCATTGAAGAGTCGGCCTTCAATACAGATCAGGTTTTGCGATCATATGATTTATGGTATGTAGATATTAATGCGACCACGGGAAACGGCGAAGTGCCTTTCTTGCAGCGCGCCTTCACCATTTCATTCGATAATGGAACGGTTTATGCCAATAACAATATCGTTGGCATTGGTAAAACAGGTAATGGATTTGGAATCGATGTGGGGAGCTACGGTACGCTTCGTGGAACGGTAGAAATCAATCATGATGTTGACGGGTTATGGCTGTTAGACATTTTCGCCGTGAACGGAAATACCATAGAAGTGAGAGATCCACGTTCTGGAACGTCTTATTTTCTAAACGGATATCAAATCAGCAACTTTGATTACGATACGGTCTTCTATGACAATATCAACTTTTTTTTACAAGAGTATGATGCCTGGGAAAAAATATTTACCAGTGAAGAGGGTGCGTTTAATGATTTTGATGATGAGAATTTCATACAGTTTAATCCAGATTTCTTTCGATCTTCAATTGATAACCCCGGAACATCTTTAAGTAATATCCAATGGGATTTTGAAGGTGATTATCAGGTGTATGACGTAGAAAACGATGAAACACTCAAAACTTTAACACTTGCTTACGACTTTATGGGCAATGATTACTTCGAGCTTTACGTTATTAATGATAGTACAATTGAGCTATATCACCCTTCTAGTGAAACGGTATATGAGTTTAAAGGAAAAGGATATCAGCAGTACTTAAAATCGGGCAAAAGCGCGGTGTCTAGAAAAAGAACGAAGACTTCGAATCCTATCATGAAGGTCAAAAGAAGTCGTGTAAAATAAGTTTGATAAGCTCTCACCCGGAGCACAGTTACGGGCGAAGTGAACAATTTTTGGTTGGTTATTTAGTTAGAAAACCCCTCGAACAGAAATGTCGAGGGGTTTTTTCTTTGAAAACAAGCTACCAATAACTGCAACTGCCGATATCACCAGCGCTATTGGCGTTTATACTGAATAGGTACGGTTGTAGATAAAGAGGCTGTATTTTATGCATGGCTGTTGATACGGGTAGCATTTTTCGGTTAATTGAATTTTATCTCGAAGAACGGTCTTGCAGTTTTCTTTTGAAATCTGATGGATTTTCTGTTGTTATCTTCTTAAATGTACGATTGAAATACGACAGACTCTCGAAACCGCATTCATAACAAGCTTCGCTGATATTCTTCCCCATTAGCAACAAACGTTTGGCCTGACTAATACGATATTGATTCAAGAAGCTGATAAAAGTGCTTCCTGTTGCCTTCTTGAAGTAGCGGCAAAAAGCAGGTTTGGTCAAATTGCAAAGCGCTGCAACTTCATCAACTGCTATTTTATTTTGGTAGCGTTCATCGATTAGTGCATAAATTTGACGAATTCGCTCTTGTTCTTTTTTGCTATATCGATTTACGTAGGGTTTGGTGTGAAGCAATGCGTACTCCTTACTTTCAGCCAGTTGCTTTAAAATGTGAATGGATTGCATGAAGAACTCAAAGGGAGGTAATAGATGCAGTTCTTTTAATAATTCACCAACCTCTTTTTTTATTTCACCTGAAAATGCTAGTCCGTATTTAGAGCGTTCCATCAAGACTTCAATAGACTGTAGCTCAGGCATTTGTGCAATGAAGTTTTCCTTAAATAAAGGTTTGATATGCAATACTTCTTTGCGATAGGTAGTAGCAACCCCATGGTCAAAATTTAGATGCGGAATGTTCGATCCAATCAGAACGAGATCACTATTGGTAAATTGTGAAATATGATTTCCTACATGACGGGTGGCACTTGCCCCTTCAATATATACGAGTTCGAATTCTGGATGAAAATGCCAGTAGAAGAGATGATTTAGTTTAGGATCATGTAAAAGACGAAATGGACTTTTAGAGGCCGGATTAATGGTTTCTAGTTGGATTTTCATTCTTAAATGTAACGAAATTGTCACTAAATTATACGGTATGGGTATAAAATATCAATATTGTTCAAATAGAAATCAATATTGAGGTGGAGAAGCTGTGTTTTCGTTTCTAGTTTTACAGTAGCAACAAAGTAGTAATTTTAAAAAATCATGCACTATGGATTCAAAATATAAAATGGAAATGGCCAATAAAGCCCATGAGGAAATTCCTGGAAACCCATCTACAGCAACGAGTAGTAAACAGAAATTAAATGATCGTTCGAATGGGAAACCACTTCGGGTATTAAGCGAGGAAGACTGGGCATTTTGGATGCATAACGGCTACATCGTAATCAAGAACGCCATTCCAAAGGAACAGGCAAAAGCCACTGCTGATTTTATCTGGGAGTTTGACGAAAAAGATCCTAACGATTCAAATACTTGGTATGCTCCTCCAAGGGCAGAAATGCAAATGAAAGAACTTACGGGTACGGGAATGGTGGAGGTTTACAACCATCAGCACTTGTGGAACAATAGACAAATGCAGCGCGTTTATGATGCATTCGCTGACGTTTGGGGTACTGAAAAACTGTGGGTAACCATTGACCGCGCTAACTTGAATTTTCCATTGCAACCAGGAGTGGATAAAAAGGGCTTTATTCATTGGGATTATGACCCTGAAACCCGGCCTCAAAATGTTCAAGGCGTGCTGGCGTTGGCCGATCAAACTGATGAAAATATGGGAGGCTTTCAATGCATTCCATGGTTATATCGCAACTATGATACCTGGAAACTAAGTCAACCAGAGGATCGCGATCATTTTCAACCTGATATTTCAAACCTAGAAGATAAAATTGTAAAAGTAAAAATGGAAGCTGGCGATTTGTTGATTTTCAATAGTACCGAACCCCATGGTATTCGTCCGAACAGGTCCGGTGATAAAGTGCGAATTGCCCAGTACATTTCCATGATGCCGGCGGAAGAAGACAATGAAGAACTTAGAAACTGGCGTATCAATTCATGGAGAAATCGAATTGCCCCTGAAGGCTATGCATTTCCTGGAGACCCTAGAAAATGGGAACAAACCAAATATGAAACCGCTAAGCTTACCGACTTAGGAAAAAAACTCCTAGGTTTGAATAATTGGTAGCTTAAAAAGACCAAACTAACTCAATTATAAAATCACCATGCTATGCTTTCAACCCTTAGTTTTTGGGATATTGCCATTATTCTAGTCTATTTCGCAATTATACTGTGGATTGCCCAATGGGCCTCAAAAAGTAAAACGGATTCTGGGGGTGCGGTCGACTATTTTTTGGCCGGTAAGAACTCAGGATGGCTGGTGATCGGAGCATCTCTATTTGCTTCGAATATAGGTTCTGAGATTATTTTAGGTGTCTCCGGTGCCGGTGCACGCGGTAATATGCCGATGGCGAATTTTGAGATAATTGCCTCCCTAGTTTTAATCCTTCTAGGCTGGGTATTCGTACCTTTTTACTTGCGTACCGGAGTATACACCATGCCAGAATTCCTTGAAAAACGATATTCTAAAGCCTGTAGAAGTTACCTTTCTGTGATTTCAATTTTGGCCTATGTCATCACTAAAATTTCCCTTATCATTTTTGCCGGAGCATTGGTTTTTGAAACCATAGGGGTTCCTTTTTGGACCGGTGCCATAGTTACTGTTATTGCCACCGGGTTCTACACCGTATTAGGCGGCCTGAAAGCAGTAATTTACACTGATATGGTACAGGCCTTTATTTTGCTGTTGGGTACTATTGCCGTTACAGCATTTGGTTTGTATGCTTTGGGCGGATGGGATCATATGATAGAGGTGATTACCACTGCCTCCGCCAAAGAAGGCAATCCACCCACCGAACAGTTTTTTAACTTATGGCGACCTATGGCCGACACCGAATACCCGTGGACAGGAATGCTATTCGGAGCACCAATACTAGGTGTTTGGTACTGGTGTACCGACCAATATATTGTACAGCGAACGCTTTCTGCCAAAGACGTAAATAATGCAAGAAAAGGTGCGCTATTTGCCGGATACTTGAAATTACTTCCCGTATTTATTTTTTTTATACCCGGAGTGATCGCATATGCACTACTTCAAGAAGGGGCAATTGAGTTTTCTATGGAAAATGCAGACCAAGCCTTGCCAGCAATGATAAACGGATTTCTCCCAACAGGGTTAAAAGGTTTGGCCATTGCAGGCTTATTAGCTGCGTTAATGAGTTCACTTTCATCTGCCTTTAATTCGAGTTCTACCCTTTTGACTATTGATTTCTATCAAAAATACAGGCCCAAGGCAACTCAGAAAGATTTGGTTCGTTTTGGTCGATTGGCAACCATCGTTTTGGTCCTCGTTAGCCTAGGGTGGATTCCTTTTATGAAAGCCCTTATGGGCGGTGGAATTTTTCACTACCTCCAAAGTGTACAGGCCTATATTTCGCCCCCAATTGCGGCAGTATTCCTTTTCGGATTATTTTATAAATGGATAAATGCCAAAGGTGCGATCGTTTCTTTATGGGCTGGTTTTGCTATTGGAGTGTTTCGATTAATTGCTGAATTTTTGGCCAATGAAGGAACAATCAATGTTACTGAAAATTCGCTATTGGGAATGTTTCTAGGAATTAATTTCTTACACTTTGCCTTGTTTTTGTTCCTATTCTGTGCTGTTGTATTAATGGTAGTTAGTAAATCTGGACAAGCTCAACCAATCAAAGAATTAGAACTAGTTACCTTTCAAGAACATTCTGAACGACCAAAATTCAAATGGTCTTCAGATGCTACCCTTACCATTATTCTAATCGGATTGGTGTTACTCTTATGGGTGCTCTTCAGTACATGGGGTATTGCAGGGTAGCGCTTAATTTTGCTAAAATTGTATGTACGAGTCTAGTCGAGGCTTATTTTAAAAACATCTCGGTCATACTAGAGCAGGTATTAAATCAACTTAGAAATGGATTTACAACTTCGAGAAAAAACAGCATTTATCACAGGGTCAACAGCTGGCATTGGTTTTGCAACCGCAAGAGCGTTAATTCAGGAAGGTGCTTCTGTTCTTTTGAACGGAAGAACCGTAGAAAGTGTTACCAAGGCTGTTCAAAAATTGCAAGAAGAATTCCCGAATAGCACCGTTTCTGGTTTTGCAACGGACTTTAGCAAATTAGATGAGGTCGAAGAACTGCTGAAAAAACTTCCAGAAATTGATCTTCTTATCAATAATGTAGGTATGTATGCATCAGCACCTTTTTTCGAGACCCCCGATGATGATTGGTATCGGCAATTCGAGCTAAACGTGATGAGCGGAGTTAGGTTGTCTAAAAACCTACTGCCAAAGATGCTTTCCAAAGACTGGGGTCGTATTTTGTTTGTCTCCAGTGAATGTGCAACATTGGTGCCCGTTGATATGATTCCGTATAGCATGACAAAAACTGCTATACATGCGGTTTCAAGAGGATTGGCTCAATTAACCAAAGGAAGCGGAGTTACTGTAAATACGATTGTTCCAGGCTCTACTTTATCTGAAGGAGCAGAACAATTTTTAGACAATGCAGCGGAAAAAGAAGGGAAGACAAAATCGCAAATAGAGGAGGCCTTCTTTTCAGAAGTTCGTACCTCTTCGCTGTTACAACGCTTTGCAAGGGTGGAAGAAGTTGCTACTACAATTACCTATTTGTGCAGTCCACTTTCTGCTGCTACCAATGGAGCCGCGATAAAAGTTGATGGCGGTAGTATGGGAGGAGTTTTATAATCGACTAAGAATTGAAAAGTATATGTTTTCGATTTGTGGGTAAAATAGAATTTAGAATATGAAGAGCTTAGCTAACTAGATGTCTTTAGAAGGATTAGCTTTACAATAGAATTTAGGTAACTAAAGAAGAGGTATAGAAAAAAAGAATAGATTTTGCACAATGAATAGTGAAATGCTAAGTAATTTAAACAAGATACCCAATGGCTATTCGGAAGGAATTTATTCCGATAAGAAATACGGTCTGAGCAAGACTATTTTCAATAATGGAAAGTCATTTAAGATTTTTGGAGAAGAGCTTGGCGGTTCTGACTTTATTAGTCTGAATTACTATATCACTAAAGAGAAAGGCTTGATAAAGCCCTGCGAGATGACAGTACAAAAAGTAGTTCATTTTCTTGAAAATGTAATTATTTTAGAAGAAGATTGAACGGTAAAAATCATTAAAAAAAGCAAAATGGAAAATTACAAAAAGGCATATATCGCAGGGGGTTGTTTCTGGGGAATGGAAGACCTTTTTCGGGTACGCCCAGGAATAGCCAACACTGAGGTAGGGTATCAAGGGGGGCAAAATGATAATCCAACCTATAAAAATCATCCTGGTCATGCAGAAGGGATTGAATTGACTTATGACCCCAACGAAACATCATTTAGAGAAATACTTGATTTTTTCTTTCGCATGCACAACCCCACCACCGTCGACCAACAAGGTAATGATCGAGGTTCGAGCTATCGCTCGGCGATATTTTATCAAAATGATGAAGAAAAAGCGATTGCCGAAGAAATGATTGACCGGGTCAATGAATCGGGAAAATGGCCCGCTAAGGTAGTTACTACCTTAGAACCATTTACACCGTTTTGGCCGGCTGAAGAATATCATCAAGATTATTTGGTGAAAAACCCAAATGGCTATACCTGTCATTTCGTGAGATTTGATGATAGTTTTATACAAAATGAAGCAACAAAGTAGACCAAAAGGGTTCTAATTCTTGAATTTAATTATAATCTGCCTTTGGGTGTATTAGAAAAAATCGGTTTTGGTGGAGGTTGCCATTGGTGTACTGAAGCTGTTTTTCAATCCTTGAAAGGGGTCGCGGGGGTAGATCAGGGTTGGATTGCATCTGCAGGAGAAGCAACAACTTTTTCCGAAGCGGTAATTGTAGCTTACGATATGTCCAAAATTCCGCTGAAAGCTCTGATAGAAATTCATTTACTGACTCACAAAAGCACTGCAGATCATAGTATGCGGAAGAAATACCGATCAGCTGTATATGTGTTTTCGGAATCTCAAGACGCTGAAGTCAATATGATTTTAGAATCTTTTCAAGCAGAATTCGATCATGCTCTGATAACCCAGGTATTGCCCTTTATTGAATTCAAACCTTCTAAGGAAGAATTCAAAGCGTATTATTATAAGAATCCTCATAAACCATTTTGCGAGAATTTTATTAACCCTAAATTGAAATTGCTTTTAAAGCGGTTTTTGCAGTATACAAATAAAGACAAACTAGATCATTTACAAAAAAAGTTCAGCAAGAATCGGGTTTTATGACCTTCAAAAGCAACATAAGTTTGCACCATAAAATTCAAAGAAAATGACTGAGCAAGAACAAATTAATTATAATCGAATCGCCGAAGCGATAGCGTATATCAGAACAAATTTTAAAGAGCAACCCTCCTTAAACGACATTGCCGAAAGCGTGCATTTAAGCCCTTATCATTTCCAGCGTTTGTTTACTGATTGGGCTGGTGTAAGTCCGAAAAAATTTATGCAATACATCAGTATTGAGTATGCGAAGCAAATATTAAGGGACAAGCAAACCACATTATTCGACACTGCCCATCAAACGGGCCTATCTGGCACGAGTCGTTTACATGATCTTTTTATCAATATAGAAGGTATGACTCCTGGAGAATTTAAAAATGGAGGTGAAAATCTATCTATAAGTTACAGTTTTGCCGAAAGTCCTTTTGGGCATATCATTGTAGCATCTACAACAAAAGGAATTTGTCATATGGCCTTCTTTAATGACAAGAATGATGCATTTGCTACACTTCAAAAACAATTTCCAAATGCTAGCTATAATCAAGTTGTTGATTCAGCACAGCAGAATGCACTGTTCATTTTTCGGCACGACTGGAGCAAACTAGACCAAATAAAATTGCACTTAACCGGAACACCATTCCAGCTTAAAGTCTGGGAAACGCTCTTGAAAATACCAATGGGAGAATTAGCAACATACGGGGCCATCGCTAAAAAAATTGATAGGCCTAATGCGTCGAGAGCAATTGGTACAGCCATAGGAAACAATCCTGTTGCGTTTTTAATTCCTTGTCACAGAGTAATACAAGCATCTGGGGATTCTGGAGGGTATATGTGGGGCAAAACGCGAAAATCTGCTATCATTGGCTGGGAGGCCGCAAAAATCAACGGATAGCATCATGGAAAATTTAACTACCAGAATACAAGCTATTGATTGGAATAGGGTCGCTTCCGAGATGAACCAAAAAGGGTATGCAATTGTGCGCGATGTACTTTCAAAAAAACAATGTCAAGAATTGATTGACTTGTATGAGAAATCCGATGGATATCGAAAAAGGGTAGCAATGGAACGCTACCGTTTTGGCTTGGGGGAATACAAATATTTTGATTACCCATTACCAAATATTATTCAGACCTTACGCCAAGAAATATATCCAAAATTAGCCCCTATTGCGAATTCGTGGATGAAGGTTTTAAAAATTGAGCGACGATTTCCTAAATCGTATGATGAATTGCAGGCGCAGTGCCATGCTAAACATCAAATGAAGCCGACACCCTTAATTTTAAAATATGGCAAAGGCGGTTTTAATACCTTACACCAAGATTTATACGGCGATGTGTTTTTCCCACTTCAAACGGTGTTTTTCCTAAACGAACCCGATATAGATTTTACAGGCGGTGAATTCGTTATGACACAGCAGACTCCAAGAGCACAATCTAGGGCCATTGTTTTAAAGCCTAAAAAAGGCGAGATGCTTATTTTTACCACAAATTTTAGACCTGTAAGGGGCAAAAGGGGATATTACAGAGTGAGTATGAAGCACGGGGTAAGTGAATTGCACAGTGGAGAAAGACATACCATGGGCGTTATCTTTCACGATGCCTTAAGCTGATGTATGCTACAGCATAAAGACATATCTGATGCAGAATTAAGAACAAAATTAAGAGCTAAACAGCTTTCTTTGGGCGGCAATAAAAAGTTGAAAATTTATGGACAGCTCGATTGTAAATCAGGTCAAAGAATGAAACGAGAAAACAGAGTTTTCTTTAACTCAAAAAAGGAAGCGCTAAATCATAAGTATAGACCCTGCGGGCACTGTATGAAGAGGGATTATAAAAAATGGAAAGATGGAGTTATTTGATATTGATTCAACGATTAATCTGCTTCCCTATGACGGAAAAGTCAACTATTATGGTAAAGTATTCGATCAAGAAGCATCGAATCACTATTTGGAAGCATTGCTTAAAACCATACAATGGCGAAACGACGAAGCGATTATTTTTGGTAAAAAAATAATTACCAAACGCAAGGTGGCTTGGTACGCCGAAGAATCTTTTGAATACACCTATTCCAAGACTACGAAACGGGCTTTGCCTTGGACAAAAGAATTACTAGACCTAAAAACAGTTGTCGAAAAGAAAACAGGAGATACATTTAATTCTTGCCTTTTAAACCTCTATCATAATGGTAGTGAAGGAATGGCATGGCATAGCGATGGGGAGAAGGATTTGCAAAAAGATGGAGCAATTGCATCATTGAGTTTTGGAGCGGAACGAAAATTTTCCTTTAAGCATAAGGAGACCAAAGAAAAAATCAATTTGGTTTTAAAACACGGAAGTTTATTGGTCATGAAAGGCACTACCCAAAGGAATTGGTTACATCGACTTCCTCCAACCAAACTTGTCTTAAAACCGAGAGTAAATTTGACGTTCAGAACTATTGAAATCAAATAATGTCGGCATCCTTGTTCAAGCAAATTAACATCTTTGCAATTGCTGTCTTTCAAGTTTCCCCAGAAGGTTCGATATAACCTCAAAGTAGTAACCATAAAACTTAAATCGTTTGCTAACAAAGCAAACTTTAACGTATTTACTCCGTGGTACAAGAAGAACCGAAAGACAATGAATTTTGGAAAGGGTTTTTAATATGAAATACCTTAGCCATGTAAGTAATTTTTCCAAGCTTATCTTTGACTTATCTTTGGTAAACGCTATATGAACCTAGCATTTCTTTAAAGGATGAAGATTCTATTACTTTCCTTGCTCGCGTTATTTAACGTTTCGTATTGGGCTATTGCACAAGATTTGTCACCGCCTATTCAAAACTACAGTGGTTATGAATATAATGCCGCAAGTAAGAATTGGGGACTTACTGTTGATCCAGATGGTGAATTATACGTGGCGAATAATGATGGGTTGCTTCATTTTAATGGCGAAAAATGGAATCTTAACAAGTTACCCAATAAAACTATTTTACGCTCTGTTTCCTATATCAAGGGTAAAATCTATACAGGGTCTTACGAGGAGTTTGGATATTGGGAGAAGGATAAATATGGTTCTTTACAATATAATTCGCTAACGCATTTAATAAAAGAGCATGAATTTACGAGTGAAGAATTTTGGCAAATACTACAATTTGGTGATACCATCATTTTTAGGTCCTTTTCCAACATTTATGTTTATAGAGAAGATGAAGTTGAGGTAATCGATGCACCTTTTGTTGTGACCAATATAGCAGTCTACAACAACGAAGTCATAGTGGCAGGTGAACATAGACGATTATTTTGGTTAAGAAATGGAAGTCTCGTACCCTTAGAACATCAAGATGACCTCATTGGCAAAATCATTGTAGATATGGTTCAAGTAGGAAATCATCTTTTGATAGGGACCAAATTAAGTGGATGTTTCCTTTTAAAGGATGGCAAACTAGAAGTCCTGGAAAACGAAATAAACGATGAATTAAAAGAGCATCAGTTAAACAAATTTTTAACGGTAAAGGATAATAAAATCGTATTTGGGACCATAAAAAATGGTATTTACATCTATGATTTACATCTTCAGAAATTTCAAAATTTCAACAGAGAACTAGGCCTGCAGAATAATACAATATTGGCAATGCTTCAATTTAAGGAACAACTATGGTTAGGACTCGATAATGGTATAGATAAAATTCAACTGAACAATCCTATAACATATTATACGGATTATTCGGGAGCTTTAGGTACTGTCTATGATTTGATCGATCATGATGACACCTTATACCTGGGCAGTAATACGGGGGTATACTATTTTCAGGATAACAACTTACAATTTGTGCCTGGATCACAAGGTCATGTTTGGGACTTGGAACTTTTAGACGGCGAACTTTTCTGCGGCCATAATACCGGAACGTTTATACTTAGCAACAAAACTCTTATTAAAGTTTCCAACATATCGGGGGGCTATCAAATCATTAAAATACCTGAAAAAGCATCCACTTTCCTTCAGGGAACTTATACAGGAATGGCCAAATTTGAAAAGGATGAACAGGGAGTTTGGTCAACACAGCGCATTGAGGGAATAGATTCCCCGGTTAAGCAACTTTGCTTTGAGAATGCATTTACCATTTGGGCGGCTCACCCTTATAAAGGACTGTTCCGAATAAAAATGGACGAAAACCATACGAGGGTAATTGATAAAGAAGAGGTTGAAACCAATGTTATTCCCAATCCTTATAACATCAAGTTGTATAATATCAAGAATCAAATTGTGCTGTCGAGTGAAGGGGCCTGGTACAAATATGACCCTATTCTTGATGAAATTATACCTTTTGAAGAGTTCAAGAATTATAGCAATATGGATTTAGTACACTTCAACGATAGGTACTATTGGTTTTTAGATAATGAGAACTCAAAAAAAATAATTCGTACCAATCTGAAGCAAGACTTCTTTACCTTAGATGATGTACAACTGAGGAAGCGATTGGCCCTTGAGACCAAAACAATCATCAATTACAATGACTCTATTTACTATTTTACCTTGAGTGATGGATTCGGAAAATTGAATCTTACTAAGTTACAAAGTCAATTGAATGTCGATGTTTTACCTCAGCCCAGATTAAGTTCCTTTGCAGACGAGGAAAAAATGTATGCTCTAGATGAAAGCATATTCCATATACCATATAATAAATCACAAAGTCTTACAATAGATGTATCAGCAGGTAGTTTCAAACAGTATAAGTACTATTATGAACTCCAAGGAGCCATTGAGCAATCCACTTATCAAGATAATGGCACTATTTCTTTTCAGAACTTGACCTTTGGTTCTTATGCACTTTATATTCACACAGTTAGTATCGGCAATGAACTATCTGAAGTAAAAAAAATAGAATTCAAAATTATGCCACCCTGGTATTTATCAAAATGGAGCATGTTGCTCTATTTACTTTTGTTCATGGGGGTGATAATTTTAATAAGATTATATAATAAAACGAAGTTAGAACGTAAACATAAAAGGCTAAAAGAAAAGCTACAAAGAGAACAAGAGGAACGTCTGGCCAATTTGGAGAAAGAGAAACTAAGCCAAGAAATAAAGTCAAAACAAAAAGAGCTGACCAGTACTACAATGAATGTAGCCAAAAAGAACGAGCTGATATTAGAATTGAAGGCGCTGTTATTAATGAATAAGGACAAGTTTGAAAATAAGCAACGATACAGGTCTTTTATTAGAAAGTTGGATAGTTCCATTAATGACGACGCAGATTGGAAACATTTTGAAGTCAACTTCAAAGAACTGCATGAAGACTTCTTCGAAATATTACTTCACAAGTACCCTAAACTGACTCCCAAAGATTTAAAATTATGTGCTTATCTTAAAATGAATCTTGCCTCCAAAGAAATTGCTCCATTAATGGGAATCTCTACTAGAGGTGTAGAGATACATCGGTATCGACTACGTAAAAAACTACAAATCGAAGCATCCCAGAACATTTCCAACTTCTTAATTACATTAAGATAGGCTTGCCTTGACTTCATAGCCAGCAAATCAAAATTTTGCATTACATCATTATTACATCATTGTGTTAAAATTTCGGATTCTGTTCGAGCAATCACTACTGCGAAGGCCGAGAAAAAAGACCTTCAAGAGCCTATTTTTATTGATGTAGTTTTTATGTAATCCTCTTTCCAACATCAAGCACCCCGTTTTGATAATTTAGCAATATTCTAACTCAATTTTTGAATAATTATGAATATGAAAATCAATTTATTGATAATATGTTCTTTGTTGGTTCATTTCTTAGGGCATGCGCAACAGCGTGTCAATGTATCGGGAACAATTTCCGATATTGATGGAACCCCATTACCGGGAGCTAATGTTATCGTTAAAGGAACTACTACCGGAACCCAAACCGATTTTGATGGAAACTATGTTTTGAACAATGTTCCGTCCGACGGCACCTTGCTGATAAGCTATCTTGGTTTCATCGCTGAGGAAATTGCCGTAAATGATCAAACCGTTATCAATATTGAATTACAAGAAGATACTCAAGCACTAGATGAGGTGGTTGTAATAGGCTATGGTGAGATGAGGTCCAAGGATCTAACATCTGCCATAACCACGGTAAAGGCTGAAGAACTAGAAATAGCCCCAGTAGGCCAAGCCATGCAGGCGTTGCAAGGTAAGGTTGCTGGACTACAAATAATAAATAATGGTGCACCCGGCGGTTCTCCAACAGTCAGGGTACGTGGTATAGGTTCTTACAACACGGGTGCATCTGGACCATTATTTGTTGTAGATGGCGCGTTTTTCGATGATATTGACTTTTTGAACCCAACAGATATTGCTTCCGTTTCCATTTTAAAAGATGCCTCAGCTGCGGCTATTTATGGTGTTAGGGCGGCAAATGGTGTCATTCTTATTGAAACCAAATCGGGAGCATTTAACCAAAAGGCGCAAATAACATATAGCGGCTATTCAGGTTATCAGGTGGCCCAGAATGTTTTAAAGATGGCGAATGCAGAGCAGTTTACCACTTTAGCCCTTGAGTCGGGTTCAGAACCTGATGCCCAATTCATTCTAAATGCTATGCAGCGTTATGGCCGAAGCCGAGTGAACCCAAATGTTCCAAATGTCAATACAGATTGGTATGATGAGGTTACTAAGAATGCGCTTATTCAGAACCACAGCCTAAATGTTACTGGCGGCAGCGAAAAAGCAACTTATGCCATTGGAGCAAATTATTTTCAACAAGACGGCCTGTTAAAAATGAAAAACGAGTTTGAACGCTTTAATCTTAGGAGTAAAATAGATTTTAAGGTAAATGACCAAATTACTATCGGGGGTAGTATGGTGTTGAGCAATGCCACTCGATACGATGCAGAGGACTCGGCTTGGCGATTGGCATACTTTGCAGTGCCGATAATGCCGGTATTTGATCCGCAATTGGTTAGTGATGAAGCCGTTTTTCCAACAAATTATGCCAATGCACAGGATTTAGGGTATAGGGGTGGACAAAACCCCTTTCCTACTATGGATTTCAGTGAAAATCGCTCTAAAATCAGAAATACACTTGCCAATTTCTACGCGGAAATCGCTATAATTCCGGATAAATTTTTCTTTAGAACTGCCTATAACCACAATCTTAGAACTGAAGACAGGCGTGAGGTGCGCTTACCCTACTTCATTGGTAATAACTTTCAACGAGAGGATGCCTCATTGCTCAAAAGAACCACGACAACATCGAACCAAATATGGGACAATACCATAACTTACAAAGATGATTTTGGCAAACACAGTCTTACAGTGTTGGCAGGAACATCGTTCAGAGATGAGGCATTCGACCTACTGCAAGCAAGAGGATTAAATTTTCCGCTTACAGGTGAGGAGGCTTATTTTTTAGATCAGGCACAGACCATAGTTGAGGAAAGCGTTATTGATGGTGGTGCTAGGGAGTATGGGCTCTCTTACTTTGGTAGGCTTTCTTACAATTTTGATAACCGCTATTTACTGTACGGTACATATCGTGCAGATGGCACAAACAAGTATCAAGAGAAATGGGGTTACTTTCCAACCATAGGGGCCGGATGGGTATTATCTGAAGAGTCCTTTTTTCCAAGCGATGGTTTTATAGACTTTTTAAAGCTAAGAGGAAGTTGGGGCGAACTTGGTAATGATAAGGTGCCTTCAAGTGAGGGTTCTATTACCTCCGAAGTAGTTACTACAGCATTGGATGACGTTTTGGTAAGCGGTTTGAATACGAGTAGTGATTTTACAGCTTTGAAGTGGGAGGTGACCGAGGAAATCAATGCCGGTCTTTCGGCAAGATTGTTCGATAACAATTTGTCACTGGAAGCAGATTATTATATCAGAGATACCAAAGATGCGGTCATTCCTGTAGAGCGTCCTTTAATTCCGGGAACTACCAGACAGAATATTGGGGAAATCAGAAATTCGGGCTTTGAGCTTGCGCTGAACTGGAACAAACGGGTGTCCGATGATTTCAGTTATTTTATAGGAGGAAATTTTGCCACCTTAGAAAATGAGGTACTCAGTTTAGGCGATACAGAGTTTTTAGATGCGGGTACTGCAGAATTTCGACAACGTTCAGTGGTCGGCGAGCCCATTTTTGCCTTTTATGGCCGGGAAATTATCGGGGTGTACCAAAACGATGCCCAAATACAGGCCGATCCCATTGCGGTTGCAAATGAACTGGCTCCTGGTGACTTTGTATATAGAGATGTGAATGGTGATGGTGAAATCTCTGATGATGACAGAGTAGTTCTAGGATCCTTTCTGCCATCCTATTCTTTTGGACTCAACCTAGGGTTCAACTACAAAGCATGGGATTTTTCAGCTAGTGCCATTGGCCAAGGCGGGAACAAAATACTGAATAGAAAACGCGGCGAGGTGATTTTTACAAACGATACCAATTGGGATCGAGATTTCGCGGTAAACCGTTGGCATGGAGACGGCACTACCAATAGTTATCCATCTGCAGCAGGTATTAGAAAAGGATGGAATCAAAGGCTTAACAATTTCTTCGTCGAAGACGGAGACTTCTTCAGAATACAAAACATCACCTTAGGATATACTATCAATAAGAACCAAGGGCGACGTGGTATACCGGAAACCAGAATTTACCTCACCGCTGAAAAACCTTTAACCGTTTTTGACTACAACGGATTTAATCCAGAAATAAGTAATGGCGTCGATAATCAGACCTATCCTATACCTGCGGTCTACACTTTTGGTGTTAATATTAAAATTTAAAAAAAGCTACTATGAAACTAATTTTAAAAATTTTAAAGTTTTTCCCACTATTGTTTTTGATCTTCATAGTTGGGTGTACAAGTAATTTAGACGAACCACAGCTTAATAATAACTTTGCTGGGGGAACTGATTTTACTAAGACAGAGGATATGCGCCTTTCACTGATTGGTGTATACGAAGCATTTCATTCCAGAGGGTGGGAACAGCCACTATTGATATCGGTACGCGGTGATGATGTCAACGCCGGTGGATTGGGTGACCAACAGCCATTTGCTGATACTGACCTATTTAAATATGATAAGGATTATTGGATGTATAACTCCCTTTGGGAAAACATATATGTCGATATAATTTCTGCCCATACTGCCATGGAACAGATTTCGCGATATCAAGAGTTGGCAGATGAGGATGGTAAAAACTTGGGAGACAGTTATATTGCCGAAGCTAAGGTACTTCGGGCCATGATGCTCTTTCATATTTCGCAAGTATGGGGCAGTGTTTTCATTCCAGAATCGTCAGATACGGGCTCGCTAAAGGAGTTAACAGCCGTTCCTTCCCAAGAAGCAGTAATGCAGCATCTGTCTGATCAAATGGATGAAGCCATACCATTGCTACCTGCCGTACACCCAAAAGATCGATCCGATCTTCCTGGTGGGGTCACACGCTATACCGCACTCGCAATAAAAGCGTTGGCCAATCAAGAGCTTAAAAACTATCAAGCAGTGGCCGACGCATCTGCGGAAATTATCAATTCTGGTCAATATGCGCTCTTTACTGATTTTTATGAACTCTTTAAGATTCCTGGAAAATTAAGCCAGGAAAGTATTCTCGATCTACAATACTCTGATTTTGGTCAAGGTGAAGGAGATCGCGAAGCACATTTATACAACCCCTATGGTCCTCAGAATTGGACACCGGCAGTTGAAGGTGCTGGCAGCGGTTGGGGGTTCTACGAGCCTAGCATGAAGTTTATCAAATTTATGTTGGACAGGGGTGAGACAATTCGTTTGGAAACAAGTGTATTGTTTACAAATCGGGGCATTGCAGAATTGCAGACTGATCCCAATTATGCGACCCTACCAGGGTTTGTTACCAATACTACTAGAGATGGCGATGTCATAAATGACTATGCAAGAGCTCTGTTCGCCAGCGGCAAACACTATTTACCTTCGAATCAGTTAATTCCGGGTAGAACGGCCTATGGTAGTAATAAGAATTACAATATGATACGCTATGCTGAAATATTGCTGATGTATGCCGAAGCGCTAGCTCAAGGTGCTACAGCTACTGCTATATCAGCAGACGAAGCTGTCAATCTGGTACGAGCACGAGCGGGAATGCCTGCACTTTCAGGGGTTTCATTAGATGATATCCTAGACGAGAAATTTGCCGAGTTGGGCATGGAATGGGGGAAACGCTATTTCGACATGCTCCGATTGGAACGTTTTGATGAACTCAGTTACGACGGTAGAACTTTTAGCACAGATCAGCGCTTCCTGCCCTACCCACAAAGTCAAGTAGATCAATTCCCAATATTGGCTGATCAAGCACAGTAAACCAACAAATTTAAAAACGATGAAAAATATAAAACATTTATGTACCTACCTTTTAGTTGTGGCACTATTTTACGGCTGCGATCAAGGTATAGATCCAATATCAGAGGTAGCGCAGGGAGCTGATGCCTCGGCTCCACAAGTGACAATAAATTACCCATTAGAAGGAACAACGATAAAGGTGTTGGAGTTAGTAACATCTATTACTGTCGATTTTGAGGTGACCGACGATATCGAAGTTGCCAAAGTAGAAGCACTGATAGATGGACAGAATATTGCTACCTTGAATGATTTTAAAGATTACCGCCGCGTTTTGGTAGATGACCTTAGCTATAATAACCTTGACGATGGCGCGCACCAGTTTACCGTAAATGCAACTGATGTCGATGGAAAAACTACCGCTGTAACCGTTAATTTCAATAAAGAACCTGCCTATGTGCCGGTATACACAGCTGAGTCCATATATATGCCTTTCGACGGAGATTATTTTGATTTGGTAGGACTACAACCTGCAGAACAAATTGGCTCACCAGGCTTTGCTGGTGAAGGTTTTGTAGGTCTCAATGCTTATGCGGGTGCCACAGATTCTTACTTGTCTCTACCCACGGAAGGGCTATTGGGAGAAGAATTCACAGCCGTATTTTGGTATAAGGTGAATGCCGATCCCGATAGGGCAGGCATATTAGTAATTGGTCCTCCAGACCCAAGCAACCCTGATAGTCCAAATAACAGAAACAGTGGGTTTAGATTTTTCAGGGAAAATGCCAACGGTAACCAACGTTTTAAACTAAATGTAGGTACAGGTATGGGAAATTCCTGGTTTGATGGTGGAATGGCGGCTGATTTATCTCCCGACACGGGGTGGACCCATATGGCCTTTACAATTTCTGGAAACGGTGCGACAGTTTATATTAATGGTGAAATTGTGAGTACTGGAGACTTAGTAGGCGGGGTAGATTGGACTGACTGCGATATCCTATCTATAATGTCAGGAGCACCACGCTTTACAGGATGGAACCATAAATCGGATATCAGTAATATGGATGAGCTTCGTATATTCAATCGGTCACTTTCACAAAGTGAAATTCAGAATATTATGACCACCGAAGCTGGTGGATTTGTGGGGACTTTCGACCAAGAAATGTTCTACCTGCCTTTTGATGGTGACAATACTGAACTGTTTAGCAATTTGGAGGCTACCATGGTCGGTACCACAGGTTTCGCTGGCGAAAGTGTCGCAGGAGAAGATGCCTTTGCAGGAGCGGTAGATTCCTATTTGACTTTTCCTACGAATGGTTTGACAACTGAAGAATTCAGTGCCACCTTTTGGTATAAGATGAACGCTGATGCCACCAGAGGTGGAATACTTGTTATAGGGCCTGAAGATACCGAGAGGGCAGAATATCCCGATATACAGAACCTTCGTACCAGCGGTTTTCGCTTTTTTCGGGAAGGTGATGAAAACCGACAAGTTTTCAAGTTAAATGTTGGAACGGGTGATGGAGAAACCTGGATCGATGGCGGCGATGCCGCAGCGCTAGATCCCACAATAGCTACTGACTGGGTACATTTGGCTTTTACAATTTCCAAAAGTGAGGCAATAGTTTATTTCGATGGGGTACAGGTAGCACAAAATACCTTAGATGGTATTGATTGGACTGGTTGTGACCTACTGTCTATTGGTTCAGGAGCGCCCCGTTTTAATCAATGGAATCATTTGGCCGATTCAAGTTTCATAGATGAGTTGCGATTCTATAGAAAAGCCTTGTCTCCAGAAGAAATTATGGGCATCATGAATGCCGATTTATAAAGAAGTTAGTTTGATTTAGTTTTTTGATTTATGAGGTTAGTTTTAATTCTTATGGCTGTTGCATCTTTTTTAGTAGCGGGATGCAATGGCCATAAATCATCTAAAAAAGAGCAAAGTACAGCCATAAATGTTGGGTATATTGACAACGAAACCCTATTGGATACGGTACAAAGACATACGTTTAACTATTTTTGGGAAGGTGCCGAACCAATTTCAGGTTTAGCTCGTGAACGGATTCATATGGACCATATCTATCCCAACCACGATAAAGATATTATCACCATTGGAGGCTCTGGTTTTGGGTTGATGGCAATATTAGTGGGGGTTGAACGAGGTTTTATAACTCACGGGCAAGCTCTCGAGCGTTTTGAAAAAGCTGTAGATTTTTTGGAAAGGGCGGACCGCTTTCATGGGGCTTGGCCGCATTGGCTCTTGCCATCAGGAAAAGTTGCTCCTTTTAGTAAAAAAGATAATGGTGGAGATTTGGTGGAAACAGCCTTTCTAATACAAGGATTACTTACCGTGAAGGAATACTTCAAGGAAGGTAATGAAAGGGAAAACCAGCTCGCAGAAAAGATTCAAAAACTTTGGGAAGAAGTGGAGTGGGACTGGTATACCAATGGTAATAATGTTTTGTATTGGCATTGGAGTCCAGAATACGAATGGGAGATGGATTTTCCTGTGGGGGGTTATAACGAAGCGCTCATCATGTACGTATTGGCTGCCGCATCGCCCGCACATGCTATTGCTAAAGAAGTTTATGTACAAGGATGGGCACGAAACGGTGATATAACCAAAGATACGGTCTTCTATGACCTGGCGACCAAACTTGATCACTATGAACATGACAAATCGCCTGTTGGGCCACTTTTTTGGGCACATTATTCTTATATGGGATTGAATCCCAAAGGGCTTACCGATTCATACACCGACTACTGGAAACTGAATACTAACCATGCGTTTATTCACTACCGACATGCTGTGGCTAATCCGAACAATTTTAAGGGCTATGGATCAAAGGGCTGGGGCCTAACCTCTAGCTATTCCATGAAAGGATATAGCAGCCATCGCCCCGATAACGATTTGGGTGTGATATCGCCAACTGCCGCACTATCATCCATGCCATTTACACCAAATGAAAGTATGATTTTTTTAAGGCATCTGTATACAGCGCAAGACTCGCTGATTGGTAAATACGGACCTTATGATGCCTTTAGTGTTGAACAAAATTGGTACCTACCTCGTTATTTGGCAATTGATCAAGGCCCCATACCCGTAATGATCGAAAACCATAGGTCTGGATTGTTCTGGAAGTTGTTTATGAAAAACAAGGATGTACAATTAGGCCTGGAAAAACTAGGATTTACAAGTAAGGAAATCGGTTTATAATGAAGTATATATATAGCTATATCATAGTGTTATGGGTTTTAAATGCATGTTCGTGTAGTAATGAAGTGCAAGGACCCATCGGAATTTCAGAGCTACCAGATGAACCTATTGATGAAGAATCTGTAGAAGAGAAACCTCAAATTACTGATGAAGAACTACTCGATTTTACCCAAAGGGAAACCTTTAAATATTTTTGGAACTTCGCGGAGGCAAATTCTGGTGCGGCAAGAGAAAGATACCATCCTGATGACGCTACTAGAGACCAAAACGTGGTAACAACTGGTGGCACAGGTTTTGGGCTTATGGCACTATTGATAGGCATTGACAGGGGCTTTGTTACAAGAGAACAAGGCGTAAAGAGATTGACAAAAATTCTGTCCTTCCTTGAAACGGCTGATCGTTTTCACGGCGTCTGGCCACATTGGATTAATGGTAGCAGTGGAAGTACCATTCCATTTAGTGAAAAAGATAATGGTGGCGATTTGGTAGAGACCGCTTTTTTGGTACAAGGCCTTATATGTGTTAAGGAGTATTTGCAAGACGGCAATAGCCAAGAGCAAGATTTGGCAGCTAAAGCGGATAGTCTTTGGAAAGAGGTAGAGTGGGATTGGTATACCCAAAATCAAGAAACCCTTTACTGGCATTGGAGTCCCAACTTCGGATTCGACATTAACCTAAAACTTAAGGGGTATAATGAAGTACTGATAACCTATGTTTTAGGTGCAGCCTCACCCGATTATTCCATAACAAAGGAAACTTATACCAACGGATGGGCTTCTAATGGGAATATGTTATCATCTAGTTCACAGTATGGGTTTCCTTTGATCGTAAAACATGCGGGGAATATTGTCTATGGGGGCCCCTTATTTTGGGCACATTATTCTTATTTGGGATTGAACCCCAACAACCTCGTGGATGGATTTGTGAATTATAGCGAGGTTAATACCAACCATAGCAGAATCAACTACCAATATTGTATAGAAAATCCAAATGATTTTAAGGCTTATGGTAAAGACTGTTGGGGACTTACGGCTAGTTATTCGAGAGATAATAACGGCGACATAACCTACCGGGCGCATCAACCTGGTAATAATGATGTAGGGGTAATTTCACCGACAGCAGCCTTGGGTTCCATGCCATATACCCCTGAGGAATCAATACGAGCATTACGCTATTTTTATAGCCATAAAGACAAATTGTTGGGTCCAGCAGGTTTTTACGATGCCTTTAGTCCAGAACACGATTTTTGGGTAGCCGAAGCTTATTTGGCCATTGATCAAGGACCGATCATTGTCATGATTGAAAATCATAGAACGGGAATGCTCTGGAATCTTTTTATGAAGAATAAAGAGGTGCAGGCCGGACTGGCAAAGCTGGGTTTTTCTTTTTGAGGTAATCAAAAACTGTTCTTATTAACGAGCAACATGCACGGTGGAGATTATGATAGTGTGTTTGATACTATCTAAGACCAACGTACCGTCAAGCTAGTGGCATTTTGAACCATATGCGGTTAGGAGTTCAAGGGCATGGGAAAGGCTACGAAAATACGATTTGATTATTAAGGTCGAACATGTTTGTAAGACCCGCTACTAAGATTCTTTAGGTGTTGCCAACTTTGGTGATCTAGAACCGTCGCAACAGCCAATTTAATTCTCTGACTAAAATAACAAAGCAAGAAGAATGTTTAAAATTTCGACTTTAATTTATTTGATAGGCTTCCTGATATTGGGGTGCAAAGGAAATAATACCACCCTAGCAAAAGACAAGGTTACTGTTTCACCAGTTGAAACTAAACAGGCTGCTACTCCGAATATCATTTTTATCATGACCGACGATCATGCTGCCCAAGCCATCAGCGCTTATGGTCACGAAATTTCAGAACTGGCGCCAACACCGAATATTGACCGAATCGCCAAAAATGGGGCGCTCTTTAAAAATGCTTTTTGTACTAACGCCATCTGCGGGCCAAGCAGAGCGGTTATCCTGACAGGAAAGCACAGTCATGTAAACGGCTTTAGAATGAATGGCGAAAAGTTCGACGGTAGTCAACCTACCTTGCCAAAATATCTACAACAAAAAGGGTATAAGACTGCAATTATCGGAAAGTGGCACTTGCACGGAAACCCGACTGGATTCGATTCCTGGGATGTGTTAAATGACCAAGGCAATTATTACAATCCTGAATTTATTAAAGGCGACGATACGACAATAGTGGAAGGCTACACTACAGATGTGATTACTGAAAAGAGCCTTAATTGGTTAAAAGGAAATGCCAGTTCAGAAAAGCCATATTTTCTAATGATACATCAGAAAGCACCACATAGAAATTGGATGCCAGCCTTACGCCATGCCAACAAATATGACTCAGTAACCTTTCCCCTCCCGGAAAGCTATTTCCCGAGCTTTAATAAGCAAAAGGCTGCTATGAAGCAACAGCAGACTATTTATAAGGATATGTATGAAGGACATGATTTAAAAATGTCATTGGGTTATGGTAAAACAGATTTGGCACATAATCCGTGGGCCAATGATTTTGAACGAATGACTGCAGAGCAGCGTAGCCGATGGGATGAAGCTTACCTAACAAAAAATAATGCATTTCATAAAGCCAACCTTCAAGGTAAGGAACTTGCCATTTGGAAGGGCCAACGTTATTTGCAGGATTATTTTGCCACCATCGCCTCAGTTGATGAGGGTGTGGGGCAAATCTTGGACTATCTAGAAGCAAGCGGACTTGACAAAAATACTTTAGTCGTTTATACATCCGATCAAGGGTTTTACTTGGGAGAAAAAGGGTGGTTCGACAAACGCTTTATGTACGAAGAATCACTTAGAATACCCTTATTAATGCAGCTACCGGGAGTTATAGAACCAGCAACTAGAATTGACGTCATGGTACAAAACCTAGATTTTGCACAAACTTTTTTAGATTTTGCTGGAAGTAATGAACTTACATCAGAGATGCAAGGTCAATCTTTCAAAAAATTACTTGAAGGAACTATTACGGCTGATGATTTCAGAAATTTCATTTACTACCATTACTATGACTATCCTGCCTTCCACATGGTTAAAAAACACTTCGGTATCCGCACTGAACGCTATAAACTAATGCATTTCTATGACGATATAGATGAATGGGAATTTTATGACCTCTTGGAAGATCCGAAGGAGCTGCGCAACGCTATAGCAGATAGTGCTTATGCTAAAATAGTTTCCGAGATGCATAAGAAATTAGATAGTGTTCAAAAGCACTACCAAGTAACCGATAAAGAATTTGATAAAGCACCCAAAGAACAGATACTGAAAGCGAACAAACAGTTCAAAAAACTAAGGGGGCGGTCTTCATTTCAATAAAAATGTGAACCATAAATATGAGTTTCATCCAAAAGGATCAATGGGTCTTTTTAAACGCACCTCTTAAAGGAATAGGTATAACTCGCATGTTTTAATGAATCTAATTCGCATGAATCCTATGAGTAGCATGTATTCCTACATTTAATTATTCCAAATACAGCATTTCGAATTTTTCGCGTAAGAGATTCGCTAAGAAGACAATAAGCCGTATTTTTGCCAGCTTAATTTCGCGACCCATGAAAAAGTATCTGAACCTTTTTGATTTTAAGCAGAAAGTAGACTACAAAACAGAAATCCTTTCAGGCTTGACGGTAGCACTGGCCTTAGTACCCGAGGCTATTGCTTTTGCATTGATTCCCGGGTTTTCACCCCTTACAGGATTATATGCTGCTTTTGTTTTGGCCTTGGTAACTTCGATACTCGGAGGCCGACCAGGAATGATTTCAGGAGCAACCGGAGCGGTTGCCGTAATTTTTGTGGGATTGATCCTCGAACTAAAGCGCAATTTTCCAGGAATAGAACCAGAAACGATTTTGAATTACGTTTTTGCCACGGTTATCATTGCTGGTGTGCTGCAAATAGGGGCCGGACTCTTGCGATTAGGGAAGTTTATTCGCTTGGTGCCCCACCCTGTGATGTTCGGATTTGTAAACGGTTTGGCCATTATTATTTTTATGGCGCAGTTTCCTAATTTTTACCAAAAAGGAACGGATACCTTATTGAGTACAACTCCTTTTATGATTATGCTTGGATTGACGCTATTGACCATGCTTATCATCTGGGGACTTCCTAAATTAACCAAAGCTGTTCCCTCTTCTTTGGTAGCTATTGTAGTGGTTTCTGCAATTGTAATTGGGTTCGGAGTAGATACCTTGACCGTTGCAGATACCATGAACGCTGGAGAATCTATAAAGGGAGGATTTCCGCCAATATCCATCCCACAGATTCCATATACCCTAGAATCACTTTGGATAATTCTTCCCTATGCGGCAATTGTTGCTGGAGTGGGATTAATCGAGAGTTTGCTGACGTTGAATATCATCGATGAGATTACCGAAACCAGAGGTAGTGGCAACAAGGAATGCGTGGCGCAAGGTACTGCAAATATCTTGTCAGGATTCTTGTCGGGTATGGGTGGTTGCGCTATGATAGGGCAGAGTTTGATTAATACTTCTTCTGGTGCTCGTGCACGCTTATCAGGAATTACAGCAGCCGTTATGCTACTCGTTTTTATCATGTTCGGTTCAAGTTTAATCGAGCGTTTGCCTATGGCAGCCCTTGTTGGCTTGATGTTTATGGTCGCCATAGGAACTTTTGAGTGGGCAAGTTTTAAAACTTTTAGAAAAATGCCCAACTCCGATGTTATTGTGATGGTCTTGGTTACGTTGATAACGGCTATCACTCACAACCTGGCGATTGCCGTTTTATTGGGTGTTATCATTTCAGCACTGGCGTATTCTTGGGAAAACGCCAAGCGCATTCGGGCCAGAAAGTATGTTGATGAGAATGGCGTAAAACACTACGAAATTTATGGTCCTTTGTTCTTTGGCTCAACTACTGCCTTCGCTGAGAAGTTTGATATACAAAACGATCCTGAAGAAGTCATTATCGATTTTCAAGAAAGTCGTGTGGCCGATATGTCAGGCATCGAGGCGTTGAATAAATTGACGGAACGCTATGCGAAAGCTAAGAAGAAAATCCATTTAAAACATTTAAGTAAAGATTGTATTCGGCTACTTAAAAATGCGGATGAAATTATAGATGTCAATGTGCTTGAAGATCCTACCTATAAGGTAGTTGCAGATAAGGTGAAAAAGGATGGAGAATCTGAAATTACAAGGCCCTTTAATATTTGGGAATTATAGTCTTAGTTACGATTTCTTTTTGGAACCACTATAACCGCCTCCCCATCCAACCCAGTATCGTAACGAAATTCGTTTTAGAAATCTGTCATTTTTATTCTCTATTTGATCCTTGTTTCGCAACGTAATCTGTACATCTTTCATAATAGACTGAGTTTTAGGTCTGTTTATTATAAAGACGTTGAGCTCGCTGGAAAGAGGATAAAATTTTGTTAAAATTTTGTCTGGGGATGTTAATTTTAATAAAGCACCCGCGATTTCACAACTTACTTCTGAAATACAGGGATAATGTATTTATTTAAAAGCTCATCAGTGTAGTTATGTGCATTTCTATTGTTGTAATTCGTTGCCGTAAGAACCACAGTTAGATTAAGGTCAGGGAAGGCCATTACCTTATTTCCTCCGTTGCCGGCCATTGCGTAGCATTGCACTCCCTTATCTTTTCCATATTTTCGAAGCCAGAATAAATAACCATAATCCATATCTGGCCATGCATTCACCTTTGGAGCGGTCGCTTTTTGAAGCCACTTGGAAGAAATAAGTTGCTCACCATTCCATGTACCGTTTTGAAGACACATCTGGATAATTTTTAGAAAATCACGACTTCGATATTCACTGCCGCCAGCAGTATTCAATGTGCCAGTTGGTGTATAATGGAGTTTATAATCTATGATTTCTAAGGGTTCTAATAGATTCTTTTTTAAAAATTCGTCGACTTTACCTCCAATTGCCGACTGCACTATCTCAGCAACTGCAGCAGATCCGGCCGAACAATAACTCATTGCCCTGCCGTAGGGTAGCTCCTGCGGCTTCGGTCCAAATGGGTATGATTTTACGGGTAGATCGACCAAAAACTTTGCCCAGTCTTCTATAATATACATGCGCTCCTCATTGCCTCTAGAAAAGCTGTTATTATCATCACACTCCAAAATAGAACTCATAGTTAGCAAATCTTCTATGGTAATATCTTCCTTGCGCGGATCAGGGTTTTGGACGGGCATTTTATGTTTTAAATAGGTGAAGACTTTATCTTTTTCAGTTTTTATATACCCTTTATCAATAGCAATTCCGGTAACTAAAGTAGCAATGGTTTTGGTAGCCGAACGGGTGTTATGTTTTGAATTCTTATCAGCATCATTATAGTACTTTTCGAAAAGCAACTTTCCGTCTTTGGCGATAAGAATACTGGTGATGTTCTCGTAGGTTCCTTTTTCAACTTCTGCATCCATATCTGTAAGCAGTGTATTGGATATCGGGTTCTCCAAAGAGAAATCTAGCTGCGCAGAGCTACTATGTGCTACAAAAAAAAGAAATAATAGTATGTTGATGGTTTTGTACATGATTGTTTCGTTTTATGATGATGTCAAATGTAAACCAAAGAAAATCTGCAAAATAGAACGAAATTAACATTACAAAAGCAATCTAAAATCCTTGGGCTTAGCCCCGAGGTATAATTTAAAGGTTCTAGTAAAGTGGCTTTGATCGGCGAATCCGCATAAATAGGCTATTTCACCTAGAGATTTGCTGGAATCAAAAAGAAGAGGTAGTGCTTTTTGGATTTTTTGTTGACGCATGTAGCTTCCTAAGGTCGTTGAAAAATACTTGGGAATGGCTCTTGAAATATGAACAGGATGAACACCCAGTTCATCAGAAAGAAATTGAAGGTTTAAGATTTCAATAGTATCATCATGCAAAATTTCCTTGAGCCTAGAAACCCATGAAGGCATGTTGAAATGCTTTGACTGCTGTGACAATTGAGAAGTTTCGCAAAGTTGCAGTAAAAGCAGATCAATGGAAACCGCAGCGTATTGATCCTGACATTTGAATTCGTAGTAAATTTTGCCTAAAAGATGATGCATTGCTGGGTTTACAATGCGTTGGCTTCCTTCCCAAAGATCAACATCTAGTTTCTTTTGATCATACCAGTTCCTTTCAAACTCTATATGAAAACCCCTTGCAAACTCAGAGGCTTTAGCATTATAATGCGTTTCGTTCCAATTGTGAAGTAATAAACTACCGGCAGGGCAATTCGTTTTTCCTTTTCTATTTATGTCATAAAGATTCCCCTCAATTATATACATGAAATAGGGGTTTTCGTGATAGTGCCAATCGGTTTGAGGTATTCGATAATCATATTCCGACAGCACAACTCCTTTATTATCGAGCTCAAGTTTTTTTTCTCCGTAGTACTTTCCTTTAGTCAGTATTTTCATGCACTGGTTTTATCGAATGACACTAATTGTAAGAGATAATTTCGTGTTTTTTATTGCAATGTTTGTTCGCCGCTTTATCAATGGCCCCTGAATGGCGTCTTATTTTTTAAACGTTTTACCCACTAAAGTGTTACTTGGCAACGAAACTTTTCTCTATGATATCGAAGCCAGGCTTTTATTTTGATATACCTTCTTGCTTAAGAATAGCAAACGTTTTATTCTTGCCATGAAAGGTATGCAAAATGCCTTGATGCTTGATTCCTAAAAAACTAGCGTTGAACTTCGAGGCCTTTGAATTTATGAAATTGAATTCAGTTGCTGCTATAGGCTCAAAATTAAGATTTGAATTCTTGCAAATAATTGTATTTCGCAATGCATCTTGATAAAGTTTTAAATACTCCCGAAGTTCAAGATTTCCATTTACCCATGAAATCGAAATAAGACCATTGGAATCAAAACCATCTTTTTCGACTGAGGCATAATAACCCGAGCCGTCAACATCCTCTTCATTATTGCTATTATAGCCGACCAGACTCATGAAAGAAACCCCGTTTTTCTCAAATTTAAATTCAAGAGTTTCCTGTTTGCATGAGAGGATGGTAATTTAGGTTATAATGCAAACGATGCGGATCTTCATATAGTGGTCTTAAAAATAATGCCGCAATACTTGACTCAAGATTGCGGCATATTTGATATTGTTCACTAAGTCGTTACAGCGTACGCAAATATTCAGCTACGGCTTTGGTTTCATCCTCGGAAAGATTCTGATTCAACATAATCGCGTTATTGTACTCTTTCAATAGCGCTTTTGCTATAGGGTCTTCTTTTAGCATGCCATCGGGGTTGGCAATCATGTTCATTACCCATGCTGGACTCCTTCTTTCATAGACACCTTTTAAAGCGGGACCTATCATGCGTTGCTCTGCCATATGACAAGCGGTACAAATAGCACTGAATTTTGCTTCGCCTGCAGCGGCCAATTCTGTGTCAATTTCCTCAGAAAAAGTAACATCTTCAAATGGACCCACCCCATCATTATCCATATCTACCGGTACTCCCTCGGTCGTAGTTTCTGCTTTGACCTCTTTTTTGGTTCGGTTCATTTCAAAACCGTCTTTTTTTTCTTCTTTTTTTTCGCCACAGCTGGCAATCATTGCGCCAATCGCCAATATGCTTACTAATTTTTTCATTTATGATGAATTTTATGCTGCACCATATGCAACATCTATTACGATTAAGCCACTAAGATAAGGAATAGCTAAAATTAATGTACTTCCTCAAAGAATTTTATCACTCTTTTCTCATTGTACGTGATATTCTTTGAACCATAATAGCCTACATGACCACCATATTTTGAAATTTCCAAGAAGAGATTATCGTTTTGTTCAGCTTCCTTGACTGGGAAGCATTCGGGACCCAAAAAAGAATCATTCCTAGCGTTTAGGATCAAAGCTGGAGTATTGATTTCTGGTAAAAATTGTAGACAACTACACTGTTCGTAATAATCCAATGCATCTTTAAAACCATGTGCGCGACTTGTATAGATGTCGTCAAAATCTTTGAGGGTAATCACCTTTTTGATATCCGCATCCGATATTTTTTCAGGGAATAGTTTTTGTTTCTGCTTCAATTTTTCCACCAAATTCTTTTTAAATCTGATAGCGTAAGGAATATTTTTTGATTTCAACAATTCCTTGCACGAACTGTACAAACTGCAAGGAACCGAAACGGCCATACCGGCTTTGACTTCTTTCGGGATGGCTCTGTCTTCGCCTAAATATTTCAAGGTCAGATTTCCACCTAGACTAAAACCCTTTATAAATATTGCGACATGACTTTTGTTTGCAAGTATATGTTGAATGACGGCATCCAAGTCTTCAGTTGCTCCTGAATGATAAGACCGATACAATCGATTGGATTCTCCACTACATGTTCGAAGATTGATGGCACATACATCATATCCATTTCGATTGAGTTGTTGGGCACTTCCAACGATATAAGCACGTTGGGCATTGCCTTCTAGACCATGAATAAGAATGACTACCTTTTGTGTCGGAGTTTTTGAAAAGCTCCAATCGAGATCTATAAAATCTCCGTCGGCCAATTCGATTCTTTCCCGTTTTTGATCAAAATCAGCTATTTTTCTCCATATTCCGGCATAAATTGTGGAAAAATGCCCGTTTTTGAATAAAAATGGCGGATTATAAGAGGAAGTGGTAATGGGCATTAATAAAGAATATTATCCTGTGGTTTAATCTTTTCGGGCAAGTTTCCTTCGTTTAACATGTCTCGCAAATCAATTTCAATAGTTCGACATAGTGCAGTCATAGGCACATCATTGATTCGACCTTCAAAAGGGTCTTCACTATTGCTTCCCACTTTTTCCATGGTGACAAAAATCCATGAAAGGAGAACTGAAAATGGAATCATAAGGGTAAGAAAGACTTCTTGCTGTGCTAAGGAGCGTATTTCCTTGAATTCAGACTCAAAAACAGATAGCAGTCCAAATGGAAGTAACAACACAAATATCCATGTAAATACGGTGCTAAAATAGGCATATTGCCTGGGGAAAGGTGTGTTTTTGATGCGTTCACATCTTCCTTGTAAATTGTAAAGTTCTTCTAAATTGCCATGAAAAACCTGTTTGTCAAATTCTGATATCTTTCCATCACTCAAAAGTTGTTTGAGGTGTTGTCCTTGATTCTTAATTAAATGCGTCGCCACATTTTTTCGATTTTCTAAATCTGCATCCTCCTCCGGACTTAAAAAAGCATCTAATCCTGCACAGACAGGATTCCGTTCTCCATGGCGATCAAATAATTTTTCTACTGCTCTATTTTCCTTGATGGAGAAACTTGACGGCTGTCGCAGCTGCACGCGCAAAGCATTGATCCATGCCAGATGCCGGTATATCAAAATACGCTGTATTTCCTTATCGTCATTTACGAAACTTAATACGTTGTTTGCCCATGTTCTAGAATAGTTGACAATACCACCCCATATTTTTCTTCCTTCCCAAAAACGATCGTAACTCTGGCTGTTCTTAAATCCTATATAAAAAGCCACTGCAATACCAATTACACTCAAGGGTTGGAAGGGTATATCAATGTGCTTCCATCCCAAGAAATAGTATGCAGAAAAAATAGTAGCCGCATAGAGGGTAAAAAACACAAGGTTTTTCCAAGCGAATCTAAGAATAACACTCCAACTGATATTTCTTTTTACATACATTAGTTACGGGGTATGCATTTAAAGATTATTTCGGATAGATCTCTAAAACTTTAATCTGTTCTTCCACTGCAGATTTAAACTCAGCTTTCAACGAATCAACCAACGCAGTAACAGGAACAGAGTCTTCGATCAGCGCTGAACCTTGACCTGCTGACCAAATGGTTTTCCAAGCCTTTGCTTCGGTATCGAGTTCTTTTCCAAAGTCAATCTTCGTATCTTTTTTCAGGTCTTCTTCTGTAAGTCCGGCAGCCTTCAGGCTTGCTCCTAAGAAATTGGCATGTACCCCTGAGATAGCAGCAGTATAGACCACATCACTTGCCCCGGCATCAACAATCATTTTCTTATATTCTTCGGGAGCTTTGCCTTCATCTGTATTAATAAAACGGGTGCCCATATAGGCTAAATCAGCACCCATTTGTAAGGCTGAAGCGATATCACGACCTGTACTAATACATCCGGAAAGAATGATGGTTTTATGAAAGAATTTCTTGATTTCAGCAACTAAGGTCATCGGGTTGATGGTGCCAGCATGACCACCTGCACCAGCAGCTACTAAAATTAATCCATCGACTCCAGCTTCTGCTGCTTTTTCTGCATGTCGTTTTTTGATGATATCGTGAAAAACCAATCCGCCATAACTATGAATGGCGTCTACTACCATCGATACTGCCCCCAGAGAGGTAATAATAATGGGTACTTGATGTTTGACACACAATTTAATATCGGCTTCCAATCTAGGATTGGTGGGATGCACAATGAGATTTACCCCAAAAGGAGCTGCCTTTTTACCCGTTTCCTCTTCAAATTTTTGAAGCTCGGTTTTGATTTCAACAAGCCATTCTTCAAAGCCTTCACTAGTTCTTTGATTAAGCGCCGGAAAGGTTCCGACGATTCCGTTTTTACAACATTCGATTACCAACTTAGGCCCTGAAATTAGAAACATTGGTGCAGCAATTGCTGGTAAGGATAGGTCTTTAATAAAGGAAGGTTTGTTGCTCATAAATACAGTTTTTGCGAATGCTAAAAATAGGAATAAAAAGTTAGGCAGATTGAGCCTGTTTTCAAAACTACGGATTTTTAAATTATTATGCACGCATAGCAAATTTTTAAACTAAGACCACCTTGATGCCTTCCTGATTATTAGAACGCAATCTGCTACCTCCATATAGGTCTCTATGGAAAAAATCCATATATTTGGATAAATTCCAAAAATAGATATTAAATGAAACGTTCAGGCACCGCTGATTTATTGTTGCACGGTGGAGCAGTGCCCCCTTGGCTCTTTAATCGTATGAAACAACTTGCCCTTCCCGTGGTAGAAGCTATTATTGAGCATAAGGGTAAAGAAGACTTTTTAGAGCGTTTGTCAGATCCATTCTGGTTTCAAAGTTTTGGCTCTGTTATTGGAATGGATTGGAATTCTTCTGGAGTAACTACGACTGTTATGAATGTGCTCAAACAGTCTTTGAATCCGGTCTCTAGATCCTTGGGGCTTTACGTATGTGGAGGTAAGGGTAAAAGTTCATTGCAAACCCCCAAGGAATTATTAGAAGTAGGATATCATACAGGGCTTGATGGTAAGTACCTAGCCAAATGCAGCAAGCTAAGTGCTAAGGTTGATAATACTGCGCTGCAAGATGGATACAGTATCTACTTACACAATTTCATTGTTAGCGATACGGGCCGATGGTCTGTAGTTCAGCAGGGCATGCACCATTCCAATGGTATGGCGCGACGGTATCATTGGCACTCTGAAAATCTAAAATCATTTGTAGAAGAACCGCATACAGCTGTTTGTGGGAAAAACCAAGGTGCAATATTAAATCTGGTTCACACAAATGCATTGCCCACTAAGCAAGGTATCCTAGCTATTGCCAAAGAACATCCTGATAAAATTTTAAAAGAACTCCCACGTCTGTTGGTCCCCGTTTATCATCATATCAAACCCAAAGATGTAGATATGAAGAGGCTAGGAAGCATTCTTTGGTTGGCCCAAGAAAATGAGACCCAAAAGTTTGAAGATTTATTGTTGCTAAAAGGCCTTGGACCAAGAACCTTGCAATCATTAACATTGGTCAGTGAGATCATTCATGGTACACCATCACGTTTTAAAGACCCAGCAAGGTTCGCCTTTGCACATGGGGGCAAAGATGCTACTCCCTTTCCGGTTCCTACCAAAGTGTATGACGAAACTATCAATACCCTTAGCGATGCAGTGCACAGAGCACGAATTGGAAATACAGATAAACTTAAAGCGCTCAAAAAGTTGACTGATTTAGCACAAAAGGCGGAACAGGGTTTTATACCTAATACGAATTTCGACGCCTTGGTAAAAAAAGAAAATGAGGAATCTCACAAATATGGCGGGCGTAGTATTTTTGGGTACGCAAAAGCACCTCAAAGGAAACAGTTGTCTCTATTTGAAATCTAAAATTGCGAATACGCTGTGAAAGTAATATTAGTTCTCGCTCTTTGCGGGTTGGGGTGCTCTTCGGCTCGCCAAATAAACGCCCAATAAAACCAAACAAGCAGCCAAAATCTTAACAGTGGTAAGGGTATCTTGACCCGTTGCCACGGCGTAAAGTATACCGATTAGAGGTTGTACATAAACAAACGCACTAACCGTTGAAGCCTTCAATTGTGTCAATGCAAAAATGTTGAAAAGGTAGGTGCAAAATGTAGTTCCGAGAATGACAAAGGCAATTTTCCAAATTGCCTCAAAAGGTAGGTCTTGCCAATGTACTGCGAGCAAATCTGAATATCCAAAAGGGAGGCAAATTAAAATTCCCAAAGAAAATAACCATTTCATAAATGTGAAGGGGTGATACTTTTCGATCAATATTTTAGCGAGAATCAAATAGGTTCCGTAGAAGAGCGCATTTAAGATAATATACATATTACCCAGTGGAACATTTGGGGCGTCTTGTCGTATTTCATTACCAAATACGATAAGCCCAAGTGCTCCAGCAAGGCCTACTAAAATGCCTATTATTTTTCGTATGGTAATTTTTTCCTTGATAAAGATTACGGATAGAATGAGCACGAATATTGGGGTTAAGGTTATAATGACAGCACTGTTGATGGGGGTAGATAGGGCCAATCCCTTAAAAAAAGCTAGCATATTGATACCCATGCCAAACACCGCACAAATTACGATGCGGCGGTAATCTTTTTTTTCGATTTTTTCATTGGGGCCTAAAAAAGATGCCAACCAAAATAAAATAGACGCCCCTATAACTCGAAGCATGACAAGTCCGTAGGGTTGTATATATTCGGGCATAACTCCTTTGGCGATCGTATGGTTCAGCGCGTAAATGGTTGTGGCACCGATGGCGGCGAGTATGGCTAGTGTACGTTTGCTCAAGAGTGAATGGCCGCTTTGGCCGCCTCTACGACCTTTTTACTATTTCCTACGAAAATTTGGTCCTTGACAAAAATAACCGGCCTTTTTAAAAACGTATAATGAGCTAAGATCAGTTTTTTGAAATCTGCTTCTGAAAGTTGTTTTTCGTGCCAGCCTTGTTGTCGAAACAAGCGTGCCCTTTTACTAAATAGCGCTTCATAGCTGCCAGTCAAGGTTTTCATTTCTTCGACTTGGTTTTCGGTCATCGCCTCAGATTTGATGTCTTGAAGTTCAAATCCTTCTAAGGGTTGAAGTTCTTTGATAATACGCTGACAGGTGTCACAGCTACTGAGATGGTATATTTTTCGCATAAATGAAGTGTGTTATTTTCGTTCTCATCTTTCGTCTTCGTTCAGGAAGGACGCTAGCGGGAAGCAATGTTAATTTTCAATGTATTCTGAAACTCCTTTTTCGTGGCCTTTGCCGAACCACTCCCAATTGAGTTTCAGCCTGAGTTTGTCATGTGTTGTTAAACTTACTTGAGCAATTGCTTTACCTGCCTTTAGTTCACCATCGTCTGTCACACATTGATAGCGCATATGCAGCACATCGTTTTCAAGTATAGCAATAATTTTTCCGTATTTGATGCCGCCACCATGATAGTCTGCAGTCACCAAACTTTCTTCCTGCTTATATTCAAAAATAGTCTTTGCAGTGGCACTCCCCTTTTCCGAATTTTCTACAAGCGAAAATAGTTTGTTATTAAAGTTGAATTTAGGCACCTTAACTTAATTTTAAGTTCCCTACAAAGAAACCCATTTACTTTTAAAATCAATCTGCAAGTGCAAAATCAATTGCCTTTTCTACATGAATTCTTGCCGTGTCGAAGGTCGGTATGGAAACGTCAGATTTGGAAATTAAAAGTGGAAGTTCGGTACAACCTAAAATTACGCCTTCGGCACCATCAACCATTAGTTTTTCAATAATTTCAATACAGCGTTGTTTAGACGCTTCAGTAAATATACCTCTTACCAGCTCCTTATAAATTATTTCGTTCAACAGTTCTCTTTCTTGCTTTTCTGGAATCAAAATTTCAAGCCCATATGCGTCTTCTAGGATTTTTGAGTAGAAGTCTTTTTCCATAGTGAACTTGGTTCCCAACAAGGCAATTTTACACAGATTTTTTTTCTTTATTTCCGCACCTGTAGCGTGGGCAATATGCAAAAAGGGAATGGAGGTAGCTTCTTTAACCCTCTCGCTAACTATGTGAATCAGATTACTGCAAATTAAGATTAATTCTGCACCTGACTGCTCAAGCTTTGAAGCTTCATTTGCTATGATATCTCCTATTCCGTCCCAGTTACCTTTGAAGGTCAATTCTTCTATTTCGGCAAAATCAACCGTGTTCAGCATGCTCTTTGCAGAATGTGACCCCCCCAAACGATCTCTGATGATTCGATTTGTATATTCATAATAAACCTTTGATGATTCCCAGCTTACGCCACCTATTAATCCTATTGTTTTCATGTCTTTATCTTTTTAAGTTCCTATTTTGTTTTTGATAATTCTTCAGCATTGCAAATCTTAAATGAATTCATAAGTTTTGTAACATACCTTGAGATTTGATCACTTTTTTTTTCTCGATTGGGATAGCACTGTGACAATACACATTCTTGATCGCTTTTCATGAGTTTTATATTTATATATCGCTAAATGTCGATATGATTTAATTAAAAAAAATTACAGATTTTGCTGTAGTGATTTGATATAGCTTTTAATGACCTCTTCATTTCTCCTGTAATAGGTCCATTTGCCATGACGGGTAGGTATAATAAGGTCAGCATTCTGCATCGATGTCAGATAGGTTGAAATGGTTGATTGTGATAAGCCAGCTTTATCTTGAATATACCCTACACAAACGCCGTCATCAAAATGATCAATATCTTGATGTGGGGGAAAGTTGGATTCAGGATCTTTCAACCACTTTAGAATACGTACTCTGGTTTGGTTTGCCAATACTTTACTAATTTCCACTATCTTCACGATTCAAAGATACTAATTATATTTAGATATCTAGAATAATAGATATATTGATTTTTTATATGACAAACCTATTAGACCTGACGCTGCAAATTCGAAAGGGTTTCTACGTTATTTTAAAGAATACGCCTCGAGCAGAATTGCTAAAGATACCAGAGGGATTTAACAACAACATTTGGTGGAATATCGCGCATGTCGCGGTGACACAACAAAGGCTGATATACGGCCTCTGTGGACTTGAATATAAAATGCCTCAGGAGTTGATGGTTAAATTCACGAAGGGAACTGTGCCAGATGGCACAGCTACAGATGGCGAAATAGAAATGGTAAAAGGATTTCTTTTCTCTACAATTGAAGCAACAATTGAGGATTATGAAAATGAACTTTTTCAAAATTTCAAAGAATACCCGACAAGTGCAGGAATTACGCTTAAAAATTTGGAGGATGCCATGGCCTTTAATCTATTTCACGAAGGGCTGCATATGGGCAGCGTTTTGGCGCTTCAAAAAGCAGTCAAATTATAGCGATCTAAAACTTAAGGCTTTTTATTCAAATATTTTTTTACTTCTCGATGTGGCAAAAGCAATTCAATTGCTCCGTCAGCATAGGAAGCTACTTCATAAGGATTGTAAAGCAGTTTTAATCCTTTTGGAGTAAACCCGATATTTTCGGGAAGATAAAAGGAGTCTTGCTCGAACATAAAACCGGTATAGTTGATAGATTTATCTTTCGGGATGTCTTCTTTTTGACGGAACATTTCTTCGGCAAAAGTGCGAAAATCTGCGACGTTTTTAAATAGCGCTGAATTGTCTAGTTCAATTCCTTTTCTCTTGTCAAAATTCAAGAATCTTTTCGAGGCGTAGCCATGTGCACCACCTGTAAAGAGATACGAATCTAGAGCAATAGTTATAAAATTGGAATCCTCATATGATATTGAACCTTCAATTGTTGCTTCCCAACCTGTAGGCTCATCATCATACAGTTGTTGCAATTCCAAATACCCATTTTTAAACGATTGTAACGCATCGTCAACAGAATTCACTTCAATTTCCTCATCAAAGGAAAGCAAGGAAATCAACTCTTCCTCTAAGGCGTTATTTATGGTTTTGGAAATTTTTGTTAGACCAAGTGCTTTCGGAATTGCGATAGATACTTCTGGACAATCAGCACAAGTTTCGTTCTCGAAAACCAAAGACTCAAATGTAAGGTTGGTTTCATTTTGGCAACCAAGGAGCAAGATAAATACCAAAATATAGTAAAGTTTAGGCTTCATTTAGGTGGTGCTAAAAATGGGGCATGATTGTATGCCTCCAAAGATAACGATACATTTGTACCAATAATTACTTCTTATGAGCGAAAAAAAGTTAAAATTCAATAGTAAGGCTATCCATGGAGGTCAAAAGCCCGATGCAGCATATGGGGCAGTGATGCCTCCTATTTACCAAACATCAACCTATGCACAAAGTACCCCAGGAGGTCACAAAGGGTATGAATATTCCCGAAGTGCAAATCCAACCCGAACGGCTTTGGAAAACGCTTTGGCAAGCATTGAGAATGGGAAGTTCGGCTTGGCCTTTGCTAGTGGTCTTGCAGCAATTGATGCGGTAATAAAGTTGTTGAATCCTGGAGATGAGGTAGTCTCCACCAACGATTTGTATGGCGGAAGCTACCGTTTGTTCCGACAGGTTTTTGAAAAGTTTGGAATCAAATTCACTTTTGTCGGCATGCAAAACGCCAGTAGTCTTGAAGAACACCTTACCGAAAATACCAAGCTGATTTGGGTAGAAACGCCGACCAATCCAATGATGAATGTCATAGATGTCAAAGCAGTTTCTCAATTGGCCAAGAAGCGCGATATCTTATTAGCAGTTGACAATACGTTTGCTACTCCATATTTGCAAGTACCTTTAGATTTAGGTGCCGATATTGTGATGCATTCTGCCACAAAGTATTTAGGGGGTCATAGTGATGTTGTGGTCGGAGCTTTGGTAGTAAACGACAAAGATTTAGCTGATAAGCTCTATTTTATTCAAAATGCAAGTGGAGCAGTATGCGGGCCTATGGATAGCTTTTTAACCTTACGCGGTATTAAAACACTGCATGTTAGAATGCAACGCCATTGCGAAAATGGGAAGGCAATAGCCGAATATTTAGCCAAGCATCCAAAAATCGAAAAAGTGTATTGGCCCGGATTTGAAGACCACCCGAACCATGATATTGCCAAAAGCCAAATGAGCGGTTTCGGGGGTATGATCTCCTTCATACCAGCAGGAAGCAGCTATGAGGATGCCATAAAAATTGTTGAGAAGCTTCAAATATTCACGCTAGCTGAATCTTTAGGTGGTGTTGAAAGTTTAGCTGGTCACCCGGCAAGTATGACGCATGCAAGTATTCCTAAGGAAGAACGTGAAAAGAGCGGTGTTGTTGATTCGCTAATCCGTTTGAGCGTTGGTATCGAAGATGAATCGGATTTGATTGCAGATTTGGAACAGGCTATAGGATAGCAAGATGGAATGCACCTTGAGTTATTTATCAAATTTTTAAAATTATAGGGGTAAAATTATAATAATAGCATAATTTTGCCGCTAAATTCTAAATTCAATAATCATTCCCTGAGCAAAGTCGAAGGGAAATAACGTATTACCTAAGAGTTTATGGACGCAAAAATGCAATCAAAAATCAATGGATTTATGGACGAGGTAAGGCTTAGAAATGGCCATGAACCTGAGTTCATTCAAGCAGTACAAGAGGTAGCGGAAACCGTTATTCCGTATATCGCCCGAAAGAAAATATATAGTGGTAAAAACATCTTACTACGAATGGTCGAACCCGAAAGGTTACTCTCTTTTAGAGTTTCTTGGGTTGATGACAAGGGAGAAATTCATGTAAACCGTGGATACAGAATTCAGATGAATTCTGCTATTGGCCCATATAAAGGGGGACTTCGTTTTCACCCTTCTGTAAATGCCAGTATTTTGAAGTTCTTGGCTTTTGAGCAAGTCTTTAAGAATAGTTTGACCACATTGCCCATGGGTGGTGGCAAAGGAGGTTCTGATTTTGATCCTAAGGGAAAGTCTGACGACGAGGTGATGCGATTTTGCCATGCTTTTATGACCGAATTAAGTCGCCATATTGGTCCGAATACCGATGTGCCTGCGGGAGATATTGGTGTGGGGGCTAGAGAAATCGGTTTTCTTTTTGGCATGTATAAAAAAATCAGAAATGAATTTACCGGGGTGTTGACCGGTAAAGGACGTTCTTGGGGAGGTTCCTTAATTCGGCCGGAAGCTACCGGTTATGGAACGGTTTATTTTGCACAAAGTATGCTTCAGACAAGAGATTTAAGTTTTGAAGGTAAAAATGTGGTGATTTCTGGTTCTGGTAACGTTGCTCAGTATGCCGCTGAAAAGGCATTGCAATTAGGGGCAAAAGTCTTAACACTTTCCGATTCTCAAGGCTATGTTGTCGATACCGATGGAATCGATGCCAAAAAATTGGCATATGTTATGGATTTGAAAAATAACAAAAGAGGTCGAATCTCAGAATACGCTAAGAAATATAAGTCGGCAAAATTTGTAAAAGGAAAAACGCCTTGGGAGGTGAAGTGTGATATAGCACTACCATGTGCTACTCAAAATGAATTGGGAGGTGCCGATGCTAAAAAGTTGTTGAAAGGAAAATGTATTTGTGTCGCTGAAGGGGCAAATATGCCATCAACACCAGAAGCGATCCATGAGTTTGAAAAGGCGAAAATATTGTTTGCCCCAGGAAAGGCTTCGAACGCGGGTGGCGTTGCAACATCCGGATTGGAAATGTCTCAAAACTCCCTACGGATAAGTTGGACCCGTGAAGAAGTTGACCAAAAATTGAAGGATATTATGGAAGATATTCATGATTCTTGTATCCAATATGGCAAAGAGAAAGATGGCTACTGTAACTATGTTAAAGGCGCGAATATCGCTGGCTTCGTAAAGGTTGCTGATGCCATGTTAGCTCAGGGAGTTATTTAAGGTTCACAAAGTAGGAATTAACAGTACAAGCTAGGGCCCATAAGTTGCAATAAACTTATGGGCTTTTTCATGAAACACCTTGTACTTCGTATTTCGTATTTTTTCAACCTATCTTTGCCAAAAAACCCAACCACCTTAATGCAAGTTACCACAAAAGCCATAGTTCTTACTTCTTTGAAGTATGGAGATACGAGTCTTATCTCTAAGGTTTTTACGGCTTCTGACGGATTGAAATCCTACCTATTAAAGGGAGTGTTGGTATCCAAAAAAGGAAAGTTGAAAACAGCCTATTTTCAGCCGCTGACTCAATTGGAAATCGTTGCCAATCATAAGAATAAAGGAAGCTTGGAACGCATTAGAGAAGCGAAGGTCAGTTATCATTATCAAACCCTACATAGTGATATTTCTAAAAGTGCTATGACGCAGTTCTTGGCAGAAATGTTGAGCAATAGTATTCACGAAGAGGAAAGTAACCAAGGCCTTTTTCAGTATCTTGAAGCCTCCCTTCAATGGCTTGATACGCATGACGAAATCTCTAATTTCCACCTTGGTTTTCTGATAAATCTAACACGTTATTTGGGTTTTTACCCAGACACTAATGCCATAAATTCACCTTGTTTCGACCTTTTGGAAGGAGCGTTTACTGATCGTCCTTCGTTGAACCCGATTTTAACAGGAGAAAATCTTAATTTTTTTAAAACCGTGTTGGGCACAAATTTTGATGAGATACATAGGATCAAAATGACTAAAACAAACCGACAAGAACTGCTAAAATCCCTAGTTCTGTATTTTGAATTGCATTTACAGGGATTTCGAAAACCCAAGTCTCTTGCCATTTTAAATGAAGTTTTTAGCTAAGGTGACTATGATGACGAGGATATTTTTTGTGCTCTTTTTTTTAGGTCTACAACTGGTTTCTGCTCAAGAAATTACGGTGCTTGATGTAGATACAAAAGAACCTATTCTCAATGTAGCTGTGTATAATCTAGATAAATCAAAAACCGCGGTTTCTGATGTTGATGGCAGCTGTGATTTGTCAATTTTTGATCGGAGCGAACGCATTACCTTTCAACATATTAGCTACGAAATCCGCAAGTCGACCAAGGCTCAAATTCAGCGACAGAAGCAAAGAATATATCTCAGATTGAAGGCTGAACAGCTAGACGAGGTGGTGATGTCGGTTTCGAAATGGGAGCAGCAAAAAAAAGATATACCAAATAAGATTGCTTCCATTGACGCCCGTGAAATAGCTTTTACGAATCCTCAAACTTCAGCTGACTTACTGCAAAATAGCGGAAAGGTTTTCGTTCAAAAAAGCCAACTTGGTGGAGGAAGTCCAATGATACGTGGCTTTGCAACTAATCGACTTTTGCTTTCGGTTGACGGTATCCGAATGAACAATGCAATTTTTCGAGGGGGAAATATTCAAAATGTAATTTCAATTGACCCTTATGCCGTTAAAAATACAGAGATAATTTTCGGCCCTGGATCGGTCATTTATGGGAGTGATGCCATAGGCGGAGTTATGAACTTTTATACGAGGAAAGCGGAGTTTTCAATAGCTGACAGTCTCTCTTTCTCTGGAAACGCAAACTACCGCTTCGCCTCTGCAAATACTGAAAATACCCTGCATTTTGATTTTAACCTGGGAAGAAAAAAATGGGCATTTTTAACCAGTGTATCTTATAATGATTTCGGTGATTTGAAGATGGGAAGAAACGGACCTGATTCGTATTTGAGAACTAACTATGTCATACGAAGAAACGGACAAGATGAATTGGTAGCGAACGATAATCCTGAAAGACAAATTCCTACAAATTACAATCAGATTAACATCTTGCAAAAAATAGCGCATCAACCCAACAAGAATTGGAATTATGATTTGGGATTGCATTATTCAGAAACATCTGATTATGCCAGATATGACCGTTTGATACGGCCTAATTCAGAAGGTACTGGTCTTCGCTCAGCTGAATGGTTTTACGGTCCGCAAAAATGGTTTATGAGTAACCTGCAAATCAATAATACAGGGAAGGGTCTGTTTTACGATGGCTTAAAGATCACCACGGCTTATCAATATTTCGAAGAAAGCAGGAATAATCGCGACTTCCAAGACCTTACTAGATATACGACCGCAGAAAAGGTTGACGCTATTTCAGCCAATGTTGATTTTGAAAACAAACGCATAGGAAACCTCAGGCTATACTACGGAACTGAATATATATTTAACAAAGTCGGTTCCAATGGGAGTCAAGAGAATATAGCAACGGATATTATTTCCGATGCGGCCTCAAGATATCCCAACGGAGCCACTTGGCAAACCGTAGCGGGCTATATAAAAGCTGAATATAAGGCCAAACCAAATTTAACACTGCTCTCCGGTCTTAGATACAGTCATGTTTGGATAGATGCTGTTTTTGATAAGACCTTTTACCCCTTTCCATTTGATAATGCCAAATTAGACAATGGGGCACTTACCGGAAGTTTTGGTCTTAGTTGGTTTCCAAAAGCCGATCTGCAAATTACGTGGAATGCTTCAACAGGTTTTCGGTCACCTAATATTGATGACATCGGCAAAGTATTTGAGTCAGAACCGGGTTCGGTAGTAGTGCCAAATCCTGACTTAGAACCAGAATATGCTTACAATACCGAATTGGGTATTCAAAAGAATTTTGCGGATAAAGTGGTGTTAAAAGGAGCGGCCTTCTATACCTATTTGGTAGATGCCCTAGTTCGTAGAGACTTTCAGTTCAATGGCCAGTCGCAAATTGAGTACAACGGTGCGCTAAGTGACGTACAGGCCATACAAAACGCCGCGAAGGCCTACGTTTACGGTTTTGAGATGGGGCTTGAGGCTTTTTTGTCAGACCATATATCAATTAACTCAAACCTAACGGTTACCGAGGGCCTTGAAGAAGAAGCAGATGGAACCGAAGCTCCTGGCAGGCATGTGGCTCCAATTTTTGGTGATTTTCACCTAATTTGGAAAAATCAAAAACTTAAGGCAGATGCCTTTGTAAACTACAATGGAAAACTCGCCTTTAAAGACCTTGCTCCATCTGAAATAAGTAAGGATTACATTTACGCGATTGATGCTGATGGAAATCCGTATTCTCCGTCATGGTATACCTTGAACTTACGTTCACAGTATGCCATTTCCAATGCATTAAAGGCTACTTTGAGTTTAGAAAACATTACCAATCAAAGGTATCGCTCGTATTCTTCTGGAATTGCTGCCCCAGGAGCGAATCTCATTTTAGGCCTTGGGTATCGTTTTTAAATAAAAAAACCCCAACTTTTAGTCGGGGTCATTTTTATGTAGCTAAAGAAATTAGTTTTTTACTTTATCCGTAACGTCTTTAGCAGCGTCTTTTGCCTTGTCAGCAGCTTCGTTAGCAGCGTCTTTGACATCTCCTGCCGCATCTTTCGCTTTGTCAATGGCATCGCCAGCAGCGTCTTTTACATCTCCTGCTGCATCTTTAGCTGCATCAACGGCATCACCAGCTTTATCCATGGCATCCTCACCCATTTCGGCAGCTGCATCAACAGCTTCACCAGCTTTATCCATGGCACCTTCAGCGGCTTCACCCACATCCTCAGCTGCTTCCTCAGCAGCTTCTGTAGCTTCTTTTGCCTTGTCAGCTGCTTCTCTGCATGATACAAATGATACAGAAAGGGCAAGCATCAAAATTGAACTTAAAATTAATTTTTTCATGTTTTTTAGTTTTAGTGTTTTATTTATAACACAAAGATATACGTATTTAGTTCTCTTTTAGATGCTATTTGTTAACATTTCAAGTCAAGTAGTAAACAAAAACGAATATTTGAAGGGCCGGCTCCAAAATAATCTTCTGGTTCAATTTCACAGTGGTTTACGATAACAGATACTAATTATATGAATCAAAATGCCTAATTTTGCAGCCTTAAATTGCAGTGTCAGAAGCGTTTCGTATGAAGTTTGCAGAATACAAAGGATTGAATTTACCTAAAGTAGCGGAAGAGGTTCTTAGCTACTGGAAAGAAAATCAAATTTTCGAGAAAAGTGTTTCCACACGTGAAGCCAAACCGAGCTATGTCTTTTATGAAGGGCCGCCATCTGCAAACGGTATGCCCGGTATTCATCATGTGATGGCCCGCACGATTAAAGACATCTTTCCGAGGTATAAGACTATGAAAGGCTTTCAGGTAAAACGAAAGGCGGGTTGGGATACCCACGGACTTCCCATAGAGCTTGGTGTGGAGAAAGAACTTGGCATCACCAAAGAGGATATTGGAAAAAAAATATCAATAGAGGAATACAATGCTGCTTGTAAAAAAGCAGTGATGCGTTATACCGATGTCTGGAATAGAATGACCCAGCAGGTTGGCTATTGGGTAGATATGGATGACCCTTATGTCACTTACAAATCTAAATACATGGAGACGGTCTGGTGGCTGTTGAAACAGATTTATGATAAGGGATTAATTTATAAAGGATACACCATTCAACCCTATTCGCCAAAAGCCGGAACAGGGCTCAGTTCACACGAATTGAACCAGCCAGGCACCTATCAAGATGTGACAGATACAACAGTAACTGCACAATTCAAGGCCATTGAAACTACATTACCCGATTTTTTGCAAAATGAAGGGGATGTCTATTTTCTAGCATGGACGACCACGCCTTGGACACTTCCCTCAAATACAGCATTGACCGTTGGCAATAGGATTGATTATACATTGGTCGAAACCTATAACCAATATACCTTCAAACCTATGAACGTGGTGTTGGCCAAAAACTTGGTTGCTAAACAGTTCGCTGGTAAATTCATTCAGGTTGAAAGCAAACCCGAATTGTTAGCCTATACCTCAGTTGATAAAAAGATACCATATTATGTTGTAAAGGAATTTAAGGGAGAGGAATTGGTCGGAACAAAGTATGAGCAGCTTATTGATTTAGCAAAACCCTACCAAAATCCGGAGAATGCCTTTCGTGTGATTGCCGGAGATTTTGTGACCACAGAAGACGGTACGGGAATAGTTCATACTGCCCCGACATTTGGAGCAGATGATGCCTTGGTAGCGAAACAGGCAGTACCCGAAGTTCCGCCGCTTTTGGTTTTAGATGAAAACAACAATCCAGTTCCCTTGGTTGACCTTCAAGGAAGGTTCAGACCTGAAATGAAGGAGTGGGCAGGCAAGTATGTCAAGAATGAATACTATGACGACGGTGAAGCGCCAGAACGCTCTATTGACGTTGAAATTGCCATTAAATTAAAGGAAGAGAATAAAGCATTTAAGGTTGAAAAATACGTGCACAGTTATCCAAACTGCTGGCGTACTGATAAGCCTATTTTATATTATCCGTTAGATTCTTGGTTTATCAAGGTCACCGATGTCAAAGACAAAATGTTCGACCTCAACCAAACCATCAATTGGAAACCCAAAGCTACCGGGGAAGGTCGTTTTGGAAATTGGCTGTCCAACGCCAATGATTGGAATTTATCTCGCTCACGTTTCTGGGGTATTCCACTTCCTATCTGGAGAACTGAAGATGGTACCGCGGAAATAATGATTGGCTCCGTAGCGGAGTTAAAAGCTGAAATGCAAAAAGCCTTGGCAGCGGGAGTTCTTGACAAAGACATCTTCGAAGATTTTGTAGTAGGTGATATGTCAGATGAGAATTATGACAAAATAGATTTACATAAAAATATCGTAGATCAAATTACCTTGGTTTCTGAATCGGGCAAACCGATGAAACGCGAAAGCGATTTGATCGATGTTTGGTTTGATAGTGGTTCTATGCCCTATGCGCAATGGCATTATCCTTTTGAGAATCAAGATTTGATTGATAAAAGAGAGACGTTTCCTGCAGACTTCATTGCTGAAGGAGTTGACCAAACCAGAGGGTGGTTTTATACGCTACATGCCATTGGAGCTATGGTATTTGATTCCGTGGCTTTTAAAAATGTGGTTTCAAATGGCCTTGTACTAGATAAGGAAGGCAAGAAAATGTCTAAACGTTTGGGTAATGCAGTCGACCCTTTTGAAACGATGAATGAACATGGGGCAGATGCTACAAGGTGGTATATGATATCAAATGCCAACCCTTGGGACAATTTAAAGTTTGATATCGATGGCATTGTAGAGGTCAAGCGTAAATTCTTTGGAACACTTTACAATACGTACTCATTCTTTGCGCTTTATGCCAATATCGACGACTTTAATTACTCGGAAGCCGATATACCTTTAGCCGAGCGCCCCGAAATTGACCGATGGATTCTTTCTGAACTGCATACGCTAATTATGAAGGTAGATGAAGCCTATGGCAATTATGAGCCTACTCGGGCTACGAGAGCCATTTCTGAATTTGTACAGGAGAATCTAAGCAATTGGTATGTACGCTTATGTAGAAGACGATTCTGGAAGGGCGATTATCAACAAGATAAAATTTCTGCATACCAAACCTTGTATACATGCTTGATAAATGTGGCGAAACTTTCCGCCCCTGTAGCGCCATTTTTCATGGAGCGCCTTTACAAAGATTTAACAAAAACCACTCAAAAAGAAACGTTTGAAAGTGTACATTTGGCGGAATTTCCGTCCTTTAATTCGGCAATGGTCGATACTGAATTAGAGGGAAAAATGCAGAAAGCACAAAGGATTTCATCATTGGTATTATCTATCCGTCAAAAGGAAAAAATTAAAGTGCGCCAGCCGTTGCAGAAAATCATGATTCCTGTTTTAGATAAAAAACAGAAACATGAAATTGAAGCGGTGGCCGATTTAATTAAGTCGGAAGTAAACGTAAAAGAAATTGAACTATTAGATGATGCTTCTGGAGTTTTAGTAAAGCGTATAAAGCCAAATTTTAAGGTTTTGGGTCCTAAATATGGCAAGAAAATGAAGCTGATAGCAGCTGAAGTAGCTAAACTTGGACAGGAAGACATCCAGAAAATCGAACAGGAGGGCGAAATATCCATCCATATAGAAAATAATAGTATTAATTTACAGTTACAAGATGTAGAGATTACTTCTCAAGATATTGAAGGTTGGTTAGTAGCTTCTTCAGGTTCGCTTACGGTGGCCTTAGACATTACTATCAATGAAGACCTAAGAAAAGAAGGTATCGCAAGAGAATTAGTAAATAGAATTCAGAATATGAGAAAAGACTCTGGATTTGAAGTAACCGACAAAATTGATATAAAGATTTTAAAAGACGGTTTTGTAGAAAAAGCAGTGACGGATAATTTGAACTATATCAAAACCGAAACCCTTACTGCGGAACTTGATTTTGAAGAAAAGTTAGATATTGGCACAGAAGTAGCCTTCGATGAAGTGAACACGAAATTATTTATTGAAAAACACTAGAACAATGGCACAAGATTTAAAAGTTAGATACTCCGACAAGCATTTGGCCGAATTTAAGGAGCTCATAGAGGAAAAAATTGAAAAGGCGAAAAGCCACTTAGAGTTATTGAAAAGCTCGTATATGAATGATGGCAATAATGGCACCGATGATACATCACCAACATTCAAAGCGTTTGAAGAAGGTTCTCAAACCATGAGTAAGGAAGCGAATACGCAATTGGCGATTCGTCAAGAGAAATTTATTCGTGATTTGAAGAACGCTTTGTTACGAATTGAAAACAAAACCTACGGTATTTGTCGCGTAACCGGAAAGCTCATCAATAAAGAACGTTTAAAACTTGTTCCGCATGCGACCTTGAGCATCGAGGCGAAAAACATGCAGAAATAAAAACGTCGATATATTAGAATTTTGGCCTACAAGGTTATGCAAACCTTGTAGGTCTTTTTTGTTGTAACAGATTATGCGAAGTTTTTTATTGCTATTTCTTATTGTGAATTTTTTGACCGCCCAGAAGGTCGTTAAAAAATCAATTGTAGATAGCGCTATTGATTCATTTCAAATAGATGCTTCGAACAGTTTTGAAATAAGTATCGACACCCGCGATACCGATGCTGTAGTTGTAGAGGCAACCATTGATGGCGAATATAGCAAAGACCTTGTATTAAGTGTTAAGGAAGTTGGCTCCGCTGTTATGATAAATGCAGGTTTCCGACCCAATTTTGAAAACCCGAATGACAAATTAAGCGCTCATAAAGTGGTTTCTATCGCTTTGAGAATACAACTGCCAACGCATAAAAAAGTTCGACTATTCGGAACAAATTGCACTATTCAGGCAAGTGGCGCCTACGAAAAGTTAAAAGTAACTTTAAACGATGGTGCTAGCTATTTAAACAACGTTAAGGGCTTTGTGGAAGTTAATACCCAAAGTGGTGATATCATAGTGAAAAGCAATAAGGCTGAAATTCATGGCGTTAGTAAATATGGAAAAATTCTCGGAGATCAAATTCCGAACGGAAATACGAAGTATATACTTCATACCGTTACTGGTAACATACGCTTAAAGAGAATCGAATAATATGTCTATTTTTGTCCCTAGATAACGTAAGGAATGAATTTAAAGAAGTCGCTGTTGCTGATTGCGGTTATATTGATCATAGACCAGCTTAGTAAAATTTACATCAAAACCCATTTTGAATTAGGAGATTCAACAGAAGTCTTTAGTTGGTTCAAAATTCATTTTATAGAAAATTCAGGTGCTGCATGGGGAGCTAAGTTGAATGACTTTCTGCCCATTTCAGAATCGGCTGGGAAGTTGATTTTAACGGTATTCAGGTTATTCGCGGTTGCGGGTATCGGGTATTGGCTGTATGATACACTTCGAAAGAAATCTCCACAAACCTTAATTCTTGCGGTTTCTCTGATTTTTACTGGAGCCTTGGGAAATATCATTGACTCTGTATTCTACGGACTCATATTTGATCATAGCAACGGTCAAGTTGCTACCTTGTTTTCAGACCAACCCTATGGAGGTGTGTTCTATGGCAAGGTTGTAGATATGTTGTATTTTCCAATGATCGACAGTGTTTGGCCAGAGTGGGTGCCTTATTTCGGCGGAAAGGATTTTCGCTTTTTCGAGCCTGTTTTCAACATAGCCGATACTGCAATCAGTACTGGTGTTGGAATACTTCTTGTTTTTAATAAAAAAGCTTTCCCAAAGAACGAGGAAGAAGCTGAAATAGAAGAAGTAGATACGATGGTGAATCAATCTCCTGAGAACGAATAAGTTTTTTCTGGGGTAATGCAGAAGTCTAGCGAAATATCCTTTTCATTTACATCTGTAATTTCATCTTCGGCCGCAAACAATGACAACCCCACTTTTATGATATCCGCTCTGCATTCCAATAGAAAGCTATCGTAAAATCCTTTGCCGTATCCCACACGGTTACCATTTTTGTCAAATGCCAATAAGGGTACAAAAACCACATCGATTTTATTGATAGGTATCTCAATACCGTCCGCGGGTTCAGGCACACCCCAAGAATTTGTTTTCAACCTTGTATTATCAGTTAATAAAATATGCTGGAGACTGCGTCCGTGCACTATTTTAGGAAGTACAATATGTTTGTCTTTGCCTTGTAAAATGGAAAGGATAAAGGAAGTGTCTACCTCATTTTTAGAAGTAATAGGCAAAAAAATGTGATAATAGTCAAAATCCCAAATAGACAAGGATAGTAATCTATTGGCAATAGACAAACTTGAATTTAAAAGCGATGGCGTAGAAACTTCTTTACGTAATGCGGTATAGTGTAATCGTAAATCTTTTTTTAACATCAAGATTCGTTAAAACATTACGATATACATTGATCTCTGAAGCTAATCTTTGATAGCAACAGCATAATAGACTTTACAAAATAGCATTAATATTAAGTAGGTTCCAATGGTGATAAGGTATTTTTCCATGTGTTGGTTGATTTTGATGGTTAAATATATACAAAAAAAACCTATTAAGTGTATCTTTTATTCGATGAACTGCACGTTTTTTGTTAAAATTTAATGTCTAGTTAACCTGAAATGAACGTATATGCGAGCTATGTTAGATTTAAGTATATGAAAAACAGAAAGTTATATGTTCACTTCGTAAATTCGAAAAAATGATGTCTTTCTAAGAGTTTTAACACTTTACAATAGATTTGAAGTTGAAGACACGGTATATGACTGGAAATATCTAGTTTGTTCACCTTAAAAATAGGTGTTCAATCACTTAAAACAAATACAAATTCGACAACGTTAAATAAAATTAAAATCGAATGTGGTTTTGTAAAAACGTGGTAATTTAACATCATCTACCAAGCCAGTAAAAAAACCTTTTTGACAACATGCCCCAAGTATCTATTGAAATACAGTTGCAAACCTTGCCAACAGACCCAGGGGTATATCAGTTTTACGATGCAAATGGTAAAATATTGTATGTTGGAAAGGCAAAAAATTTAAAAAAAAGGGTTACCTCTTATTTCACTAAAAACCATGAATACGGAAAAACCCGTGTAATGGTCAAAAAGATTGTACGCATTGATCACATCGTGGTGCCAACAGAATCTGATGCCCTTTTACTTGAAAATAATTTGATCAAAAAATACCGTCCTAGGTACAATGTACTCTTAAAAGACGATAAATCATACCCTTGGATTTGTATAAAAAATGAACGCTTTCCGAGAATATTTCCAACGAGAAAGTTGATCAAAGACGGTTCAGAATATTTTGGGCCATACACCAGTATGAAAACGGTTCGAACTTTGCTAGATCTTATAAAAAGTGTCTATCCGTTAAGAACGTGCAATTATGACCTATCGGAAGAAAAAATAAAAGCAGGCAAATACAAAGTGTGTCTCGAATACCACCTGGGAAATTGTAAGGGTCCGTGTGAGGGGTTACAAACAGCTGAGGAGTATGACCGCCAAATTTTGGACATACGGGAGATTATAAAAGGAAATTTCAAATCTTCATTGCATTATTTCAAAGGGCAGATGAAAGCGCTGGCTGCAGAAATGAAATTCGAAGAAGCCCAACATATTAAAGATAAGATAGAGGTTCTAGAAAATTATCAAGTCAAGAGTACCATCGTAAACCCTAAAATAAATAATGTAGATGTCTTTTCGATTATTTCAGATGAGGCTTTTGCTTATGTAAACTTTTTGCAGCTTTCCCATGGTTCTATTATTAGATCGCATACTATGGAGATCAAAAAAAAGCTGGAAGAAAAAGATGAAGATTTATTACAACTGGCCATAGTGGAGATTCGCGACCGTTTCAAATCGGAATCGAATGAGGTTTACCTGCCTTTCAAAGTAACCGTTGAACCCCATTTGAAAGTTACGGTTCCACAGTTGGGTGATAAGCGGAAAATTGTAGAGCTATCTGAGCGAAACGCTAAATTTTTTAGACAAGAACGGTTCAAGCAAATAAGTATTATCGATCCTGATCGCCATACCAATCGTATTATGGCTCAAATGAAAAAAGACATCCGACTGTCAGAAGAACCACGTCATATTGAATGTTTTGACAATAGTAATATACAAGGAAGCAACCCTGTGGCAGCATGTGTTGTCTTTAAAGATGGAAAACCTTCTAAAAAGGAGTACCGGCATTACAATATTAAAACCGTAGCAGGTCCTGATGATTTCGCCTCAATGGAAGAAGTGGTTTTTAGACGTTATAAAAGGCTATTGGCAGAAGATGAACCTCTGCCCCAGTTGATTGTTATTGATGGGGGTAAGGGACAATTATCGTCAGCATTAAAAAGTTTGGATCTTTTAGGGTTACGAGGTAAGATTGCTATTATTGGAATCGCAAAGCGTCTTGAGGAAATATACTTTCCAGAAGACCCCATACCGTTATATTTAGACAAGAAGTCTGAAAGCTTGAAGATTATTCAGCAGCTTCGAAACGAAGCACATCGTTTTGGTATCACATTTCACCGAAATAAACGCAGTAAAGCGGCAATTAATTCGGAATTGGAACGTATTGATGGTGTTGGTGAGAAAACAGCTGCTGATCTTTTGAAAGCATTCAAATCTGTCAAACGAATTAAAGAGGCATCTATAGAAAACCTTGCTACAGCAGTCGGAATGGTAAAGGCAAAGAAAATTTATGAAACATTTCATCAAAAATAGCGTCGTATAAACAGCATGCAAAAAACTATCCTTTTTGTTGTTTCTCTGTTCCTCTCATTGCATTTATCTGCACAAGACGCCAATGAGACTGAAGATACCAAGGTAGGCCTTGTTTTGAGTGGAGGCGGAGCCAAGGGGCTGGCCCATATCGGGGCACTAAAGGTCATTGAAGAAGCTGGGGTTAAAATAGACTTTATTGGCGGTACGAGTATGGGGGCGATTGTTGGTGCGTTATATGCCTCGGGGTATTCAGCGAACGAATTAGATTCCATATTTAGAACTACTGATTTCAGTCGTCTTATTCAAGATAATCTTCCACGAAGCGCAAAGACCTTTTACGAAAAAGAAGACTCTGAAAGGTATGCCATTACGCTGCCGTTCAATAAATTCAAGATATCGGTTCCACCAGCATATTCTGGAGGTCAAAATATATATCATGAATTGGTCAGGTTGCTATACCACGTAAAAGACGTGCAAGATTTTACTCAATTACCTATTCCATTTGTGTGTATTGGCACCAATGTGGAAACCGGAGAAGAGGTAGTGCTGAACAAAGGGTATTTGCCCCAAGCTATAATGGCCAGTGGAACGCTTCCCTCCCTTTTTGAGCCAGCATCGGTAGATGGTAAAGTTTTGATCGATGGGGGCGTGGTTAACAATTATCCTATTTATAAAGTAAAGGATCTCGGGGCAGATGTAATTATTGGGGTAGATGTTCAGCATGGTCTTTCTAGCCGTGAGGAGTTGTTATCGGCAACTGAAATTCTCCTTCAGATAAATAATTTTCGATCCGCTGCTGCTATGGAAGAGAAATCAAGAAAAACAGATATTTACATCCGACCTAATATGGACGATTACACCGTCTTAGACTTTAACCAAGGTAATGCCATTGTAAGGATGGGAGAAGCTGCAGCGCGTAATGAGTATACTGCACTAAAGGAGCTTTCCATGAGTCAAAACAAGCAAAGTGCAGCTATAAAGACAATCGCTGCCAATGAATCTATTATTATTAATCGTTTGGTTTTGTCTGGTGACAATGCTAACTATTCAAGGGGGTATGTTAAGGGAAAACTTCGTTTCGAACTTGGCAAGGAAATCACCTTTAAAAAATTACAACAAGGAATAAGTAACCTCTCGGCAACTGGAAATTTTCAAACAATTCGATACCAGCTTTTGTCCAACGGACTTGGAGAAGACCTGGTGCTAAGATTAGACGAGAATCCTGGTAAAACCTTCTTGCGCTTAGGAGCGCACTACGATGATCTCTACAAAAGTGCCGCAATGATAAATCTAACCCGAAAGAATTTTTTGATGAAAGACGACGTTGCTTCATTTGATTTTATTCTCGGAGATAATGTACGCTATAATCTTCAGTACTATATTGACAAAGGCTCGTACTGGAGTTTCGGATTTAATTCACGTTTCAATGATTTTGAAAAGGAAGTAGATTTTGACATCATTCGAAGTAATTATGAAGTCCCCAATGTAGGCAATGTGAATACTATTAATATGGGAGTTCAAGATTTTACCAATCAAGCCTACGTTCAAACGGTATGGCAAGAAGAATTTGCTTTTACTACAGGCGTCGAACATAAGTTTCTTAAGTATAGTACGCGAACTCTGGCCGAGTTAGAAAATCAGAATGAAAATGTACTGGCACAGGCCAGAATAGACGGCAATGGTAGAACCTTATTTGAAAAAAGCAATTTCTATAGTGCTTTTGGGAAGCTTACCTTAGATACCTATGATGATAAATATTTCCCTACAAAGGGTTTCTTCTTTGACGGAGATTTTCATTTTTATATCCTATCATCTGATTTCAATGACAACTTTAAGGAATTTTCCGTAAGTAAGGCGCGAATAGGCGGAGCATTTTCAATTTTTGACAATCTATCAATCAATGTGGAGACGGAAGGTGGTTTTAAATTAGGCACTTCCAACGTTACGTCATTCGATTTTGTTCTTGGGGGATTTGGTACGAACCTCATCAATAATTTTATTCCCTTTTATGGGTATGATTTTCTATCGCTACCAGGCAATAGTTATGTTAAAGCATATGGTAGGGTAGACCTTGAAGTGGCACCAAAAAACCACCTGCTCTTTGCAGCTAATTTTGCTAATGTTGAGGATGACCTTTTTCGAACAGGAGAATGGTTTACCGAGCCCACCTTCTCAGGTTTTGCATTTGGGTACGGACTAGAATCATTCTTAGGCCCTATTCAGGTGATCTATTCATGGTCTCCGGAGGTAGATAAAGGGAACTTCTTTTTTAGTGTCGGATATTGGTTTTAGTTTTTAGGCTTTTCATTTCAGAGCTTGTCTTAGAATTAACAACAGGTTGATTTCTTTTTTCCGATATTTGTAGACCAATAGCCGTAGTGCAACATGATGCAATTTAGAATTGATATAACAGCCCACCTTAGGGCAATGTGGTAATTACTACAATTTCTTTTGTTTCCGCTTTTTCTGATAACGATTCAGTGCAGGCGCGGGAATATCTTTTACGATACCTACTATCTCAAGGTAAAATCAATGACTTTTCAATGCATTAAAATTAATTTTCATGGCAGCAGAAATAAAAAATCTAAAAGACTTAAAAAATACAGAGTACTCCCTAAAAAAGTTATTTAAGGAAGCGGAAGATTTTCTTCCACTACTTGGTACCGACTATGTCGAACTTTATGTGGGTAATGCCAAGCAATCGGCGCATTTTTATAAAACGGCCTTTGGTTTCCAATCGGAGGCCTATGCCGGATTGGAAACTGGTGTTAAGGATCGTGTCTCTTACGTTCTTAAACAAGATAAAATTAGATTGGTACTCACTACACCCTTGCAAAAGGGAGGGGAGATCAACCGACATATTGTCGAACATGGTGATGGTGTTAAGGTTGTTGCCCTATGGGTAGATGATGCAACTAAGGCTTTTGAGGAAACCACGAAACGCGGTGCAAAACCCTATATGCAGCCTACAAAAGAGGAAGATGAAAACGGCCATGTGGTGCGATCGGGAGTTTATACCTACGGCGAAACCGTTCATGTATTTGTGGAACGGAAGAACTACAATGGTATTTTTTTGCCAGGGTATCGAAAATGGGAATCACACTACAATCCCGACTCAGTAGGACTTAAGTTCATTGACCATATGGTGGGCAATGTCGGATGGGGTGAAATGAACGAATGGTGTAAGTTCTATGGTGAGGTTATGGGCTTTGCCCAAATCGTATCATTTGTTGATGATGATATTGCCACCGAGTACACCGCCCTGATGAGCAAGGTGATGAGTAATGGTAATGGGAGGGTGAAATTTCCCATCAATGAACCCGCTGAAGGCAAAAAGAAGTCTCAGATAGAAGAGTATCTAGATTTCTATAATGGCCCAGGTGTTCAGCATATGGCCTTGGCAACAGATGATATTGTGGCTACCGTATCTGCAATGCGCGATAGGGGCGTAGAATTTTTATACGTTCCCGATGAGTATTACGACGATTTATTAGAGCGTGTGGGCGAAATCGACGAAGATGTAGCGGTACTCAAAAAACACGGAATTCTTATTGATCGAGACGAAGAAGGGTACTTGTTACAACTATTTACAAAGACTATTGTTGATCGTCCAACTTTGTTTATTGAAATTATACAACGCAAAGGTGCTCAATCGTTTGGCGTAGGAAATTTTAAGGCGCTTTTTGAAGCGATAGAAAGGGAACAAGAAGCCCGTGGAACCCTTTAAACAGGCCTTTTTCTTAATGATTTCCTAATTTTTCAATGAGATTAACAATTAAGTGTTAAGAGATAAGTTAAAGTAAGTTAAAACCCATTCCAAGCTGCGGGTTATGTATTAAATTTGTATCAGTAAGGGGTGGTTCCCTTACAACTTTAAGTATTGGTTTTTCATAATTTAAAGTTTGGTTGGTTATTTAGGAAAAGCCCAGTTTTTAAACTGGGCTTTTTTTGTAAATAATGAATTTTGTAGTTGGCATAACAATTGTATTACAATACTTGATATAGGGTATTTAGCTTCTTAATTGTTAACCAAAGGATACCATATGATACGAATAGCAATACAATACTTTGGAATAAATTTTGTTTAAGTTATAGTAAACAATAAATGTTCTAGTATTCGTTCACTATTTTTACAATAACCCTTCAAGCTATGAAGAAATTTTTACTATTGATTTTTTTGTCTTTCGGGCTCTTAATAAATGCCCAAGAATCTAGTGATTTAGCGATAAATACAGGGTTCAAAAAATCGACGCACAAACGAAAAGACAAAAAGGAATCTGCCTTTAAGCCTGGAGAATGGCTGAAATTCAGAATGCACTATGGCTTCTTAAATGCAAGCTATGCAACACTTCAAGTAAAATCTGATAAAATAGACGGAATTCCTGTTTACCATGTTGTCGGACATGGCGAAACCTCAGGCTTTGCAAGTATCTTTTTTAAGGTTGATGATACCTATGAAAGTTATTTTGACAAAGAAGATGGCAAACCTTATAAATTTATTAGAAATATATACGAAGGAGGCTATACAAAAGATATTGAGATAAACTTTGACCACAAAGAACAAAAGGCCGTTTTAAACGACAAAAAAAACAAGAAAAAACAAGACATAAAGCTACAAGATAGCGTTCAAGACCTTATTTCTGCCTTTTACTATTTGCGAAATAATTATGACGCCGACAGCCTTGAGGTCGGTAAATCAATCAAAATGAAGATGCTCTATGACGATGATGGAATATTTAATTTTAAATTAAAATATTTAGGAGCGGAAATTCTTAAGACCAAATACGGTAAAGTAAAATGTCATAAGTTCAGACCCTATGTTCAATCAGGTAGAGTTTTCAAGGAACAGGAAAGTCTATCGCTTTGGGTTTCGGCAGACGACAATAAAATTCCTATTCGCATTAGTGCAGATTTAGCTGTTGGTGCTATCAAAGCCGATCTAGACGGCTATAATGGACTTAAGCACCAGTTCAAGATTATCATGGATTAAACTTAACCACATAGGTTTAATACTGTTTCAGTTCTTCTTTAAAAAATCTTTATGTAGCTTTGGCAACGTAAAGAAGTTACCGCTCTTTAGCATCGAGAGTTACAGCTGAAACTACATGAAAATGAAGAATAAGGAGCAGATTGAGTCTCAAATTTCTAAACTTCAGGAGAAATATAAAGATTCAGGCCAAGACTTAAGCTCTTACCTAGATGGGTTGCTATATCAGCGCTATCTCACTTATTGGGATTATATCCATCTAGATACACTTTTGAGTTTGCAGGTTCCTAGAACCTATTTTCCCGATGAGGAAATCTTCATCATGTACCATCAAATTACCGAATTGTATTTTAAATTGATTTTGCATGAGCAAAAACAATTGGTGGATGACAAATCACAAAATGTCGATTTTTTTATCGAAAAGACACGTCGTATTAATAGCTATTTTCAAGCACTAATTTCTTCCTTTAGCATTATGATTAAAGGAATGGAACGTGAGCAGTTTCTGCAATATCGAATGGCATTGCTTCCTGCCAGTGGTTTTCAATCAGCCCAATATCGAATGATAGAGCTATATGCGACTGCCATGGAAAACTTAGTACACCCTTCAGAGCGCGACCAATTTTCATCTGAAGATAGTTTGGAAGAACTTTATGAACATATTTATTGGAAAAGGGGTGCTACAGATGTTTCCACTGGAGAAAAAACGCTCACCCTAAAGCAATTTGAATACCGTTATACACCCCGGTTCATTCGAATTGCCAAAGAGGTAAAAAACAATACAATTTGGGATAAATTCTTGCAACTACCAGATGATAAAAAAGACAATAAAAAGCTGGTTCAGTCGTTAAAAACATTGGATTTGAATGCGAATGTAAACTGGCCTTTGATGCACTTTGGTTCTGCCCATCGTTATCTTGCAAAAGACAAGAAAGACATCAATGCAACAGGGGGCACCAACTGGAAAGCATATTTGCCGCCAAGTTTTCAAAAAGTTGTGTTTTTTCCAAACCTATATACCAAAGAAGAGTTAAATGATTGGGGAAAAGAATGGGTTGATCATATCTTTAATCCTGATAAAGTAGCAAAATTAAAATGAAAAAGTTCTGGGGCATCCTTTTTATAACTATCCTGCTGTTTTCTTGTAAAGAAGAGAAGGTGGTTCAAACTGAAGAAACTAAAGAAGAGGTAGCTGTTGTACCTTCTATAGTCAAACCTATTACAAAATTTGGCTTCAATCTAGATGATTTTACTGTAAAACAAGATACCGTAAGAAACGGTGATAGTTTCGGCGAATTAATGCTAGAGCATAAAGTCGATTATCCGAAAATCGCTCGACTATCATTAGAGTTCAGAGACACCTTTGATGTTCGCAGAATACGGGTGGGTAAACCCTACACCATCCTTACTTCAAAAGACACTACCGAAGCTGCGCAGATCTTCATCTACGAAAATGATAGAATTAATTATACGGTTGTAGATTTTAGAGATAGCGTTTCTGCCTACACCGATAAAAAAGAAGTTAAATATGTCGAGCGTGAAGCCTCAGGAGTTATAGCGCAAGGGTCATCAATATCTCAAGTGATTCAAGAACAAGGCATCGATTATAGTGTGACGCATAATCTATCAGATGTATACGCTTGGACTATTGATTTCTTCAAGTTAGAGGCCGGAGACAAATTTAAGGTCATATACAAAGAAAAGTACATCAATGATTCAATATATGCTGGTGCTGAGCCTATAGAAGCAGCCTATTTTGAGCATCGTGGAAAACCTATTTACGCTTTTGCTTATGAAAATGATTCGCTTAAAAGTATTGTTGATTACTTCGACGAGGAGGCCAACAATTTGAGAAGGACTTTTTTAAGAGCACCTTTAAAATTCGGACGAATATCTTCGGTCTATAATTTAAAAAGGAGAATTCGCTATTACGGCAACCGCGTGAGACCTCACAGAGGAACTGACTACGCAGCTCCAAGAGGAACGCCAATATTGGCCACAGCAGATGGCACAGTTACCGAATCAACACGACGAGGAGGAAATGGGAAATATGTAAAAATTCGCCATAACGGAAAGTACAGCACCCAGTATTTACACATGAGCAAACAGAATGTAAAAAGAGGAGATTACGTTCGTCAAGGTGATGTCATAGGATGGATCGGTATGACGGGCAATACCAGTGGGCCACATGTGTGTTATCGTTTCTGGAGAAATGGCAGACAGGTTGACCCGCGAAAAGAAGAACTTCCGAAAGCAGAGCCTTTGGCCGAAGCCTTACAACCCGATTACTTTGCCTATATCGAGCCGATTAAAGACCAGCTCGATTGCATGCTTTATCCTGAAAAACCAATTGAAGAGGATGAAGCGGAAGATCTGGTCACCTTAAATCAGTAAAACGTCGATTTTATTTTCACCATACTTGTTTCTCTAAAGGGTAAAGTAAGTATAGGTTTTCAATTCCGAAGTTTCGGTATTATAAGTTATTTTTGCGTCTTCAAACTTCATTACTTGGCGAAGTAATAGAAGCTGTAAATTTAAAAGACCTATTCATGTCATTACCCAACTTCAATCCGACAACTACCCTAGCATGGCAAAAGCTAAGGGATCATTATAATGAAACGAAAGAAAATCATTTGAAACGCCTTTTTAGCGATGAAGCGAATAGGGCAGCTAGTTTTTCTATCAAATGGAATGATTTTCTAGTTGATTTCTCTAAAAATAGAATTAGTGAAGAAACCATGCGTTTGCTTTTGCAATTAGCTGAAGAGGTGAACCTTAAAGATGCTATTGGCAAGTACTTTGGTGCTGATGCTATAAATCAGACCGAGGATCGAGCAGTACTCCATACGGCGCTGCGGGCTAAGGCGCGAGATACCATTCTGGTGGATGGTAAAAACGTGGTTGCTGAGGTATATAAAGTAAAACAACACATTAAAGAATTTACAGATTCAATAATTTCTGGGCAAACTAAAGGATATACAGGAAAATCTTTTACCGATGTAGTTAACATCGGAATTGGGGGTTCAGATTTGGGCCCGGCAATGGTTACAGAAGCTTTAAAATTTTATAAGAACCATCTTAGAATACATTTTGTAAGCAATGTTGACGGAGACCATGTGCAGGAGGTGTTGAAGGAGTTGAACCCTGAAACCACTTTGTTCGTTGTAGTTTCAAAAACATTTACCACTCAAGAGACCTTGAGTAACGCCACTACCATAAAAGAGTGGTTCTTGAAAAGTGGCACGCAAAAAGACGTTGCGAAACACTTTGCCGCCGTGTCTACAAATGTCGAAAAAATAGCAGAATTTGGAATTTCTAAAGACAATGTCTTCCCAATGTGGGATTGGGTTGGCGGTCGATTTTCACTTTGGAGCGCGGTAGGGCTTTCGATTGCTTTGGCCGTAGGGTTCGAAAATTTCGATGCCTTGTTGAATGGTGCCAATGAAATGGACGAGCATTTTAAGCATGAAAATTTCGAAAACAATATTCCAATTGTTTTAGCCCTATTGAGTATATGGTATAATAATTTTTATGGTGCGGAGACCGAAGCCATAATTCCATATACACAATACTTAAGTAGATTTTCAGCCTACCTCCAACAAGGCATTATGGAAAGTAATGGCAAAAGCGTTGATAGAGATGGAAATCGAGTAAACTATCAAACAGGCACAATTATTTGGGGAGAACCAGGTACAAACTCACAACATGCATTCTTTCAACTACTTCATCAAGGCACAAAGTTGATTCCTGCAGATTTTATCGGGTTTAAAAAATCGCTCTATGGCAATGCAGACCATCATAACAAGTTGATGGCCAACTTTTTTGCTCAGACCGAGGCGCTAATGAACGGTAAGTCAGAAAATGAGGTAAAAGTAGAGTTGGAAGCAAAGGGTATGTCTGACGATGAAATTCAAAAACTACTTCCTTTCAAGGTATTTGAAGGCAACAACCCTACCAATACCATTCTAATTGATAAACTGACTCCTAGTAGTTTAGGTGCTTTAATAGCACTTTACGAGCATAAAATTTTCGTTCAAGGTGTGCTCTGGAATATCTTTAGCTTTGACCAATGGGGGGTTGAATTGGGCAAACAATTGGCCGGCACCACCTTGAAAGATATAGAAAACCCAGAAATCAGCAAACACGACGGCTCTACAAGACAACTTTTACAATCTTTTAAGGGTTAATTTGAGATTCTACTAATTCTTAATAAAGTCTAATAACTTCGTTTATTTTATCACTTTGAATGCCAAATTTGTGTTAAATTTGCATGCTGCAAAGTTAACATTGTCTTAATGCGCGAGAAGCAAAAAAGGGGCATTTTTGCAGCAAAATTGAAAACTAAATAAACACGAGACAGATGAAACAAAAGTACTTCGCAATGGTTGCGTTTTTCATAACCGCCTTTGCATTTTCACAAGGAACAATTACTGGTACTGTTATGGATGGTGAGACAAATAGTCCATTACCCGGAGCAAGTATAGTTGTAGAGGGAACCTCAAACGGAACCTCGACCGATTTTGATGGAAATTTTACCATTGAAGTGACTGAAAGCACAGGAAATTTGGTGGTTTCTTATATTGGTTTTGTTACCCAGAAAGTACCCTTTACTGGTGCTGGGGCAATTGATCAAATTACGTTACAGCCTGATGCCGAAGAACTCGAAGGTGTTATCGTAACAGGAATTCAAGATATCGCAAAAGATAGGGAAACCCCGGTGGCCGTTTCTACAGTAATGGCTTCTGAGATTCAAGAAAAGATTGGTTCTCAAGAACTTCCTGAAATTTTAAAGGCAACCCCTTCAATTTATGCGACTAAAACAGGTGGCGGTTTTGGAGATGGTCGAATCAACGTTAGAGGTTTTGATTCTAGAAATACGGCGATCATGATCAACGGAATTCCGGTAAACGATATGGAAAATGGCCGCGTTTTCTGGAGTAACTGGGCCGGTCTTAGTGATGTTACGACCGCAATGCAGGTTCAAAGAGGATTAGGATCTTCTAAACTTGCGATTTCTTCAGTTGGGGGTACAATTAATATTATCACCAAATCGACCGAGCAAGAAGCGGGTGGTACCGTTGCCTTTGGAGGCGGTAACGATGGATATTTGAAAACCACTGTCTCTTATAACACGGGTAAATCAGATAAAGGTTTCGCAGCCTCCATTTTATTAGGTAGAACTGCTGGTGATGGCTACATTCAGGGAACTAAATTTGAAGGGTTTAATTATTTTATTGGCTTGGGATATGAGGCGAGTGATAGAAGTAATTGGCAATTTGTACTTACAGGTGCCCCCCAAGTGCACAACCAAAGAACATCAAGCTTTTTCAATGTAGCTACACTTGATGATCATTTAGAGTATGGCGCTCGCTATAATTATAACGGAGGATCATTGAATGGAGAAGAATTCGGATGGAGAAGAAACTTCTACCATAAACCAATTGCTTCTTTAACTTGGGAGTACAAGCTAAATGATAAATCAACACTTTCATCTTCGGCTTACGCTTCTTTTGGTAGAGGCGGAGGAACTGGAGACATTGGTGTTGGGCCAGGTTTTGGTTTTGCAAGTTCGAGCCGCTATAGAATTCCTGAAACAGGGCAAGTTGATTACGACTTGATCTCTCGATTCAACTCGGGTGAAGCCGTAACTTTTTACGACGGAAATGAGTATCAGGTAGACCCTACTAATGGAGAGCAAATTATTACAAGTTTTGGAGATGGCTTAATTCGAAGAGCGTCTATGAACTCACATAACTGGTTTGGTCTGATAGCTAATTTGAACACTCAAATCAACGAAAAGTGGAGTTGGGATGTTGGCGTTGACCTAAGAACGTATAAGGGAATTCATTACAGAAGGGTAGACAATCTTCTGGGTGCTGATGGTTATTTTGATGATGATGATATTAACAATCCTGACCACATAGTTAGAGCTGATGGCGCTATTGCCTCAGATTTTGGTTCAATAGTTAATATTTTCAAGAGCATTGATGACGAGGAAAAAATCGATTATTATAACGATGGTCTTGTAAGATGGTTGGGTGCATTTGGTCAGTTGGAGTATACTGATGGTACAGTTTCGGCTTTCCTTCAAGGTGGTATTTCTCAGCAAGGCTTTAAGAGAATTGACTATTTTAACTATTTAGATTCTGATCCTTTGCAGGAAACAGATTATGAGAACCTTTTAGGAGGTAATATCAAAGGTGGAATGAACTTCAATTTAAACGAAGCCAATAACGTCTTCTTTAACGCCGGGTACTACTCCAAACAACCTTTATTCGATGCAGTGTATCTTAATTTTGTGAACGAACTGAATCCTGATCTGACCAATGAAAAAATATTAGGTCTTGAGGCAGGTTACGGTATAAACCTTGGAGATTTCAGAGCCAAGTTAAATATATATAGAACTTCTTGGAAAGACAGATTTGTTGATATCAGTATAGAAACACCTGATGGTGACGAAGGAGTTGCAAACATTAATGGCGTTGAACAAATACATACAGGTCTTGAATTGGAAGCCAATTACAGAGCTTCTGATGTTGTACAGTTTAGGGGTATGTTGTCGTTAGGTAATTGGGAGTATGCAGGTAATCCGACCGGTACAGCCTTTGATGATGAGAGAAATGTGATAGATTCTGAGGTGACGTTGTTTTTAGATGATGTTAAAGTAGGTGATGCCGCTCAATTTACGACCAATCTTGAAATGATTGTTCGCCCACTAGAGAACTTGAAATTAAGTGCGAATCTGTATAATGCTTCCCGTCTTTTCGCACAGATTAATGCCTCGGATTTTGACAGTGCTGATAATCAAGGTTCCTTAAGATTACCCAGCTATACGCTTATGGATTTTGGCGCCTATTACAAATTTAACTTTGGAGGCAGTAGCCAGTTAAGTATTGCTGCTAACTTAAATAATGCATTTGATACCGAGTATATTGCTGAGTCTTTGACAAACACATTTGCAGGCTCAGGAGATACTACTTTTAGAGGCCTGAATACTAGAAACAAAGTTTTCTTCGGTTTTGGTAGAACATTTAACGTAAGTGTACGTTATAGCTTCTAATAGCGTAATAAACTCTTAACATCTAGAAACCCTGACTTAAAAGTCAGGGTTTTTTTATGCCCAAAATTCACTACATTTAAATACAAAATTTAATAGCATGTACGAAACCATCCAAGTAATTCATTCTTATATTGCCTATGTTGCCTTAGCAGTACTAATCTTAGCTGTTATCAACGCCATATCAGGCCTCCTTAGTGACAAAATGTTCACACCAGAAAAAGATTTTAGATTAAGCCTTTTCGCACTTATTCTATCTCATATCATGTTGGTGATAGGATTGCTATTGTTTTTTGTTTCTCCGAGTGGCCTCAATGCCATTCAAGAGCTAGGAATGGGCGGTATGAATTCTGCATCGCGCTTGCTAGCAGTAGAGCATCCATTCACTAATATTCTTGCCATTGTTCTAATTACCATAGGTTGGTCTCGTCATAAAAAGTTTATGGAGGGGAAAAAGAAGTTCAAAAGCATCGCCATTTTCTACGGATTAGGATTGTTATTGATTCTAAGCCGTATACCCTATGGGCAATGGTTCGACTAAGCTTTTTATTGCCTCAGCTTGTACTGAACTCGCTTCTAAATGGGGTATACCTGTTAATTTCAATCAAATATCATATAAAATGAAAAAAGTACTATTTCTTATCACCATCCTATTTTCAGTAAGTATTACAGCTCAAAAATCGTTGTTTAATGGAAAAAATTTAGACGGCTGGACGATTTACGGCACTGAAAAGTGGTATGTGGAGGATGGACTTCTAGTCTGCGAAAGCGGTCCCGACAAAGGATATGGGTATTTAGGAACCAACGATCATTATAAAAATTTTGAACTTTCTGTTGATTTCAAACAAGAAGCCAATGGCAACAGCGGTATTTTTATTAGATCAACAATAGATGGCACTAAAATTAGCGGTTGGCAAGTTGAGGTAGCGCCTCCCGGAAATGACTCGGGCGGGGTTTACGAATCATATGGCCGCGGTTGGTTGATAAAACCAGCACCCGAAAAAGATAAAGCGCTCAAAATGGGGGAATGGAATACCATGAAAATTCGAGTAAACGGTGATACTATTACCTCCTGGTTAAACGGTACAGAAATGATTACCCTTACTGATGAAAAGATCGGTGCAGGAGAAGGTTCTGTAGCGCTTCAAATTCATGATGGCGGGGGCATTAAAGTCAGATGGCGTAATCTCCAAATAACCGAACTCTGATAATTCAGCTAACTAGTTTGGTAGCTCGGTTGTATTTAGACGCTGACTTTCTCTAATCAAGTACATATAGACAGGAAAATGATCTGAATACCCACCAATATAGCTACCTCCGGCATAGGTTCTTAGCGGATAGCCTTTATACCTCCCCATTGGGTCCAGAAGATAAGTGGGGTTAAAGACAGCGGCTGTCCAGAAACCGTAGCCCTCTTTTTTATCATTAATTAAGTTACTAGTAAAGAAAATCTGGTCAAATAGGTTCCACTTATCGCGATATGCCAAGGAGCCTATTCCTTTACGAAACAACTTTTCCATTGGGTTGAACGGGCTGCCTTCGCTTACATTTTTGACCTTCCCTTTAGTCTTCAGAACTTTTTTAAAGCTATCATCTATAGGATCATCATTAAAATCTCCCATACTTATGATTTTTGAATCAACATTTAACTTTTTTATTGAGTCTATGATTCGGGAATTGAGTTTTGCTGCAGCAAGTCGGTTGGGTCTACTACGGGCCTCACCGCCACTTCGAGATGGCCAATGATTGATTATAAAAACGATTTTCTCATTGTCTAAGAACCCACCTACGACTAGCTGGTCACGAGAATAATCTCGAAATCCTTCATCATCAAAGATCAAGAGGCGATGACTTTTAAAAGAGTCGGGAATAAAGGCTGATTTTTTATAAAGAAAAGCTACATCGATGCCGCGCTCATCAGGTGAATCGAAATGAATTATTCCATAGTTCTTGTCGTTCAGAGTTTTATGCTGTATCAAATCTTCGACAACCCATTTATTCTCTATTTCACAAAGTCCAATGATGTCAGGAGATGTTTTGGTGAGTACTGAACCAACTTCTGAAAGTACTTTAGCAATGTTAGTGATCTTTTTCTCATACCTCCCGATGGTCCAATTATCCTTTCCTTCAGGGGTTCTATCGTCATCAAAGATCAATGAATCATTTTTGGTGTCGAAGAGGTTTTCAACATTATAAAAAGCGATGGTTCTTACCCGGTATTGTGTCTGTGCTTCTAGGCGCAAGCCGAATACGCAGAAAACAATGATAAATAACGAAATATGATACACCTCTTTGCGATTTCTTGTTGATTATCATCTTATAAACCAAGACAAGGTACATCGCCTTACTGCATGTAAGTTGCAGAGTCTCGAATTAGATTTGAAATCAATACCTGTATAAATGACGCATTTACTCCGTATACTAGTATCACTTTTGCTACCCGTTTTCGTCAGCGCACAGGTAAAATCGGTAATTAACGGCATTGTCTTAGACACTCGATCCAAAAGTGAAATTGCACAATACAAGGTGTATATTGAAGGGACAGCAGTTGCCACAACCAGTTCTTCTGGAGGATCTTTTCAATTGTCCACAGTTTTACGCGGAGAACATATTGTACATATTTCTGCTACTAATTTTGTTTCCAAACGCGTCCCGGTTTATTTAAAGAATAGCAATTTGAATCTGGGATCCATATTTCTTGATCCGGATATTACTTTAGAGAAAACGGATAATCTGGTTACTTTGACAGATAGCGATCTCGATGATGAACGTGCGTCAATGGCCCCAGGCTTATTACAGGCTTCACGCGACGTATTTCTCAATAGAGCGGCCTTTGATTTTGGGCAAGCTTTTTTTCGCGTTCGTGGATATGATTCTCGGTATGCTAAGGTTTTGCTGAACGGTATCCCTATGAATAAATTTTATGACGGGAGACCTCAATGGAACAATTGGGGAGGACTCAATGATGCTACAAGAAACCAACATTTCACAGCTGGTTTACAACCCTCAGCCTATAGCTTTGGGGGTATTTTAGGCACTACCAATATTGATACTAGGCCATCAAGACTTCGACCTGGCACAAGATTTTCTACTTCAGTTGCAAATAGAACCTATGCGGGGAGGCTGATGATTACCCATACTTCCAAATCTAAAGAAAAAGGGATTACCTATAGTATTTCTGCTTCAAGAAGATGGGCGAAAGAAGGTTTCGTAGAAGGTACCTTGTACGATGCATTTTCGGTATTTGGTGCTTTAGAACATAGGCTTGATAAAAAAAACGCCATAAGTATTACAGGCATCTTTGCCTCAAATAGGAGAGGTCGATCATCAGCAATGACCGAAGAAGTTTTCGAATTTGTTGGTAAAAAATACAATCCCTATTGGGGTTTTCAACAGGGTAAAATAAGAAATTCACGAGAGCGGAAAATTACCGAACCTATTGTGATGCTGAATTATTTTCACACCTCTAGCAAGTTCAAATTGAACATGGGAGTAGCATACCAATTCGGGAAGCGTTACCGGAGCAGACTAGGCTATTTCAACGCTCCGAATCCTGATCCTAACTATTACCGGTACCTACCTAGTTTTTATAGCAATAATCCAATCGGCGCTAATTTTATTAGTGCCAATATGGCTAAAGAGGGGTTTCTTGAAAACCCACAACTCGATTGGAGCAGCATCTATCAAGCAAATAGCAACAATGAGAAGGCGAGCTATATTCTATACGATGATATCACAAAAGACAGTCGGTTTACGGTGAGTACCTTAGGAAATTTTAGCTTAACAGAAGCATTTCAACTTGATTTTGGAATCACGCATCACCGACTAAAATCCAAGAATTTTGCAAAAATTCATGATTTGTTAGGTTCAGAGTTTCATGAAGATATTGACCCATTTTCAAGTACTTTAAACGATATAGGTGGTAGCAGTTCAAAAGGCGAGAACGACGTTTTCAATTATAACTATGACCTTAATGTTACTAGTTTAGATGCCTTTGTCCAGCTTAAATACCATCGAAACAAATGGAATACGTTCCTATCTGCTAGTTATACAAATACCAGCTATCAGCGAGACGGTCAGTTTCAAAATGAACGTTTTGCCGAGAATTCATTTGGGAAAAGCAGCGCTATTCCATTGTCAAACCTTAGATTCAAATCGGGGTTCAGCTACCGAATACATGGCCGACATCAGCTCGTATTAAATGGAGCATTGTTACAAAAACCTCCTACCGGACAAAATGTTTTTATCAATCCTAGAGAAAATAATGAAGTTGTAGCCAACATTCAAAATGAACGAATAACCACCGGCGATATAAACTATTACCTACGTCTCCCCAAACTGACCGGAAGATTAACGGCCTATTACACCCGCTTTCAAAATACTACAGACATCAATTTTTTCTTTGTTGATTCTGGAGTGGGTTCCGACTTTGTTCAAGAGGTCCTTACCGATTTAGATAGAGTGCATTTGGGTACGGAATTGGGCTTTGAGTACCAACTATCATCTGCCGTAAAGCTCTCTGCAGTGGCGGCTATTGCAAAATATAGGTACGCAAGCCATCCTAATGTTTCTATCAATTTTGACACTGCTGGGGCTGAAGCAGATCATATAAACCTTGAAGGGAACCTTGAATTGGGTGCGGCGAATATCAAAGACTATAGCTTGGCACAAGGTCCGCAGCAGGCCTTTGCCGTAGGTATAAATTACAGCGATCCAAAATATTGGTGGGTCGGAGCTACGGCAAGTTATTTGGGAAATAATTACGCCAATATTTCAACGATTATGAGAACTTCCAGTTTCTACTTGAACCCTGACACGGGAGAAAAATTTCCGAATGCTTCGAAGGAAAATGTAGATAGGCTATTGGCACAAAAACCCTTAGACAATTTCTATTTACTCAATTTGGTAGGGGGTAAATCTTGGTTAAAAAAAGGCAGGTATATCAGCATTTTTGCTAGTGTAAATAATGTGTTTGATGCAACATACAGAACTGGCGGTTACGAACAAAGTAGAAACGGCAACTTCGGTCAGTTGCAACAAGATAACTTAAGTGGCACCCCTTCTTTTGCGCCTAAGTATTGGTACGGCTATGGGAGGACGTATTTTTTGAATATGGCATTTAGCTTATAACGACACCTATTTATCCGTCTTTTATTTATCGAAATAGAACTTAAAAACAATGAAGAAAAGAATACCAAAAATTAGGATCTGGATGGCTGTATGTACGATCATTCTGCTATATTCATGCGTCAAAGAGCGAAATTTTGACCGTCTGGAAGGTAATCCTGTTTCCAATTTGGCAGCAAATACTACCTACTCCGAAGTTAAAAATCTGTTTCAAGAAAATACTTTTCAAATACAGGAAGATTTAATTATTGAAGGGTATATAAGCTCTTCTGATGAAATGGGTAATATCTTTGGCAAACTTCATTTTCAGGACAAAGCTGAAAATCCATCTGAGGGGTTTCAAATAGAAATCGATGTTCGCGACTCCTATCTGTACTTTCCCGTAGGGAGTAAAATCCTTATCAAACTAAAAGGGCTTTATTTGGGTAAAAGTAAGGATGTGTTTAAAATTGGCGGGGTATTTACTTCTTTTGGAAACGTATCCGTAGGGCGACTTCCAGCTGCTGTGGTGAAAAAGCATATTTTACTTTCCACAGCTGTAAAAGTTAAGATACCCCCAACTCTGGTCTCCATCGAAAGCCTTGATAGGAGCATGACCAATACCCTTGTGGCAATTGATGAATTGGAGGTAATTGATGAAGAACTGGGCGAATCTTTTGCCGTAGACGGAACGGAAACCATACGTACACTTAAAGATTGTAACGGCAATACTATAAAGCTATTAAATAGCGGGTTTTCTGATTTTCGATCCAAACTATTGCCCTCAGGTAAGGGAACAGTTGTGGGGGTTTTATTAAGGGATAAAAACGAATTTAGTCTTGCGATTCGAAGTCTTGAGGATATCAACTTTGGTGAAGAACGCTGCAAAGAAATTGTTGCTGAGTTCTCCTCAAATAAAGTGTTCCTATGTGAACTTGCAGACCCAGATAACAACTCCAAAGCCAGGTTTATAGAATTGTATAATGCGTCAAACGAACCACTATCCTTACAAGGTTGGACGCTGCTTCGCTATACTAATGATAATACAGAAGTTAGCGCCTCCATTGACTTATCCGATTTTGTAATTCAAGGGCAAAGCACTTTTGTCATTTCGCCCAACGCAATGGAGTTTGAAAAAGTGTATGGTTTTGAGCCAGACATGGGAGTAGGGATTAATAGTCCTGCTGATTCTAATGGAGACGATAACCTACAATTGGTTGACCCCTTTGGGGTAGTAGTCGATGTGTTTGGCGTAATCGGTGAAGATGGCTCTAATACCAATCATGAATTCGAAGATGGTAAAGCAGTTAGAAACATAGAGATTGAGGAGGCGAATAAAACATATACTTTCAGTGAATGGAAAATATATAATGATACAGGTGCCCAAGGAACAACGAAGTCGGTCAAAAATGCTCCAGAAGACTTCAATCCAGGAAATCGCAACTAGGTAACCTTCAAGAAACTTTTGAAAAATAGGCTTTCCACCCAAGTACCGCCGACGTGCCTTTTTGATAGGCCTCATGAGAATGAAAAAGAATTTTCTTTTTCATATCGAGTACAACCGGCCATTTAATGTCATCAGAGCCCTTACCCAATAACTTATTGATCGCGGTTTCTACCAAATCGCTTCGCACCGCACCGACAATGCGAACATTAGCATTGCAATCGTTTATTCCTGAAAGACCAACATAAAAATCTGCAGTACTACCCGAGAAGGAGCACTTTTGTGGTTGGGGGGAAACTTTTGTCTTTTTGATACCTTTTTTGGTTTTAGACGCTATTTCCATACTAGTAAATTACATAAATTATAGAATTTGATTCCTCCCGCTTTAGATGTATTTATTAACAATTTTTAAGGCAGCTATCAACAAAACCTCCGCATTGCTGTCTTTTTCTGAGGTTTTCAAACAAACACCTGTTTCTCTAAAGAGAAAAACAGGTGCATATCAGAAATTTATAATACTATTCTTTTGGAAAATCAGCGTTTGCCATCACTTCTTCCATTTGTGCAACATGACGTTCTGTATGTCCACTCATAAATAAAATGATCTGAACGCCATCGATAGTGCCAAAAGGTAATTTACCATAATGGTTACGCAAGTCATCAGATGTCATTTTTACGTATTCGATATGCGCTTTGCGTTTGTCTTTGAACTCCTTTAAGCTTTCGCCAAAAGAACCGAATTTGCCTGATGGTTCAAAGGCTTCGTTGGTTTTCACTTTTTGCGCTCGACTGGTAATCATGCCAAGTAGTTTTTCATCAGAAATTTGTACAGAATCCCTTTTTGAGGCATCGGCGGGAGTTTTTAGTGCCCCTTGAAGCATTCCACCCAACATCCCTTCAGAAATGGCCAAATGTTCAACACATTCCGCAACAGACCAAGATTCAGCAGACGCCTTAAAATTCAATTGTGTTTCACTAAGACCTTCGATAGCATTGGTTAATCGGTCATGTGATTTTGTAAGTTCCTTAATAGTCATTTCACGCTCAGCATCGGTTATTCCAGTTTTTAAAGGGCCAAAACTTACCATTACCAGAGCCACGAGGGGCAGAATAATTTTTTTCATTTTACTTGATTTTTAGATTTGTAATAGTTCTCTCTGTAATAGTAAGACGAATAAACCCAGTTTTATTGGACACTTTTTGATATAAAAAGTAAAAAGGCAACCTATAACAGGTTGCCTTTTTTACCAATATAATATGACTTACTAAACCAAATCAAAACGGTCTAAATTCATCACTTTGACCCAGGCTGCTACAAAATCGGTAACAAACTTGTGCTCTGAATCAGCGCAAGCATAAACCTCAGCATACGATCTTAATTCTGTATTTGACCCAAAGATCAGATCGGCACGGGTACCCGTCCATTTGATGTTTCCTGACATACGGTCACGTCCGGCAAAAAGGGTTTCATTATCAGAAGTATCCTCCCATTTAACACTTAAATCAAGAAGATTTACAAAGAAATCATTGGTCAATACCTCACGACGGTCTGTTAAAACGCCATGTCTAGACTTATCATAGTTCGTATCAAGTACACGCATGCCTCCAATTAACAAGGTCATTTCAGGAGCCGTAAGTTTCATCAATTGTGCGCGATCAACTAGTAATCCTTCGGCAGATGCCTTATAATCTGGATTTTTATAATTTCTGAATCCGTCTGCTGCTGGTTCGAGTGCTTCAAAAGAATAGGCATCGGTCTGTTCTTGTGAGGCGTCTGTACGACCTGCAGTGAATGGAACTGTTATTTCATGACCTGCGTTACGAGCCGCTTCTTCCACTCCAGCGCTTCCACCAAGTACGATCAAATCTGCCAAAGAAACTTTTTTGTTTCCTGATTGAGCGCTATTGAACTCTGTCTGAATGCCCGCTAAAGTATCCAACACTTGTGAGAGTTCGGTTGGATTATTTACTTCCCAATTTTTCTGAGGTTCCAAGCGAATGCGAGCTCCATTGGCGCCTCCTCTTTTATCAGAATCTCGGTAAGTTGAAGCCGAAGCCCAAGCTGTTGTGACCAATTGAGATATCGATAATCCTGAGGCTAAAAGCCTCTTTTTCAATTCAGCAACCTCAGCGTCGTTTATCAGTTCGTGGTCAATACCAGGTACTGGATCTTGCCAAATAAGCTCTTCTGATGGAACTTCTGACCCTAAATAGCGCGATATGGGCCCCATATCTCTATGAGTTAACTTAAACCATGCACGGGCAAAGGCATCTTCAAGCTCGGCTGGGTTTTCATAGAAATGTTGTGAAATTTTGAGATAGTCTGGATCCAACTTTAATGCCATATCCGCATCGGTCATCATCAAATCTTGTGTCTGAGAGGCATCGCCCGCACGAGGGGCCTGTTTAGCCCTTGATTCTGCAGTTGGTCTCCATTGATTGGCACCGGCCGGACTTTTGGTGGGTTCCCAATCATATTCCAACAATACCTTTAAATAATCGTGATCCCATTGCGTTGGATTAGGTGTCCAAGCGCCTTCTATCCCACTGGTTATCGTATCGTCTAATACGCCTGTGCCATAACTGTTTTTCCAGCCCATACTCTGTTCTAAAATACTTGCGCCAGCGGGCTCTGGCCCTACAAATTCATCTGGGTTGGCAGCACCATGGGCCTTACCAAAAGTATGACCTCCAATGGTCAAGGCAACGGTTTCCTCGTCATTCATCGCCATACGCCCAAAAGTTTCCTTCATAAGCTTTGCCGTTCCTAAAGGATTGGATACTCCATTAGGACCTTCAGGATTAACGTAAATGAGTCCCATATGTGAAGCTCCAAGGTTTGCTTCTAAAACATATTCTCCATCTGAAAAACGTTCTTCATTACCCATCCACTCTGATTCAGACCCCCAATATATATCTTCTTCTGGCTGCCAAATGTCTTCTCGACCGCCAGCAAAACCGAAGGTTTTAAAACCCATGGACTCTAACGCACAGTTTCCGGTTAGTATCATCAAATCGGCCCAAGAAAGCTTCTTACCATATTTTTGTTTAATCGGCCATAAGAGTAATCTTGCTTTATCTAGGTTACCGTTATCGGGCCAGCTATTTAAAGGAGCAAAGCGTTGCGAACCAGATGCTGCTCCACCACGTCCATCTCCAATTCTATAGGTTCCGGCACTATGCCAAGCCATACGAATCATAAAAGGTCCGTAGTGGCCATAATCTGCAGGCCACCAATCTTGAGAAGTGGTTAAAGCCTCAACGATATCCTTTTTTACTTCGGCCAAATCTAAGGAAGTAAATTCCTTAGCATAGTCGAAGTCTTTTTCCATCGGGTTACTTAATTCTGAATTTTGACGCAGTACATTTAAGCGCAACTGGTTAGGCCACCAGTCTGAATTATTAGTACCGCCACCGGCAGTTTCTTTTAACGTTCCGCCCAAATAAGGGCATTTGTTTTCATCTCCAGTTCCCATAATTATATTATTGATTAAACGATTGTTTTATTTTTTACGTAGCTAGGTAAAGTTATCAAATTGTTCATTGCAGCTTCGTGTGCAAATCTTGTTTTGTACTATTTCATTATTGATAATATCTATTATCCAGATATTATAAGATTTAACGTAAACAAAGTATTGGAAAAAAAGAAATTATTTCCTGATGTAAATCATTTTAAAGTCTTTTTCTAACAGTTTTTTATACTTTTAAAACATGAAGAATACAGAAGATTTTTTCAATGAAATACGTAGCGGAAATGATGAAGTGGTTCGCGAACTACTGATTGAGCATCCAGACTTAATAAATGCTAGAGACCAAAGAGGCTCTACACCTTTGATTTTGGCAACATATTATAACCAATATAATATAGCCGTTTTGCTACTAGAGCTCGGGGCAAAAATCGATGAGAAAGATGCCTCAGGCAATACGGCCTTAATGGGTGTTTGTTTTAAAGGTTTTGATAAGATTGCAAAGCTGTTAATTGAGCGATCTGCTAATGTAAATGAAATTAATGCAATGGGAAGTACCTCTTTAATATATGCAGTAACGTTTAAACATATGGCTATTGCAAAATTACTTTTGTCAAATGGCGCTGATACCTCTTTAAAGGATGCTAGGGGCAATTCGGCACTCGATCATGCCAAGTTACAGGGAATTGCAAGTTTTATAGATTTGTTCGATAAACCTGATTGGGAGTAACGATGACATACCGTAACCATGAAATACGTTCTATTTCTTATATGGCTTGGAAGTGCTTTTTGTTCGTGTAAAAGCAAGATGAATATTCGATCAGCTGAATCTGTTAAAAGGTCGAATAAGGATACTATTCAGATCGCAATTAAAGCTTTAGATTTAACTGAAGATATGAGTAGCTTGTCGTCTGGGAATGATGAAGTGCTTTTGCTAATTTATGAATTGAAAACAGAAAATCCTTTAGGAGAATCGTTATGTTCTGATCAAAAAGTATTGAGTAGTTCAGATAACATACTTTATAGCGGTTTTAATAAAGATGGTATGGCGCAAGGTGCTAGCGTTTTATTTCTAATTCTTGAACAAGATTCTGAAACACCTGTTGAACAAATCGATGCTATTTTTAGGATTCACCATGCTAAAATTCTTCAGGCGTTTGATAACAGCGACTATTTGGAATTGGAAAAATACCTTGGAGATGAGGATTTGATTGGGTATAAAGTTATTAATGAAATGCATCACCCTGAAACCTTAGGCTTCGATTTTACAGGAGTATATAAATTAGATAGCTATCATTATAGGATAAGACTTGGAAACTAATTTAGATTTTTCACAATAATTATATTTAACCCTATCCTTGATTTGGTTTATGCAATCGAAAAAACAATTGGATTTAGTAAAACGCCTTAAGGCAATAGCAGACACGGGCTTGGTTTATGTACAAAATGATTATGATAAAGAACGCTATACTGAGTTACGGGACATAAGCATAAAACTGATGAGTGAATTAGCTGATCAGCCTTTAGAAGCGTTACAGCAATTTTTTCTTCCTGAAAAAGACTATCCAACGGTAAAGGTTGATGTTCGCGGACTTGTACTAAATGAATTCGATGAAATACTTATGGCCAAGGAAAGGATAGATGGTAAATGGACTATTCCAGGCGGCTGGGCCGATGTGGGCGATTCACCCTCTGAAGCTGTACTTAGAGAAATTAAGGAAGAAACGGGTCTTGAAACCGAGGTTGTACGATTACTGGCAATTTATGATAAACGTTGTCACCCTCATCCGCCCCAGCCTTTCTATGTTTATAAAATCATGTTCTTCTGTACAATGGTAGGAGGCGATTTGAGGCATGGTTTTGACATGGAGGGAGCAGCCTTTTTTTCGTTAGATAATCTTCCAGAACTTTCTACAGATCGTATTTTGGAATCACAGTTAAAACAGTTGTTCAAGTTGGCAAAGGATAAGGCGGACGTATATTTTGACTAATTTTATCATATGGCTCAAGAACTCAAGGTTGCTCTGGTACAATCTTCCCTAATTTGGGAAAGTCCTGAACAAAATCGAATCAATTTTAATGCTAAGTTCAATTCAATTTCATCAGATGTTGATTTGATTATCCTTCCAGAAATGTTTACTACAGGTTTCACAATGACTCCAGAAAACCTTAAAGAAGAAGAAGGGGAACTTACCTTAAAATGGATGCGAGAAGTTGCTAAGGAAAAGAATTCAGCATTGGTTGGCAGTCTTGCCTTTCACGAAAACGGAACCTTTGCAAATCGACTGTTTTTTATTCTGCCAGACGGGAGCTATCATCAATATGACAAGCGACATACGTTTACTTTAGCCGGAGAGGATAAGGTTTATAAAGCTGGAAAAGAACGCCTAGTTTTAGACTATTGCGGCTTTAAAATATGCCCAATGATCTGCTACGACCTTCGCTTTCCGGTATGGGCGAGAAATACAGTAGATTATGACGTTCTTATATATGTCGCTAACTGGCCAAAACCGAGAATTCATGCTTGGGACACTTTGCTAAAAGCAAGGGCCATTGAAAATATGTGTTATAGCATCGGTGTGAATAGAATAGGAACCGACCAATCAGGACATCTGTATTCAGGTCATTCGGCAGTTTACGATGTTTTGGGAAATCAGATTGTATATACAGAAAAGGAAGAAATATGTTATGCGCGAATATCAAAAGAACATATTGATACTACCCGTTCAAAATTAAATTTTTTAGAAGATAGAGATGAATTTTCTATTCATTGACTCTTTCCATTGTTCGTATTGTAAAAGTTGATGGCGCTAATTAAGTCCACATCTTTTTTTAACGAAAGTTTTTCTTTTTTAATAAAAGCTTGGGTATCACCATCAAAAATCGACAATACCTCTTTTCTTTTTCTAGGCAACATTGTAATTTTTCCTGAAGTGTCTCGAATATAGAGTTTATCGATCATGGTCACTCTATCTTCATTTTCAACATTAAGTAGGGTTGCGTCAGATACGGCTTTGACAATTTTTATGTCAAAAACTCGGAATAGGGAAAGTTTTCCTTCTATCATCGATTCTGCGAAAATGGTTTTACTGGAGGTGTTTGTTTTAAAAGGAACAAAGGATTTACCATGCAATAGTACCGATATACCGTCAACGGGCTTTAGTGCCACAAAGTCCTTTTCCTTTAAGATTTCAATTTCTTTACTATACGCATTGAATCTGGCCAATAGCCTTACGACCTTGTTTTCTGTTAGGGTCGTTACGCTCGCCTGCTCCCATTCTTCATTGATATAAACGGTTCCTTTTACTTTTGGCATTGATTTCGAAGACGCCCTGAGAAACGGTGTGCTATCTGTGCCAGTAGCTAAAGTTGCGTCTTTTTCAGTAACATTTCCTGGTTGCGCGATAGCGAATTGAAAAGCAAGAATGGATAGCGTCAATATATTCTTCATATGTATCATTTAGTTGGTTAATGTGAATGTTTGTTCCAATTCCCAATTGGCTCGAACCTCGATTTCATCGGGATAGTAGCTTACCCTTTCAGGTTGTATGTTTTTTAGAAAAGAACCAGTGTCCCACTTTCTATTCTTGTTTGTATCAAAAATAACGCGAATAAGGTATTTTGATGGTTCAATGTTATTGAATTCGAAAGTTTTGGGCTCTGTAGCATAAATTTCGAGCTTTGTCTTTCCTTTTTCATCAGTCAGTTGCACAATGACAGGGTATGCTACAGCTCCAGCAAGATTTAGTCGAAGATTGCCATAATCGGCCAAGCTCCTTGTGGATAAGCGATAATTTAAGGTGTCGTTCGTTTGACCAAAAAAATCTGTTACGGCCCCGGGTAATAGATCTAAAGTATAATTTTCATTGGGTTCAATTTCGAAATCAAAATCCAATTTATTACCGATGCTATCATGAACTAGTTTGAATCTCAGCGGTAAAGAGTCTTTTACAATCATCTGTATTTTTGTAGTATCAACCTCTACAATGGGCGTGTTGGCAGCCAGGTAGTAGGAAGTATTGAAGTCTAGAGAGCCATTTTGGTTAGGAGATATTTTTAAAGAATCAATGCCCACTTTACGGCTTTTAACCGTAAAGGTGTCTACCGCCATTTTCCTTTTGTTGGTAACTGTAAAGATTATAGAATCGGCCTCGTAAGGTGTAAACCAAAAGTTTATAGTGTCTTTATCCTTTTCTTTTAAAATTTTGGTTTTTACGGTATCTGGAATAGGGGTCAGCGGTTTGATTTCGATATCTTCATCACCACCATAGTACCCAAACACAATCTTATTTTTGGCGGCAAAATTAGGTACGGAAGCACTATAATCTTGAATTTCCTTGAAGAGCGTCAGTATATATGTAGAGTCTGTTGGGAGCCTAATTGTGTCTCTTAGAAACGCAATTTTATCTGAGTTTTGATCAAAGATATTGTTCTTGGCTTCATCTTTTAACGCAAACATAGCGTAGCTTCCTTCCTTCAAATTATTCAGCTTGAATATTACAGTGCTATCTAAGGTATTGGTAATATAGTTTGGCGGTTTTTTAAAAATAGTAGAATCGGTATATGCGGTGTCTATTTCATAGAGCATAACACTAATAAATTCATCAGCCTCTTTGTTAAACGCATCCTTAATAACTCCTAAAACTTCCAAAGAATCAATATAGTCTCCCGTAGAAAATGCATAGGTCAAAAAACTAAGAGGATTTCCCTCGTTGTTGTCTTGAACGCTTTGCCCGAAATTTAAAGTGTACGTAGTATTCGGCAGGAGGGTATCTTTAATCTTAATTTCTACATATTTTTGTACCCCACCTTGTGGACTAATCTCCGGTATATATTTCAATGGTGGTGAAACAATGAGTTGATCTTGAATATCTTGTAATTTGATGTATTCATCAAAAGTCAACCTTATTCTTTTGGCTTTGAAATTCGTGCTTAGGTTTTCGGGTTCTGCCTTAACCAAAACAGGTGGGTCTTCATCTTTAGGACCACCCGTCAATGTACCACCACGCCGACCACATTGTACCACAGAAACCGCTATCAACAAGAAAAATATACAAGCTAAAAAACGTTGCAACATACCTACTATAAATCTATAGCAAAGAAACGACTAATTTACAGATTATTGAAATTGTGGTACCACCGCCATACTGGCAATATAAATGGTAGTTCCTGTTGCTTCTTGTAAAGCTTTTGCACATAATTCCATGGTTGCTCCACTTGTAATTACGTCATCCACTAATACGATGTTTCTATTTTTGAGTTGAGAAGAGTCGGTTAAGGTGTAAAGCGCTCTGTTATCTTGCCATCGCCCAATTCTTCCTTTGGTAGTTTGGGTTTTGGAATTGGCAGTTTTTATAAGAATTTCATCTCTGTACTCCGCTTCAAGATAATGAGCCAAACGTTTGGCAAAGGCAGCAACTTGATTGTAACCTCTTTTTTTCAATTTCCTTTTGTGAAGTGGAACAGGAATAACCGTGTCGATTTTATCAAGAAATCGGTTTTCTTTCAGAATTTGACCATACCAATCGCCTAAAAAAGTTCCTATCTGTTCCTGTTTTCTATATTTTAAATGGTGAATTAAGCGCTGAACAATGCTGTTTTCAGTAAAAAACAGGAAGGAACTGGCTTTTTTTATAGGAATTCGGCCATAAAAAATACGGTCAATAGGGTTTTCTTCGTTAAAGGTATAATCGGTAATCGGCAAATGATTTCGACAAACGGTACACAAGTGTTGTTCTCCTCTATTTAAATGGGCATTACATCCAAAACATACCGTAGGTAGCAGCACGGTGTTGATATCATTTACTATCTTTGAAAACTGATTTGTTTGCAAATTTTATATATTAAAAACCTACTTATAAAGCCCATTTCAATTTGATGGACAGTCAAGATACTAAATTCAATTACAAAATAATCCTTGCCGCTTTGACGGCTGTGATTGTAGGCATACTAATAGCCTTCTATTATAGCTATGCACAATCACGTACCCAAATTAGTTTTCTTGAACATGAGAAAGATTTGTTGGTTAAAGACTTAACACTTATGAAGGCCGATGTTGATCGTCTTTCGGCACTTGATGAGGTAAATGATATTGAACTTCAAACATCAAGATACAAAGTGCAACAGTTGTTGGATTCTGTTGGAAAATTAACTTTTACCATTGAAAAACTTCGGGAATATAAGACAGAACTTCGCAGGCTGGGGGCTAAAAATGATAGTTTAAAACTTAAGAACGATTTTCTTAATTATAACAATATGCAGCTTGCCGAGAAGTATGAAGCTTCTCAAAGGGAAATTCAGAAAATTCGCAGCACGAATGCGGCATTGGCAAAAGCTGAAGCCCTACAACGAGATCAAATACAAGATCTAAATAAAGAGCTGAAGACAAAAAAGTATTTGGCACTCGAAACTACCGAGGGAAGTGGTTATCGAATTCGTGGTGGTAGACCAATACAAACAAATAAAGCGTCGACCGTTAAACGGTTAAAAGGCCGAGTAATAATCGCCCCTGATAATTCTTTGGCAAATCAAGAACGTGTAATTTATTTTCAATTCTTAGGGCCAAATATGGGTATTATTGAAGATAACGCCAATACCATCAATGTTAACGGTAATGTGTATAGCAAGCGCGTTGTAGTTAATTTTACGGGAGAGCAAACACAAGTTGAAGACTATATTTCGATACCCGAAGGTTCGCTAGAATCGGGAGATTATATATTAAACGTTTTTGAAGATCAACGTCTTCTTCAAACTTCTGAATTCCAGTTAAAATAAGTCAATAAAATCGGATAAAATTCTATTTTTGCCAAATGGCAAAACAAGAAGACGATTTTAAAAAGGTAATTTCACATGCTAAGGAATACGGCTATGTATTTCAATCAAGTGAAATCTATGATGGACTGAGCGCTGTTTATGACTACGCGCAAAACGGAGCCGAACTCAAAAAAAATATACGGGAATATTGGTGGAAAGCCATGGTGCAGCTCAATGAGAATATCGTTGGATTAGATGCAGCTATTTTTATGCACCCTACTACATGGAAGGCCTCGGGACATGTTGACGCATTCAACGACCCTCTTATTGATAATAAGGATTCTAAAAAAAGATATCGTGCTGATGTTTTGGTAGAAGATTATGTCGCCAAAATTGAGGGTAAGATTGAGAAGGAAGTTAAAAAGGCAGCAAAACGATTTGGTGATACTTTCGATAAAGAACAGTTTTTAGCTACAAACCCACGCGTGGTCGACTACCAAGAGCAAGCAAATACGATCTTAAAACGTCTCGGAAAATCTTTGGAAAATGAAGATTTAGCCGATGTAAAAAGGTTGATTGAAGAACTTGAAATTGCCTGTCCCATGTCAGGATCCAAAAACTGGACGGATGTCAAGCAGTTCAATTTAATGTTCGGCACAAAGTTAGGTGCCTCTGCCGATACAGCAATGGATTTATATCTTCGCCCCGAAACCGCACAAGGCATATTTGTAAACTTCCTGAATGTGCAGAAGACAAGCCGTAAGAAGATCCCATTTGGAATTGCACAGACCGGGAAGGCATTTAGAAATGAAATCGTAGCGCGTCAGTTTATCTTTAGAATGCGAGAGTTCGAACAGATGGAAATGCAGTTTTTTATCAAGCCAGGCTCACAAAAGAAATGGTACGAGCATTGGAAAGAGCATCGAATGAAGTGGCATCTTTCTTTGGGTATGGGAGAGGACAACTATCGTTTTCACGATCATGAAAAATTAGCGCATTACGCCGATGCCGCGTCGGATATCGAATTTCGTTTTCCTTTTGGATTTAAGGAGCTAGAAGGCATACATTCTCGAACCGATTTTGACCTCTCAAAACATCAAGAGTTCTCCGGTAAAAAATTACAATATTTCGATACAGAAGAGAATAAGAATTATGTTCCCTATGTAGTAGAAACTTCTATTGGTTTAGACCGAATGTTTCTGGCCATATTTTCAAATTCACTCCAAGAAGAAGAATTGGAAAATGGCACTACAAGAACTGTTCTAAAGTTACCCGCTGTATTGGCACCTACAAAGGCTGCGGTTTTTCCTTTGGTCAAGAAGGACGGATTACCAGAATTGGCACATGAAATTATTGATGACCTGAAATGGGATTTCAATGTGCTCTACGATCAAAAAGATGCCGTAGGCCGTCGTTATAGAAGACAAGATGCAAACGGAACACCATTTTGTATTACCGTTGATCACCAATCATTGGATGATAAAACCGTGACCATTCGTCACCGCGATACCATGGCGCAAGAGCGCGTTGCTATTTCTGAACTTCGGGCTATTATACACAAGGCAGTGGATATGAAGTCTTGGTTGTTGAAAATGAAGTAATCTTATAGTCGATACCCTAATCGCAAACTTCCATAATAATTACGTTCATCGCCGGGATAAAAATAGCGGGGTTCTCTACCTCCAAAACCTTGGGTATTAATGAGGACGGATTGGGCGTAAACTTTATCGAAAAGGTTGTTGACTCCAATAGCAACACCAATGATGAATTTATCGGTAAGTTTCTTTTGATAACCCATTCGGGTATTAAAAACAGTATAGCGCTCACTGAACAGATTACCGGAATCAGTTAGCGGAATAGCACTTACATGCTGATGAGTGGTATTCCAATAAAAGGCGTCAAAAAGACGCAATTGTATGCCCGAGGTTCTGCGTTGCTTGGGAACACCAGTAAGTTGATTTCCTGAAAAATTAGCATCACCATCAATGAATTCAACAAAACTATGGTCGGTCAAAGTATAGTTTACAAAGGGTACAAGCTGTACATTTTTTGAAATGCTCCATGAATAGCTCAATGCAACTTCTAGGCCTCTATGGCGCGTTTTACCAGCATTTTTTCCTACAAACTGATCCTCGTCAATCCGCTCCCCAACCAATAGGTTTCTGACATTCATTTGATAAATAGAAAGATTGATGTTGAACCTCCTCTGATCTAAAGAGAGGTTTGTGCCCAATTCGTAATTTATTCCCGTTTCTTGTGCAATATCAGGGTTGACAATGCCATCAGGGGTTAAGGTTTCTTCCAATGTAGGATTCGAAAATCCACGACTGATATTGGCATATACTTTCTGGTATTCAGAAAAGGAATACTCAAGATTTAAGCTAGGTAAGACTATGGCACTGAAATTTCTTTCAGCACTTTTGTTTTCAACTCCGTTATTGAAAAGGTCACGGTAATCATAGGTGGTTTTATTTAGACTTATTCCTAGTTGCGCAACGAATTCTTTGGTCAATGGCATAAGGAAAGTACCAAAAATATTGAATTGACTTCTAAACTCTTTGTTTCGCCCAATTTGCGCCCCTTTTAAGCTTCCATTGCCATTATTTTCTTCCCAAAGATTTTCAAAGCGATCCCAGTCGTATTCATCTTTAAGAAGCTCTGCTCCCAAGGAATAACTAGAAGCCTTCTCCAAAAAGTTCAATGCTCCAGAAAAACGCGTGCGAAAGCCAAACCCTTTCGTGATTTCGTCGAAGATGCCAAAAGGCGCAGCTTCTATTTTATCGAGATAATTGTAAAAAATACTTGTCGAGTTTTCTAGTTTCTCGCTAAAACGATGTGCATAATTCAATCCGATCAAGGTCGTGTTATTGTCTTCAAAACCTTGAGATACTTGCCAAGTAAAAGTAGCCTGTTGAGGGTCTTCTGCAAAAGCTGTTGCACCCAAAGAACTTGGAATTTGGGCTTTGAAATCAATGTGATTTACTAAAAGAGATATTTTGTCTTTACCACTAAGTTGATACGATGTATTAAGAAGAAATCCATCACGTTCAAAATTGCTGTTTTGGCGATAACCATCAGTTTCCATATGGCCATACTGCAATCCCAGTCTTAACTTTCCATTATAGTGATTGAATGATAAATTGTTTTTGAGGAGTCCGAATGAACCAGCTGTGAAATTATTCGAAAAGGTAGTAGACCGGCCTAAGGCTTCTTTAGGAGTTAAGATAATTGCTCCTCCTAAATTTGAGCCATAAGTGGTCGCCTTTGGGCCTTTTATAACTTCAATCTGACTTAGATTTTCCAAGTCGTACTGTTCAATAGATGAAAATCCGGAGCCATCGGTAACGGGAATATCCTCATAATACATACGCAGTTTATCGGTGCCGAAAAGGGTTCGTGCACCGATGCCTCGTACCGTGATACGATTGGTGTTCAATGCACCTGAAAACACATAAACACCAGGAATTTGATTGACCGCCGAAACCATCGAAACCGGACTATAGTTCTGGAAAACCTTGGCTGAAATGATATCGGAAGACGTAATGCCCGCAGCATTCTTCTTTTTTAAAGCATCTAATAGAATGACCTCGTCTAACTGGGTAATGCTATCTTTTGAAATCGGAACTTGCGCCACCAGGTACAAAGTGTTGCAAAAAAGAGAAATCAAGAAGAGGTATTTTGTCATATCTTAGAATAAGGCTTCTAAAATACTATTTAAAAACGAAATCCGAGTGATAGCCCTGCACGGTACATGAATGCTTCTTGCAATTCTTTCTGATTAACATTTCGCCCCAATCCGAGGTAGACCTCAAAGGTCAGTTTTTGGCCATAGGTTGACCATTTTTTTCCTAATCCCAAGCCAAGGGCAGTTGTACTGTAGTCATTGTTTCGAGCACCGAGATTATCGGTGATATCCGTTTCACCAGTGTAGTAAAGTCCGAATGCTTCTGCAAAAATGCCGCTTTTTGGCTTGTAGCCAAAGTACGCCCTAAGATTGGGTCCGATACCGAAGTTTCCCGTTCTACCCAAGCTGTCACCATTGAAAAATACCGTTCCGCCAATACTGGTATCTGGGGTAAAATAATATTCGTATGAACCTTCAATTGCTGTGGTGGCAAGAAAGCGGCCCATATTGAACCGGAGTTCATGGTCATGATAGCCATCGTTATAGGCTTGGGCGTTTATCCAAGAATAGAAGAATAGGGCACACAGAAGAAATGGTTTTTTCATGGTATACAGTATTACACCATCCTTAAATCAAATCTTGGGCCAAAGTGATACTTCTTGAGTTTCGACAAGCCTTTAAATAAACAAATTTAGTTTTGGAAGATATGCCCTATAATTCTGAAAACCCACTTTACAATTTCGATTATGGAAATTCGAACAAAATTAAAGCAGCGCCTAATTTTTACTTGAACGGTGCATTGTATATTTTCGTAGTAAAATAATCTATATGAAAATAGTGTCCTACAATGTTAACGGTATACGTGCTGCATTGAACAAAGGTTTTATCGAATGGCTTCAATCTGTGAATCCTGATGTAGTGTGTCTGCAAGAAATAAAAGCATTGGAAGAGCAGCTAGATCTTTCTATTTTTGAAAAGGCTGGTTATGCCTATAATTATTGGTTTAGTGCCCAAAAAAAAGGATATAGTGGTGTTGCTATTTTGTCGAGAACCGAACCAGATCATATTGAATTCGGTACGGGAATTGAATCGATGGATTTTGAAGGAAGAAACCTCAGAGCTGATTTTGGAGACCTTTCTATTATGAGCATGTACCTTCCGTCCGGAACGAATTTGGCGCGTTTGGATTTCAAGTTGAACTACATGGCAGAAATTCAAGCGTATTTTAATGATTTGAGAAAGGAAAGACCCAATCTTATAGTGCTAGGTGACTACAATATTTGTCATGAGGCTATTGACATACATGATCCTGTTCGTAACAAAAACGTCTCGGGATTTTTACCAGTCGAGCGCGAATGGATTGGTAATTTAATGAAGAGTGGATTCATTGATAGCTTTCGCCATTTCAACAAAGAACCTGATAATTATACGTGGTGGAGTTACCGTGCCAATGCCAGAAACAATAACAAAGGCTGGAGATTAGATTATGGAATGGTAGCAGAACCCTTAAAAGCACGATTAAAACGGTCAGTAATTTTATCGGAAGCCAAACACAGTGATCATTGCCCAATTTTGGTTGAAGTAGATTAAAATATCTAGAATAATTAAGCCCGGTAATCACGGTTTAAAGAAGTTTTTAGGGTCGTATGAATTTTAAATCTTTTGATAAACAGGCAATTATAAATATAGCTGATATTAGATCGATAACTTCTTAAAAAATGGATAAATTTGCTTGCCCAAACACAGAAATCAAAAAATTTATATGAAGTATACCAACCTACCGCACACCGATATAGAAGTCAGTAAAATATGTTTGGGCACCATGACCTGGGGCAACCAAAACACAGAAGCTGAAGGTCATGAGCAAATGGATTATGCACTTGATAAAGGGGTGAATTTCTTTGATACGGCGGAGTTGTATTCTATTCCAGCACACCCTGATCGCAGATCGAATACAGAAAAAATTATTGGCACTTGGTTTAAGAAGAGTGGAAATCGCGATAAAATTGTTTTAGGCACCAAAATAGCAGGCAAAGCTGAATTTACTAAGTTTATTCGTACTACAGGTTTTAACCGAGAGTCGATAATAGAAGCTGTAGAGGGTAGTTTAAAAAGACTGCAAACCGATTATATCGATTTGTACCAACTGCATTGGCCCGATCGAAATACCAACTATTTTGGGCAAAGAGGCTATACTCATGATGTTTCTGATTATTGGCAAGATAATATCCATCAGCTTTTGGAGACTTTTCGTGACCTGATTCGTGAGGGAAAAATTCGTCAGGTGGGCATTTCAAACGAAAGTCCATGGGGCACTATGCGGTTTCTTGAAGAAAGCAAAGTGCACGCAAGTTTGCCGCGTACGATTACTATTCAAAACCCTTATAGTCTTTTAAATCGCTTGTTCGAAGTTGGCCTGGCTGAAATAGCTATGCGTGAAAAGGTTGGGTTATTAGCGTATTCACCCTTAGGTTTTGGTGTTCTAAGTGGAAAATACTTAGGTGGGCGCATGCCAGATGGTGCACGAATTACCTTGTTCCCAAATTACAAAAGGTACCTAAATCCAACGGCCGTAGCCGCAACACAAAAGTATTACGAACTGGCCCAAGAACATGGAATTTCATTGGCTCAGATGGCCTTGGCTTTTGTGAATAGCAGGCCATTTATTACAAGCAATATTATAGGTGCTACATCAATAAAACAGTTAGAAGAGAATATCAGCAGCATTGAAGTAGAACTTAGTGATGAGGTGTATCAAGCCATAGAAAAGATACACAATGAAATTCCGAATCCGGCACCATAAACAATCTTAAATGTATTTTTTAAAAATCGGTTTTTGGCAGTTGGCACTGATCGTTGCAGTAATTTTGATAATCTTGGTTTTTACCCGGATTATGAGAGACAAGCGTTAGCCGAACAAACCAGTCACCACATCTTCGATTCTGGACGCCAGCTCGATATTGATCTTCGGATTATGGAGACTAATTTTGTTGTTTTTAGATACGTAAATTGTTTTGAAACCCAATTTTTCGGCTTCTAAAATGCGTTGTTCCACACGTTGTACAGGTCTTATTTCACCTGCAAGACCCACTTCGGCAGCAAAACAAACCCCTTTTTCAATTGGAATATCCTCGTTGCTCGAGAGTATTGCCGCAATAACCGCCAAGTCTATAGCCGGGTCATCTACCGAAATACCTCCCGTGATATTTAAGAATACGTCTTTGGCACCTAATTTAAACCCTGCTCTTTTTTCCAATACTGCTAAAAGCATATTTAACCTTTTGGCGTTGTACCCTGTGGTCGATCTTTGAGGAGTTCCGTAGACTGCCGTACTAACTAAGGCTTGTATTTCGATCATCAATGGTCGCATACCTTCAACTGTGGAAGCTATAGCAGTACCGCTTAGCCCTTCATCATTTTTCGAGATTAATATTTCCGAAGGATTATTCACTTGTCTTAATCCACTACCTTGCATTTCATATATACCCAATTCTGCCGTTGAACCAAATCGATTCTTTAAGGCACGTAGAATGCGATATACATAGTTTCGGTCTCCTTCAAATTGCAAAACCGTATCGACCATATGCTCCAGTATTTTAGGGCCTGCAATAGAACCGTCTTTGGTGATATGGCCAATTAGAATGACAGGGGTGTTGGTTTCTTTGGCAAATTTGATGAGTTCTGCTGTACATTCTCGAACCTGTGAGATGCTTCCGGCTGCCGATTCAATATAATCAGAATGCAAGGTTTGTATCGAATCTATGACCACAATATCAGGTTCGGTAGATTCTATTTGCTGAAAGATATTTTGCGTTTTTGTTTCCGTTAAGATAAAACAGGTTTCACTATTCGGATGAATGCGATCGGCCCGCATCTTGATTTGCTTTTGGCTTTCTTCTCCAGACACATACAGTGTTTTATAGGGAAGTTTTAAAGCTATTTGAAGCAGCAAAGTGCTTTTACCAACACCGGGCTCCCCACCCAATAGAACTAATGCACCCGGAACTAATCCTCCACCTAAAACACGGTTGAATTCAAGGTCAAATGTGTTTAGACGCAGTTCTTTTTCAGTACTGATTTCGGTAACTCGGAGTGGTTTTGCAACTTTTCGTTTGCTATTTGAAGTAGGTTTCCAGCTTTGTTTTTCTTCTTTTTGAACAACCTCTTCTACAACGGTGTTCCATTCTTTACAGGCCGAACACTGGCCTACCCATTTGGCATATTGGGTGCCGCAGTTTTGACAAAAAAATGCTGTTTTGGTTTTCGCCATTGCTTCTTTTGAAGTTAGGCGCTAAAGGTAGCAAGAAGTTTGAAAAAGTTTGGACTTTAGCGTTCTTTAAAATCCAAAATCGGCTTTTAAAGCATCAATCTTTTCCAATGCCATTTCTTTGGTCAAGAAGTCAATTTCATCCATGCCGAAGGCTTTTTCAAAAGTTTTAAGCGCTTTTTTAGGTTCGCCTAATTGTTCGTAATATTCACCTTCAAAGTAAAAGCCAAGCATGGTACCTGGAAATTCGCGTTTACACAAATCTGAAAGTGGCTTTAAAGATTCAAAATCATCCTTTTTACGGGTTCCGGCATAGATCGCCATTACATCGTTCAAATCAACCGATTTTGTAAATCCGAAAAGGTCTTCAATACTGTTATATTTGGTCTGTAGATATTGAAATACCGGTTCTTCTGAAGTAAGTATTTGAGTTTTGTACTCTTTTGGACTGATAGGCTTGAACATTCCAAAAATGTTATCAAATGCTTTGCCTATTCCATAAGTAACAATTGAAATATGATCGGCACTTGGATATTCGTCAAAGAAGTAGTGCAACGATTCTTTGTCAATGGCTTTGATGGCTTTATCCATTTCCAGAATTCTAGGGGTGTCACTATTTCTTTCGCCTTCTAGAATCAACTGGTAAAATATTTGTTTTTTAAAGGCCCCCAAACGCGATGGTACTCTAGATTCCATTTCAGGAGCTAAGGTAGGAGAGATGTTTACGTATGCATTGAACAACGAATTTTCCTTAAACAACCAATAGTTTTGAAAATTCGCGCTAATATCATAGCCAACGATCATTTTAAACGGGGCAGTACTGTAGTTGAGATCAAGATAGGGTATGAGTTCCATTCCTAGAAACTCAAAAAACTTCTTTGCTTTTTGATTGGGTAACCCGGTTTCTTCCTCCCAAGCACAATCATCAAGACGAATACTATTCTCACTTTGATTGATGCCTACCACGATCATTTGCGGCAAGCCATGAAACCTACTGTAAATTTTAGAATTAGCTACGACTTGATCAAAAAGATATTCCCCGTCAAGAACTACAATCAGAGGATATTTTTTTTCTGCATCATAGTCTTCTGGAATATAGTATTGTACATCTCTACGTTCTTGAAGCTTAAAAGATTCGAAAATTTCTTGGGTTACTTGCGCCCCTAAATTGAAGCATAAAAAAAATGCGAAAACGGTAATCAAACGTTGCATGGTGTTATTGGCTTTAATAGCTGTTGCTATTGGTTTCGATTCAATAACGGTAATAAGAGAAAAGATATTGCACCAAAAACCACTATCATAAGGGTTTGTGCAATCCACATAATCCACCCAAAAGCATTTCCAGCAACCGCCGAAATACCAAATATTTCTAATGATTTACTTACAAATGCAGGGTAAGCTATAAAACCACCATTTGTAGTGGTCATGGCTATAGCGCCACCTACAAATGCCACCATTAATGGTCCTAGTCCTAAGTGTTCTAACTCAGGAACCGTAAATTTTATGACATAAAACATGGCAACATAGGCAAACCAGATATACAACGTATGAAAAATAAACGACCATTTACGTTCCATCTTAAAAATGCTGGTAATTCCCGAAAGCATATCACTCAAAAAGGTTTTTATTTTTTTTGCGAAAGGCGAAGATGATTTTTTAACGATTTGAATGGCGACAAGCAGCCCTACTACCCCCAATATTAAAATGGCTAAACCGGCATATATTCCAAACCCAGCTTCATTGAGAAAGCCGAGAATTAATTCTGCCTGAAAAATCACAGAAATAAAGATAATCAGCAAGAGCATTATCACATCAATAATACGCTCGGTAACGATGGTGCCAAAGCCTTTTTCAAACGGAACATTTTCGTAAGTGGCCAACTCCGTCGGGCGTAATATTTCGCCAGAACGAGGAATGCCTAAGTTTGCCAAATAGGTCGTAAAAACGATCATAGAATTGTTCAAAATAGAGGGTTTATAACCCATAGGTTCTAAAAGATAATTCCAGCGAATCGCTCTTGAAACATGACTCGAAACCCCGATCAAAATAGACAACCCCATCCAGTACGGGTCAGCTCCTTTAATCTGACTCCAAATCATATTGCGTTGTTCAGAGGTAGTGGAGTGGTACAAATACCATATTAAAAAAACTCCCAATAGAATTGGGAGTAGGATTTTTAATGTTTTCTTGGTCGACTCACCCATATTAGTTGAGCAGATTATTTTCTTCGTTTGGGAAAACCAATGATGGATTAAACGTTTTGGCCTTTTCGATATCCATACGGGCATAGGTAATCAAAATCAAGATATCACCTACGGCAACTCTTCTCGATGCGGCGCCGTTCAATGTAACTTCACCACTTCCGCGCGGACCGGGAATTGCATATGTTTCCAAGCGTTCACCATTGTTATTATTTACAATTTGCACCTTTTCACCTTGTATGATATTGGCAGCGTCCATTAAATCTTCATCAATAGTTATACTACCAATATAGTTCAAGTCCGCACCCGTAACTTTTACGCGGTGTATTTTAGATTTTACAACTTCAATTTGCATGGAACAAAGTTAATTAATTGTGCTTAGTTAAGCGCTATGTTGTCAATTAGTCGTATGCTTTCTGCATAAACTGCAACAAATGCCCTGTACTTTACATCTTTTTGTTTTTTCTGAATGGGCGTAAGTGTATCCACATCAGTAATGGCGATATATTCTAAATCCAAATCAGAATTTTTTTGAAATTCGCCATTTACCCAGTCGATAACTTCTTTAGCACTTTTCGTGCCAAATTTCTTTTTGGCAGTATTAAGCGTTTTGTAAATAAAAGCAGCCTCCTTGCGCATGGTTTTCGAAAGTCTTTCGTTACGAGAACTCATGGCAAGTCCATTAGCTTCCCTGACAATTGGGCAGCCAATAATCTCAACTGAAAGGTTTGCTATGTTCACCAATTTTTTGATGATCTGCAGTTGTTGAAAATCCTTTTCTCCGAAATAAGCTTTCTTAGGTTTTACTAGTTTAAGAAGGGTTTCTACTATGGTGCCTACTCCATTGAAATGATCATCTCGAAACTCGCCTTCCATGACCTTGTCTAATCCTTCAAAATCATATACTTTGGTTTTAGTCTTATCGCCGTAAATCTCTTCAACTGTTGGAGCAAAAACAGAAATGGTATTAGAAACTTCCTTTAAAAGAGCCATATCAGCCTCCAAGGTTTGTGGGTATTTCACTAAATCTTCCTTGTTATTAAATTGGGTGGGGTTAACGAAAATGCTAACGACAACATTTTCATTTTCAGAAATGGCACGTTTTACCAAAGCCATATGGCCCTTGTGTAGGGCTCCCATTGTGGGCACCAAACCTATTCCTCTGGTTTTGTCGAATGAAGAAAGTAGTGACGCCAGCTCTTTTTTGGTTCGTACTAGTACCATATTTTCAATTTAAAAGCCAGCAAACTTACTATAATTACGGCTAATCTACATAATTTTTGTAATTTTGCAGCTGCGCTCATATTTTGAGAGGACACTAAATCAAACACAGCTTTTATGAACGGTAAAAAGATATTATTTGTATCTTCAGAATTAGTACCCTATTTGCCAGAGAATGAAGTTTCCCTAATGTCGTATGAAACCCCTCGTATGGTTAACAGTAAAGGGGGGCAAATACGAATTTTTATGCCGCGATATGGCAATATCAACGAGCGTAGACACCAACTCCACGAAGTTATTCGTTTATCTGGAATGAATTTGATCATTAATGATATGGATATGCCCTTGATTATCAAAGTGGCTTCTATTCCGCGTGAGCGTATTCAAGTCTATTTCATTGATAATGATGAATATTTCAAAAGAAAGTCAACTTTTACTGATGAAAATGGAAGTTTGTATTCTGATAACGATCAACGCGCTATTTTCTTTGCAAAGGGTGTTGTAGAAACGGTAAAAAAGTTGAATTGGTCACCAGACATTATTCATGTTCATGGCTGGTTAGCTTCACTTCTTCCTTTGTATCTCAAAAAGTATTATGCAGATGAACCACTATTTGGAGACAGCAAAATTGTGACTTCAGTATATGGTAAAGCTTTTGAGGGAGAACTTGATAATGATATGATCAAAAAGATAGCGTTTGATGGGGTTGATGAAGCTAGTATTGCTTCCCTGGCAACACCCAACTATAATAATTTGTTAAAAGTTGCTGTAGATTTTTCAGATGCTGTTATTTTAGCCTCGGAAGAAATTCCAGAAGATTTAAAAGACCATATTTCCAACCTAGAAAAACCTGTGTTACCGTACGTTTCTTTGCAAGAATTCGAGGAAGCCTATGCTAATTTTTATGACACCGAAGTTTTAAAATAATCTAAATGAACTTATTGAATCGATTGAAATTTCCTGCTATGGCGGGAATTTTACTTGTTGTGTGCTTGATGTCGTCTTGTGAGCAAGAATTAACGACCATAGGTGAGGGAGTAATTGGAGGGGAACCTTTTACAACAAACAAACAAACGTATAGTGTTTTTGCGTTCAATAAGAAGATAGAAGCTGTACAAACGAATCAACTTCCTATTTATCAGTTGGGAGTTTACAACGATCCTGTGTACGGATTAACAGAAGCCAGTATTACTTCGCAAGTTCAATTAAATGGTTACAACCCGACTTTTGGGGATTTATCAGCTTCCAACGAAATAAGTGATGCTATTAATGAAAACGAAAGAATTGATAGCGTATACCTCTACATTCCCTATCAAAATAATAAACTTGATTCAGATAACGATGGCGTTGTAGATGCCTTGGATGATGAGCCTCTTGACGGCACCAATGATACCGATGAAGACGGTGTGCCAAACAATGAGGAACAAGCCAACAATACAGATCCTAACAACCCTGATACAGATGGAGATGGCATAAATGATGGTGAAGATGATGCTACGCTTGGTGATCGTTTTCCTGAGACATTTGAGTTGGATAGTATTTACTACAACAACGCAAAATTCGATGAAAGTTTAAAAATGAACCCTCCTTATATTGGGCAAGCATTCAATTTTAAAGTTGAACGTTCTACATTCTTTCTCCGAGATTTGGATCCAAATTCGAATTTTCAAGAATCTCAAGAGTATTTCTCGACACAAGAGTTTTCTCCGGCTTTTACTCAAGAGGTTTTTTATGATGGTCCGGTTACCATTAGCAATCAAGAAATATTGTTTGTGGTTGAAGAAGATGACCCCGATACCGAGACGGACGAAGTAGGTACAATTTCCAGCAAATTAGACCCGGGAATATATGTCAAACTTAACGATGTGGCCAATACCTTTTTTCAAGATAATATTTTGAATAAAGAAGGAAGTTCGGAGCTCTTAAGTGCTGCCAATTTCAAAGAATTTTTTAGAGGCTTGCATTTGTCAGCGGGGACTATTAGTAGCGATCTATTGCTGTTTTTAGATATGACTGCGGCGAGATTAGATGTTTACTACACTTACGATGATGTTGTAGATGATGGCACCGAAGAGGCACAGAGTACTATCGCACTTAGCTTATTAACACAAGTAGGGGCAAACCCGATATCTGGTAATGCGGTAAACACTTTCGTAAACGCAGACTATCCAGCGGAAATCACAAATGCGTTGGATTCTGGAGAAAATACCGATAGAATTTATCTCAAAGGAGGGGCTGGTTCTTATGCTGAAATAAAGCTTTTTGATGAAATAGATAGCGAAGCGGAAACCTTAATCAATCAAATCAAAGCCAATAATTGGATTATCAACGAGGCAAATTTGGTATTTCATATCGATACAGATGCCTTACCCTCAACCGCTATCGAGCCGCCTAGATTGTATCTCTATAATGCAGAAACAAATGCTCCATTGTACAATACTACTACGGAAAATAATTTAGCAAATACCCCTTTGGGCGTTTATCTGAATTATGATGGTATTCTTGAAGAATCAGGCGATAGAGGTGTTAAATATTCTATCAAGATTACTGAGTATATAAATAATATAATTGTACGCGATTCTGTTAATGCTACCTTAGGATTGACAATTACACCTGATATACGACTGTCGGGCGCAAACAACACCATGCTCTCTGGCAGCATTGAAAAAGAACTTCCTGCAGCTTCGATTCTGAGTCCCTTAGGAACGGTGCTCTTTGGAAGTAATCTACCTGAAGACGATGAAAACAAGTTGAAATTAGAGATATTCTATACCGAGACAGATTGATCTTGAGCCTTGAGATGCTAGTCTAACACCTAAATTTTCCTGTACGTTATACCAGTTGAAGAAATTTTACGTTCTACACCTATAATCATAGATTACTATTGAAAGTGTGCGTAAATTTGCACTTGAATTAACAATACACCCCAATTAAAACAAAAGCATATGTGCGGAATTGTAGGATATATTGGACACAGAGATGCCTATCCGATAATTGTTAAAGGACTTCAAAGACTTGAATATAGAGGTTATGACAGCGCTGGTGTTGCAATTTTTGATGGCAACGAAATAAATCTGACCAAAACAAAAGGTAAAGTAGACGACCTTAAGAAAAAGGCCAAGAGTTCAATTTCTCTTGAAGGAAACCTCGGTATTGGTCATACACGTTGGGCTACTCATGGTGTTCCTAACGACGTCAATTCTCACCCGCATTACTCTAACTCTGGCAATTTGGTTATCATTCATAATGGAATTATTGAAAATTATGAATCGGTAAAAAAAGAATTAACCAAAAGAGGTTATGTTTTTCATTCTGACACAGATACTGAAGTTCTGGTTAACCTTATAGAGGAAGTTCAAAAAACGGAAGACGTAAAGCTAGGGAAGGCTGTTCAAATAGCATTGAATCAGGTAGTGGGAGCCTATGCGATAGCAGTTTTTGATAAAAGAAAACCAGATGAAATCGTTGTGGCTAAATTGGGTAGTCCGCTGGCGATAGGAGTTGGAGAAAATGAATTCTTCATCGCTTCAGACGCTTCCCCTTTTATCGAATTTACGAATAACGCTGTGTATCTTGAAGATGAGGAAATGGCTATTGTTCGTTTAGGGAAGGAAATTAAATTGCGCAAGATTAAAGATGACGCTATTGCCTATCCTAATATCCTAGAACTTCAAATGAATTTGGAAGAAATAGAAAAGGGGGGATATGATCATTTCATGCTCAAGGAAATCTATGAGCAACCGAGAGCAATTCTAGATACCTATAGAGGAAGATTGCGGGTTGATCAAGGTATAATTAAGATGGCTGGGATTGATCAACATCTTGAAAAATTCAAGAATGCAGACCGTATTATTATTGTAGCATGCGGTACCTCTTGGCATGCCGGTTTGGTAGCCGAATATATCTTTGAAGATTTAGCTCGTATACCTGTTGAGGTTGAATATGCCTCAGAGTTTAGATATCGAAACCCTGTTATTACCAACAAAGACGTTTTAATTGCTATTTCGCAATCAGGTGAAACTGCTGATACCTTAGCTGCGATAAAGTTGGCCAAGGAAAATGGCGCTTTTGTCTTCGGTGTATGTAATGTGGTTGGTTCTTCTATTGCACGTGAAACGCACGCAGGGGCTTATACACATGCAGGGCCCGAAATTGGGGTGGCCTCAACCAAGGCCTTTACCACTCAAATTACGGTATTAACATTAATAGCTCTAAAATTAGCAAAAGAGAAAGGCAAATTTTCAGAATCGAAATTTCATGAATACCTAACCGAATTGGAAACAATTCCAGGAAAGGTGGGGAAGGCATTAGAATCTAACCCTTTGATAGAAATCATTTCGGAAGTCTATAAAGATTCAACGAACTGTCTATATCTGGGAAGAGGATATAATTTTCCAGTCGCTCTAGAAGGTGCCTTAAAGCTAAAAGAAATCAGTTATATTCATGCTGAAGGATATCCAGCAGCAGAAATGAAACATGGGCCTATTGCGCTTATCGATGAGCAAATGCCGGTTTTCGTCATTGCCACCAAAAAGGGACACTACGAAAAAGTGGTGAGCAATATTCAGGAAATAAAATCTCGAAAAGGAAAAATCATCGCCATTGTTACCGAAGGTGATGAGCAGGTTACCGAACTAGCAGACCATGTAATTGAAGTTCCAGAAACCTTAGAAAGCCTAACCCCTTTGTTGACTACCATACCACTTCAATTGCTGTCATATCATATAGCGGTGATGCGAGGATGTAATGTCGATCAACCACGTAATTTAGCAAAATCAGTTACTGTAGAATAGCGATCACAGTTCAAAATAATACAAAGGCCTTGGAGTAATCCAAGGCCTTATTTTTTACCTTTTTTATGAGAATGCCAAATCTTAGGCTAACATTTTGCGAAAAAAGTACTATGCATGCATAATTTTTTTCATTTTATGATTATCGATTTAAAAAAATCGGTATCTTGCCGGTGACTAAGTAACTAACTTAACTTAATAAACACAGAATGAAAAAAATACTGTTTATAGCGTTACTGTTAAGTGGATTTATTGGAATTTCACAAACAACAGTAAACGGAAAAGTTGTTGACCAGAACAACGAACCCATCCCTGGAGCAAATGTAGTTATTGAGGGAAAAGCAATCGGTGCTACAGCTGATTTTGATGGCTTGTTTATACTGGAAACATCTGAAGTACCCCCCTTTCAGTTAAAGATAACCAGCGTTGGGTATTCTGACGCTACTGAAAATGTAACAGAAAACAATCAAACTTTTACGATTGTATTAAATGAGGCGCAGACCTTTTTAGATGAGGTTGTAATTTCGGCTTCAAGAACTCCCGAGCGTATTTTTGAATCCCCAGTATCGGTAGAGCGTTTCGGACTAAAGGAAATTAAAAATACTACCGCAGCCTCCTTCTATGGCGGTTTAGAGAATTTAAAAGGTGTTGATGTAAATACCAATAGTTTAACTTTCCAGTCGATCAACACCAGAGGTTTTGCCACTTTTGCAAATACAAGATTTATGCAATTGGTTGATGGAATGGACAACTCTGCTCCAGGCCTAAACTTCGTTGTTGGTAACTTGGTGGGGATGTCAGAATTAGAGGTGCAAAGTGTTGAAATCTTACCAGGTGCATCTTCTGCACTATACGGAGCAGGGGCTTTCAACGGTATTCTTTTTATGAGAAGCAAGAACCCTTTTGATTACCAAGGTATTAGTGCCTATGTTAAAGGTGGTGTAACTTCACAAGAAGCTGCTGGCACGAACAACTATTATGATGTTGGCGTTCGAGCTGCACACGCATTTAGTGATAAATTTGCGGTGAAGGCAAACCTATCTATTTTAAAAGGAGAGGATTGGCATGCGGTGAATACAACAGATTTGGCAGATCCAACCAGAACGAGACAAGACCCTGCTTATGATGGTCTCAATGTTTATGGTGACGAGGTGAACACAGTACTTAATTTCGATACTCCTCTAAACTTAGCACCCGGGACTCTTGGTTCTGCATTGGTTTCAAGAACTGGTTATGATGAAGTTGATTTGGCAAATTACGAGGCGGAAAGTGTAAAATTTGATGGTTCAATACATTACAAGCCTTTCGCCAATGATTTTGAAATCGTTTACAACGCACGTGTAGGACGCGGTAATACCCTCTACCAAGGAGCCAACCGATATTCATTGAAGAACTTTATTATGCAGCAGCATAAATTGGAGTTTAGAAATGACAACTTTTTCTTAAGAGGATATATCACAACAGAACGTTCTGGAGACTCCTACGACACTCGTTTTGCAGCTATTAACATCAACAGATCTTGGAAATCAGATGTACAGTGGTTTACAGAATACACTGGGGCTTACATCGGAGCAAGACTGGGTCAGTTTACAGGAGGTAATCGATTAGATGATGCTGCTGCACACGCCTTTGCGAGAACACAGGCAGATACTGGAAGATTAATACCGGGTACTCCTGGATATCAGGCAGCTTTTGACAGGGTAACCTCAGATGGAGACTTAAACACCGGAGCAAAATTTATCGATCAAACAAGTTTACGTCATGTTGATGCCAATTACAATTTTAGCCACCTGACCAAAAACTTTGCAGATATCCAAATTGGAGGTTCTTTCAGAGAATATGTACTTGATTCTGACGGCACTATCTTTACAGATATTAACGGTCCAATTACCTATGGTGAGTATGGAGCCTATTTACAAGTGCAAAAGAAAATCATGGACGAACGTTTAAAACTAACCGGTTCGGTGCGTTATGATAAGAATGAATTCTTTGATGGATTCTTCTCTCCACGAATTTCGGCGGTATATACCGCTGGCGAGAACAGAAACCAAAACTTTAGAGCATCTGTTCAGCAAGGGTTTAGAAACCCCACTACCCAAGACTTATTCATTGGTCTAAATGCGGGTCGTGCTATTTTAGTAGGTTCAGCACCGAGTAACTTGGACAAAGATTTAAGAACATTCAATTTGAGCCCTGCGGGAGCTCTTATCACAGGTCAGCAAACGGCCACGGTTGTTGGTAGATCTGCTTATGAGAACGCATATTCACTTAGTTCTGTTAGCGCAGGAGCCCCTACAGCAGTCAATACCGGCTTAGTTAAGCCAGAGGAAATAACGGCTTTTGAAGTGGGATACCGAGCTCAATTTGGTAAGATGGCGATAGATTTAAGCGGGTATTACAATCAATACACTGATTTCATCGCAAACGTAACTACCCTAGTACCGTTTTATGGTCAGGCAGGTGACGGAGCTTTATCACTATTGGCTTTGCAAAATGGAGATTTCCAACCATATCAAACGTACACGAATTCGGAAGCTGATATTGAATCATATGGGGTCATTTTAGGGGTAGATGCGAAGATTTTTGGAAACTTTGATATCGGAGCAAGTTATACCTATGCAGATTTTGAATTTAATCAAGAGGCTTACCCTGACTTTAGAACCCAATTCAATACGCCAAAGCATAAAGTGAAAGCATCTTTTGGTAACACCGAACTCTTTAAAAATGTTGGTTTTAATATCAACTATAGATGGAGTGATGAGTATGAATGGCAAAATACTTTTGCTGATGGCCCTGTACCTTCTTTCAGTGTTTTAGATGCCCAAATAAATTATACCTGTGATAGTCTAAAATCAGTATTTAAATTGGGTGGATCCAACCTACTTGGCGAGGAATATTTCACCGCTGTGGGTACCGGTCTAATAGGATCGATGTACTATTTATCTTGGACGATCAATCCTTAAATAAATTAGAATTTATTCAATTAAAAGGCGGCTTTTTGGGCCGCCTTTTTTTATGCCAAAAAAGAACAGAAAGTAGTTTTCAATTTAAGAGTAATACCATATCTTTGCAGCCTGAAAATCAGCCTTCTTTCGGGTGGTTTTTTACTAAAAAGAAATCTTAATACATAAATACGATAGTAATGTCAAAAGTTACAGGTAAAGTTTCTCAGATTATCGGCCCGGTTGTAGATGTTGAATTTCAGTCTGGTGATGAGCTTCCAAAAATTTATGATTCGCTAGAAATTGCAAATCAAGATGGTTCAAAACTAGTTTTAGAAGTACAGTCGCACGTAGGTGAGAACACGGTAAGAACTATTTCTATGGATTCTACTGACGGTCTTAGCAGAGGAACAGCTGTTGTTGCTACTGGTGCTGCAATTCAAATGCCAGTTGGCGATGATGTTTACGGACGTTTGTTCAATGTAATTGGAGATGCTATTGATGGATTGGGAGATTTGCCAAAAGCAGGTAAAGACGGACTACCAATTCACCGGGATGCTCCAAAATTTGAAGACCTTACTACTACTACAGAAGTACTTTTCACAGGTATCAAAGTAATCGATTTGATCGAACCTTATGCGAAAGGTGGAAAAATTGGTTTATTCGGTGGTGCAGGTGTGGGTAAAACGGTATTGATTCAAGAATTGATTAACAATATCGCCAAAGGTCACGGTGGACTATCAGTATTCGCAGGAGTAGGAGAAAGAACACGTGAAGGAAACGATTTACTTCGCGAAATGTTGGAATCTGGTATTATCAAATACGGAGATGATTTCTTGCATTCTATGGAAGATGGCGGATGGGATTTGTCTAAAGTAGATAAAAAGGCCATGAAAGATTCGAAAGCGACCTTTGTTTTCGGTCAAATGAATGAACCTCCTGGAGCACGTGCACGTGTTGCACTATCAGGATTGACCATAGCAGAATACTTCCGTGATGGTGCAGGTGAAGGACAAGGTAAAGATGTTCTTTTCTTCGTAGATAATATTTTCCGTTTTACGCAAGCGGGTTCAGAGGTTTCGGCACTTTTAGGTCGTATGCCATCTGCGGTAGGGTACCAACCAACTTTGGCAACAGAGATGGGCGCAATGCAAGAGCGCATAACGTCTACAAAAAGAGGTTCGATTACATCAGTACAGGCGGTTTACGTACCTGCGGATGATTTAACCGATCCAGCGCCGGCAACAACCTTTGCTCACTTAGATGCAACTACAGTACTGTCGCGTAAGATTGCAGAGTTAGGTATTTATCCTGCAGTGGATCCTTTAGATTCTACTTCCAGAATCTTAACGGCTGAGATTTTAGGAAAGGAGCACTATGATTGTGCGCAACGTGTAAAGGAGTTATTACAACGTTATAAAGAACTTCAAGATATTATTGCTATCCTGGGCATGGAAGAATTGTCAGAAGAAGATAAGCTTGCCGTAGGTAGAGCAAGACGTGTGCAACGTTTCTTGTCGCAACCTTTCCATGTAGCAGAGCAATTTACGGGTATACCTGGGGTATTGGTAGATATCAAAGAAACTATCAAAGGGTTCAATATGATTATGGATGGAGAGCTTGATAACCTTCCAGAATCTGCTTTCAACCTAAAAGGAACCATAGAGGAGGCGATCGAGGCTGGAGAGAAAATGTTGGCTGAGGCGTAGCCGTAGTCAATGCTGAATCCGTTTCAGTAACTTTATGCTATCGTTTAAATCAATAAGACCTTGAAACACGTTTAACTATGTATTTAGAAATTGTATCACCAGAAGCTACTTTGTTTGCAGGTGAAGTTATATCAGTAACTGTTCCCGGTATCAACGGCGAGTTTCAAATGTTAACGGATCACGCACCTATCGTTTCCTTGCTTCAAGAAGGAAATGTTCAAATCGATGGAAATATTTCCATTGACGAAGCCTATGAGCGTAAATTTTCCAAAGATGCTAATGGAAAAACCATATTGCCCATTTCGAGCGGCACTATTGAAATGAAAGATAATAAGGTCATTGTGCTGGCAGACTAAAAAGTATACATAAAGATAAAATCGAAAACCTGACTGCGAAGTCGGGTTTTTTTGTGTTCAGTTGTCATTGGAGTAGTAAATTCAAATACAAATGATCAAACCAAAATCTCCACGAAGTAGTTTGGTACTTCTATTCCTCTTTCTCCTTGGTAGTAGTAACTGCTTGCATGCCCAAGAAAATGAAGATCCGGTTGTTTATAAAAATCAGTTATCAACCAATTTAATGCTACCAGCCTTCGAAAGTTTTGATCTCAATTATGAAAGAACCATAGCGAATAAGTGGGCGTTAGGATTAGCAGTCGCAATCTATGGAGATCGCATTAGCGAGCTTAGCACAGGTTCCTCAGGTGATTTTAGACGATATGATACCAATTACGAGTTTATGCCATTCGTACGATTGTACTTTCAAGGGGCACAGCATAAAAGCCATTTTCTTGAGCTCTTCGGCTCCTTAAGTCGTGTAACCGCGTCGGGACGCTTTGTGCGCAATACGAATACTGCAGGATTTGGTGTCTATGAACCGGGTGAAACAGATTATACAGCAGGCGGATTGGGTATTGGGTACGGCTACCGTTTTTTGTTGTTAAATAAAAAACTAGTCTTAGAGGCACAGTTTGGAGTTCGAACCAATTTTAATGTTGACTACTACTTCTTAAATGGTTCGATCATACGTACAGGTTTTAAAATAGGGTATAGATTTTAAAAAAATAACAATGAAGCATATTTATTTAGCAGGCGTCTTTACACTTGGCATATTACTAGCAGGTTGTTTCTCTGATGATGGTATTAGCAATAGGTACGTAAACCTTCAAATCACTGATGCGCTGGTTTTTGAAAATGATCAAGTTTACTCTGTTGGAGACACCATTTACATCGACCTAAACTTTAATAGGTATTTAGATGAAGCGGGTTTTTCAAATAAGTTAGATATATATGAAAGTTCGGGCTCCGATAGTTTTCAGTATGAGATTAGCTTGGAGAAGTTTTCTGAGCTTTCTAACGGATTTCGAGCCATTGTCGTATCACCTGAATTTCTATTTGCGGAAAAGGGCACAATCGATGAATTCGGACGAACTTTAGCACAGCTAAACAACGATACGTCACAATATGAATCGCGGGTTGGATTAATTTTGCGTGAAGCCGGGCGTTTCAATTTTGACTTTCGGTTTTTATATATAGAAAGTAGCGATTATTTAGAAGATAAAGTTCAAATTTATATCGAACATAACTTTTCTAATTCTGATGGTATTTTTGAATTCACAGTAAACGAGTGATCGTTCTTATAGTGGTTATTTCCAATCCCAGCAAATCAGCTCCCAAGAAGTGCCGTTGGAAATTTGTGTTTTTATAGTTTCGAAACCCACATTTAAATGTGCGCTTAAAGAGCGTGAATTTTCAGTGGCTACTTCCGTTAACAAACAGTCATATTCACCTTGCAATTCTTCTTTGTAGTATGTGTACATACCTCTAAAGATACCTTGTTTTCGATATTCCTTTGAAATGCATATTTGGCCCATGGCCAAATAGTTTTTATCACCTAGTAGGGTGGCTGCCGTTTCAAACATCGCAGAAAGAACAGAAATTTCATCCCGAAATTCCTTTAGCATAACCAGAGCGTAACCTACAACCGAGTCCCCGTCTTTAGCAATGATATGTGGGCAGGCATCGTTCATTTTCTTTAAAATTTCATAGGTATGTAAAACGGTAATAAACCCCTCGATTTCTTTTTCTGTAGCTGATATGGAAGCTATGGCGTTCTTTTTTTGAAGGGCTAATATTTGTTCCAATTCCGAGGTTTCTGTAGCCCTTTTATAAACTACCATAAATAGAAAATTAAATTAAAGGTAGTAAATTTGGAAATGCCAAATTTTCCAAAAAAACTACAACAAAAATTAGCAGATCGAGCGCATAAAAAAGCATTTAGGTCATTACCCTTCCCAACAAATTTGGTAGATTTTTCAAGCAATGATTATTTAGGTTTTGCGAAAAACGAAACCATTTATGCAGATACCTTTCAACGTTTATTGAATAGTGGAACTTCTGAAAACGGGTCTACCGGCTCAAGGCTGTTATCAGGAAATCATAATTACTATAAGGAATTGGAGGAGTATATCGCCGAATTTCATAATGTGGATAAAGCACTCATTTTTAATTCTGGCTATGATGCCAATATTGGCTTTTTTGGGGCGGTTCCACAGCGAGGCGACGTAGTTTTTTACGATGAATATATTCATGCCAGCATTCGCGATGGAATCAAAATGGGGAATGCCAAATCGTATAAGTTCAAGCACAATGATTTGAATGATTTGAAATCAAAGTGCCAAGCTGTGCGTAGTCGAAGCGACCTGGATTCTGAAATCTTTGTAGTAACCGAAGCAGTTTTTTCAATGGACGGTGATTCTCCCGACTTGAAAGCGCTGTCTGAATGCTGTACAGAATTGGCCTTACATCTTATAATTGACGAGGCACACGCCATAGGAGTTTTGGGCAAAAAGGGTAAGGGTTTAGTTCAAGACTTGAATATCGAAAAAAAAATCTTTGCGCGCATTATCACCTTTGGAAAAGCCTTGGGATGTCATGGCGCTGCCATTTTGGGGCAGAAACCATTAATTGACTACCTGGTCAATTTTGCTCGAAGCTTTATTTACACTACCGCATTGCCGCCTCATTCCTTGGCTTCAGTGCTAAGTGCGTATCGGTATTGGGACGCAGCCATAGGTGAAGAAGAAATTCAACAACTTCTCAAGAACATCGAACATTTTAAAAGAAAAATTGAGGCCTTGGGTCTTAGCTCTATTTTTATACCAAGTGACTCAGCGATTCAGTGCTGTTTGATCTTAGGGAATGAGAACGTAAAAAATATTTCCAAAAAATTAGATGACAAGGGTTTCAATGTAAAGGCAATATTATCGCCTACCGTTCCGGAAGGGCATGAAAGACTACGATTTTGTCTTCACAGTTATAATACCGAAGAGGAAATAGGACTGGTACTTCAGTTATTGAAAAAGTATCTTTAAGTTTATGGAGGAGAAGTTTTATGTTATTGGATCTTTTGAGTTTGCCGCTGATGTACAGATATTGAGAGGCAAATTAGAATCAGAAGGTATTCCTGTTTTTATTAGGAATGAAAACACACTCAATGCCGAAAATCCCAGGGGCGGTGTAAAACTGATGGTATACTCGAAAGATAAGCATAGTGCGATTGCTATTTATAACGAAATAAGAGCCTACGCTTTGGATGACGAAGGAAACCCTGTGGTTTGTCCAAATTGTAAGGCTACAAAGTCGGAAACTTATTATGAGCGCAAAAGTATCTTTCACAAACTTTTCCCTTTTTTTGAAAGAAGAAAATACAAATGTCTAAATTGTGAAATCATCACAAAGCCCGAGTAAATATGCAGCAAATTTTCGTTACCGGAATATCAACTGAAGTCGGAAAAACAATAGCTTCAGCAATTATTACCGAAGCCTTGGAAGCAGACTACTGGAAACCTGTTCAAGCAGGTGATTTGGACAATACAGATAGCCATAAAGTAGCCGCCCTAATTTCGAATAGCAAAACCAAAATCCATAGAAGCAACTATGAGCTTCAGACACCGATGAGTCCGCATGCAGCGGCTGCAATAGATGGCCTACGGATTGAAACTCATAAAATAGTATCCCCAGAAACAGAAAACCATCTGGTAATAGAGGGGGCCGGAGGCTTGTTGGTTCCGTTGAATGAAGATGATACCATACTAGATCTTATTATGCCGAATTACAAGGTAATTGTGGTGTCGCGACATTATTTAGGGAGCATTAATCATACTTTATTGACCCTAAATTGGCTTAAACAAAAGGGGTATGAGGTATTTTTGTTATTTAGCGGCGACAAACATCCTACTACTGAGCAAATCATACTTCATAAAACTGGAGTCACTTCAATAGGAAGAATTGAGGAAGAGGCGACTTTTGATAAGGCGATAATTAAAAAGTATGCAGAGAAGTTCCGCTCAATTTTACTCTCACTCTAACAGCCTATATATTTTAGCGTCATCGATGGTGTTCAAGAGTTCGTAGTGCGATTCGATGTAGGCATCTATATAATTGTTTGGTTCAGTCTGTTTTTCATCAAAAATCAATCTGTCTTTTCGAGTGACCAAGGTTTTGGGTCTTAGGTATTCCATGATATATTGGAGTTCTTCCATAGCCGTATTCCGAGGATTGTTGTAGGCTGCAAACATCTCGGGTTTACATATGTTGCTTGGGTGGGTAGCTGCTTTTGTTGGGGGTTTTTCATTCAACAACCAATAGCCAATATGATATTCTAAAAAAAGAATGTTTTTGGTATCAATTTCATTTTCTAAGAGATATTGAGGAACGGTAATGCCTTCACCATTATGAAAGCTTCCCCTTTCTATTTTATGCCTTACAATTCGGTAATACTCCAGATAACTTTCCGCCGGAATTAATAATAATAACAATAAAAGTACTTTGGGAAGTTTAAGCTTCAAGCGGGTAAAAAACCCACTAGATACAATCACTATAAATACGAGGAGAATAGGGTATAGTTGAATCAAGTAATGACTGTTAATCCTTCCCCCTTTGAAGAAGGCGTATAATACCCCGAGCAGGGTAATCAGCAGTAGTTGAATGGGTGTTTTTTTAAAATCTAGATACTTTTGCTTCCAGGCAAAGAATAAAAAAGCGCCGATCAAAACAAAGGGTGGTACTAATTTGAAAATGCTATTCTGGCTGGCCTCTGCATAGTCTAAAGGGGCTATGACTACTGATTTCCACCAAAGCTCTTGAATACCATTTAAATAATATGGTAGCCAAGTGAGTACCACTATTGCGATAACTCCAAGCCCATAGGCAGCAATAGCAACTGACCCACCCAGGTATTTTTTCTCCTTGACAAAATGGTAGATTAAATAGACCCCCACAAATAATACCGTATAGGCCATATTCAGTTTTACCATTATGGCCATACCCATAAGCACTCCGGCAAACCCCAACCAATACCATTGCTTCTTAAGTATTATGATATAAACGGCAGGAACCAAAAACACCATGCAAATATGCTCTGACATAACGCCTTGAATGCTGCCGAACATACTTTGTAGTGCCACACAAATTATGCCCGCCCAGAAAGCCACTTTTTTCGAAGACAGATTTTCCGTGATGCGGTATGTAAAGAAAGCAGTAAGCGCTACAATTATAACTCCGGCAAAACGAATGGCTAGAAAGCTCTTTCCAAATAGGTAGATTACAACTGCGAAGAAGAGAAAGGCAATAGGAGGTTTTAAATCCCAAAGTTCCGTATAGGGTAGATTACCATCGACCCAAGATTGTGCCATTAAAATAAAGGTGCTTTCGTCGCGATCGACATAATCTCTGAAGAAAAAAGGAAAGCGAACAAAGAAAGAAACGGCAGACAGTATTCCGAAGACCGTCCAGTGTTTTAGATTTGTATAGTTGGGTGTGAGTTTATGTATAAGACTATCGAGCATAGTTCATTTTGGGATGAATTCCCCATCTTTGCAAGATAAAGAAATCCATTGTTCAATAAATTGTATTGCCTTGAAAAATCTTTCGCAAAGAGATAAAAAGCATATTTGGCATCCATTGACGCAACATAGAACTGCGGCCCCACCAATAGGCATAGTAAGAGCAAAGGATGCTATTTTGTGGGATGAAGATGGTAAGACGTATATTGATGGTATTGCCTCATGGTATACTGCGATGTACGGACATGCTAATGATGATGTCACCACAGCTGTAAGTACCCAAATGCAAGAACTCGATTTCGTAATGTTCAGTGGTTTTACCCATGAGCCTGCTGTAGAATTATCGGAACGTTTAATAGAAATCTTACCTGACAATCAAGCCAAAATTTTCTTCAACGATAACGGTTCGACAGCGGTGGAAGCAGCTATTAAAATGGCTTTGCAGTTTCACCATAACAAAAACGACCCTAGAGATACCTTGATTGCTTTTGAGGATGGATTTCACGGTGATACTTTTGGGGCAATGAGTGCCTCAGGACTTTCATCCTATAACGGCCCCTTTGAAGATTTTTTATTGAAAGTGGAACGTCTTCCTGTTCCTCTTGATGACAATATGGAGGAGGTAGTTGTTCAGTTGAAAACGATCTTAGAAAATAATGCTTGCGCAGCCTTTGTTTTTGAACCGCTAGTGCAAGGTGCAGCTGGAATGAAATTTCACAGCCCTACAGGACTTGATATGCTGATAAAGATATGTCAAGATGCTGAAGTTTTGTGTATCGCAGATGAGATCATGACCGGTTTTGGAAAAACAGGTAAAAATTTTGCTTCTGGCTATCTACAAAACAAACCAGATATCATGTGCCTAGGGAAAGCATTAACGGCGGGGATATTCCCGCTAAGCATCACCAGCTGTTCTCAGGCGGTTTTTGATGGATTCTTAAGTGAAGAGGTACATAAAGGGTTTTTTCACGCTCATACCTTTAGTGCGCATCCGTTGGGCTGCGTCGCCGCTTTGGCAAGCATCGAATTGCTCTCTTCGCCTGGTATTTTAAAAAGAAGAGCCGCTATTGAAAAGGCACATCAACAATTTGCATCAGCTATAAAAGACAACCCTAAGGTTACTGAAGTGCGATGTATGGGAGTGATACTTGCGGTAGATCTCAACCTCAAAATGGATCGCTATGGTAACTTGCGTGACCAACTGTATCAATTTTTTATTAAAAAAGGAGTGGTACTTAGACCACTTGGAAACACCGTGTACGTATTACCTCCTTATGTTATTACTGATGATCAACTAGATACTATATATAATGCCATAAAAAGTGCTTTAGAACACTTCTGAATGCTCTTCCAACAAATCAATGCTTTCATTGTCTTTGATTTCAACCCGAATTACATTGTAAGTCCAATCATCATTTTGGCCCGAAGCTTTTACGAATAAAATTCCTTTTCCCTTTGGCCCGGCTATTGGAATTTTCATATCTGCAGTTTTCTTCCCGTTGCTATAATTATAACTACCCTGAATCATACCATCTTTTTCTATTGGCGTACCTAGAACTTCGGTAATTTCGTCGTCTTGGTTTATCTTCTCTAAAGCATATTCATAGGGCTGAGAACCCTCTAAGACTGAAGTAACTCCCCAGAAAACAGAGCCAACAAATAGTAAAAAAATTACAAGTAGACCAAGGCAACCACCTACCGGAACCACCCATTTCCAGTTTCGTTTCCACCAACTTGGGTATTCTACCAACTCGTTATTCATGGTTTCTTGAATTTGTTGTGTAGATGAAGATAAGAACTTTTACATTTGCCCGGTAATTCATTTTCTGTGATGCAACCGATTTCCATTACCGCTATTAGTTCGATTTCTGCACTGGGTACTTCCCCTGAAGAGGTATGGGCAAACTATAAAAGCGCGAAACCACTTTTTGAGTTACGTAAGTTTGATGCTAAGCAAGCGTGGGTTGCAACGCTGAATACCACGGCCAAAAAGGAAATAGAACAAGTTCGAAATGCAGATGCCAAATACAAAAAATTAGATGCCTCGGTATTATTTGCAATCCTTGTTTCCCGCAGAGCTATGGACCAAGCAAATTGGAAAGAAACAGCCAATTTCGGTATTAATATTGGCTCTTCTAGAGGGGCAACGGCGCTTTTCGAGACCTATCATTCTGAGTATATAAAAAATAAGAAAGCGGCTACGTTGACATCTCCAACTACAACTTTAGGAAATATTTCATCTTGGGTAGCACATGATTTAAATTCGGAAGGCCCCGAAATATCCCATTCCATTACCTGTTCAACAGCCTTGCATGCTATGTTAAACGGAATTGCCTGGCTACAATCAGGGATGGCGGAAAAATTTATTGTAGGAGGAAGCGAGGCCCCTTTAACACCATTTACCATTGCCCAAATGAAGGCACTGAAAATATATGCCCCGGTGACTTCAACTTCACCCAGTCAGCGAGGAACGCAACAAATGGTAGCCGAGGGTAGCTTCGGCTACCCTTGTCAAGCCCTAAACCTTGATAAGAAACAGAATGCTATGGTTTTGGGAGAAGGTGCAGCCGTTGCATGTTTGGAAAAGGGAGTATCCAAAAAGGCATTGGCACAGATAATAGGAGTAGGCTATGCCACGGAAATATTAAAACATAATATTTCAATTTCTTCAGATGCGGAATGTTTTCAACGTTCAATGCAAATGGCGCTAGGAGAAACCAGTCACGATGAAGTAGACGTAATAGTAATGCATGCGCCAGGCACCATAAAAGGTGATGCTTCGGAACATAGGGCCATTCAAAAAGTTTTTGGTGATAAAGTGCCGGCTCTAACGACCAATAAATGGCAAATTGGCCATACTTTTGGTGCTTCCGGAATGTTGAGTGTTGAATTGGCGATTTTAATGTTGAAACATGAAGAGTTTATCGGAGTTCCTTTCACTTCTTATCGGTCAAGACCAGAGAAAATAAAGAAAATCCTTGTGAATGCTGTTGGTTTTGGAGGGAATGCCGTCAGTATTCTTTTGGGCAAAAATTGATTTCCTTCCCTTCAGGGGGGGGTTAGGCGGGGCACATCTGGAAATTAGAATTTAATATTATAATTTCTAGCCTTTATAAGTTATTTTTGACCCAGATAAAACAGCACATGAGCAAGACAAGACACAACTGGTCAAAACAAGAAATTCTTGATATTTACAACAAACCACTAATGGAATTGCTTTACGAAGCAGCCACCATTCACAGGCAACATCATGACCCCAATACCGTTCAGGTTTCCACACTTTTATCCATAAAAACAGGGGGTTGCCCTGAAGACTGTGGGTATTGTCCGCAAGCAGCTCGCTATCATACCGACATTGAGGGCAATGATTTGATGACTGTTTCTCACGTAAAAGCACAGGCTCTTCGTGCTAAGGCTTCTGGAAGTTCTAGGGTATGTATGGGCGCTGCTTGGCGCAATGTAAAAGACGGACCTGAATTTGACCAAGTACTCGAAATGGTGCGCACCATCAACAAGTTAGATATGGAGGTTTGCTGTACTTTAGGGATGCTCACTGAAAATCAAGCCAACCGTTTGGCAGAGGCAGGGTTGTATGCCTACAACCATAATCTTGATACGTCTGAAGATTATTATAAAGATGTAATTTCAACTCGCGCTTTTGAAGACCGATTGGAAACCATAGACAATGTTCGAAAAAGCAATGTAACGGTTTGTAGCGGGGGTATTATCGGTATGGGAGAAGCCCTTGAAGATCGGGCAGGAATGTTGGTGGCACTGACCTCGTTGAATCCGCAACCTGAATCCGTTCCCATTAATGCTTTGGTTGCCGTTGAAGGCACACCAATGGCTGAAATGGAACCCATTTCCATCTGGGAAATGATTCGAATGGTAGCTACTACGCGTATAGTAATGCCTGAAACACAGGTTCGCCTTTCTGCAGGAAGAACAGAAATGAGCAGAGAAGGGCAAGCGATGTGTTTCTTTGCAGGTGCCAATTCTATTTTCGCGGGCGATAAGTTGTTGACAACACCAAATCCTGATGTGAATGAAGATATGGAGATGTTCAAATTACTAGGTTTAAATCCTCAGAAACCCTTCACAAAAATATCGCAACCAAAGACCGTGGAGGCTCAGGATTCTCAACTACAACCCTTGGGCGAAAAACCAAAATGGACAAGGCCAGGACATAAAATCGAACGTAACGAAGCGGCTAAAGAAAAATTTAAAACCTTGAAATAGGCTTTTTCATATTAGCTTAATTTTAAGAAAATTTTTGCTAAGCGATACTTAAATTTGGTATTTAAAATAACCTAGATTCCATTGCAATTAGTTGATATCCCTAGGGTAAAAACCATTTCAAAACAAGATTTCGTTCGACTTTACCTAAAGCCGCAAAGACCTGTTATTATTGAGGAATTCGATGCGGGTTGGCCTGCCCATTCTAAATGGAACTTGGAGTACTTCAAGAAAATGGCGGGAGATAAAGTAGTTCCGCTCTATGATGACCGCCCCGTGCATCATGATGACGGTTTTAACGAGCCCCATGCTGAAATGAAGATGTCGGATTATATCGATTTGTTGCAGAGAGAGCCTACAAAATTCCGGATTTTTCTATGGAATGTACTAAAAGAAGTACCCTCCTTACAAAAGGATTTCTCCTATCCCGATTTTGGTATTCGTCTATTGAAACACGTGCCGATGCTTTTCTTTGGAGGCAGAAATTCGCACACGTTTATGCACCATGATATTGATTTTGCCAATATTTTTCATTTTCACTTTGAGGGAGAGAAACTATGCATTTTATTTCCGCAATCAGAAAACAAATATTTATATCGAGTACCTCATTCCATTATAACTCATGAAAGCATAGACTTTTCAAATCCTAATTTTGAAAAATGGCCAGCTTTGAAAAAAGCAAAAGGATACAAATCAATCTTAAAACATGGTGAAGTGCTCTATATGCCAGAAGGATATTGGCACTATATGAAATACCTAACTCCAGGTTTTTCAATGAGTTTACGAGCACTGGCGAGAAACCCACTGAATTTTTTAGAAGCTGCCTATAACATCTTCATCATGCGTCATTTTGATATATTAATGCGAAAACTTCAAGGTCAAAAATGGATTGATAAAAAAAATGAAAAGGCTATTCTTCGCACGAATCGCATGTTATGAACTTAGGGAATTAACTCCTTAATCTTCCCATAAACCAATTGACTTTCCCAGCCTCTGTAGAGCAAGTAGTCCGCTAATTTTTTTCGTCTTTTTTGCTTGTGACTTTCTTTAATTTCCTTTAGACGTTTTAAGGCAAGCGTATTTAAAGTGTTTAAATAAGCTTCTTCGCTAATTTCATTCAAAGCGGCTTTGATGTTGTATTTTGAAATTTCCCGATACGTCAATTCATTTACGATACGAATTCTGCCCCATTTTTTGATATTGAATTTCCCTCTGGCGAAACTTTGGGCAAATCGTTCTTCATTGAGATAATTTTCTTGAATCAAATGGGTAACAATTTCGTCTATCGCCTCAGGAATCATATTCATTCCCCTAAGTTTTTGAACCACATCTTTGTGACAACGCTCTTGATAGGCGCAATAACCTTCTAGTTTTCGGGTGGCCTCTTGAAGGGTGTAGGTTTCCGTATTTTGAAATCGCATTGTTCAAAAGTAATGAAATAAAAAAAGCGACCCCTCTTTACGAAAGGTCGCTTTATAAATTAGAAATCTGCAATGAATAATTGCAAATTAGTATATGGTCTTACCGTCTTTATCTTTAAAGCGATATTCGAGATACGTATACGCGTCTCTAGGTTGTACTTTGACCCACTTTTTATGTTCCATAAACCACTTGGAACGCATTGATGGGAAGCCCTTAGTTATATAGGCCGCTATAAATGGATGTATATTTAAGGTAATACCATTGTTAGCTTTTGGACCTTTTAAAAGGCGTTCTAGGTCGGCATTTATTTTGTCTACCAAAACAATTGGAGCTTCAACTTCTTGGCCATTGCCATTAGGATTATCCTCTGTTGTTTTAATATTCATTTCGGGCCGTACCCGTTGTCTCGTAATCTGTATGAGTCCGAATTTACTTGGTGGTAGTATTTTGTGCTTAGCACGATCATCTTTCATTTCATCGCGAAGATGATCAAAAAGCTTCCTTCGATGTGGTGCTTTTACCATATCGATAAAGTCTACTACTATAATTCCTCCCATATCACGCAGGCGCAATTGTCTTGCAATTTCAGAAGCTGCCAATAAGTTTACCTCTAAGGCAGTATCTTCCTGGTTTTTGGCCTTGTTTGAACGGTTACCACTATTCACGTCTATCACGTGTAATGCTTCGGTATGCTCTATGATTAAGTACGCGCCTTTACTCATAGTAGCGGTACGGCCAAAGGAAGTTTTAATTTGTCTTTCTATTCCGAATTTTTCGAAAATAGGAATAGACGAACTATACAATTTTACGATAGATTCTTTAGCTGGTGCAATTTCCAGCACATAATCTTTAATTTGGTTATAAAGCGTTTTGTCGTCTACATGTATTCCTGTATAGGAATCGTTAAAAACGTCTCTTAAAATACTCGATGCTCTATTGAGTTCTACAAGTACTTTAGAAGGGGTTGGCGCTCTGTATAATTTCTTGCACATTGCTGACCATTTGTCAAGCAAGTTTTCTAGATCTTTGTCCAGTTCTGCTACTTTTTTGCCTTCTGCAACTGTCCGGATAATTACTCCAAAACCTTTTGGCTTTATACTTTTTACAAGCCGTTTTAATCTGTCTTTCTCTTGTCTGCTACCAATCTTTTGAGAGACTGAAACGCGATCTGAAAAAGGTACCATGACCAAATAACGACCGGCTAACGAAAGCTCGGAGCTAATTCTTGGCCCTTTGGTAGATATGGGTTCTTTAACAATTTGCACTAACAAAGATTGATTCGCTTTAATAACATCTGTTATTACACCATGCTTATCTATATCTTTTTCAGTTGGAAAGTTTTTCAGGGAATATTCTCTTAATTTTCCTGTACTCACTTGCTTAATGAATTTTAACATTGAAGAAAGTTGCGGCCCGAGATCATGATAATGCAAAAAGGCATCTTTTTCATAACCTACATTAACAAAGGCTGCATTCAGACCCGTAACAGGTTTTCTGACCTTAGCGAGAAATATATCGCCAACAGAGAAGTCATTATTATCTTCTTCTTTATGTAATTCAGTAAGTTTTCCATCTTTTAGTAAGGCAAAATCGACGGCATCGGAACTAGATCTTACGATTAATTCTCTATTCACCTGAATTTATTTATACTCGTCCGCCAACTGGCGGACAAATGGATTAAACAATACTTAAACAGATGCTATTCACCTGCCGAAATCCACTTTTGGAATCTCTATGTCAATGAACGTATAAAGTGAAAAAGTAGTTATAACAACTACTTTTTCTTGTGACGGTTAGCTCTTCTGCGCTTCTTACGCTTGTGAGTAGCTACCTTATGTCTCTTTCTTTTCTTACCACTCGGCATAAAGGGTTACTTTTTATGATTAGTATTTTATTTTACTTGAACGTTGCTCTTAACACCTTCAACAAAAACCTTTGCAGGTTTGAATGCCGGAATATTATGGGCAGGTATTTTAATTGTTGTGTTCTTTGAAATGTTTCTTCCTGTTTTTTCAGCTCTAGTCTTAATGATAAAACTTCCAAAACCTCTTAGATAAACATTGTCGCCACTTTCCAAAGAAGACTTTACTTCTTCCATGAATGTTTCTACTGTTGCTTGCACATCTCCTTTTTCAATTCCCAGTTTATCTGAGATTTTCGATACAATTTCCGCTTTCGTCATCTTTTAAATTAAGTTTTAGGTATAAAATTTTGGCGAGCAAATATATAAATTTAATTTATTCTTTGCGTCCTAAAGGACTAATTTTAAGTGAATTCATATGCGCTTTAAATGTTAAAGTTGAATTTTTAAAATTCTAGCAAATAACAGAAGTAACAAAGAATTCAATAATTAAACCCTTACTTTTGGCACAATGTTTTCGTGTTAATGACCTTTTCTCAAAATATTCTCATTTGGTACTCGCAGAATAAACGCACCTTGCCGTGGCGTCGCACCAGAGACCCGTATAAGATCTGGCTTTCAGAAATCATGTTACAGCAAACACGAGTGCTACAAGGCACCCCTTATTATTTGAAGTTTATTGCGAATTTTCCCACGGTTCATGATTTGGCAGAAGCCTCGGAGGAACAGGTTTTAAAACTGTGGCAAGGTCTTGGTTATTATTCGAGAGCCCGTAATTTGCATACAACAGCGAAAACCGTAGTGAACGTGTATGAGGGTGAGTTTCCACATACCTATACAGAACTTTTGAAACTTAAGGGAGTAGGCGATTATACAGCCAGTGCGATTGCTAGCATTTGTTTTGACGAACCACACCCAGTAGTCGACGGAAATGTATATCGGGTTTTAGCACGTTATTTCGGTATAGATATCCCCATAAATAGTGCTGAAGGAATCAAGTATTTCAAAGCTTTGGCTACTGAAGTCATGGATGCCGATAATATAAGAGACTATAATCAGGGAATAATGGAGTTTGGGGCGATGCAGTGTGCTCCGAAGAACCCGAAATGTGTACAGTGTCCTTTGAATCAAAGTTGTGTTGCCCTAAAAGATAATTCAATTCAGAAGCTGCCGGTTAAGTTGAATAAGACGAAAGTGCGAATTCGATATTTCAACTATTTGGTACCCGTGATTGAAACAGAATCGGGTGAGAAGAGAACTTTATTGCAACAGCGAAAAGGCAAAGGCATTTGGCAGAATTTATGGGAGTTTCCATTACTTGAATCGCCAAACGAAATCAGTTTGGAAGAAATGAAGTTACGTATGCCAGAGGTATTGCTGTTGAAGGAAAAACCAGAGGTCATTCTCTATAATGAAAAACTAATTGTACATAAACTTTCACATCAGCATTTATACACCCGTTTTTGGATGGTGAAAACAAAAAGAGATTTGGATAGCTCTTTTCCCGTTGCCGAAATTGAAGATTACCCTGTACCTGTTTTGATAGCTGAATTTATCAAAACGTTTAAAAATTCGTATTTTTGACTTAACAATTAGCATTTGGAAGGTGTGTTATTGCATATCGAAAACTCAAAGTTTCTCACCAAGCTAGTATGAATAGAATACCATGAGTGGAACACTAAATAAAGTGATGCTAATAGGGCATTTGGGTGACGAGGTTAAAATGCACTATTTTGAGGGTGGCGGTAGCATCGGTCGTTTTCCTATAGCCACTAATGAAAGTTATACCAACAAGCAAACGGGTGAGCGGGTTACCAACACTGATTGGCATAACATCGTAGTGCGTAACAAAGCAGCTGAAATATGTGAGAAATACCTAAGCAAAGGTGACAAAATCTACGTTGAAGGACGTTTGAAGAATCGACAATGGCAAGGTGAAGACGGGAATACGCGTTATACTACCGAAGTTCACGTACAAGAGTTCACTTTTTTATCTACGAAGAAGGAGAGTATGGCCAATGCCCAAACGAATACCCCATCGCAACAGCCGCAAGTACCAAAGCCATCTGCAACTAATGAAACCGCTCAGGCAACCCCACCTGATGATGATTTGCCATTTTAAATAATCGAAAATTAAATCGTAACTATTGGACCCTGACCCCCTTAGTTTTCTACCAAATTTTATAGTTTTTGATGGGGCTTTTGCACTTAAAGTCACCGTCTTGATATTGCTTCTTGGTTGCTCAGCGTTGATTTCAGGTGCAGAAGTTGCTTTGTTCGGACTTTCACCGACCGATGTGAATGAAATGGAAGACGGTAAAACCGCAAAAGGATCTATTGTAGTTAAACTTTTAGATCGTCCTAAAAAGTTATTGGCAACAATTTTGATTGCAAACAATGCGATCAACATTGGTATTGTTTTACTTTTTAATGTTATTGGTGATACCTTGTTTTCAGAACTGAACTACAAACTTTTAAATCTCGTATCGGTACGTTTTTTGCTTGAAGTTGTAGTTATTACCTTTCTAATATTGATGTTCGGAGAGATTCTACCCAAGGTATATGCCAATAGAAATCGTGTCAGCTTCTCGAAATTTATGGCATATCCGCTCAAGGGGTTAGACTTCGTTTTTTCCCCTCTAAGCCTCCCAATGCGTTCGGGAACTATTTTTATGTATACCAAACTTGGCAAAGAAAAATCAAACCTTAGCGTTGACCACCTGTCACAGGCTTTAGAATTAACATCTGAAGGCGATACCACTAAAGAAGAGCAAAAGATTTTAGAAGGTATTGTCTCTTTTGGGAATACAGATACGAAACAAGTAATGCGTCCTCGAATAGATATTTTTGCATTGGGTGAAGACATGAAATTTCCTGAAGTGTTAGAGGAAATCACACAGCATGGGTTTTCAAGAATACCCGTTTTTTCCGAAAATATAGATAACGTTCAGGGCGTTCTTTATGTAAAAGATGTCTTGCCACACATTGATCGTAAAACGTTTAATTGGGTTTCATTGATTCGTGAGCCTTATTTCGTTCCTGAGAATAAAAAGTTAGATGATTTACTTTCGGAATTCCAAGAGAAGAAAAATCACCTTGCAGTTGTAGTTGATGAATATGGCGGAACCTCAGGAATTGTTACCTTAGAAGATATTATTGAGGAAATCGTTGGAGACATTAGCGATGAGTTTGATGATGAAGATTTAGTGTTCTCCAAACTAGATGATTTTAACTATGTCTTCGAGGGGAAAACCACTTTAAAGGATTTTTATCGCGTTGTAAAAATCGAAAATCAAGAAGCTTTCGAAGATCAAAAAGGGGAATCAGAAACCATTGCAGGATTCGTTTTGGAAATCGCAGGAAGCTTTCCTAAAAAAGGCGAAAAAGTACTATTCAATGACTATCAGTTTTTGGTGGAAAGTTTAGATAAAAAGAGATTGAAACAAATAAAAGTTACACTGCCCCATGAAGCCTAGCATTGTTTTATTGTTGTCGCTAGCGTTTTGCGCCTGCAAAGAAGAAAATGTATTGCCAAAACCCAAAGCCATGTTGCGTTTGGAATATGAGAGACCTGACTCAGGACTTGTTGAGACCGCATATTTTACATTTGAAGCAAATGCTGCTGCTAAGGTTGATCAGAAAAATAGCCAGTCTATCGTGCTTGAATACCCTGAGATGAAGGCGGCGATTTTTCTGAATTATCGAGCTGTTGAAGATGACTTGAATAGCTTGATTAGAGATGCACATAAGCTAAGCGGAGAGCATGCCGCAAGGGCAGATGGTATTCAACAAAAGGTATTTGAGAATTTTGACAACAAAGTCTATGGTGCTTTTTATGAAGTAAGTGGAGATGCAGCTTCACAAGCTCAATTTTTTGCTACCGATAGCCTCAATCATTTTGTAACAGGGGCTTTATATTTTAAAACAAAGCCTAATTATGATTCTATCTACCCCGCTGCCAAATACTTACAAAACGATATGGGGCGAATAATGGAGTCACTCAGATGGAAATAACTGAGATGCTGTGATATTTGCAGCTATTATTTTTTGCTACTTTTATAACAGTACAAAAATTCTCTCAAGATTATGAATATATCTGATGAGCTATTGTTCTTTTTTAGCGCCTTAGGTGTTTTCAATGCCTTGCTAATAAGTTTTTATTTTTTCTTTTTTAAAAAGCCAAGGAGTATTTCTAACTTCTTTTTAGGGCTCTTGCTTTTGATGCTTGCTATTCGGGTTGGCAAGTCGGTCTTTTATTATTTCAATGATGACCTTGCTCAAATATTTATTAAGGTTGGCCTAGCGGCTTGTATACTAATAGGACCTGCACTTTATTTTTACCTGAAATCTTGTGTACAACCATTTGCCAAAATGCGCATGTGGCCGCTCCACTTTTTGGTATTGCTGTCCATATCTATTTTAGTAGGTATTTTATTCCCGGAAACCCACGACCCTTGGATAATAGAACGTAGTCTTAGTTGGATGGAAATAATCTATTTGGTTTGGGTGGGTTACATTATTGCTTCGGGTTGGATTATTAGGAGCACCATATCTAAAATTTTCAATAAAGATGAAAAATTATCCGATTTCGATTTTTGGGTATTAAGCGTTTTTATAGGGAATGTTATAATTTGGGTGGCCTACAAAACCTGCTCTTATACCTCCTATATTGTTGGGGGATTATCATTTTCATTCATTTTTTATTTACTTTTTCTACTGATTCATTTTCGCAGAACTAAGGGTGCGATTTTTAACAAGAACCTTAAGTATTCCAACAAGAAAATAGAAGCTACTGAAGCGGAACGCCTATCAGCACAATTGAATCACCTCATGGAACAAGAGAAAATTTTTACCGATGTTGACCTTAAGCTCTCCGATGTGGCTAATAAAATGAATATTCTGCCTCATAAGCTCTCCCAACTGATAAATGATAACTTGGGAAGGAGTTTCACTTCATTAATAAACCAATATCGTGTTCAAGAAGCTAAGAACTTGATTCAATCAAACTCCCACATCAAATTGGAAGCTGTAGGGTATGATTGTGGTTTCAATTCAAAATCAACTTTTTACTCTGTTTTCAAGAAGATAACGAATACTACCCCGGCTAAATACAAGGAAAGCATTTCCTAAAGATTCCTTAAATCTCTTCTCGATTTATAAATCCGTACTCCAGATTTATAAGTAAAAGATACTTTCATTTCGAATTGAAATAATTTGGCTTTAAACCAAAAAAAAGTATCCTAATGAAAAACATCATGTACTGCATTCTTGCTATCCTTTTTCTATTTGTAGGTTGCAAGCAGAATGTTGAAATACCATTAGATAAAAGTGTTATTGCACCGCAAACAGAACGAATTTTATTCATTGTTTCGAATGCCCATTTTTACGGTGATTCAGATATAGGCGCTGCCAATCATTTTTCGGAAATAGTTCAAGCCTATGAAGTCTTTAAAAGAGGTGGGTATACGATTGATTTTGTAAGTCCTGATGGAGGAGCAATACCAATAGGATATATTAGCACCTCAGATTCGCTTCAAAAAAAGTACATCTATGACAATACGTTTATGGATGCTCTAGAGACTACCAAAAAACCCAGTGAAATTAAAGCATCCGACTATAAAGCTGTTTATTATGGTGGAGGTGGAGCCGCGATGTTTGGAGTGGCCGAGAATGAAGCGATACAAAATATTGTAATAGCACTATATGAAGATGGTGGCATTGTCTCAACGATTTGTCACGGTACCGCGGGTATAGTAAATCTTAAAACAAAAGACGGTGCGTATTTGGTCGCAGGAAAAAAGGTTAATGGGTTTCCTGATGCCTTTGAAAATATGGAAGCAGCGTATTACAAGACCTTCCCCTTTTCCATCGAGCAAAAAATTATTGAAAGAGGGGGCGATTTTAAATTTTCTGAAGAAGGTTGGGATGGTTTCTACCAAGTAGATGGGCGTCTTATTACCGGTCAGGATCCATCAGCCGCTTCTATGGTGGCCGAAAAAGTAATTGAAACATTGAAACAATCATAACACTAACAAGACATGAAAAACGTATTCGCAACATTTTTATTCTTCACATTTATAAGTTCGCTATCACAGGAGGTTCAAAAAAGGCAAGTAACACCGGCAGAGATAGATGCCGTGTTTGCTCAATGGAATACTACAGATAAGCCTGGTATCGCTGTTGGAATTCTTAATGATGGAAAAATAGTATATACGAAAGGTTATGGTGTAGCTAATTTGGAACATCAGATTCCAATAGAAGCAGCAACCAGATTTTATGTCGGAGATTTGGCTAAGGAGTTTACAGTGTATGCCCTTTTGTTGTTGGAACAACGGGGCCAGCTTTCTTTACAAGATGATATTAGGCAGTATATGCCCAAACGAATGCCCTTTCCAAATTCCATAAGCATTGAGCAGCTGATACATCATACGAGCGGTTTGAACAATGAGGAGGTGTCGAAAGCGCTTGCAGGATGGAGGGCGGAAGATGTTTTTACCAAGAAACAGGCCTATGCCATGATTCGTAATCAGGTGAAATCTGCACCGAATAGTGGAAGCGTACAACGCTTTTCCGACGCAGGTTTTATGGTTCTAGAAGATCTTATCGCTAAGGTTGGCAAAATGCCTTATACTGATTTTGTTACCAAAGAGATTTTTGAACCCCTTGGCATGAAGAATTCAATATATGATACCCAGGGTACAATTATTATGAATAAGGCACAAGGATATTTTGCGGAAAATGATGGTTTCGTCAATTCCACAATGAACCGAAAACATACGCTTTTGTCTGATTTATATACTACTGTTGAAGATATGTGCCTTTGGGCCAAAGAACTTGAAGGCCCCAAAATAGGTACGGAACAAATGGTCAAAAAATTTGATGCACTCTCGGTAGTTAACGGGCAAGAAGTTGATGAAGTAAATACTTCACTATATACTGGTGCTCATCGCTTTTGGAATTTCAGGGGGGCTAAAAAACTGTACCATATCGAGGTCGCCGGCGGATATGCCAGTAAATTGATTCGTTATCCCGATTATGATCTAGCCGTTGTGATTATGGGTAACGATGGAGCTTATAACGGTTATGCTGGCACGGGGGCAAGTGCCCTATATATTGAGGATTTTTTGAATCAAGAGATAAATGAGACCACAGCAGTGGTCTCAAAAAAAATGTCAAAAAAGCAGCTTACTGCATTTGAGGGTAATTATTGGGATGTTACGAACCATTCAACCAGAAAAATTCATATGGTCAACGATACCTTGAGGTATTCCCGTGGCCCAGGCAATGAAAGTGCCCTTGTACCTTTGTCTAAAAACACCTTCAAGATGATTACACGGGCAGAGGTGGAGGTTAGTTTTAATACGAATACCGTTCCAAGAACTATGGATGTAACTGTCGGTGATGATACTTTTCATTTGATTGCATTTGACGCTAATGCAAGTTGGACCAAGCAACTCGATACATTTGCCGGAAATTATTACGCTACGACGCTAGGCACGTCGTATTCTTTGATCATTGATAAAGGAAAGCTCCTAATAACCCATCCAAGGTTGGAGTCGGTTCAATTAGATCCACGGATACCTGATTTGTTTACGGGTGACAGGAGACATTTTACGTCCTTAGCTTTTGAAAGAGATAACAACGGAACCATCAAAGGATTTCATTTAGCCACTCGTGGAGTTGCCGACATCTGGTTCGAAAAGGAAACAAGCACCATAGAAAAATTGATGAAGACCAAATGAAGTTGCTGACAAGAAAGGCACTAAAAAAATTAGATCGAATATTTTTTAAATCTTAGAAGATGAAAATGAAATTAATTTTGAACCTGTTAATTATAGTTATTGGAATGCAAACGACAAACGCCCAAAGCGATCTAGAGGCTATTACCAGTACACTCATGGATTATGTTGAAGGTACTGCAAATGGAGAACCTGAAAGGGTAAAAAGGGCTTTTCACCCAGAGCTTAATCTTTATAGTGTTGCGAATGACAGTGTTAGAGTCTGGTACGGTCAAGACTATACGGGGGGTATTAAAACAGGTCGAAAAAGCAATCGAATAGGCAGAATTGTATCAATTGATTATGAAAATGATGCAGCATGTGCCAAAATTGAGATACTTATGCCAGGCCCCAAAAGAATTTATACCGACTATCTTTTGCTTCTCAAATACCAAGGAAGTTGGAAGATTATTCATAAGTCATATACCTACGTTGATTATCCCAATTAAAGATTTTCCCTATATTCTGTAACCAATTCCAAAAAGTCGAGTTTACCATGGTATACATCAAAAAACGATATCATGAAAAAAACATGCTACCAGTATGCCAGCCTATTATTTGTATTTTTAATGGTTTTCCAAATTTCTTTTGGTCAAAAAAAGGAGAAAGAAGACCATGGAATTTCATTTGCTACATTTAATCATAGAGCCGAAATCGACAAAGGTATTTGGTTTGGGACGATAGAAAGAGAAACAGCTTGCATTCAACTAATGGATGCTAAGAACAGGAACAACCCTTCGTTTTTAATTAGTCTTTGTATACCAGTTGAGGAATTTACTCAGAGCACTGGTGGAGGTTTTGCATTGCACAAACCGTCTGGTTCTATCAAATTCGAAGGAGCGTTCCCCGATGATAAGGGAAACGGTGATTTTACCTTTGTCAAGAACACCGATTTCGAGGTTTTTCTCCATAATGAGGGAATACTTTCCAATGGAGATGATCGCTACAACTACTTCAAGCTTTTTTTAGGGGATGTTTCAAAGGAATATGTTCTTGCACTAAAAAAACACGGATATCAACCAACTTTAAAGCAACTCGGTAAACTTGGTATTCACGACGTGGATTTGGAATATATTAATTCAATAGCAAATACCAACTATAAAGGATTGGAATTGGATATGCTCTTAAAGTTTGCCATTCATGATATTTCGATCGACTATATAAAGGATCTTGAAAAAGCAGGGTACGGAGATTTAGATGCTAATATGGTTAAAAAGTTTGCTATTCACGATGTTAGCATTGACTATATAAAGGGGTTATCTGATATAGGCTATCGTAATTTGGACCCAAACATGATAAAAAACTTTGCCGTACACGATATATCACTTGAATATATTCAAGAATTATCTTCCGTAGGGTTTAATAACCTTGACCCCGCTATGTTAAAGAAATTTGCTGTGCATGATATCAGTCCAAATTATATTAAATCGATTCGCAGTACAGGAATCAAAGATATTGATGCGAATACCTTGAAAAAAGCCAAAATTCATGGCTTAACTGCGAACTATATTGCAAGAGCTAAAGCTAACGGTCATAGTTCAAACAACTTATCCGATTACATTCGGCTTAAGATTCATGGCAAATAATTTTTCTCCTCAAAATTTGTAAGGTCAAAATGGAAAAAAAATCTATATTGCTGGGGTATTCTACCCTATGCAAAAAGAAAAACTCATAGCAGGTCACTCTAGGATCAAACCCTATATTCATAATACTCCAGTTTTATCTTCTAGTATGATTAATCATCTTGTAGGCGCTGAGGTTTTTTTTAAATGTGAAAATTTTCAACGCGGAGGAGCGTACAAAATGCGGGGTGCTACGAATGCGATTTTACAATTAACCGAAGAACAAAGAAGTAGGGGAGTGGTTACCCATTCTTCTGGTAATTTTGCTCAAGCAGTTTCGTTGGGTGCGCAAAGTTTGGGAGTGACAGCCCATATTGTGATGCCAAGTTCCTCTCCAGAGGTCAAAAAAAAAGGTGTTATAGCCTATCAGGGTTTTATTTATGAATGTGAACCTACATTGGAAGCCCGGGAAAGCACCGCAAACAAGATTGCTCAAGAGACGGGTGCAACGCCATTGCATCCATCTAATGACCCTGATGTCATAATTGGACAAGGTACGGCTGCCATGGAGCTTTTGCAAAACCATACTGACTTAGAAACTATTTTTTGTCCCGTAGGTGGAGGTGGCCTGATTGCGGGCTCGGCTTTGGCCGCTCATTATTTTGGTAAGAACTGCAAGGTATACGGCGGAGAACCTTTTGAAGCAGATGATGCCTACCGTTCGCTTCAAAGTGGAAAAATCGAAGGGAACAAGACAACAAATACAATTGCCGACGGACTCAAGACTACCTTGGGAGACAACAACTTTCCAATAATAAAAGAACATGTCAACGGTATCATTAGGGTGACAGAAGAAGAAATTGTGTCCTCAATGCGGCTTATTTGGGAACGTATGAAAATTATTGTAGAGCCATCAAGCGCCGTAGCCTTAGCCGCTTTGTTGCGAGATAAGAGCCAGTTTAAAGGTCAAAAAGTTGGAATTGTTATTTCTGGAGGAAATGTTGACTTGGGTAATTTACCGTTTTAAAAAGAGGTCGTCCAAGGCTACATCATAGCATTTTAGTTGTTTGCCAATTACCAACTGTTTATTTTTCACCAAGCAAAGATTCAGCATTGGCAATACTGGTATTGATTTTCTCCTTTACTATTTTAACTTTTTCTTCCTCCTCGTTCAGCCATTGTTTTTTTTCCTCGGTTAATGCTTTGCCATTTAATATTTCATCAGGATCAAATCGATTTCCGAAGCCCTGCATCCAGTCCATCATACTTTTGTTGGCTTCTTGTAAATCTTCCATGGCCTTTTTTTCATCGACGCCACCTTGATCACTATCTATTTTTTTTCTCAATTGGGCAACCAAACTTCCAATTTTCCCCATCTTGGGCATCACTTCGTCATGAATGGCCATGACCTGTTTCATTTGATCCGATTCTAGTGATTTCTTTTTTTCCTCTTTGCAAGCCGTTGAAACGGTGAAAACGAGAGCTACTAGAATAAGTATATACTTTGTCATATTTAACCTTGAATTTTAATAAACACCATTTTAAGAAAACTGTGAGTTATCAATTTTTCAAATTTACATAATTAGCATGCAATTTATCCTTTGAAAATTGCCACTTTTGCCAAAAAGTTTTGAGCATTGACTGATTATCAAAAAAAGTGGTTTTACCTCATACTACTTTCCTTCATTTGGGGATCTTCTTTTATCTTGATCAAAAAAGCGCTTTTGGGCTTTACTGCCTTACAACTAGGGGGGGTGAGAATTGTATTCGCTTCTTTGGCTTTATTTATATTCGGGTTCAAGAGTTTGTCTAAAATCAAATTCACAGACTGGAAATGGCTGGTAATCGCGGGGCTCACAAGTTCTTTTTTCCCACCTTTTTTATTTGCACTTGCTCAGACCGAATTGGATAGTGGTATCACGTCTATTTTTAATTCTGTAGTGCCCTTGATGACCACTCTTGTGGCAATTGCGCTTTTTGGTGCATTGATAACCAAACGACAAGTTTTAGGAGTTTTTATTGGTCTTTTTGGAACGATTACCTTGATTTTGGCAGGTATGGAATTTACTCCCGATCAAAATTATTGGTATGCCATTTTTATATTTCTTTCTGCTTTAGGCTACGCCTTTAATATCAATATTATAAAAAGACATTTGGCTCATTTGAGTCCGTTGACCGTGACTACGGCGAGTTTTGGAGTTGCCTTCTTGCCGGCATTATTTCTGGTAGCATATTCTGGGTTTTTCACCGATATACAAGAGCATGCTGAAATGCACAATGCCCTATGGTATTTGCTGGCTCTGGCTATTTTAGGTACCGCCTGGGCGAATATCCTTTTTAATAAACTAATTCATAAATCGAGTCCGGTTTTTGCGGCATCTGTTACGTATACTATACCCTTGGTAGCTGTTTTATGGGGCGTTTGGGATGGCGAAAATATCAATGTATACCAACTTCTAGGAGGTGTTATCATACTTTTGGGGGTTTGGCTGGTGAATAAAAAGAAAAATGTAATACATTAACTGTAACAATTTGATCGAACTATACTCTTTGTAGTGAATTCATCAACTAAAAAAAAATAACATGAAGAAATCAATTTTGTTTGCGCTAGTAATATGTGCTTTCCTCTGTGTTCCTCAAGTGAACACTGCTCAAAAAGTAACCCGAGTGGATGCCTTTGATAAGGTAATAGTGAGTCCGCATATAGAAGTTGTTTTAGTAGAAGGCAATGAAGAATCGGTAAAGATTGAGAATGCCAAGGTTTCCGAAGACAAAATCAATATTGAAGTTGACGGAAAGACACTTCGTCTTTACTTGGACGGAGCCAAAACGGTAACCAAACAAGAGCGTGTAAGTTCTAATAATTGGAAAGGAAAACGTTCTATTTATAATGGCACAATGGCCCGAGCCACGATTACCTACAAAAAGCTTAGAACACTTTCTGTGCGTGGAGAGGAAATCGTAAAATGCGAAAGCCCCATTGAGCAGGAAGAACTTAAGCTTACTATTTATGGAGAGTCTAAGGTTTACTTTAATGCTATTACCACTGAAGACCTAACGGTTTCTATTTATGGTGAGAGCTATCTAGAGATTCAAGGAGGAAATGTGGGAAGACAGGTGTACAGGGCCTATGGGGAAAGCGAAGTGAATACCCTGGAGATGGAAAATACATCCACCAAAATTACTGCATTTGGAGAAAGTAACTTCAGGGTGAAGGTTTCTAGCAGATTGAAGGTTACCTGTTATGGTGAAACCGAAATTAATTATACAGGAGACCCTGATATTGATAAAGGAATCGTTATTGGTGAGGCCGAGCTTCGAAAAATAGGTTAGCAAAGTAAGTAAATGAAAATCCAAATCCTGATGTGAAAGCATCAGGATTTTTTGTTAAAGTAATTAATTTCACCCAATGCAAGTTGAATTTTTGGTAACTTAAAGGGAATTAAAACAGCAAGCTATATGGGACTTTATGCTTTACCTATCCGCTTTGGTGCAGCCACAAGTGGTTGTCTAATCATCTATTTTTTGATCTTATCGCTGTTGGGGCTTCACACTAACGTCTATTATAGTTTGTTTAATGCCGTCATTACCGGCATTGGTGTATACATGTCTATAAAATTGTTTCGCGAACGTAATAGAGACGAATTTAATTACGGAGAAGGTTTTATTGCGGGCATGGTCACAGGAGGTACTGCTACACTCATTTTCACCATGTTTTTTACATTGTACGCCATGGAACTTAATACCGAATTTTTGGCCAACCTTTCAACTACTTGGTTTCAGCAATACCAATCTTTTGAGGCTATTGTCTTCTTTACTGTGGCTATTATGGGTTTTGCGACAACTTTGGTACTTACATTGTCTTTTATGCAACTATTTAAGACTTCTAACAACCTCCAGAAAAAAACAGTTTAAATTCTTGTCAAATCCCTTGTAGATTACTCATTTACGCGTATATTTGCATCCGCTTAAAGAAAATTTGAGCTGTTAAATCTCGATTATCGAGTAAATTTAAATCATATACACGCTATGTACGCAATTGTAGAGATGGCAGGGCAGCAATTCAAAGTTGCAAAAGACCAAAAAGTATATGTTCACCGTTTGCAATCAGAAGAAGGTAAAAAGGTAACTTTTAACAATGTACTTCTTTTAGATGACGGAAAGAACGTAACTATTGGCGCCCCAGCTATAGACGGAGCCGCTGTTGAGGCTAAAGTCGTTAAACACCTTAGAGGTGACAAAGTGATTGTCTTTCACAAGAAAAGACGTAAAGGATATCGCAAGAAAAACGGACACCGTCAGTCATTGACTGAAATCGTGATCGAAAGTATTGTTGCCAAAGGAGCTAAAAAGGCCAAATCAGTTGAGCCGAAGAAAGCTGCTCCTAAAAAAGAAGAAGCGCCCAAGGCGAAGGCAGAAGCCACAAAGGCAAAAGCAGCTCCAAAAAAGGCCGCTGCACCAAAGAAAGCCGCTGCACCAAAAGCCAAAGCAGCTAAGGCCGATGATTTAAAAAAGATTGAAGGTATTGGGCCAAAAATCGCCTCTACCTTGGTAGAAGCCGGTATTGCAACATTCGCTGATTTAGCAAAGGCAAAACCAGCTAAAATTTCTGAAATCATCGCAGATGTTCGTGGAAACCACGTTACTGACACATGGCCAGCACAAGCAAAATTAGCAGCTGAAGGTAAGTGGGACGAGTTAAAGAAATGGCAAGACGAATTAGACGGCGGAAAGGCATAATAAGAAATAACGTACGGTCATCCTGATTTAATCAAAGGATGTAGAAGTACATAAAACAAGATATCATGGCACACAAAAAAGGTGTAGGTAGTTCGAAAAATGGTAGAGAGTCAGAATCGAAACGCTTAGGTGTTAAGATTTTTGGTGGTCAAGCTGCTGTTGCGGGTAATATCATCGTAAGGCAACGTGGTACAAAACACAACCCAGGTGAGAATGTATATGCTGGTAAAGACCACACATTACATGCCCGTGTTGACGGAATGGTAAAGTTCACCAAGAAGGCAGGCGGAAAGTCATATGTTTCTATTGAGCCATTTGAGGCTTAAAAACACTTTCTTTACCGTATTTAAAACCCTCTCCAGTTATGCAGAGGGTTTTGTTTTGTATATTATTTTGAATTGGAAATAACTCGAACAATCGGCAAATCGGAATACTATATACTAAACTTTCTATAAAATGACTTTTAGACTTCTTATAATTCTATTGATAGTTGGTCTAGCATACTACCTAGTGCGAATGGTAGTGAGCAACTCGGAATATAAAAAATGTCAAAAATGTGATGGCAATGGATACTGGCGTGCTACAAGAGGTGAAAGAGATAAATGTGATGTTTGCTTGGGTTCAGGAAAAGTGCCAAGAAGGTAAGCGAATTTTTGATTACTTCCGTTTATTAAGTATGCGTAACTATTGCTTTTGGTTTTTCCTTTTCGTATCGTTCGTCAAGGCTCAGGAAATTCAAAAACCAAGAACCATTCACGTCTTCGTTGCCCTATGTGATAATACCAACCAAGGTATCGTTCCTGTTTCAAAAACCCTGGGAAATGGTCAAGACCCTAAAAATAATTTGTACTGGGGAGCGCTTTATGGTGTAAAAACGCATTTCAAAAAAAGTAAAGACTGGGTTTATATAAAAACCATAAAAACTAGAAACACTCAAATTCTAGATAGGGTATTGTTCAAACATAAAGCCACCAATACCTACCTTTTAGCCGACGCCTATGACGGAAAATATATTAAGCAAACAACTATAGATTTTTTTGAAGCATCAAGTGGTGCCGAAGAACAGAAAATAATATATGAAACCCAAGAACTTTGTTTTGGTGGAGGAGCAAGCCTAGTAGCATATGTAGGTCATGACGGCCTTATGGAATTTAGTATAGACAATAGTTTTAAACCTCACAATAATGAACCCCGCGATGCCATAATGCTTGCTTGTGTTAGTAAAAACTATTTTGAGCCATATCTAAAGAAAACTGGAGCGAACCCTTTGGTTTGGTCAACGGGTTTAATGTCTCCCGAAGCTTATACATTGAAAGGGGCAATAGACGGTTGGATACTTCAAGAAACGGACTTAGAAATTCGTGAACGAGCGGCGAAGGCTTATCACCAATACCAAAAATGTGGAATGCGAGGCGCCCGAAATTTATTGGTTACGGGCTACTAATTTTTTTATTCATCACCGCGAAAAGGTGCAGTTTATGGCAAAGTACTATCGAACTATTGGTAGGGGTATTGGTTAGAAGTGCTAATCGTATATCTAGGTATTAAAAAAGCTCCTTACATTGAAAACCCATCTTTTGCAGTTCTTGTGAGAGAAAGGCATTGACCAGAACGTTGGCATGAATTCGTAGTATATGGTCAACGTCCTCCAAGTCAAAATTCCACTCATCTTCTCCGACCACTGCATTTAACATACTCTTTACCGTCTGTATATCTTCAATAGTATGAACCGAGGTCTTAAATATAGAGATCTCTTTTTGTACTGTCATTGCATTTATGGTTTTAAGCATAGTGAGAAGTTTATATTGTTACTTATTTACGATTTAAGTGAGGATTTTAGTTCTGTACTCCAGCCCCACCAAAATCGGTAGGCCAATCGTTTACCAAAGCGATTATGTGAGGGGTTCCGCATTTGGGTATCCGTGCCCTGCTCCTTAGAATGTTTATCGGTTTTATGCGTATTCATAGCTTAGGGTTTTCTATTAAAATTGGAATTTGTATCCAAAGTCAGGGAAGAAACCAATTTGATTTACTTGATCGATATTGTTGGTAAGCCGATTGTATCTTCTTGCAAAAATGTTTTCGTTGGCCGTAAGATTTTGAAGATCCACATAGAACTGATGCAGCCGTTTTTTTGATTTACTGTTTATTTTAATTCCAAATTTGACATCCCACCGGAAATAAGAATCATATTGGCTACTATAGGCTAAATCTTCTTGAAGGATTTCGAATCCAGATAAACGCGAAGCTTCTAGGTCTACCGGTGTGAAATATCGCCCTCCAGAACTAGTAAGACGCGTATCTAAAAACAGGATATTCTTTTGAGACTTACCGACTTTAAATTCTTTACCTGCTAGCAGATTTAACACGTACCCGTTGTTAAATGGCGTGTTGCGTTCAATAGCATCACTTCCGGTGTATTTGCTATCAAAAAACGAGCTGGTTAGTAGTCCGTAATAGCCTTTACTATAGAATTTTTCCAAGGTGATTTCGAGTCCTGTATTGTACCCTGTTCCATCATTAATTAAGGAAACCCGGTCATTATCAAATCCGAAATTGGCCCCTTCTGTAAGTGTGGAGTAACTTGATGAAAAGGGTTCCACCCCGGCCTTATCTATATCTTGATAATACACCTCAAGCTTTCCTCGCCAATTGTTGCTTAGTTTGATGTCGTAGCCTAGAACAAAATGATTACTTCTGGTAAAGTCAAGATCTTTGTTCGTTTGAACCACTTGCCCGTTCGTTTCTTCATTTAAGAAGAGTAGAGGTAATGGAATAGATTGCTGATGTAACCCATACCCCAGGTTAATAGCATGATCTGGAGCCAATTGATAAGACAATGCAGCTCTAGGTTCTAAGGCAAATTGCTCATTTAGATTGCTATACAGGGCATGTAGACCTGTATTTAGCGTAAGCATTTCAGTCAACCGAAATTGACCTTGTACATAGGGTTGAAATAAAAGCACATTTTCATCTATATCGCGAAAGGTGAAAAAATCAGGATCTCCATCTGCATCGTTATCTGCTTGTTCATTTCGATCTCTTAAAAGACTTTTTACTCCGAAATTTTCTACAAGAACCCCCGCACGAAGGGTGCTTTTGTTACTAAGTTTGGCATTAAAAAGTGTTGAAAAAGTAAAGCGCGTTTCAGAATTGTCAGCTTCCGTAAATTGAAGTAGGCGCTCTTGTGGTGTTTCTTTCGCTATAAATCGATCTACGTTAAATTCATTTGCCGAATAAGAACCAGCTACAATGCTTCGTAGAAACGAACTTTTACCCAACATCATTGTATGTTTCAATCCTACCACTCCAAATCTCGAATCGGCAGTAGTGTTTTCATCTTCAGCAGCAAACAAATCGTCTTGGTCAATATCATTTCCTAAGAACTCAATATCTGAACTGCCAAGAATTCCAAATATGGAGATATTCCCCAAGCTGCCTTTTCCAAGATTTATATGAAACGATAGGTCGCTATAATTGGGGGTCGCCGACGTTCCACCGGCACCGATACCTAGAACGCTTACCAATGAGTACCGGCCCGCAATAAGAAAAGAACCACTTTTGTTTCCTAAAGGACCTTCGGCCATCGCTTCTAAACCCGTAAAGATTCCGGTCTGAAGAGTAAATTCATACGCATCCGCATTTCCATTGCGAAAACCTAAGTCAAAGACGCCTCCGAGGGCGTTTCCATATTCCGCAGGAAATGCAGAAGTAAGAAAATCAGAGTTTTTAAGCATATTGGGGTTCAAGGCAGATACCGGGCCGCCAGTCGTGCCTGCCGTGGCAAAATGATTTGGACTTGGAATGGGAATGCCCTCTAAACGCCATAGGAGTCCGGTTGGAGAGTTTCCTCTTACCACAATGTCATTTCGACTATCATCAGGAGACGATACTCCCGCGAAGTTTGCGGCTAACCGACCTACATCACTTCGACCTCCTGAAAAGCGTGTAACTTCTTCCAACCCAAATTGACGTGTTGAAACGGTTGCCAATTTGTTAAGTGGTTTGTCTTTATGGGTATTGGTTGTAAGAACAACTTCATCAAGCTGATTAAATGATTCTGTTAAGCCTATATTTAGAAAAACATCTTTACCGGAGGTAACCTCAATATTGGGAATAGTATAGGTTTCATATCCTATATAACTTATTCGTATGACTTGTCTCCCTACAGGAATATCTTTCAACACAAAATTACCGTCAAAATCAGTAATGACTCCGGTCGCTTCCAAGGCATATAGAAGTTCTATGGTAGCACCTTCTAAAGGTGCTTCAGACTGCTTGTCAAGTACAATGCCCTTAATCGTTCCGTTTTGCGCGAAGAGCGCGCAATTATATAATATGATAAGTGCAAAAACAATTTTTTTCATGACTTTTCTATTCAATGTTTAATCAAAAATGCCGCATGTATCTTATTTGGAAAAGCTAAGGAATGACCAAGTGGTGATTTATGGTTTGAATTGTCGAACGAGGAGGTGAACCACAATTTACCTTTTATGAATGCGGTTTTTCAAGTCATGTCAAAATAATGACGTTTCAAGGTAAATACTGACAATTGAATGTTTTCAAGACCTTGCTTATTGGGTTGTTTGTTATCTTTAAATTTCACTATAGTCGATATGATTAAAAAAAGATCAATTAAAAAGTTTGGTTTTAGGCTGCTAGTGGTGGTACTAATTTTCTTTGCGGTAAAGTTGACTATCGACGATCCTGATGAAACGTTGTTTAGTCCTGCTTCAATATTTTATTTCCTTTCAGCCTTTGTACTGGTCTTACATACATGGGAGATTAATGATTGGCTAATTAAGAAGCAGTTAAAAACCGCAAAGGGGCTAGATATTCCGGGTAGCTTAAAGACCCTAGCACTTTCCTTTGCTTTTTTGGCTCCATTAGCTGCCTTGATTTATTATGTAGGTCTTTTTGTATTTGATGATCTATGTCAAATTCCAGCAGAGGATAAAGCGCTACAGTTTCGAATTGATTGGATGCGAGCCATGCTACTAGGATTTGCTATAATGGTATTTAACTTGTTTTATTTTTCGGTTAAACAGAAAAAAGACCTAGAGCAAAAAATGGATCGATTACAGAAAGAGATGATGACTTCAAAATATAAATCTTTAAAAAGTCAAATAAGCCCTCATTTTTTGTTTAACAGTCTGAATACACTGACATCGCTAATGTATGAAGATCGCGATTTGGCATCTGATTTTGTAAGTCGACTAGCATCTAGTTATCGTTATATTTTGGATAACAAGGAGGAGGATATTGTTAGTCTAGAAAAAGAACTCAACTTTCTTGATTCCTTTATTTTTATGATGAATGTTCGACACTCAGATGCTATTGTTATCGATACGAATATTGGAGTAGATCCAGTTGATTTTTCGATTCCCACCTTATCGCTACAAATGCTTGTTGAGAATGCCATGAAGCATAATTTTTTTTCAAAGGAGAAACCAATGAAAATCAGTGTATATACAGTTGGTAAGATTGGGTTAGTTGTCGAAAATACCATGAGAAAGAGAGAACTTGAAGCAGAATCAACACAGCTGGGTTTAACCAATATTCAAAAAAGGTACTCGTTTTATACAAATCAGGAAGTTGCTGTCGAAGTCAGTAGGGAACATTTCAAAGTAACTATGCCGCTATTGGACTGTAGCGCGTTACAAAGAGCGACCTTGTCTATTTCTTGAGCGGAACCTTAAAAACCAAAAAGAGATTTGAAAGCAGTAATTGTTGAAGATGAAAGTATTGCTTCGAGACGCTTAGCTCAGCTGATCGGCGAGCTAGTGCCTGAAATTGAAATAGTCGCTCAACTCACCTCAGTGGAAAGCGGTCTAAAATGGTTTCATGAAAATACAATGCCGCAATTGATATTTTTAGATATTCAATTGAACGATGGCTACGGATTTGATATTCTTGATCATTTGCAAGAGCATCCTCCAGTAATATTTACAACGGCTTATAATGAATATGCTATACGGGGATTTAAATATAATGGACTTGATTACCTTTTAAAACCTATTGATAAAAATGATTTGAGAGTTGCTCTGAACAAGTTTCAAAAATCGACAAATTTAATATCCGATGCCTGGAACAATGATAAACTAGAGCAGATAAAGAACATATTTCACAAAGCGTATAAGCACCGTTTTATGGTCAAAGTGGGCAACCAATTTAAATCATTCAACGTCGGTGATATTGCTTATTTCAAATCGGAAGAGGGGCTAATATTTTTAAAAGACCGCAGTGGCAAATCATATCCTATCGAGTATACGATTGATCAGCTAGAAGAAATTTTAAATCCGGTACAGTTTTTCAGAATAAACAGAAAGTTCATGGTTTCGGTAGCAGCTGTAAATGAGATACATACTTATTTCAATAGTCGTTTGTTGCTTAAATTAATGCCAAAAGAAGAAGAACAAGTAATCGTTTCAAGAGAGCGTACTACGAATTTTAAGAGATGGCTAGATTTGTAGTTAGTTTTTAAACAGTACAAACCAAAGGGCAAACTCAGTACCTTCTTTCATAGCCTACGATTACCACTTTTGATTTCGAAAATTTGCTGCTTTTGCAAAAGAAACGGTTTGTAATAAATAGTCTTCCAAATTATAGTTGGGCATTGGTAATATGCTCTCCAAAAGTGCGGTATCCCATTCGTTGGGTTTTGAGGTGAGATAGGGGTGAAGATGAACCCCAATAGTTTCGTAATAGAACTCTTCAAGTTTGGAGGCAAAGCCAGTTGCAGCAGTAATCTGTTCTTGGGTAAAGGTGAAATTTGAAAATCCTACGGCATCCAATACTTTAGAAATGCCCTTCATCATATTGGTCTCCTTGGCATGTACGATATTCAGTTGCTCGATATTGGTCTCCAATACTTTTACGATAACCTTGGCAGCATAATCCGTAGGAATGATATTGAGTCCTGAAAAATCATTTGTAGAAATACGTATGTTATCGTTGGAGGTATTGTTGTTGAAGAACTTGGCAAAAAGATAGAAGACCATATATTTTGATATAAAGAAATTAGGAGCCTCTTCAATATTTCCACCTAAAACGCTTGGGCGTAAAATTTGTACAGCGATATTTTTTGCTTTGCCTTGTTCTAACAAGAACTTTTCTGAAGCATGTTTAGATGCCTCGTAATGGTTGCGGTAGTTTCCGGTTCGGTTTTCTACATAGTCGTTCTTAAGTATACCACCAACATCGCCAAAAGAAAAAGCGGTGCTGATATATACGAACTTGTTGATTTGGTTACCATAATGATTAAAGAGGTTTTTGGTAAAATCAAAATTCTCTTGAAACACTTCTTCCTTGGCTGCAGGATCTGTTGATAGATTAACATAGCCAGCAGAATGAATAAAATAATCTATGTTTTTAGATTTTAGCTTCGTAGTTGGCTCAAGAATGTACTTGGCATCAACCACCTCTATTTTGTTGGCAATGGCCTTGCTGTTCTTCTTAATAAATTCAGGGATATTTGAACTTGACAGCATGTTTTGAATCCTTCTTTCAGGCGATATTGCGGCCTTGCTTCGAACAGGTAAATATATTTTTTCTATTTGCTCGATTTTCTGTTCAAGAAGTGAAAATAAAATTCGCGAACCGAGCGTTCCAGTAGCTCCGGTAAGTATAATGTTCGTCATACAGTGGGGTGTTAGATTCTTTTTCAAACCAGACCTAAGATACAAGATTTTAAAGGGATGAAAGCAGAGTCAATATAAAAATAACTGACCATAACAGGGTTCGCCACCAATTCCTTTTTACTAGCCGCGTCAAAAGAATTTTATCTGCTTTTTCATCGGATATTTTACGGTGCATGGGTACAAATTGCAAAAACGTTATTGCCCAAACCAGTGCTATCAAAACGAGACTTCCAATGGTTAATGTGTTTTGAAATTCAAGCAACTGAAGTATAGCAGTAGTTAATTGTACAAACATTAGCGGAATGACAACCAATGCAATTCCAACTGTATATTTTCGATGCCATTTTACAAGGTTGTCTTGCTGATAGAATCGAAAGCTTGGGTATATTACGAGTTGCACCAGCCATATAAGCACTAGCAATCCGAAGTCAAAAAGTAGGCGAAGCGTTTCTAAATTCATCCTTTAACTGTCTAACTGGTTCAAAAAGGTTTCTCCATATTCTAAATGTACTTGCTTCTTTTCATCACTCATTTTGTCAAAAGTCCGAATAAGCATGCCCAAGCGTGGATTTGACAAAAAGAAATGGCGATTTGTATGCATAAAACGCCAAAATAGCCCATCCCAAGTGGCTTGCCAATCACCTTTTTTATAATTGCTCATTTTCATTAAATAATTACTCCCACTTATATAGGGTTTAGTAGACATGAGGCCACCATCGGCAAATTGGCTCATACCATATACATTAGGTACCATTACCCAATCATAGGCATCTATAAAGAGTTCCATAAACCATTGGTACACTTCATCAGGATCGAATTCACAAAGCACCATGAAATTACCTAATACCATCAAGCGCTCAATATGATGGCAATAGCCTGTCTTTAATACTTTTTGAATGGTTTGATCTATTGGGGGAATACCTGTTGTACCAGTATAGAATGATTTCGGAATTTTTCTGCGGAAATTCCAAAAATTCCTAGTGCGTTCGTAACACCCTTTGGTAACATAAACTCCTCGAATGAACTCACGCCAACCAATTATTTGGCGAATAAAACCTTCGGTTGAATTTATCGGAACATTATTTTTCTCAGTGTAGGCTAGGCTTTGAGTTACAATTTCTTCCGGAGTGATCAGCCCTACATTCAACATGGGAGTCAACACACTATGATGTAAGATTGAGTGCTCTGCAACGATCGCATCTTCATATATGCCAAATTCTATAAAGCGGGTCTCTAAAAAATCAGTAAACCAAGTCTGAGCTTTATCAAAAGTATTTGGGTAAAGCAACTCGGCGGTTAGCTCGCCGTAGTGGTTTGAAAAGTTTTCCCTCACATACCGTTTTGCTTCTTCGTAGTAGCTATCCTTATCAGGATAATGAACTGATGGGGGTATTTTCTTTGCAGGATATCTTTTTCTATTTTCAGTATCGTAAGTCCATTTTCCACCTGTAGGTTTTCCATCTATGTCTAACAAGATGTTTCGTTTTTTCCGCTGATCGGCATAGAATGTCGTTTGATAAAATTTCTTCTTCCCTTGATGAAAAAATATGCTTAGGTCTTCTCTAGAATTTAGGTACATGGGTGTGTCATGAACCAAGGGCTCAATTCCTTCTGAGGCACATCCTTCCTCAATTCGCATTTCCAACCAATAATCGCAAGGGTCTATAAAATGTACTTCTCCTATTCCTTCTTTTGCCAAAAAGGGAATCAATATTCGAATATCGGAAAGCTCCTCAGTAGCTTTGATGTAGCGAACATCGTAGCCCTTATCACTAAGGAAATCGGAATAAAATTTCATGGTTGCCCGGTGAAAGGCAACCTTCTGTTTATGAAAAGGGTATTGTTTAAAAAATAAGAATTCTTCTATCAGATAATAAGCATGTCCGTTGGCGAAAAGCGGATTGGCTTTGAATAACTGATGTGGGAATATGAGGTTAACGGCTTTCATTTATTTCGGCGACATTTTTCACTACAATATTTCACAGAAGTCCAATTTTTCTCCCATTTTTTACGCCATAAAAATGGCCGGTTGCAAACAGGGCATATCTTTGATGGAAGAAGCTGCTTTTTCATTTCTTCAATTCTGGAATTTCGTTTGATCGGGCATAGGGGAATCGTTCTATTTTTTTCAAAGAATAATAGGTATTTAGGCCCGAAATACCAATACCATTAATATTTGCCAAATCAATGTCCTCATCTTCACCAATGGCAGCATCAGGAATAATCAAGTCTTGAATTTCGCCGATGACGAGAATGGTTCCGTTGAGATTTATATCGATTGTTTCTTTGAGGTCCATCCCCATTTTTAGGGCACTTTCTTTTACGAATGGGGCTTTGAAAGTTGGAATGTATTCCTCTGTTAACCCGCAAACTTCAAACTCAGATTGTTCTCTCTCTATTTTGGCTGAAGTATAATGTGCATTTTCAATGAATGAACGGTCCACATGGTTGATAGTATATTGTTTGTTTTCAAGAATATTTGCATAGGTGTGTCGGGCTATTTCTCCAATGGGTCGAGAAACGAACCCCAATAATGCTGGGTCACTACCCAAATGAAAAACCGAACTGAATATAGCCAAGTTAGGTTGACCAGAATTGGATATGGTACCGATCAAATTGGCGGGTTTGATGCCTGAGACCGAATTGATGTACTTTATCTTTTGTATCCGCCCCATTTGTTCAATATCATTTTTAGAATAGTGCATATTTAGTATTTCAATTGTTTTTTACATTTTTTCCAAAATCCGAAAAAGGAAGAGTGGTATCCGCTAACACTAAACATCCAGTCTCTTGATTCTTCCTTGCCTTTATAATTGGTATTTAAAGGATGTTCCTTAAAGAAAATATCTCCTATGTCATAGTCATGAAGCAATTCATCAAATTCGCCCACATAGGTTTGAAGACCACTAATATTCTTGGATAAGCCCAGCATGAAATCTATGCTTTTTTGAGAAATCGGATACTTCTCAAATACGCTAGGTTCTAACAACAGAATGCGATTTGCATTGATTTCCTGCTTCCATTTGGGGTCTAGATTGTAAAAATTATAGAGGCAAGTAGGAAGTTGTTTGGCTAGGTCAAGTTTTGATTTTGCCGGAAGAGGAGTCGTTAATATTTCAACAGAACTTTCTTCTAAAGCCTTAGGAATTTCCATTTTAGATAATTCACTATAATCCACATCCAAAAAGGTTCTTTTTTGATGCGTATGACAGTATCTATTGATATTGTCTTGATTGGCCACATATTTCTTATTGCTGTTCACACCAGCGACCCATTGCCAACTAAGGGCGTTGCTGGCCCAATCACCATCAAGGAGATGATAGTACATCCATTTAGCTGGATAATTCCATTTGCTTTGACCAATGTTACAAGCAATAGCGGCAACATACATTCTGACATGATTGTGAAGGTAACCCGTTCTGTAAAATTCAGTAACGGCTTTATCAATGGCTTCAATTCCGGTCTCAGCGTCTACAAGTGCGGTTGGTATTTCATGATGGGCAACGTGTAATTGTTGATTTTTTAAGTCTGAGTTTATCCCCTCCCCTTTTTCAATCCAGATTTGCTGCCAATAATCACGCCAAGCGAGCTCTTGAATAAATTTTTCAATATTCTTTACCTGATAGCCTTTTTTTAGAACACTTTCCAGAACTTGTTTTGTTGAAATGACACCTCTAGATATATAGGGTGATAGATAAGTGACCGCACCACTTATAAAATTTCGTGATTCTCCATATTTTATAGGATCTATCTTGTCAATGCGATGCGCTATTTCAGCATAGCTGGTTGGAAAGAATAGCACCGTGTGTTCAAACAGAGCCATATTAGCGCTTACTGATTCTATTTCTGGTAATGTTTTTTTGCCGTGAGCATTTGAAGCGGTCAATCTCAGGATTTCGTTTTTTTAAATGCTTTTGGCTAACACCGCTGTTTACTCGTTTTCTCCAGCGCTTAAAACTGTTCCGTTTTAGGTGGTATCGCATCATTCTGATAACCTCCTTCTCGGGAAGTCCAAATTGGTATGCAATAGCTTCGAAGGGCGTTCGATCTTCCCAAGCCATTTCGACAATTCGATCCAATTGTCGTTCAGTGAAGTTTTGAGGCATGTTTTACTTCGTTATTCGTTCCCACATCTTGTCAGCATTCAATCTAAAGGTGCCTAGGTAGTCGAAATTGCATTCATGAGGTGCAATAACAGACAAAAAGGCTTCTTCATTCTTGTTGCGATACAAAAAATAGGTATAGCCAACCAAGGGCTCAAAATTGAATTTGGCACTATAGACCAAATTATTGTATTCAAACTGATCTATCATTGCATCATACTCTGCTTTTAACTCTAGATATTTAGCGCTGATATGTTTGTTGACGGCATTAATGTTCCGATTTTTCCAGGCCGCCGTATCGGAAGTGGTTATCGCAGGTGCAGCCAAATCTGTGGCATATGGCTTTAAAGAAGCTGTGTATTTTTCACTTTCCTCATCAAAAACAACGTTATCGGGTTTTTTCTTTTTCATGCCCAGCAAACGTTATTAAAGGTAATTTGTGATTTTAGCACTATTGGGTTTGGTGGTGGAATAGAAAAAATCAACCAATTCTCCCTTTTCATTAACAAGGTATTTTTGGAAATTCCATCTTACAGTACTATTTCTTTTTCCATTGAGTTCCTTCTTGGTCAACCAGCTATATAATGGATGCTGTCTCGAACCTTTCACTTCGACCTTTTCAGTAAGTTGGAAGGTGATTCCGTAGTTGCGTTCACAAAAAGACCGAATTTCATCAGCTGCCGCAGGTTCTTGTCCTGCAAATTGATTACATGGTAATCCGATTACTACTAGTTTGTCTTTGTAACTGTCTTGAAGTTGTTGTAGTGCCTTATATTGGGGTGTAAATCCACATTTGGAGGCCACATTTACAAAAAGTATTGCCTTCCCTTTAAAATTGGATAATGAAATGGGCCTTCCATCCAAACCATCAATTGCGATCGTGTAGATAGAAGACCCATTTGTAAGACTTTGTTTTTGAAATGTATCTGAAGATGGAGTAATTTTTAGTTTTTCTAATAATTTCATCTTCAACTTTTTATTACGCTTTGGGGAAAATCTATTATTGAATAGGGTTTCCTTTCAACCGTTTTTCAATCTTTTTCTTTTTCACGGTAAGTCTTTTCATAATATCCATCAACTCAACTTCTTTCGTTTCCTTATAAATTTCGTTAATCTCTAAAATCAAGGCTTTTACTTCCCTTGAATACGTTACCCTGTCGCTTGTTGTCATTCCAGACATTTTTCTTCCTTCAAATTCTGCAACGCGTTCCATTAAATCCATATACTAATTTTCTAATAAATTATAAAACCTATTAATTAATGCTGAAAAGTATGTAAAATCATTGGAATTTTACTACTTGTTTGATAACTTATTCTTATTCAGCTATTATTTCGCCTTTTTGTTCTCAAAACCCGCTAACAACGCCCTTTGCACACAGTTTTATTAAAAAATTTTATGCTTGGCTTAACCCGAAAGATACTAAATGTTTATCAATTATAGATAATTGTTAAACAAAATAACAAGAATTTAACTATTCCTAACGCGGGCTGTACAAATTATAAAACCCCCTCCGTTGCCGGAAGAGGTTTTTGGTTTCGTTGTAGTTGTTGGCTAATACCTGTAGTATTCAGGTTTATAAGGCCCCTCTACCGTTACTCCAATATATGCTGCTTGGTCTTTGCGCAATTCGGTAAGCTCAGCTCCTAAACGAGATAAGTGTAATTTGGCTACTTTTTCATCCAAATGCTTTGGCAGCATATATACTTCATTCTTGTAGTTTTCACTGTTCTTCCAAAGCTCAATTTGCGCCAAAGTTTGGTTGGTAAAGGAATTACTCATCACAAAGCTAGGATGCCCAGTTGCACAACCTAAGTTTACCAAACGACCTTCAGCCAATACGATGATATCCTTTCCATCTATGGTATATTTATCAACCTGCGGTTTGATTTCATCCTTAGTATTACCATAATTATCATTCAACCAAGCCATATCGATCTCATTGTCGAAATGACCTATATTACAAACAATCACTTTATCGCGCATGGCTTTAAAGTGGTTACCTTGAATGATGTCTTTATTGCCTGTTGTTGTGATCACTACATCAGCTTGTCCGATTACAGTTTCTAATTTCTTCACTTCAAAACCGTCCATACAGGCTTGTAAAGCACAGATTGGGTCTATTTCAGTAACCGTAACGATTGCACCCGCACCTTTGAAGGAAGCAGCCGTACCTTTACCAACATCTCCATAGCCGGCAACCACCACCCTTTTACCCGCTAACATGGTATCTGTAGCCCTGCGAATAGCATCTACAGCACTTTCTCGACAACCGTATTTGTTATCAAATTTTGATTTCGTTACCGAATCGTTAACGTTGATGGCAGGCATAGGAAGGGTGCCATTCTTTACGCGCTCATACAAACGGTGTACTCCAGTTGTAGTTTCCTCCGAAAGTCCTTTAATGGCATCTGTAAGTTCGGGATATTTATCTAAGACCATATTGGTCAAGTCGCCTCCATCATCTAATATCATATTTAGAGGTTCACGACTTTCTCCGAAAAATAAGGTTTGTTCGATACACCAATCAAACTCTTCCTCGTTCATACCCTTCCAAGCGTAAACAGGAATTCCTGCTGCAGCAATCGCCGCCGCCGCATGGTCTTGTGTAGAGAAAATATTACATGAACTCCATGTAACATCGGCGCCTAAGGCAACCAATGTCTCAATCAAAACCGCAGTTTGAATGGTCATATGCAGGCATCCTGCAATTCGAGCCCCTTTTAATGGTTGTTCTGTGCCATACTCTTCTCGAAGTGCCATTAATCCAGGCATCTCGGCTTCGGCCAAATTGATCTCCTTTCTTCCCCAATCCGCTAGTGCGATATCTTTTACCTTGTAGGGAACGAATGGAATAGTTTCTGTGCTCATATTCTTTTTTATTTTTTACTTTCGTCAAGTAGCGATTTCTCGCCTTGTTGCGGTTGCAAAAGTACAAAATACCATAAGAATACGTATGCCTCTTTACAATACATTAACGGTAGGTACATCGATTAAGGTTTATATCTGGAAAATTGAAGAATCAGAAAATGCCCTTGGCAAGGGCATTGAGCTTACACAGCATTGTCAAAATCGGATGAACGGAATGAAATCAGAAATGCACCGTAGAGGTTTTTTGAGTATTCGCCATTTGATGGCGGAAGCCGGCTATGTTGATGCCGATTTGTTTTACGATGAGGTGGGAAAACCGCATTTGAAAGACGGAAAACATATTTCAATTACACATTCGAATCAATTTACGGGAATTATTGTCGGCGAAACGGATGAAGTTGGAATTGATATTGAAATGCAACGGGATAAAATTCTTCGCATTGCCCACAAATTTACACCAATCGAGGAGTATAGCACCATCGCAAATACTGAGGCTCTAGTTCGAAAACTTACTGTTGTATGGGGGTGCAAGGAATCATTATATAAAATTTATGCGGAAAAAGGGCTAAGTTTTTTGCATCATATTGACATAAAAGATTTTTCTCTTTCAGATGGCCATACCAAAGGAGAAATACTGTATAAGGGAAGAAACACCTCCTACGATATTCGATTTTTAGAATTTGAAGGTTTTACCTGTGTCTATGCTATTCCATTCAACTGACCATTAAGAAATATTTAATCAAATTTTACAATAACCCATGAATATATCTGTAGAACTTACCTTCACACCTCTTCAAGATGATTTCGAAAATCACATTATCAGCTTTATTAAAAAATTGCGAGCCTCTGGGTTGACTGTTTTGGAAAACCCTTTGAGTACCCAGGTTTTTGGAGATTATGATCAAGTAATGGGCATGCTCCATTCAGAAATCAAAGAAGGGTTCGAAATGATGGAAAAAGGCCTGCTTTTTATGAAAATTGTCAAATCTGATCGAAGTGCGTATGAACCCCATTTTTGATTTTTTTCTAGATTCTTACCGAGGTAAAGAAATTTATGTAATTGTTCTAGAAGCCATTGTTTTAATTACAGGAATACTCAGTGTCTGGTATGCCAAGAAGGAAAATATTCTGGTGTATCCGACGGGGCTGATTGCCACCGTAATTACGGTATACTTGTTTTTCAAAGATGGATTGCTTGGTGATATGATGATGAATTTCTATTGGTCGGCCATGAGTGTTTATGGATGGTGGAATTGGTCTCGTAAAAAGGATGACAAACGAGTGGTGCAGATTTCAAGAACAACCGCAAGAGAAAAAGGTATTGGTGTTGGACTTTTTCTTGCAACAATGGCCATTAATTATGGTGTTTATAAAGTCTTTGGAAACGAAATCGCATCTTCAAATTATGTCGATATTTTCACCTCAGGAATATTCTTCACGGCGATGTGGTATATGGCGCTGAAAAAAATTGAAAATTGGACACTATGGATTATTGCTGATATCATTACAATTCCTCTTTACGCTTATCGTGGATGGGGAATGTTGTCCGTTCAATACCTTATATTTACGATTATTGCAATACAAGCTTATTTCGCATGGAGGAAAAGTTTAAACAAGAGCCTACAGACATCATTAAGGTAGTTTTGTTTGGACCTGAATCTACAGGAAAAACAACCTTATCAGAACAACTGGCACGATACTACAATACAGTTTGGGTACCCGAGTATGCTAGAGAATATTTACAAAATAAGTGGAATAACGAGCGTAAAACCTGTGAGCCTCATGATCTTTTGCCTATTGCCCAAGGACAAATGCGTTTGGAAAACACCCTAGCAAAAAAAGCCACTGAAGTCTTGATTTGCGATACCGATTTGTTGGAAACCAAAGTATATTCTGAGGCCTATTATGTTGGACACTGCGATCCAATTTTAGAAAAGTACGCGCTGCAGAACACCTATGATCTATATTTGCTTACTAATATTGATGTGCCGTGGGTTGGAGATGATTTAAGAGACAAACCCAACGAACGTGAGCGTATGTTTGCCTATTTCAAGGAGACATTGGAGAAATACAACCGAAATTTTATTACTTTAACTGGAGACAAGAAGACCAGATTAAACACCGCTGTCAAATATATAGACCAACTACTAAGAAAATGAGTTTACTTACAGAAAGCGATTTAGCACAAATCGAAGCGAAGGGAATTACAAAAAGTAAAATACGCGACCAACTTGAAACTTTTAGAGAGGGAATTGCGTTCATAGATCTTGAAAAGGCAGCAGTGGTAGGAGACGGTATTTCAAAATTTTCAACCACAGAAGAGCAAGTTTTGATTGATGAATTCGATAAGTTGAAACCCGAATTGTCATTATTGAAATTTGTTCCAGCTTCTGGAGCCGCTTCTCGCATGTTTAAAGCACTATTTAATTTTTTGGAAGCCTATGATCCTACCATAGAAAAATTGGATGATTATCTTGAACGAACAGGGGATACCGCGTTACAGCTATTTGCTAAACGGCTTTCAGATTTCCCTTTTTACAAAATTATTGAGGGTAGAATAGAGCGAAAAACAAGAAGTGCAGGAGCGCTTGTTCATCTTTTTGTAAAAGAACTTTTGTCTGAAGAAGCTTTGAATTATGGATTTTATCCAAAGGGATTACTTCCATTTCATTCGTACCAAGACCATGCGGCCACACCTTTTGAAGAGCATTTAAAAGAAGGGTCCACTTATGCCAAAACGGGTAACAAAGCAAAACTTCATTTTACCATCTCCGAACAGCACAGAGCACTTTTTGAAAAAGAGTTCGAATCAATAAATAAAAGAGTTTCTCAAACTACACAAACTGTTTTTGACGTCAACTATTCGTATCAAAAGTCATCGACTGACACTATCGCGGTCGATTTGGAGAATGAACTTTTTCGCAATAGTGATGGGTCTTTGCTCTTCAGACCGGGGGGTCACGGGGCACTGATAGAAAATTTAAATGAGCAGGATGCCGATATCATTTTTATTAAGAATATTGATAATGTAGTGGTTCCAGAAAATGCTAAGGTTGTTACCAATAGTAAAAAAGTACTTGCAGGGGTATTGGTGCAAGTGCAACAAAAAGCATTTACGTATGCAAAGCTCTTAGAAACACAAGAAGTCAGTAATAACCAATTAGAAGATATAAAAGCGTTTTTAGAAGAAGATTTGAATGTTCGGTTTTCAGATTCATACGATTCTTTTATGCTTGATGAACAAGCAAAAATACTTCAAGATAAGATCAATAGGCCCATTCGCGTTTGTGGGATGGTCAAAAATGAGGGAGAACCAGGCGGAGGTCCATTTTGGATTAAAGATGGGAAAAACAGGATTTCACTGCAGATTATTGAGTCGGCCCAAATGGATACCTCAAATGAATATCAAAGAAAACTGATTGCCCAAGCAACACATTTCAATCCTGTAGACTTGGTTTGTGGTGTTCGTAATTTCAAAGGAGAGAAGTATAACCTTTTGAATTTCGTAGACACGAAACAAGGTTTTATAACCGAAAAAACCAAAGATGGTAAGGAACTGAAGGCTCTTGAATTACCAGGTCTTTGGAACGGTGCCATGGCCTATTGGAACACTATTTTTGTTGAGGTACCTTTGCTAACTTTTAATCCGGTGAAGACCGTAAATGACCTGCTAAAACCTTCGCATCAGATAGGGTAGTTATTTCATATTTCTTAGAACCGATTTTTTTATTGCAAAAGTGTGTAATAGTTACACACTTTTGCGGCTTCTTACACACCCATATACATTTTTCCAATTCTACAGAATAGAATATAAAGATCAGATAATCAACGTATTATAGTAAATTTTGAAAACAAATTCGCCATGGCATCATTTTCTCATACTACTTATCAAACAAAACAAATACATATTAATTTTTAAAACACATTGAAATGAAAAAAGTATTATTAGTAGCAGCATTATCCCTAGGTACAATGACTGCATTCGCACAAGAAGAGGAAACAGCTGTACAAGAAGTTGCAACTGAAGTAATGGAAGCGCAAGATGCTTTTGCTGAGATAGCAATCGAAGAATTACCAGAAGCAATCACTGCAGCGCTAGAGGCCGCTCATCCAGGAGCCACAATTTCGAAGGCCTATGTGAACGAGGCCGCACAGTACAAATTGGAGGTGGCAAAAGAAGACGGTGAATCAGTAGAGCTTTATGCTGACGCAGAGGGCAACTGGATTGAAATGTAAAGAACTTTTTGCGACTATTTAAGTTAGTTAGTTTGTTAAAAAAGTCTCACCTCTGGTGAGACTTTTTTGTTTCTAAGCTTTTGCCAATACATATTGTTTTGATGGCCTACTTGGAAGGCTAAAAGAGTGCTTACTTTTTACACGTTTCGATGCGTCGGTACCCAATATTATACACTATGGTAGATCCTCTTATTTTTTATACAGTTGATAATCAATGTTTTGTAAAAAAAACAAACATTGGTATCATATTTTCAATACTTCTTTTGAATTTAATTATGAATATAAAAATGAAAATCATGAAAAAATTAATGTTAGTAGCAGTTATGGCTTTTGGAACAATGACTGCATTCGCACAGGAGGAAGCAAATGCAGAAGCTGCAACAACTGAAGCAGTAGCTGCTCAAGATGATTTTTCCGAAGTAGCAGTAGCCGAATTGCCAGAAGCGGTGACGGCGGCGGTAGCTAAAAACTACCCAACGGCTACAATTAATAAAGCATATGTCAACGAGGCTGCTCAGTACAAATTAGAGGTTTCTTTAGAAGATGGTACTTCTGGAACCTTATATGCCGATGCTGAAGGCAACTGGATTGAACTTTAAGATTTTAAAAGTAAACTTGAGTTATTTGTTTTGTATCAAGTTGGTTTGGTCTGAAAGGGGTTGTATAAGTACAACTCCTTTCTTTTTTTATGCCTTTTCTTGATATGCGCTTAGTATCTCCCTACCAATGCTAATTGATTTAGACCGCTGATTGACTTGCCCATCAATCAGTTTGGTCGGAGTGACCTCACCAAATAGGTGGGGTTTTTTTATGCCATAGGGTTAAATTCATGTTTTTCTTCCTCTATCTCTCTAAAACAGAGTTGTTTCCCTTGAAACTTTAGTATTATTTTAAAAGAGAAACAGCTTTCAGGGCCTATTTTTACGTACATATCTAAAACGAGAAAGTTTTTATGCCAAACATCTTGATAATTGAGGACGATGCAGCATTTTGTCAAATGTTACAAAAGTTCTTGACAAAACATGGGTATACGGTTGCAGTAAGCTTTACTGCACCCGAAGCCAAATCAAAACTTGCGGTAAACGAATTTGATTTGGTACTGACCGATTTACGTCTTCCCGATTACGATGGGATACAACTACTTACCGATATCAAAGAAATGAACCAAAGTATCCCAGTTATTGTAATGACGGGTTATGCAGAGGTTGGAAGTGCAGTTACAGCAATGAAAAAAGGCGCACTTGATTATATCGCCAAACCCTTTACCCCTGATGAGATAGTTAAGCTAATTACAAAGGCTCTTGAGGTGAAATCGGGGGCAGGAAAAGTAGTTCAAAGAGAACAGACAGCAGCTACTGAAATACTAAAAAAATCTAGAATAGGCACCGTCGCAACCTCAAGCATTGTGCGCGGTATTAGTGAAGCATCTAAAAAGCTTGATGAATATATACATCTCGTGGCTCCGACCAACATGTCAGTTTTGATTACTGGGGAAAGTGGCACAGGCAAGGAGGTGACGGCAAAGGCGATTCATGACAACAGTTCACGAAAAGGGTTCAACTTTATTGCCGTTGATTGTGGCGCGATTCCAAAAGAATTGGCTACAAGTGAATTTTTTGGTCACATCAAAGGAAGTTTTACAGGAGCCGTTGAAGACAAAATCGGGAATTTTGAAGCGGCAAATGGGGGCACTCTGTTTTTAGATGAGGTGGGTAATCTATCTTATGAAAACCAAATTCAACTCTTGCGCGCCCTTCAAGAACGCAAAATAAAGCGCGTGGGGAGTACCAAAGAGATTGAAGTAGATCTACGCATTATTACTGCCACCAACGAAGATCTAAATGAAGCGGTAGAAAAAGGAACTTTTCGAGAAGATTTATATCATCGATTGAATGAGTTTTCAATCCATATTCCTTCATTGGAAGAGCGTTTCGACGATTTAATTTTATTTGTAGAGCATTTTCTAGAAAAGGCCAATTCTAGTTTAGATAAAAGTGTTCATGGTTTCTCGAATGAGGTTTGGGATGCTTTTCGGCAATACCATTGGCCGGGTAATTTGAGAGAATTACAAAACGTAGTAAAAAGGGCAGTGCTATTAACTACCAAAGATGAGGTTCAACTGCAGGTGCTACCCAAAGAAGTGATAACATCAAATGGAAAACCGCTTAATTCAGAGCGTTTTTCAAAATCGGAATTTGAAAAAGATCGTATCATTAAGGCCTTGAAGAAGACAAATTTCAATAAGTCAAAGGCGGCCAAATTACTTCAAGTTACCCGCAAAACGCTCTACAATAAAATTAATCATTATAACTTGGACTTGTAGTCCATCGGTTTTCTATTTCTTCGGTCAGGGCAGTCACCTTTGCTCTTATCGTTTGCAAGGCATCTGCTAATTGGCCTTGGTTTGTCGTTTCCATTTTGGCCAATTCCAAACGCTCTAAAATGGGCAAAATATCTACTTTTAGTTGTCTGAACATAGGCAACATACGATGCGTTACTTGATTGATTTGAGTATAGTCTATGGTAGCAACGCCGTCTTCTAGCAGCTGCAAGTTCGTTTGCGTATCTCTCAAAAAAGTTTGGAGCACGTCGTCAACAGCGTCCTCGTTGGTACCTAAAAACGAATGGATAATTTCCAAACTATAATGCTTTGAAACAACTTTGTTCGATGCGTCTGATGCAGATTTATGTTGAACCTCTTCTATGTCTTCGGCCTTAAAACCCAGAAGTTTTAACATGCCGATAAGTTCTTTTTTTGAAAATGGTTTTTGAAGCACCTGATCAAAGCCAATAGAAGTGTAGGCCTCTGATTCTAAATCTCTTCGACCCGTCATGGCGATAATCGGTTGGTTCTGATAGTGCTTAAATTCGCCTGATCGAAGTCGTTCTAGAACCTCAAATCCTGTAATTTGTGGCATTTGAATGTCGGTTAAGACCAAATCATAACCTAAATGTGAATCTTTCTCTAGTTGTAAAAAATTGGTGAAGGTATGGGCAGACATACCCATGCTCTCGGTTAATTCCTGTAACATTCCTAATAAAGCAGTATCATCATCAATAATAAGCAAACGCAATTTCGGAACCAGATAAGCAACCTCTGAATTTTTCTCCACTGATTTGTCAGTAATCTGTAATGGCAATTGAAGGGTGAAAGTACTTCCCTGATTTAGTTTGCTTTCCAAAGTCAAATTACCATGTAACAGTTCTGCAAGTTTTTTCGATATGGTAAGTCCAAGACCATAACCTCCGAATTTCTTTTCGGTTGTGGAGTCCGCCTGGGTGAATTCGTTGAAAATTAGATGTTGCTTTTCTTTTGCGATACCAATTCCTGTATCACTTACCTCTATTTTTGCCTGCAACGATTTCCCTCTAGCCGCGGTGGCCTTAGCTTTTATAGTAATATGGCCTTCCTCCGTAAACTTAAAGGCATTCCCAATTAAATTGGTTACTATTTGCCGTATGCGAAAGGGGTCGCCTAAAACCGTTTTTTGAAGTTTTGGGTCAATCTCTAAAAATAGCTTTACTTTTTTGTTGCTGCGTAATGCCTGTAACGATTCTGCAGTTTCCTGAATGAGGTTTGCCGCTATGAAAGGAACGTTTTCTATATTTAGCTTACCCCCTTCAAGCTTCGAAAAGTCGAGCAAATCGTTTACTAAGTTTCCTACGTAATCCGATGCTGATTTTACATTCCCCATATACCGTTCCTGTTTCTGCGAGAGAGCTGTACCTTCCATCAATTCGGTATAACCGGTTATCGTATTCAAAGGAGACCGAAGATCATGACTTACGGTAGAAATAAGCTGTTCTCTACTTTTTAACAAGGACTCAGAATATTTTTTTTCCTTCTCCAATTTCTGACGATACGTTTGAATGCGCCAGAAATCACGATTGATAAGAAAGGCAAACAAGCCAACTACAACCAGACCTAATAAGGCGGCAAATCCGGCCAAGCGGATACTTCTTTTTAGGGCAGATTTCTTTTTTAGATTGTCATTAAAGGAACTTACTAGAACTTCTTGTTCAAAAGCGGAAATGATCGTCCGTAATTGTTGTGAAAGTTCAAGATCGTTCTTATTGATTTGCATTTCCTTTTGCGCTAAAAAACGCTGTGTCTTCGAATCGGTTTGCTTGGCCTTAGCTAACAAGAGTTTAGACGCATTTAGTATCGAATCTACTTGTTTTGAGTTGGTGATCTTATCATTATTTGTCGGCACATTGGCATTAAGATATGCCGCGACATCACGTATTACTTTTTGAGCTTTGGGCGATAATTCATCGATATTTGGAGCTAATCCTTCAGCGGTAATTTTGCCCAAAGAAGCTTCCATCTTAGAAAACTCTTGAATAGCATGGTCTATAGAACTATTGGCATCATTTTTTACTTTTAAATTGAGAAGCTCGGTACTATTTGAGACTTTTTGCTGAAGAAGGAGTTGAACACTATCTAACTGTTCTTTTTGATTAGCACTGTTGGTCAGTTGTTTTAAAGAGTCAATTTCGAGAAAAATAGAATCGATTTTCTGTGAATAGGCGTCGAAATTCTCTTTGGTTTTAGTCTGTAAAGCAAGTTTTGATAAACTTTCCGCTTCATATAGGTGTGTAAGGAATGACCCTGTTTTCAATAGCTTGGCATCGTTTTCTTCTGCAGTTTCTGTGGATAAATACGTGTTTATTTCAGTATAGATAAAGTAACCCGAGGCCAAGGCAAGAACCGCCAGCACCAGGTAACTAAAAATTATTTTGAAGGTGAATTTATTCTTTGACTTGTCGTTCATAGCCGGTCTCAATACATATCCTTTTATAGATACGTATGTAACGGCAATTTTGTTTTTTGTGAAAAGTTAATTATTTGCTGTTGTTATAAAGAGAAAATTGAATTTCCACACTACCTTTGTACCATCTCAAAGGGGTGCCAAGTCTTGAACTTGTTTCAAGATAAAGCTGAGATTATACCCAATGAACCTGGGCAGGTAATGCTGCTAAGGGACCGAGCGTTAAGAAAATGTCTTTCAGACATTTTTAGCGAGGGGCCAGCCGGCGCGAGGGCTGACCTAATTTTGGAAAACAATGTTCTCTTTAGAACAAAAATCAATTTTTAACTTAGAATAATAGCCCCTTTTATTCGTAACTAATTTTAGTACGAATGAAAACTATTGTCACAGCAATGGCCCTTTTTGGGCTAACCATGGCCTCACAGGCCCAAGAACAACAAGCCGATTCTTTAGAAGGTAAAAAAGTCATCTTAGACGAAGTCTTTGTCTCGGCGATTCGAGTGACCAATCAAACACCAGTTACATTTTCCAATCTCACTAAGGATGAAATCAAACCGAGAAATTTGGGGCAGGATATCCCCATTTTGATGAACTTCTTGCCATCAGTAGTAACGACATCTGACGCCGGGGCGGGAGTTGGTTATACCGGCATTCGCGTGCGTGGAAGCGATGCTACCCGAGTGAATGTAACTATTAATGGAATACCCTATAATGATGCAGAATCACAAGGCACATTTTGGGTGAATATGCCCGACTTCGCATCCTCCACCGAGAGTTTACAATTGCAAAGAGGCGTAGGTACCTCCACCAACGGCGCAGGAGCTTTTGGCGCTAGTTTAAATTTGTTAACCGACGGGGTTTCGGAAGAAGCATATGCGCAAATTTCTTCCTCCCTCGGAAGTTTCAACACCTTTCGTAACAACCTGAAATTCAGTACAGGACTTTTAAATGATCATGTTGAGATCGCGGGTCGTTTATCACGAATTACTTCAGATGGATATATCGATAGAGCATCTTCGAAGCTGGAGTCTTATTTCTTACAAGGAAGTTTTAAGGATGACAACACCCTAGTCAAGGCGCTATTGTTCGGGGGGCATGAAATTACATATCAATCTTGGTTCGGAATCGACGCCACCACTTTAGAATCAAATAGAACTTTTAATCCAGCTGGAATTTATGCCGATGAGAATGGAAATACGCTATTCTACGATAAAGAGGAAGACAATTACAAACAAGATCATGCCCAACTCCTATGGAATGAAAAACTAAATGAAAATTGGAGTATGAATATCGCTTTGCATTATACCAGGGGTAGAGGTTATTTCGAACAATTTCGTGAAGATGATTCTTTTGCAACCTATGGTTTTACTCCTATTAACGTTGATGGAGAGGAAGTGAACACCACAGATTTAATTCGCCGCCGTTGGTTGGATAATGATTTTTACGGAACAGTATTTTCTGCAAATTATGTCCATGATAAGTTGAACTTTATTGTTGGAGGCGGGTACAACAAATATGAAGGCGACCATTTTGGGGAAGTTATTTGGGCACGATTTGCCGGTATGAGCAACATTCGCGACCGCTACTACGACGACAGTTCTACCAAAACGGACTTTAATATTTACAGCAAGGCTAACTACAATCTGACTGATAAGTGGAGCCTTTTTGGAGATCTACAATATAGAACCGTTGGATACCAAGCCAATGGGGAGGATACGGGTCTTGTCGATGACACCTTTAATTTCTTTAATCCCAAAGTAGGAGTGACCTATGACTTGAATCCTCACAACAAGCTATACCTCTCTTTTGCTGTAGCTAATAGAGAACCGAACAGAAACGATTATGAAAATGGAAACCCAGAACCTGAAAAACTTAATGACTTGGAGTTGGGATGGCGGTATGTCTCGCAAGATATTCAGCTAAGTACAAATGCGTATTTAATGACTTATGAAAACCAGCTGGTTCTTACCGGAGAATTAAATGATGTTGGTGCTCCGCTTCGCGAAAATGTGGGTGACAGCTATCGTCTTGGGCTTGAAATTGATGCAAAGGTGAATTTAGGAGCGAAATTTCAGTGGAGCCCAAATATTGCTTTGAGCACTAACAAGAATAAAGACTTCGTTTTCCAACGTGATGGAATTGTGCAAAATTTGGGTAATACCAATATTGCCTACTCTCCTAATTTGGTGATAGGTAATCGATTGGCATATGTTCCATCCGAAAATTTTCAAATAGCTGCGTTGACCAAGTATGTTGGCAAACAATATATGGGTAATATTGATTCTGAGGGGTCTACCTTAGACGCCTATTCGCAAACTGATTTGAATATACAGTATGTTCTGGAGTTTAATTCGATTGTAAAAAGCATCACTCTGTCGGGGTTGGTTAACAATGTTTTCAATCAGTTAAATGTTACCAATGGGTATTTCTTTACGTTTGATGATGATTTCTCGAATCCAGGTACGATTACCACAATTGAAGGAGCCGGATATTATCCGCAAGCGGGAACTAATTTTTTGTTAGGAGCTAGCATACGGTTTTAAATTAAAACCGCTTACTAGTATTGTGCGAGTGACTCTATAAGGTAGCGCGGTCAATTCGAAATAATCACAATAGTACCGCCATTATAAGCAGCGCGATATTCTAACATATCGTAATAACGTGCACCATCATCGGGGCGATTTAACATTTGCCCCGTGATTGTGCTATATTGAAAATCATCACAAGAACAAGTGGCTACAATTCCGTTGAGGTTCATTGTTGAACATTCGTTCGGAGCATGGTTAGGGCAACTTGCTTCAAAAACACGAAATACGTCGAAACCTGTATTGGTTACGAAGGCCCCACGCGTTCCTACCTGAGTATTGCCGACATAAATAGAACTTCCAGAATTCGTTAGCGGACTGTACAAAGGAAGGTTTAGGTTTAGTTCAAACTGAAAACCGATTTCTTGTAAAAACGGGTTGCGATTGGTTCTTTCCTTTTCGCAGGAAAGTAAGGAAATGAAGAGAATTAAGCCCCAAAATCGTTTCATATCACAGTGTGTTTCGAAGGATGTTTGCCGCAAAATTGAGCAAAAAAAATGTATATTTGTCCTAAATCCTCTCTAATAGTCGTGCAAGCACGGCTTTATTTAGAGGATTTTCTTATTGAGCTCAGTTCCAAACGAAAGCTAGGATGAGCTCACCTATTAAACGTAGAAGTTATGAGTAACGTATCTTATTATACCGCAGAGGGGTTAAAAAAGTTGAAAGATGAGTTAAATCATCTTCGCGATGTGGAACGCCCAAAAGCTTCGCAGGCTATTGCTGAGGCTAGAGATAAAGGTGATTTGTCTGAAAACGCAGAGTACGATGCTGCAAAAGAAGCACAAGGCTTACTAGAAATGCGAATTTCGAAAATGGAAGATACCCTGGCCAACGCCAGGTTAATAGATGAATCTCAGTTAGATACTTCAAAGGTTTTGGTTTTGTCAACGGTGAGGTTGAAAAACCAGAATAACGGAATGGAAATGAAATATACACTCGTGGCCGAAAGTGAGGCGGATTTAAAATCGGGTAAAATTTCGGTAAACTCTCCTATAGGTAAAGGATTGCTGGGAAAAGAAGTGGGTGATGTCGCTGAGATCACCGTGCCCAACGGAACAATCAAGTTTGATATTTTAGAGATTACAAGAGACTAAAAGGTTTAAATCTTTATATTTAATCCTGTCATTTCTGTGACGGGATTTTTTTTTGAATAAATACCAAATATCCATGCCATCTATTTTTACCAAAATCATAAACGGAGAAATTCCCTGCTATAAGATTGCCGAAGATGATCATTTCTTCGCTTTTTTAGACATCAACCCAAATGTAAAGGGACATACATTATGTATACCTAAAAAAGAAATTGATAAGATTACCGACTTAGATGAGGAAACCTATTTGGGTTTAATGGGTTTTTCAAGAAAAATAGCCAAGGCCATGGAAGCTGCGATAGATTGCAAACGTGTTGGTATTACTGTGATTGGTTTAGAAGTGCCACACGCCCATGTACATTTGATACCACTAGACCAAATGAAAGATGCCACTTTTCAACATAAAGTGAGTCTTAAAGCGCAAGAATTTGAGGCAATAGCCGCACAGATTCGATCTAAATTGTAAGTAGTCCTTCTGAAAATAAATACACGCCAGTACCTATTAAAATGATGATCACAAAAATCAAAATGTAGAAAAGCGAAGTGAACTTCAAAGAAGACTTTTCTGGGGTCGCCATCTTTTGATAATAGGTAAAAATACGTTCGATATCATCCGTCCACTTTGCTGGGTAAATATCCGAACCGCATTTGCTGCAGACAATCTGATTTGTTACCTGACTGGTGGTACGATGAAAGAGCTTAGCGTATACATGCTTTTGATAAAAGGTAAGCTTTAGATTTTGGTTAAAACACTCTGGGCAATTGTTGCTCAGATCCGTTTCCTTTATAACTACCAATTTTTCGGTTGCCATTATCTAGATGTTTGCTTTTAAGGAAATTTGCATAATTGTACCTTCTTTGCTAGACGAGAGTACCTTGATCTTCCCCTGATGATATTCTTCTACGATTCTTTTAACAAGTGAGAGCCCGAGACCCCAGCCTCTTTTTTTAGAGGTGACTCCTGGGTTAAAGATAGCTTTATAATCGCTTTTGGCAATGCCATGACCCGTATCAGACACCAAAATGTTTACATGACTACTGTCTTTGGTAATTTGAATTCCAATACTTCCACGACCTCTCATGGCATCGATTCCGTTCTTTACTAAATTTTCAATAGTCCAATTATAGAGTGATTGATTGAGCATCACCTCTTGGGCATCTATCTTTGAATCAAAAGAAAAGTGAATCAATTTAGAACTTCGCAACTTAAGATATTCGAAAGCATCTTTGGTTTCCCTAACGATATCATACCTATCGAGTTTGGGTAGCGATCCAATTTTAGAAAAGCGGTCTGTAATGGTCTCCAATCGAGAAATATCTTTCTCAATCTCTCTGGTAATATCGGGGTTTATATTTTCCGTTTTCAAAAGTTCGTTCCAACCGAGTAATGATGAAAGTGGTGTGCCAATTTGATGTGCCGTCTCCTTTGCCATACCTGCCCAGAGCTTGTTTTGTTCCGAAGCCTTGTTCGTTTTAAAGAAAAAGAAAATAACCGCCCCGAACAGTAAAATAATCAGTAGCAGGGCTATGGGGTAATATTTCAACTTATTTAGAACCTCTGAATTTCCATAGTATAAAATTGCGAGATGCTCCCCTTGTTGGTCAATGCTTATAGGGGTGTTTTCACTACTGAATTTTAATATTTTTTGTTTGATGTATGTGGTGTCTAATGCCACTTCAGCTGGCATATTATTCGTTTTGATCGAGCCATCTTTATTGACCAGAATCATAGGTGTTGAGGTGTTGTTCTGAAATACTTTTAAGGGGAGATCACCCGGATCGTCTTCTAAAGAAGCTTGTAACAACTCTGAATGGGCTGTGGCCCAAATTTCCATTTTCTGACGTTCTTCTTCCTTGAACTTTTTAAAGAAACTATTGGTATTCCATAAAATCAAGCTAACAATGACAAAAGCGGATATCGATAAAACTACGTTTGAAGTCTTGTTTTTGGGATTGAATTTCATCAGTTAAGAATCTACTTTCAAAGATAGTGGAAAAAGCAGGAAAATGTTCTCCTACCTATTTTTCGACTGTTTGTATGTCTGCAATTTGCGTACCTTTATACTACGATGAAAGACATGATTTCTATACTTCCAGAAACCTTAACTACGCCCAAATTACATGGGTATCTGTTAGGAGCTGTGGGGCCGAGACCCATTGCTTTTGCAAGCACTATTGATGTGCATGGAAATCCGAATTTAGCCCCCTTCAGTTTCTTTAATGTGTTTAGTGCGAATCCGCCAATTCTCATTTTTTCCCCAGCTCGAAGGGTTAGAAATAATACTACAAAGCACACTTTAGACAATACATTGGCCACCAAAGAAGTGGTCATTAATATCGTAAATTATGACATTGTACAACAAATGTCATTGTCTAGTACAGAATATGGAGCGACCGTAAACGAATTCAAAAAAGCAGGATTAACCATGTTAAAATCGGATAGGGTAAAGCCGTATCGTGTTGCAGAATCGCCTGTACAGTTTGAATGTAAAGTAACTAAAGTAGAGGCCTTAGGTGAAGATGGTGGCGCAGGGAATCTTATTTTTTCTGAAGTGGTAAAAATACATATTCATACTGATATTTTAGACGAAAATGGCAGTATCAATCAACATAAAATAGATCAAGTGGCTCGTATGGGAGGCAATTGGTATAGTAGGGCAAATTTGGGGATGTTCGAGGTGCCTAAACCCCTTTCCTCATTGGGAATTGGCATAGATCAAATACCAGATAAGATTCGCTTAAGCAAAGTACTCACAGGGAATGATTTAGGAAAACTAGGCAATGTTGAGAAGATTCCTTTAAAAGAAGAGGTAGCCGATTTTATTTCTTCGCATATTGAAATTAGGACGGTTTTAAGCGGGGGTGATCGCGAACAAATAGAACAGAAAGCAAAGGAATATTTAAAAAATGGTGAAGTCCTTTCCGCTTGGAAGGTATTATTGGCAATTCGCTAAGACGACACCATAGTATTCAATGTCTCCTGATAAATAGCAGATTATTTAGTTAAAAAATAACCTTTAAGATTTTGAAGACGGATGAAACGTATACAGTTATTTGAATTCGAAGACTATGCCTGGTTTCCGGTTTGGTTGCGAACCTGTATGACCAATTTGATTATGGTGTTGCATAGAATGATGGGTATTAGCGAAGTGCTGGCCTACTTGATTTTTAGGGTGCTAAAAGAAAAGAACTTGTCTAAAATCGTTGATTTGGGCTCAGGTTCGAGCGGTGCAATGCCCGATGTAATGAAGGCGTTGCGAGAATTGGATAGTTTACGACATCTCGAACTAGTGATGACCGATTTATACCCCAACAAAGAAGTTGCTAGAAGATTTAATGAGAATACGGCTGATAATATTAGTTATCTGGAAACACCAGTTGATGCTACCGAAATGGGTACGGTACCAAACGGACTCAAAACCTTAATTAACAGCTTTCATCATATGCCGCCTAACAAGGCCCGAAGAATATTGCAATCTGCAGAAGAAAACCAACAGCCCATACTTATCTATGAAATGGCCGAGAATAAAATACCACTGCTGATTTGGATTATTCTGCTTCCCATTTCACTTGTAATTTTGATGATAATGACCTGGTTTATGACGCCCTTTGTAAAACCGTTGACTTGGCGGCAGTTGGTGTTTACGTATTTGATTCCGATCATTCCTGTTTGCTATGCTTGGGATGGTCAAGCATCGCTTCCAAGAATGTACAGTGCAAAAGATGTTGATGAGCTTTTGGAAGGCTTGGGTCAGCATAATTATTATTGGGAACACGGTCCTGCAAAAAAAAGCAACGGAAAAAAATTGGGCACCTATATAGTTGGGTACCCAAAAAGTTAATTTCCAAACCTCTTTTGACTGTTGATTTAACTTAATAACTTGTTTTGTATTTGTTAGGTGAATCATGTGAATAAAACTACTTTTAAAGACTTTATAAATTAGTACACATATAATTCATAGTCATGGAAATTCAAGGAAAAATCAAACTGGTCGGAGAGACCCAAACTTTTGGAAACAACGGATTTAGAAAAAGGGAAGTGGTAGTAACCACTGAAGAGCAATATCCGCAACATATTATGGTGGAGTTTGTACAAGACAAAACAGACCTTTTAAATAACTTCAATGTTGGTCAATCGGTAAAAATTAGCATCAATTTAAGAGGCCGTGAATGGACGAACCCTCAAGGAGAGGTTAAATATTTCAACTCTATTCAAGGATGGCGTATTGAGAGCTTGCAAGCTGAAGCACCTGCAGAGGGCATGCCTCCAGTACCACCAGTAGAGGCTTTTACTCCTGCTGATAATTTAAACGAAGAAGATCACGACGACCTGCCTTTTTAAATCGGTATTGAATTGCAACACTGAGCGCATTCGAAGTAGCATTCAAAAGAAGAAAGGAAAATCATTTAAAGGACCTATTCTGAATTAAAAACAGAATGGGTCTTTCTTGTTGAACGTGTTTTAGATATCTTTAAATAAAATCATTCGTTTGCAAAAAAATAGCAATCATAACCCAATGTTCTTTCTTTCTGAAAGGTTAGAATTTCCACCTGTGGAGAAAGCCAATGCCGAGGGCTTATTAGCCGTTGGGGGAGATTTGTCTCCAGAGCGTTTGCTGTTGGCCTATCAAAATGGCATTTTTCCATGGTTTAACGAAGATTCTTTGATTCTCTGGTGGAGCCCTGACCCTAGAATGGTGTTATTTCCTGACAACATAAAGATTTCAAAGAGTATGAAAAAGCTTATGATGAGCAATCGGTTCCGCCTAACCAAGAATACTTGTTTTGAAGCCGTTTTAGAGGCATGTTCCACAATAAAGAGAAAGGGTCAAGAAGGTACTTGGATTACTGAAGAGATGAAAAAGGCATATCTAAGATTGCATATAAAGGGGTATGCGAAATCTTATGAGGTTTGGGAAGCGGATACCCTGGTTGGTGGTTTATACGGTGTAGATATGGGCCATTTTTTCTGTGGTGAGAGTATGTTCAGCACCATCAGTAACGCTTCGAAATTTGCCTTTATAAAACTAGCTCAAGAATGTCAAAAAAGGAGCGCCTTTATCGATTGTCAATTATATACAAAGCACCTTGAAAGTTTGGGTGCCATAGAAATAGCTCGGGCCGATTTTATGAAGCTGCTACAATGCTAAAATTAGAGAAGTCAAAATGAAAAATACGCTTGAGGTTGTATGAGTATAATCTTCAAACCGGTATTCGACACCAGTTTGCAATTTGGTTTTCTCTTTTAGAAGCCATCCAATGTTCACCGTAAAACGTTGGTCGTATTCTGGTAAATTCCTTTTGGCAACACTCAACAAAGTTTCGAGATTTCCAATAAAATAGGTTTCGCCAATATCTAATTGTTCTCCTTGTAAAGGAAGGTCAAGCGTAAAACGATATCGAAAGCGATAAATGGTCAAGTCTGATGTGATCCGCTGCTCAGACCGAAAGCGATGCCCATACCTAACAATTCGCGGATTGAACGTAAAGTTATACTGCTGGGTCAAGCGAAGTTCATTTTGTTTATCAGCTTCAAAATTTTCGCGAAAACGATATTGAATTCCAAAGGCAATACTTTGGTTGTCTTTGATTTTTAGATTTGAAAAATGTACCAAATCAAGCTGTCGTACCCTAAAAGCGATGGCTTCGTTTTCAAAAATATAAGTGCGCTGGCCTAGGGCAAAATTTTGTTTGAAATTGTTGGCAACCTTATAGTTTAATGCGATTTTGGGCTGAAAATAACCTATTAGGTTCTCTTGTGCGAAAAAGGTTTCAGAATAGATCAGACCAAGTAACAGAACAATTTTCCTAATATAATACATGGTCGTAATTAGGCGGCAGTGATTTTCGAATGGATTTAAAATTACCTTCAGCGTCAAAAAGCACTTCAAACTGTTCGAAATTCTTTTCTTTTTTGCCAGTAACAATGAGTTCGTAGTTGATAGAGGGTAGCATGAGGTTTTGAAATGCATTTTTAATGGTGACCTCAGGTGGTTCTCCTTCTGTAAAAGGATATTGTTGCTGTATCTTTCGAATGCGGTATTTTTTAAAATATTGAGATAGATAGGTCTTGAGGCTGTTAAAGGCCTCATCAGGAATATCAACAGCACCGATTAAAATTTCAATATCTTCTAGGTCTCCTTCTTGATTGAATTCAATGCTATACCACAAACGATCTTTTTTGAACTTGGCTTCGTAGCTTATCTTTAGACTATCAGTTTCTTTGTAAAATCGAATGCGTCTGGCATTGGTTAGCTTTTCCTCTATGTAACCCAAAGCCTTTTTAGGAAACTGAATTTTTCGAATACGATATTCACGTTCATACTTGTTTTGAGCAGAAGAAAACAATCCGAAAAATAACAAAAGAAAGCATAAAATAGCCGTGAATTTTCTTTTCATGATGTTGTTATCTGATAGATGTCATTAAACCTCATTATATCTAAAACAACTTACCTCATGGTCATTTACCATTCCTGTAGCTTGCATATGGGCATAAACCACAGTGCTTCCTACGAATTTGAAACCTCTTTTCTTTAAGTCTTTACTCAACGTGTCGGAAAGTGCTGTGTTTGCTGGTGCGTCTTTGTAGTTTGTGATTTTGTTTTTAATGGGTTTTCCATCTACAAAACCCCAAATATACTTGCTAAAACTGCCAAATTCTTTTTGAACTTCCATAAAGGCTTGTGCATTTGTGACTGTGGCGTTCACTTTTAGTTTATTTCGTATTATTCCCGCATCTTGCAAGAGCGCATCTTTTTTCTTTTGATCGTATTGGGCAATTTTTTTGTAATCGAAATGGTCGAAAGCCTTTTTGAAATTCTCTCTTTTTTTAAGAATGGTAATCCAGCTTAAACCTGCCTGAAAAGTTTCCAAGATTAGAAATTCGAACAAGCTGTGGTCGTCTTTTACAGGTACACCCCATTCCAAGTCATGGTAAGCTTCGTAGAGCTCGTCTCCTTTACACCAACCGCATCTTTGTTTTTCCATAGTGGTATTTGTCGAAATAAAGATAGCGGAAAAATGGAAAGATTGAACACGATGTGCGGAGCGATCTATTCCTTTTCTGTATTCAAAGGAAAATGAAAAACCAAGGCTTTGCACTTTTAGCGAATAGGCGACGAAAATATAGGGGCGGAGTATCAGGGTTTTTCATCTTGATCCGATTGGATAAGAAGCCCTATGCTTTCCATAAATTGGGTAGTGTTAGCTGTTTTCTGCTTTTCCGAACCTCTCAAATTGCTGTTCGTTGACAGTAGCATTGAATTTAAGTTTTTGCTATAGTAAACTGCTTATGATTTCATTTGTTTGTGGCGTATCAAACAAGACTTTGTGGGCGAGTAGCGGTGGTTACTACTGAGATTTGCCCTTTGAACACCGATCATGTCTCCCTTAAATTGGCTAGCGAAGTTCAATCTAAGCATGATCGGTGTTGCAGAGAACATTAACTAAACTAACACATTCAAATATAGAGGAGAATGAATAAATTAAATGTATTACCGCTGTTAAATGTAAGTTAAACTATTAATTGTCGATAGTAATACTATTATATTTGCGTTATAAACTAAAAAAAACACATGGAGCGTTTATTACAATCTGTAAAAATTAGCATCAACCAAAAGATATATGTGAAAGACCCAGAGTCATCTGAATTGGGTAAACGTATTGTTGAAGATAGCATCCTTATGATTAATGAAATAGGCTTCGAAAGCTTTACTTTTAAGAAGTTGGGCCTTAAAATTAATTCCAATGAAAGCTCTATTTATCGCTATTTTGAGAACAAGCATAAATTGCTATTGTACTTGGCTTCATGGTATTGGGGTTGGCTTGAGTATCAATTGGTATTTGCAACAAACAGTATAAGTGACCCTTGGCAAAAGTTGAGAACTGCAATTGAAATTGTAACTAAAACTACAGTCGAGGATTCATCTTTTTCTCATATTAATGAGGTAGTATTAAATAAAATTGTGATTAATGAATATTCAAAGTCTTATTTGACCAAAGAGGTAGATGATGAAAACAAAGAGGGTTATTTTGTAATATACAAGCGCTTGGTAAACCGTATCAGTGAAATGATAAGTGCTGTCGATAAAAGCTATAATTTCCCTTCAAGTTTGGCCAGTACCGTACTTGAAGGTTCATTACATCAACATTTTTTGAGGGATCATTTTACCTCTCTCACTGATTGTAGTGAAGATAAAGACACCACTACATATTTTACACATCTTGTAGCGACCGCTCTAAAGATATAACCCCATGACAAAGAATATTCTCACCGCATGGCAGCGGCTATTGGGCTTGCTACGTCTTGACAAAAAAGATATATTTCAGATTTTCTACTACGCCATTTTTGCTGGGGTAGTTAACCTCTCGTTGCCTTTAGGCATTCAAGCGATAATCAACTTGATTCAAGGTGCCCAAATCAGCACCTCGTGGATTGTTCTGGTGGTTCTAGTAACTCTGGGTGTAGCTTTCGGAGGTGTACTTCAACTCATGCAAATACGCATTATTGAGAATTTACAGCAGAAGATATTCACACGTTCATCTTTCGAGTTTGCATATCGTTTTCCCAAAATTAAAATGAGTGAACTGCGCAACTATTATCCTCCAGAATTGGCCAATCGTTTTTTTGATACATTGACCGTTCAGAAGGGGTTGTCAAAAATTCTAATAGATTTTCCAGCCGCATTATTACAAATCATTTTGGGCTTGTTGCTACTTTCCTTCTACCATCCGTTTTTTATAATATATGGAATACTATTGCTGCTGCTGATTTATGTGGTATTCAAGTTTACCGCACAGAAAGGGTTAGACACTAGTCTTGATGAGTCGAAAAGTAAGTACAAAGTGGCACACTGGTTGCAAGAAATCGCGCGTTCGATTGTGAGTTTCAAACTTTCAGGAAAAACTTCTCACGCTTTGGCGAAGAATGATACCCTGGTAACCGAATATCTTGAAGCTCGGGAGAGTCATTTTAGAGTTTTGGTAGTACAATTTATCCAGATGATTGGTTTCAAGGTACTAGTAACCGCAGGATTATTATTAATTGGAGGGTTACTCGTGTTGAATCAAGAAATGAATATTGGTCAGTTCGTTGCTGCTGAAATTATCATTCTTTTGGTGATTAGTTCGGTGGAAAAACTGATAACGGGGCTGGAGACTTTTTATGACTTGCTAACGTCCTTGGAGAAGCTGGGTCAAGTAGTTGATAAGGAGCTAGAAATTCAGGAAGGAGAGAAACCATTTGAACAGAATGAAGGTTTTCATGTTGAGTTAGACTCGGTATCTTACTATGTGCCCGATAGAGATAAAAAGATCATCGACAATGTAAGTTTGAAAATTACCCCAAGCTGCGCTATTCTTTTAAATGGTAGTAGTGGGTCGGGTAAGGCTACTTTACTGCGAATTATCGCAGGTATTTTAGAGCCAAACTCCGGCGGAATTTATGTGAACGACGTATCACTCAAGGGAATGAACCTCAACTATTACCGAGCTCATTTGGGACAGTCACTACCTGAAGAATCTCCCTTTGAAGGAACTATTCTTAACAATATCACTTTCGGAGATACCTCTATTCCACAGGAACAGGTTTATTGGGCGCTAGAGAATACGGGGCTTACAGAATTTGTGAAAGAACAAGAGTTAGGCCTACAGACCATATTGTATCCTGAAGGAAAGCAAATACCATACACGGTTTCCAAAAAGATTGTTTTGGCAAGGAGTATTGTAAGTAAGCCGAAGTTATTGATTTTAAAAGACCCATTAGATCAGTTTAAAACAGAAGAGGCAGAAAAAATCATGGATTTTTTAAGCGATTCAAGTAATGGTTGGGCTTTGCTAGTGGTTAGTACAAACTTAAGGTGGACCAAGAGCTGTACGCGTATGATTACCATGGAAAATGGTAAAATTATTAACGAAAAAGGAAAGGACGATGCTGAATATTTCTCATAACAAGTTGAATCAAAAGGTTTCTCTTGAAGGTTTTGCTTCTGCAAAGCGTGTCTTTCACAAAAGGCACCACAAGCATTTCAATCGCTTTCTATTGGCGTTTGCCCTGATTGGATTTATCATACTTTTTTTACCATGGACTCAGAACATAAACGGCAAGGGTTACTTGACAACCTTAAAGCCAGACCAGAGACCACAGAGTATTCAATCTCCAATTCCTGGCAGAATTGAAAAGTGGTATGTTCAAGAGGGTGATGAGGTTAAAAAGGGAGACACTATTTTGCACATTTCTGAAATAAAAAACGAGTATTTCGATCCTAACTTGGTTGAACGTACCGGACAACAAATTAAAGCCAAATCAGCATCGGTAAGTTCTTATGAAGGAAAGGTGAAAGCGCTACAGAATCAGATGGCCGCGCTATCGAATGAGCGTAGACTAAAATTGGAACAAGCACGGAACAAATTGATTCAGTCAAGACTTAAAGTAAAAAGCGACAGTATTGATTTGGAGGCTGCAAATACCAACATCAAAATTGCTCAAAGACAGTATGATCGTATAGTTCAGCTACAATCAGAAGGATTGAAAGCGATTACCGATGTTGAACAAAAGCGTTTAAAATTACAGGAGACGCAAGCTAAATTGATTTCCCAGGAGAACAAGCTACTTGCAGCAAGAAACGAGGTTATTAACGCACAGGTAGAAATCAATCGGGTTCAGAACGAATACACAAATAAGATTTCAAAAGCAGAAAGTGACATGTTTACGGCCCAATCAAGTCAATTTGACTCTGAAGCCCAGGTTACAAAATTGGAAAATGAGTTCACCAATTATTCGATGCGCAATGAGATGTATTACATTCGAGCTCCGCAAAACGGTTTTATCAATAAAGCTATCCAAGGCGGCATTGGCCAAACTTTCAAGGAGGGCGAAGCATTGGTAGGAATAATGCCTGCGAATATTGATATGGCTGTTGAAACCTATGTTGAACCTTTAGATTTGCCATTAATTCATCTTGGAGAAGAAGTACGTATTCAATTTGATGGCTGGCCTGCAATTGTTTTTAGTGGTTGGCCCAACGTCTCCTACGGAACCTACGGGGGTAAAGTAGTGGCTATTGAGCGGTTCATTAGTGATAACGGGAAATACAGAATATTACTTTCACCAGACCCCGAAGACCACAATTGGCCAGAAGCGCTTCGAGCTGGTTCTGGTGCTACCACCATAGCCCTTTTGGAAGATGTGCCTATATGGTATGAATTATGGAGACAGTTGAATGGCTTTCCGCCAAATTATTATCAGCCTGAAGATGGAATGGCAGAGACCGCTAAAAAAGAAAAGTGATGCGAACACTTATTTTATTTTTGGTCTTCTTTTCAGTTACCTCTTTAATTGCTCAAGAGTCTGATACTTTGATTCTTAACTTTAGGGAGTATCTAGGGTATGTGAAAAAGTACCATCCCATTGCCAAGCAAGCGGAACTCTCTGTGGGTATAGGCCAGGCAAATTTGATGAAAGCACGTGGCGCTTTCGACCCTAAAATTGAAGTCGATTACGACCGCAAGGAGTTTAAAGGCACGGAGTATTACGATCTTCTCAATGCAACGTTCAAGATTCCCACTTGGTATGGCATTGAGCTCAAAGGAAATTTTGAGCAAAATGATGGTGATTTTTTAAACCCGGCAGAATCTGTTCCTACTAATGGCTTGTACAGTGCGGGCGTTTCGATGTCGGTGGGTCAAGGTTTATGGATCAACGAACGTATGGCCACTTTAAAACAGGCCAAATATTTCAGAGAACAATCTAAGGCAGATCGTGATTTGCTTGTCAACCAGATTTTGTACGAAGCTTCACTGGCTTATTTTGATTGGTTGCAATCGTTTAATGAAGTGTCTATTTATCAGAATTTTTTAGCCAACGCGAATACTCGTTTCGAAGGTACAAAAAAGCGGGCGGCATCGGGTGATATTGCTGCTATTGACACTGTTGAAGCCAAAATTGCATTGCAGAATAGAGCTTTGAGTTTGGAACAGGCGAAAGTGAGCCTTATGAAGCATTCTTTGGATTTGTCTAGTTTTCTATGGATGAGTGACGATATTCCGGTAGAGTTGCGGCCCAACGTGATTCCTGATATTAATATTGAAGGGGATATTGATACCACCTTAGAAATTCTGGGGAAACCTTTAGATAGCTTTACGGTTGAGAATCATCCGAAGTTAAAAGCATTGGGCTATAAAATAGACGGCCTACGTGTTGACAAAAACTTGAAGGCAAATAGACTATTGCCAAAAATCGATTTAGAATATAATTTTTTGACAGAAACTCCAGCCTTAATCAATTCCTTTGAATCTCAGCAATATAAGGGAGGGATTAGTTTTCAATTGCCCTTGTTTTTGCGAAAAGAACGGGGCGACCTTAAATTGGCAAAGTTTAAACTGCAAGATGCAAAGTTCGATTTTGACAATGCTCAAGTAGCCTTACAAAATAAGATAGTTGCCTTATATAGAGAATTGGAATCTTTCGAAACCCAAAACATACTCATTGATGAAATCGTGGCAAATTACAGTACACTTCTGGCTGCTGAGGAACGTAAATTCAGTTTTGGAGAGAGTTCGTTGTTTCTGATTAATTCTAGGGAGAGCAAATTAATTGATGCGGAACTCAAACAAATAGCGGTTCAAAACAAGTTCTATGATACCAAGGCCAAGTTGTTCAACAGTCTGGCGGTGAATCCTGAAAACTTGTAAGTTTTCTAAATAAAAATCTACTAAGATGACTTATCTCATGAAATATAGAGATGTAGGAATTTATTTTTATAGATTAAAATTAGTAACCTAAGTTATGCAGCATAAAACAATGGAAAAAACAACAGCGTTTCTTATCAAAGAAAGCATGTCAAAGGCAATCTCATATACAGCATATAGAACTTTGGTAGCGCAATTAGCCAAAGATGGAATGTCATCTGGGCCTGAACAGACAGAAGCCTTAACAAATTACACCCAATTGAATGACCGCCGTATGAAACGTTGGGATAAGACTTTAAAATTTAGTGAAAAGGAGCAAAAGCAAATTGCAGCAGTAGAAACCAAAACTACCTGGTTGGTACTTACTGAAAGCTGGTGCGGAGATGCGTCACCATCACTACCGGTAATGCATAAAATAGCAGAGTTGAATCCTAATATCAAGTTGAAGATAGTTTTACGCGACGAAAATGTCGATTTGATGAATCGGTTCTTAACCAATGGTGCGATGTCTATTCCCAAATTAATTGCGGTTGATGATGTATCTGGAGCGGTAATTGGCGACTGGGGCCCACGTTCAGAAGCTGCTACAAAACTGGTCGACAATTACAAGGCAGAACATGGCAAATTGACTTCAGAGTTTAAACAAGCTTTGCAAGTTTGGTACAATAAAGATAAAGGGCAAAGTGTGCTGTCAGATCTTTTAAAACAACTTTAAACGTAAAGGTGCGGTTACAATAAAACATCAAATTCGTAATAACTTATGCCTTAGCGAAATTTGGCATTTGTAGGGCCTAACGGGCCTTACCTTGAAACAGATAGGTAATAGTTCCTTTTTGAGACGGTTTTTCAGGGGCACCACTGAATTTTGCTTTTAAGGCGTATGCTATGGCATTATCAACAAGACAACCATTGGAAGTGCCCGAACTTTTTTCGTTAAAATCGGCTTGCATTACATTGCCTAAGGCATCCACTTTGATATTGATAACGACTTTACCGCCTTTGATACAGGTATAAATTGGCGGTGGAAGTTTATAGTTATTTCGATTCACCAAAGAATAGGAAACTGAAGTTCTTCGCGCCGCGAGATTGTTGGTGAATTCCTTTTTTTGAGCTTCTTTTTCTCCTAGTTTTTGTTTGACTTCCTCACGTTTTTTCTTTAATTCCTTTACGCGTTCCGCATAATCCCCATCATCCATCAACTCATTTTGGTCCCCTTCTTCTGAGGCGGCTTTTTCGGCCATTAGCTCGTCAAGCGTTTGCAAAGGTTCTGGCTCTCCATAGCTGGGCTTCGCAGTCTCATTATAGGCCATGTGGCTTTTTATAGGATCTGCATTGGCCATTTTTTCGAGCATCTCCTTTTCTTTCAAAAGTTCTTCGATATCTTCTTCTGCCAGCATCATCTCTACAATGTACTCATCTTCTTTACTCCCAACTTCTCCTAGGTGAATGTTGAATAAAATCAACACCACAATCCCCATAGAGAAAAAGGTAATTAGAAATGATAATTGCTTGCGATTCAGATTCATAGTGCTAAAACTCCAATTTCTAAAAAATATTTAAATTATTCGTTGAACGGAAGTGTAAAAGACGCATTTTTTATGACTCTTCTAAATTTCCTAGTAAATTTTTGGCAAAAACAGCAGGGTCAACGGCTATATTTACGTTGTAGTCCCCTATTTTGGTTCTTCGCAGTTCAGATAAATACCCTCCCGAACCTAACGCTTTACCAAAATCATTGGCTAGAGAACGAATATAAGTACCCTTACTACAGACAACGCGAAACTTGATTTCTGGCAATTGTATGGCTGTTATTTCAAACTCAGAAATTGTAATCACCCGCTTTTTGATGGCAACTTTCTTCCCTTCTCGGGCATATTCATACAAGCGTTTTCCGTCTTTTTTTAAGGCGGAAAAGACGGGCGGAATTTGTTCGATTTCCCCAATAAAGGCTGTTGATGTGTCATGTATCATAGCTTCGGAAATATGATCGTAAGGGAAAGTAGAATCAATTTCCGTTTCCAAATCATAGGAAGGGGTAGTGGCGCCTAAGGTAATTGTACCTGTGTATTCTTTGGCTTGACCTTGGAGCGCACTAATGGTTTTGGTAAACTTACCAGTACATATCAACAACAATCCCGTCGCCAATGGATCAAGGGTACCAGCATGGCCGATTTTGATTTTCTTCAAACCAAATTTCTTTCGGATAGCCCATTTCAATTTGTTTACCGCCTGGAAAGACGACCAGCCCAATGGCTTATCAATAAGCAGGAGTTGTCCGTTTTGAAAATCTTCTTTGGTTCTTGTATCCATTTTGAAGAATAATAAGAGGGTCGATTAGTTATACCCAAAAACCATACCCAATTGCGATAAGGCCGACGATTAAGCAGTAAATGGCGAAATAGGAGAGTTTACTTTTCTTGACCAATTGAATCATCCAAGTACAAGCCGCCAGACCAGCGATAAATGCTGCTATAAATCCGGCACCCATGGCAAGGTTGTTCTCTCCAGTAAAAGTAAGGTCGCCACTTAAAAGATCTTTACCTATTTTTCCAAATATTAGGGGTACGACCATTAAAAATGAAAACCGGGCCGCTTTGGTTTTGTCGACGCCTAAAAGGACAGAGGTCGAGATGGTGGCACCACTTCTCGAAATGCCTGGAAGCATTGCAATTGCTTGAGATACCCCGACAATAAATGCGTTTTTATAACTAACCTTCTTATCGGTATCCTTGGCTTTATCTGCAAAATACAGCAGTACCGCTGTAATTAATAGCATAAAGCCAACAAATCGAATATTTCCCCCAAAAAAGGCTTCTAACTGTTCTTCAAAAAACAGCCCTACAAAAACTGCAGGCAGCATGGAAACGATAATTTTTAGAGAAAACCGGGTTTCTTCATTCCATTTAAAACTGAAAAGTCCGCGAAGAATCTCCCAAACATCTTTTCGAAAAACTACCATGGTACTAAGGGCTGTAGCAAAATGAAGAACAACGGTAAATAAGAGACTTTCTTCAGGAACGGAATCATCGCCCAAAATTGCTTTTCCCAATTCCAAGTGCCCACTAGAAGATACCGGTAGAAATTCGGTTAAACCCTGAATGATTCCAAGGAGAATAGCATCTAGAGTATCCAACTATTTTTTCTTCTTATGGGGGTTCAACAAAATTGCGTATACCTCAATACCAAGTCCGATAAGCACTAAAGTTGGGGCCAGTCGGATGCGTCTAAAGTTATAGATGTCTTCACTAAATACAGTGGGGTCATTACTGCCGCCGCCGCTCATTAAGATGAAGCCTAATGCAATAAAAGCAATGCCGATGAACATGAACATATAGTTCTTTTTCTGGAAAATAAATTCCTGCTGAGGCTGTTCGTCTTTGTGTTTGTTCTTCTTGCTCATGGCCGCAAAGTTATGAAATTGAAAATGGTTATTTAGTGCGATATTCGAAAATGTAATACGCAGATGTTTTATCTCGTCAAATTGATTCACATTTCTTGGAGCGTTGCGGTCTATTGTCTCAATAATACAATTCGTCAGTGCGAAGATTTAAAAAGCGTTGTGTCGCAAGGTACGTGCTGATTAGGGAAATGAGAAGGCCCAATACAAACACTCCAACAAACAATATCACTAATATAGAGGCGTCATCAAACAGTCCTAAATCGGGAAAATTCTCGTTGATATAAAAAAGCACTCCGCCCAAAGCCAGTAAGGCGACAACGGAACCTAGCATCCCTAACTTAACGTTTGTCCATATAAAAGGCCTGCGAATAAAGGTCTTGGTAGCACCCACCATTTGCATTGTTTTGATGATAAAGCGTTTGGAGTAAATTGATAAGCGTATTGAACTATTGATTAGCAGCACCGCGATAAAAGTAAAAATACCGCTGGCTACAAGAATCCAAAGACTTATTTTTTTGACATTGTCATTGAGCAGACCAACTAAAGGCTGATCGTAGCTAACTTCCTCTACATAACCCTTGGCTGTAATTTCTGCGGCGATCTCTTCAATTTTTTCTGGAGATACAAAGTCGGCATTCAAATTTACATCTATGGAATTTTTTAAGGGATTATAACCTAAAAACTCAATAAAATTCTCGCCGATTTCTTCCGTATGTTTTTCCGCAGCTTCATCTTTAGATACATAGTTGGCCGTCTTCGTATACTCGGCCATGGCCAAACTTTTTTGCAACTGGTCGATTTCTACTTCCTTGGCACTTTCCTTTAAAAAGACAGAAATGGTGATTTGCTCCTTAAAGTGATCGGCCATCTTTTTGGTATTTAAGACCAATATTCCAAGAATACCTAATAAAAAAAGAACAAGCGCGATACTCAAGACTACTGAGAAGTAGGAAGATATAAGTTTCCTCTGCTGATATTGTTCGAAAGATTTGCCCATAGTAGGTATTGCTAGGGTAAAGTTAGGAAAGTAAATTGAATCAGGGCAGTATATAATTTCTGTTTCTAATATTTGAACGATATCTTCGTTAGACCTAGTACCAATCAAACGTTATGAACCTTCTAGACCTGAAGATCTCAAGACCTGGCCTATGGTTTCCTACGGTATGGATCTACCTTGTACCCTTCGGCAATCAAGACAATTTTTGGAAGTCTTGGATGTTTTGGCTGGGACTCTTTTTCGTCACCTTTCCTTTAAATTATTTGGTTTATGGTTTAAACGATTACAACGATGCAGAAGCCGATGCGGTCAACCCTAGAAAGGGAAATTTTTATTTGGCGCGAAAGCCCCTAGGATACATTTAGATGGGTTGTTGAAGAAAATTACATTGATCATTCTTCCGTTTGTTGTGATTTTTACCTATCTATCCGGACTCAAAATGTTTCTGTTACTCATATTTATGGTGGTGGTGAACATTGTGTACAATTTCAAACCCTTTCGAATTAAAGAACGTCCCCCCTTTGAAATAATAATTCAAGTGGGTTATGTAACCACGGCTTTCTTTGCGACCGAATTGAACAATTTGGAGATATTGCCTTGGCAAACGCTAACCTATCTATCTCTTTTTGCTTTTCAAGCGCATATCGCTGGTGAAATCATGGATATCGAACCTGATTTGGCCTCTGGGAAGCGTACTACGGCTACCCTTTTAAAGCGAAGAAATTCCAAATTTTTGATGTTGGTAATTTTGCTGTTGGAATCTTTTTTGGTGTGGGTATGGTTTAACGATCTGATTTTGGCGCTATTCTTGGCATTGTTTTCGGTATGGTTGGTGCTCGATGTGTTTATCTTTTTTAAAGACAAACCCTATACCCTTTCCCAAATGAAATTATTTGGTTATGCTATAAATTTATCGGCAATATTGACTATGGTTTGGGTGCTATACAGCGGAAAACTACTCTTGGGCTAAGCTTTCGCCTTTAATAGAATAAGACTATTTTTGCCCTTTACTTTTAAGAAGCACAAATCATGCGATACAATTTCAACGAAATTGAGGCCAACTGGCAAAAATATTGGGCCGATAACCAAACCTTTAAAGCGGAAAACAATTCAGATAAGGAAAAGTTTTATGTGCTTGACATGTTTCCATACCCTTCAGGGGCTGGGTTACATGTGGGCCATCCTCTGGGTTATATTGCAAGTGATATATATGCACGTTACAAAAGGCATAAAGGTTATAATGTATTGCATCCACAAGGATATGATTCTTTCGGCTTACCGGCTGAACAATATGCCATTCAGACCGGTCAGCATCCGGCGATAACTACAGCGGCAAACATAAAAACATACCGCAGGCAGTTAGACCAACTCGGATTTTCATTCGATTGGAGTCGTGAAGTACGAACTTCCGACCCGAAGTATTATAAATGGACGCAGTGGGTTTTTGTTCAACTTTTTAATTCGTGGTACAATAAGGATACTAATAAAGCAGAGGATATTGAAACCCTAGTATCTAAGTTTTCCTCTGATGGAAATGTAGAGGTAAATGCAGTTTGTGATGAGGATGTTGGAGAATTTTCAGGAGCAGATTGGAATAGTTTTTCTAGCAAAGAGCAACAGGAAATCTTATTGAAATATCGATTGGCGTATCTCGCAGATACCGAAGTAAATTGGTGTCCGGCTTTAGGCACCGTATTGGCAAATGATGAAATTATAAATGGCGTTTCCGAACGTGGCGGTCATCCGGTAATTCGTAAAAAGATGACCCAATGGAGTATGCGTATTAGTGCCTATGCCCAGCGTTTGCTTGACGGATTGGATACCATCGACTGGCCACAGCCTTTGAAAGATTCACAAACCAACTGGATTGGTAGAAGTCAAGGAGCAAGTGTTACCTTTTATACAGTTACGTCGAGTGGCGTCGATAAGCGATACCCTATTGAGGTGTTTACTACGCGCCCCGACACCATCTTCGGAGCAAGTTTTATGACCTTGGCACCTGAGCACGAGTTGGTTGCCAAAATCACTTTGTCAGAACAAAAAGCCGAGGTCGATGCCTATATAGAAGCAACAGCTAAACGCTCGGAGCGCGACCGTATGGCAGATGTAAAGTCTATTTCCGGCGCGTTTACCGGTGCTTATGCAGAGCACCCATTTACGAAAAAACCCATTCCAATTTGGATTGGAGATTATGTATTGGCAGGATACGGTACTGGAGCCGTGATGTCTGTTCCATGTGGTGACCAAAGAGATTGGGATTTCGCAAAACATTTTAATATTCCCATTCCTAATATTTTTGAAGGGATCGATATTTCAGAAGAAGCTTTTGCCGACAAAGAGAAAAGTGTGATTGCCAATTCTGATTTCCTTAATGGCTTGCCCTATAAAAAAGCGGTAAAAACTGCTATTTATGAATTGGAAAAATTGGGCCAAGGGGAAGGTAAAATAAACTATCGCTTGCGCGATGCTGTTTTTAGCAGACAGCGCTACTGGGGAGAGCCCTTTCCGGTGTATTATGTAGATGGCATGCCTCAGATGATAGCTACTGAACATTTGCCGATTGAACTGCCGGAGGTGGAAAAATACTTGCCTACGGAAACCGGCGAACCCCCTTTAGGCAATGCAACATATTGGGCCTGGGATTCAGCGAGCAATGAAGTCGTTGCAAATGAGAAGATTGACCATAAAACAGTATTTCCATTAGATTTAAATACCATGCCGGGCTGGGCTGGTAGCTCTCAATATTTTAACCGTTATATGGATCCGCATAACGAAGCGGAAATTTTTTCAAAAGCGGCTATTGATTATTGGCAAGATGTAGATCTTTACATCGGAGGTATCGAACATGCCACGGGGCACCTGCTGTACTCCCGTTTTTGGCAAAAATTTATGTTTGATAGAGGATATGTACCCCAAGATGAGTTTGCGAAGAAGATGATCAATCAAGGTATGATCACCGGAACCAGCGCCTTCATCTACAGGGAAGAAAAAACAGCTAGGCTAATATCAAAAGGACTTGTAGCTGATAAAAAGGTCACGCCGATTCACGCAGATGTTTCTTTAGTAAATGCATCTGATGAACTTGATATTGAAGGCTTCCAAAAGTGGCAGCCTGACTATAAAGATGCTGAGTTCGAATTAGAAAACGGCAAATATATAGTGGGCCGAGAAGTCGAAAAAATGTCTAAATCTAAATACAATGTTGTTAACCCTGATGATATTGTCAAGGAGTATGGCGCTGACAGCCTACGTTTGTATGAAATGTTCCTAGGCCCGTTGGAGCAATCCAAACCTTGGAACACCTCAGGCATTACTGGGGTGCATGGTTTCTTGAAAAAATTATGGAAATTATTCCACTCTGGAGAAAACGGAACCTTTTACGTAACTGATTCCCATTCTTCAGTAGGGGGTCAGGGTGAAGGCCCTTCGGCTGACATGTTAAAAAGCTTACATAAAACCATAAAAAAGGTAGAAGAAGATATCGAAAACTTTAGCTTCAATACTTCTGTGTCGACGTTTATGATTTGTGTAAACGAATTGACGGCGCAAAAATGCACGAGCAGAGCGATATTGGAACCTTTGGCGATTTTAGTTTCCCCCTATGCACCCCATATCGCAGAAGAGCTTTGGAAGAAACTTGGGCATAGCGAATCGATTGCTATAGCAACGTTCCCAACTTTTGAGCCTCAACATCTGGTCGAGAGTAGCAAAGAATACCCAATTTCCTTTAATGGGAAAATGCGGTTCAAAATAGAACTTCCGGCAGAAATGTCAAAGGAGGATATTGAGGCCGCAGTTATGGCACATGAAAAGACACAGCAACAACTGGCTGGGCGTACTCCTAAAAAGGTGATCGTGGTGCCCGGTAAGATTGTGAATATCGTTGGGTAATTCTAGTTGCTTCGCGTAAAGTTAAAATCCTAAAAGAATAATTTATATTTACTATAACCCCCTAAATTTTAGGGGGTATATGCACATAGAATCAATTTTTTATCCTATACCCCCTGTATTTTACCGATATAGTTTTCATTATTTGTATAATTGTTACATTTTTGTGATGAATTCTAAAATTGTACTATAATGAAAATAGGTGTCCCAAAAGAGATAAAGAACAATGAAAATCGTGTAGGTATGACCCCCTCAGGAGTTTTTGAGTTGGTAAAGAACGATCATACAGTATACGTGCAATCTGGTGCCGGCGAAGGCAGTGGATTTTCAGACGGTGATTATAAGAGCGCAGGAGCCATACTCTTAGATACAATCGGTCTTGTATATGCCATGAGTGAAATGATTGTAAAGGTTAAAGAGCCTATAGCCGAAGAGTACGAATTGGTTCAAAAAGATCAGATTGTTTTTACTTATTTTCATTTTGCTTCAAGTGAATCATTGACCAAGGCCATGGTAGATAGTCAAGCGATTTGCATCGCATATGAAACCGTTGAAGACGAGGATGGAGCACTTCCCTTGTTAACGCCTATGTCAGAGGTTGCAGGTCGTATGGCAATTCAACAAGGAGCACGCTATTTAGAAAAGCCAGTAAAAGGCCGAGGGGTGTTATTAGGAGGCGTGCCCGGAGTACAGCCAGGTAAAGTATTAGTTCTTGGAGCGGGGGTAGTAGGAATTCAAGCTGCAAAAATGGCTGCAGGTTTGGGTGCGCATGTAACCATTATGGATGTCAATATGAAAAGATTGCGCTATGTAAATGATGTTATGCCCTCGCATGTAGTGACCGAGTTTTCGAACGAATTCAATATTCGAAAGCATATAAAGACCCATGACTTGATCATTGGCGGCGTTTTGTTGAAAGGAGCAAAAGCACCCAACCTGATTACCAGAGATATGTTAAAGAAAATGCGCCCTGGTACGGTTATCGTAGATGTTGCCGTAGATCAAGGAGGCTGCGTTGAAACCACCAGACCTACCACTCACGAGGATCCTGTATATATTATTGATGACGTCGTTCATTACTCGGTAGCTAATATGCCGGGGGCAGTACCGTACACATCTACGGTAGCATTGACCAATGTGACATTGCCCTATGTACTAAAATTGGGGAATTTAGGATGGGAAAGAGCAACCGACCTTGATGCATCTTTGCAAAAAGGTTTGAATATTGTGAAAGGTGAGGTGGTCTATCATGAGATTATTGAAGCTTTTGGCTGGAAAGCTGAAGTAGTATAATAGACATTTTGTCATAAAAAACACCCTGCCCCACTCTGGCGGGGTTTTTGCTTTTAACTAATGGTCAACCTCCGTCTTTCGGTTTCAATCGTTGCGTACACTGTTGAAGGACTTTTGTAGCGAAGGTGATCTTTAGTATCTTTAAGTATAAAATAAAACACAAAAAATATGTTTGGATTTGATATAGGTTACATTGCAATTGCTGCTGTTTTCGGACTGTTCAGCATGCTGGTAAGTAACCGTTTAAAAAGTAAATTTAAAAAGTACTCCCAAGTACAATTGCGTAACGGAATGAGCGGTGCCGAGATTGCTGAAAAAATGTTGGCGGATCATGGTATTCGCGATGTGAAAGTGATTTCCACCCCTGGTATGTTGACAGATCATTACAATCCCACCAATAAAACTGTTAACTTGAGCGAGGGGGTCTTTGCCCAAAGAAATGCATCTGCAGCTGCAGTAGCAGCGCATGAATGCGGTCATGCAGTGCAACACGCTACGGCGTATGAGTGGTTGGGAATGCGATCTCGGTTGGTACCCGTATTGAACGTTACTTCTCGGCTTTCCATGTGGGTAATTTTGGGAGGGTTAATGCTGATGCAGACCACGGCGATCGGGGGAACAATAGCTTGGATAGGTGTAGGCTTATATGGCATCGGCACCTTATTTAGCTTCATTACCCTCCCTGTAGAATATGACGCAAGTAATCGAGCGTTGGCTTGGTTGAAGAACAAGAATATGGTGAGTCAGCAAGAATACGCAGGTGCGGAAGATGCCTTGAAGTGGGCCGCCAGAACCTATTTGGTTGCTGCCCTGGGAGCGTTGGCTACCTTAATCTATTTTGCAATGCGGGTTGCAAGTAGAGATTAGTGTGCATTGAAATCGATATCAAAGCTGTTCTAATAAGTTTTGAACAGGTTTTTTTCTAACCAAATATACCTATGCAACGTAGTATTGTAATTCGACTGGCGACAATTACCGATGTAGACGCTATTGAAAAAGTAGGCAATGCTTTGTTCGATTATCCGATAAAACGAAATCGGGCAATAGAGTTTCTCAATGATGCAAGGCACCACTTGTTCTTGGCTTTTGACGGTGAAAACGTGGTTGGAATGGCTTCTGGGTTTCATTATGTGCATCCTGACAAAGACCCTGAACTCTTTATGAATGAGGTGGGGGTACTAGAAGCTTTTCAAAATCGTGGTATTGGAAAGGCACTTGTTAAAGCGCTTTGGAATTATGGCAAAGAATTGGGCTGTCTAGAAGCTTGGATTGGTACAGAAAAGTCGAATATTGCCGCCCAAAAGTGTTACGAAGCTTCCGGGGGGAAACCTGATGATGAGCCATTCATACTTTACGAATTTGATTGAGGTGTTCGAACTTAAATAGATATCTGTCGATCGATTTGCTGCTCCAAAGAAATAAAGGTCTCTGTTCGTGAAACTCCTTCGATCTGCTGTATTTCTTTGTTTAACACGTGCATCAAGTGCTCGTTGTCTTTGCAGAGCACTTTTATTAAAATTGACCAATTGCCTGTTGTATAATGACATTCCAAAACTTCAGGAATCTCTTTCAACTGCTTTACCGCTACCGGGTTGCTCATGGCTTTATCTAAAAAGATTCCGATATAGGCCATGGTAGTATATCCCATTACCTTCGGGTTGATCACAAACTTCGAACCGGCCAAGAGTCCCGATGCTTCTAACTTCCGCAAACGTTGGTGAATTGCTGCACCTGAGATACCGATGTTTCGTGCGATCTCCAATACAGGTTTTCGTGCATCGGACATTAAGAATCTTAATATTTTTTTGTCGATTCCGTCAATTTTTACGTTTTTGGAATTGGATTTCATCTTTACAGTTTCAGAATAAAAGTAAAAGTAACTATAATGTACGAAATTGATTGTAGTAATTTCTGCCCTGTTCTGAGCTAGCGTTTTAGGCCTCTATTTATTTATCATAAACCGACTCGGGATTATATCCTAGATAAGGCACGTCGTATTCTTTAAAAGTGATTCCATAATCTTTTAGTTCTTCAAGAATTGGGTCGTATACTTCTTTTTTGATAGGGATTTGCACTCCCGGGCTGGTAATTTTTTTGTTCAAAATAGCCAAGGTGGCAATCGCGACGGGTAACCCCACTGTTTTTGCCATTGCGGTATGTGTTCTGCTCTCTCCTTTAACCACGGTATTTGCATCGATTTGGTGTTGTTTTCCGTTCAATTCATAGCCAAATTTATGATACATTACGATCATGTCTTTATCCTCCTCATTGAGTGACCAACTGTCTTCTAGAATGAATTGGAGTAGTTGCGCAGGTGTCCCATTTTTTATGGGGATGGTCTTGTTGGCATCGAATAAATTTAATTCTTGCAGTTTTAACCACTTGATATCATCTTGTGCCATTTTTAGATAATGACGTAGTTTCAACTCAACAGAATCAGTTGAAGAATACGGAAGAAAGGAGTTGGTAAACTCACGATAGCTCATGCCCTCAGAATTCTCAATCATATAGCTGTCGTCAGTCATTCCGAGTTGAACAAAAATATCCCATGCTCTCGAAAATCCTACTCTGCGCATGGTGCCGCGATACAATGTTAGTACATCTTCTAAACCATAGGCTTCTCTATAATTTAACGAATCGCGATTGGCATATCCTTCGAATCTTCCGTAGCCTTCAATTTCAAAAAACTCGGTTCGTCGAAATAGTTTATGATAGGGAATGTATTTATAGGTGCCTTCTTGAATAAATTTAGCCGCGCCGCCTTGACCGGCTAACACAACATTTCTTGGGTTCCAAGTGAATTTATAGTTCCAAAGATTAGTGTCACTTTCGGGTGCCACCAAGCCACCGGTAAATGATTCAAAAAGAATCATCTTGCCGCCTTTTTCACGAATTCGATCAATAACCTGCATAGCACTCATATGATCGATTCCGGGATCTAGACCTATTTCGTTCATGAAAACCAGCCCTTTTTCTTTAGCTTGGCCATCTAAGGTTTTGATTTCTTTGCTTACATAAGAAGCGGTTACAAGATGTTTTGCAAAGGCAATGCAATCCTCAGCTACTTTCATGTGCATACGTGCCGGAAGCATCGACACTACAATATCATTATTCGCTATTATTTTTCTACGTGCCTCGTCTTGAAAAACATCAAGCTGCAGCACGGTACATGCGCTATGGTTGCCGATAGCGGAAGAAATCCCATTCGGATTAATATCACCAATAGTCAGATGAAGTTTTTCCAGTTCTGCCTTTTCCAAAAAATAATCAATTAGATATGATGTCGATTTTCCGGCTCCGACCACAAGTATTTTACGCATTAGCTTTCCGATTGGTTACTTTTGTAAACGAAATACTAAGGTATCAAATTGTTACATTTATAAAAAAATATGCTGTCTAAGTTATGAACAGAACAATATTTTTAACAGGAATTGTGTTTGGCGTGCTTGCGGTAGTCTTAGGAGCCTTTGGGGCACATGGATTGGAGGAGTTGGTTGATGCTGAGGCCATACAAACCTTTGAAACGGGAGTGAGATATCAAATGTATCATTCCCTTCTTCTTTTGGTTCTGGGAAGTACCAACCGCTTACCAGAGCAAAGTAAAAAATCGATTTACTATTTGATGGTAGCAGGAATGGTACTTTTTTCATTTTCAATTTACCTTCTATCAACTAATGGTTTGACTTCTTTCGATTTTAAGACGCTAGGATTTATGACCCCAGTAGGAGGATTACTTCTTATTTCTGGCTGGTTGCTTCTAGGTTATCGAGCACACAGGCATTTTAGCTAATATATTCTCATTTTATAAGGCAAAAGAATAAATTTTCAATAATTTTGACCTATCAAAATAGACATTGAATGAATAATTCGAAAAAAGTCACCGCCACCGTTTCGCTTGAAGCTTACGGAATCAAACATCACAACGTACATTATCAGCTCTCACCTGCAAAACTTCAGGAAATTACTTTGGCCAAAAAAATGGGTAAAGAGGCTTCTTCAGGAGCTCTTGCAGTCAATACAGGAGAGTTCACTGGGAGATCTCCTATGGACCGCTTCATTGTTAAGGACGAAATTACAAAAGATAAAGTCTGGTGGGGCGATATCAACATTCCTTTTGAGCCCTCAAAATTTGATGCCTTATACGATAAGGTGGTAAATTATTTGGGAGACAAAGAACTCTTTGTTAGAGATTGTTATGCTTGTGCTGATGCCAATTACCGTATGAACATTCGAGTGATTAATGAATATCCGTGGAGCAATATGTTCGCCTACAACATGTTTATTCGTCCTACAAAGGTAGAGTTGAAAAATTTTGATCCTGAATGGATAGTTGTCAATGCACCTGGCTTTATGGCTGTTGCGGAAGCTGATGGCACGCGTCAGCATAATTTTGCTATTTTGAACTTTACAAAAAAGATTGCTTTAATCGGAGGTACGGGATATACTGGTGAAATAAAAAAGGGAATCTTTTCAGCTTTGAATTTCATTCTTCCTGTACAGAAGAATACCTTACCCATGCATTGCTCTGCCAATGTGGGTAAGAAGGGAGATACGGCCATCTTTTTTGGTCTATCAGGTACCGGAAAAACTACCTTGTCAACTGACGCAAATAGAAAGCTGATTGGTGATGATGAGCACGGTTGGAACAATGAAAATGCGGTCTTTAATTTTGAAGGAGGATGTTATGCAAAAGTGATTAATTTGTCTGCCGAACAAGAACCTGAAATTTATGGTGCGATTAAAAAAGGAGCCATCCTTGAAAATGTCATCATGAATGACCAAGGCGTGGTCAACTTCGAGGATACCTCTATTACTCAAAATACACGGGTCAGTTATCCTATTTATCATATTGAAAACATCAAACAACCCTCGCTAGGCAAAAATCCGAAGAATATTTTCTTTTTAACTGCCGATGCTTTTGGAGTATTACCACCAATATCTAAATTAACGCCGAGCCAAGCAGCCTATCATTTTATATCAGGTTATACGGCAAAAGTAGCTGGTACGGAAGCCGGAGTAAAAGAACCTATACCGTCATTTTCTGCTTGTTTTGGCGCTCCTTTTATGCCTTTACATCCAACAAAATATGCAGAAATGTTGAGTAAAAAAATGCAAGACGCAGGGGTTAATGTCTGGTTGGTAAATACAGGATGGACTGGTGGCCCTTATGGCATCGGAACGCGTATGAAGTTAAAGTATACCCGAGCTATGATCAATGCCGTTTTAAACGGTGATTTGGGCTTGTATACTTATGATGATTATCATATCCATTCTGTTTTTGGAGTGGCGCAACCTAGATCTTGTCCGGGGGTGCCAACTGAAGTGTTAAGTCCGAGGGCCACATGGAATGACGATGAAGCGTACTATACTACAGCTTTTAAGCTAACCAATGCCTTCCGAGAAAACTTCAAACAGTTTGAATCCTATGCAAGTGAAGAAATACGTCGTGGCGGACCACAGCGATATGCTTATTAGTTGAAACAAGCATCTAAAGCTGGTAGGCCTAAAAAAAAGGTCCCTGAATTATAATTCAGGGACCTTTTTTAATTTGCGTAATAACGTTTATCTTTTGTTCGCTGCATTTATGTATTTCTGCAACGCCATTGTCATGGAAGGAGTTTCTGGAGTAGGAGCTTTAATATCGCATCGTAACCCAGCTTCAGTTGCCGCTTTAACGGTAGAATTTCCGAAAACTGCTATTCTAGTGTCGTTCTGCTCAAAATCGGGAAAATTCTTTAAAAGTGATTCAATACCAGAGGGACTAAAGAAAACCAAGACATCATAATAGACTTCTTTTAAGTCTGAAAGGTCACTAATTACGGTCTTATAAAAAATACCTCTAGTCCAATCAATTCCAAGTTTGTCTAAGGTCTCAGGAACAATGGCCTTCAATGAATCTGAAGAAGGCAAAAGAAACTTCTCATCCTTATATTTTTTAAATAATAACGCCAAATCAGGAAAATTCATTTTGCCTACATAAATCTTACGCTTGCGATACACTACATATTTCTGAAGGTAGTATGCCACAGCTTCTGACTGGCAGAAATACTTCATAGCATCGGGTACTTTGAAACGCATTTCTTCAGCGATTCTGAAAAAATGATCTACGGCATTACGACTAGTAAGTATAATGGCTGTATAATTATTGAGGTCAATTTTTTGCTGACGAACCTCTTTGGCATCAACACCTTCCACATGAATGAAAGGTCTAAAATCGACTTTAACTTTTTCCTTATTAATTAGTTTCGAATAAGGAGAGTTTTCCATCTTCGGTTCTGGTTGAGACACCAAAATCGTCTTTACTTTCATCTACAACTGTTTTTCGTTCCTTTGGTCAGATAAGGCAGTCTGCGAACGCTGTTAATAACTCTTCAAACTTCTGCCAAAATTATCACAGGCTTCTTGCCTACAGATCAATCTCTTAAATAACCTCCTATAATTACCCAAGGAGCAATTTCGAGTGCGCAAAGGTACAAAATAAAATAGAAAAAGTTGTTGGCAATGAATTTTTGATGATTCCTCAATAAGGTGACCCATCCTATTCCATTTATTAAAAGAATCAAGAAAAATGTTCCATAAATTACAGCTTTTGAATCTTTAAAAACATAAGTTAGAATAATGTTTGCCATGAACATGATTAAGCCGCTGTGATTTAAGTAGGACAGCTTCTTAAAAATTAGCTCGCTTATGATTTTATTTGAATTGAAAATAAAACCATTTCCTAACTGCAAAAGTACTTTTACAACTAAAAAAAGGAATAAAGTGCCTAGTATGATTGGGTACAAATAGGAATTTAGATCTGGTTCTTTCAAAGGACCGAAAATAGCCTTCCAAGATAAGTATAAGAATAGCGAAAAGTTGAATACCTGAAAGACCGTAAAAAAAATATGAAACCAATTGATCAGCTTTTCCTTTTTGTTATACATGAAAATGTACTTGTTGTTAAAGGGTAAGATGATAAAATTCAAAAATCGATTGTAAAAAGTAGTCTTGGCAAGCACCACCAATATCAGACTGCCAAAGATGAGGAGGGTAACCCAATCAATATTTTCTATGTTTCGAAGAGTTGGTTCCACTATTTGAGTTTGATATTGTTGCCGTTGAGTCCGTATGGGAGATTATTTTCCGAGATACCTAATCTGAAGTATCCTGGGTTTTCCATTTTGGTTTTTGGTAGTTTAAACGTAAAATTTACAGTATCATTTGATTTCAAGGCTAAAATTGTTGTATCAATAGGAGAGGCTACAATTTTTCGAACATCACGTACTTCTTTATAATCATTCAGATACGCCAATCCGAATTTAAGTTTATGCAAAGGAATAGTCACCTTGTAGGGGTTGTATACTTTCATAACAAGGGTCTTGTTCAAATCAAATTCCAATTCATCTTTTTCCACTATACACTTCAATCTGCGAAAAGATTCGAAATGCTCGATGTATTCCCCATAAAAGAGTTGACCATTCGATCTAGGGTAGGCAAAGCCTGCTATACGCGTATAAGGCGTCACATAAAAAACTCTATTATGCTGAACACTGGCCTCAGCATCATCAATTGAATATTGATTTTGCCGGTAATTGATATTGTTTAATGAAATGGCTTTTCTACCTGAATAAAACTCATACATCGGTGCATTTCGATAAGAGTTCTCAAAAACTACTGGAATATCCCAAACATCATACTCCAATCGATCCACCCATTCTTTGTTGCCATGAGATTCAAAAACTATAGGAAAAAAAGGCTCGTAAATAAGACCCACTCTAAGATATAGAAGTATGATTATGTTTGCAATTGCCAAACCGAAGAACCACTTTCTAATCTTCTCATTTTCTAAGATATAGTTAAATACGATTAAAACCATGGGAATTGAAATCACAATAATCCACTGTGTTTGCACCCGTTTGGAAAAACTTGAAACAAAAAAGAAAAGGAGCACTCCGTAGGTTAAATAGACTAGTGCTTTGTTGAAGGTGTTTTGCGGTCTTGACTTGAATAAGATATAATATGCAAACGGAAAAGTGAGGCCGAATATGGCCATGAGATTCACGAAATACCCCAAGGTGAACTTGTTAAAGCTATAGGCTTGATTTGGACGTTCAAACAGATGATATCGTATAGAAACAAAATCATTTTCGTACAACCAAACAAAGTGTGGGGCATAGCATAAGAGTGCTACAAAAACCGCTAACCACGCATATTTGCTGGTTATCAATTTTAGATTGGAAAGCAGCACAAACACAATCACTAAAATCGCATGATACTTGCTGTACATTAAGGCCGCCATGACCACCCCTAAAACTAAGGACAAAAGCACCGAAGGTGAGGTTATAAATCGTTTATATACTAATAGAAACAGTGCGGTAAAAAACAAAAGTGGGGTATCTGGCAATGTAAAGAAACCATAGGCGTTTAGTAGGGTCATCGAAAATGCAACTACGAAAAAATGCAGTACGTAATCCTTCTTTTTTTGGTGATCGATTAGCAACCATAAAATAATCAAAGTGGCAGCCGAAAAAACACAACTCATAAAGCGAACTCCTAATTCGTCTTTGAAAAAAAAGCTACTTGCCTTGATTAACCAAGCTACCATTGGAGGATGATCAAAGTAACCCCAGTCAAGGTTTTTTGCATAGTACCAGTAGTATGCTTCGTCGAAAATAAGCTCTGTATAATAAGCTTGTAGTAGGTTTAGTATTAAAATCGATCCTAAGAGAAAGAAAAAAAGCTTGGGCAGTTTTTGAAACATGTGTTGCGATTATTCTCGCCAAAATTACGAATTCTAGCATTTAAACTTCGATTTAAAAAAATCATAAAACGACCAATGTCACTTTTCGGCACTTATGAAAACACTATTTTTGCTGAAATCAAACCAATTGAATGTCTGATAGCTTAGTTATTATCCCTACCTACAATGAAATTGAGAACGTTGAGGCAATTATCAGGGCGGTTTTTGAATTAAGGACTAATTTTCATGTTCTTATTGTTGATGATAACTCCCCCGATGGTACCGCAGCAGTCGTACAGCGCTTACAAAAGGAATTCGGCGATAGGTTGTTTTTGGAAATAAGAAAAGAAAAATCTGGACTTGGCACGGCCTATATTCATGGTTTCAAGTGGGCCATAGCGCGAAAATATGATTACATCTTTGAAATGGATGCTGATTTTTCGCACACTCCCTCTGATTTGTTGCGTTTGCACACTGTCTGTAAGAATGGTGCTGACGTTGCCGTTGGCTCGCGGTATAAGAAAGGAGTGAATGTGGTAAACTGGCCTTTATACAGGGTCTTACTATCTTATGGAGCATCCTTTTATGTAAAAATGATCACGGGTATGCGAGTGCATGATCCCACAGCAGGTTTTGTGTGCTATAAAAGGCATGTGTTAGAAAATATTAATTTAGATTCCATTCGTTTCGTGGGCTATGCTTTTCAGATTGAAATGAAGTTTAGGGCATATGTAAGGAATTATAGCATAGAGGAAGTTTCAATTATTTTTAGAGATCGTGTAAAAGGGAAATCTAAAATGAGTTCCTCTATCGTTAGCGAAGCTATTTTTGGAGTTTTAAAAATGAAATGGAACAGTTTGTTTCAAAAAAATAGGTTTTAAGAATGGCAAAACAGCTTATCAAGAATGCTACTATAGTAAATGAAAACACCATTTTTGAGTCGGATGTTTTGATTCAGGATGATCGTATTCAAAAAATTGGAAAAGATATCTCTGATGCCGAAGCCAAAGTTATTGATGCTAGCGGGAAGTATTTGTTGCCTGGAATAATCGATGATCAAGTACACTTCAGAGAGCCCGGCCTAACACATAAGGGAAATATTGCCTCTGAAAGCAGAGCTGCCATTTCAGGTGGAATAACCACTTTTATGGAGCAACCGAATACAAATCCGCAAACAACGACTATAAAAAAGTTGGAAGAAAAGTTCGCGATGGCAGGTGCTTCGTCTTATGCGAACTATTCTTTTTTGTTTGGCGGCACAAATGACAATTTAGAAGAGCTAAAACGCTTAGATAGCAAGGCTTGCTCAGGCGTAAAGTTGTTCTTGGGTTCTTCTACCGGAAATATGTTGGTTGACAACGAGGAAGTACTGGAAAATATTTTTCGAAGTACAGAAATGGTAATCTCAGCACATTGCGAAGATGAAGGTACTATCCGACGCAATTTGGCAAAATTTAAAGAGGAGTTTGGCGAAGATATTCCTGTAAAATACCATCCTTTGATACGAAGTGAGGAAGCATGTTACCTTTCTTCTTCAAAAGCCATAGCTCTCGCCAAAAAAACCGGAGCACGATTACACGTTTTTCATCTGTCCACGGCTAAGGAAATGGACCTGTTTCGCAATGATATTCCTTTAGAAGAAAAGAAGATAACTGCAGAAGTATGCATTCATCACTTGTGGTTTTCAGATGAGGACTATGAAACCAAAGGCACTTTAATCAAGTGGAATCCAGCTGTCAAGACGATTTCTGATCGTGAAAAGCTATGGGAAGCTTTGTTGGATGATCGCATTGATGTTATTGCCACTGATCATGCCCCCCATCTTTTGGAGGAAAAAGATAATATTTATACGAGAGCCCCTTCTGGTGGGCCTTTGGTGCAACATGCGTTGCCAGCAATGCTTCAAAAGTATAGCGAAAAAATGATCTCTTTGGAAAAAATAGTGGAGAAAATGTGCCACAACCCAGCGAAACTTTTTGATATAGAAAAACGCGGCTTTATTAGGGAAGGTTATTTTGCAGACTTGGTTTTGGTCGATTTGGATAGTGCATGGCAAGTGACCAGCGGAAACACCTTTTATAAATGTGGATGGTCTCCATTTGACGGCTTTACCTTTGCTTCTAAAATAACTCATACTTTTGTAAACGGACATTTGGCTTTTGAAAATGGCAATTTTTCTGATGAACGAAATGCAAGAAGGTTGACCTTTGAACGCTAGTTATGAAAAAAGCACTTCCACTTCTCTTGATTACCTTGTTCTTGTCCTGTGCCGAAAAGTTAATGGACAAGCCTGCCAATCTTATTCCCAAAGAAAAAATGGTCTTGATTCTGAACGATTTGGCTATTGTAAATGCAGCCAAAGTGACCAACGCACAGATTTTGAGAAAGCACGATATAGAACCTACAACCTATATTTTCACGAAGTACGGTGTGGATAGTATTCAGTTTGTTGAAAGTGATCGCTACTATGCCTCTATACCCGAAGAACATGAAGAGATTTACACGGCGGTAGAAGCAAAATTGGAAGCTGAAAAGGAGCGTATTACACAGGCCAAAAAAATAAAGGATAGTTTGAAGGCCGCAGAGGCAAAAGCTACACCTAAAGGATTGATACCTAAGGATTCTCTTCCAAAAAAAGACGGCAAGAAAAAGTGATTGTCGGTTCTAGTGACTCAAATTCAAAGCCTAAAATTTCTTGTATTTTTTGATTTTCGTATAGGTCACGGTGTTTCATCGAATGAATCGAATTTTTTGTAATTCTACGCGGGTTTCCAGTTAAGGCGCTCCAAATGGAGTCTCCAATACGCCCTATTTCTAACTGCCAATATTTTAATTTTTTGGAGGGCCCTGGTTGATCTAAAGCTCTGGTTAATCGATTCAAAATTTCTTGAAATGAAAGATTTTCAGCTACCGCAATAAATCGCTCGTTTTCAATTTGCGAATCCATTAGTAAAGTCATCATTTTAACGACATCGTCTACCGTTATAAATCCAGTGCCTCCGGGGGGGTAAAAAGAATAGCCTTTATTTGCAGTAGTGAAAAGTGCACCGCTACCTGTATCCCAAAAACCAGGTCCGAGTATGACTCCAGGATTTACCATTACCACCGAAAGACCTTCTTGTGAACCCCGCCAAACTTCCATTTCAGCTTCATATTTCGAAAGCGCATAAACGTTTACGTTCTGATCGTTCCATTCATTATCTTCGGTTGCGAGGGTGTTGGTTACACTTTTTCCAATAGTGCCAATAGTACTGACGTAACAAAGCTTTTTAATATTATTTGAAATGCACAAATTCACAATGTTTGCCGTGCCTTCAGCATTGATTTTTAGTAGCTTTTTGTAATCCCTTGGGTCAAAAGAAATAAGGGCAGCGGCGTGATATACATAGTCTACGTCTTGAAAAGCATGTTGGAGTTCTGGAATGTCATTAAGATCAGCTTTAACCCAATCAATGGCCTCAAAAAGTGAAGATGCATTTTTGGCGTAATATCCGAAAACGTTTTGTACACGGTTTAGCTTACTTTCTTGCCGATATATGGCGCGAACTCGAATACCTTTCTGTAGCAAATGCAAGAGTAAGTGCGCCCCAACTAAACCAGTTCCTCCGGTGACTAAAACCATAGTTCAAAGTTAGCGAATACACGTGGATAATTTCCTTTTGATACTTCAGGAAAAGCGCAATATTTCCTTTTATATTTGCACAGAATGCTAAACTTGATTTAAAATGGCTACCAACTTTGTTGAAGAATTAAAATGGCGAGGAATGTTGCATGATGCAATGCCGGGTACAGAAGAACATCTTTTGAGCGGTATGAAATCAGCTTATGTTGGTATCGACCCAACTGCCGATTCACTTCATATCGGGCATTTGGTGGGTGTGATGATGTTACGTCATTTTCAGTTGGCAGGCCATAAACCTTTTGCCTTAATTGGGGGTGCGACCGGAATGATTGGTGATCCTTCTGGGAAATCGGCAGAACGCAATCTGTTAGACGAACCTACCCTTCGCCATAACCAAGAAGCTTTAAAAGAACAGTTATCGCGTTTTTTAGATTTTAGCAGTGAAGCCGAAAATGCCGCCGTTTTGGTCAATAATTATGACTGGATGAAGGATTTCTCATTTTTAGATTTTATACGTGATGTGGGGAAACACCTTACAGTCAACTATATGATGGCCAAAGATTCAGTTAAAAAGAGGTTGTCGGCTGAAGCAAAAGAAGGCATGTCTTTTACCGAGTTTACCTATCAATTGGTTCAGGGTTATGATTTCCTATATCTCTACCAAAAATACAATTGTTCCTTGCAAATGGGAGGTAGTGATCAATGGGGAAATATTACTACCGGAACAGAGTTGATTCGTAGAATCGGCGGTGGCAAAGGGTATGCCCTTACATGCCCATTGATTACCAAAGCCGACGGCACCAAGTTCGGCAAAACGGAAAGTGGTAATATTTGGCTGGATACAGAAAGAACATCGCCTTACAAGTTCTACCAGTATTGGTTAAATACCTCAGATGCTGATGCCGAAAAGTATATCAAAATATTTACGTTTCTTTCAAAAGAGAAGATAGAAAATTTGGTTTCCGAACATGCTGAAGCTCCTCACCAAAGGATCTTGCAAAAACGGTTGGCGGAAGAAATTACCAGGGCCGTTCATTCACAAGACGATTTGGATAATGCCATCGCGGCTAGCGCTATTCTCTTTGGAAAATCTACTTCCGATGCTTTGAAAAAGTTGGATGAAAAGACCTTTTTAGATGTTTTTGATGGGGTGCCACAGGCCGAAATTTCAAAGTCTGTCTTGAATGGTGAAGGATTGGATATGATAGGAGCCTTAGCTGCTCAGACGGGGTTTTTAGCTTCTAACGGCGAAGCGAGAAGAGAACTCAAGCAAAATTCCATTTCGGTAAACAAAGAAAAGGTACAGGAAGACTATATGATTACCACTTCGGACTTAATCAATGAAAGGTTCGTACTCTTGCAAAAAGGGAGAAGGAACTATTTTGTTTTGGTAGTGAACTAATGCGGTATGACGCTCAAGGCTGTGTTTAGGACTAAAAATGGAGTTTATTTTTTATCTGCAATTGCCCTCTTATCTGCGGTTCTAGTCTTTATGAGCACGATTTCAATGGGTTTTCCTGATGGTCACCTTACGGAATTTGAAAGGGCAGCCAAACCGCTTTTGCTTGGATATAGTATAGTCGCTCTACTCTTCGGACTTCTATTTTGCGGCCTAGCGCGTTTTTTTTCAAAAATCCAAAGTAGGGCAGTCTTTCGTTATAGTTTTGTCATTTTTATTTTTCTGCTTATAGGAATAGGAACGTTCTATTTTTATCTCAAAGCTAACTTGGACCATGGTGGAGGTGGGTAAGGCAGGTATTAGAGCACCATCAAATTACACCCGCGAACATCAGAATGGTCAAAACGACCCAAAATTTCAAAACTTTCGTCCGCGTAAAGCTTTCCTAGGTCTTGAGTGGCGATAAAGGAGCATGAATTGATATTGGCCAAATCAATGATGTTAATTCCACCAGTTTTTCCTCTTTTTTGAAAACTAAGCGGGTCTTCGGTATCTCGGATCAAAACCTTCATCCAATTTGGTGTTTTAAATAGTCCGTTTCCTGATGAATAGGCTTGAGAAAGCAGTTCGGTCATTCCGTATTCAGAATGAATACTATCGATTCCGAACCCCTGTTTTAAAGATTGATGGAGTTCAAAACGAATCATTTCCTTTCGTCGGCCCTTCATACCTCCCGTTTCCATTACAATTGTATTTTTTAATTGTAGCGGATATTTCTCCGTAAAATTCAACAAAGCAAATGAAACTCCTATGAGCAACACTTTGCTTCCGGAAGAATCTAATTGTAGTAGTTTCTTTTTTAGTGTATCAAATTCATCCAAATAGAAACCACTGTCCGAATGTCCACTTTTATGAATAAGATCAGCTACCATATAGACAAGTGAAGAATCTTCTCTCTCTAAATAGGAGGGCAGTAATGCCAGAATACAATAGTCTTGAATATTCCCATAAAATTGCTGAAAGGCTGTCAAGTAACTCTGTTCATAGATACGAAGATCTGCAACATGATGCTGACTTGTTTGCTTTCCAGTGGTACCACTGCTTGAAAATGAAATTTGAGGGCTCTTTGCACCCGTTATTATGGTCTTAGACTTAAAGAACTCGATAGGTAAAAAAGGAATGTCAAGAATTTGTTGCACTTCTTTTGGAGACTTTCCCAAGTGGGAGCAAAATTCTCGGTATGCAAAATTATTCTGATATTGAAATTGAAAGACTTCCAAAGCCCTCACTTCAAAGTCAGAATCATTTTTTATATTAAATATAGATGCGGCTTCCATGCTGAGTTCTCCTGTAAAAGTAAACATACCGCAGCTCTAATAAAACAAAAGCCCTTGCTAACAAACAAGGGCTTTTCAGAATTTGAGTTAAGCGTATTATTTTACAACCAATTTACGCGTCATCGTATCGTTGTTTTCTGTTACTTGTAATACGTATACTCCGGCAACAAGCCTCGAAATATTTAACGATTTGGATATAATTTTGTCAGTAAGCACGATTTCTCCAAAAACATCGTATACTACGATATCCTTAAGTCCGTTCTTGGCTGTCGTAATATACACCACATTGCTTGTAGCGGGGTTTGGATAAAGTTTAAATGATTCCTTTGCCGGTAAAGTCTGATTGACGTGTGTAGTATCTTGCCCATAGGCAGATAGCGTCAACAGCAGCAGCAAGCCGAAGTAGCATTTTTTCATAGGTTAAGCATTTGGGATTATAAAGATAAGGGAAGAGCTAGTTTGTAAACTAAATATTGTTGTGAAATTCGACAAATTGTAGGTAAACGATTTTTTACTAACAGTTCATCGATTTTTTTTACCAATCAACGATGAAAATAACAACAAAAAGGAAGAAAATGTGATGGTTAACTACTTAATAATCAGTTTTCTTGTAGCGACTTTGTCTTTCTCATAAACGCGAAGTACATACACGCCAGCATCTAAATCGGAAAGATTGAGTTCTATGCCTAAAATTGTTGTTTCCAATACTTGAGTGCCAAGAACATCAAAAATCAAGATTTTCTTTGCAGCATTTTCATCGGTACTGATATAAACCTTACCATTGGTCACCGGGTTTGGGTAGAGTTTAAACCCGTCAATATCTCCCTTAGCACCACTGTTTTGAGCGTAGCTAAAAGAAACAAACAAGAAGAAAGCGATCAGGTAAAGGTGCTTCATACAGTATTGTCAACAAAATGTATACCACAAATATAATAATAATACGTTCTAAAGCTTGGTATCAGTTTCTTTAATGGCCGAATTTTTCGACGAAATGCAGTTCAACGACTAATTCAAAGTCGTTTAAAAGTAAATTTAAGGGTATTAATCGGGTACAATGTTATCAAATTGTTACTACATTAAATCAACGTTAAGAGCAATTTTGGTAAGGCTTTTATCTTTACATTTGAAGAGGACAAATTTAACATTTTATGAAATGAGTAATCATTATGATTCATTTAGCGATGTTAAAAGGTTAATACGAATTACATCTGACCAATAAAGAACCACACAATTAAAACAGATGAAAAAAAAAGACATTCGAATACTTTTAGTTGATGATGAACCAGATATTTTAGAGATTTTAAGTTATAATTTATCGGCTGAAGGGTATAACATTTTTACTGCTAGCAACGGAGCGGATGGAGTGGCCAAAGCAAAGAAAAAGCAACCACATCTTATTATTTTAGACGTTATGATGCCTGAAATGGATGGTATTGAAGCATGTGAAATCATTCGAAATACGAAGGGGTTAGAAAATACTATTATCACCTTTTTAACCGCGCGTGGCGAGGATTATTCGCAAGTAGCTGGTTTTGATGCCGGCGCTGATGACTATATTACCAAGCCTATAAAACCAAAAGTGTTGGTTAGTAAGATAAAAGGCCTGCTGCGAAGACTAAAGGAAGATGATGCTGGTACCGAAGATATCGTAAAAGTGGGTAATATTATAATTAACCGCGAGGAGTACAAAATAATAAATGATGGCGTAGAGCTGGTTCTTCCCAGAAAGGAATTTGAATTGTTGTCGCTATTGACCTCGAAACCTAATAAGGTATTCAAAAGGGAGGTGATTCTAGACCGTGTATGGGGTAATGAAGTAGTCGTTGGTGGCAGAACTATCGATGTTCACATTCGAAAGCTTCGCGAAAAAATAGGAGAAGATCACTTCAAAACCATAAAGGGAGTCGGGTATAAGTTTGTCTTATAAAAACCCAAAACTATCTTTCCTTATAACCGCATTCAAACTCTTAGAAAAATAATTCAGCAGTCAAAGCAGTCATTTTTTAGCTTAGGACTGTCCTACCTTGACTAAAAATATGATATTTGTGAAAACCCTTTGACCCACCGGTTAAGAATCCGTTCAAACATGTTTAAATGGCTATTCGATTAAAGAGATCATATAAATTCGCTTTTCGCACTGCCACCTTCATAGGTATTCTACTTACCATTCTTCTTGGGTTTTTTATGTGGTATAGAAATGTATCAGACTGGCTTTTTCTTGTAGTGTTTGCCTTGCTTTCTTTTGGTATATCATTTTTTGTAGTTCAACTGCGCATTGAAAAGTTTATTTATCGTAGAATCAAAAGAATTTACGACGACGTTTCGCTATTGGAATCAAGCTCGTTGACCTCAAGAACGATTACTACAGATATGGCCACACTTACCCAAGAGATTGAAAAATTTACGCAAGACAAAAAAGTTGAGATCGATACCTTGAAAATTCGTGAGGAATATCGAAAAGACTTTCTAGGTAATGTGTCTCATGAATTAAAGACACCTCTTTTTACGGTGCAAGGCTATCTTGAAACCTTGTTGGACGGTGCCTTAGAAGATAAAAACGTGCGAAAAAAGTATCTCAACAGAGCCAATAAAGCTGTGGAAAGATTGATTTATATTGTAAAAGATCTCGACCTAATTACAAAGCTAGAAGCGGGAGAGTTAAATGTTAATTGGGGGGTATTCGATATTATTGACCTTATTAAGACCAGTTTCGAACTTTTGGAAATGAAGGCTGCAAAAAAGAAAATTGCATTGACCTTTGATATGGATTACGAGACCCCAATTTATGTTCGAGCCGATGTTGAAAAAATAAGACAGGTAATAACCAATCTCTTGGTGAATTCTATTAAGTATGGTCACGAAAATGGAACTACTGAAGTAAGCGTCGAGAATTTAATTCAAAACAAGGTTATTGTTCGTGTTACGGATAACGGAGAGGGTATTCCAGAACAACATGTTCCCAGACTTTTTGAACGGTTTTATCGTGTTGATCAAAGCCGAAATCGAAAAGAAGGTGGTTCAGGATTGGGCTTGGCCATCGTGAAACACATTATTGAAGCCCATGAAGAACGAATTTATGTGGAAAGTGTTGAAGGGGTAGGCTCAGAATTTTCGTTTACATTGGAAAAAGAGGAAAAAGAGGATAAAGAGGAAGAAGTGGACGAAGTGATGTCATGATACAACTATCCTGAACTAAGATTTCCTTAGCTTTGCAATCATTAAATTTTGGTTGCAGTGGGGAGTAAAAATAAGCTCAAACGATTTCAGGAGAACGAAACATTCAAGAATGTCATCCAACCCGAAAGGAAGGCAATTGAAGAGGGGACTTTAGTATTAAAAGGGAAATGGGCCGAACACTTCAAAAATGAGAATCCTATCGTTTTAGAATTAGGCTGCGGTAAGGGAGAATATACTATCGGACTCTCAAAACGAAATCCTGACAAAAATTTTGTCGGAATAGACATTAAAGGTGCCCGTTTTTGGCGGGGCGCTAAAACTGCCTTAGAAGAAAATCTAGAAAATGTAGCTTTTTTACGAACTCAAATAGAGTTGGTAGATAGCATGTTTGCAGAAAATGAGATTTCTGAAATATGGATTACTTTTCCAGACCCTCAAATTAAATATAAGCGTACCAAGCATCGTATGACCAATCAAGATTTTCTGGCCAAATACAAGAAGGTTTTAAAACCAAATGGTCTGATTCACCTAAAAACAGATAGCGAATTTATGCACGGTTATACCCTGGGATTGCTACATGGCTTAGGTTTAGAGGTTATTTACGCGAATCATGATGTTTACAAAAACGAAGGAAGTCCTGAAGAAGTTTTAAAAATTCAGACTTTCTATGAAAATCAGTACCTTCAAGAAGGAAAACCAATTACCTATATTCAATTCAGGATCAACTAGCAATGCAACACCTGCTAATCTTATTCTTTGCCACTTTTTCTGCAGCAAGTATGGCAACGGTACCGCCAGGGCTCTTAAACATGAATGCCGCTAAAACCAGCGTAGAAAAAGGCAAGTTAAATGGCGTCATCTTTAGTTTGGGGGTTTCTACCATGATTATGATTCAGGCATACATTGCGGTAATGATTTCCAAATTTCTACATGACAATCCTGATGTGATTGATCTTTTATTGAAAATTGCTTTGGTAGTTTTTGGCACCTTTGCGATATTTTTTTTTGTAAAAGCTCGCAAGAACAAAGTTGAGGCACCAAAGACAGTTGAGGTAAGCAAACGGAATAGTTTTTTAAAAGGATTTTTATTGGCAGCCTTGAATTTATTGACCATTCCTTACTATAGCGGATTAAATGCAATGTGGAATGCCTCGGGTTGGATACAGTTCGAGATTACTGATATATTGACCTTTGTTCTGGCAGCTGGTTTTGGTACTTTTTCAGTGTTGTATCTTTATGTTTTTTACTTTAACAAATTGGAAAGGAAAACAAATCGGTTTTCACAGAATGCAAATTATATATTGAGTATTTTAATGGTTGTTCTTTTCGGGATTACCCTTTTTCGATTGTTTTATAGTTCATGAAATCAGAGCAAAAGAATTTTTTTCAAAAAGTCTACGAAGTAGCGGCACAAATTCCCTTTGGGAGGGTAACTTCGTACGGAGCAATTGCTAAATATTTAGGAGCTGCCAGAAGTGCCAGAATGGTAGGTTGGGCGATGAATGGAGCTGGAAGTATGGAGAACGTTCCTGCGCACCGGGTCGTGAATAAAGCCGGCCTTCTTACTGGTAAGCATCATTTTGATGGTACAAATCTTATGCAACAGCTATTAGAAAATGAGGGCATTGCGGTAGTTGACAATCAAATACAAAATTTGGAAGAGCACTTTTGGGACCCATTTAAAGAACTTCAAACAGAATAGTGCTACACCCGATCACTTAAAGGTGAGCACAAATTGGGTCGTTTCATTTGAAGATACGGTTATACTTCCGCCATGCAATCGCATGATTTGTTTGGTTAGACTAAGTCCAATACCGGTTCCGGTATTCTTTGTGGTAAAAAAGGGAACAAAAATTTCGTCTATTAGGTCGGGTGGTATTCCAGGGCCATTATCTTGTACTAGAATAAATTTCTTGTTCATTTTGTCTATACCGGAAATTAGACGAATACTTCCATGGTCTTGATTTTCTAGAGATTGCTGGGCGTTTTTTCCCAGGTTTAAAAGCACTTGGGTTATTTGTTTTTCATCAAGATAAAGTTCCAATTGTGGCGGCTCCACTAGAATCTCAATTCCAACTTTTTTTAGATCTTTTTGTTCATCTAACAAAAGTTTAATTTTTTCCAATAGCGGTAAAGCGGGTACCAATTCTTTGTCAGGTTCTGGTACACTCAAGAACGTTCGATACGATTGTACAAAACTCATAAGGTCGGTTCCTTGATTTTTAATCACTTCCAAGCCCTTTGCGGTATTATTGATTTGGTCTTGTGAGAAATTGCCGGGCTCTGACAACTTATTTCCTGATTTGAAATAGCTAAGTATGGAATCTGATATGGAGGTAATCGGGGTAATAGTGTTCATAATTTCATGTGTGAGTACCCGAATCAATTTTACCCAAGAATCGGTTTCTTTGTCATCAAGTTCTTTGTGAATATCATGAACTACGACCAACAATAGTGTTTGTTCTTCAATAGTGATAGGCGTGCACTTAAAGCTCAACTCACGCTTGCCTCTTTCATTTCCTAAGTTGAAAATGGTATTTTCAAAAGGGTTTAAATCTTTAAAAAGTTTATAAAGATTAGGGTCGATCAAATTGAGTTGCTTTACATGATTTAAAGGACGATAATTTAAAAGATTTTGTACCGTAGGATTGGCGTACAAAATATGTCCTTTAGGATTTATAGTAAAAATTCCAATATCAGCCTGTCTTAAGATTTCTTGATAATACTGTTCTTGCGCTTGTTTCTTCACATAAATATCCTGAATCATTGCGTTGAGCATATTCAAGCTTTGATTCAGTTCTTCCAATGATTTTACGCTTAATTTTTCAGGAAAGCGAAGCGTAAAATCTTCGTTTTTTATGGCATCAAAAAAATAGGCTATTTTCCTATTGGTCTGATTTACAAAGTATATTAAAGAAGAGGTTTGGGTAACTAGTAAAATAGTCGCAATACCTGCAGCTATATATTGCTTTTCAAAAAAGAAATACACAGCGCCAACGGCAGATAGCGTTATAAATATGATACGTAGTACCACTTGTAAATAAATGTTTCTACTAACCATTACTTCCCTATTTTCTTGAGCTTATTGTAAAGTGTTTGTCTAGATATTCCCAGCTGTTCTGCTGCGGCGCTATAATTGCCTTCATTTTGATTGAGCGCCTTTGTAATCATTAATAGCTCCATCTCTTCTAAAGTATTTGGCCCATTTTCAGTAGGAATTGCACTTTTGGCTTCTAACAGAAAATCAGTTGGCCTTAATACATTTCCTTCAGAAAGAATCACCGCACGTTCCATGGTGTGAAGAAGCTCTCTAACATTACCGGGCCATTTGTAGCTCATCAGTTTTTCCTGAGCTGTTTGATTTATGCGTAAGCCGGGCTTGCCGTATTTTGAAGCAAATTTCTTTAGGTAAAATTCTGCAAGGATTAGAATATCTGATTCCCTTGCTCTCAACGGAGGCACTTCTACACGAATCGTATTGATTCGATAGAGAAGATCCTCCCGAAAAAGTCCGTCCGCAACCATTTTATCTAAATTGCAATTGGTTGCGCATACCAGGCGAATATCTACAGGAATAGGCTTATTTGAGCCGACACGAACTACCACTTTATTTTGAATAGCTGACAATAATTTTGCCTGTGTTTGTAAAGAAAGGTTTCCTATTTCATCCAAAAAGAGAGTTCCTCCATTGGCCGCTTCGAACTTCCCGGCTCGATCTTCCTTTGCATCTGTAAATGAGCCTTTGGTGTGTCCAAAAAGTTCGCTTTCGAATAATGATTCGGAAATCGAACCCATGTCTACAGCGATAAAAACCTCATTGCTCAAATTAGAGAGTTTGTGTAGTTCTCGTGCTATCAATTCTTTACCGGTTCCGTTTTCACCGGTGACCAAAACATTTACATCAGTTTTGGCAACCTTACCTACTAAGTTTAATACAGAAGTCAAGGCTTTCGAATTGCCAATTATATAATTTTTGTTTTGATTGATGACCTGCTTAAGATGATCTTCTTTTTCTTTGAGCTTATTAATTTCCTTTCTTGATTTACGCAGCTCATAGGCCGATTTAACGGTGGCTAATAGTTTGTCATTGTTCCAGGGCTTTAGTACAAAATCGGCAGCTCCTTCTTTCAAAGCTTTTACCGCAAGGTCAACTGCGCCGTAAGCTGTCATCATAATCACGGAAGTTTGAGGTGCTTTTTTTCGGATTTCCCGAAGCCAGAAAAGACCTTCGTTTCCAGTATTGACCCCGGCTGAAAAATTCATATCTAAGAGTACAATATCAAAATCGGCCAAATTGGGAAAGGAAGAAATCTGATTGGGGTTAGAAATCGTCTTTACGGTTTTGTACTCAAATTGCAACAAAATTTCAAGTGCACTAAGAACACTTTTATTATCATCAATTACGAGAATTTTGGAGTCTAACATAGTAGCGAATTGTCGTTAATTGTCGGTAACAAAAAATATTCCATTAATTGTATCATCGATCTTGTAGTGCTGTGAGATGCCAAATTCAGTAGCTGTTTGCCGATTCTAAAGCTACGACAAGAATTGGTACAATTTTTAAATGTGTCCAAATTTTTGACAACATCTGTAAAACTATTTTACACCTGAATTTTATTAATATGTGATTTATATATTTATTATACTGATAATCAATAAGTTATAATCTTGGCATGTAAATAGCAAACACTTTGGCATATCAATCCATTATGAAGTTAAAATTGCCAATACAACTCATTTTCCTTTTCCTTTTGGGAACAAGTCTCTTAGCACAAGAGAAATGGACCCTAGATGACTGTGTGGCCTATGCCCTAGATCATAACTTGCAGCTCAATGATCTTGATTTTACAGAACAAGCGAATCGAGAAAGCTATAGACAATCGGTTAGAAACCTGCTACCGTTGGTTAACGCTAGCTCAAATTATACGGTTAACTCCGGTAGGGCAGAAGATCCTAACACCGGTACCTTCGTTGTTCAAGATTTTTTCTCGAATAACTATTCTATACAATCGAGTATCGATTTGTTTCAAGGTTTTCAAAAAATCAATTCTATAAAGGCTTCCAAATTTTTATATCATGCGGCCAAAGAAGAGCGACTACAGCAAAAGTACTTGTTGGCTTTCCGGGTTATGCAAGCCTTTAACAATATTCGATTTTCAGACGGATTGGTTGCTATAGCCAATGAGCAACTTGAGGTATCTAAAACCAACTATCAATTGGTCGAAAAGCAAATAGAACTGGGCCTAATGGCAGGCGCAGATTTGTACGAGGCAAAATCGACCTTGCTAAATGATGAACTCAATCTGACGCAAAGTGAAAACCAACTTGCTGCGGCGAAGTTAGCCTTGATACAAGAAATGAATTTGGAAAACACTTCAGAAATAGAAATCATACCCAACATTCCACAAGTTAAGGAAACAAAGACAACCCAAGAGATGCGATCAGACTCGGTTTATTCAAAAGCGCGTGAATTTTTGCCATTAATCAAGGCGCAAGAACTAAGAGCTCAAGCAGCAAAGAAACAAGTGGGTATAGCTAGGGGAAATCTTTACCCATCCATATCGCTTTTCGCCGGTGTGGGTACAGGCTATTTTGAAACTTTTCGCGATAGTTTAGATAACACCCTGCCCTTTCGGGAACAATTCAGAGACAATACCTCGCGATTTTATGGGTTGAGCTTGAATGTGCCTATCAGTAATGGCTGGTCTGCACGCTCAAGGGTGAAACAGGCTAAGATTGAAAAGTTGAGGGCTGAAAATAATTTGAAGGTACAAGAACAGGTACTTTTTCAAACCATTCAACAATTGGTACAGGAATACAATTCGTTGCTAGTAGAAATAGATCAGAGCAACCAAAACATGCAAGCACAGCGTTTGGCCTTCACCATTGCCCAGAAACGATATGAGAAAGGAATGATAAATGGAATCGAATTATTTACTGCAAAAAATCTTTTTGCAAATGCACAAAATGCAAATTTACAGGTAAGGCTGCGTTCGGAAGTCAATAAAAGTACATTAGACTTTTACCGTGGGCTACCTGTGTTTAATATAAATTAGAAGATGGAAGAGACAAGAATTAAAATCAGGAGAAATTTTACAGAGCGATACGAAATTCAAGATATGAAGTTTGGATTGGGTATCGCCATATCACGAACAAACAGAAGAATCACTTCGCACTTATAGGATGAGCTATCCTCTAGGCTACGCATAATTAATAAAGAAAGAAAAAAACAAAGATGGATATTCAACTCGAAAAGAAAAAAGGTTTACGGCCCAAACATTATGGCTATATCGCCTTGGGTTTGTTGGTGCTTTTTGTAGGCTACCAAATACTTTTTACAAATTCAGTCTCCACCTACAGAACCGATAAGGAAAAATTGTCCATCGCCCAAGTAAGCGCTGGCAAGTTTGATGACTACATTACCATTACAGGAAATGTTGCCCCAATTACCACGATATATATGGATGCATATGAAGGCGGTCGTGTTTCGGAAAAACTCATTGAAGAAGGTACCATGGTCAAGAAAGGTGATATCATCTTGAAGCTTGAAAATATGAATTTATACGAGCAGATTCTAGCTAGCGAAAGTAACTTGGCGTTAAAACAAAATGATTTGCGTTCTACAAAATTGACCTTTGATTCGCGACAGGTAGAAGGCAGGCGATCTCTTGCTACGGCTAGTAACGATTTACAAAGGTTAAAGCGGAATTTTGAACAAAACGATGCGCTTTACAAAGAGGAGTTGATTTCAAAAGAAACCTATCTTCTATCAAAAGAAAACTACGAACTCTCGCAAAAGCAATACGATATTATTAAGAAGCAAACTGAAAATGATGATGAGCTGCGAGAAACCTCTTTAACAGGTCTAGATGCAGATTTGGCGAGAATGCAAAAAACCTTGGGAATGGTGTACCAACGTCTCGATCATCTTAATGTGCGCGCACCTGCTGACGGACAATTAGGGTTTCTAGATGCCGAAATCGGACAAAATATTACACAAGGTCAACGTATCGGACAGGTAAATGTATTGACTGATTATAAAATCGAAGCAGATATTGACGAACACTATATCGATCGGGTCAAAAGAGATTTGGTTGCGGTATTAGAGCGAAACGGAAACGAATTTCCGCTACGGGTTCGAAAGGTGTATCCCGAAGTGCGTAATGGAAGATTTCGGGTAGATCTTGTATTTACGGAAAACAAACCGGCTACCATACGTACAGGACAAAGCTATAATATAAAGTTACAGCTAGGAGAATCAAGTGATGCGCTTTTATTGCCTAAAGGAAGTTTCTTTCAAAGTACAGGAGGTCAATGGATTTTTGTCGTTGCACCAGGTACCGATGAAGCGCTAAGAAGACCCATTAGAATTGGGAAACAGAATTCAAAATACTACGAGGTGCTAGAAGGCTTAGATGCCGGAGAACAAGTAATTACGAGTAATTACGATTCGTTTGGCGAAGCAGAACGAATAGTTTTAAAATAAAAACTGTCACAAAAATAGAATATAGAAGTCATTAATTATAACAGCTTAAATCGATCAAAAAATGATAACAATCCAAAATTTAAAAAAGAGCTTTAGAACCGAGGAAGTAGAAACTTTAGCCTTAAATAATGTAAACCTGAAAGTAGAGGAGGGAGAATTTACCGCGATCATGGGGCCTTCTGGTTGTGGTAAATCTACCCTTTTGAACATTATAGGAATGTTAGATAACCCTACGGAGGGAAGTTACAATTTCGCAGGTCATGAAGTAGGCGGACTAAAAGAAAGTCAACGAACCCAATTGCGAAAAGGAAATTTGGGCTTTGTCTTTCAAAGCTTTAACCTAATTGACGAGCTGACAGTATACGAAAATGTTGAACTCCCATTAATCTACTTGAAAATGGGGAAGGCTGAACGTAAGCAGAAGGTGATGGCGGTGTTGGAACGAATGAAAATTGCCCATCGTGAAAAGCATTTTCCACAGCAACTATCTGGAGGGCAGCAGCAGCGTGTAGCTATTTCCCGGGCTGTAGTTACCAACCCTAAACTGATCTTAGCAGATGAGCCAACTGGTAACCTTGATTCTAAAAACGGGATCGAGGTTATGAATCTGCTTACCGAACTCAATCAGGAAGGAACTACCATTGTCATGGTAACCCACTCTGATCGTGATTCGCATTATGCACATCGTGTGGTCAACCTATTTGACGGTCAGATTGTAACTGAAAGTCAAAATAGAGAAATAGGTGCCATGATATAAAAGGAGTTTATTCATCAATTGTTCCTGAATTTATTTCAGGATCTTAAATCGATCATCATGTTAGAATTCAAGATTTCAAAAGAGCGAAAGAGTGCCAAGAAATTCTTGACACTTGCCTTAGCATTTATCTTTTCATCACTTTACGTGCTACTAGCACAAGAAGAAAAAAGGAATGAATTGAGTTCACCCGAATTTCAGGCGATACACGTATCTGGTGTTGCCAAAGTTTTCTTCACTCAAGAAGCGCATAAAGAAATTGAAATGATTGTATCAGGTGATCCTTATCCTCAAGTTATTCGAAAGATTAAGAATGGTGTTTTGGAAATCTATACTGAGGGAGAGGCACACAATGAGGTCGTTGAAGTCTTCGTAAGTAACCCGTCATTGACTTCGATTAGCGTGTCGGATAGAGCCGAATTTCATAGCGTTAAAAATATGGAGATGAAAACGCTTCGTATCGAAGTAAAAGATGTAGCATCGGCTAATATTGGTGTAGACGTGGAGAAGGTGGCAATACATATGGATGGTGGAGACTTGACTATTTCTGGTATAACCAGCAAGCAAGATATAACCAGATCTAGACAAAGTAGTAGAGGCACTTTAGATAATAGTCGTCTTAAAATCGTCCAGTAAAAATGTGAATCATGTTTAAAAACTATCTCAAAATCGCTTGGAGAAACCTTATAAAGAACAAGGCGTACTCTGCCATAAATATTGGAGGACTAGCTATTGGCATTACTGCATGCCTATTGATTTTGCAATATGTAACTTTTGAAACCAGTTACGAGGATTTTCACGAAAACAAAGACCTAATTTATCGAGTAAAGCAAGACCGCTACAATGATGGGGTGTTGACCACTGAATGGGCAGCAGGCGCTTTTGCTGCAGGAACACAATTCAGTGAGGCGATTCCTGAAATTGAAGATTACCTTAAACTCATCGATGCTGGTGAGGTAATCGTTGATAATGGAAGTGAAACTTTAAAAATTGAAAATGTACTGTATTCCAGCAAGGCTTTCTTTGAAATGTTTTCCTACCCGCTGATTTCTGGAGATAAGGCAACTATATTAGAGGAGAATCGCACCGCGGCACTTTCAAAAGCAACGGCCCTTAAAGTTTATGGAACTACCGATATCATAGGAAAAACGATTGAATTCAACGGTAACAGCCGCTATCGTATAACGGGTGTTTTCGAAGATATGCCAACGAATACGCAACTTAAGCCAAATATATTACTGTCTTATACCACTTTCAGGGAAAGAATTCTTGCAGAGAATGATCAAGATCCCGAAGCCGATTCCGATACCTGGTGGTTTTCCGATGGCTGTTTGACGTATTTTAAACTTAAGGAAGGTGTGGCTCCCTCGACAGTTGAGGCCAAATTCGGTCCAATTGTAGACGAATTGGCTGGGGAGGAACTGCGAGCATCTAATTCTAGTGCTACCTACTCCTTAATGCCCCTAACCGATATTCATCTCTATTCGAACTATATGATGGAACCCAACCCAACTGGAGATGGTAAAACAGTATACCTTCTATTAGGGATAGCTTTTTTCATAGTGGTCATTGCATGGGTGAATTATATTAATCTAGCTACCGCAAGGGCCATCAGTAGGGCAAAAGAAGTCGGAATACGAAAGACGTTGGGTTCACAACGAAAGCAGTTAATCTTTCAATTTTTTACAGAATCGTTTTTATTTAATGGCCTTGCGTTAGGCATAGCATTGGCGCTTACCGCGGTTTCCATTCCTTTTTTCAATGAGATCTCAGGGCAAGAATTATCTATCAGTTTCTTATTGGATGCCAATTTTTGGCTGGCCCTAATTTCGTTATTTGTTTTTGGCGTGTTGCTTTCTGGAGCGTATCCTGCTTTTGTTTTGTCTAGATTTCGTCCGGTGGAGGTGTTAAAAGGAAAGATGGTAAGTACGAAAGAAGGTTCCTTGTTGCGAAAAGCATTGGTTGTATTTCAGTTCGCTGCCTCCCTATTTTTATTGATAGGAACCTTAACCGTATACCAGCAGATACAGTTCATGAGAAAACAGTCTTTGGGGCTTGATATCGATAAAACCTTAGTTGTGGTTCCACCTGTAGTTACAGATTCAACCTATCTGGGTCAAATGCAATCATTTAAAGAAAGCTTGTTGCGTTATCCAACGATTAAGAGCGTAGCCGCTGCTTCTACCATTCCGGGTCAACCAGTGGGCTGGAATGCAGGAGGGATAAAATTGACAACTCAAGAAGAAACCGAAGGCAAGCAATATCGTGTTATTGGTGTCGACTATGATTACGTTGAACAATTTGGATTGACATTGGTTGCCGGACGCGCCTTTTCAGAAGAATTCGGAACAGACCCTGAAGCGGTTATATTTAATCGAGCTGGTATTGCCCAGTTAGGGTTTAAAAACCCAGAGGACGCATTGGGCAAGCGAATTGATTTTTGGGGAAACCAATATACCATCGTGGGTGTTTCTGAAAACTTCAATCAAGAATCACTACGGCTTCCTTACGAACCTTTGGTAATTCGATTAATTCCAGATGTTCGAGGATATTTCACCATCAAACAAAGTTCACAAGATATTGCACAAACCGTAGCTCAGGTAGAGCAAGAGTGGAACAAGTTTTTTCCCGGCAATACCTATGAATATTTCTTTTTAGACGATCATTTTAACGACCAGTACAACGCAGATCAACGCTTCGGAAAAGTGTTCGGTCTTTTTACTGGTTTGGCAATTTTGGTAGCTTGTCTAGGTTTATTTGGATTAGCATCTTTTACAACCTTACAGCGCACCAAGGAAATAGGAATCCGAAAAGTCTTAGGCGCATCGATACCTGGAATTTTAAAGCTCTTGTACAAAGAATTTGCTTTCTTATTGGTACTGGCTTTTATAATTGCCATTCCGATTGCGTGGTTTACGTCAAGCAATTGGCTAGAAGGTTATGCATTTCGAATTAATATGCATTGGTCGTATTTTCTGTTACCTTTTGTAACAATCGTTCTAATAGCTTTGGTCACCGTTAGTTTTCAGACCATCAAGGCTTCACTGGCAAACCCTGTTAATAGTTTACGTACCGAATAAAATAAATCCAATAATAGCGATCATGCTTAAAAACTATCTAAAAATAGCTTGGAGAAACCTTTTAAAACGAAAGGTTTTCACCTTTATCAATATCGTGGGATTAGCCATTGGGTTTGGCAGTAGTATATTGATTTATCTGTTTTTGAATTATAATCTAACCTTTGATAATTTTCACGCAAACGGAGATAGAATTTATCGTATAAATACTGAGCAGCATAGAGATGATATTGAGTATGATCCAAGTGTACCACCAGCTTTTGCAAATGTATTTCGCGAGGAATATGATTATTCCGAAAAGGTAGCAAAAATTGCATTTCAAGGTGGATTACTAGTTGATATTGATGACGATGGATATCAAAAGAAACTAAAACAAGATGTTGCCTATACTGAGGAAGATTTCTTCAACATATTTAGTTTTCCATTGATTTATGGAGGTGCTGAAGTTTCTTTGTCTGAACCAAATACAGCTATTCTAACTGAGTCAATGGCCATTAAGATGTTCGGCAAATCAAATGTTGTTGGTAAAACGTTTGTTTTGGAAAAGGACAAGACGATTACGATAACAGGTGTTTTAAAGAACTTTCCCAAGACTTCTCATTTTACAGATGAATTGTTCGTTTCTTTTGAAAATCTTATAGATGTATTCGAATTTGCAGCAGGAGAAAATTGGGGAGGTATTACATCGAATTTGGAAACTTATGCGTTGTTAAGACCAAATCAGAATATTGCTAACATCGAAGCTGCTTTATTGGAGCTTCCAAAGAAATACCGCCCAAATAGCAAAAGTAAACATGTTTATAAACTGCAACATTTAAATGATATTCACTTTAGCCCAGATTATGGCGGACTCGACCCTAATTTGTTATGGATTTTTGGAATTGTCGGATTGTTTCTTATTGTAATTGCCGGAATTAATTTTATCAACATATCAAGTGCCCAAGCGTTTTATCGTTCGAAAGAAATAGGAATAAGAAAAGTATTGGGCAGTTTTAAAGCCCACCTATTTTGGCAATTTTTAACTGAAACTTTCGTAATAAGTCTTTTCGCACTTGGTTTGGGATTAGTGTTTGCGTTTTTATTCCTACCCATGTTTAACGACCTATTCAGCATACAGCTTGAGCTACAAGATTTATTGAGCGCGCAGTTCTTTACTTATATAGCACTAATTCTACTTGTAGTTTCATTTTTATCGGGAAGTTATCCTGGGTTATTGATGAGTCGAATAGTGCCGGTGCTGGCATTAAAGGGCAAGCTAAGACACAATGATACGGGAAGTTCTTCCATCCGAAAAATTTTGGTTATTGCCCAATTTGTAATATCCATAGTTTTGATAGCTTCCACCATAATCATATCGAAGCAAATTGATTATGCGATCAACTCAGATTTAGGTTTTAACAAAGAATCCATGGTAATGTTGTCTATTCCTAGGGATATTGAAGAAGAGAATTTGTATAGTCTTAAGAACAGATTAAAACAAATCTCGGGAGTAGAAAATGTTTCAGGTTGTTTAAGTAGCCCTGGTGCTGCGGAAAATAATTGGGGAACGGGAATACGGTTTCATAATAGGCCGGAGGCAGAAGAGTTTAATATTCAGGCAAAGCTGGGGGATGAAGACTATATGGAAACTTTTGGTCTAGAATTGGTTGCTGGTAGAAATTTTTTCAAGAAGGACACGATTGATGAGGTCTTGGTCAACGAAAAGCTGGCAAAAAAACTAGGTCTTGGTTCGTCCGAAGAAATGTTAGGAAAGCAAATTGCGGTCAATGGGGAATCAATGAAAGCTACCATAGTAGGGGTCGTAAGAGACTTCCATGATCAAAGCTTTACCAGTGATATCAACCCTATTTTCATAGCCCCACATACCAATGCATATGGAGAAATTGCAGTAAAGATGACTCCATTAAATATGAAACAAACGCTGTCCAGAATAGGTGAACGTTGGTCAGAAACTTTTGAGGGCTATATTTTTGAATATCGCTTCTTAGATGACCGTGTAGCAGAGCAATATGAACGAGAGCAACGGTATTTATCTCTTTCCAAAGTATTTTCTAGTCTTGCCATACTCATAGGCTGTTTAGGGCTTTATGGCTTGATATTGTTCTTTGTTGGGCAGCGAACAAAAGAAATCGGAATTCGTAAAGTTTTGGGCAGCAATGTTAGCAGTATTTTAGCTTTGTTCTCACGTGATTTTTTGAAGTTGGTTCTAATCGCAGGTTTAATTGCAACTCCGATTACCTGGTATTTTATGAATAAGTGGCTTCAAGAATATACCTATAGAACCGAAATACATTGGTGGTACTTTGCAATTGCGGTAATTGTGATAATGTTCATTGCAATGGCTACTATCAGTTACCAAACTTTAAAAGTCGCATTTACAAGCCCGGTCAAAAGCTTACGTACAGAATAAGGTAAAAAAAGCGCATCAAATCAAAAACGAGAAACATGTTGAAACAGTATTTAAAAATCGCCTGGCGAAACCTCCTTAAGAACAAAGTTTATTTTTTTATAAACGTTCTTGGACTTTCTATTGCCTTAACGGTATCATTTCTATTGCTGCTATGGGTAAACGATGAGTATAGTGTAGATAAGTTTCACGTGAACAATGACCGATTGTATCAAGTGAAACGGACCATACCCTTGGAAGAAGGAGTACTTGACGTTTACGAATCGGTACCATATCAATTATTAAAAACAGCCAAGGATCAACTTCCCGAAATAGAAAAGTACATCACTTTGGGGCGGAGTTTCGAAGATAACCTAAAAGTCGAAAATATAGATTTCAGGGCCGCTGGCACATTTACGAATGCAGACTTTTTTCAAGCTTTTTCATATCCTGTGCTTTTAGGTGATATTACGCAACTTGATAAAAAGCCAGAAGCCCTTGCAATTTCGGAAACGCTTGCCCAAAAGTTTTGGGGGTTTGATTGGAAGAAAACAGCCCTCGGAAGTAGCGTGCAAATTATGGATAATGGAGACTATACCGTAGAAGCAGTTTACAAAGACTTTCCAGAAAATTCATCCATTCAAAATGACTTTTATTACGGTTTCAACGGTTATCTGAAGAAAAACGACTGGATGTTGGAATGGGGAAATGGGGGAATGCAAGGTGCATATCTTCTCAAAGAAGGTTCAGATCATCAAGAAGTTGCCGCAAAACTTCAAAAGCTTTTTCAAGAAAATATAGAAGGAGAACAAAAAGAAGGTTGTTTTTTGCAACAATTCTCCGATAGTTACCTCTATGGTAAATATGATGAAAGGGCTCAAGTGTCGGGTGGCCGCATAGAATATGTGAGGATATTTATGATTGCGGCTATTTTTCTTTTGATTATTTCATGTATCAACTTCATCAATCTTTCTACAACCTATGCAACTAAAAGGTCGGCTGAGATTGGTATTAGAAAAGTAAATGGTGCTGGTAAGAAAACATTGATAAGGCAGTTTCTAACCGAAACGGGCATGGTAACATTCGTTTCGTTTGTATTAGCTTTTCTTTTGGTCTGGCTATTATTACCCAACGTAAATGATTTCGTAGGAAAAAGCATGAGTATAGGCATCGATCGACTTGAAGTATGGTTATTGATCGTCGGAGTATTCTTGACAACCACTGTTCTTTCAGGTATGTACCCGGCCTTCGTTATTTCTTCCTTTAAAACGGTAGCGGCGTTGAAAGGAAAAGCAAATGAGAATAAGAATACCATTTCGTTAAGAAAGGGGCTGGTGGTGCTGCAGTTCGGTCTGGCAGTTTTATTGATCGTTGCCGCGATAATTGTGAAATTACAGGTAAATTATATCAACGAAAAAGACCTCGGAATTGCCAAAGATCATATAGCCTCTACCCATCAAGATCAACAGTTGACGGAAAAATATGAAGTACTGCGCAACGAATTACTAGCTTCAAATGCTATCGAAGATGTTACTTTGGCAGGTCCTTTTCCATTAGATATGGGGGCCTCCACAAGTGGGGTCAATTGGCCCGGCAAAACCCTTGAAGAGCAGAACATCGAATTCTCGTTATTATGGACAGCACATAACTTTCCAGAAGTTTTCGATATACCACTTAATGAAGGAAGATACTATCCTGAAGGAAGTTCGGATACCTTAAATATTGTAGTCAACCAAAAAGCTGTAGAGATAATGGGACTATCAGATCCCGTAGGAAAAACAGTAGAAGTATGGGGCAATCAAAGACAAATAATAGGGGTCTTAAAAGACTTTCACAATAGATCACTATATGAAGCAATACAACCTGCTGTTTTCTTCTTAGACCCTACTGATGCGGGTACCATGTTCGTGAAATTAAAGGCTAATAAAACTAAGGAAGCAATCGCACATATGCATTCAATTTATGCCAAAGTTTTGCCTGATGTTCCCCTTCACCTTGATTTCGTAGATGAGGCATATGCGGCCAAGTACAAAAGTGAAACCCTGACTGGGTCCCTTACGTATTATTTTGCCTTTATCTCTATTCTTATTTCTTGTCTAGGTCTTTTCGGACTGGCAACTTTCACTGCCAAACAACGTACTAAGGAAATAGGAATACGAAAAGTATTGGGAGCTAGTGTAAATAGTATTACGGCGCTCATTTCGGTAGACTTTTTGAAACTTGTAGCGCTTGCTATCGTAATTGCATCTCCCTTGGCCTACTACCTTATGGATAAGTGGCTCCAAGGGTTTGCCTATACCATTGAGATATCATGGTGGGTTTTTGCCTTAACTGGTCTTTTAACTGTATTCATTGCATTCATAACTATTGGATTTCAATCTATTAAAGCCGCAATGGTAGAACCCATAAAGAGTTTACGTACAGAATAAAATCAATCAAAAAATAACTATCATGTTTAAAAACTATCTAAAAATCGCTTGGAGAAACCTTGTAAAGAACAAGGGCTATACCATTATTAATGTAGGTGGTCTTGCCCTAGGAATGGCCGTAACACTGATCATCGGCCTTTGGATGCACGATGAATTAACCCGTGATAGCTACTTTGAGAATAAAGATAGTATTGCACAGGTCTATCAGTCGCAAACGTTTAATGGCCGAACTGGCACCGGGCCAGCCATACCGCTACCACTAGAGCCTGCCTTAAGAGATGGATATGGAGATAATTTCAAGCACTTGATGATGGCCTCTTGGACCCAAGATAGTTATATCAAATACAAGGAAAATAGTATCTCTCGCCCTGGTAATTATATGCAAACCATGGCCCCCGACTTTCTGAACTTGAAAATTATTAAAGGTGAAAAAGATGGCTTGCGGGAAATCAACTCTATTATGATATCAAAGTCAACCGCTGATGCACTATTCGGTAATGAAAACCCAATAGGTAAGGTTGTCAAAATTAGCAACGAGTACGATTTAAATGTCACAGCGGTTTATGAAGACATTCCTTTCAATAATACCTTTAACGATACAGAATATATCATTCCTTGGGACAACTATGTTGCGAATCGAGAATGGATTAAAAACTCATTGGATAACTGGGGTAATAACTCGTTCCAGATGTTTGTTCAATTGGGTGAAAATACAGATATGGAAACTGTTTCTAGCAAAATTAGAAACGTTAAAAAAGACCTTAATGAAGATACGGCAGAATTTAATCCGCAATTGTTTCTTCTGCCTATGGAAGACTGGTATCTACGAAATAACTTTGAGGAAGGCAAACAAGTAGGTGGACGGATAAAATACGTCTGGTTATTTGGTATAATAGGAGCCTTTGTTTTGCTGTTGGCTTGCATAAATTTTATGAATCTGAGCACAGCGCGATCTGAAAAACGTGCCAAAGAAGTTGGTATTCGAAAGTCGATCGGTTCACAAAAAGGTCAACTGATTTATCAGTTTTTGAGCGAGTCATTTTTAGTAGTACTTTTTGCTTTTTTTGTGGCCTTAGCCATAGTACTCTTGTCCTTGAGCGGATTTAATGAACTGGCAAAGAAAGAAATTACTTTTCCTTGGGGTACTGGTGCTTTTTGGTTGATTTCGATTGTTTTTATATTATTTACCGCGCTCTTAGCAGGTAGCTATCCAGCACTATACCTTTCTTCGTTTCGACCTGTAGATGTGTTGAAAGGCACATTTAAAGCAGGTAAATATGCGGGCTTGCCTAGAAAAATACTCGTGGTTTTGCAGTTTACAGTTTCCGTAGCTTTTATCATCGGAACGGTAATTGTAATGCAACAAATCAATCATGCTAAGAATAGGCCCATTGGTTATGATAGAGAGGGTCTTATACAAATACCAACCTGGTCGGCAGATTTTACAGGTAAGACCGATCTAATGCGTGAACAGTTCTTAAGTTCTGGTGCGGTTGTCGCCATGGCTACAAGCAGCAGTCCGACTACACGTATCTGGTCAAATCGGAGCGGATTTACTTGGGAAGGAAAACCTGAAGGCTTTCAAGAAGATTTTGCATGGACTGAAGTATCTCCTGAATATGCTAGCACTTTAGATCTAAAAGTGATTCAAGGGAGAGATTTTTCCCGAGATATGGCATCAGATTCTTTGGGAATTTTGATTAACGAATCGGCGGTTAAATATATGGGTATAGAAAACCCTGTGGGTACAATCATACGTGATTCCGACGAGGAAGATCCTGGTCCGCCAATGAAAATTTTGGGAGTTGTAGAGGATATTATTGCACAATCGCCCTACGAACCCGTTAAGCAAGGATGGTATGTATATGATCGCCATAATAATTTTAGCTATTACAATTTGCGCTTAAACCCAGCAAAAAGTGCTAGTGAAAATCTTGCGGTGGTAGAACGTGTATTTAAAGAGAACTTTCCGGCCATCCCTTTTCAATATGACTTTGTAGATGACGAATATGCTGCGAAGTTTGCCTCAGAGCAACGCATCGGAACCTTATCTGGAATATTCACGGCCTTAGCCATTTTAATTAGCTGTCTAGGACTATTCGGATTGACCTCTTTTGTTGCTGAACAACGTACCAAGGAAATCGGAGTACGCAAGGTGCTTGGCGCATCTGTGTTTAATGTCTGGAACATGCTTTCCAAAGATTTTTTAAAACTGGTTACCATTTCTTGTTTCATAGCGATACCTATCTCATACTACATTATGAATGGGTGGTTGCAAGATTATCCGTATCGCGTCATCCTTGAATGGTGGATTTTTGTCTTGGCCGTGGTCGGCGCAATGGGAGTTACGGTATTGACCGTAAGTTTTCAGGCAATCAAAGCCGCGAAGGCCAATCCTGTTAAAAGTTTGAGAACCGAATAGGATTAATCTAAAAACTAAGATCATGTTAAAAACTCAGATAAAATTAGCTTGGCGAAATCTCATTAAAAACAAATCTTACCTTATCATTAATCTGTCGGGTTTAACCGTTGCAATGACTTGCTTTATTCTAATAGCTCTGTTTATTAAGTTTGAACTTAGTTTTGACAAGCATCATCAAAAGTCTGATAGAACGTATCGCATAGTACAGCAGCAAAAAGGAAATAGCTATCAAGGAACAGACATGTTTGCCGTAGCGCCATTACCATTGGGCGAAGCCTTACTTCAAGATTTTCCAAATGTTGAAATGGTTACCAATCTTAATACTGGTGGTGCCCTTTTGATCAATGGCGAAAAGTCTTTTGTTCAACAAGGGCTATATACTGACAGCGCTTATTTCGATGTATTTACTACCGTGGTTAAAGAAGGAAATATCCAAACAGCCTTAGATGACCCGAATGCCGTACTTCTGACCGAATCACTTTCGTATAAGTTTTTTGGAGATCGTTCGCCCCTAGAACAGACCTTGGAATTTGGAAACGGAAAGATCTATACGGTAAAGGCCGTAGTAGAAGATCCGCCGAAGAATCAACATTTTACCTATGACTTTATCGTTTCTTATAAAGGGGAAGAATACTACCCAAATGACGTGGGCTTCTGGGTTAGTAATAATTACCATACTTATATAACGCTAAGTAAGGGTACAGACTATAAGGATCTTGAGAAAAAAATGGTCGTCTATCAAAAAATTACCAAGCCAGCTTACGTCAAACAAGGATTTACATTTTATCCAGATTACAAATTACAACCCTTAGAGGATATTCATTTAAAATCTAATATAAACATTGAGTTAAGTCAAAACGGAGATATCAAATATGTCAAGTTGTTTGCTTTTGTTGCACTAATAATTCTTGCTCTTGCTGCGATTAATTATACCAACCTCGCTACTGCAAAGTCTGCTCACCGAGCCAGAGAGGTCGGAATTAGTAAAGTGCTCGGTGCTAAGAGGAAAAATTTGGTCTTACAATATTTAAGTGAATCGACTTTTCTGACACTCCTGAGTTTCTTTATTTCGATTCTTTTGGTTTCAATTTTACTTCCATTTTTTAATGAGTTACTAAATCGCCAAATCGACTTTAGTATTTTTTCCAGCTCCCTCGTTTTGCTTGTTCTTTTAGGTATTGCTTTTGCTACTGGAATCATATCTGGTCTATACCCGGCTTTTTTTCTGTCAGGAATGGGTCCGGTCAGGGCTCTAAAAGGCAATTTTCTCAAGAATCATAAAGAAGGATCTATTTTAAGAAACACGCTGGTTATTGGTCAGTTTGCCGTGGCTATTGGCTTAACCATAGCCAGTGTTGTAATTTATCAACAGGTAGAATACACACAAAATAAAAAATTAGGGTTTGCTAAAGAGAAGCTACTACACGTTCGGTATTTTGAACCCGAAATTACCGCGAAGCAAGAGGTCCTTAAAAGTCAGCTACTAAGTCACCCAAACATTCATGGCGTCTCGTTAAGCTCTCAGTTACCTTTTAATGTTACCAGTCAAGGCCCAATACGCAATTGGCAAGACAATGTGAATAACGAACAACTGTATATACACCGAACATATGTCGACTATGACTTCTTAGAATTGTTTGAAATGGACTTGGTGGAGGGTAGAAACTTTTCCTCTGAAATAGCTTCTGATTCATCAGCCTTCCTTATAAACGAGGCGGCTGTAAAAGCGCTGGGTTGGCAAACGGCAATTGATAAAAGTTTTAATAATGGTAAAGTAATTGGAGTTCTAAAAGATTTTCACCTGAAAACATTTGACCAAGCCATTGAACCCCTATTTATGGCCTTAAGAAGCCCTGAATTTACAAGAAATGCGGGCGAGGTTGTACTCAAGGTAGACATGCTCGCGTACGAAGAAACCGCTGAATTTATAGTGCAAACAATGAAAAGTATAGTTCCCCAGGTTCCCTATGAAGTGCGATTTGTTGAAGACTCATACGCCCAATTTTATGATGAAGAAAGACGCTTGGGTCACACCTTTAGCCTTTTTACCATATTGGCCTTATTTATAGCGGGCATGGGTTTATTTGGTATGGTTTCTTTTCAGATCGTACAACGCTCAAAGGAAATAAGCATTCGAAAAGTGTTAGGTAGCTCGGTAACCGGAATAGTCAAATTGCTAGCCAAAGGCTTTATCCAACAAATTTTAATCGCACTCTTGATTGCCGCACCAATCGCATATTATTTTATGGAAGAATGGCTACGGGAGTATGTATATAGAATTTCCATTCAATGGTGGTTAGGAATCTTGGTAGGAATTTTTGCAATCATCTTGGCTTTTATATCTGTTGGCTTTCAAAGTATTAAGGCGGCATTGGCCAATCCGGTAAAAAGCCTGCGTATGGAATGATACCTAACAAGTTAAAGAGGATTAAAAATTAACACTAAAAAATAGCAACAATCAAATTCATCAGTCATGTTTAAAAATCATCTAAAAATTGCTTGGAGAAGCCTCAAAAAGCAGCCGTTTTTTACCTTCCTGAATACCTTTGGGTTGGCGATAGGAATTGCCGGGGGACTCCTCATCTCATTGTATATTCATGATGAATTAAGTTACGATAAGATGTTCGCTGACGCTGATCTTATACACCGTATTCACGCAGACATTAAATTTGGAGGTGATGCTCGAAATTTTGCAGTAAGCCCGGCGCCAATGGCTGAAACGGTTCAGAACGATTTCTCAGAGGTTGAATTGGCCATGCGATTTAGAACAGTGGGAAGTTTGTTGCTTCGAAAAAATGGTACGGAGGCCAACATAAAAGAGCTGGGTACAACTTATGTAGATTCAACATTCTTTAAAATGTTCGGACTCAATTTACTGCGCGGTGATGTTAAAACAGCTTTGAAGTCTCCCAAGACGTTAGTGTTAACCAAAACAGCTGCTGAAAAACATTTTGATATCAATAAGGCGGTTGGTCAGACCTTAATTTTAGATAATGATGATTCCTATACGGTAACAGGGGTAATTGATGACTTTCCGCAAAATTCATTTTTGCGTGATCACACTGTTTTTATGTCAATGGCAGGCTACGAAGATTCACGTATAGTAAACTGGGGGAGCAATAACTATCAAACCTACATCAAGCTTATTCCATCTGCCAATGTCGAAGATATACAAGAACCGTTGAGAGGTTTTTTAGGCAAGTATGTTGTGCCAGGTGTGCAGCAGTTTATGCCCGGTATCACCGAAGAACAATTTAAAGCAGCAGGTAATTATTTGGTATATAGCACGATGCCAATGACTGACATTCATCTGCATTCTGATCGGGTAGCCGAAATAAGCGGCAATAATGACATTCAAAGTATTTACATACTTTCATTTATTGCCATATTTCTTCTGGTTTTAGCCTGTGTCAATTTTATGAATCTGTCTACAGCACACTCCCTAAAAAGAGCCAAAGAGGTTGGCATTCGAAAAACCTTAGGGTCTAATAAAAGGGAGCTTGTCAGACAATTTTTGATCGAGTCGGGCCTGGTGTCACTGGCTTCGATGCTATTGGCAATTGTTTTGGCAATTGTACTACTTCCGTTATTCAACAACTTGGCCGATAAAGACATTGCTATACCCTATGGCAATCCGTTTTTCTGGTTGATTTTGCTAGGAGCGGTTGTTCTACTTGGGCTATTCTCCGGAAGTTATCCGGCTTTTTTCATGTCTAAATTCATTCCTATAAAAGTGCTGAAAGGCACAAGCAGTAACAGCCTTGGCGGGGGTAAGGTGCGAAATGCCCTAGTTGTTTTTCAATTTGCTATTTCGGTCTTTTTAATTATTAGTACGCTGGTGGTCTACCAACAATTAGATTACATTCAAAGCAAAGATCTTGGTTTTTCAAAAGATCAGGTGTTGATTGTTAATGATGTTTTTTCTCTTGGCAGTCAAGCGGATTCTTTTAAAGAGGAGGTGAAAAAATTGAGCTATGTCAAAAATGCCACCTTGAGTAGCTATTTCCCTACTCCTTCATCAAGGAGCGACTCTACTTTTGCGCCAGAAGAAGGTCTTACAGATCAAGAAAGTGCCCTTAGTATGCAAAGATGGGGTGTTGATTTTGATTATGTAGCGACAATGGGCTTTGAGCTAATCGCTGGAAGGGGTTTTGATCGCAATTTTAAAAGCGATTCTACCAGTATTATTGTTAATGAATCAGCCGTATCAGTCATCGGAATTACACCAGATGAGGCAATCGGTAAGCGCTATACCCCTGATTTGGGCGAAGAAAATATGACCTTTTACACCATAATTGGAGTAGTCAAAGATTTTCATTTTTCACCCTTCAGAGCAGAAATAGAATCCCTGAGTCTCCATCTGAGTGATAGGGCTTATGCTATGGCGGTTAAACTTGAATCAGGAAATTTTTCAAATGCCCTTTCAGGCATTGAAGGTATTTGGAACAAGGTAGCACCAGGACAACCTTTCGATTACTATTTTATGGAAGATTCGTTTAACGACACCTATGAATCAGAGCAGCGATTGGGCCGTATATTTTTCATCTTTACGGGTCTCTCCATTTTAATTGCGTGTTTGGGTCTTTTCGGTTTGGCCGCTTTTAACGCTGAGAAGCGAACCAAAGAGATCGGCATTCGCAAGGTACTTGGGGCAAGTGTAAGTCAGATTTCATATAGACTTTCGGTAGATTTTCTAAAGCTGGTGGGTATTGCCATTTTTGTATCTCTACCCTTGGGCTGGTTTGCAATGAACAAATGGCTTGAAGATTTTTCATATCGCATTGACATAGGGATATGGGTTTTTGTAATTGCAGCTTTCTTGGCCATAATTATTTCCATTATCACGGTGAGCTATCAAAGTATTAAAGCCGCAATTGTGAACCCTGTTAAAAGCCTGCGGACGGAGTAAAAACAACAAGCCTGAACAAGTTTTTCTTCTATAAAGAGAACTTGCACGGGTACAAAATTCATCGATCATGTTTAAAAATCACTTAAAAATTGCCTGGCGTAGCCTTAAAAGGCAGCCCTTTTTTACCTTCTTGAATATTTTCGGACTCGCCGTGGGAATGGCTGGAGGGTTAATTATCGCTCTTTATATACACAGTGAATTGAACTACGACAAAATGTTTGCCGATGCAGAACGCATTCATAGAGTCAATGCTGACATAAAGTTTGGCGGAGATGAAAGCAAATCGGCAGAAACGGCTGCACCAATGGCTGCGGTTTTAGAAAATGATTTTTCTCAGGTGGAAATGGCAACCAGAATTAGAAATCTAGGAAGCATTCTTATCCGAAGAAGTACTACCAATAACAACACCAAAGAATTGAATTCGGCTTTTGCTGATGCCAATTTCTTCGAAATGTTCGGTTTAGATTTATTGGTTGGCGATACTGAAACAGCTCTAAAAGAACCAAACACCTTAATACTCACTAAAACTGCAGCTGAAAAACATTTTGGAGTGAACAATGCCGTTGGCCAAGAAGTGCTGCTAGATAATACTGATAGATACACGGTTACGGGCGTAATTGACGATTTACCAAAGAATTCTTTATTACGAGACCATAGTGTTTTTATGGCCATGTCGGGTTATGAAGATGCTCAGCAAAGTGAGTGGGGCAGCCATAACTACTTTACCTTTATTAAACTCATTCCTAGTGCTCGAATTGAGGACTTTCAAGCCCCACTACAAGGAATTGTCGGAGACTATTTGATTCCATGGGTACAGAATATTTATCCCGGCATAACTGAAGAAAATTTTAGGGCTACCGGCAACTATGTGAATTATTACTCCATGCCACTTACAGATATACACTTGTATTCAGAAGCACGTATAGAGCTTAGTGCAAATGGTTCTATTCAAAACATCTATATTCTATCTTTTATCGGATTATTCTTGATACTCTTGGCTTGTGTAAATTTCATGAATTTATCAACCGCGCATTCTTTAAAAAGGGCAAAAGAAGTAGGAATTCGAAAAACCTTAGGATCTAATAAATCTGGACTAGTAAAACAATTTCTTACCGAATCTGGGCTAATATCCTTTATGTCTCTTATGGTTGCCGTTGCCATAGCAATTATTGCCATGCCGTTCTTCAATGAGCTTGCTGGAACAGAAATTAGTATCCCTTTTGCCAACCCATTTTTTTGGTTGACTCTTGTCGCCTCGGCCCTTGTTTTAAGCCTTTTTTCTGGATGGTATCCTGCATTTTTTATGTCCCGATTTATTCCAGTTAAGGTCCTTAAAGGTATAGGAAAAGGAAATGTAGGAGGCGGAAATATTCGAAATTCTCTGGTGATTTTTCAGTTCGCAATCTCCGTCTTTTTAATCGTCGGGACACTTGTTGTTTTTAAACAACTAGATTTTATTCAAAGTAAAGATTTGGGCTTCTCCAAAGATCAGGTTTTGGTAGTTCAAGATTTTTATGGAGCTGGCGAAAAAGGTGAAGCCCTCAAGCAAGAAGTTCAAAAATTGGTACAAGTTGAAAGTGCTACAATAAGCAGTTTTCTTCCTACACCATCCTCAAGATCAGATTATACCTATTTTAAAGAAGGGTTTCCCAATCAGGAAGATGCGGTTAATATGCAACGATGGCTTGTTGATTACAACTATTTAAACACCTTAAACATAAATCTGAAAGCCGGACGCGAATTTAGTGAGCAACGAATGAACGATTCTACTGCGATAATCATAAATGAAACCGCAGCTGCACTTTTAGGAATGAGCCCCGAAGATGCCCTAGGGCTAAGATTATCAAGTGATCTTGGAGACGAGAATGGAGAATATTCAACCGTTATCGGTGTTGTAGAAAATTTTCATTTCGCAACATTGCGAGATGACATAGGAGCCCTAAGTTTAAAATTAGGACGTTCAACTGGCAACATGGCATTACGGTTAAATGCGGGTGATTTCTCCGTTGCCCTAGCGGGAATAGAAGATTTATGGAAAAAGAACATTCCAGAACAGCCTTTTGCCTATAATTTTATGGAAGATTCATTCAATAATACTTATCGGGCTGAACAAAGACTTGGGCATATTTTTATTGTATTTACGCTACTGTCAATATTTATCGCCTGCCTTGGATTATTTGGGTTAGCTGCTTTTAATGCAGAAAAAAGAACCAAGGAAATTGGCGTAAGAAAGGTGCTTGGGGCAAGCGTGAGCCAAATTTCGTATCGACTTACCATGGATTTTCTAAAGCTTGTAGCGATAGCAATATTTATTTCTTTACCTGTCGGATGGTATGCAATGAATCAATGGTTAAAAGATTTTTCATATCGAATAGAAGTTAGTTGGTGGATTCTGGCCCTAGCCGGACTATTAGCTATTTCAATTGCAATAGTTACTGTGAGCTATCAAAGCATTAAAGCGGCTATTGTCAACCCGGTAAAAAGTTTGCGAACAGAATGAAACCGTTTCGGTAAAATCACTGTACAAATAATAGACACTTTTTGTAAAAATATTTTACAGTTTTGGCGGCCCTATTTTTGATTATTGCGCATAAGTAATTGATTATAAGTAGTTTAATTGTATGGCATGAAATTGGGGATGTATTTGCCATATTTTGGACGGCTTCTTTCCGATATCCGAAATACATCAATCGAATTACAATCAGTCATGCTAAAGAACCACCTAAAACTATCCTTTCGCAATCTTTGGAAAAATAGATTGCTATCCATGCTCAATCTTCTCGGATTGAGCATTGGAATTGGGAGTGTATTGACTTTAATGTTTTCAGTTTATGCCTATTATACCGCTGATGTCAATATAGAAGACCAAGAAAACATTTACTATTTCAAGACCATAACTTCGGGAGGTGATAGTTACCGGTCAAACCCATACCCCCTAATGGATAAGATTATTGAAACTTCTCCAGAAGTTATAGCTGGCACACATATACATGGTTGGGGTGATATTTGGTTGGAGCATGATGAATTGGAAATACAAGAACGGACTGATTATGTAGACCCCGAATTTTTCGAAGTCTTCTCCTTACCTCTAAAATATGGTGATGCTGAGACGGCACTACAAAAAAAATATTCCATCATCTTAACAGATCAAATAAGTCAAAAGATTTTTGGACAAAAGAATCCTGTTGGCGAGAATCTCATAGGGGCTGACTCTTTGAATCTTACGGTTACCGGCGTTTTTGAGCCCATTAGTCCTTATTCTTCTTTTCGATTAGGTGTAGTCTTATCTAATGAAGTTTTGAAAGACAATCCGAATTTTATTTCACAAGCAAATTGGTCTAATAGTTTTTCTCCAAACTACATTAGGCTAAGACCAGATGCTGATATAGCGAAACTAGAAAAACACGTCAATACGCTGGTTAAAAACAATTATTCAGACCCAACCACTATTGCTCAATTGAAAGCAATGCCGCATGTAGATTTTCGAATGGATGCGATACCTGTTGCTGAAATAATTGTTGGTGGAAACATCGCAACCTCTTTTTTCGTGTTACTTCTTGTACTGGTTAACCTACTCAACCTAAATACTTCTACCATGTTTCGCAGAACGAAAGATATTGCCGTTCGAAAAATTTTGGGTGGTAGTAAAAAGAGTGTCATTGCGCAGTTCTGTTTGGAAAACGGCATTTTAGTCGTACTGTCTACATTGATTTCTGGCGGACTTTTTCTCGGGTTCTTACTGCCAAAAATGAATGATGTTTTTGGTGCTGATTTTGGTAAGATTAATTTTAGTGTAGAAAAAGATTACCCTGTTATTCTTTATACCGTCTGCTTAGGTGTACTGGTGACTTTGGTAGTTGGTATTCTCCCCACATTGCGATTTATTTCATTACCGATTTCAAAGGGCATTAAAGGAAAAATAGATGCTGCAAAGAGCAATTTCTTCCTCCGAAATTCCTTCATCATTCTTCAATTTACCATAGCTATCCTTTTTATCTGTATTGCGATCATTCTCAACAACCAGATTGGGTTTATGAAAAATGCAGATCTCGGATTTAAAAAAGAAAACGTGATTGTAGGCAGTATTGATTTAGAGTACAAGGATATCGCATCGGCAGAGTCCGATTTTAAGACGCTGATAGACGAGCTTGAAGCCAACCCATATGTAAAAAGTTTTTCAGCTAGTGAGGCAATTCCCTCTGATTATTTTTTCAATTATACCAATTATTATGACCCAAACACAGACACCGATGTACGCATGCGTCGCTCTAGTACCGATGAAGGTTATTTGAAAACACTTGAAATACCATTGATTATGGGGAGAGATTTTGACGATTCTATCGATACTATGGAAGAACGTCATGCCATTATTAATCAAACAGCGATGAAGGCATTGGGTTGGAATTCGATAGAAGGGAAACGTTTAAAATTCAAAAACAGCTCTGACCCTGGATATTTGGTTGTAGGGGTGATGGAAGATTTCCATTATCAAGATTTACAGAATTCGGTTGAACCCTTGGTGCATTTATATCGAGATAAAAATAGCTTGAGTGGTCACCGATACTTATCGCTTCGAGTCGAAGAGGGGCAAGAGGAAGCTATAAGCCATAGTTTACGTTCGAAGTTCGCACAACTTGATACGAGAAGAAATTACCAGCAGACCTATTTAAGCGATAAGGTTAGTGGGCAATATCGCCTGATTGATGGCATGTTGAAAACCGTTAACGTGGTGGCATTATTGACCATTTTTATTTCGTGCCTAGGTATGTTTGGCTTGATCTCATTTATGGCCAAGCGACGCATCAAGGAAATTGGAATTCGTAAGGTTTTGGGTGCGGGCGTATTCAAAATAGTTATGCTGTTATCAAAAGATTATATGATTTTGGTGGGCATAGCGGCCTTGATCGCTTTCCCTACCGCTTGGTATATGATGCATATGTGGTTGAGTAGCTTCGCTTATAGCATAACTATGCAATGGTGGATGTTTGCCTTAGGAGGTTTAATCGCCTTATTTATTACCTCATGTACGCTAGGAATTCAAGCTGTGAAATCAGCTTCTGCAAACCCCGTAAAAAGCTTAAGAACCGAATGATTCATCAATAAATAGCGTATAAAAAATGCTTAAGAACTATCTAAAAATCGCTTGGCGGAACCTGATTCAACGTAAGTCATTTACCATTCTAAATATTCTTGGGCTCTCAATAGGGATGGCTAGTAGCATTCTTATTTTGTTATGGGTACAAAATGAAGTCAGTTATGATCAGTTTCATACCGATTCTAAAAGAACCTACCGATTTATTGTTAATTCAGGAGATTTTAAAACTGCGGTTTCTTCTGCGGGCATGGGTCCTGATTTGAGAGATGAACTGTCAGAAATTGAATCTGTAGTACGAACCACTAAATTTCAAAACGTTCTTTTTAGTGTAGGCGATGCTATTTATGAAGAAAACCAGTTCATGTATGTTGACAGTAACTTTCTTTCCTTTTTTGATTTTCCGTTGATTCAAGGTGAAAAAAGTACAGTCTTAATGGAACCGAATACCATTGTGCTGACCGAGTCTATGGCCAAAAAGTATTTTGGTGAAGAAGATGCTTGGGGTAAGACTATTAGTTTCAATAATTCTAAAAACTGGAAAGTTACAGGTATTCTCAAAGACGTACCCCCCAATTCACATTTTAAATTTGACTTCTTAGCACCTATAGCTACTATTGCTGCAGATGATCAAAATTTCGCGAATAATACTTGGGGTAATTTTGATTACTATTCGTATTTCAAGTTGAACGAAAATGTAGCTTTTTCAAAAACAGCTCTAAGCGATTTAGAAGTAAAGATTAATGCCATTGCAGATGATCGATTTGACAATGATATTTTTAATTTCAGACTACAACCCCTAGAAGATATTCATCTGCATTCAGATTTACAGTTAGATGTTGCCGGGCACGGAAATATTCAATATGTCAACATATTTTTTATTGTTGCCCTTTTTATTTTACTCGTAGCCTGCATTAACTTTATGAATCTTTCCACTGCTCGTTCTGCTAAAAGAGCCAAAGAGGTTGGGATGCGCAAAGCGATAGGTGCTCAAAGAGGCCAATTGGTATGGCAGTTTTTGAGCGAATCCATTTTACTGTCTTGTATTTCTTTGCTACTTGCTATTGGTTTGGTCTTTTTGGCCTTGCCTTTCTTTAATGAAATTGCAGGAAAGTCGTTGAATATTGATATTGCTAGCATAAATTTTTGGCTTGGTTTGTTGGCTATAGTTTTGGTAACAGGTCTTTTTGCTGGTAGTTATCCGGCATTGTATTTATCGGGCTTTAATCCGATTAAAGTACTTCAGGGGAACTTAAAAAAAACGGGAGGTAATTTGTTTTTAAGAAATGGCCTAGTGACCCTGCAATTCGTTATTTCTGCTGTTCTAATTGTGGGCACCGGAGTGGTCTATAATCAATTGAACTTTATTAAAGATAAGAACTTGGGCTTTGATAAAAGTAATATGATTATTATTCCTTTTAAAGGTGAAATGGCTCAAAAACAAGATGCTTTGATAGCGGCTTTAGAACAAAACCCACTTTTAAAAAAATATTCGATTTTTAAAAATATGCCCACCGATTTAGATACCGGTACTACCGATATATTTTGGGAAGGAAAAGATGAAAATGATGGCCTAGTGGTACCAGATTTACGAATGGATGATAGATTTATAGATTTATTTGGTATTGAGGTATTGGCAGGAAGGGGCTATTCTGAAAAATTTGCGATCAATGACAAAAACCTGGTGATCAATGAAACCTTGATGAAACTAATGGGAAAAAACCTTGATAATATCATAGGTGAAAAACTAGTATTTAATGACCGTGATGCCCGGGTAATTGGGGTTGTAAAAGACTTTCATTTTAAACCTTTACAATACGATATTGAACCCTTGGTTTTGTGGCAGCGCGAAACTTATCCTGGTTTTTTGGCGGTGCGAACGACCATTGACCAAACTCAAGCGAGTATTAATGCCTTAGAAAATATTCATACAACCTTGAATCCTGCTTTTCCATTTTCGTACTCATTTTTAGACACCGACCTGGAAAATTTGTACAATGGTGAACAGCAAATGGGCATGATTTTTAATTTTTTGGCCTTATTGGCAATTTTTGTTTCATGTTTGGGTATTTATGGATTGTCGGCTTTTATGGCAGAACAAAGAGTCAAAGAAATAGGAGTCAGAAAGGTGTTAGGTGCTACAACACTGAGCTTGGTAAACCTATTGTCAAAAGACTTCTTTAAACTGGTGTTGCTTGCACTAGCAATCGCCATACCCTTATCATGGTATTATTTGAATGAATGGTTACAGGTCTTTGCATACCGAATCAGCATTTCATGGTGGATGTTTGTCATTGCGGCTGTGGCTGTGTTGTTGATTACCCTAATAACAGTTAGTTATCAAAGTATAAGAGCGGCTTTGTCTAACCCCATGGAAAGTCTAAGAACAGAATAGAACATCAATCGAAAGACGCTAACTATGTTAAAAAACTATTTGAAAATTGCCTGGCGAAACGCACAAAGAAACAAGCTACACGCTAGCATTCACATTATAGGATTGGCTGTGGCATTTGCTATATGCACCCTTTTGTTTTTGATCTCGTACTTCCATTTGAGTTTTGACTCTTTTCACAATGAAAAAAGCCGATTATTTCAAACAACACGTTTCGAAAATAATGCCCAAGGCCCGCAGTTGACATCCAACATGCCCTTGCCTTTAACCCAGGCGTTAAAATCAGATATTGAAGATATTGAGACTGCAGTGATCGTCAATAGGGGAAGACCAGAAAACATCTCCTATCAAAATAAGGATCTCAACCGCGTAATTGTAAGAACTAATCCGGAGTTTTTCGAGCTATTCAATTTTCCGATCCTTAGCGGAGATGCAAAGACAGCACTTTCTAACATACAAGATATTGCATTGAGCGAAAGTACCGCTAAAGCTATTTTTGGTGAACAGAATCCTATAAGAAAAGAGCTCAAAATTGGAAAAATCGGAGCGGAGCAGGTTTACACCGTTTCGGCACTTCTTAAAGACGCCCCAAAAAACTCAAGTATTCGTTTCGATGCCGTAGCCCGAATCGAATCGTTGGCAGATTTTGCAGAAAACCAAAACAATTGGGGGGCTAATGCACACAATGTTTTTATAAAGATATCTGAAAAGAGCAATCAGCAGCAGCTAGAAAGTAAATTAGTGCCTTTTGTTGAAAAGTATTACCCAGATCAGCTGACCCAGCTCAAAATGGAACACCCTGAGACCGCTAAGACCAGTGAATTACTCAGTTTGAACCTGACCAATATCGAAGATGTTCATTTTGGCGCGCGGGGTGCCCCCAAGGCCTTAATTTTTGCCATTATGGGATTGGGTGCTTTTATTCTATTGATCGCATGCTTCAATTTTATAAATCTCAATATGGCCCAGTCATTTAAAAGAAGTCGTGAATTGGGTGTGAGAAAAACTTTGGGGGCCTATAAAAAGCAGCTCTTTTTTCAATTATGGGGTGAGGCTTTCTTTATATACTTCATCGGATTCGTATTTGGTATGCTTCTGGCATCTCAACTCGTACCTGCGTTCAATGCACAGTTTGGTGGTGGCGTGGAGATTTCCACTTTGCTTGAACCCTCCTTTTTGATCATTATGGGTGGGGTCTTTTTGATGGTTACCTTAATTGCCGGGGGATATCCGGCCCTTAAAATGGCAAATTTCGGGCTTGTTGAAATTTTAAAGGGAAACGTTTCGACCAAAAAACCTGGACTACTTCGCAATACCCTTTTAATCGCTCAATTCTCGATTTCGACTTTACTGATATGTACCAGTATTATTGCGGCCCAACAACTGGGTTTTCTAAAGCAAAAGCCTATAGGATTTGAAAAAGAACAAGTCATAAGCATACCTGTTGGTTATCAGAATGACGGCCGAAAAGTGTTGGCTAGAATGAAAAACGAGCTGGCCGATGACCCCACTTTTGTATCCATAGCCGGAAGTGGGGCCAATCTAGGTAGGGGAAGAGATCGTTCGACTACGAGATCCATAGTCAGTACCGAATACCGACAAAATCAAATACAGGCTTATTCGCTTTTGGGGGATTTCGATTTCTTAAAAACACTGCAAATCCCCATAATTGAAGGAAGAGATTTTAATAAAAACTTCGCCACTGATACCGTAAACGCGGTGGTAGTAACAGAGAGTTTTGTAAAGGCTATGGGCGAGTCAGACCCCATTGGTAAATATTTTGGTGGTGAAGATGAAATGTCAGGGAACAGAATTATAGGGGTAGTTCCGAATTTTAATGTTCATTCCCCTTCCGAACAAGCTTTGCCAGTAGCCATTCATTTATCGGCGAAGGAGCCAATCAATTATATTTTTGTTAAGGTAAAGTCAGATGATCCTGCATCGGCTATGGGCCGCCTTGAACCCGTTTGGGAAAAGGTTGCTGAGAAGACAGTCTTTAACGGTTCTTTTTTAGATGAAAACCTTCAAGCATGGTATGAAATGGAAAGGGTCATTACTTCAGTTTTCGGTATTGCTTCCGGTATCGCCATCTTCCTTTCTTGTCTGGGCCTTTTTGCAATTTCATTAATGGTCATTCAGCTGCGCTTTAAAGAAATCGGAATTCGAAAAGTGATGGGAGCCTCGGTAAGGGGTATAGTTTCTATGTTATCCTTACACTTTCTAAAGTTAGTATCGATAAGTCTTTTGATTGCCTTACCTCTGGCATGGTTCGCCATGGAAAAATGGATTCAGGGCTATGAATATCGAATAGAAATAAGCCCCTTAACATTCATTGGAGTTGGCCTCTTAGTCGCATTGGTAGCTATTCTAACGGTGAGTTTTCATGCAGTCAAGGCGGCTTTGGTGAACCCTATTAAAAGCTTGCGAACGGAATAAAGAAAAATAGGAAAAGATGTTTAGAAATTATTTGAAAATCGCATGGAGAAGTCTAAAACGGAATTGGAGCTATTCTATGATAAATATAGGAGGACTTGCAGTAGGTATCGCAGTAGTCTTACTTATTGGGTTATGGATTTTTGACGAGATTTCTTATAACAAGAACCATAAAAACTACGACAGTATCGCACAAGTTATGGTTCACAAAACTGCCAATGGAAGCACAAGGACAAGAGACGTTATCCCTTTTCCTTTAGGCAATGAACTAAGAAGTACTTACGGTAGTAATTTTAAGCATGTAGTGATGAGTTCATATCATGGAGATAATATTCTATCGGTAAAAGATAAAAACCTCACGGTCTCAGGCGGTTTTATGGAACCTGATGCCCTACCTATGCTCTCATTAAAGATGGCAAGTGGTGATTGGGATGGGTTGAAAGATCTCAACTCGATTGTGATTTCAAAAACGACATCACAAGCATTTTTTGGAGATTCTGATCCAATAGGGCAAATTATGGAGATTGGAAATCAACTCAGTGTAAAGGTAACCGGTGTTTATGACGATTTACCTTCCAATTCAGAGTTTGCCGAACTGAAGTTTATCGCTCCTTGGGATTTGTACGCTTCTTCGTATGATTGGGTACGAAGAGCACGCGATCTTAAATTATGGGATAACAATTCCTATGAGCTATATGTTCAAATTGCGAAAGGTGTTACTATGACGCAGGTAAGTTCAAGAATCAAAAACACCATTAATGACAATTTGAATGAAAATCAGAGAAACACAAATATCGAACTGTTTCTTCATCCAATGAAAAACTGGCATTTAAGATCAGATTGGAGTAATGGGGTCAACATAGGAGGGTTCATTCGCTACGTATGGCTCTTCGGAATTATTGGTTTGTTCGTATTGCTATTAGCATGTATTAATTTCATGAATTTAAGTACTGCCCAATCCGAAAAAAGGGCCAAAGAGGTAGGCATCCGTAAGTCAATAGGCTCGTCGAAGTCTCAATTGGTAAATCAGTTTTTAGGAGAAGCTTTTTTAGTCGTTGTCTTGGCCTTTGTATTTGCTGTTTTACTTGTTTTATTGGTAATGCCCGCCTTCAATCAACTGACGAATAAACAAATAGAATTTCCCTTTGCAAATCCCTATTTTTGGGCGTTAAGTATTGGTTTTATAGGAATCACCAGTCTTTTGGCTGGAAGTTACCCTGCGTTGTATTTATCCTCTTTTAAACCCGTTAAGGCGCTTAAAGGTATTTTTAGGGCAGGTAGGTCTACAACTTCCTTGCGCAAGATTTTAGTGATTGTTCAATTCACCGTTTCGGTCATTCTTATTATAGGAACCCTTGTGGTACAACTGCAAATAGAAAACTCGAAGAATCGCCCAGTCGGATATGAACAAGAGGGCTTGGTGATGATCGAAAAGGTTACAGAAGACTATGAGGGTAAATACAACTTGCTTCGTAATGAACTCAAAAATAGTGGTGCTGTTTTAGACATGGCTGAATCTTCAAGTCCGATAACGGGTTTGTGGTCTAGCGGAGGTGGGTTTGAATGGGAAGGAAAACCATCTGATTTTGTTACCAATATTTTCACAGTATGTCTGTCACATGATTATGGAAAAACAATCGGCTGGAATATTGCCGAAGGGCGTGATTTTTCTCGCAATTTTTCCACAGATTCCACAGCATTTGTTCTAAATGAAGCCGCAGTAAAATATATGGGCTTAAAAAACCCCGTAGGTAAAACCATACGATGGAACAATCAAGAGCATAAAGTTATCGGTGTGGTTAAAGATTTGGTTGCCGTATCGCCTTTTCAACCTGTAAAGCAAGTTGTCTACATGATAAAATACGACAATACGAACTGGATAGAACTTAAACTAAATCCTGAAAAAAATATAACAGAATCGCTAGCGGCAATTGAGAGCGTTTTTACAAAGCATATTCCTAGTGTGCCTTTTGAATATCAATTTGTGGATGATTCCTTTGCCAAAAAATTTGTTTCAGAAGATCGCATCCGAAAATTATCGGGCATATTCGCTTTTTTGGCAATACTCATTAGCTGTCTGGGTCTGTTGGGGTTGACTTCCTTTATTGCCGAACAACGTACCAAAGAAATAGGAATACGAAAGGTATTGGGTGCCTCTTTATACAATCTTTGGAAAATGCTTTCAAAAGATTTTATAATTCTGGTTTTGATTTCATGTATTGTTGCGGTTCCTATTGCCTACTACTTAATGAACAATTGGTTAGAAAAATACCCATACCGCATAGAGCTATCTTGGTGGGTTTTTTGCTTGGCCATTGTCGGTGCGCTATTGGTCACTTTAATGACCGTTAGTTTTCAAACGATTAAAGCTGCCAGGATCAATCCGATAAAAACTTTGCGAACAGAATGAAACCATCTAGACGGTAAAATAGAATTAGTATAAAATCATGATAAAAAATCACTTTAAGGTCGCCTTTAGAAATCTTATTCGTCGAAAAAGCCATGCGCTAATAAATATTGGCGGGTTGGCCATTGGAATTGCGGTTTGTTTTATGATTTTTATTATTACACAATTCGAATCGAGTTTTGATGATTATCATGAAAAGAAAGACCGTGTGTATCGGGTACTTACCGAATACCACCATGCCGAACCCGAAATCTTCTATGGGAGTGGATTACCATATCCATTGCCAATGGAGTTAAAAAATTCTTTTCCCGAACTGGAAAAGGTTTCAACTATATATTCCGATGGTGATGATCAAATACTGGTGCCTGCGAATGATGGTAAACCCGTTAAAAAATTTAAGGAAGCGGATGGGGTGTTTTTGGCCGAACCTGAATTGTTTGATATTCTAGATTATGAATGGCTGGCAGGCAACCCTACTACCTTAAAAGACAGAAACAATGTTGTGCTCACCAAGGAAACAGCAGAAAAATATTTTGACAGTTGGGAAAATGCGGTTGGAAGAACTATTAAATGGAATAATAAAGAAATTTTAACTGTAACGGGTATTCTCCAAACAGTACCTACAAATACTGACTTAAGGTTTAAAGCAGTAATATCTTATGGTACGGGTTATACGGGCAATTTTCAGAATTCTGATAATTGGAACGGTACCAATGGAAGTTTTGGCTGTTATGTGTTACTGCCACCAAACGTTACGGAAAGCGATATCAATGCCCGATTAAAAGTTTTGTCCAAAGAAAAAAAGACGGGAAGAAATAAAGATATCCATGTATTGCAATCATTAAATAAAGTTCATTATGATACCCGTACAGGAAATTACAGCGGAAAAACAATCAGCAAAAAATTAATTAACATCCTTTGGACAATTGGGGTTTTCATACTCTTAATCGCTTGCATAAATTTTATCAACCTGTCTACCGCACAAGCGGTAAATCGTTCGAAAGAAATAGGAGTACGTAAGGTAATCGGTGGCACAAGAACACAATTAAAAGTGCAATTTTTAATTGAAACTTTTTTAATTGTAATTGCCTCTGTTTGTATTGCATCTTTGTTGGTTTTTGCGTCCTTACCCTTACTAGGTAAACTTCTTGATTTGCCGTTGGTTATTACAAGGGTTTTAGATTTCGAGGCCTTATTATTGATTACCGGCATTATTGTTTGCGTTACCTTATTAGCAGGATTTTACCCTTCAATAGTACTCGCTAGGTTTAATCCCATTTCGGCCCTTAAAAATCAAGGTAAGGTCGGTAAGAAGGAGGGTGTTACCTTAAGAAGAGGGCTCGTTGTTTTTCAATTTGCAATTGCACAGGTTTTAATTTTTGGAACGCTGATAATCGTAAGGCAAATGGATTACTTTACGCAACAATCTATGGGTTATGACAAAGAGGCGCTTGTAAACATATTAATACCCACAGATAGCATTAGCAGGGGTAAAATTGATTTCCTTCGTAATACGTTATTGACTTTAAACGGTGTTCAGAATGTAAGTTTTAGCTCGAATACTCCAACCGAGTACAGAACTGATCACTGGACCAGGTTTGTTTATAACAATGCGTCAGAAGACACAGACTTTTACAGCATACGAAAAGGAATCGACCACAATTACTTAGAAACCTATGGACTCTCTTTGGTGGCAGGCAGAAATGTGAGAAAGTCTTCCGAAGCAACAGAAATGCTTGTAAACGAAGACCTTATGAAGCGTCTTGGACTTATTGACCCAACAGAAATTCTGAACAAAAAGATGAGTTTAGCCGGAGGTCTGATAGAAGGAGAAATAGTTGGGGTAGTCAAAGATTATCACAGTAGTACCTTCAAAGATGGAATGTCTTCGATACTAATGGTCAATAGAAAAAGCTGGTTCGGTTTGGCGGGAATTAAATTGAACGGTACTGATTTTTCAAAGATGCTATCAGAAGTGGAAAAAACATGGAACGACACCTTTCCCAATTATGCCTTTGAGTACCAATTCTTGGATGATAAAATAGCAAATTTTTATGCCGAGGAAAAGAAACTGTCCCAAATGTACAAGGTATTCGCTTTAATAGCCATTTTACTTAGTTGTTTAGGGCTTTACGGCTTGGCTTCATTTATGGTGAACCAACGTACTAAGGAAGCTGGTATTCGAAAAGTTTTGGGCGCTACAGTCGGCAATATCGTGTACCTGTTTTCTAAAGAGTTCATCGTGTTGATTGCAATAGCTTTTTTGATAGCGGCTCCGGTGGCCTGGCATTTTATGGGGCAATGGTTAGAGGCATACACTTACCATATTGATATTACCGCGGCAGTCTTTTTTATGGGCGGATTGGGTGCATTGCTTATCGCAATCTCAACCGTTAGTTTTCAGTCAATAAAGGCCGCACAGGCAAATCCGGTAGAGAGTTTGCGGGCTGAATGAAAAACATTATAAACACGAGAATTATGTTTAAAAACTATTTGAAAATCGCTTGGCGGAATATTTTGAAGAACAAAGGGATGTTCACCATTAACATAGTCGGGCTAGGTTTGGGAATTGCATCTTGCTTGGTTATTGCACTTTTTGTGATTGACGAATTGAGTTATGACAAATACAACGAAAAGGCCAATGAAATTGTAAACGTTGTGTTTAGAGCAAAAATTAATGGCGAAGAAATTAAAGAAGGAGCCGTTATGGCACCTGTGGGCAAGACCTTAAAACAAGAATTTCCTGAAGTTTTAGATGCTACCCGTATTCGAAATATAGGAACACCTAAGATTCTTATTAACAATCAGTCTTATCGCGAAGATAGGTTTGCATTTGTGGATTCTAATTTTTTTGATGTCTTCACGCTTCCAATAATCGATGGGGATTCAAGGTCTCCACTTCAGGAACCGAATACTGCTGTGATTACAGAAACTCAGGCAGAAAAGTTTTTTGGTACGGCAAACGCTATAGGAAAACTGTTTTTTTTGGAAGGTGAAGAACAACCCTTTAGGGTAACTGGAATCATTGAAAGAGTACCTCCAAATTCTCATTTTCATTTTGAGATCTTCGCTTCTATAGAAGGACTTGAGGAGGCAAAGAGTGACTCCTGGTTTAGAGGCGATTTCTTCACATATTTAGTTTTAAAGGAAGGTACCGATTACAAAAACTTAGAAACGAAGCTGCCGTACATTTTGGAAAAATATATGGGCTCTAAGATGCAGGAGGAAATGGGCGTACCCTTTGAGGAGTTTACTAAGGAGAATCAATTAGGGTTTCGAATTTTTCCATTGACTGATATTCATTTATACGCTGATAATTCTTCATATAGCCAACTAGAGCAGGGTGGCGATATTAAATATGTCTACATTTTTAGCGCAATTGCCCTTTTTATGTTGCTGATTGCTTGTATTAATTTTATGAATCTCTCTACAGCTACAGCTGCCAAAAGAGCTAAAGAAGTAGGTATTCGTAAAGTCTTGGGGTCCAATAGAAATCAGTTGCTCAATCAATTTTTGTCGGAATCCTTTATTGCAACCTTGTTGGCCATGCTATTAGCGGCGATTTTAGTAGTGGTATCGCTACCATACTACAATGATCTATCAGGAAAAGAACTACAACTCGATTACCTATGGCAACCCACTGTTCTATTGTCTCTATTACTTTTAACTTTTTTAATTAGCATTCTTGCAGGGGGCTATCCGGCTTTCTTTTTATCATCCTTTAAACCAATTACAGCACTACAGAATAAGTTCTTGGGTGGTAACGAAAACAAAAGTGTACGGAGCGGTTTAGTGGTATTTCAATTTGTTATTTCTGCCGGATTAATTTTGTCAACCTTAATCGTAAACCAACAAATGCAGTATATACAAAATAAAGATATAGGTTATGATAGAGATCAGTTGCTAATAGTTCGAGAGGCATATTTGCTTGGCAACGATCAAGTGGCTTTTAAAAATGAGCTGCTTAAAAACCCTAAGGTGGCATCTATTTCGCAATCGGCTTTTGCCCCGGCTGGGTTTTCAGATAATAACCAGACCATGATTTCTAAAAATGGTCAATTTGTAAGGAGAATGCCGGTATATAATATCGACGAGAACTATATACCCACGATGGGTATGAAGTTGGTATTAGGAAGGAATTTTTCAAAAGAGTTTGGTGCTGATTCCACAAATGTGATTATCAATGAAACCGCCGCACAAGTATTAGGTTTAGGTGACGACCCCTTGGGTAAAAAAATTACTGATGGTGGTGGTGTAAAAACCGTGATTGGAGTAATCAAAGACTTTCACTTCAAGTCACTGCACCAGCCCATCGACCCTTTATTCATGTTATATAATCCGTATGGCGGACTCATCATAAAGGCGAAGTCGACTGATATGTCTGGCTTGATAGCTGATGCACATTTGCTCTGGGATGGTTTCGAAAGTGATGAAACTTTTGGATTCACTGTGCTAGATGAATCATATCGTCAGACTTATGTTACCGAACAAAAAATGGGAACTGTACTGACTATTTTTACATTATTGACCATTTTGGTTGCCTGTTTAGGCTTGTTCGGGTTAATAACCTTTACGGCCGAACAACGCTTTAAGGAAATTGGTATACGCAAGGTTTTAGGCTCTTCTGTGACCGAGATTGTGACAATGCTCTCTAAGGACTTTTTAAAACTGATTTTTATATCGTTCCTAGTCGCTTTTCCTTTAGGTTATTACTTAATGAACAATTGGCTGGAAAGTTTTGCGTATCGGATAGAAATACAATGGTGGCTTTTTGCATTGGCAGGGTTGATTACACTTCTTATCGCCTACACTACTATAGGTTGGAAAAGTTTTCAGGCTGCTACCATGAACCCGATAAATGCACTTAAGGATGAGTAAAATAGTATTCGATTAAAAAATTGATTTATGCTTAAAAACTATCTAAAAATCGCTTGGCGAAACCTAATTCGAAATAAGAGTTTTTCGTTATTGAATATTCTTGGGCTTTCTATTGGTCTTGCTGTAACAGGTCTTATTTTAATTTGGATCAATTTTGAAATTGGATTTGATCAATTTCATGAGAGGAAAGACCGCATTTACGAAGTCTACAATAAATTTCCTGTAGATGGGGAAATATGGACCTGGAATTCCACGCCAAAGGTCATGGCGCCAACTATTAAAAAAGACTATCCCGAAGTAGAGCGCATATCGCGATACTTCTATGATACAGAATTCCTTTTTGCTCAAAATGATAAAAGAATAAAATCTACCGGTACCATTGTTGACCCAGATTTTTTATACATGTTCAGTTTTCCACTCCTAGAAGGAGACATAGCAACGGTATTGGAAGATGTAAATTCGGTTGTTGTCACCGAAACATTTGCCAAAAAGTTGTTCGGTAATGAATCGGCGGTGGGGCAAATCATAAAGGTAGATAATGCTGATAGCTTTGTGGTGACCGGAATTTTAAAAGACCTTCCAAACAATTCAGCATTCGATTTTGAATTTTTGATGCCTTGGGCCTATATTCATCAAAAAGGTTGGGACGATGAAAATTGGAGCAATAATTCAGTGGCCACCTTTGCCATGCTCCATGAAGGTACTAGCTATAATGACTTCGCGAATAAAATCAAAACACTGCGAAAGAACTATGATAAAGACTCGCCTGAAATGGTCACTTTTTTATATCCTTTTACAAGATCTTGGTTGTATTCAGAATTTGAAAATGGTAAAGAGATAGGCGGAAGAATCGATATGATTCGAATGTTTAGCATCATTGGCATCATTATTTTGGTCATCGCCTGTATCAATTTCATGAATTTAAGTACAGCCAGAAGTGAGAAACGTGCCAAAGAAGTAGGTATTCGTAAGGTCGTAGGAGCCAGAAAAACTGCACTGGTTGGTCAATTTTTAGGAGAGTCTATACTCATTTCTTTTATAGCGGCCTTGCTTGCATTCCTAATCATACTTCTTTGCTTACCTGCCTTTAGCACTTTAATAGAAAAACCGTTGTCGTTGAACATAACCCATATCGAATTTTGGTTGACCGCTCTTAGTGTTGTTCTATTTACAGGTATAATAGCAGGAAGTTACCCAGCCTTATATCTTTCCGGCTTTAAACCGTCTTCGGTCTTAAAAGGCACCTTCAAAAAGATGAATGCAGCAATTACGCCAAGAAAAGTGTTGGTTGTCCTCCAGTTTTCAGCCGCTATAATACTGATTACGGCAAGCATAATTGTAACCCAACAATTGGATAAAGTACAAGATAGACAAACAGGTTATGCAAAGAATAATCTTATCTATACAATAATTGAAGGAGATGTGGAAAAGAACTATCCACTCATAAAAGAAGAATTACTAGCCTCAGGTATTGCGGCTTCAGTTACCAAGACAGGATCACCCATTACCGAAAGCTGGAGTAACTCCTGGAATTTTGAGTGGAGGGGTAAAGACAAGGACAATAAAACCTTGGTGCATAGGCTTCCCGCCGATGATGCTGTTGTAAAGACCTTTGGCTTAGAATTGATTGAGGGGCGCGACTTTAATTTGGCGAATTATCCAACAGATTCAACAGCTGTCATTATCAACGAATCAGCAGTGACACTTATGGGTTTTGAAGAGCCACTAGGACAAATGATCAAAGACAATGGTATCGACTGGCATGTTATTGGTGTGGTCAAAGACTTTGTGATGAACTCCCCTTTTCAAAAAATCGAGCCTATGGCGATTGAAGGTGCCAAGGCCTGGTTTAATGTGATACACCTTAAGTTTAACGATGCTATAGGTACCAAACAGGGTCTTGCAACCGCTGAAACCATTTTCAGAAAATACAATCCAGAGTACCCGTTTCACTATGAGTTTGTAGATAAACAGTATGCCCAAAAGTTTAATGATGAGCAACGAACAAGTGAATTAGTAAGCTTATTTACATTACTTGCTATTTTCATTTCGTGCCTTGGTCTGTTCGGTTTAGCAAGTTACATGGCAGAGAACAGAATAAAGGAAATAGGTATTCGAAAGGTACTAGGCGCCTCCGTGCAAAGCATAACTACCCTCCTTTCCAAAGACTTTTTGAAACTGGTTTTAATTGCTATCCTGTTGGCAGTGCCCGTATCATGGTATTTTATGAGCATGTGGCTAGAGGAATTCGCATACCGAATAACCATTTCTTGGTGGACTTTTGCCTTATCGGGAATTTTGGCACTTACGATCGCGCTTATAACAGTAAGTTATCAAGCGATTAAGGCGGCGATTGTAAATCCTGTAAAAAGTTTAAGAACTGAATAACTCAGCAGTCAATAAAGAAATAATCAATTATGTTAAAAACATTTAAAAATTACTTGGCGTGGCCTTCTTAAGAACAAAACCTTGAGAAATGGCAGGCCTTGGTAGCAATTTCTAAGCTTGCAAACGCCTTCCCAAGGCTAAGCTGTCAAAGTTTTCAGGTAGCTGCAGCGAACGCTGCTTATACTTGAACGATGCATAAGACTTTTTGAGCCATAACCATAATACTTGAAAATGATAAAACACAATTTAATACTGTACTTAAGAAACATTAGAAAGAACAAAAGCGGGTTCCTGATTAACTTGGTGGGCTTATCTACCGGACTTGCATGTGTATTATTAGTCTATTTATGGGTTTCTGATGAACTCGGCAAAGACAAGTTTCATGCGAATGAAGAACGCCTATATCAAGTTCGGAGAAACACCCCCATTGGCCAAGGGGCGATTGGCACTTTTACTTCAAATTCTAGTTTGATGCTTACGGCATTGCAACAAGAAGTACCTGAAGTAGAAATGGTTACTGCAGTTTATGAGTTTGATAGTAATGCCAGGCTGGAAACCAAAGAAAAAAAACTGAGCGCCTTTGGCAACATGGCAAGCGAAGATTTTTTTAAAATGTTTTCCTACCCATTAATCTCGGGAGATGAAAATACAGTGTTGTCAGATGTTAGTTCTGTGGCCATCTCTTCTGAACTTGCCAACCGGTTTTTTGGTCAAGACACAGACCCATTAGGAAAAACCATTGCTATCAAAGAAGGTGAGGAAGGAATAGACAATGTATTTACAGTAACTGGTGTTTATGAAATTCCTAAGAGCTCATCAGAAAATTTTGATTTTGTACTGCCCTATAAAACCTTTTTAAAACTTAGAAATCCAGATTACATAAATTGGTACAGCAACAGCTCGAGTATGTATGCTTTGCTGAAGTCAAATGTAGACATCAATGCCTTTAATAGTAAAATGGCTGATTTTATAACAAGGAAAAATAAAAATGTAGTTGAGCAAGTATTTTTCACGAAGTATAGTGATAATTACCTCAAGGGAAGGTATGAAAACGGAAAACAAGTAGGTGGTCGTATAACATATGTGATTCTCTTTTCCATTGTGGCTCTATTTGTTCTTTCGATAGCCTGTATCAATTTTATGAACCTTTCAACCGCAAGGGCCTCAAGAAGATTGAAAGAAGTAGGCGTTAAAAAAGCAGTTGGCGCCAGTAAAAAGTCTTTGATTTTTCAATTTCTTTCCGAGTCTATATGCTTATCCTTCTTGTCATTGATTTGCGCCTATGCCGCAGTAGTGTTTATCTTGCCTTGGTTCAATGATTTGACTGGTAAGGAGCTCGCTTTTTCAATCCAAGGCTCAGTGGTCTTTACTATTATTGGTATAACATTACTTACCGGCTTGCTTTCTGGTAGCTACCCCGCTTTATATCTTACGAAGTTTAGTCCGGTTAAAGTTTTAAAAGGCAAAATAACGACCTCGTTGGGTGAACTTTTTATACGTAAAGGTCTGGTTATTTTTCAATTTAGTATTTCTCTTTTGCTGATTGTTGCAGTGAGTGTTGTTTATACGCAGCTAGATTATATACAATCCAAAAATCTTGGCTTCAACAAGGATAACGTGTTGATTTTTGAGCGTCAAGACGGACTCATCACGAATATGGAAGTATTTCTTGATGAGGCTAGACAATTGCCAGGAGTGGTCAACGCATCCTATATGCAAGGAGGAATGACGAACTTCAGTAATTCATCTCGAGGACATTCATGGCCAGGTCAACGCGAAGAAGACAAGGAAATAACCTTTAGGCATGCACATGTTGGCCCTGAGTTTATAGAGACGTTAGGTATCGAAATGAAGGAAGGACGTTCTTATATTGATGAAAAACCCGATAATGATTCAAAAATTATATTAAACGAAACAGCGGTAAGACTAATGGGCTTGGAAAACCCTATAGGTACGATTGTAGACATGCGCGGCCCAAATAGAGAGATTATTGGGGTTGTTAAAGATTTCAATATTCAATCCTTATATCAGGAAATTGCACCAATGGCATTGTTGTGCAGAACGAAATGGGTCAGCAATTTAGTTGTAAAAATAAAGGCAGGTGAAGAAAAGTCTACCATAGCTGCCTTAACTAAATTGTACAATAAATTCAATCCTGGATTGGATTTTAATTTTCGTTTTCTAGATACCCAATACCAGCAACTCTATCAATCTGAACAGCGGGTAGCTACCCTTTCTAAATATTTTGCGGCGATGGCCATTTTAATTTCTTGTTTGGGTCTTTTCGGACTGGCGGCATTTTCAGCAGAAAGACGGCGCAAAGAAATAAGTATTCGCAAAGTGCTTGGCCAAAGCATCAGTCAGGTAATGATTATGCTTTCCGGTGAGTTTATAAAACTAGTATTGATTTCAATGCTCATAGCTTTGCCTATTGCATACGTATTGGCAAAGGATTGGCTCTCGCAGTTTGCTTATAAAATTCCATTACACCTAGGATATTTTTTAGGTGCAGGAGTGGTCGCTTTAGTAGTGGCAATGTTTACGGTTAGTAGCCAAGCAATACGTGCTGCGAATAGAAATCCTATTAATGCATTAAGAGAAGAATAACTATATAAAGTTTTCAGCTATGTTTAGAAACTACTTTAAAATAGGAATAAGAAGCTTATTGAAAAACAAAACAAGCACTATCATTAATATGGTAGGCCTGTCTTTAGGGGTTGTGGTCTGTATGGTGATTTTGATATTTGTTCAATACGAATCTTCATTTGACGATTATCACGCCAAGGCCGAACAGAGTTATAGATTAGTACAACATACGGTATTGCCTAATGAGACTTTGTATTGGAACACGACTGCTTATCCATTGGGCGAGGCATTAAGAAGTGATTTTCCCGAGATAGAAAATGTAACTCAAGTTTCTGGACCAGTACGTAGAACTTTTAAGGTAGAAGACAACTTAAAAAACACGAAGCTCTTCGATGAACCTGCAGTGTTGTTTGTCGATTCATTCTATCCCAGAACTTTTGATTTGAAGTGGTTGGCTGGAGACCAAAATACAGCGCTTAAAGAAACAAATTCTGTTGTATTGACGAAGCAGTTGGCGGAAAAGTTCTTTCGAGAAAGCAGCAACTTTCAAACTGTTTTAGGGAAGGTTATCTATTTACAGAGCAAAGACCCATTGCTGGTTACCGGAGTAGTTGAGAATCCACCAGCGAATTCCGACCATCAATACAGTATGCTTATTCCCTATGAATTTTTTAAAATAAACAACCAATATGCTACTTCCAATTGGTCTGGTAACTATCAAGGATCAACTTTCATAACACTACATAATAAGAGTGGGCAGCAGGCTTTGGAAACCAATATTGATTCTTGGAAAAAGAAGTACTTGAATGAGAAGGATGAAAAGCGCATTTCTTACAAACTACAACCTCTTAACGAAATGCATACAACTACTTTGTACGGGCAAAGTCCGGGAGGTTATATCATGCCGCAGAAAGTATTGACTATTTCGTTAGTGGTAGGCATCTTCATTCTTTTGCTGGCAATGGTAAACTTTATAAACCTTTTAACGGCCCAATCCAACGCACGGGCCAAAGAAGTTGGTGTGCGCAAAGTAATGGGAGGAAATCGTAGAAGTTTAGTGTTTCAATTCATACTTGAAAATAGTTTGGTGATACTAATCGCGCTATTGGTATCTGCTTTGGCGATATCGTTTAGTTTAGACTTTTTGAACAATACATTGACTATATTTTCTTTAAATCTTCAGTTGGAATGGGGTCATTTAGGCTTTATGGTAATTATTGGGTTATTTATAGTATGTTTCGCAGCGCTATATCCTGCCGTTGTGGTTTCGGCCATTAAGCCAGTTCAAGCCTTAAAGAACAAGATGCCTATTAAATCGAAAAGCCAATTTAATCAAAGAAAATCATTGGTCACGTTTCAGTTTATCATTGTGCAATTATTCTTAATTGCGGCCATAGTGATATCCTACCAAATGAATCATTTTAATAGTGTTGATTTAGGATTTTCACATAATTCCATAGTCATTACTGAAGCGCCTCAAACTGAAAAATCTAGGGTTTTTAGAGAAAAATTATTGGCCAATAGTGCGGTGTCTAAAGTGTCCTTCGGCTCGGGCCCTCCGATGGCAGTAGATGGGTTTCAACTAGGTACAAACTTCAGATTGCCTGAGCAAGCGGAAGAAGAAGCATTGGAAGCGGAAATGAAAGTTGGAGATTCTAGTTATTTGGATTTCTATGATTTAGAATTATTAGCCGGCCGAAACTTTTTGACCAACAAAGAAGAGTTTGATGAGTTCATTGTCAACGAAACCTTTTTAAAATCTTTTGGGTGGAAACCCGAGCAAGCCATAGGAAAAAAGATTCAAATAAACGAGGGTCAAGCGACCATTGTTGGCGTCGTGAAAGACTTTCATAATAATTCGCTGCAACATAAGATTTCTCCCTGTATCATATTAAATTGGGCTTTTTTTACCAATAAAGCCTTTATAAAAGTATCAAATGGGGGTTTAAGTGTAGTTGAAACGGTTTGGAAGGATGTGTTTACGAACTCCGTTTATAAGTACAACTTTTTGAATGATTCGATGTCGAAAGAATATCACGTTGAACAGCTCATCTTTGCTGGATTTCGAGTGTTTGCGATAATAGCTATACTCATAGCTTGTTTAGGCTTGTTTGGCCTTATGTCTTTCCTGGTTGCTAGGAAAAGAAAGGAGATCAGCATTAGAAAAGTTTTGGGTGCGTCATTAACTGAGAATTTATCCTTGTTTACCAAAGAATACACCATATTGGTAGTGATTGCCTTTGTTTTTTCTGCACCGGTTGCCTATTATTTCGTACACCAATGGCTAGAGAGTTTCACTTACAGAATAGACTTATCTTATTGGATGTTTTTGCTGGGAGGGTTTATTACTTTGGCAATTGCTTTAGTAACTTGTAGTTTTCAATCATTGAGGGCGTCTATGGCAAATCCGATAAAGGCTTTAAGAGAAGAATAAATTTAAATATAGAGATAAGATGTTATTACAATTAAACAATATTTTCAAATGGGTCAATTCAGGAGGTCAAAGAATCTTCCTGTTGAAGGATATCAATCTTGAAGTTCAAGAAGGGGAGTTTATTTCCGTCATGGGTCCGTCAGGATCGGGTAAATCTACCTTGCTCAATGTGATCGGTATGCTTGATGATTTTGACGAGGGAGAATATCAATTTTTACATGAATCTGTTCATGCTTTAAAGGAAAAACATCGCGCAAATTTGTATAAAGAATATATCGGATTTGTTTTTCAGTCTTACCATCTGTTAGATGACCTCACAGTAAAAGAAAATCTTGAAATGCCTTTATTGTATAAAAAATTCAAAGGATCAGAAAGAAAAGCCATGGTAGCCGATATGTTAGACCGGTTTAATATTGTTGGAAAGAAAGATTTGTTTCCCACACAGCTTAGTGGAGGACAACAGCAATTGGTAGGTGTAGCACGAGCGTTGATTGCCAGTCCAAAATTAATATTGGCTGATGAACCTACTGGAAATTTGAATTCGCAACAGAGCGAGGAAATTATGGAGCTTTTTAAGAAACTCAATGAGGAAGATGGGGTGACCATTATTCAGGTCACACACTCTGAGCAAAATGCAGCCTACGGTTCACGCATTATCAACTTGCTAGATGGGCGAAAAGTATAACCGTGATTATTTCAATGACCTTTATGTAAGATTTTAATGTCAAAACCGTAAAAATCCTGTTAAAAAACAAACTTTTTTTGACAGGCTTGTAACAGTTCACATAAATTTTACGTCTTTTACGCAAACGTTGTAGTTGAGCCAATGCTCTGATATAATGATGACGTGATTCTTACTGTTTTCCCTTTGTAATACAAAGAGATATCAGTTCGTGAGGATGGCTATAACTCACTTAAAATAAGAATTGTTTTAAAAGTGTTATAGGTATATATGAAGTCAGAAATCAATCTCAAACAAATAGCCTATTTGTCAGGATATTCAAAGTCAACCGTGTCAAAGGCCCTGAATAATAGTCGGGAAATTAGTGAACCCGCACGGACTAAAATCAAGAAGATTGCCGACAACTATAATTACAAACCCAACTACTCAGCAAAATCTTTAAAGCTAAAAAAGACCAATACGATAGGTTTAATAGTTCCTGAATTCTCCAATATGCATTGCGCGAATATTATGGAAGGTGTTAGTGATGAAGCCACAAGACGGGGTTGTAAGTTGGTAGTGCATCAATCGAGAAACAAATTGGCTCTAAAAAACAAAATCGTTAGCCTTTTATTTGACGGTAGTATAGATGGCTTGATTATGATTACTGATGAACGTTTTGCGGAAAATTGTGAAAAAGAGTTTGTTCAAAAAGTTATGGATGGTCCTTTGCCAAGCATAAAAATGGACTTTTCGATTTTTCCTGAGCGAAATGCATCACCTCTTGTTACAAAGACTATGGGAAAGGAGATCGTAGCGGATTTGTTTAACAAAATATAAAACTCTTAAGGTGAGCTACTAAGGTCTATATTCTTAAAAAATTGGTGCATTTAAGCGAATAGCATATATCAATACCTTCATATTACATTTCAATCTAAACCTTTTAGCTTCTCAGGGCTATACTGTATCTTTGTTGTTTAGAATGATTTTATATAATGAAGATAGATAAGAAGGATGTTCTCAAAGCTTTAGAGCAAATTACGGTTCCTGGTGAAGGTCAAAATATGATCGAAAGCGGTGCGGTAAAAAACATACAGATTTTTGGTGATGAGGTTGAGGTAGATATTACCATTAGCAACCCCAGCTTACAAGCGCGCAAAAAAACGGAAGTTGAAATCTTAAAGATTATTCATAAGGAGGTCTATGAAAAGGCAAAAATAAAGGTTAATCTTAAGGTTGAAGCAGCTGCTGCAAAGCCAAAAACCAATGAAATTAAAGGGAAGCCTATTCCCGGAATAAAAAATATCATTGCCGTTGCTTCCGGAAAAGGCGGCGTTGGTAAATCTACGGTTACTGCTAATTTAGCGGTTACTTTGGCAAAAATGGGTTTTAAAGTAGGATTACTTGATGCAGATATTTACGGGCCGTCAATGCCTATTATGTTCGATGTGGCCCAAGAAAAACCCTTGGCTGTCAATGTCAATGGCAAATCAAAAATGAAACCAGTTGAAAGCTATGGTGTGAAAATGCTATCCATTGGTTTTTTTACTCAACCAAGCCAAGCTGTTATATGGAGAGGGCCAATGGCTTCCAAGGCATTGAATCAAATGATTTTTGACGCACATTGGGGAGAATTAGATTTTATGTTGTTAGACTTACCTCCGGGAACTGGAGATATTCATTTAAGTATCATGCAAGCCATGCCCGTTACGGGTGCTGTTATTGTAAGTACACCGCAGGAAGTGGCTTTAGCAGATGCTAAAAAAGGGGTTGCCATGTTTCAACAAGATTCTATCAATGTTCCCGTATTGGGTATTGTTGAGAATATGGCGTATTTTACACCTGCTGAGCTTCCTGAAAACAAATATTATATCTTCGGAAAAGAAGGTGCCAAGCATCTTTCTGAAGACCTGAAAGTTCCTTTTTTGGGAGAGATTCCACTGGTACAAAGCATTCGGGAAGCAGGTGACATAGGTAGGCCCGCAGCAATGCAAACAGCAACTCCCATTGAGACTGCTTTTGAAGATTTGACCAAGAATGTTGTACAAGAAGTAGTTGCTAGAAATAAAAGCTTACCACCTACAGAAGCAATCAAAATAACAACAATGGCAGGTTGCTCTGCCGTTAAAAAGTAGGAATTATGACAACAATGACTTCCGAAGAACTGAAAATGAATGTTGAAAAGGCCTTGGAGGAGATCCGCCCTTTTTTACAAAGCGATGGGGGCGATATTACCCTAGTATCAATCGAAAATGAAAATTCGGTGAAAGTTCGGCTAGAAGGCGCCTGTGTTGGATGTTCGGTAAACCAGATGACCCTAAAAAGCGGCGTAGAAATGACTATCAAGAAGTATGCCCCCCAAATAGAAGAAGTCATTAATCTTGCCTAATTTTCCTGACAATTCTCATCTTTTCATACCGACGAACACCATAGTTTTGTGGACACTACAAACCAGATTATTAAATGATTAAAACAGATATATTGATCATCGGTGCTGGACCTACGGGTCTATTTGCCGTTTTCGAGGCCGGGTTGCTCAAATTGAAGTGTCATTTGATCGATGCACTGCCCCAAGCCGGAGGGCAATGTTCCGAAATCTATCCTAAAAAACCCATTTATGATATTCCAGGTTTTCCAGACATCCTGGCCGGAGAATTGGTCGATAACTTGATGGAACAAATCAAACCTTTCCAACCCGGATTTACTTTAGGAGAACGAGCAGAAACCATAGAAAAGTTGGAAGACGACACATTTGTTGTCACCACAAATAAGGGAACCAAACATCAGGCTCCAATAGTTGCCATAGCGGGTGGCTTAGGAAGTTTCGAGCCTAGAAAACCATTACTTGAAGACCTATCGAAGTTTGAAGACAAAGGCATTGCCTATATTATAAAAGACCCAGAGGTTTACAGAAATAAGAGCGTTGTTATTGCGGGAGGTGGTGATTCTGCCTTAGACTGGAGTATATTCCTTGCAGACGTAGCTTCTGAAGTTACTTTGGTACATCGAAGAAATGAATTTCGAGGAGCGTTAGATTCCGTTGAAAAAGTACAAGAACTTAAGAATCAAGGTAAAATTAATCTGATTACTCCAGCTGAAATCGTTGGTTTACAAGGAGAGGATAATTTGCAGGCTGTGGTGATTAAAAAAGCGGGAGATCATGAAAAGGAATTTACTTTAGCGGTTGATAATTTCATTCCCTTGTTTGGATTGTCGCCCAAATTAGGACCCATAGGTGATTGGGGGCTCGAAATTGAAAAGAACGCTATTAGGGTAGATAACAGCTTAGACTATCAAACCAATATTCCTGGTATTTACGCCATTGGCGATGTCAACACCTATCCGGGGAAATTAAAACTGATCCTATGCGGATTTCATGAAGCAACATTGATGTGCCAAAGTGCGTACCAACGTATTTTTCCTGATAAGAAATATGTCATGAAATATACCACTGTTGGAGGAGTTACCGGTTTTGACGGTAGCAAAAAAGAAGCCCCTAAAGCTGTTGTAAAGGCAATCGAATAGTAAATCAATTTTTCATCCTGAGCGTTGTCATAGGGCTACATCGCTATAGGCTTTAATACTAAAACCTGAATGTCAGACATAAAAATCAAAATAACCGACCGTGAAGGAGTGAGTCATGAAATCGACGCCCCTACCGACATGAATATGAATTTAATGGAAGTAGTGCGCTCCTATGAACTAGCTCCAGAAGGAACTATTGGTATCTGTGGTGGAATGGCGATGTGTGCCTCTTGCCAATGTTATATTAAGTCAGAGCACGAGCTTCCTGAAAAATCAGATGATGAAGAGGCTATGCTTGCGGAAGCCTTTTATGTAAAAGACAATTCTCGTTTAGGATGCCAAATTCATATGTCGGAAGATCTTGACGGACTCGAAGTAGCGTTGGCACCTGCAGAACCTTAATGTAACTGTCTCTGCGAAGAAACAAACTGAAATCGATATTGCCGCTATACGCTTGAAATGAATTGTTACTATTTATATTCGGGCCTGATAGGTAAACAAATTATAATATCTCCCTTCTTTAGCTATTAGCGCATCATGTGTACCCTGTTCGGCAATCCTCCCATTTTCAATGACCAGAATTTGATCCGCTTTTCGAATCGTACTTAATCGGTGTGCAATCACAAAAGTGGTTCTCCCTTCGGTTAAGGTCGCCAAACTCCTTTGAATCAAGGCTTCGCTTTCAGTATCTAAATTAGAGGTGGCCTCATCCAAAATCAAAACTTTAGGATTTGCCAACACTGCTCTTGCAATAGCAATGCGTTGCCGCTGTCCGCCCGAAAGTTTTACGCCCCGCTCGCCAATAAGGGTATCCAACCCTTCTTCGAACCGGTCGGTAAATTCGTCTACATAGGCCGATTTTACCGCTGCTTGTAATTCTTCATCGCTAGCAGTCGGTCTCGGAAAAAGAATATTCTCTCGTATCGTACCTTCAAAAAGAAAATCATCTTGTAAGACTACCCCTAAAAACTGTCGGAAACTGGTCAAATCAACTTTAGCCAAATCCTGTCCATCAATGGTAATTTGTCCTGAATCGGGGTTTAAGAAACTGGCAGCAAGTCCGGCTATAGTTGATTTTCCAGAACCAGAACTGCCTACCAATGCGATTACATCACCAGATTTTGCTTTAAAGCTAATGTTGTGAATTACATCTTTATCTTCCTCATATGCAAAAGATACATCTTTAAAATCCATATCGCCTTTTATGCTCGAGAGCTTAATGGTACGCTCTTTTTCATCTGCTTCGGTAACTTGGTTCATAAGTTCTTCGGTGCGGTCTAAGCCCGCCAATGCTTCGGTAAGTTGACTTCCGATATTACTCATCTGAACAATGGGTGCCACCATAAGTGCCAAAAGAAAGGTGAACTCGAAATATTCACCTGTTGTTAAATCACCTTCCATCATTTTAATACCCCCATAACCCATCATGATACCAGTAGTGGCTAAGCCCAAAAGAAAAGTTGAAGAGCTCGTCATAACTGCTGTTGCCGTTAAACTCTTTTTTACGTTTTTATAAAGTCGTTCAACTCCACTTTCAAAAACTTTACCTTCTTGTGCTTCGGCATTAAATCCTTTGATTACGCGAATACCTCCTAAAGTTTCCGTGAGCCTTCCCTTTACTTCTGCATTGATTTCACCCCGCTCTCGAAATACAGGGCGGATAATTTTAAATGCCTTTAAGGCTATGAACGCAAAAATTAATAAAGGAACAAAGGTCAAGAGTGTCATAGCCGGACTAATACGTAAAAGCAAAATAACAGATACCACTGCTGTAATGGTTCCACCCACCAGTTGCACTAACCCGGTTCCGATGAGGTTGCGAACACCTTCAACATCGCTCATAATTCGAGAAACCAAAGCTCCTGATTTTGTATTGTCGAAAAAACGTATTGGTAATGAAAGCACCTGCTTTTGTACCTGCGCCCGAAGTTGTGAAATCATGAATTGTGCCTGTATGCTAAGCACTTTTGTCAAGAGAAAAGACATAATAGCCTGAACCAAAAAAGACAAAATTACAACTGCAACTAGAATTTTTAGCAAGTCATAGTTTTTGTTAGGAACAATATCGTCTAAAAAATACCGAAGCGATATTGGAGCCACAAAACTTGCCGCTTTGCTAATTACGATAAGCAATAATCCTATAAAAACGAGATTGCGTCTGGGCCAAATTATGGTTTTAAACGCCTTAAGAACACTTACTTTTTTCTCGGCCATTTATAAAGGTAAAAATTAGTTTGAATATGCAAGGTACTTTAAAAAAATGGTGAATTTAATCTCCACTGTTTTTTAAGTAAAAATTAGTATTTCACTATCAAGTCGCTTAATTTACACTGCTAATTCAATGCTTATGAGAACCATACTACTTGTTGTACTTGTTGTTTTTTCGTCTTGTAAAACGGATTCCAAATCGGTTACAGATTTTAGTCAATTGACGCTTGCCGAAAAAGCAGAGCGTGTATCCATCATCCGTGACGATTTCGGAGTGCCTCATATCTATGGTCAAACAGATGCAGATGCTGTATTTGGGTTGCTTTATGCCCAGTGTGAAGATGATTTTAATCGTGTTGAACAAAATTATATTTGGGCAACGGGTCGTTTAGCTGAAGTTGAAGGTGAAGAAGCGTTGTTTAGTGATTTGCGTGCTAAATTGTTTATGACTGAAGCGGAGGCAAAAGCTAATTATCAGAAGAGTCCTGATTGGTTGAAAAAACTCTGTGACGCCTTCGCTGATGGTATTAATTATTACTTGGAAACCCACCCAGAAGTTAAACCTAGATTATTGACTCATTTTGAACCGTGGATGCCTATGTATTTCAGCGAAGGTTCTATTGGGGGCGATATCGAAAGAATTCGAACTAGTAAACTAAAAGCTTTTTATGAAGGTGAGATACAAATTCCCCAGGCGGAGCTTATAGAATTGGAAAAGAAAGAAGAGATAACAGAACCCCAAGGCTCCAATGGAATTGCAATTTCAGGAAAATTGACCGAATCGGGTAACACCATGTTATTGATTAATCCACACACTTCTTTCTACTTTCGGGGTGAAGTTCATGTGGTTAGTGAGGAAGGATTAAATGCGTATGGCGCGGTTACTTGGGGGCAGTTTTTTGTATACCAAGGATTTAATGAAAAAACCGGATGGATGCACACATCAACATATACAGATGTGATGGACGAGTTCAAGGAGAATATTACGAGGCTAGAGGGTAATATTGTCTATCAATATGGAGAAGAGCTAAGACCAGTAAAGGTTTCCAAGATTCAGTTGAAGTACAAAGAAGGAGATAGTTTAACGCAAAAAACTTTTGCTGCTTACCATACCCATCATGGACCTATTACCCACATGGAAGATGGTCAATGGACAGCTTCAGCAATGATGTGGGAACCAGTAAAAGCCTTAGAGCAGTCATTTATTAGAACAAAACAAGAGGGTTATAAAGGGTTTCGGCAAATGATGGATATCAGAACTAATTCTTCGAACAATACGGTGTATGCCGATGCCGAAGGCAACATCGCCTATTTTCACGGAAATTTTATTCCCAAGCGAGATCAGTCTTTTGACTACTCGAAACCCGTAGCAGGATGGAATCCTAAAACTGATTGGCAAGGCTTGCATACGGTTGATGAAAATATCGGTTTGCTAAATCCTGAGAACGGCTGGCTGCAGAATTGTAATTCTACTCCCTATACTGCTGCCCTAGAATTCAGCCCCAAGAAAGAAAACTATCCCGATTATATGTCTATTGACAGAGAGAACTTTCGTGGAGTACATGCCATCAACTTGTTAAAAGACAAAAAAGGCTACACTCTAGATAGTTTGATAAGCCTGGCCCATGACCCTTATTTGCCTGCTTTTCAGGCATTGATTCCAGGTTTGATAAAGGCCTATTACGACCAACATGATCGAAATCCAAAGCTTCAGGGTGCTATCGATGTGCTAGGCGAATGGGATTATCGAACTGCTACAGCATCGGTTGCTATGACTCTGGCTCACTATTATGGCACACGATACTATCAAGAGGGAAAATACCCTCTTGGAATGACACCTATGCAACGCGTTACCTATTGGGGGAGTCAATCTCCAATACAAGAACGCCTTCGTATTTTTGAAGCTGTAATTGATCAGCTAACTGCTGATTTTGGCACTTGGAAAATACCTTGGGGAGAGGTCAACAGATACCAACGTTTAAACGGAGATATTCGTCAGCCATTTGATGATAGTAAACCAAGCATTCCTATAGGTTTTGCTTCTGGAAGATGGGGTGCCTTAGCGGCATATGGAGCTAGATATGATAACAATACCAAAAAAATGTATGGTACTAGGGGCAATAGCTTTGTGGCGGCTGTAGAATTTGGGGAAAAAGTAAAGGCAAAAACAGTTTTAGCAGGAGGCCAAAGTGGAGATCCAACATCACCACATTTTGACGACCAAATTCAAAGGTATGCCAATGTGCAATGGAAAGATGTACCGTATTATAAAGAGGATGTTTTAAAACGAGCGAAAGAAACCTATGTACCTGGGAAAAGATAAGCTTACTAAATTCGAAAGCAAGAGTGAGACAACTCAAAATACTTTTCAAGCTGAGCACATTGAAGCGCACTTTTAAAAATTCGGAGGTCAGCAAAGAGTTCAGACTTGTAAAATGCACTCGTTTGTCAATGAGATAAATTGACAAATCCATGTCGCAACGAGCGAATCGCTGTAGTTATCAACAATACAATATTTTGAAAAATTTGCCTTGAGATGGTCCTATTCCTTGGTGACAATCAAAGAAGCTCTAGACCCACCTGATAACAACCATTTGTTGGAGTAAATCAATTGCCCTTGGTCATCATAAACATCGACTTGTGCCGTATTCGGTGATGAAGAACCTTCATTCAGGGCTTCGAAAGTTATTCTGTTAAAACCTTTATTCAAATCGATATTCACCCCTTTAAAAGCCCCAGTTAACAACATGTTAGGGTCTACGATGGTTTCGTTCAGATATATTTTTACTCGGTCACCATCAACAAATTCATGATCTCGGGCTACAACACCGACGAATTTGCCATTGCTTTTGATTTCGCCTAGATTTTGATCTGGAAAGTGATCTTTTGACCCTTCTTTGGCCGTTCGTGGTCCAACTTTGGGGTCGATTTTCATGCCAGCACCTGCCTGCACCAATTTACGGTCATCGACCATTTTTACAGGCTTTCTTCCTAGTGAATCCTTAAAATTGATTTTGGGTTGCTCCTTGATCACATCAGGTATGCGCAGGGCGGTACCTTTATCTTTTTTTCCTTCTTTGTCTAATTTGTTGGCAGCCTCGATCTTCAATGGCTTTGTCGTCGGAATATCTGTTTGCGACCACCCTAACAATGGAATCAGAAATACTACAGTTCTAAGAAGTGTTTTCATAGCAAGAAAAAGATCGTTAAATCTCCTCAAAAATAACAAATACCTTGCCAGAGGGGCTTAAATTGCTGTTAAATCCTCAATTTTTCGATAATCGTATGCGCAATTAAGCGGTGACCAGTCAAATTGGGATGTATCGGATCTTTATCATAACAAGTCGCCTGATTTTGAGAAAGCGGGGTATGAATATCAATACTTGTGAATAGAGCATCATGTTCTAAGGTCAGTACCGTTTTTTTAAATTCTTGTAATACCTCTTCATCGTAATTTGGATACGGATTCAACCAGGTGAATTCCGCTTCAACATCAATTTCGAGAGGAGCGGTTTTCAAGGTCAGGGGTGGTGGAGTCAACAGTATCACTTTGATATTTTTCGCTTTTGCCTTTTCAAGAATTGAGAGCACACCTATTTTGTAACTGTCAAAGAGTTTTTGAGAAGGTTTGCCGTATATACCGCAATTGATTCCGTAGCAAAATAGGGCGATGTCAATTGGTCTACTGGCTAAAAGCTCATCGAGTCTTTCAAAAATATAAGGCCTAGGGCCGGGATGACCGACTTCTGTTAAGCCCGTTATGGTCTCGCTGCTTTTGCCCCAATTCAAAAAGTTGAGGTTCAGATCAGGCCGTGATTTATCTGCCAATTCTTGGAGAATTTCCACATATCCATTGCCCCCACCATAGGTAATACTATCACCGAAACAGGCAATAACTTGATTCTTTTTAAAAGGGTAAGGTCTTGAATCGCTACAACCAAAAAGAATGCTTCCGGTAACCCCTAAGGCAGATGCGATGGTAAATTCTCTTCTATTCATTGCCAAGTATTTTGCAAGAATCGAATGAAGTTCAGACTCATAATATTTTCAATATCTTCCGGAGTATATCCGCGTTCCGCTAACAAGTGAGGTACCTTTTGGAGGTCTGCAATGGTATCCAAATCGAAGGGGCTTTGTTCTTTACCAAAACCGCCATCCAAGTCGGTTCCGATGCCCACATGTAACGTATTACCGGCCAACTGGCAAATGTGATCGATATTATCTGCCATTTGTTGAAGGCTTACCCCCATGCTTTTTGGGGTAGACTTACCGCGTTCCCAATTTGGCACCATCATCCAAGCATCTAAGGCAACTCCTATAACAGCCTTTCTATTGATTAGCTCCTTAATTTGCTCATCGGCGAATTGGCGGTTATGATTCACTAATGATCTACAATTGTTGTGACTCGCCCAAACCGCACCCTTGTAATGGTCCATGGTTTCCCAGAAACTCTCATCACATAAATGGGTGGCATCTAAAATAAGATCAAGACGTTCTATTTCTTTGAGTAGTGCCTTGCCTTTTGCGCCAATGCCTCCAACAGAGTTTGTGCCGTGAGCATAGGTGCCAGGGCCGTAATGAGCCGGACCAATAGCGCGCAGACCTTGGGCATGGCTCCTCTCTAAATAATCAATAGAAACTATAGAATCTGCTCCTTCCAAACTCAAAATATAGCCAATGGGTATTTTCTCTTTTGACGTTTTCCAGCGTTCTAAATGCGCATTAAGTTGTTCCCTATTTCGAATCTGAACTAGTTCTCCAGCTTCTTCCATTGCCTTGTACCAAGCCAATTGACCTTGAGTTTGCGCCCATGCCTGTTGCGGTGAATTCCATCCTGGTAGCGCATTATCTTTATGTACATAGCGTGCGATTTGCGTAGCCATACAAAGCCCCACATTGCCTTTGCGCATCGCTTCGAAGGAAACGGTGTTATTTCCTCTATCGGGTTTGTCGGTCATGCCCCTTTCACTATCACGAATTTCTCTTACTGACCTGGTAAGATCACGATTCCATTCCATGGCGTTCATAGAAAGGTCAAGATGGGCATCGAATATGAACATGCTTAAATTGTAATTTTTTGATTCCGGGCAGCAACTTTCCAAGAATCTGTTACTGCTCCATCTGAAACGGTCAATACCTCTTCATATTTGGCCACGGTGGGGCAAATGTGAACAGGTATGGCGTAGAAAACATGGCCTACCTCAAATTCTGCTGCCCGTTGAGTTTGAACTACCAAATGCTCCTCACTTTGACCTATTTGTTTGCTATTCTCTAAGCCTAATATTTGTACCCTTGGGAAGTTCATTTCAGGAGCTACAGATTTATGACCTAAATCAAAGCAAAGGATATTTTCTGCAGGTTTGCTGATAATACGTATTAACAAAACGGCCGCATGTATAAAGGGCATTTCAGGGAAAAGTTCTGCATAACGGGCATCCCAAAGTAAGGTGGTTCCGGGGCTGGCATCAACTCCGGTTCTTTTTCCATGTATAGGAAAAGATGGGGAACCACCGGCAATAATATCAGGAACGATAATGCCATTCTTTTTAATGGCATCCTTCAAATCCAACACTTTTTGAAATGCTGCATTGCATGTTTCAGTTCGCTCTTGCATATCAGAATTGTGAATATGTCCGTCATAGACATGAAATCCTTGCGCATGAATATTCGGGTTATTTTCCATGGAACTATATAAGGAAACAGCTTGCTCATTCGGAATACATCCGGTGCGATTCATACCCGAATTGATATCTAAATATAAGGCTGCAATTTTATTTACTTCTGCTGCTTTTTGGGCAATTTGAGAAAGCGTAGTTTCATTGTCGACCAAGGTTGAAAAATGAGATTTTGGAAATGCATGCACCAACTTGAAAAAACGGCCTATATTGGCGCCAACGGGTTGCATGGCCAATAAGATATCGCTAGCACCACATTGACCTAATAATTCTGCTTCGGCAATAGTGGCACATTTAAATTTTTGAATGCCATGACGTTGTTGCATCTGTACAATCTCGGCCATTTTATGCGTCTTGATATGTGGCCGCAAATTGGAAACACTACCTGAAATAGCGACCATGCTGCGAATGTTTTCTTCAATACGTTCTGGATAAACCAACAACGAAGGCGAATTCACTTTACTTGAATCTGTTAATGCGTACCAAGGGTTTTCAGGCATAATTCTATTTGTGAAGTTCAAACATAGCTTCAATCTCAACGGCAATACCACTGGGTAGTATCATGCCGACAGCGCTTCGAACACCCACGCCATGATCAGACCCAAAGACAGCTGCCATCAATTCACTAAAACCATTAATAACTAGCGGTTGATCGCCAAAATCGGGATGGCTATTAACCATACCCAAGGTTTTTACCAGGCGTTTTATTCGGTCAAGATCGCCAAAATGCGTAGTGATGGTCGACAACATGGTCAAGCCAACATGGCGGGCACCTTCCTTACCTTGTTCTAAACTTAAGTTGTCTCCAACACGTCCTTTATATAGTGAACCATCAGACAACATAGGTCCTTGACCCGATACGTATAGAAAGTTGTCAACTACCAATACTGGCTTATATAGCCCTGCCGGAGGAGGTGCTGGGGGCAAGACTAGCCCTAGTTCTTTAATTTTTTCTGAAGGTGTGCTCATCGTTGTTCCGTTTTTAAAGTTTATGGATTACTAAAAGGTGATGTTTTAAAGCACCTATATGTTAGTCTAGTTTCTTAATTCTGGTAGCATAGCGTTCTCGTTTACAAACACATAACATCTTCTTTATTTTCCATACGCGCTTCAACAGCTGTTAGAATTTCAAATAAAGATATCCAATACAAGAACACCTAACAAACCCATTACCCCAACGGTGGTTTCCATTACCGTCCATGTTTTTAGGGTGTCTTTTACAGATAGATTGAAATATTCTTTATACAGCCAAAAGCCACCATCGTTTACATGCGAAAGCATCAAACTGCCAGAACCGATTGCCAATACCATTAATTCAGGACTCGCACCAGAATCTGCTAATAGTGGAAGTGCAATACCAGCTGCTGTCAATCCTGCAACGGTTGCTGAGCCTACACAAATTCGAATTACGGTGGCAATGAGCCAAGCCAAAATCAAAGGAGAAATGGTAGAACCTTTCAACATATTGCCAATATAATCACTAACACCGCTATCGATCAATACTTCTTTTAATGCTCCGGCACCTGCGATAATTAGCAGAACCATGGTAATACCAGTAACACCGCTGGCTACAGAGTTCATCACTTCGCTCATTTTTCGACCTCGTGCCAGACCGAGGGTGTAAATAGCAACCAATACCGAAATCAACATGGCAAGCACCGGATTGCCAATGACCGATGCGACTTCTTTTACTGCACTTTCTTCTGGAATAGCAACATCAATTATAGCAGCTATTCCTATTAAAATAACAGGGAGCAAAGCCGTAAAAATACTGATGAACATATTGGGCATTTCATCATCTGTCAAGACTTTTGGATTTATAAATTCCTTTAAAGGAGTTGCTTTTATATTCTTAATCGTACGAGAGAATAGAGGTCCTGCAACAATGATTGCCGGAATGGCTACCATAATTCCATAGAGCAAGGTTTTGCCAATATCCGCTTTGAACATTACGGCTATTCCTGTTGGAGCTGGATGGGGCGGAAGGTATCCGTGGGTAACGGAAAGCGATGCCAACATGGGTAACCCAACATAGATCAATGGCAGACCTGTTGCAGCAGCAACGGTAAAAACCAGAGGTATCAAGATGACAAAACCCACAGTATAAAACATGGGTATGCCCACAATAAAACCCGTGAGGACCACGGCCCATTGAATGTTCTTTTTTCCAAATTTATCAACGAGTTTAGTGGTAATTCGCTGGGCTGCGCCACTATCGGCAACCAATTTACCGAGCATAGCCCCAAGACCTAGAATCAGTATAAGTCCGCCTAAGGTTTTGCCGAGTCCTGTTTCAATAGATTTAACCACATCAAGTATTTCCATTTGGTTACCTACACCGACAAAGAGAGATACTAAAATAAAGGCGATAAAGGCATTGAGTTTAAAACGGGCAATAAGAAGGAATAAAATGAGTATCCCTGTAATAACAATGGCGATTGGCATTAGCTGGCTTTTTGAAAAGTACGGTTTAAATATACCAAATAAAAAATGCACTCCGACCCTTGGCCAGAATGCATTTCCAAAATTTTAGTAAGTCTTTAATTATCAGTTTCCGGAGAAAGATATTTATATGCCAGCCCAGCTAAAATCGCACCCACAATAGGGGCGACCCAGAACAGCCAAAGTTGACCCATAGCCCACCCACCTTCGGCAAAAAGTGCTTGACTAGTACTTCTAGCGGGGTTTACAGAAGTATTGGTAACAGGAATGCTTATTAAATGAATAAGGGTTAAACATAAACCTATCGCCAAACCAGCCAAATATTTTGGCGCTTTTGAGTGTGTACTACCCAGAATCACAAAAAGAAAAATAAAGGTCATTACTATTTCGGTAATTAGGGCAGCGGTCATGTTAAACCCGCCAGGAGAATGCTCTCCAAAACCGTTGGCAGCGAAACCTCCTACTCCTTCAAATCCGGCTTGATTGGTAACAATCAAGTACAATATTCCCGCGCCTGCAATACCGCCAATAACCTGCGCTATGATGTACGGTACTAAATCTTTAGCATCGAAACGACCACCCATCCATAATCCGATAGAAACAGCGGGATTCAGATGACAGCCAGAGATATGGCCAATGGCATAGGCCATGGTAACAACAGTGAGTCCAAAGGCCAGAGATACTCCCACAAAGCCTATTCCCAATTCAGGAAATCCTGCCGCAAGTACAGCACTTCCACACCCACCAAGCACAAGCCATAGGGTTCCAATAAATTCAGCTACTAGTTTTTTCATTTTTTCGAGGGTTTAGTTAAATATTAAATTAAAATTGTCTTATAATGTAGTTAAAATTCTCTTAATAGAGAACTTTAAGACGCACATTTAGAGCAAATTAATTCCGATCAGTTTGCGATTTGGTACTCTTTTCTTTTTTATCTTGTTGGTATTAAATAGGTATGATATGCTTAAAAGAGACTTTCTTAAAAACCTAGGGCAAATGGCCATGGTAACCCCTTTTTTACCCTTGACGGCCCAGGCTCAAGTAAAACAGAAAACAAGACCATATCCTTTTGATAGCGAAGAGGAATTTTGGGAACGGATTAGAGAAGATTATGCCTTAAAACCAGATTATATCAATCTAGAGAACGGCTACTACAACTTTGTACCCCAACCTACGCTTGAGAAATTTATGGAGCATGTGAAAATGGTGAATTACGAAGCTTCTTACTATATGCGGACGGTACAATGGGACAATAAAAAAAGTGTCGCCGACCGTTTGGCCAAGTTGGTAAACTGTGATGCACAAGAAGTTGTTATTACCCGAAATACAACGGAATCTCTTGATTTGATAACGGGAGGTTTTCCGTGGAAGGAAGGAGATGAGGCTATTTTTGCAGCACAAGATTACGGGGCCATGCAAGAACATTTTAAGTTAATGGCGAAGCGCTACAAAATCGTAAATAAGATGGTTTCCGTTCCCAACCATCCTGCCTCTGATGAGGAGATTGTTGCATTGTATGAAGGTCAATTAACGCCCAAGACTAGACTCATTATGGTTAGTCACATGGTAAATATTACGGGTCAAATACTACCTATAAGAAAGATTTGTGATATGGCCCATAGGCATGGGGTAGAAGTGATGGTTGACGGGGCACATTGTGTAGGTCATATCGATGTCAATATTAAAGAAATGGACTGCGATTATTACGGTAGTAGCTTGCACAAATGGTTAAGCACTCCTTTGGGCGCAGGACTACTATTTGTGAAAAAGGAAAAGATTTCTAAAATATGGCCTTTGTTGGCAGAACATGATCGTGAGCCTGGAGATATTAGCAGGTTAAATCATACAGGAACGCACCCAGTGTATACAGACTTGGCCATAAATGATGCTATCGATTATTTAGAAATGATCGGTATTGATCGTAAGGAAAAACGAATGCGGTACTTACAGCGTTATTGGAGCGACCAATTACGAGCAGTTAAGAACGTGGTTGTCAATACGCCTGTTGATGAACATCGAAGTTGTGGAATAGCCAATGTGGGTATTACTCATATGAAACCTACCGTCTTGGCCAAGAATTTGATGGATGAATTCAAGATCTTCACAGTGGGTATTAATCGTGAAAATGTTCAGGGCTGCCGAATTACACCCAATGTGTATACCACAACAAATGAGCTAGATTCTTTTGTGAAGGCGATAAAGACTTTGGCTGGTAGGGGATGATTTATTCCTGAATCTCCACAATAGTTTCGATTTCACAGGCCAAGTTCCAAGGAAGCGAGTTCATGCCGACTGCAGACCGAGAATGTTTACCACGTTCTCCAAACACTTCGATCATGACTTCAGAATAACCATTAATCACTTTTGGATGATCGGAATAGGAGGCATCACAATTGACCATACCGAATACTTTTACAACGCGAACTACTTTGTTCAATTCACCAATTTGTTCTTTTAGAACGGAGAGATGGTTTATGGCGGTTAAACGAGCGGCTGCATAACCTTCTTCGGTGGTGAGGTCTGTTCCAACTTTACCTTCAATACGTTCACCAGTTGCGGAAATGGGTCCGTTGCCAGATAGATATATCATATTACCGCTTTGGGTAGCCATTTTAATTTTGAGGCCGGGTGGTGTTTTCTGCTCACTTAGTTCAATACCGAGTTCAGCGATTTTTTCTTCGATATCGTAGTTGTATAGCGCCTCGATTTTTTGAGTTGGAGAGCCACAAGAATAAAAAGCCAGAAAACCGATGGCGATAGTCGTAAAACGATGAAAATAACAAGCATATCTGTTTATTTTTAACATAAGAGAATTTCTCTGCAATAGATTACGCATTCAATACCTCCAACACGCGATCTGGTGTAAAAGGTAGATGCCGCAATCTTTTGCCTGTTAATTTAAAAAAAGCATTGGCTATAGCACCAGCGACCATGGGCGTTGCGGTTTCGCCGACCCCTTCAGGAGTTTCAGTAGATTGAATGAGACTGGTTTGAATACTATCTGGGGTTTCTTGCATTCTTAATAGGTTATAGTCATGAAAATTTGATTGTTGTACTTTTCCGTCTACAATGGTTATTTGTTCTTTAAGTACACTACTTATACCCATAAGTATACCACCTTCCATCTGTGCTTTAACATTTTCAGGTTGAACAATTACCCCAGCATCTAACGCGATCCAAAAATGGTGAACCTTGATTTTTCCCGTATTGTGGTTAACCGAAATTTCACATATTCCAGTACCTAAAGATCCATGTTCGACGAAAGCGACCCCCTTTGCTCTACCGGCCATAGAACCTTCTTTCCATTTTGACAACGCCATTGCTTCTTCCAGGGTGGCCAAAGCTCTTGGCGAATTTTTCATCAATTTTCTTCGAAACTCAACAGGATCCACTCCCTGATCGCAGGCTATCTCATCGAGCATGGTTTCAATTGCGAATTTGTTCGGGCCATGACCCACAGAGCGCCAATGTTTCAAGCGAATGCCATGTGACACCTCTCGCCATTCAACCAATTGATTGGGAATATCATAATGGTCGTTCCTAGCTCCACTGGCCACAAGATGTCCTCCATCGCCAATTACACAATGGGAGAAACCTGTTAATGTTCCCTGGGCATTTGTAGAAGCATGTATACGCTGAAGTGAAAGTGGGCGAAAAGTTCCGTAAGTAAGATCATCTTCTCGTGTCCAAATTAATTTTACCGGAAGCGGAGCCATTTTTTTTGCCAAATGAGCGCATTCTTGTACAAAATCGCTCATACTTCTTCTTCCAAATCCCCCGCCTAAATACTGTAAATGTACCTTCACCTTTTCTGGGGCTATGCCTAAGATACTAGGCACCCCCAGTTTAGTATCTGCACCTTGTTGACTTCCAACCCACACATCTGCTGATTGTAGATCTTTAGAAACACGAATTACGGCGTTCAAAGGTTCCATTTGGGCATGATACACATAATCATTTTTAAAATCTGAAGAATAGGTTTTGGCTGCGATTTGCATCGCCTGTTCAACATTACCTATTTCATTCGTTATTTTACCTAGTGTTTTACGATCGGCGATTGCCTTGTATTTCGAGTAAATTTCCTGAGAATTATAGCCTGTAGCCTCAGATTTGCTCCAGTCTATTTTTAGCATTTGCTTGGCGTTTAACGCTTGCTCAAGGGTACTTGCGACTATGCCTATAGCGTAATCAAAGGCTACTATTTCTAAAACCCCTTCAGCGGATAAGACCTCGGTCTCGTTGGTCAATGTCGGCTTAGCACCGTTTGTTTTTCCTCTTTCCAATACCCCATATACCATTTGGGGCAGACGTAAATCAATGGCAAATTGTGCACTGCCATCTACCTTACTTGGAATTTCTGTACGTGGAATTTTCGTGCCAATCAAACGAAAATCTTCTGGTTTTTTTAACCCTACCGCTGCGAAATCGGGTAAGGTATTGGGCATGGTTAAAAAGGGCACTAATTCTCCGTAGGATATCTTTTTAGTGCTTTTTTTATGCCTAACCTGACTGTTGTAAGTTGTCAATTCAGCAATGGGAACACCCCAATGCGCCGCAGCTGAATTCAGCAAAACATGACGGGCTTGTGCCCCTGCTTTTCGCATCACAGGGAAATAACTTTTGGTAGTGCGACTTCCCACGGTAAACATGAGCTTGCTGCCAGGAACCCAGCCCTCTGAACCGTAAATATCGCTCTCCTGCGGGGAAAATTCTACCTTTACCTTTGACCAGTCTGCGTCCATTTCTTCTGCAAAAATCAGAGGTAAGGAGGTCATAGATCCTTGCCCCATTTCAGCAGCAGGATTGTAAATGGTAATAGCACCAGCTTCCGTGATTTGTACCCAGGCCGTTATCGCATGTTTTTGGAATAGTTCACCAACTTTTTTCTCGTCTTTGCACGCAATTATCTGAGGTAAGATTCCTGCCGCGCCAATAAATAAAGCTACGCCACTTGATGACTTAAGAAATTGCCTGCGACTAAAAGGATTTGGTAGAGGTGAAGCACCTTCAGTTTTTGTTGACATTTCAGCTTGCTTGAGAATTAGTTTTAGCTGCCGCCTCGATGGCAGCGATAACTCGTAAATAGGTGCCACAACGGCAAAGTATGCCGTTCATATATTTTTTTATTTCCTCGCGTGAAGGATTTGGATTTTCGGCTAATAGGGAAACGGCTTGCATAATTTGCCCAGATTGACAGTATCCGCATTGAGGCACTTGTTGGTTGACCCAAGCTTGCTGTACCCGATGATCGCCCTTTTCTGATAGCCCTTCTATTGTGATGATTTCTTGTCTATCGGAAACGTTATCGACCTGGAGCGTACATGCTCTCATCGGTTTATCATCAACATGAATAGTACATGCACCGCATTGGGCAATTCCACAACCATATTTGGTGCCCGTAAGACCCAAGTGTTCGCGCAACACCCAGAGTAATGAAGTGCCTTGGGTCACTTCAACCTCAAGTTTTTTAGTGTTGACATTTAAGGTATATTTTGGCATGGCAGTTCTTTAATTTCCTATTAAATTACTGAAAAATCAGCGAAGACTGTGTTTTGTTTTTAAAGATATTCCTATTTAAGAGACTTTGCTCAGTAAGGAATAAAACCTGACATAAGTCATATGAATTGATTTGTAAGTGATTTAGATTTAAGTAATTAAATCAGAGAATCATGGAAACCAAGAAAAACCCAAAGGCAGATTTGAATCGAAATAGTGGCCTATATTTTATTATTGGCCTAACCCTAGTTCTCTTCGTTACTTGGAGGGCTCTGGAACATAAAACTTATGAGACCCAAGACGAAATCGTGCAGGTTTTTGAAGTTCAGGAAGACCTTAAGGAGGATGTACCCATAACGGAGGCTTTAAAAACACCGCCACCACCGCCACCGCCATCTGCACCCGAGCTTATTGAAATTGTTGAAGACGAAGCTGAAATCGAAGAAACTATAATTGAAAGTAGTGAAATTGACCAAGAGACGGTGATAGAGGAGGTTATAGCTGTAGAAGATGTAGAAGTTGCCGAAGAGGAGGAAGAAATTACTGTGCCTTTTGCTGTAATTGAAAATGTTCCTATTTTTCCGGGCTGTGAAACAATGAAAAACAATGAGGAGCGAAGAACCTGTTTTCAAAAAATGGTGCAACAACATATTAAGAAGAATTTCAACTACCCTCCTACAGCACTTGAACTAGGTGTTCAAGGCAAAGTTTATGTGCAATTCGTTATCGATGGTAAAGGTTATATTACTCATATAAGAACCAGAGGACCCGATGCTAATTTAGAGCAGGAAGCTTCTCGAATTGTGGCTTCATTGCCCCAAATGACCCCTGGCATGCAGCGGGGTAGGGCCGTAAAAGTACCATATAGCCTCCCGATTACCTTTAAACTAGAGTAGTTATTATTGCAACATCACAAAAAGGCGCAATACGGCAAGCAGCTGCAAAGCGTCTTTTGAAATATTGGCACGTATTTTACTTATATACTAACTTTGGTCTGGCGGTAATTTTCGCTTTGGTTTCAAACCAAATAAGGGGTGCAATAAAGGTATTTGTAAAATGATGAGGTGATAAATTAACCAACTTACTAGAAAAGTTCCGAATGTTAGGACTGTGAATTTAGGCACTAAGCTCCAATCTTGATCGATTAGATAGTAGGCGATACTGATAGTGACAGTTTGATGTAAAATATAAAAGGGATATACCGCTCGATTACAATAAGCTAGTTCTGCACTCTCTTTGTTAAGATACTCAGAAGCGTAGGCAAACAATACCAAAATCCATGACCAGATATTGGTTACTTTTAAAAATGCCTCTGTAAAATGAACTATAAAGCCGTCCTCTAAATATACCCAGATAAAAACTTGCCCTAAAAATGCCATTATTCCTATGATCAAGGCTTTCGCTTTAATCCTTTTCAAGCCCTCCCAAAAAGTATCTCCTATGGAAATCAATAAAAATCCATAAAAGAATAAAACAAGACTAAAACTAAAGTTGAACCAATCGTCAACAAGGGCATGCGTAATATCAAAATAAGGTTCCATACACGCTTCAAGCAGATATAAAGGAATTATAAAAATATAGAACCCGAATGGTCTTTTAACAAGTCTCTTGATCCATTCAACCAAGGCGGTTTTATTCTTTTTTATAAAAACGAAAACCGGCCCCAAAAGCAAAGAGAATACGAGCAAGTAGGGTAAAAACCAAAGGTGGTGCCAACTTAAGTTTCCCTCAGGGTAGATGCCATCGAAGGCAATGGTTGTGAAAAACTCAAAATAGGAACCAATAAATTGCCCTTTGTCTAAACGCTCGAAATAGACCTGAGGAGGTACTATAAGGAGCATTCCAAATAGTAATGGAATACCGAGTCTTTTAACGCGCTCCCAGCTAAATTTCCAAAGACTACGTTTGGATAAGGCATAATAGGTACCCATTCCAGAAATAACAAAAAGAATGGGTAGTCGCCATTGATTCAAAAACATCATAGGCCACCTTAACCAGTCATAGGTTGGGTCGTTCTTAATATGCCAACCCCATGGGACAAAGAACATGCCCACATGATAAAAAATGAGTAGCCCAAAAACGATTACCCTTAACCAATCTAAATCGTGACGTCTTATTTTTACTTCCATGATGCATTTGTTTGCACCAAAGGTTTGCTCTTTCTTTTAGAGAATCAATTAATTTCCTGCCTTCTATGTCCTGAATTACAATTTGGGAGAAACTTGCTTTGTAAAAGCAGAGGGTGAAGTGCCGGTATGTTTCTTAAATGCGTTGTAGAAAGCTGATTTTGATTTAAACCCCACCGAAGTACCAATAGCTTCAATAGTCAAATGAGAAAAGGCAGTATCGGTTAATCTGGTTGTAGCTAACTTCACTCTTTTTTGGTTGATATAATCATTGAAATTAGATTCGTTTTGCAGATTGATTATTTTGGATATTTGGTTTGGATGCGCCTGCAGAAGTGATGCCAAATCATGCAATGAGGCTTCTTGTGATAAGAAGTAATTTTCACGCTCAACATAATTTTGAATTTCCGCAAATTCTATATCACGCTTTGAATTTCCGAGGGTCTCATATTTATCAGCAATCCATGATTTTTCGAAGAATCGTGATTCTGACATGATGAGATAGGTTGTAGAAAATGCTATTATAGTTTGAAAAAAGACAATGTAATGATCTCCACCGTCATCGTCATAGGAATAAAAAATAATAAAAATGAAAACCAACAGTAGTAATAGCACAACTGCTGAGTTTCTGCTGAAACGATATTTTCCAGATTTACCTTTTATTTTGTTCGATACATTTTTACTTCTTTCATCTCTGACTAATTTCAGCGAAACAAGGGTATAGAAAGAAATACTTAAAAGAATTAACCAGTCAAAAATATCTTTGATGATATGATAACTGTAATTAAAGGATTCAGTCACTTCCAAAGTAGGCAATTCGGGAAAATAAGCGCCTAAATAGGCGTTGTATTTAACTGCTAGGGGAGCGAGGTAAAAGGGTATTTGCGTTAAAAAATAACCACCAGGAAGTACAAAGTGCCACCAGTGTTTTGCTAATGTAATAGGAGCTCTTTTTAAAAGCCCATACAGGGAGAAGTAAACGAACGGGAAAATTAAAAGCACCAAAAATTCTGTGGAATCATTTAAGAACAAGATGTTTTTTATAAGACCAGTATAACATAGGTAGGTATCAAAAAAAACGATTGTGCTAAACAAAAAGGACCAGCCTAAATATTTGATCGCATAATTTTTTTTTGAACGAAGAAAAATGACCAGACTTATAAATAGGCTTTGCACTATTCCAATTAACATAATACTCGAAGTAAGATTATGTTTTATCGGAATTTGGTCAACAAGTAGCTCAAGTGTATTCACCAATCTATTGATTTGCTTTTTGATAGTCTGCTAAACTCTGAGGCCCTTCTAGTACCATACGTACTATTTGCAGGGTGCCATCATCTTTAGTAGCAATTTGCCATTTAATCAATGCAATAGTGCCCTTGACAATTTCGATGCCTGTTATACTTCTTGGATGTACGCAACTACCATCATTGAATAATGGAATTTCTCCCGGTTCAGGAAAACGAGGGCGGTGAGTATGCCCTACTACAGTCATTAACAAGTTTTTTTCAAGAATCCATTTTTTGATGCGACGCTCTACTTTTTTAAGTTCAATATAGTTTTTTGCTGGGCTAGTAGGGTCTGCGATTCCCCATACTTGCAATGGTTTCCACAACACACGTACTAAAAATCGCCCCCATCGCCAAAAGGTGTAATTCCACCAATCGGCTTGGTGACCATGGGCTAGGAAGAGTTCTTGCTGTGTGTCTTTATGCCTTAATACAATTGCCTCGTGATAGGTAATTCCTGCAAGTAGATCTTTTTCACAATCTTCAACAGGTTCAAAATAGTGAAATAAATGTTTCTCAACATATTTAGGATCTTTGTACACCATATCATGATTTCCCCAAATCATGTGCAATCTTTTTTCAAGGTGAAAACGTTTTAAGAGCTTAAAAACATTTTTATGCGCTTGAAAAATAGATTTAAAGCTTCGATTTTCCCATAGTTCGTCACCATCACCCAACTCACAATAGTGAAAACCATCATTGAAATAGTATGTTAAGGCATGAAAATAGATGTTTCTATTATTGGCGAAATCATCAGCAAAACTATTATCTCCTCTATGGCAATCACTAAACAGAATGAACTTCGAGCTATTGTCAAAAGGAATCACTTTTGCCTGCTCATATGCTCTTGATAACCGAAACCTTGATGACATTGACGATTTTTTTATAAATATCCGAAAAACAAGGCATACCTTAACATGCTTGATAAGGTTTCCTTAACAAAATTTTAGGTCTTGTTTTGTAATTTTATGGTGAAAAAGTAGACTTATGGATACTATGTCTTTAAACAACTTCGAGAACATGCCTATTCAGCGTGTCATAAGTTTCAATAAATTTTTGGAATATTATGATGAGCTGGCCAAAAGCAAGGATCCATTTTTGGCTACTAAAGCAAAACGGGTGCTTGATGCCCAAGCACCACACCCTGAACTTCGAGAAGGTTTCACAGATTTAACTTTGTTAGAAACACACAAAGATGTCATAAATATCATCTTAGAGGATACGTTCTCCGATATTTTGGGCAATAACGAGATAAAGGTGGCGGCATTGCCGTATGACAATTTTATTTTCAATTCTTCGAAAAGATTTCAAAAAATATTGGCAGATGCGGGCCCGGGTTTTGAGCCTAAAATTCGCAACCAAGAGGACGAGTTCAACTATATCATGGCCGCCGTAGTGGTACTAAATTTTTACTACGGATTTAAACTTGACTTTTCAAGACCTTATTTTTATGATATTCCCGATGCGAATGGTGTAATGCATCATTATCGAATCTTGTACAATGCGGATTTCTTGGAATTACATCCTACAGATAAGGCAAAAGACCTAAAACAAGAAGATATTGACGAGCTCCTAGAGAATTATGACAATATTGAACTTTGGAAAGAAAAAATTCCCCCGCGCAGTTTTGTAGCAAAGGGTTTTGTGATTTCGAATATGTTTGATGTGACGGCAGAGCATTCGATATCGGAAATAAAGTCTGGCCTCATTTCAAACGAGAAGGAGGGTGGTGATGAGTCGTTTATGGAATTTATGCAGGAGACTTTTCGGTCGTTCTTTAGGTTAAAAGATGTGAAGGTTGGTTTTGTGGCCTACGACACAAAGCAAGACCAGTTTCAGTGTGTTCATGGCGCGGGAATGGAGAGTGTTATTTTAGGAGAAGACGAATTTGTTTCTTGTGATGAAGCTTTATGCCCAGGCTCTTATAAAGCCTTGATGAAAGATAACGACTTTTTTGCAGTTACTGATGTTAACAAATACTATGAGCTTTCAGGGGGTACTTCTCCCTATAAAAACCTCAAGGCTGCTGGTTATCAGAGCGCCATTTTTGCGCCGATAGCCGACAATGGAAATTTACTTGGTGTTCTTGAGATAGGGTCACCCAATAAAAATGAGTTGAACAGTGTAGTTGCCACCAAGCTTGAAGATATCATGCCGTTTATCGTAACTGCGGTACTACGATCAAAAACGGAAGAGGAAAATTTGATAGATGCCATTATTCAGCACGAGTGTACTTCTGTTCATGAATCAGTCTATTGGAGGTTTCAAGAAGAGGCTAAAAATTTTATCAAGGATGGTTTACAAGGAGAACAACCTTCTTTCAAGGAAATTGTTTTTGAGCGGGTAAATCCATTGTACGGACAAATAGACATTAAGGATTCGTCTATGGCAAGAAATACGGCAATTCAACGCGATTTGATGATCCAATTATCAGATGTAAGCAGGGTGTTGACCGAAGCTTGGCAAAAAACGAAACTCCCCATTTATGAGGAACTTGTTTTTCGGGTAGACAATCATATAGATGAGGTCAAAGAAACACTACATACGAACAGCGAGCAGACGATTTTTAACTTTATAATGGACGAGGTGAATCCGGTTTTCGAACATTTGAAAAAGGAGGATAACGAACTTGAAAAATTAATTCTCAGCTACGAATCTCAAATTGATAAAAATACACATACCTACTACGACCATCGTAAGAACTATGATACCAGTGTAATGACCATCAATAAAAAGTTGGCCTCGTTGATAGATCAAAAGCAAGATGAGGCGCAGCTTATGTTTCCGCACTATTTTGAGCGCTACAAAACCGACGGTATAGAACACAATATGTATATTGGAGAGTCGATAGCGGGAAATCGCAACTTCGACCCCCTTTATTTGAATAACCTACGTTTGTGGCAGCTGCAGGTGATGTGTGATATGGAAAACAAACACTATAGTTTAAAACCTGATCTTCCTGTGCCTTTAGATGTAGCTTCTTTGATCTTGGTTTACAACACCTCTTTGTCGATTCGTTTCCGAATGGATGAAAAGCGCTTTGATGTAGACGGTACGTATAACGCACGCTATGAAATTATTAAAAAGCGTATCGATAAATCCTTTGTCAAAGGCACAAACGAACGTCTTACGCAAACAGGAAAAATGGTTATTGTGTACTCTCAAAAAAGTGATGAGCTAGAGTACCTGCGCTATATCAAATTCTTAAAATCAAAAGGATATTTTACAGGAAAGGTTGAAATTGTAGAATTGGAGGGGCTTCAAGGCGTTGCGGGACTCAAGGCTATACGTGCAGACATTCTATACAGAAAGGACATGGAATCTGAAAAGACGTATACCTATGATGACCTAATGGAAGAATTGAAGGCGTAGTAGATAGTTTTATGCAATCCGATCTGGTCCAAAAAACCGAAAGGCTATGGCAAAAGCCAATACAGAGACTACAATGCCTACCATAAAAATAGTATAGGTCCATCTCAAAATTTTGTATTTTCTATTCAAAACCAATCCTAAGAAATAAAGGTCTTTGGTCAAGCTGGTATAGATGTATTCCTTGTCTTTTACCAGTTCTCTAATGGCCCATTCATAATCGGGCAATTTCATTTTATGAAAGTTTCCAAAGAACAATAAATTCACTTTTTTGTTTTTTACGTCTTCTTTGGTAAACTGACCGCTGGTCACATTTGGTCTTGTGGCCAATACTGCCAAACCCATTGACACAACACTAAAAACCACAAAAATTACGGTAGGGTAAATCAAATACGTGTTTGACGGATTGTCAAGTTTGGTAATCAAATTTGATAACACCAATGAAATGATAATCGCATTTACAGATAGTAAAATGTTTGCCTTGGTATCTGCAATATCGCTTAGGGTAAGATGATTCTTAAGTGTTACACGAAATAAGGTTTGAATACCTCTATCGGGACTTTCGGTCTTGTATCGCGCTTTAATTGCCTCCTTTTTGGCAATCTGCTTTTCAGCCTTTTTGTCTTTGACTAACTTTTTGAGGTTTTTGTCTTTTCCAGTCTGCCAGTTTTCCTTGGCGTACTCTGTGAAGAAGCGATGTTCTTTTTTGAACATTTCCATATTGGCGTCGCACCATTCTTTTGTACTGTAATCTGCGATACCTAGTAGCGATAGTTCTTCACGCAAATAATCAGAAGTCTCCCAATAACTTTTTTGTCCGAAATGGGAAGAATCCGCATCTCGAATAATCATTTCATAAATATTTTGAGGCTGGTAATACCTTTTTGTAGCTTGAATACAAGCTAAAACTTTTTGAATTTTTAAATCGTCATAACCCTCTGCAATAAGAAAGTCTTTGGCTATGATACAGCTATTGTCCTCATGATTTACGGTTCCTTTTATGTAACCTGTATCGTGAAGCCAAGCAGTAAGCAAAAGAATCTCATTTTCTTCGGCGGAAAGGTTATGGGCATCCAACAATTCTTTAGTACTTTTAACAACACGCTCTGTATGTTTTAGATTGTGATATAGATGTTTTGGGTCTAGAGTGTTTGTCAATAAATCCGTAGCAAAAACTTTAGTTTTTTCAATTATATCCGACATATGGCATGTATTAGAATCTCCCCCACCAAAATACAAAATTCTAGACTTTAGAACCCTTATATGAAGAAGTATTCGTTGGTCGTGTTATGTTTCCTGTTGCTTACAAATTGCGCTACGCAAAAGACAAAGTATGCGCAGGGGTTTTCAAAAGAGGAAATAAATACGACAAAAAAGGTATCACATACCGTTTATCTTATCGGTGATGCAGGACTTTCCAAGGAAGGTAAGCCCAACAAAGCTTTAAAATTATTTAAAAATAAATTGAACAAGGCAGACGCGCATAGCACTGCCATATTCCTTGGAGATAATATCTACCCTGCCGGACTACCAGATAAAAAAGATTTTCCAACAGCATATGGTGAAGCAAAAAGTTATTTAGATGCGCAATTGGAGACTCTTGAAAATTTTGATGGGAGACCACTATTTATTCCTGGAAATCATGATTGGTATAGTGAAGGATTAAAAGGGTTAGATCGTCAAGAAAAGTATGTCAAGAAAAAACTGAAGCAAAAGAATCCGTTTTTACCTGAAAATGGGTGCCCTATTACCCAGGTAAAAGTGAATGATAAGCTAGTCATTATTGTAATTGATACCGAGTGGTACTTGACCAATTGGGACAAACATCCCACTATGAATGATAATTGTGAGATTAAAAGTCGTGCAAAATTTTGGGAAGAAGTCGAGGGGGCAATTAAAAAGAACCGCGATAAGACGACTTTAATAGCAATGCATCATCCCATGTATTCCTATGGGCCTCATGGCGGACAGTTTTCCATGAAGCAACAGCTTTTTCAAGGAAATAGTAGATTTCCATTGCCCGTTATAGGATCGTTTATCAATGTGCTCAGAAAAACTTCTGGGGCCTCTCCCGCTGATATTCAAAACAAGCGTTACACCGAATTCAAAAATCGAATGGTGACTTTGGCGCAGTATTCCGAAAAAGTGATTTTCGCTTCGGGTCATGAGCATACCTTACAATACATCAGGGAGAACAATACACCGCAGATTGTTAGTGGGGCTGGAGCAAAAAATGGGGTTGTTCGTATAATGAACGGCAGCCAATTTGCCACCGGTAAAATGGGTTACGCGACTTTGGAAATATACGAGGATGGATCTTCTCAGGTTCGTTATTTCGGGGCTGACGATTCTGAAAAGGAAGAGTTTTTGTTTACTACTCAAGTGTTAGGTCCCGATAGAGAGCTTCACAACAGTAACTATGCAACATCATATCCGTCAGAAGCCTCGGCTTCGATTTATTCTGAGGAAGAAATAAATAAAACAGGTTTTTTTAAAACCATTTGGGGTGAGCGGTACCGTAAATATTATGGTACTGAAGTGACTGCTCCAACGGTAAATCTAGATACGCTCTTTGGGGGATTGAAACCCGTTCGAAAGGGCGGTGGACATCAATCAAAATCACTTCGACTTCGCCATAAAAATGGAAAGGAATATGTAATGCGTGCTCTGCGAAAAGTTTCGGAGTTATACTTACAGTCTATGGTTTTTCAGCAGCAATATGTCATGGATGATTTGCAGGATACCTTCTTGCAAGAATTTCTTCAAGATTTTTATACCGGATCACACCCCTATGCTCCTTTTACCATTGGCCCGCTTTCAGATGCAATAGGAATTTATCATACCAACCCAATATTGTACTTTGTGCCAAAACAGTCGGCCTTAGAGGAGTTTAACCTGAGTTTTGGAGATGAGCTGTATATGATTGAGGAACACGCAGGTGATGGTCACGGAGACTTGGCAAGCTATGGATTTTCAGATAAACTCATTAGTACCGATGAGATGCTTGAGAATCTTCGTGATGATGAAAAATATGATGTGGATGCCGAAATGTATGCCCGAGCTAGATTGTTTGATATGGTTATAGGAGATTGGGATCGCCATGTCGATCAATGGCGATGGGCCGAATTCAAGGAAAAAGGGAAAAAGAAAAAAACATACAGACCTGTGCCTAGAGATCGTGACCAAGCCTACTCTATTATGGGTGATGGGTTGTTTATGGGGTTGGCAACTCGTTTAATTCCTGCATTGCGTTTAATGGAAGGTTTTAAAGAGGAAATCAGAAGTGTAAAAGGGTTTAACTCTTCTCCTAAAACCTATGTACTAGATTTGGCGTTATTAAATGAAACCACAAGAGAGACATGGTTAGCTGAGGCTAAATATATTCGAGAAAATTTGACTTCTGCTGTCGTCGATCAAGCTTTTCTCGCTTTTCCAGAAGAGGTGCGTGATGAAACGGTTACTGAGATCAAGCGGGTGCTCTTAAAGCGAATAGCAACCATAGAAGCAACCGCGGCCGAGTATTACCGCATTTTAAATAAATATGCCGTTGTTATCGGAACCGATAAGGATGACTGGTTTGAAATTGAATATTTGAATAAGAATGAAGTTGAAGTCAGTGCATATCGAATCATCGATGGTGAAAAGAAGAAACGGTTTTTTAACAAAAAATTTTCGAAAGATTTTACGAAAGAGATATGGGTTTACGGATTAGACGATGAAGATCGCTTTGTGGTCAAGGGTACGCATAAAAGTAAGATCAAAGTTCGTCTTGTCGGAGGTCAGAATAATGACAAGTATGATGTTGGAGCGGGTGGAGGTACTGTTATTTATGACTATCAGAGTAAAAAGAACAAACTTGAAGACGTTTCGAGAGCGCGAGTGAAGCTGACCGACAATTACGGGGTAAATACCTATCAACCTCTAAAGATAAGAGCTTCTCAAAATCAGCTTTTACCGCTTATTGGTTTCAATCCTGATGACGGCCTAAAAATTGGAATATTAGAAACCTATACCTATAACGGTTTCCGTCAAAACCCCTTTACACAGCAGCATCATGTAAATGCCGCATTTTATTTTGCGACTAGTGGTTTCGAATTGGGCTATAAAGGTGAGTTTGCAAATGCCTTCGGAAAGGCCAACCTCGAATTCGACACTCGTTTTACGAGTCCTAATTTCGCTATTAATTTTTTCGGATTTGGAAATGAAACGGAAAATTTGGACGAAGCGTTAGAACTAGATTACAATCGGGTACGATTTGGTACTATAAAGCTCGCCCCTTCTTTGGTTTGGCGCGGACCGTTGGGAAGCAAAGTGCGAACAGGAATTTCATATGAATCTATAGAAGTAGAAGAAACAGATAATAGATTTATAAATACATTTTATCAACAGAACGATGAAGAAACCCAAAAAAGCTTTATTGGGTTAGATGGTGCATATACCTATGAGAATGCAGATAACACAGCTTTTCCAACCTTGGGCATGGCTACCTCACTTCATGTCGGATATAAGACCGAAACTACAGATGGGAATGGTAGTTTCGGATATATTATTCCTAGTTTATCTTTCGACTACAAATTGATACCTAGCGGTAATTTAGTGCTTGCTACAAAATGGAAAGCGCATTTTATCTTAGGAGATGGTTATGAGTTCTACCAGGCAGCAAGTATCGGGGGTACAGATGGGTTAAGAGGCTTCCGAAACCAACGTTTTACAGGAAAGAAAGCGTACTACCAGAATACAGATTTACGATTGAGCCTAGGTAAACGGAGAACCGGAATTTTGCCTACCACGATGGGAATTTATGGCGGTTTTGACTATGGAAGGGTGTGGCAACCCAACGAAGATTCAGATACCTGGCACACCTCATATGGTGGAGGCTTCTTTGTGAATGCCGCCGATATTATGTCTTTACGCGTGGCTCTTTTTGCTAGTGCTGACGGTCCACGCTTTTCTTTCGGCTTAGGTTTCGGATTTTAGATGCTTTCCTAGTTTAAAGTATAGGAATACAAATTTCCACCGGTATCGTCTCGTTCTTCATCGGAAAGTAACAGAAGCTTGTTGTTGGTAAAACAAACCGACTCTAACTGAGTACGAACTCCAAGATCGATTTCGGCTAGATTTCCCTGGGCAAAATCGTCATTAGAGAAATTGGTGATAGTCCAAAGTTTGCCATAACTCAAAAGCACAATCGTTTTTCCATCAGGGGAGATGTCTGCGGAGGTAATTTGACAAGTATTCCAATCGGAACATATTCGAATTGTACCCATCAATTCTGCCTCATACGTCCCTTTTTTATCTGGCACCCTGTACACAGATGTCTCTCCTGTAAAGGGATTGGCTCGATTCTTTGTAAAAATATAGAGATATCCATTATAGTGAAAGAAGGCCTCGGCGTCATACAATAGTTTACCTCTTCTTGGGGGAAAGTTTTGCTGTTCAGGGTATTTAAATTTGATTTTCTCGATCGATATCTTTTCTCCCTTCTCTTTTTCAGGGTTGGGAGCTTTGTAAATAACCAAGTTTTTTCGCTGATTAGCGTTATTGCCAAAGTCACCAATATATAGGTTTCCCTTCTTGTCTTTGGTTAGATCCTCCCAGTCGTTATTCTTGGCGTTTTTTACGTCAAATTGTTGAATGATGTTTCCGTTGAAATCTGTTTTGTATATGTTATCGCTATTTCCGTTGTCTTCTATAAACCAAGCCGATGACGCTGAAAACGAAACGATACCTGAGTTCTCCTTTAATTTTTGAGGGAGTTTTTCGATGAGTTTAAGCTGCCCGTGATTGGCGCAACTATGCATTAAGCAAATCAATAATAAAGCGGAATAATATGGTTTCATCTGCTTGTTTTTATTTTTTCGTCGGTCAGATGTTATCTACCAACACCACTATTTGTTGGTATTGGAGTCAGTTCTTCTGCGTATCTCAGATCATTCTTTCAATGGCATAAAAACTTCAGCCTTCCAGTTCATTTCGTCTCCACCCATATTGGGATTGCTGTAAAAAACTTCGACAGGTTGTTTGCGAATCGCAAGCCCATTCTGCTTGGCATAATCAATCATGGTGTACCAGGCGCGATCTGAAACGATGTAGTTGCCATTAAATACGGTTTTTATAGCCTTTTGCCCCTGTATTAGTTTATACCTAACACCATTAATTTGGGGTAACGTATCCGACTTTATGATAGGATAGCAAAAATTAAAAGCAATACTATCTGTTTGCATATCCCAATCTTCAATTTGGATAAATGGGGGGCCATCTAGTCGAATGTTGTTTTTTGCCAAAACGCTGTTCAAAAAGGGATAATTTTCCATCATTTTGAGCGCTTTTTCTTTTTGAATGCTTTTTAAGCGAACATAAGCGCAATATTTAGAAGGTATTTCGTCTACTCCCAATACCGTTACTTTAAAACTCTCCGAATGCTCTTTGAGTGTTTCCATGAGGTCTTTGAGCGTACGTTTTGTGCGTTTTTCAAAGTCAGTTTCTGAAAAGGGAATCGCTATTTTGTTTGAAAGGCTATTTTCAACATCCGTTACAAGCACTGTTACTTGAGATGTAGAATCATTTAAAGGTATAACATTCCAATCATAGTCGTAAATAGAATCATTGAATTCTAGTCTGTGACTAAAGTGTTGTAAATCTGTTTGGTGCAGCAACTTTGCCTGGTCTAGGCCATTAGCCCACAGCTTAATGGTTTGATTTATGGTACCCGGTATGGCCTTTGTTTTGAATGTGACTTGGTAATCATTTGGCTTAAGGAAGAGATACCATATGAAAGCGCCAGATAGTAATACCAGCAAACCCCACAGAAATTTCTTTCGCATGTTTATTGGTTTATTGCCATTTTTTTGTCGGGGGTCATTTTTAGATTATCAACAACGAATTTTCCCAGGTCACGGCCTTGTTTCACTCCTATTTCAACCGCAGCGCGATAATGAATACCACCGTACATTCTACTGATAGCCGCCTCATCGGCCGCCTTTGAGAAAGAAGTAAAACTTCTCACGGGTAAACCGTAGGCCACTTCGGTATCGTCATCAAAACTAAAGTCATCACCAAAAATATCGGTTAGTGCAATAGACGCAGCTCCTGATACTACGCTATGACCGCTCGAGTATTCAGGAAAAGGAGGTGTTTGCAAAACGGGTTTCCAGTTTTCGTCAATGTGTTCATTAATTAAGGTTTCAGGGCGGATCAAATTACTACGGTATTTTTCATCCCAGCAGCTGATAAATGCATCTGCCATGGCAATTGAGGCTTTGGTATAGGCATAAATTGTTTTGTCAAAATCACTGTTCGTTTTTCTACTTGCTATCTTGGTGATGCCGATCCAGTGTGCACCCGGACTAATTTTTTTGGTAGCAAACATCAAATGTCCTCGGGTCACAGACACATACGGATTGCAATCCCAAAATTGAGCGATTTTAATTTCTTCAGAGTCATCACCTTTTGCGGTAATTTGATTGCTTATTTCATAAACCTCAGCCAATTCCTTATAAAAATCAGATTCTTTATCTAAAGAAAACGGTGGCGGAGGAACGGGTTTGAACTGTGCTGCCGAATCAATTACAAATGGCCGTATTTTGTTCCAATGAGGCTCAATGCCATCCATATACGCAGGTGGTGTAGGTTGCCATCTGGTAGGGTCATCGGTATTAACAGTGAATTTTGGCATTGTACGGGTCTGATTGTAATTGTCTTTGCTCATCCATTCCGCTACATGTTCAGCAACTTCTAGCCCATATGTTTTCGAATCTTCAAATAAGACCGAATTCTTTCCTTCCCAAATATTGTACAGACTATCGCGAAGCACCTCCATTTCATGCTCTGAGAAAATCAACTTCTTACTGAGCTCCATATGCGCGACCATGGCCGCAACTTTATAATTAATTATTACAGCATCTTTGGGTTGAGGTATGGATTTAAAATCAGTCAACTGTCCGGCTAAGGAAAGATATTCTGGGTTTTCTAAGGCGATAATTTCGTATGCGGCTACATTGGGGTATGCAAAGATTCTACTCGCTACTGGGGGCGAAAAAATATCATGAATCATGATTTCGATTACCTTATCTACCGAAGTATGTAAATCCTCAGGGGAGACATTGATGGGTTCATTACAAGAATACAATACGGTTAGGGCAGTAAACACTACAATGATCTTCTTCATCGTTCTTCTTTTTACTTTGTTAGTTTATAAACTTCCGCTTTATTATTATTGATGGTAACTAGCAAATAAGGTTGCTTATTTAGCATAACGATACTTAAATGCCGTACAGATTTTTGCGTAAGGTTCAATCCGATTTCATCACCCAAAATTACATTATTTTCATCTTTTATCAATGCTCCTGAAAAAGAATCAAATCTACCGTGAAAGGGTTTTACACCAAAATAATTTCCGGCTGCTAGTGCTTCTTCCTTCCCGTCTTTATCAAAATCATAACACAAAAATGCCATGATCGGTGATACTTGCAATTTATTTTTGAAGGGAACAAAACTAAATGCACCATTTTCGTTACGTAAAAATCCCGAATGCAGCTCAGATACTTCTAGTACAGTGGTATTTTTTAGGATTTCCTTCTCAAAAATCTCTTCAATGGTTTTTCCTGCGAAGTCAGCGTAAGTAGTGAACTTCTTTTTAAGTGAAACCAGTTGACCTGTTAGTCCGTCAAGACTTTCCAGCGGATAGTATTTTCCATTTTTTTCGGTGGTTATGATGGTCTCTGTTTGTCCGTTGTTATCGAAATCTCCATAGTACATCTTCATAGGAGACTTTGCCGAAGCGGTAAACTTGCTATTCGCGCCCCAGTTGCCTAGCAAATAGTCGATGTCTCCATCACCATCTACGTCAAAAGGGGCAATGCTCTGCCATAAACCAGCTAGTTCATCGGTTGCCATGTCTTTTTTAATAAGGGTACCATTTTTATTCTTAAAGAAGGTCGGGGCCATCCATTCACCAATAACAATGAGGTCTTTAATCTGATCTCCGTCAAAATCATGCCACACGGCATCGGTGACCATACCTACATTTTGCAGTACTTTATTTTCACTGATAATAAAATTTCCATTTTCATTTTCCAATAGATAAGAATTGGGAAGCTTTCCAAAATCATTTGAAACAGACTGATTGCCAACAAATATGTCTACATCTCCATCATTGTCAAAATCATCAGTTCGCAAAACCGAAGCATTTTCAAAATTCTTAGGTAGCGGTGCTAACTCATAAGCGGTATCTTTTTGCTTGTAATAACTATTTAGGAGAGGCTTCATTTCATTAAAGAAATCAGCGCCTCCGGTACCAAGAAGTATATCGTTTTTACCATCGGAATTGAAATCTGAAATTACAGCGGAAACATCTTCCTTAAGAGAATCTTTGCTTATGGAAGGTATTTTGTACGCTACAAAAATCGAATCACTTTGAATATAAGTCTTCGATGGAATGTACTTAGAGCCTCCAAAGAAAAGATCGGTTGAACCATCATTGTTTAAATCTCCCTGGGCAAATGCAGGTCCTCGATCTCCTATTTGATAAGGAATTAGCTTTTGCCGATTAAAATCGACATATCCATCCTCTCTATGATCGAAAGATATGCCTAGATTGTTTTCAACCCTTTCGAACAACTTAGCAGTTGCGGGTTGAAGTATTCGATAATCAAAGGGTTTTGTATTTTCAGGTGTTACTGTTAAGATCTGATTGGTAGGTACTTTCCTTAACACCTGGAACGTATGATCGGGCCAAACGATTTTTAATGAATCTACTTGTTGATTTGCACCATACCCAAAATGTACTATGGGTTCTGAAGAGGCTTGAAAACCACGAGCTGTAAACAGTTCTTTGTACTGCAGTTGACCACTGTGATATGAAAATACTTTGGTGCCGATTCCTAAACGATTCGCTTGCTTATAGTTGAACTTCAACTTTAGAAAATTGGCTTTTGTATCCGTTTTATTGATATATAATGAAGCATATTGGTTCGTATTGTTAACGATCAAATCAAGGTCGCCATCCAAATCAAGATCTGCCATCGCAGTGGCGCCCGATTTTAAGGTGTCGTTGCTAATCCAATTTTTAGATTTATTCTCGAATTTTAAATCTTTAGAGCCCTTAAAAATATAATTGTGCACGGCGCCGGAAGGCATTAGCGCTAAAGCTTGCTCATCAACTAGTTTGGTGTTGTTGATCTTCTTCTGTATCTGTTTATCGGAAACAAAATTGATATAATCCAAATCGTTAGGACGTTTGGCAATGCCGTTAGAAATGAAGATGTCTTGCTGCCCATCTTGATCATAATCTGCAAAAAGCGCACTCCAACTCCAGTCGGTAGCAGCTACTCCGCTTAACAAAGCAGTTTCTGTAAAGCCAGCTTGCGGCCGATTTACAAAAAGCATATTTCTCGAGTATTGGTAATGGTAGCCAAATCGCTCTGTACGTAGTTTTTGTGTCTGCACATCATCGGCGCCTTCAGAAGACTTTAAGACTTTTTCATTTTCAGGGAGCATATCTAAGGAAAGTATATCGGGCCAACCATCATGGTTGATATCCGCCACATCATTCCCCATTGAGAATCTAGAGGTATGTCCGAAGTATTCTTTTAGACACTCCGTGAAAGTACCATCACCATTATTCAAATAGTAATAGTCATCTTCATGGAAATCATTGCCTACATAGATATCTGGATATCCATCTTGATTGAAATCGGAGACAGCAACACCCAAGCCATAACCATTTACACCACCATAAATACCAGCTGCTTCACTTACATCGATGAATTTTCCATTATCGTTTCGCAATAATTTATCTCCAGTTTGATAGTTTCTCTTTTTACGTGTTTCGGCCTTGCCATATGATTCCTGAGTATGAACGGCATGGTTAAGAAGATACATGTCGAGGTCACCATCGCTGTCGTAATCTAAAAACGCAGCAGCGGAACTGTAGGAGTCAAAATCGAGTCCATATTTAGCCGCACTTTCGGTAAAAGTAACTTGGCCCGAACTCGTCGATGGGCCATTGTTAATGTATAGCTCATTAAAGCCGCTAAAACCGTTAATTCCAACAACAGCGCAAACGTAGATATCGATTAGCCCATCGCCATTGACATCGCCCATAACGGCTCCTGTATTCCAAGTGCTGTTTCCAGAAACACCTGCTATATCAGTAATATCTTCGAAGGTAAGATTGCCTTTGTTTAGATATAGTTTGTTCTTTACCTGATTTCCTGAAAAGAAAATATCAGGCAACGCATCTCCATTAATATCACCAACAGCAACTCCACCTCCATTGTAAAAATAGAGGTAATCTAAGATGTTGGCATCTTCGTTAGGTGTTAAAGCATTGGAGAAGTCAATTCCGGTTTCTTGCGACGAGGGATTTGAAAATAATTCTCCTTCGGAATTTCCACAACTTATAACAAATACAAAGAGTAAAATGTAAAGTACATTTTTAATCATCGAATGCAAATACCTTAGGTTTATTATCGTTGATAGCTGTTATTAGGAATTTTTTTCCATTTGAATCTTTGAACTGCTTTAGGTGTTTTACTTCGTCTCGAACAGAAAAACCGCTGGTGTTGTAGTCTTGCCACACAAAGCCCATTTTGCCATCTCCAAGAAGCACGTTACCGTAGTTAGCGTCTAAACGGGAATATTGTGGCTTAAATTCAAAATTATTACCCGCTAAGATTAAGTCTAAATTTCCATCACCATTGATATCAGAACATGCAATTCCACAAATACAGGATAATTGTACCCGGCTGGGGAGTTTCTTGATCGAAAATTTTCCACCGCCTTCGTTCACAGCAATTACCGATTCTGATATTGACGATTGCCGCATGATCGATTTTTCAAAAACAGCCGCCGGAAACAATTCGCCTACCGTTTTGGTAGCATAAACTGAGGCTTTGATATTTTGTTTTTTTAAGGCGGTAATTTGCTCGGTCATTTCTTGTTTCTGATGTAACGGATAATCTTTTCCATCTTGGCTTTGAGTTACAATCTGTTCAAGTGTTCCATTGTTGTCATAATCATTGATCCACATTTTCATTGGATTGTCAATGGTAGGTTTATAATGTAGATTGTTTCCTTGATTGCCAAGAATAAGGTCATTGTCTCCGTCATTGTCTAAGTCTGCCGATGTAACCACGTTCCACCACCCTGGTAGACTATCTAGCGAGGTTTGCATTTTAGCCAAACGGCGTCCAGAATTTTTATAGATGTTGGTGGTACCCCATTCCGATACGGTGACAAGATCCTTTTTTGCATCGCCATCCATGTCGGTCCAAACCGCATGGGTCACCATGCCAGCATTCTTCAAGTCGTAGGCATAGCGTTCCGTAGCGTCTTCGAATGTTCCATCGCCATTGTTTACCAAAAACAAATGATTTGGGTCAAGACCATAAGTGCCTACCACGCTCCTAGAACCAACAAATACATCGATATCACCATCATCGTCAAAATCATGCGGAGCAATTGTAGCAATGTTCTTAAAGGTGGAGGGCAATTGTTCGTTTGATTTGCTAAAAACACCTTTACCATTGTTCAAATAAAGCCTAGCTCTATAGTTTTGCTCTTCGCCAACTTGGTTTCCACCAGACCCAACTAAAAGGTCTTTATCAGAATCTCCATCCGCATCAAAGAAGGCTGCGGCGGTGTCTTCAAAATTTGCATCATCGGCAAAGACGTTTTGGGAAATCAATTTTAGTTTCCCATTGCCCATATGTTTATATAGGTTTCCAGGAGACCCTTTCGCACCACCTATAAAAACATCCTCATTTCCATCACCATCAATATCTGCTACGGCCGATGAAGGACCTTCCTGAGATAGGGCCTTGTAAATGAGGCCTTCATAATCAAAATCGTTATAATTGTTTTCCCTGTGAGCAACTAGCTCGGTATTCTCAACTTCCTTCAGTAAAGGCTTTTTCTTTTGGCTTTTCCATGGATTGTAAACCTTATCAGTAACGTCATATGTAAGGCGCAGCGTTTGATTTGCTTTGACATTATCAATTTTCTGCGATCGGTTATCGGGCCAAATAACACGAAGTGAGTCAATGGTATTTTTGCTTCCTAGACCGATCGTCATGGTATAATCCATGGAAGACTGAAATCCACGTGATGGAATTTGTTCTTGCATCACAGTTTTATCGTCATAGTATAGCAAGACCGTAGCACCTACGGCAAATCTATTTTTTTCGGTGCCTTCGAGGCTTATTTTGATATAGTTGTTTTCGGAAAACTCGTTGGTATGGTTCTCATAAATGAAGGCCTCCATGTTTACATTGTTGACCACCAGCTCCAAATCTCCATCATTGTCTAAGTCACCATATGCCGCTCCATTTGACATACTGGGGATTTCAAAACCCCATTCGGCGTTCGCGTTTGAAAAGGTAATGTCTCCATTGTTCTTATACGCATAATTAGGTTGAGGTCGAATGGGCATTTTATTTATTATAGAATCAATAGATTCTTTTCTACCCGTCAAGGCCATTTTTTGAATGATTTCATTGGCAAAAAAGTCAACAAAATCCAAGTCAGTCAAGTCATGATTAATACCGTTCGTAATGTAGATATCTCGGAGGCCATCATTGTCCATGTCAACTAGAAGTCCGGCCCAACTCCAATCTGTCGCATCTACACCACTGTAATAGGCAATTTCGGAAAAAGTGCCGTTGCCATTATTGAGTTGTAAGGTATTTTGAATATACTGCTGGTAGAAGTCTTTACCCTGCTTTAGCTTGAAGACATTATAACCTTCAAATTCCATTACCGCCTTAACACGTTGATCGGCCTCAGGAAGCATATCTGTTATAAAAATCTCTGAATTGCCATCATTATTAATGTCAGCAATGTCAATGCCCATTGCCGAGAGTGATAAATGCTGTGTCCATTCTTTAATTTCTTCGGTAAACGTACCATCTTGATTGTTGATGTAGAGATAATCTCTCTCGTAAAAATCATTTGAAACATAGAGATCGGGGTATAAATCTTTATTAATGTCAGTTACCATTACTCCCAATCCGAAACCAATAAGACTACCATAAATTCCGGCTTTTTCGCTGACATCAACAAATGTACCATCATCATTACGCAATAGCATATCGCCCACACCCTTGAAGATATCTGGAACCCCTTCCCAATCTTGTGCGCGCACGTGGCGTTGCTCAGCATATCCTAAGCTGCTTACTGGAATATTGCTGTTGTTTAAAATGTAGGCATCGAGATCTCCATCTTTATCATAGTCAAAAAATGTAGCATGGGTTGAGAACCCTGTCTTGGCCAGATTATATTCATTGGCCTTTTCCGTAAAGGTAAGATCACCATTGTTAATATACAGGTCGTTATCGTGATTATTGCCCTTCATATTACCAGCATTGCTAACGTAAATATCCAATAAGCCGTCGGCATTGATATCAACCATATTAACCCCTGTTGACCAGGGTTTACTACCCTCGATTCCCGCTTTTGCCGAAATATCTTCAAAGGTCAAATTGCCTTTATTGAGATATAGCTTGTTGGGCACCATATTGCCTGTCAGATAAATATCAGCTAAGCCATCATTGTTGATATCGCCAATAGCAACTCCACCACCATTATAGAAATTTCTGTATTTGAAGATGTTGAAATCCTTCTGATTCTCGACAGAGTTTATAAAATCGATACCTGTTTTTTGCGAGGGTAGCAGTGAAAACAGTTTCTGATTTTGGTCTTGGTTTACTGCTTCTTCCTCTTCTTTTGAAGTGCATGAAAATATGGTGGAAATCAATAGCAACAGCATAAATACTTTGCTAAAATTCTTGGTTGTGATATAACTAAACATCCGATTCTTTTTATCAAAAAACGTACAGTGGTTTATGGTGAAAAACGCTTTATTTTTCAATCAAATTTTAGGCTTTTAGAGCTTGAGTATGCTTCATATTTTATAAATCATTACACACTCTAAATGTAGCAGCGCAAGATATGCAATCTTTGATGAACAGGGAAGTTGACTCTAGTTAATATTTGTCAAAAACAGCTTCTTGTTTTGTACTAAAACGATAGAGTAATAGCCCCTTTTGTTAGAAATACTTTTTCCGAGGGTAATATTCTATTAAAATCCAATATATTTAGAAAAATAATCAAACCCAATCCATTCAAATGCTCGGAATAGTTTCTTTTTTAGGTTTTACCATTTTGGTTGCCATTATAGCGTATGTATCCACTTTAAAAACAAATGAAAAGTCCTCAGACGGCTATTTCTTAGGAGGTAGAAGTCTTACCGCTGGTGTTATAGCGGGCTCACTCTTGCTGACCAATCTGTCTACTGAACAAATTGTTGGACTAAATGGTGATGCGTATCGAGACGGTATCTTGGTAATGGCTTGGGAAACCTTAGCGGCTATTGCTATGGTCATTTGTGCCATTTACTTATTGCCTAGATATTTGAAGGGCGGTATTAGCACCATTCCTACCTATTTGGAAAGGCGTTTTGATACGACCACAAAAGCACTTACGTCAGGATTATTTCTGAGTGGTTATGCTATTGTTCTACTACCTATTGTATTATATTCTGGTTCTTTGGCCATCAGTGGAATGTTTGATTTACCTGGTAAACTGGGTATTTCTGAATGGGCTTCGATCTGGGTATGTGTCTGGAGTATCGGCATTATTGGCGGTATTTATGCCATATTTGGTGGACTTAAGGCAGTCGCCGTATCCGATAGTATTAATGCCATTGGATTATTATTGGGAGGCCTATTAATTCCTGTTTTTGGTCTTTTAGCGATTAGTGATGACAACAGTATTTTAGGTGGAATTGCGAAACTGACTACCGAACATCCGGAAAAATTCAATGCCATTGGTTCTGAATCTTCGAGCATACCTTTTGCAACTATTTTTACAGGAATGGTCTTGGTTCAGTTGTTTTATTGGGGAACTAATCAACAAATTATTCAGAGAGCCTTAGGAGCCAAAAATTTGATCGAGGGTCAGAAAGGGCTATTATTGGCTGCCTTTTTTAAGATATTAGGTCCTATTATTGTTGTTTTGCCTGGTATTATTGCTTTTCATATGTTCGACGGGCAGTTGGAAAGGGGAGATCAGGCCTATCCGAAATTGGTGGCAGCAGTATTGCCTTCTGCTTTTGTTGGTTTCTTTGCAGCCGTTCTTTTTGGAGCGATTTTGAGCTCTTTTAACAGCGCATTAAACAGTTGTGTTACGTTATTTGGCGTTGATATCTACAAGCAGTATATCAACAAGGAAGCTCCAGAGGGTCAAGTTGTTGCAAAAGGCAAGCAGTTTGGGATCGGTTTAGCACTTTTCTCAATGGTAATAGCACCCTTTCTATATTATGCTTCTAGCGGACTCTTTGGGTATTTACAGCAAGTCAATGGGGCTTATAGTATACCCATATTATCTGTAATCGTTATTGGTTTCTTGACCAAACGTGTACCGGCCATTGCTGCCAAGACGGGTATTGTATTTGCCTTTGTGGTATATGTAGCTTACATTATTCTTTCAAGAGGATTTGGTGTAGAATGGTTACCCCATATGCTTCACATGCAAGCGATTACGTTTGTACTTACTATTGTGTTGATGTTGACCATTGGTCGTATGAAACCACGTGAAACAGATTATGTACAGAAGTATACCAATGAGGTGGATATCACCAATTGGAAATATGTAAAGCCAGTGGGTATTGCCATAACCCTGGTGGTGATAAGCACATATATTATTTTTAGATAGTACAGTCACCTTTTTGAATACACAAAACCCAACCTTAAAAAGGTTGGGTTTTTCATTTATAAGCGGTAATTTCTTGTAGTTATTTTTTTAAATATATTGGTTTACAATATTTTCAAACAGCTCTTGTTTTCCACTTTGAAGCTCAAGCTCTCCGTTCTCCAATGCTATTTCATAGAGATCTTTAAAATCTAGTTTTCCATTTTCGAAATCTTGCCCTTTTCCAGTATCAAAGGAACTGTATCTTTTTTTGCGGAGCGCGTCATAGGGTGATGAGGAAATGATTTTATCCGCAACCAACAAAGCCCTAGCAAAAGTATCAGCTCCGCCAATATGGGCATGGAATACATCATCCATATCGGTAGAATTTCTACGGATTTTAGCATCAAAATTGACACCGCCACCTTGCAATCCACCGGCCTTTAAAAATACCAACATGGCTTCGGTAACCTCCCCTATATTGTTCGGAAATTGATCGGTATCCCAGCCGTTTTGATAATCGCCGCGGTTCGCATCCACACTGCCTAACATGCCATGCGCTGCGGCTATTTCAAGTTCATGCTGCATAGTATGACTGGCCAAAGTAGCATGATTGACCTCAATATTAAGTTTAAAATCATCCTGTAGTCCATATTGATGTAAAAAACCAACAACAGTAGCACAATCAAAATCGTACTGATGCTTCATCGGTTCCATGGGCTTTGGCTCGATAAAGAAATTTCCCTTAAAACCTTGACCTCTGGCATAATCTCTTGCCATTGCCAAAAACCTACCCATATGGTCTAATTCGCGCTTCATATCGGTATTCAAAAGCGACATATATCCTTCTCGGCCTCCCCAGAATACATAATTTTCGCCATCCAATGCCATTGTAGCATCCAAAGCCAACTTGATTTGACCCCCGGCGCGTGCCAGCACATTGAAATCAGGATTGGTAGATGCCCCGTTCATATACCTGGGATTGGAAAAGCAGTTAGCTGTTCCCCATAAAAGTTTTACACCACTTTCCGATTTTTTCTCTTTTATGTAGTCAACAATAGTGGCCAAGCGTTTTTCAGATTCGGCAAAAGTGGAAGCTTCTTGAATTAAATCAAAATCGTGAAAACAGAAATAGTCAAAACCCATTTTGGTAATGAATTCAAAAGCCGCGTCTGCCTTGGCTTTTGCGGCTTCAACTGCATCAGACGGTTGATCCCATGGAAAACTTTGAGTGCCGGGCCCGAATGGGTCTGCCCCTTGCCCACAGAAAGTGTGCCAGTAGGCAATGGCAAATTTGAAATGTTCGCGCATGGTTTTACCAGCAACAACCTCATCGGCATTGTAATATTTAAATGCCAAAGGATTATCTGATTCTTTTCCTTCAAATTTGATTTCACCTATTCCTTTGAAATACTCCTTGTCGCCTAGATTTACCATATTAGTTGTTTTTTAATAGTTGTTCTAATTCTTTTTTCCATTTTTGATACGCTTTTGTATGGGCCTCTCGGTTTGCTGAGGGTTTAAAACTCATAACATAATCATTATCCATAATTTGTTTGCCAAACGTTTCATAGTCCCCTTTTTGTAGTTGACACGCTCGCGCAGCTCCTATTGCTCCTGTAGTATTGTATATTTCGATTTCTTGGCCTATTAGTGTTGCGATGGTATTCGAAAAAATCTCGGAGCGAAAGAGATTGTCATTTCCTGCTCTAATTACTTTGGTCTGAATTCCATCAGACGTCATAATTTCCATGCCATATACAAAGGAAAAGGCTATACCTTCTAAGGCCGCTCTACACAAATGTGCCTTTGAGTGATTGTTTAGATTTAAATTGGAAAGCTGGGTACCTAAGCTTTTGTTATCAAGCATGCGTTCGGCACCATTTCCAAAAGGGTGTAGGGTAACACCATCAGAACCAATGGAAATTGAAGCCGCCAATTCGTTCATTTCCTCATACGATGACACTTTAAGGTTGTTCAATAACCAGCGGTATTGAATCCCTGCTCCGTTGATGCATAAAAGCTTTCCAATACGCTGATTATGCAAATCATAATTCACGTGTGCAAAATTGTTGACGCGAGAACTTTCTTTAACGGAAAGACTATCGGTTATGGCGTATACAACTCCTGAAGTGCCTCCAGTTGCCGCCACGTCACCGGTATTAAAAACATTTAGTGAAAGGGCATTGTTGGGTTGGTCACCTGCACGATACAATATTGGTGTACCCACTGCCAAACCAGATTCGGAAGCGCCTTGTTGTGAAACTTGACCTTGCACCGCAAAGGTGTCGACTACTTTTGGAACTAGAGTTGCATCAATACCATAATGCTGTAAAAGCCAATCGGCTATCGCATTGGTCTTAAAATCCCAAAAAATTCCTTCAGATAAACCCGAAATAGTAGTGCAGATTTCCCCTCCCAGCTTGTACGCGATATAGTCACCGGGCAGCATAAATTTGTAAATCTTGGAATATACTTCAGGCTCATTTTCTTTGACCCACTTTAATTTAGAGGCAGTGAAATTTCCTGGAGAATTTAGTAACTGCTCGGCGCATTTTTCGTTTCCCAAATCATCAAATGCTTTTTGCCCTATTTCAACGGCTCGACTATCACACCAGATGATTGCATCTCGCAGGGGCTTACCATTTTTATCAACAACTACCAAACCGTGCATTTGATATGATATTCCGATACCTGTAATATGCGATGGTGGAACATTTTGATCCTTTAGAAGTCTTTTCGTGGCCGTACAAATATGCATCCACCAGTCATCAGGATGTTGTTCTGCCCAACCGTTTTGTATCGCATGCATTCCCATTTCTGTTTTGGGCTCATTGACAAGGGCAATGCTCTTGCCCGATTCGATTTCAACAAGGGTGGCTTTGATGGAAGAACTTCCAATATCATATCCAATAGAATACATAAATAAGGTTTACTATATCGTTTGCGCTGCGAAAGATATTGTTTTTCACAATTTGTCACAAACTGAATTTTAAACAACGCTTTAATTATACAAAAAGCTTGAATTTTGTGTTTAGCAGCCAAAAAAGAAAAAGCCCTGATGAAATTTCATCAAGGCTCTTAAACACTTAAAATTTAAATACTCTTAGTAACCTGGGTTTTGAACCAAAGCCGGATTAGCAAGTAGCTGTGCTGCTGGAATTGGGAACAATTTGTAGGTGTCGTTGCCAATTGAGCCTGCCGCTTTAAACTGCCAGTCTCTTGTGTACTGTCCGAAGCGAATTAAATCTTGTCTTCTCCAGGCTTCAGCAAATAACTCGCGCCCTCTTTCATCTAAAAGATCTTGCTCGCTAACTGAGCCGAGGGGAGAAGCTTTTCTTAAAACTCTTAGCTCATTTACCATAGCGGTTGGATCACCACCACTACGCATCATAGCTTCAGCTTTCATTAAATGCGCATCTGAATATCGGAAGAATATTTCATGACCACGGAAAGCTCCAAATCGAGGGGCATATTTCATGACACGAATTCCTGTAGTTTCGTCATTGTTGATGATATTTGGAGCGCCATCACCATCCAAGAAATCTCTTTTGAATGTTAAAGGAGCACCTGCTCTATCTGTTAATGGAGTACCATCAAGAGCGTACTGTTGACCTACTAAGAAGCCATTACCTACATTTGAACCAACTTCAAACCCATCTTCGTCTTCTGTTTGATCTCTTCCAGTAAATGGGATACCTCCAGATGGAACACCACCACGTCTTTCCTCTTGCATGTCTAATGGAGTTTCATCCAACTCGACTCGGTTACTGTTTGGATCTCCTTCAAAAAGATCATAGTATTCAGCCAAGGTACTGAAACCATTCCATCCACCACCACCTTGAGAGGTAGAGTTATAATGTAAACCATTAAAAATACGGTTACCTACACCTGATGCTAACGACCAAATAGTTTCATTGTCAGCGGAGTCTCTAAAGAGATCAAAATAGCCATCTTGAAGTGCGTAGCCTTCACCAGCTATTTCGTCTACTAATGAAATTACCGAAGCCATATCACCGCTATCTACAGATCCACCAAGATAGATGTGCTTGTTTAAAAGTATTTTTGCTTTAAGATACCTAGCAGCGGCCTTACTAGCTCTGCCATTGGCTTCACCGCTACCTGCGGCAACACTTGGAAGGTTAGATATAGCAGTATCTACATCAGCCATAATAAAGTCAAGAGCAGCTTGACCAGAAAGAACATCTGGCAAGGTAGAAGAAGGTAAGGTTACATCTCTAAAAGGTACCTGACCATAGAAATCTAAAATGGTCCACATACTCAAAGCACGAATAAAGCTTGCCTCACCAACGTTTTCAGCTGAAGGGTTACTACGCGAATCTAAAATTTGAGATGCAAGCAACTGATTACCATTCCAGTCATTCCAAACATTAATGACGAATACATGCTCAGGAGTCCATAGGTGCTGATGTAAACTAGACCATTGTCCGTTATCACCCCAGTCAGTACCACGCGTTGGAACTATAGCCGCATCAGCGGTTACTTCCATCAACGCAAAACGGTTACCCTGATCTCCGTATTGACCATTTAATCTATTATATAGTTCATCTACCGTAGATGAAGGGTCAGCCAAACCTTGAAAACCGGCACTGATAATCGAATCGGTCTCCTCAAGCTCTAAATCGGTACAGGAAGCTAATCCTACTACCAAAAGGAGGCTGGTAAAATAAAGTTTCAAATTAATTCTTTTCATGATATTCAATTTTTTTTAATTAGAATGATGCGTTTAATCCAAAAGTAATAGTTCTTGGATTTGGGAAACCTGACCAATCAATACCTCTTGAAGGTACTCCTGAATTTAAATCTCCAGTAGCAACTGTGATTTCAGGATCAAGACCGCTGTAGTCCGTTATCAAGAAAAGGTTTTGACCTGTAAGAGATAATCTTAATGTTTTAAATAATCCCTCACCAGTAAGAGGCACATTGTAGCCTAAGGTTGCGTTCTGGAAACGTACAAAATCACCTTTTTCCAAATATCTAGTAGAAACATCAGCGGAAGCACCAGATGCCTCGTTGCTATTGGCTACATCTTGCGTTACGTTTCTAGCATTGGTTATAGAACCTGCAGTAAAAAGACCATTGGCTGTGTTGTTATACACAGAGAATCCGAATTGTCCTGTGAAATAAGCGGCAAAATCCCAATTTTTCACATTTAAATTTAACGATAGACCTGCCGTAACATCCGGTAGTGCATCTTCGCCAACAAATACCTTATCTTGGAAAACGTCACCTACACCATCACCATTTTGATCTTTAAATGTTGGTTGACCTGCAGAATCTAATCCCGTATATTCAGCCATGTAGTATGAAAATAAAGAGTGGCCTGCGGCGAAACGCTGCGCAAATGCACCTGACAATCCTTGGCCGTTAACAGCACCCGTATCAATCAAACCTCCAAAGTCTTCAACTTCGTTTTGGTTGTAGGCAATGTTGAAATTGGTAGAGAAATTAACGTCTTCTTGTTGAATCCAATCGTAACCTAAGGCGAATTCAATACCTTGGTTAACAATTGTAGCATCTACATTACCAAATTGGAAAGGATCAACTGCTGGAGCAGCAGGTGGAGTTCTTAATAGTACATCAGTAGTCTCATTCCTATATACGTCAATACTACCACTTAACCTATCATTATTGAAACCAAAGTCAAGCCCAACGTTTAAGTTTAAAGTGGGCTCCCATTTCAAGTCAGGAACATCGGTCGCAACAATGGCTAAACCATTAGGATTGATTTCACCATTGTTTTGGATGTTATTCTGGATATTACCATTGGCATCACTAAAACGTTGTCTTGCAACAAAGTTTCCGTAACCCAAACCATCTTGATTACCGGTAACCCCTGCACTCAAACGAAGTTTTAGTGTAGAAACGGCGTCACCAATAAAATCTTCTTCACCCAACTGCCAAGCAAAAGCTCCTGATGGGAAGATACCATATTGATTTTCAGGACCAAAACGAGAAGATCCATCCGCTCTTACTGTTGCCGTAAACAAGTATTTGCTGGCAATAGAATAATTGATTCTTCCAAAGAAAGATTGCAACTCATCAGTATTATCAAAAACGTCAACAAACACTGATCTTACTTTTCTGTTAAACCCGAAATTTTGTTCCTCTCCAGCCACTACGGTTGGAAATAATCGATTTATAACCAAGTTACTAGAGTTGGTTCCGTAGTAAAATTGCTGAAATGAACCCGAGATGGTAGCTTGGGCACCATTAACCGTTTCTTGTAAATCACTGACCATTCCGTTTAGATCTGTGGTAGTGAATCCACGAGAAGCTGCATTTCTACCTGAAGTCTTGAAATCTTGGAAAGAATATCCAACAAGCACGTCTAAGTTTGAATTATTAAATTCCTTTTTATAATTCAAAGTCGCTTCCAAAAGGCTATTCTCTCGCTCCAAGGTATTGTAAAACCCTAGACCGATGCCTTGCACACCATCAATGTTTTGAACTGCAGAAGAAATTACCGAGTTGTTTTCACCTTCCGATTTATCATAACCCACGTTTATTTTTGCTGTAAGTTCAGAAGTAATCTTGTAATCTAAAGAGGCGTTAAGCAGCACTCTGTCAGTATTTGTTCTAATCTGGCTGTTTGCTAAATAATTGGCAGGAGATAAAAGACCTCCTTGTGCAGCAAAAGCTGAATTGGTCGACCAAGTTGGATTTGCAGAGTATGCAGCACCTAGAATATCACCTCTAAAACCAGCTCCACCTGCTAAGGGGGCAGTTTCGTCATTAACACGTGAAATGGTTGCCGCAACGCCTAGTGTTAACTTGTCATCGAGAAAACGATGTCTGGCATTGATTCTTCCTGTAATTCTTTCTAGATCTGTTTTTTCAATAACACCAAATTGTTTGCTGTAACCAAAGGTTGCGCGAACATTTCCCTTTCCATAATTGTTGGAGTAAGATACATTGTTGTTTGTTGATGCGGCAGTTCTTGTAATATAATCTTGCCAATCTGTATTATTTCCAAAATCTGTAGTAGCCAAATCTGCATTCGGGTTGAATTTAAAAACAGCATCTACAAACTCATCTCTATTTAGCAAGTCATAATCTCGTGCTGGTTTTGCAATACTCAAGCTTGATGACCATTCTACAACGCCACCTTGGCTTCCTTTACCACTTTTAGTAGTAATAATAACTACCCCGTTTGCACCTCTTGAACCGTAAATAGCCGTTGCAGAAGCATCTTTTAAAACACTGATGCTTTCAATATCAGCGGGATTTAAAAAGTTCAGTGGATTTCTTTGTGCAGTGCCACCACCGTTACCGGCATTACCTTGAGGTGAGGTATTTTCACCTGACAGGGGCACACCATCAACCACGAATAGCGGGTTGTTGTTTGCACGTACCGAGTTGGAACCTCTAATGTTGATTGAGATACCAGCACCTGGTTCACCACTTGTTTGTTGAATAGTAACACCAGCAGTCTTACCTTGTATCAACTGTTCTGGTGAAGCAATCACACCACCGTTAAAGTCCTCAGCGGTAACTGCTGTTACAGAACCCGTGGCATCCTTAACTGTTGTAGTACCGTAACCAATAACTACTACTTCTTCCAATGCCTCGGCGTCTTCCAACATAGTAACATTAATGGTTGATTGTCCATTTATTGCAATTTCCTGCGTGCTGAAGCCAACATAGCTAAATACTAATGTGGCATCACTTCCTGCCTCAATGGTGTAGTTACCATCAAAGTCAGTTTGGGTTCCCGTGGTTGTTCCTTTAACCACCACACTCGCACCCGGCAAGGGCCCGTTGGCGTCGGAAACGGTTCCGGTTACTTCCTGCGCCTGCGTTAGTCCGAAGCATAAAAATGCTCCAACCATGAACAAGCTTCTAAGTAGCGTAATCTTCATAGATGTTAATTTAAAAGTTGAGTTAATTTTAGTTTTAAGTAAATACAAGCGTTAAAAATATGTAAAAAATGTGTTAAATTGAGTTTGTGGGAACATTGAAAAACTACGAAAACGGTTTCGTGTTGATAACTTTTCCAAAATAAGAGTATAATGGTTTAATTAGCTATAAATTAAACATTTCGCATCTTTGGCAGTGTAAAAACTCCAAATGTTTATTTTTTCGGCAAATATAATGTTTTTTATTTTTGTGTTTAAGCAGGCAAATTTAACCAAGTTACGTAGGTGAATGTTAAAAAATAACATTTTGTAAAGAAAATTAGTCTAAACAATTACTTTGGATTATTCAAACCATTTAATACCATATCATTGCGGCGAAAAATCACATTAAAAGATATAGCTAGAGAACTTGAGGTTTCAATATCTACGGTATCTAAGGCTTTAAAAAATAGCGAGGAAATCGGTAGAGATACGAAGGAAAAGGTTCAAGCTTTTGCCAAACTCTACAATTACAAGCCCAACAATATTGCCGTAAGCCTAAAAAACAAGCATACCAAGAACATTGGGGTTATTATACCCGACATTGTCCATCATTTTTTCACCACTGTTTTTAGGGGTATTGAAAAGTATGCGAATAGTAGAGGATATAATGTGATTGTATGCGTATCTGACGATGCTTTTGATAAAGAGGTTATTAATATGGAAATGCTCGCGAACGGTAGCATAGATGGATTTATTCTATCACTCGCGGCCGAAACGCTAGATAAAGGAGACTTCAATCATTTGAAACAAATAACTGAACAAGGTATTCCTTTGGTTTGTTTTGATCGAACCACTCCCGAGGTAGAATGTGACAAGGTTATTATCAATGACACCGCCATCGCCTATGATGTGGTTAAAAAGTTAATAGGAAATGGAAGAACTCGTATAGCGCTGATAACCAATATCGGATTTGGAGATGTAAGTGACAAGAGGGCAGCCGGTTATAAGAAAGCACTTGTTGATGGAGGGTTGGAATATGATGAGAACCTGGTTTTAAGGCTAGTATATAACGATATTGATGAAGTTGCAATCAAAAAGTTTTTCGAAAACCGAAAAGTAGATGCTGTATTATGTGTAAATGAAATGTTCGCTATACATGGAATGGGTATTGCTCAAAATATGGGTTTCAGAATTCCCGAAGATATATCTTTTGTTGGTTTTTCAGACGGCATTTTATCGAAGTATTCGCGGCCGACATTGACGACAGTAGCGCAACACGGTGATCAGATGGGGCAACTTTCGGCACAAATGTTAATAGAAAGGGTAGAAGCTGAGAACGAGGAAGAGCAAGAAGAAGTTTTTCGAACCGAAGTTATCGAGGCCACCTTGATAGAAAGGGAATCTACCATAAATTAATCCACAACGATTTTACGAAATGACAAAAACCGGATTTATATTCGATTTGGATGGTGTTATTGTTGACACTGCAAAATACCACTACTTAGCCTGGCGAAATTTAGCCGAAGAGCTAGGATTTGAATTTACCGAAGAACAGAATGAACTTTTTAAGGGTGTGAGCAGAAAACGCTGCTTGGAAATTTTATTAGATATAGGAAAAATTGAGGCCTCTCAAGAGCAGTTTGATCGATGGATGATCGAAAAGAACGAAGACTATTTAAAGTATATTGAAAAAATGAATGCTTCGGAGATCCTTCCCGATGTTCCACGGGTGTTAGAGTTTCTTAGAAAAAAGCAAATTCCTGTTGCCCTGGGTTCGGCAAGTAAAAATGCAAAACCGATATTAGAAAAGGTAGGCCTATTACACTACTTTGATTGTATCGTTGATGGAAACAATGTGACTAAGGCCAAGCCCAATCCTGAGGTGTTTTTAATTGCGGCCGAAAAACTAGGGGTCAGTGCTGTAAATTGTATTGTTTTTGAAGATGCGGTTGCGGGAATACAAGCGGCGAATGCCGCAAATATGTTAAGCATTGGTATTGGAGACAGCACAGTACTTTCTGAAGCAAATTACAATTTCAGAGATTTCAGAGAAATAGACTTGCAATTTTTAAACGGCTTACTAAAAGAATAGGATTTATAAAGGACAGGCTCCACCTTTGTGGGGCTGCATATAAAAAGTACCAGCATTAATGAATCAAGATTACATAAAACCAGATAACTGGTCGATTATAGAAGAAGGTTTTGACAAAGAGCGCGTAAAATCTTCAGAGAGTTTGTTCAGTATTGGAAACGGAGCCATGGGACAGCGCGCTAATTTTGAGGAGCAGTATTCGGGCGAAACTTTTCAAGGTAGTTATATTGGAGGGGTCTATTATCCTGATAAAACCAGAGTAGGATGGTGGAAAAATGGATACCCTGAATATTTTGCCAAGGTGTTAAACGCCCCGAATTGGATTGGAATTAACATCAGGCTAAATGGTGAACCATTAGATCTGAATACGTGCAAAGGTATTTCTCACTTTCGACGTGAACTAAATATGAAAGAAGGTTGGTACCAACGCTCTTTTCAAGCCGTAACCGCAAACGACATTCTTGTTGATGTTAATGTAACACGTCTTTTAAGTTTAGATTTGGATGAAGTCGGTGCAATAAAATATGAAATTACCCCACTTGAGGCCGATGTTGCAATTCTTTTTGAACCCTATCTAGACTCAGGAATTACTAATGAAGACAGTAATTGGGACGATAAGTTTTGGAATACTACCGCCGTCAGTTCGCAAGGCAACCAAGCCTTTGTAGAAGCACATACCATGAAGACGAATTTTGCGACATGTACCTTTATGCAAGCCCAGTTGTATAGGAACGGTAAGCGTAAAGAGCAAAAGCCTGAAGAAAGCAAAAAGGAGCTTTCTATTACGCACGGATACTCCCAGAAAGTGCCAAAAGGAGAAACACTTGGACTTCATAAGTTCGGCGGATATGTGGTTGATACGAATCATAAGAAAGAAGATTTGATCAACAGGGCAAAATTGGTTTTGAAAAAGGCAACCGATCTAGGTTTCGAGGCTTTATTGGAAAAGCAAAAAGAAGCTTGGAATGAAATCTGGAAAATGAGCGATATCACCATTGAAGGTGATGTTAAGGCACAGCAAGCTATTCGATTTAATATTTTTCAATTAAACCAAACTTATTCGGGTAAAGATTCAAGATTAAATATTGGGCCGAAAGGCTTTACAGGTGAAAAGTATGGGGGTAGTACCTATTGGGATACAGAAGCCTACTGCATTCCTTTTTATATGGCCACAAAAGACCAAATTGTTGCCCGAAATCTGTTAGAATATCGATACAATCACTTGGAAAAGGCCATTGAAAATGCTGAAAAATTGGGCTTTTCGAAGGGAGCTGCCTTATATCCTATGGTCACCATGAACGGTGAAGAATGTCATAATGAATGGGAGATTACTTTTGAAGAAATCCATAGAAATGGTGCGATCGCCTTTGCAATTTACAATTACTATCGTTTTACCGGAGACTACTCCTATATTCCTGAAATGGGCTTAGAGGTGCTCATTGGAATCGCACGTTTTTGGCACCAAAGGGCTACCTTATCCACACAAAAAGATAAGTATGTAATTCTTGGAGTCACAGGACCAAACGAGTATGAAAACAATATAAATAATAATTGGTACACCAATTATTTGGCGAAGTGGTGTATCAATTATACCATTGAGCAGTTGCAGAAAGTTCAAGATGGATATCCGGCGGATTACGATCGAATTACCGGCGTTGCTCAATTGTCGGAAGTGGAGATCACTAAATGGGAAGAAGTAGCAACGAACATGTATTTTCCGTTTTCTGAGCAATATGATGTTTATTTACAGCAAGACGGATTTCTAGACAAAGAGCTGATTACAGTAGCTGATTTACCTAAATCGCAGCGCCCCATAAATCAAAAATGGAGTTGGGATAGAATTTTACGTTCTCCATATATCAAACAAGCTGATGTTTTACAGGGGTTTTATCTTTTCGAAGATCAATTCACTACCGAAGCGCTCGAAAAACATTTTGATTTTTATGAACCTTTTACCGTTCACGAGTCTTCGTTATCGCCCTGCGTGCACAGTATTCAGGCGGCAAAGTTAGGCCGTATGCAGCAGGCCTATACCTTTTACTTACGTACATCACGATTAGATTTAGATGACTACAATAAAGAAGTGGAAGAGGGGTTGCACATTACTTCAATGGCTGGAACTTGGATGAGCATAGTTGAAGGCTTCGGCGGAATGCGAGTAATTGATGATAAATTGTCTTTTACACCTCGAATACCAGACCAATGGAAAGCCTATTCTTTCAAAGTCAATTTCCGAAAGCGTATTTTGAAGGTGACCGTGTCTAAGGAGGGCTCAAAATTTGAGTTGGAAGAAGGCAAAGAAGATATGTCGATTCGCGTCAATGGAGAGCGCCTAGTTGTGCACGCTGAACAGGCCTAAAATAGCTTTACTTTTTAGAATACAGAAAAGAATTTATGACAACCGCCAATAAAATACTGTTGCTATTTATTTCAATGGTATTTTTGGCGTGCAAAACTGATAAAAAAGGATCTGAGAATATGACGCCAAGGCAAGCTGCTAAGAAGAAAGAAGTCGTTTACCAAGTTTTTCCTAGACTCTTTGGAAATACAAGTACTTATAACAAACCCTGGGGAACCCTCGAAGAAAACGGAGTTGGGAAATTTTCTGACTTCTCAGAAAAAGCTTTGAAGGAAATCAAAGATTTAGGAGTAACCTACATTTGGTATACTGGAGTGCCACATCATGGAGTAATTACCGACTACTCGGAATTCGGAATATCAAATGACGACCCCGATATCTTTAAAGGGCGAGCCGGCTCGCCATATGCCGTTAAAGACTATTATAATGTAAATCCTGATTTGGCGGAAAACCCAGAAAGGCGCTTAGAAGAATTTAAACAATTGATTGAGCGTACACATGCAGCAGGGCTGAAACTGCTAATAGATATCGTACCGAATCATGTGGCTAGAAACTATGAAGGCATGTCAACCCCAAAAGGCACCGAGCCCTTTGGCGTATCTGACAATACCTTGGTGGAATACGAACGTGATAATAATTTTTATTATGTTCCCGACGCTGAGTTTAAAGTTCCTAATTGGGAAAATGGATACCTTCCGTTAGGGGGTGATAAGCATGCCTTATCCGATGGCAAATTCGAAGAAATTCCAGCAAAATGGACAGGCAACGGCTCTCGATTAGCTCAGCCAAATATGAATGACTGGTACGAGACCGTAAAGATAAATTACGGTGTTCGTCCAGATGGTTCGTATGATTTTGATGTACTTCCCGAAGGATATGACACCAAAAATTTTGAAGAACATTATCAATTTTGGTCAGATAAAAGCGTTCCTAATTCTTGGAAAAAATTTAAAGATATCGCGCTCTATTGGTTGGAAATGGGTGTAGATGGTTTTCGCTACGACATGGCCGAAATGGTCCCTGTAGAATTTTGGAGTTATATGAATTCACACATAAAAATGAAGAAGGCTGACGCCTTTCTTCTTGCCGAAGTGTATCAGCCTGCGCTTTATCGAGATTATTTACTAAGGGGAAAAATGGACTACCTCTACGACAAAGTAGAACTTTACGATAGCTTGAAACATATTATGCAGGGACATGGTTGGACAGACCATATTCCCAAAGTGCAAGAGGGTTTACAGGATATTGAACATCATATGCTGCACTTTTTAGAGAATCATGATGAACAGCGTATTGCCAGCCCTGACTTCGCAGGAGATGCTAAAAAAGGCAAACCCGCTATGGTAGTCTCTGCCACAATTAGTACATCGCCAACAATGATCTATTTTGGTCAGGAGGTTGGAGAAGCGGGTGCTGAAAACGCAGGTTATGGTAAACCTACCCGAACATCGATTTTTGATTACATTGGCGTGCCGCATCACCAAAGATGGGTAAATGACAGAAAGTTTGATGGAGGTCAGCTTTCGGAAGACGAAAAGAACCTACGAACTTTTTATAAGCGATTGCTAAATTTTACGATAAGTAGCAATGCCCTTATGGGATCATACGAAGACATACACTATTTTAACCGAGAACATACCAAGAACTATAATCATCGGGTGCTTTCATTTGTACGCTGGTCGGCTAACGAAAAAGTGATAGTGATTTCCAATTTTGATACGGACCAAGAATACACCTTCGAACTAAAAATTCCGCAGAAGGTCATTAAAAAATGGAATCTCCGAGACGGAAATTACTCGGTTCGTGATGTGTTATATGGAAAAGAAAATGTACTACAAGTTGATGATGGAATGGGCAAGATTAAAATTGAACTACATTCTTTGGAGTCATTTATTTTTGAACTACAGTAACTTGCTGTAAACATAAAAAAGGCTTCCCTATGGAAGCCTTTGAAATACTGCTTTTCATTTAGTTAATAGCTATTTGACTTTGTTATAAATTAGACCTGTCAAAAAGCCCATCACGGCAAAGAATAGAATATAAATCAATCCATTTACAAGTGCACCGGTCATATCAAAGATATTGGTGGTGGCGTGGTTGATGAGTTCATTTCCAAGCCCGACAAGAACTCCTATAAGAATTCCGAATTTTAATCCATCGGAAGTGGTATAGCTATTGGGCCCCCAATGTCTAAATATACTTGAAAATACGAAAGCTTGAATAAGACAGCCAAGCGCCAAAAGGCCCCATTCAGGCATTTCTCTACCAACCCCTGCGGCGGTTCCTAAATGACTGTTCAAAAAGCTATCAGCTAAAATTCCCCATAAAAGATAGCCGCCCATAAGTCCCCAAATAGCGGTCACGATTGTTGAGATCAAATTTGTTTTTGTAAACATAATATTGGTTTTAATTGGTTGTTGCGATATAAATCTAATTAAAAATAGATGGTTTTTTAAAAATTTAACAATAATTATCTTGCTGATAATCTGCGTTTTAGTTCGTATTGGTAGCTAATTTGCAAACCAATTCAAGTGCTGATAAAATTTCTAAATTGCAGAACCAATTGTATATTTGATTCTTGGTTGTAAAAAAAATGATTTGATGAAATTTGCTGTTCTAATTCTCTCGATTTTTCTCTTTTTAAACTGCGAAACTATGAATAAACCACTTGTTATTGGGCATAGGGGTGCCATGGGTCACGAAACCGAAAATACGATTGCCTCAATTGAAAAAGCCTTGGAATTAGAGGTAGATATGATCGAAATAGACGTTTTTAATGTAAGAAGCGGAGAGACTGTAGTTTTTCATGACACGGCCTTAGAGCGCCTGACCAACGCGGGAGGTAAGATAGAAGATTGGAGTTACTATGAGTTGCGGAAAGTCATAGTAGATGGGGGTCATAAGATACCTTTGTTGCAAGACGTACTCAAGGTTATTGATCACAAGGTCAGGCTTAACATCGAGTTAAAAGGCGCTGGAACTACTGACCGTATAAATTTTATTACCAATTACTATATTAAAGAAAAGGGTTGGAAAACTGAAGATTTTCTGATTTCTAGCTTCAAATGGGACGAGCTCAAAGCTATGCGAGCCCTTAATCCTGATATCCCTATTGCTGTGTTGACCGAAAAAGACCCGGTGGATGCTATCGCTGTCGCTAAGGAATTAAATGCTGAGGCTATCAATCCGAATTATAAAATGTTGAATGCGGAAAATAATTTGGCAATTCAAGAAGCGGGTTTTAAGGTGTATACTTGGACGGTCAACGAACCTCAAGATATCATGGCCATGAAAAGATTCGGTGTTGATGGCATTATTACGAATTATCCTGAACGCATTCGTTAATGTTTGATGTACTGATCGTCGGTGGAGGTGCGGCGGGCTTTTATGCGGCGATTCATATTGCAGAAGCAGATTCAAATCTAAAAGTTGCTATTCTCGAGCGCGGTAAGGAGGTGCTGTCAAAAGTAAAAGTTTCTGGTGGAGGAAGATGTAATGTTACGCATGCAGAGTTCGACCCCAGTGAGTTGGTCAAGAATTATCCGAGAGGAGAGAAAGAACTTTTGGGACCTTTTCACACTCATTGTAGTGGCGATACGGTAGCCTTTTTTGAAGAACGAGGCATTTCGTTGAAAGTAGAGGAGGATGGTCGTATGTTTCCAGTTTCAGATTCTTCACAAACTATAATCGACTGCTTTTTAAGAGAAACCAATCGTTTAGGTATTCAAGTGTTAAAACATAGTAGTGTAGTTGGAATTGCCGTAAAAGACTTTGAGGCCGAAAATATATGGGAGGTAGTTTCAATAAAGAAAACCTACCAATGTAAAAAACTATTGATAGCCACAGGAAGCAATCCTAAAATATGGAAAATGCTTGAGCAACTTGGGCATGCTATTGAAGCTCCGGTTCCATCGCTGTTTACCTTTAATAGTAAGGATGAGCGCATCAAAGGAATACCTGGTTTGAGCACCTATGCGAGAGTTGAAGTTTTAGCCAAAAAGACGTTTCAGCCTAAAATTACCATACCACTAAAAACCGAGCTTGCAGATAAAGTATTACTTAGTTCTGAAGGGCCTGTTTTAATAACGCATTGGGGTATGAGTGGGCCAGCTATTCTAAAACTATCGGCTTGGGGCGCAAAGATTTTGAATGAAATGAACTACAAATTTCACTTGAGAATAAACTGGTTACCCTCATATCATGCCAATGCCGTCATCAATTTGCTGCTTGAAATTAAAGAAGTAGAGGCAAAAAAAACAGTATTACGTACCAAAGCCGTTGACCTGCCTAGAAGATTATGGACCAATTTAGTCAGAGCTTCAGGCATTTCAGAAGATACGAAATGGGCCGACACAAGGAAAGAGCAATTACAGTTACTAGCCAGTCAATTGACTAAATGTGAATTTGTAATTGACGGTAAAAGTACCTTTAAAGAAGAGTTTGTAACTGCCGGAGGGGTGAACCTCAAAGAGATTAATTTTAAAACGTTTGAAAGCAAACTGCTACCCAATCTTTTTTTTGCTGGGGAAGTAATTGATGTAGATGCCATTACAGGCGGTTTCAATTTTCAAAACGCGTGGACTGGTGCTTACATAGCCGCCCAAGGAATTGCAAAGGGTAAAACATGAATACATATATAGCATTATTGCGAGGAATTAATGTCGGCGGTCAGAAGAAAATAAAAATGATCGACTTAAAAGCGATGTTCCTAAACATTGGCTTTAAAGATGTAGTAACATATATCCAAAGTGGAAATGTTGTTTTCAAATCAGATGCGCAAGAAATTCAAGTTTTGGAAGAAAGAATAATTAAAGGTATAGCCGACACCTTTGGTTTTGATGTTCCGGTATTGGTAAAAACAAAAACGGAAATAGCCAAAATTCTTCAAGAAAGCCCATATAATAAAACGGAAGATTTAGAAGCAAATAGAATCTATTATGTGCTATTAAAAGAACAACCAAAACAAGATGCTATTGCTGGCTTGGTTCAGCAAGATTATCCGAATGAGCTATTCTCGATTCGCAAGAATTGCGTTTATCTGAATTGTATATACGGCGCAGGAAAAGCAAAATTGACCAACAATATTGTGGAGCGCAAGCTTAAAGTAGCTGCAACGACAAGAAATCACAGAACCATGCTAAAACTTTTGGCATTGAGTGATTAATTAAAGAATTCTAGACATTACGATAAAAGAAAACCCCTCTTTACCGATTTGAAAATCATGATTTCCTACCTGCGAAAAATCGTTTTTTTTGTAAAAAGCTATCGCTCGATTGTTACTCTCTAAAACGGATAACCAAATATATTCGCTCTTATTTTCAATAGCTTTGGCCAATACGCTATTTTGGAGTTCGCGCCCAATTTTTAGTGAAATAAAATCCTTTAATACATAAATTTTTTGAAGTTGAGACACCTCATTCGAGTTGATAAATGGAGAACCCGATTTTAGCTTTAACTTGGCGTATCCGACAGGCAATTCATTCACAAAGGCTATCCAAAAGGCGTTATTTGCGTTGGCAATGCTATTTCTTATCTTTTGAACAGAGAAAGTGCGTTCGTAATAAAGCAATAGATCTTGTTTGTCTCTAAAAAGGGCTCCAAATGTTTCGCTAAACGTAACTCTACCTAAAAGAGAAATATACTCAGCATCGCTTACAGTTGCCCTTCTTATGCTTGTTACACCCATGTGTCAGATTAATTTTGAAGGGGGTATATTCAATTTAATTCCCAAATTTTATAGTTTAAGACAGTAGCGAAACAAACCCATAAAAAATACGGAATCAAAAGATAAGCAGCAGCTCTACTGACCACATTAAACCAGCGAATCGTCAATCCTAATAAAACGATCAGCATAATAATTACCATTAGCGCCCAAATAGGCTGTTTGAATCCAAAAAAAACAATACTCCAGGCGGCGTTCAAAAGCAATTGGAATCCGAAATGATATAATGCCGTTTTTACCCAAACATGATGCATTCCTTTGGCCCAAACTATACCCGCAGCAATTCCCATCATGGTATACAGAATCGTCCAAATGGGGGCAAAAAGCCAATTTGGAGGGTTAAAACTAGGCTTGTTCAGCGTTACAAACCATGTATTTAAGGAGCTTTGTGCGGCAAAACCAGAAAGAAACCCTATTAAAAGGCATACAGATACGGAAACAATAATATAGGTCAGCTTTTTTTTCAACAGAACTGGTTTTTCTCTAAAATAGTGAATTTATGGTTTAACAACTATCTTTGCGTAAATTCCATTTTGAATGACCGATAAAAACTTTGTTCCTTCTGTTTATTCGAATGAAACCAATGAAGGAAAAGTAACCTTTAAGTCTCCTAGTAACATTGCATTGGTCAAATATTGGGGGAAGAAAGAAAGCCAAATTCCGGCAAACCCCTCTATCAGTTTTACTCTGGATGCCTGTGCCACTACAACCTCGATATCCTATAAAAAGTTAAAAGAAAAAGGGTCAAGTTTTAGTTTTGATCTATTGTTTGAAGGAAAACCAATGGAGAGTTTTAAGCCAAAAATCACAACTTTCTTTGAACGAATTGAGAACTATCTTCCATTTTTAAAGGACTACAATTTTACCATCGAAACTTCGAATTCCTTTCCGCATAGTAGCGGTATTGCCTCTTCAGCCAGCGGCATGTCTGCTTTAGCACTTGGTTTAATGGCCATTGAAAAGGAATTGAATCCAGAAATGGAGCAAGAATATTTCATTAAGAAAGCTTCTTTCTTGGCCCGATTGGGCTCGGGCAGTGCCTGTAGAAGCATTGAAGGGGATTTAATACAATGGGGGAAGCATGGCGAAATAGATGGCAGTTCTGATTTGTACGGAATTAAATATCCATATGAGGTGCACTCGGTATTTAAAAACTATCATGATACCATTTTACTAGTTGATAAGGGTCAAAAGCAAGTGAGCAGCACCGTCGGTCACGATTTAATGCACAATCATCCATTTGCCATAAATCGTTTCGACCAAGCGCATAGAAATCTGACGAAATTGAAAAAGGTGTTTGCCGAAGGTGATTTAAAATCTTTTGTCGAAATTGTTGAAAGCGAGGCATTGACCCTCCATGCGATGATGATGACAAGTTTACCTTATTTTGTTCTAATGAAGCCGAACACCCTAGAGATTATCAATAAAATATGGGCTTTTCGCGAATCTTCGGGTACAAATGTCTGCTTTACCTTAGATGCCGGTGCAAATGTACATGTATTATATCCTGAAGCTGAGAAGGAAGAAGCTTTTCAATTTATTAAGAATGAGTTAGTTGCATTTTGCGAAAATGGACAGTACCTTTGTGACCGAATTGGTTTTGGAGCCAAAAAATTGTAACTTTTGATCATATTAGCGTCATATAGGCGTTAAGTAAAGAATCCCGAATCAAAACAGTCTATGAAAGGTCCCTTGTTTTATTCAAAAATATTGCTCTTCGGAGAGTACGGAATTATTAAGGACTCCAAAGGTTTATCTATTCCCTATAACTTTTTTAAAGGTGCATTGAAGACAGATGAAAATCCTTCAAAAGAGGCGCTCGATTCCAATGCGCACTTAAAGAACTTTGTGCAGTATCTTCAAGAGGTGGCTGAGGAAGAACCTGGGCTAGTTACTTTCGATTTTGACGGTTTGAAAAAGGATGTTGAGGCGGGTATGTATTTTGACAGCTCTATCCCTCAAGGATACGGGGTAGGAAGTAGCGGTGCTCTTGTAGCTGCTGTCTACGAACAATACGCGAAAGATAAGATAACAGTTCTTGAGAACCTTACCAGAGAAAAGCTCTTAAAACTAAAACAGATTTTCAGTAAGATGGAATCCTTTTTTCATGGAAAATCTTCTGGGCTTGATCCATTGAATAGTTATTTGAGTTTACCCATTCTAATTAACTCCCAAGACAATATCGAATCCACCAGCATACCTAGTCAAAACATGGAAGGTAAGGGAGCAGTATTTTTATTGGATAGTGGTTCAACAGGAGAAACTGCACCAATGGTACAACTGTTTATGGAAAAGATGAAACAGGAAGGCTTTAGAACCATGTTAAAGAATCAATTCATTAAACATACCGATGCCTGTGTAGAAGATTTCGTAAATGGAAATGTTAAATCACTTTTCGGAAACCTGAAGCAGCTATCACATGTGGTTTTGGATAACTTCAAACCCATGATTCCACCAAAATTTCATCAACTTTGGAAGCAAGGAATCGAAACAAACGACTATTATCTAAAACTTTGTGGTTCAGGCGGTGGCGGTTATATTTTAGGCTTTACACAAGATTTTAACAAAGCCAAATCAGCACTCAAAGACTATAATTTAGAAGTGGTGTACAACTTCTAGTACAACACATTCCAAATGCTAAGTAGAAAAAATAAACTCTTACTTTTAAAGTTATTGAGTCTGTTTTCTGTAGTACGAGGCTATAACATTCTGATTATTGCTTTGGCGCAGTACCTAGCTTCTATCTACATTCTGTCTCCGAACTTACCACTACGCCGCGTTATTTTTGATGTCAACCTGCTTTTTATTGTAATCGCCTCGGCATTGACAATTGCCAGCGGGTATATTATCAATAACTTCTATGATGCTGAAAAGGATTTAATCAATAAGCCTAAAAAAAGTATGCTCGATCGGTTGGTAAGCCAACGATTTAAATTGACCACCTACTTCATTCTTAATTTTTTAGCTGTTTTCGCAGCGAGCTACGTGTCTTTTAGAGCCGTATTCTTTTTCTCCGCCTATATCTTCGGAATTTGGTTCTATTCGCATAAATTGAAAAAAGTACCCTTTGTAGGAAATTTTGTTTCGGCTACTTTAGCCATTGCTCCCTTTTTTGCGGTGTTTGTGTATTATAAGAATTTTGAGACTGTAATATTCGTTCATGCCATCTTTCTTTTTCTATTGATTTTGGTACGTGAGATGATAAAAGATTTAGAGAATATGAAAGGTGATTTGGCACAAAATTATAAGACGATCCCCATTATTTACGGTGCAGGTGTTTCAAAAGTTTGTATTGCCGCCCTGATTTCGTTTACCCTCGTTCCTTCCCTTTTACTGATCACAAAATTTGATGTGGGTTTGATGAACTACTACTTTATGGGATGTATTGCCCTTCTGATTTTGTTTCTTGTTTTGCTGTTGAAGTCCAAGATCAAAAAGCACTACGTTTGGCTTCACAATATTTTGAAATTCATCATCGTTGCCGGCGTTTTTAGTATTTTGCTGATTGATATTGACCTAGTGCTGAATCGTATTTTATAATAGCGGCTAGAAAGTATAAAGAAGATTTATTGGTGACAATTAGCGAAATTCATATCAAAGAATAAAAACATTGATTTTATAAATGGAAAATATACTCAAAGTAGCCCTCGCCCAAATTGCACCGGTGTGGTTGAATAAAGAAGAAACCCTAAAGAAAATAGAAACAACGATTCAGGCAGCTGCAAAAGAAGAAGCGGAGCTTGTCGTTTTTGGAGAAGCCCTCCTGCCGGGGTATCCGTTCTGGCTAGCGCTTACCAATGGAGCCGAGTGGGATAGTAAAGTAAATAAGGAACTTCACGCGCATTACGTCCGAAACTCCATTCAAATTGAGGATGGGGAACTGTATGCAATCTGTAAGCTAGCGAAGGCAAATACTATTGCTATTTATTTGGGAATTATGGAAAGGGCTCAAAACAGAGGCGGCCATAGTATTTATGCCTCTTTGGTTTATATCAATCAAGAAGGGGAGATCAAATCAGTTCATAGAAAACTACAGCCGACCTACGATGAACGTTTAACCTGGGCACCCGGAGATGGCAACGGATTGCAAGTACATCCGCTAAAACAATTCACGGTCGGAGGGCTTAATTGTTGGGAAAACTGGATGCCTTTGCCACGAACTGCCCTTTACGGACAAGGGGAAAACCTTCATATTGCTGTTTGGCCGGGAAGTGAGCACAATACCAAAGATATCACTCGATTCATTGCGAGAGAATCTAGAAGCTATGTCATTTCAGTTTCCTCATTGATGAAGAAAACCGATTTTCCGAAAGACACACCACACTTGGGGGCTATTTTGGCGCGAGCTCCAGAAACCTTGGCGAACGGAGGTTCATGTATTGCTGGCCCAGACGGCGAATGGATTATTGAACCCGTACTTCATAAAGAAGGTTTGATCTATCAAGAATTAGACTTCAATCGCGTTTACGAAGAACGCCAGAATTTTGATTGCGTTGGGCATTACTCAAGACCTGATGTTACAAAATTGACAGTAAATAGAGAGCGGCAATCTACAGTGGAGTTTGAGGATTAAGACTACCTTTGCAAAAAATAGAAATGATGGGTAGGTCAGATTCGAACAACGATAAAAAAAAACCTGAGAAAAAAGGCGGAGCTTTCCGAAACAGAAAAATTGGAAGAGGAAAATCTTCCTTCAAAAAAACGGAAAGTAATAAACCGTCTGACCCGAATGTAATTCGTTTAAATCGATATTTGGCCAATTCTGGAGTATGTTCACGTCGCGAAGCTGATATCTATATTTCGGCTGGTAATGTAACCGTAAACGGTAAACCCATCACTGAAATGGGCTATAAGGTGCAATTAACCGATGATGTGCGCTTTGATGGGCGACGTTTAAACCCCATCAAAAAGGAATACGTTCTATTGAACAAGCCCAAAGATTTTGTTACCAGCGGCAGAGATGAAAGGGGAAGGCGCACCGTTAACAGTTTAGTGTCAGGCGCTTCTAAATCTGAATTAGCTCCAGTAGATAAACTCGATAAAAGTACTACGGGTTTGTTGTTGTTTACCAATGACGGAGAACTTTCAAAAAGACTAGCAAGACCCAAAAACGGACTTCGAAAAATATATCACGTCACCTTGACAAAAGAATTGCGCAGCGCAGATTTGAAGCGCATTAAAGAGGGGGTTAGCGTAGACGAGCACGCCGTAAGAGTTCAAGACATTAGTTTTGTAGATAATGCACCCAAGAATGAGGTAGGTATTGAGATTTACAGTTCTAGAAACAATATTGTGAAACGCTTATTTGAAGAACTAGAGTATGAGGTAACCAAACTCGATAGAGTAGTCTATAGTACGCTTACCAAAAAAGATCTTCCTAGAGGGCATTGGCGCTATCTAACCGAACAAGAGGTAATCAACCTCGGAATGGTACAGTAGCATATTTTACAAGTATCTTGATCGATTCATTGTAAGCTTGCATCGTTTTGACGGCTTTTTTCATCAAATAAAAACCAAGTGAAGAGTATATCGAATGTGTTGCTTTTTAATCAACACTACTGATTGTTAGAAACTGTTTTTCCTGATCTTTTGAACCAAAGAGAAGTATTTTAGATTCGTCTATCTGAATACCATTTCTAGCATCAAATATTCGATTTGGATTACGGTTTTCCTGTACAATATCATAGGTCCAATTACCATTTTCGTCAAACTTGATGACGTAAAGAACAGAATTTCCTTTGGTTATAGTTCCAAAAATGCCAGACTTAAATCGAGTTCGATCACCTGTCAGACCCATTTTTTTATGACCATTGAGAAACAAGTATAGTTCGTTTTCCTTAGTTAACGATGAAAAAGACAATACTTCGTTTAGGTATCCGCTTTCTTGATTTTTATTGATGTTACGTGCCCAAAGCATATCACCACTTTCCGACAATTTGATAATCGCAATATCATCAAAGTTGTAAGTTTGTGAAGTAGTTGCGTTGGTATTAAAATTTACTTCGATAAAAATCTCCTCAGCAGTAATAAGCATATCATTGTTGGATAGTGTTTGAATACTGCGAATATGAACATCTCTAAGTTCTTTTTTCTTTTGATCTCCATATTTATCATTCAAAAATTCTTCTGTAAATTTTTGAAAGTTACTGCTTTCGTGCTCGAGAGAAGACTTGTTTAATATTTCAACGAATGTTCCTGCCAGTTGATAATCTTGCTCATAAGAATAAAAACCTATACACTTGACCTTTGAATCGGTCAACTTCAGTTGAATACTATTGATAAAATACTTTTCGTCACCGAATGACGTAATTTTGGTTTCATCGGTTGATATTTTAAACAGCTCATGGGTATAGTTTGGTTTGCCGTTTTTATTCTTTCTTCTACTGTCTTCATAGATTCTTGCTACAATAAATGCCGTGCCTTCGTCATCTATGGTCGCTTCTTCCAAATCGAAAAGCTTATCCTTTTTTTCATGTGAAAATTCACGGCTCCAAAGTGGTTCCAAAGCATTGTTAAAAGTGAATAGCGCATGTCGCTCCTCTTTTTTGCTATAGGAGTCTACATAGAAAAGAAGCTTTTTACCATTTGGTGAAAAAGCTATATTACCACCAAAATCGGCGTCGAATTGCGAAGAAAGAAAACTAAAAAATCCTGGAAATTTTTTGATGTCAACCGCGAACAACTTTTTCTTTTCAAATTTGAGGTCTTTAGACGGGGAAACGTGGGCATAGCACTCCACGGTTTTGTTCTTTCTATTTTGCACATACTCCAACAAATGCAGTCTCCCCTCATTGATAAAAGCTCCTGCTAAAAAACTCGATTTCTCTGTAACTCTGTAATTGTAATATGATTTTGGTTCTATGTCATCATCCCAGAATTGAATAATATAACCTCTGGTCCAGCCTTTTGAGGGTACAAGTTGTCGATATTTTCTTATGGTATAGATTCCATTGACGGGGTCTTTGAGAGTACTGATAAGGGTGGTATTCTCAATACGCTCTCTAAAAATCCTGCTATACGAAGTATCGATCTTTATTTCTTGACCGAAGCCTTCTAAAAAAGTGAACAGAAGAAGAATCAGTGAGATTTTTTTCATGTTGAATGGAGCTTTACTTTAAAACGGACTGAAAATATATTATTGCCCATTGAAAATAGGTTTTGCAACATACATTTTACTTCTCTTCGAAAAGAAGCCAAAGATTTGGATCGAAATTTACAGCCTCTGGTCTTGAATCGACGGCTATTTCAAAAGTGGACTCTTTCGTGTTTACCTGAACAGATGAAATTACCGATTTGCCATTTTTCTTGACTTCGACTTCCATGGGAAATTCGAAGATATGATAGTCTTGAATTTGGTTTATAGTTATGTTGACCTTTCCTTTTTTATAGGTCCAGTTATATTTGATTTCAGGATAGCCTTTGGTGAAAATCCATTGTTGGAAAAAAGATTCGAGATTTTGCCCTGAAGCTTCTTCCATTGCTTTTTGAAAATCAACGGTCATTGCATTTGAATTGCGGTACTTTTTGTAATACGCTTTGATTCCCTTCCAGAACGTTTTATCACCTAATTTATGACGCAACATATTCAATATCCAACCTCCTTTTTGATAGGTATTCGTACTCAATACTTTCATGGGGTCTTTGATACTTGGGTCAACTATCGGCGATGGGTTTTTCGCGTAGTATTCGATAATCTGTTTTCTGTCTATCGCCAGTTCCTCTTTGCGTTTTTCGTCTCCATAAACGCTTTCCTGATACAAAATGGCAAAATAGGTAGCAAATCCTTCGCTTAACCAAACGTGATTCCAATCATTTTCAGACGCCGAATTTCCAAACCACTGGTGTGCAATCTCATGTGCAATTAATCCTTCAACTTCGTTTTGACCGGTAACGGAATTTTCAAAATAAGAAATAGTACCTGCATTTTCAAGTCCGCCCCATTGCGTTTTTGCTTGCATATTGGCTAGCTTGGCGTACGAATAAGGTCCAATATGATCGATGAAATATTTCAATACATTGGTGGCAACACCGTAGTCTGAAAATCCATCCAATCGATTTTCAGGATATACCCATGCAGAAACAGGTATGCCTTCTACCTCATCTAAAACTTTACTTGCGAATTTGGTTACTCCTACGGTAACAACTTTCATGGCGACGGGCGCGGCCTCTTTATACGAGGTTAATTTAGCACCGTTGCCCAAATTACTTTCCTCTATTTTTTCTCCAGTAGCCACCACATCGTAATGGTCGGGTGCGGTAATACGAAATTCAATACTTGCCTTGTCAGAAGGATGGTCAACAGACGGTAACCAATGACGCGCTAAATTAGGCCAGTTATCACCAAAGAATGAACGTTGTCCGAATTTGGTAGTGTCGATTACCAAACCGCGTTCTGGAATACCTTGGTATTGTATGGTATAGACTCGTTGCTTTGCTTCCTTGGCTGACGGAATAATTCTTATTTTGTTGCCTTCGTGACTGTAATTTGCCTTGATACTGTCTTCAAAAACACCTAGCACTTCCATACCATATGTACCTGATTTCGCTACGAGGTCTAATGAAAATTCATTGACTTCATTTTTAAATGCTACTGTCGCAATGGTTTCGCCTTTAATTTCGTTAGTGTCGTCATGTAACGAAAGATTGAAAATATACCCTTGCACGTCAGCGGATGTATTTCTGAGGTAGGTATCTTGGGCCTGAAGCACATAACCCAAAAGAAGAAAGGACACTAAAAGCAAGCTGTTTTTACGGAGTAATTTTTTCATCAGAATTAGAATTTTCGCAGTACGAATATAGTCCAAAAGCGCTAATGAAGTTTTTCCATCTTTTTTCGAATCTCCTCGAGACACAAATTACCCAAACTGCCTTCATGGGTATGTTGTATGTCTCTTTTGGGAGTGAAGTTCCCTTCATTGATGTCTTGTCCCATTTTTTTATAGGCGTCTCTGAAAGGCATGCCATTTTGAACAAGTTCATTTAAGGTGTCAACACTAAAAAGATAATCGTATTTTGGGTCATCTAGAATACTGTTATTTACTTGGATTTTGGTTAAACTAAAAGTGAGAATTTCTAGACACGCTTTTAGATCTTGAATCGCAGGTACTATAATTTCTTTCACCAATTGTAGATCACGATGGTAACCACTAGGAAGGTTATTGATAACCAAGTTCAGTTGATTGGGAACCGCTTGCAGCTTGTTACATTTTCCCCTTACCAACTCAAAAACATCGGGATTCTTCTTATGGGGCATAATGCTACTGCCTGTTGTCAATTCATCAGGGAACGAAATAAAATCAAAATTCTGACTCATGTACAAACAGATATCCATTGCCATTTTTGACAATGTGCTGGCAATACTTGACATTCCGAAAGCTGTAGCTTTTTCAACTTTTCCCCTGCACATTTGTGCTGCCACCACATTGTATTTCATGGTTTCAAAACTCATTTCTTCGGTCGTAAAGGTTCTATCAATTGGAAAAGAACTGCCGTATCCTGCCGCACTACCTAGCGGGTTTTGGTCGGCCACTCTGTATGCGGCATCAACAAAATACAAGTCATCGATTAGGCTTTCTGCATAGGCTGAAAACCATAATCCGAATGAAGATGGCATGGCGATTTGTAGGTGTGTATAGCCGGGAAGCAAAGTTGCCTTGTGTAGCGCTGCCAAATTCATCAGCAAATCAAAAAGACTTTTGGTCGCCGATTTAATTTCTTTTAGTTCCTCTTTTAAATACAAATGCATCGCCACTAAAATCTGATCATTTCGCGAACGTGCGGAGTGAATTTTCTTGCCCGTATCTCCCAACTTTTGCGTTAACTGAAATTCAATTTTGGAATGCATGTCCTCAAAGGAATCTTCAATGGTAAACTCTCCTTTTGCTATTGCTATTCCAATAACATCTAACTCTGCAATCAAAGCCTTGGTTTCGTCCTCCGTCAGCAAACCTATTTTACCCAGCATTTTGGCGTGAGCCTTTGAAGCAATCACATCATATTTTGCTAAATACAAATCGAGTTCTCGGTCATTACCTACCGTAAAATGGTCTATTTTTTTATCTGTGCTGAATCCTTTATCCCAGAGTTTCATAATGCTTTGTTTTCATTCCTACAAAGGTCGGAATCTGTTTACTATTACCATTGTCAGTTCGAGCGGAACGGAAGAAAGTTGCATTGGTAAAATACAGCGCGACGTCGTTCGATATAACCGCAATTCTTATTTGATAAATCCTTCTAAAATTTTAATATACAAATCAATCCCCTCTTCAATTTCGTGAACGTAGATAAACTCATCTGCGGAATGCGAACGAGTACTATCACCGGGCCCCAGTTTCAACGATTGACAACTCAATGCAGCCTGATCTGAAAGGGTAGGAGAGCCGTAAGTTTTTCTTCCTAAAGCAATACCTGATTGCACCAAGGGGTGGTTCTTATCTATTTTTGATGAATTGAGTTTTAAGCCGCGTTCTTGCAACTTACATGGAGCTTCTGATTTTAATAGCGTTGCAATTTCGCTATTCGTATAGGCATCATTCACACGAACATCAACCACCAGTTCGACTTGGGCGGGCACAACATTATGTTGACTTCCGGCATTGATTTGTGTCACCGTCATTTTCACATCGCCCAAGACCTCTGATGATTTATCGAACTTGTAATTCTTAAACCATTCCAATACTTCAATAGTATTATAAATGGAGTTATTATCATTCGGATGAGCTGCGTGCGATGGGGTTCCTTTAATAGTCGCATCAAATACAATCAATCCCTTTTCTGCAATGGCCAAATCCATAAGGGTAGGTTCTCCCACAATAGCCACATCAATTTCGGGAAGACTAGGAAGCAGTCCCCTTAGACTATTTTCTCCAGCGCTTTCTTCTTCCATAGAAGCAACCATCAGAATATTGTAATTAAGCTCTTCGCATGCATAAAAATAAGAGAAGGTAGCAAGTAAGGAAACCAAACATCCTCCAGCATCATTGCTGCCCAAGCCAAATAATTTACCATCCTCAATATGAGGATGAAATGGGTCTTTTGTATAGGCCTTATTAGGTTTTACCGTATCGTGGTGAGAGTTCAAAAGTAAGGTAGGTTTGCTATCATCCCAGAATTTGTTTTTGGCGAAAACATTGTTGTGAATTCGTTCAAAAGGAATGTCGAATGTCTTGAACCATTCTTGAATTGCGTCGGCGGTTTTATCTTCATTCGAGGAAAATGATTCTATTGAAATTAACTGTTTCAATAATCGCAAAGCCCTATCTGTAAGTTGTTTTCGTGTCATTCTATAAGGTAATCGTTGTGAAGAGTTCATTTTCAGAGTACAGCATCGAAGGATGTCCTACGCACACTTTGCTCACATTTTTATTTAGAGCATGAAAACAGTTTTTCAGTTTGGGAAGCATACCATCTGCTATGATTCCGGCATCTAATAGCTCTTTATATTTTTTTGAATCGATATGTTTTACGACAGAGTTATCATCAGCGATATTCATCAAAACGCCATTCTTTTCAAAGCAATAGTAGAGTGTAGTATCATACAGCTCACTCATACCAATAGCCAGTTCTGAAGCTATGGTATCTGCGTTGGTGTTCAACAATTGTCCGTTTCCATCATGTGTCATTGCACAAAAAACGGGAGATAATTCGGCAATCAATAGGTTTGAAATCATTTGGCTATTTATACCATCAATATCACCAGCAAAACCATAATCGATCGTTGTTACAGGGCGCTTATGGGCCTGAATGGCATCTCCGTCAGCGCCGCTCAAACCAATAGCATTGCAATTCGCTGCTTGTAATTCTGCCACGATGTTCTTGTTGGTTAGACCCGCATATACCATAGTAATTACTTCAAGAGTGTTGCTGTCGGTTATTCTTCGTCCCCCAACCATTTTTGATGCTATGCCTAGCTTGGTTGCCAACTGGGTCGCAAGTTTTCCGCCACCGTGTACAAGAATTTTCAGCCCTTCTAATTCGGAAAAGGAATGAAGAAACTTGGAGAGCTCAGCTTTGTCTTCAATGATGTTTCCACCAATTTTTACAATAGAAAGGTTTTGTTTCATGATTCCAATAACTTTTTCAAAACCACTTGTGCGGCATAGGTTCGATTGTTGGCCTGTTCGATAACCAAAGATTGCGTACCGTCTAAAACAGCATCTTCGACCACCACATTTCTTCGAACAGGCAAACAATGCATAAATTGCGCTTTGCCGAGTTTTTCTTGTGTCATCATCCAGTCGGAATCTTCGTGCAAAACCTGTCCATAATCGGAATAGCTACTCCAGTTTTTTACATAGATAAAATCGGCATCCTCACAAGCCTTCCGTTGATCGTGTTCAATGGGAACATTATTTACGATATCAGGGTTCAAATCGTATCCTTTCGGATTGGTAATTACAAAATCAGCATCTTGTAACTGCATCATTTGAACAAAAGAATTTGCAACTGCATGCGGCAATGCTTTTGGGTGTGGTGCCCATGAAAGCACAACTTTGGGTCGTGTTTTGGTATTTTGTTCGCCTAGCGTAATCGCATCAGCGAGGGCTTGTAACGGATGAGCTACGGAGCCTTCCATATTTACAATGGGAACCGAAGCGTACTTCTTAAAGCCGTTTAAAACTACTTCAGCCTCATCTTTTTCTTTATCTGTTAGCAATGCAAAAGCTCGTATTGCAACGATATCGCAATATTGCGAGACTACCCTGGCAGCTTCTTTTATATGTTCTGAAGTACCTTGGTTCATAAGGGTGCCATCTTCATACTCCAATGACCAACCCTCACTTCCGAAGTTCATCACCATTACTTCCATACCTAGGTTTAAAGCAGCCTTCTGAGTGCTCAGTCGGGTTCTCAAACTGTTGTTGAAAAACAACAGGCAAATGGTTCTACCTGACCCCAACGCTTTATGGGCGGTAGGGTTTTCTTTCAATTTTCTAGCTTCTGCAACCCAATCGGGAAGCGAGTCGATGTCATGTATCGATAAATAATGTTTCATAATGCTGTATTTGCCCACTCCTTAAAAAGGAGAAAATCTACCCTACCTCTGCTGATGGAAGGAATACTCATAATCTTATGCTAATTCGTCTAGTAATTTTTCAAAGAAAAGATCTAAGTCTTCTTTTGTAATATTTAAAGCTGGTAAAATGCGAAGAACACTTTTATCTTTTGCACCCCCAGTAAACAAATGTTGTTTGTAAATTAGTTTTTTGCGGAGTTCTGCTATTTCGAAATCGAATTCCAGCCCCAACATTAGGCCCCTGCCTTTTACACGTTTTAGCTGTGGAACTGTTGTCGCCTTTTGTCTGAAATATTCACCCAGTACCTTGCTATTTTCTATGAGATTCTCTTTTTCCAATACTTCTAAAACCGCCAAGGTTGCAACACAAGCCAAATGGTTTCCGCCAAAAGTGGTTCCCAGTAATCCGTAAGACGCTTTAATGTCTTCATGAATTAGAATGCCACCAACAGGAAAGCCATTACCCATACCTTTGGCAACACTAATAATGTTTGGTCTAATGTTGTGATGTTGGAAGCCAAAAAATTTACCGCTTCTTCCGAAGCCCGATTGCACTTCGTCTGCAATAAGAATTACATTGTTTTGCCCGCACAATTTTTCAATCTCTTGGTAAAATGGTGTTGAAGGTTCGTCTAACCCTCCCACACCCTGAATGGCCTCTATGATAACCGCACAAACATCTCCTTTGGTTATTTCAGTTACAAAGCTATCAAGATCATTCAAGGGTAAAATGGTTACCTTTTGCTGTTTGTTTAAAGGAGCGTTTATTTTTTCATTGTCTGTGGCCGCAACTGCTGCTGAGGTTCGCCCGTGAAATCCGTTTTTGAAGGCGATCACTCTAGTTTTTCCAGTATGGAATGAGGCCATTTTCAAGGCATTTTCATTGGCTTCGGCACCAGAGTTACAGAGGAAGAGATTATAATCTTCACATCCAGATAGTTTTCCCAATTTTGTTGCCAATTCCTTTTGAAGTGGATTCTGAACGGCATTGCTGTAAAACCCTATTTTATCTAACTGGTCTTTTAATCGCTTTACATAATGTGGGTGCGAATGCCCAATTGAAATCACGGCGTGTCCACCATAAAAGTCAAGGTATTCTTGACCTTTGTCGTCAGTTACAGTAATTCCCTTTGCGGAAACCGGACTTACCTCGTAAAGTGGATATACATCGAATAGGTTCATACTTTAAAATTCAAATTCAAACCCAAATATCAAATTCAACACGCTGAGCATTGCAGTACATTTTGTACTTTATTTTGACATTTGTATTTATGTTTTACTTCGTTTTAAACTCTGTTATCTTGTCGAATGAGGCTACAATTCCCTGTATTAGGGAAGAACTCAGACCTTGATGCTCCATTTCATTAAGTCCTTGAATAGTACAGCCCATGGGCGTGGTAACGCGGTCAATTTCCTCTTCGGGGTGATTGCCTGACTCAATTAATAAGCTTGCCGCTCCGTTACAGGTATGCATGGCCAGTTCTTGTGCTTCTTTGGCATCAAAACCTAGTTGAATCGCACCTTGTGTTGTAGCGCGTATCAAACGCATCCAGAAGGCAATTCCACTGGCACATATTACCGTTGCGGCCTGCATCTGTTCCTCTGGGATCTCCAGAGAATGTCCCATTCTGTTAAAAATGGCTTTTGCCAGGTCGATACGTTTTGCCCCCTTTTCGTTAGCGCAGATACAGGTCATTGATTTTCCAACAGATATGGCCGTATTCGGCATGCTGCGAATAATATAATTTTCTGAACCAATAATGCTTTCCATTTTGGCAATGCCAAAACCTGTTATAGTGGAAATTACTACATGCTTTTCGGTTAATAAATCTTTGATATCTCCCAAGATTTGAGCAAAATGAGCGGGTTGAACCGCAAAAATCAAGATATCGGAATTTTGTACGGCTGCTCTATTATCGGAAGTTACGGAGACATTTCCGTAATTTTCGAACTCTTTTATAGATGCTACATTTCTTTTGGTCAAGTACATGCTAGTGGCACCATTGCTGTGCAATACCCCTTTGGCTATAGAAAGGCCTAAATTTCCAGCTCCTATTATGGCTATTTTCATTTGTAATTGCTTTTAATATCTTTCCTGTGAAAGCAGGAATCTTTATAATTCAACTCTTGTTTAATAAAATTAAGTCGCGACTGCGCTCGAACAGAAAGGGGTTATCAAAACACCCCTGCTTTTAACTGCAAACCTTCACTTTCCGTAAACCCAAACATCAGATTCATGTTTTGAACCGCTTGACCTGAAGCCCCTTTTAGGAGATTGTCTATGGCTGATGTTATGAGTAAGGTATCGTTATGTTTATGCAAATGAACATGGCATTGATTGGTATTCACTACCTGTTTTAAATGTATAGGTTCTTCGGCTATATGTGTGAATTCGGCTTCTGAGTAAAAATCTTTGTACAGTTGAACAACGTCGGCCTCGCTTCCTTCAAATTGGGTATAGGCGGTGGCCAAGATACCTCTGGTGAAATTCCCTCGATTGGGTAGGAAAAACAATTCTCCTAAATTTTGTTGTAGTGATTTTAGACTTTCATTGATTTCACCCAGATGCTGGTGAGTAAAGGGTTTATACCAGCTAACGTTATTGTTTCTCCAACTAAAATGAGTAGTTCCTGATGGACTCACTCCTGCACCTGTACTTCCGGTAACCGCATTGATATGAACGGCTTTAGTCAGCGCCCCAGTTTTTGCTAAAGGCAGTAGCGCTAACTGAATTGCTGTTGCGAAACATCCGGGGTTGGCTATGTATTTTGCTTGTTGGATCTGTGTTTTTTTTAATTCGGGAAGGCCGTAAACAAAGTTTTTCCCGTTCAAAGTTGCATCTTTTTGTAAGCGAAAATCATTGCTTAAATCAATGATTTTTGTTGCCAAAGAAAACTGGTGTTCACCTAAAAATTTGGTAGAATTTCCATGCCCTAAACACAGAAAAACCACGTCTACTTCTGAATTTACATTTGAAGTGAAAGTTAAATCGGTTGTGCCCAATACATCAGGATGCGCCGAGGAAATGGCTTTACCCGCTCTTGTAGTACTATACACAAAATCAATTTCCACCTGTGGATGATGTAATAGAATTCGAATCAATTCTCCACCTGTATATCCTGAACCGCCTATTATTCCTGCTGTTATCATACTTTTAGTTTGTTCCTGCCAAGACAGGAATTTGTTTATTTTGTTCTAAATTTTACGTTGAGACCCTTGGCATATGGCCTGTGTCATCAACATCACTTTTGCCTCTTTTGAACTGTGCATTGCTGACTGCATATCTCGTTCTGCATCAAGTATTTTCATTTACGTGATTATAGATCTTTCCTGAGTTAGATAGTATTTTGATGAAGCCTTTGGCATCATCAGCCGACCAACCTTTGTTCATTTCGCCATAACTTCCGAAAGAGGCATTCATTAAGTCGTGCTTTGAAGAGATTCCATGAAGCCTGAACTGGAAAGGATACAATCCTACATAAACATCTCCTGAAACCGTCTTTTGAGTATCTGTCAAAAATGCTTCGATATTGCGCATTACGGCATCTAGATAATTTCCTTCGTGCAAAAGCATTCCGTAGAAATTACCTTGCTGCTCTTTCTGATATTGCTGCCATTTGGTTAGCGTATGTTTCTCCAACAAATGATGTGCTTTAATGATTATTAATGATGCTGGAGCTTCAAAACCGACACGTCCTTTAATACCAATAATGGTGTCGCCTACGTGAATATCTCTGCCAATCGCGTATTTAGAGGCCAGTGCTTCTAGCTTTTCGATATTTGCTACAGGATTATCTTTGCTGTCATTAATAGCAACCAACTCGCCCTTATTAAAGGTGAGTTTCACTTCAGATGGTTCTTTTTCTTGCAACTGACTAGGATATGCGGAATCTGGCAAGGGCTTTTCAGAGGTTAAGGTTTCTTCACCACCTACCGATGTTCCCCAAAGGCCTTTGTTGATAGAATATTTGGCTTTTTCCCAAGGATAGTCTACCCCGTTTTGCTTTAAATATTCGATTTCAGCTTCTCGAGCTAGTTTATTATCTCTAATTGGAGTGATAATCTCAATCTCTGGGGCTATAATTTGAAAAATCATGTCAAACCGCACTTGATCATTTCCGGCGCCAGTGCTTCCATGTGCGATATATTTTGCACCCACTTTCTTGGCATAATTTACGATTTCAATTGCTTGTACAATACGTTCTGCACTAACTGATAACGGATAGGTATTGTTTTTTAATACGTTTCCAAAGATGAGGTATTTGACCACTTTTTCGTAGAAGGTCTGAACGGCATCGATTGAAGTATAGGAGGTTGCTCCCAACTGTATTGCTTTTTCTTCAATTGTTTTGATTTCATCTGAAGAAAACCCGCCGGTATTCACACTCACAGCATGCACTTCAAAACCTTTTTCTTTTGATAAATACTTCGCACAGTAACTCGTGTCTAATCCACCGCTATATGCTAAAACTAATTTGCTCATAATAATTTGGTTCATTCCTGCGAAGGCGGGAATCATTTTTATTTATTCAATTTTCTACTTGGCAAGGAAGTGAACCGACTGCTGTAAAAAGAGTCAACGTTCTCTTCTCTCTACACTATTTTTTTCTTTTTAAAAACAAGCTTTCTTTGATACTTTTCAACCGTTTAAATGCTTTACCATTGATCTTCTTTTCTTTCTTCTTTGATTTGGTAGCAGGGTCATATAACATGCCTGTACACAGACACATTTTTTGTTCGGTTCTGGTCAACACATCAAAGTTTTTGCAGGTTTGACAGCCCTTCCAAAATTCTGGATCATCAGTAAGTTCAGAGAAGGTCACCGGTTTGTAGCCCAATTCATAATTGATTTTCATTACTGGCAGTCCGGTGGTAATGCCAAAGATTTTGGCTTCAGGAAATTTTTCTTGCGACAGCTTAAAAATGCATACCTTAATTTGTTTGGCGAGTCCTTTTGACCTGTAATCGGGATGTACGATTAATCCAGAATTGGCAACGTACTTTTCATGACCCCAAACTTCGATATAGCAAAAACCAGCGAAAGTATCGTTATCTAAAGCAATAACGGCATTGCCATTCTCTAGCTTTTTTCGAATGTATTCGGGCGTACGTTTGGCAATTCCCGTTCCGCGCACCTTGGCCGATGCGGCAATTGTGTCGCAAATAATTTGTGCGTACTTAAAGTGTGATGTGTTAGCAACAATAATGTTCATTGCTATAATGATTTAAAAGAGTAAAAAGAGAAATGTGATGTGCTTGTGCGGAACTGGACTCACCTAGTTCCATAAATTGTGTAGTACCCTTACGGGCGACGGCGGGGAGCGAACGGACGTACGGGAGCAGTGATGCTCATGGTAGTAAATATGTCATTTTGTGCGTGCATTACGGGGTAAATGTACAAATTATCTTGAATTCACCTAATCCAGATGTTATTTTTTACAAAAACTTTACGTTTTGTTACGATATGCCAGCAATTCATAAATCAAGAAGGTAAAAACTGCGAGATATTCAATCGCCAATAACCATAAGTTTTCTTTGAAGTCTACCAACGAATACGCAAAATAGCTTAGTACGACTGCGGCTGACCATATAAATGCAAATCGATATTTTGTGAAAGCCGTCAACACAACAAGGAAGATAAGGTACCATGGGTGGACTGTGGTAGACATCAAATAGTACAAAGTCAATACCCAGAGCATAGACGTTATCAGCACAGTTAATTTTTGATTATTTCTAAGGAATGTAAAAAGCAATACGATTGCAATAGTAATTATGGGAGTTATTTTTCCATAGGTTTTAATTAATACCCAAGGTTTTGCATCGAATTGCGTGGCGATTTGCTTTATGCCATTGTAAATACCCGCGTTGAATTCGAAGTTTGAAAACCAGAGTCCAATGGTTTGGGAGTAATTACTGATAAATTCTGAGGAATAAAATGGGGCAAATAGCAAGAGAGAGGTCACTCCTATAATTAAATAAAACACAACACTTTTCTTAAACTTGAAATGCGTTAAGAAGAGTGGAAGGAATAAAAGTGGTACCAGTTTCACCGATATGGAACACGCATAAACAACAGCTGCCCATTGCCATTTGTGTACCGAAAGTAGATATAACGCCCAAACAAAAAAGAAAAGCATTACCCCTTCGAAATGAAGGTTGCCAGTCAATTCAATAATAACCAAGGGATTTAAGAAATACCAACAAATCAAGTGCGGTGACTGATTGATATTTTTTAAAAGCTTGCGTCCAAAATAGAATATTCCAATATCCGCCAGAATAATGGTACCCCGCATAACCACTATCGAACCCAAGATGCTCTTCCCACCAAGTAGGGCAGCTAAGGCAAAAATGAGTTGGTTTAAGGGAGGATAATTGCTGTAGTGTTTTGCACTTAAGCTTCCCATACCGTTATGCAGTTCCACAGCATTAGCGATTGCCAAATCTGCTTGATCGATTAATGTATTCGGAACATTCAAATACGGATTCATGAAATGGCTTACCAATTCACCATCCCAAATAAAACGATAGAAATCTTGCGAGAGGTTAGGCTCCGCTACAAGAAAGACCAAACGGAAAATAATACCCACTGCCAGAAGCAATTTAAAATTCCATTTTTCGAATTGAACGAGTTTGAAACACAAAAAGAAAAGCGCGACAAAAAGGGTTAGGAGCATAATAAAATCTGTACGCTCCAAATAGTAAGCAAAGGTGAAATAGAAAGCTAAACTCAGAAAGGCAAGTATCATCGATACCTGATGGAGCTTCCAATATGTAATGATTCGGTTGGGCATTTTTGGTTTGAATAGCGGTATTACGAAGAAACGAAAATTATTCGTTGCATGCATCTTGTTCTACCGAGTAGGTAAGAGAAGCTATTTTCCAAGCGTTATTTGTTTTGATTAAGGTAAAAATTTCATAACCACAATGAGAATGTTTGTCATTTATCCAGAAATCGTATGCGGCCCAAACTGCGGCGACATTATTGTGTATATGAATTGTGATTTCTTCGTCGCGAAGTCGCTCTTTTAAACTATTCGTAGTGGTACTTGCCTTTAAAATGGAATTCCGCACGAGTGTAGAGTCTCCTTGTTGTCGTATAGAATAAGCGTAGGCGTTTTCCAAAAACAAATCATTAAATGCAGTGGCATCTTTATTCTCCATAGTACGGAAAAAGGTATTCACAACTTTTAAGACCTCTTGTTTTGAATCTTGAGCAATGCCGTTACTCACTGTGGCTACCATGCATAGTATTGCAAGGAGTTGATGTTTATAGTTCATGTAAAGGAATTTTTGGTTGATGGCCTTTAGTTGCATTAGAAAATTGAAAAAGCTAAATTCAAAGCTACTTATAAAAACAAATATGAAGCGTTTAAAGAAAATTGTGGGATATGCGCTGTTGCTCATTTTGTGTTATGCAGCATATGTGGTAGTTTCTACTGGATATTTAAGAACAATAGAAAATACCTTTGATGGTCAGGTGGTAAAAGAAATAGCAATTGCCGGGGCAGAAGATATAACGCTAATTCCTGAAAATGGTTTTGCATTGGTTTCTGCTTCCCCTAGAAAAAGCGAATTGGAGGTACAAGAACGGTTGGGCGCGCTATATCTGATCGATTTGAATTCGAAACAGTATGAAACCAAAAAACTAACAGCCGATCTAAAGATGCCATTCGCCCCCCACGGCATTTCAATGTATCAGAACGATAGCACCTATAAGGTCATGGCTGTAAACCATACGCAAAAAGGGCATTCATTTGAGGTGTTCCAATTGCAAGATGCCACCTTGACCTTTGAAAAGACAATTACCGACCCCGCAATTGTGAGCCCTAATGACGTGGTTATGATAGATGAAAACCGTTTCTACTTTACAAATGACCACAAGTATGAAGATGGGATAGGAAGATTTGTTGAAGATTATGTGGGTATAGGACTGTCGAATGTGGTCTATTTTGATGGTGAAAATTATATTGAGGTGGCTAAGGGTATCGGTTATGCGAATGGTATTAACTATGATAAAAAGCGAAAACTACTTTTTGTGGCATCTCCAAGAAATTTTGAAGTGAAGGTTTATGCAGTAAATGAAGACGGATTGCTAGATTTTATTGAAGATATTGATTGCGGTACTGGTGTAGATAATATTGAATTTGACTCTGAAGGTAATTTGTGGATAGGAGCACACCCAAATCTGTTGCGTTTTTCGTCATATGCTGCTGGTAAAAAAGAAACAGCGCCGTCTGAAATTATTAAAATCGACTATCGCGGTAGCAATGATTATTCTATTGAAAAAGTATACATTAATGACGGTACATCAATGTCTGCGTCTACAGTAGCGGTACCGTATGATGATATCATTTTAACAGGAAACGTAATGGATTCTCATTTTCTTATTTTGAAACCGAATAAGACAAGGTAGCTATTATGCCCGTGCAGTTAGCGACTTAAAGAAAACATAACCAAAGCCCAAAAACAACATAAAGTGAAAAGGGAAGAGCCCGAAATCATTCAGAGGTATTGCGCTGTACATTCCAAAAAGGAAATAACCCATCAAACCAAATTCAAGAATCATATTTGGCGATAGTTTTTTGGCAAGGTATTTATTGCCTTTCCAACTTTCTGTAATGCTATTTATATTGAACTTGGGTGTTCTTACAAACTCACTTCTTTTCCCCATATGCCCTTCTAAAACTGCGATAGAATTGTGCAGTGAGAAACCCAAGGCAACAGAAAAGAAAGTAAAGAAGAGTTTGATATAATCTACGAAATTATCGAAACTACTACCTTGAATACTTTTATAAGTAAACCAATAGCAAACAAAAAGGATAATAGTACTTAATACAAAGAAACTTAGTGTGGTAAATACCCAGTCTAGATGCGGGTAAATAGCCTTGATGTACATGGCTGGAATACTCAAAAGAGATACTAGAAAAACGCATAAGAACATTGAACTGTTCAATAAGTGCATTACACCGTGAAACTTCGTTTTAAAGTTGATGTTCTTTGCCGTTAATACACTCCAAACGGACTTTCTAAAGTTCTCGGCTCCACCTTTGTTCCAGCGAAATTGCTGTGAACGTGCTGCACTAATAACAACAGGAAGTTCTGCAGGAGTTTCCACATCTTCCAAGTATTTAAATTTCCAATTCTTTAATTGCGCTCGGTAACTCAAGTCAAGATCCTCGGTAAGTGTATCGCCTTCCCAATTTCCTGCATCGAGTATGCATTCTTTTCGCCAGATACCGGCAGTGCCGTTAAAGTTGATGAAGTGTCCCTTTGAATTTCTACCCACTTGTTCTAAGGTAAAATGCGCATCCAATGCAAAAGCCTGAATTTTAGTAAGGGTAGAATAGTCTCTGTTGATATGCCCCCATCGAGTTTGTACAACTCCGATTTCAGGGTCTTTAAAATAGATAACGGTCTTTTTCAACCAATCGCTATCAGGTAGAAAATCTGCATCAAAAATAGCTACAAATTCTCCTTTGGCAACTTCCAAGCCCTCTTTCAGGGCCCCAGCCTTAAAACCTTGGCGGTTCGTGCGCCGTATGTGCGTAATATCTAAGCCTGTTTGTTTGAGCGTTTCTATATGCTTTGCCGTGTCAATTACAGTATCATCTGTAGAATCATCCAATACCTGAATCTCCAACTTACTCTTAGGATATTCTATTTTAGAGATGTTTTCCAGCAAACGGTCCATCACATACTCTTCATTGTAGACCGGAAGTTGTATAGTTACATAAGGAATCTCTTTCGGGTCTAATAAGTTGAATTTAGGTGCGGTCTGATTTTGGCGTTTATTGCTCAAGTAATTAACCAAAAGGTTCAACTGTGCAAGGCTATAGAAGAAAATCAGCAATAGCGCGATACTATAAATTGCCAAGATTATGTAAGCGATTGTCAAACCCATATTACTTTAAACTATATTTAAAAATCCAACCAAGAATTTTTATGCCTGCAAATATACTACCTTTTACGGTACCTGACACCTTTGAAACACCAATTCTCTTCTTGTAACGTACTGGTACTTCGGTATATGCCAGCTTGGTTTTAAGCGCCTTTAGCTGCATTTCTACTGTCCAGCCGTAGGTCTTATCTTCCATTTCAAGTGTTAATAACTTATCATACGTTATGGCTCTAAACGGTCCTAAGTCTGTAAATGTTGCCCGAAAGAGCAATTTCATCAGAAAGGTTGCCAGCCAATTTCCAAAAATTTGCTGAGGGGTCATACTACCTTCTTCCCTTAGTCTCTTAACTCTTGAACCTATTACAAAATCATAACCATTATTTATAATGGGGTCTACAATTTTATTGAGTTCTTCTGGATAATCAGAATAGTCTCCGTCGATAAATACGATAATATCAGGTAAATTGGATTGTTTTGCGATATAATCCATGCCTTTTAAACAAGCGTATCCGTATCCTTTTCTAGCTTCTGTCAATACGGTGGCCCCTGCCGCCTCTGCATTTCGTGCAGTTTCATCTGTGGAATTGTTATTGACCACAATTACTTCCTCAACTGAATCGGGAATTTCTTTGATTACTTCAGCAATGGAATCTGCTTCGTTAAAAGCTGGAATGATGACTTTGATTATTGAACCCATTTAAACTTTTTCAACTCGTTTAGAAAATGATCTTTTGCACAAATAACTTGTCCTTTACTCATTCCGTGGCGCTACTATGCAAATCTAAACAAGCCATATAACTGCACAAAAAATCTAATTTTCGCTTCAATTCAAAAATTCTAAATGTATTCATGTCCTTATTTTAAATCTGAAAGCTTGTTTTCGCGTCTAAAACTACTGAAACTGAACCATTCTTTAATCTTCTTCCCATTTTTATATTTTTCTGCTGAGGTCAATTTGGTATTGTTATACTTTAAACAATAGCCATTTTTAATGCCGTTGCTGAGCTGACATTTGTGATTAACATTTCCGTTAACGTCATAAAAAAGCCACCAATTGGCTTTTTTTCCATGCGTGTAATGGCCCTCAGAGGTCTTTTTCCCCCAGGCATTATAAAAATGCCAATACTTTATGCGTTTATCATTTTTATATTCACCTTGTGCTGAAATTTTTCCGCTAGAATGGTAGAACCTCCAATAGCCGGTTTTTACACCATTATAGATCCATCCTTCCGACTTAGTTTTACCCGTTTCGTAGTATTCTTTGTGGTAGGTACTATTTGCTTTAGACAAATTTCCAAAGGACAACAATAGAACCATAAGAGCACATACCTTGGCAAGCATGAGAGTGTTTTTAAGTTATGTCGAAGGTATACTCGGCAACTAACATTTTGCAGCGGTATTTTAACATTGGTTTTGGTATTTTGAAGAATGACTTTTACTATACCTCAAAACGGTATGTAAGTTGACGAACATCGCTATTTGAGAAAGCTAGGGTTTAGTAAAGCTATGCCAAATAGTCTCTTTTCATGCCGGTTGAGAGTTTTGAGTAGGGCAGCGGTCTAAATGCTTATTTCTTATTGACCAATTCCATCAAATCGACATCATTGCCAAGTAATACCTCTGTAGGATTGATACGTCCTTCTTCGGGTCCGTTTTCTAGTTTCAATACACCTCTTGGGCAAACTGCAGAACAAACGCCACAACCTACACAGCTTGAACGAATAATATTTTCACCTTTCTGTGCATAGGCACGTACATCGATACCCTGCTCACAGTAAGTAGAACAGTTTCCGCAGGAAATACATTGCCCTCCATTCGTCGTAATTCTAAATCTTGATTTAAACCGTTGTACAAAACCTAAATAGGCAGCCAACGGACAACCAAAACGACACCAAACACGATTTCCAAAAATAGGGTAGAAACCTGTTCCGATGACTCCTGCAAAAATAGCGCCTATAAGAAAGCTATAGGTGTTCATGATGCTTTGCACTTTTATTCCTAGTACGGTACTTGTTTCCGCAAAGAAACCGTATAGCGTAAAGCCTGTCATTACTACAGCAAAAACCAATACACCATGAATTAGCCATCGCTCAACATTCCAAGAGAATAGCGATTTGCTAGAGTGTTGGCGATAAGGGTCGCCCAATGTTTCTGCCAATCCTCCACACCCACAGACCCATGAACAATACCATCGTTTACCGAAGAAATATACCATTACAGGAACAATGACCAAAGTCAATACGATGCCCCAAACAAGTATAAACATACCTAGACCACCCCCTGCAATAAGTTCTTTTAAATTCCAATTGAAAAAGAAATCGTAGTCTAATGGAAATGCATTTTTGAAATCATAACCTTTTGAATAAGACAGTTGCAAACGCACCATAATTTCAGGAATTAAAAATGCGAAGACAATTTGAAAGAATAATACAGAGGTAGTTCGTACCATTTGATACATGTTGTGACGGTACTTGATGTACATACGTATAGCCATTACGGTCATAACCACGCAATACATAAAACCATAAACAAACCAGTGCCCTGCTAGATTGCCACTTAGGCTCTCACTTATTGGGTCTACCAGGTAGGTCCAGTTGACCGCATATTCTGATTTGAAATACAGAACGAGATAGAAGCTGACCAGAAAGATAAAAACCAACCAAGCTATCCAACCTTTATTAGTGGAATTTTGGTGATAGATATGGTCATTCTTAATACCCTTTTTACCTAAGGTCACTAGTTGCGGAAGAATGAACATCAGCGCACCTATGATTCCAAGTCCGAAAGTTAAGAACCACATTAATCCTTTATTTTGAGGAATATAACCGTAGCCTGATTTTTTGCGAATGGCGGTTGCTAAATCATCGCTACCGGCATAAACCTTCTTTCCCCACTCTTTGTTTTTAGTATGCTCAACATTTGCTTTTTCAATAGATTCTTTTACCAAAGGGGCTAAGGATTGGTATCCTGAGAAATTCTTGTTTACCAACTTACTTTTTAGGTCTGAAACGAAAATTTCACTTTTGATACCCTGACTGCTAATCAATTCGTCAAAAGTGCTTTGGTCAAGTTTAAAATCTCCTATAAAAGGAAGGGCAGTGAAAACTCCCAAACCGATTAAAAAGATGGCTATGCCTATATGTTGTAATACTTTCATTTTGCTATCGGTTATGCGTTACTAAAAATTCGTTTCCAACTTTTTTTCTTGAGGGCGATACTTGTTCCGAATTCTGAATTAAATTTGGAAACAATCTTACCTTCATATTGCTTATAGAACTCTGGATCGAAATTGGCATCTTTAAGGTGTTCCATTACATGATTCACATCGCGTTTTTCAGTTAACCAGCGGTCAAAAATTTCATGCCGCATTCGAATACCAAAGGTGTTAATGCCTAAAAATTGTTTGGTTGCTTTGTTGAACGCTACCGTAATACATATTTTCTCATTGTCGTCTCTCCAATGAAAGTGTTGTTCATTTTCTTTCATTCCTCTTTCGCTAAAAACCCATCCGTAAGTCTGATATTCAAGGTCGAGAAATTTTGCCGAATTGAACCAATGCCCTGGTTTGTATTCGATTTTATTACCACAGATAGTCTGCGCAACTGTCTCACCCATCATTCTGCCAGTATACCAAACGGCTTCAATAGCTCTTCTTTGACCAATACTTTCATCCTGTTCAGCACAATCACCTATGGCATAGATATCTTGGATGTTGGTTTCTAAATAGCGGTTGACTTTAATGCCGCGGCCCAGTTCGATACCTGATTCTTTTAGAAAATCTATGTTGGGTGTAACGCCCGCCGTAAGTCCTACGACATCACATGCGATTTCTTCGCCGGTTTCCTGCACTACTACAGCCCGAGCGCGACCATTTTCATCCGCTAAGATCTCTTTAAGATTAGAGCTCAAACGCAGGTCTATATGATGTTCAAGAATATGCTCGTTGATCATTGCAGATTCTCCAGCTGGTAAGACGCCATTCCAAAAACTACTTTCACGTACCAAAAAAGTAACAGGAATATTTCTACTGCGAAGCATTTCGGCCATTTCAATTCCAATTAATCCGCCACCTACGATGACGGCTCGTTTACAAGATTTGTTATCCGGTGCATTTGCTTCCAATTGATCTAAGTCTTGTTTGGAATACAAGCCTTGAACAGCTTGAAGATCTTGTCCGGGCCAACCAAACTTATTGGGCTTCGACCCCGTTGCCAGAATTAGTTTGTCATAACCGATTGAATTTCCATCGGCTAAAACCAACTGCTTATTGTGGTGATCAACGGTATTGACAAAACCTTTAACCAAATCGATTCTATTCTTTTTCCAGAACCAATTTTCATAGGGTTGTGTATGTTCGAACTTCATATGTCCCATATAAACATACATGAGTGCAGTACGAGAAAAAAAGTAATCGGTTTCGGCTGACACAATTGTGATTTGTTTATCTGAATTCTTACGGATGTGCCGGGCTGCCGTAACTCCGGCGATGCCGTTTCCTATAATAACAATATGTTCCATATGTTTATGTATTGTAAACGAAAATTAGGTCGCCTTTAAATGTAAGAACTTAATCGCATTGCTTAATTTAGAAACAATTTAAATATTAACCTTTTTTGTAAGGTTTGTCAAGGACTTTCGAACTTGTAACCCGCTGATTTATAAAATCTTAAAAAAAGCATAAAAGTCAATTTTTTTTGTAGGGATGTTAAAATGCTTTCGACAGAGGTTTCAGTTTTGAATGACAATACCAATTTATCATGAAAAAAAATATAAGTTTAGTAATCGTATTATTTCTAACAGTATCCTTTTCATTTGCGCAAACCACTGCTGATTTCTTTTCAAAGTCAGATGCTTTCTTTAAAGCGAACGTGAAAAATGGTAGGGTGGCTTACAAGGCAATCAAAGATGATCCAAACGCATTGAATGAATTGCTTGAAATGGCTAAAGGCATTTCAGTCTCAACAGACAATGCCAAAGAGTACCAAGCGTTTTGGATTAATGGATACAACCTTTTGGTAATCGACGGGATCGTAAAAAATTATCCTATAAAATCGCCTTTAGACAAGCCTGGCTTTTTTGATGGTCATAAAAACGAAATAGGAGGTACCAAAATTACCCTTAATGATATTGAAAATAAACTATTACGTAAAAACTTTCCTAAAGAACCCCGATTCCATTTTGTTTTGGTATGTGGGGGCTTAGGTTGTCCGCCGATAATAAGTGACGCTTATACGCCTTCTATGTTAGATTCGCAGTTGGAAACACAGACCAAATTGGCCATAAATGATCCGAATTTTATCCGTGTTAATAAGAACAAGGTCAAGGTTTCTCAAATTTTTGAATGGTATCCCGGAGATTTTAAACAAGACGGAAAGAAACTTGTAGATTTTATCAATCAATACAAAGCTGAAAAACTACCAGAAAAAGCTAAAGTATCATACTATCAGTATGACTGGACGTTAAACGAAGTCAAATAATTACCAATACATTTCAGAAGTTTTATCCTATTTCGCCTTCATTAAGAGATAGGGCTGGGCTTCTATTTCAAAACAACAATAAAAATAAACATCCAATTATGAAAACAATAAATAATTATATCGCAGTATTAGCAATACTCTTTGCAACTTCAATAGGCTTCGCTCAAGATGAGATGAAAGAAAAAGAGGAAATGGTTGATGAGCCTCAGCAAGAACAAAGTAATATTCAGCAATACACTCCTTCAAAACTTATTGGAAAAGGACAAGTTGATATAAAATGGTTCAATAACTTGTATACGCAGACGAAAAGTACTTTTTCCGAAGGTAAAGAACCTAGACAGTCGTTCTTCACTTCTACTTTTGAGTTTTACACCGGAGTAGGGCAAAATAAAAGAGTGAACCTTGGATTTATAGCAAGATTGCGTTCGAATGTTATAAGTACCCAAGATAATGACAGGGGGGCCTTAGATGTCTTTAATTTTAGCGGAGATAACAACTCACGTTCAGGGTTAACAGCCTTTGCACCGTCTATCAAATTTGTTCCTTTTGCCTCCTTGAGTAACTTTTCAATTCAAAGTTCGTTTTTTATTCCTTTGATTGATAATGAGACTGAAAATGGCGTTTTTCTTGAACAAAAAGGGTCTGTATGGCAGAATCGCCTGTTCTACGATTATACCTTTCCAGGTAATAAATGGCAATTGTTCACTGAGCTTACTACAGAACTTAACTTTGGTGACGAAGAGAAAAGCTTTGCCAATAATAGCTTGAACATCAATCCAGGGGTATTTCTAAGTTATTTTCCTAGTTCGAAGTTTACCGTTTTAGCATTGGCACAACATTCACAACGAATCGATTTGGGGAATAATTTTGCACAAGATTTTACAGCGGTAGGCGGAGGCGCTAAGTATCAGTTAACCAAGGCCTTAAACCTTGAAATTTTGTATACCAATTTTGTTAGAGGCAGTAATACTGGTTTAGGACAAACCTTTAATCTTGGATTACGAGGTATTTTCTAAGCCCCCTTTCCTTAGCCCGCTTCTAAAGGCAGCGCATGGTTTGAACCTGCAAATAATCTTTTGGTGCGAATTTGCTCTCGCTGCAACAGGGCGTCTTGAAGATTGACTTTTCACCTATATTTTTAAAAAATCACTTAAAAACCCTTATTTTTGCGAGTTAAATGCAAATAAATGAGGGTTTTAGGTTTTTTGATACTTTGCTTATTGCAGTTTTCATGTGCAAGCCAGATAACGCCAAAAATCAATGGCATTAGTTTTGTTGCTTCCCGTGAAGAGGCAAAACAAGAACATGTTGATGAGGTATTATCGCTGCATGCCAATCACGCTGCAGTGATGCCATTTGGATTTATACGCGACATCAATTCTCCCGAAATCATTCATAATACCGACCGACAATGGTTTGGCGAAACCAAGAACGGTGCAAAACAATATATTGAACTTTTACACAAGAATGGAGTGCAAGTAATGGTCAAACCTCAAATTTGGATTTGGCGTGGAGAGTTTACCGGTACGCTTAAAATGAATTCGGAGGAAGATTGGAGAGCTCTAGAAAAATCATATGATGATTTCATTCTTACCTATGCTAAACTGGCAGAGGAAACCAAAGCAGGTATTTTATGTATCGGAACCGAGCTGGAACAATTCGTAAAAAATAGACCGGCATACTGGAAGAATCTTGTTCAAAAAATTAGAAAGGTGTACAGAGGAAAATTGACCTATGCGGCCAACTGGGATGAGTACCCTAGAACAACCTTTTGGGAGGACCTCGATTACATCGGTATAGATGCATACTTTCCGTTATCGGAAGAAAAAACTCCCTCGGTAGAACAACTTAAAAAAGGATGGCAGCCTTGGAAAAAGAAAATAGTTGCTCTTTCAAAAGAAAAAGACAAACCTGTTCTTTTTACCGAGTTTGGATATCGCAGCATGGACTATAACGCGAAGAAACCATGGCTTGTAGATCGCAATGAGGAAAATGTCAACCTAGACGCTCAAGTAAATGCCAAGAAAGCTATATTTTCTGAGTTTTGGACAGAAGATTGGTTTGCCGGCGGATATGTCTGGAAGTGGTTTATAAACCATGAAGAATCTGGCGGGGCTGACGACAATCGTTTTACTCCGCAAAATAAACCTGCTCAAAAAATAATTACAGAATATTATAAAACCAATTGATATGTTACGATATTGCCCCCCCATTATCGCACTTTTAATTCTGAGTTGTTCTACTGATGCTGAAAATATTTTAGCACCTACACTAGACTCTAGTCTAGCAAGTAAAGAAGTAGTGCTAGACAATGTAATCGCCTGTGCGGCGAGTAATGCAGATGATGAATTCATCAGCGTATTTTTTTATCCAAGACCTAACACTACAAATTTTAGGTATTTCGAGACCGAGGATGCAACTTTTGACAAGAACGATTTTGATAACTACATTCCTGTAGACTTCCCAATTCGCGATGTTTTCAACGGGTTTTTGAAAAAGTTTGAAATAGCATCTGTTACTGAAAAATGGGTGATTGTCGCCTTTGATGAAGGGGGAAAAACACACCTTTCCAATCCGATACGATTGAAACAAAATACAAGGCCTACGGAATATATTTCACGTAATGTCTCTGTAGAGGCTACAACTAATATGCCTAGTTTTGAATGGCAGGAAGGAAGCTATAATGACACCAAAATCTACTTTCACGTGGTATCTGATGCTGCCAATAATCTGTTGTCGGGCACCTATACATTCGAAAGAAATTTTCAGTATTATAATCTCGACAATGTAGTGTTGAATGTTACGCAAGGAACACCTCCTACTTTAAAATTAGGGGCAAATTACAATTTCACGCTCCTAGGTGTGAGTGAAGACAATTGGGTTAATCTTTTTTCTGAGGTACCTTTTCAGCTTGAATAAGCGAACTGTGATTTCTTTGTAACAGCTATAGCTTATCTTTGATTTTGTTAACGCAAAATATTCATGTTGAGGTCGTTTCTCCCCATTTTGGTTTTTTTTATAATGACTATGGGTTTGGCTCAAGAGCCTTTGGTGGCAGATGTTAAGATTCAAGGCGCCAAGAGAACAAAGACTTCCTTTGTAAAAAAGATTATCAAATTGCGGTCAGGAATGGTCTTGGATTCCACGATAATTCTTGAGGACATGGAGCGTTTAAAACGACTTCCCGCGGTTTCCCATGCCTACTTCCAGGTATTTTCGAGCAATGATGAAGGGCGCCATAATGTGTTTTATAATATTGAGGAAAATTTCACTTTAATTCCTTTTGCAAACCTGTTTACTTCTTCAAATGATGATTTTGCCTTTAGAATAGGGCTGCAAGAATTTAATCTTTTGGGAAGGAATATAACGTTGGGAGGCTTTTACCAATATGATATATTCAATTCCTACGGTCTCAGTATCAAAGCTCCATACTTGTTTAGTAAAAAGTTAGGGCTGGCTTTTAACTATCATGACTTTACTACACAAGAACCTGTTTTTTTTGATAATACTACGGCCGATTATCGCTACAATAACAACGGTTTTGAAGTTTTGGGTTTGTATGAGTTTAACTTTAAAAATAGAATTGAACTCGGGTTTAGTTTGTTTACCGAAGATTATGAATACCTATCAGGAGCAACAAATGCTCAGGTACCCCAAGCGTTGAATGTAGATAAACACTTGATCAAACTCATTTATGAGTATAATGATTTGGAATACTTTTATCAATATTTGGAAGGATTTCGTAGCCAACTTAATTTTCAATATGTCGGAAGCTCTGATGCCTCTTTACCTGAGTTTTTAATCGGATTTAATGATTTCACTTACTTTCATCGAGTGGGTCAAAAAGGAAACTGGGCCAGTAGGCTACGCTTAGGACTGGCAAGTAATGTGGAGACTCCTTTTGCTCCTTTTACTGTCGACAACAATCTAAATATACGTGGGGTGGGCAATACTATTGATCGCGGAACTGGTGCAATCGTTTTCAATACAGAATACCGTCATACTTTAGTCGATAAAAATTGGTTTGTGCTACAGAGTAATGTTTTTGTAGATGGTGGTTCTTGGCGTAATCCAGGAGGCGGCTTTGGCGATTTTGCCGACAGTCAGAACATTCGAATATACCCAGGCGTGGGGGTTCGATTTATACACAAAAAAATTTTCAACGCAATCTTTCGGGTAGATTACGGTTATGGTATTACAAGGGATGCCTCAAGGGGAGTAGTATTTGGTATCGGACAATATTTCTAAGTTTTGGTATTGTTAAGTAAATCGTTAACTTTTTTTTAAAAGCTACCATTTACTTTTCAAAAATCGTATCTAATTTTGCATATACGATGTGTTTCTAGGCATCATTTTTGAATTGGAATTGAGGATTAGACTAGTATATATGGTTTCTGGAGTTTTTCTAAGGGTTGTTTTTCTATTGTTTATGTTGTCAGGCTTGGTACTAAAGGCACAAGATTCTTTAACTACTGCCACCGCGGAAAAAGGAGATGGAATTCTTTCGCTTCTTAGAAAACAAGGTATAAACCCATATGAGGCCTATGATGATTTCATCGCTATGAACCTAGTCAATCTACGTGATAGTGTGCATTTGTACGAAGGGCGCAACTATCTAATTCCTCCAGTTAAGCTCGATACGGTAGCGATTGTAGATTCGATACAACGAAAATCCACGGAAATAAAAAAAATTGAAAGTAAGGCGTATCCCATTTTTGGTGAGAAGCATGCTACGGTGCTCTCCAAAAGTGAAAAATTAAAAGGTGCGGTCTACTATTTGGTCTCCGGTCATGGCGGTCCTGACCCTGGGGCGATGGCAAATTATGCAGGTACTTCAATTGCAGAAGATGAATATGCATACGATATTACTTTGCGATTGGCCAAAGAACTGTTATCTCATGGTGCTATAGTTTACGTAATTATTCGCGATAATAATGATGGAATTCGCGATGAACGAATTCTAAAAATCGATCATGATGAGGTTGCCTACGGTAATAAGACTGTGCCGCTCAATCATTTGGCGAGGTTAAAACAGCGAGTTGATATTGTCAATGAGCTACATCAAAAGAATAGAGGCAAATTTCAGCGCTTAATAGTTACTCATGTTGATAGTAGGAGTAAAGGACAAAATATTGATGTTTTCTTTTATCACCATAAAAACAGTAAAAACGGAAAGAAACTTGCAGAAAGTATTCACAAAACGTTTCGCAAAAAATATAAAAAGTATCAACCCAACAGAACCTATACAGGAACCTTTGGCGATAGAACGGGTCTGTATTTGGTCAAAAATACTCATCCAGCCATGGCCTATATAGAAATCGGAAATATCAGAAATAAAAAGGATCAAAAGCGTATTCTTGTGCCTGATAACCGCCAAGCGCTAGCCAAATGGATTTCAGAAGGGGTTATTCTAGACTTTGAAAGTGGAGAAATAGGACGTATTCGTTAAAGTACTATCTTTCGCTTGTAGTAGTCATACAACTGCTCAGGTCCCGCGCCCAAGTAATTTTTCAAATGAATTATACCGAAATGATACTGCAGTGCAACTTCACCTCGTTCTTCATATCTTCTAGCCGAGGTTTTTACGTGTCTTGGGAGAATTTTAAAGGGACTTATTTCATATAGTCGCCCAATAAACTCATTGTCTTCGTAAACAACGTAGTTCTCATCAAATCCACCAGATTTTTCGAAGAGGCTTTTGGTGATAAAAAGCGATTGATCACCCCCACGGCACAATTGGATATTTACACGTGTAAACCACGCAAAAAAGCCCAAAAAACGGCTATTGCTATCAAATTTCATTTGAAAGCACCCTACTTGGTTTTTATTCAAAACCGTGTCTATAATACTTTTGTCGAAGTCTTTTGGAGGCAGGGTGTCTACATGTATAAAATAAAGGATTTCACCACTTGCATTTTTCGCGCCATGGTTCATTTGCTTGGCACGACCTTTTTGAGAATGAAGCACGGTCACCTTATGATTTGAAGCAAGGGAAATCGTGGCATCTTCACTGCCTCCATCGATTACTAATATTTCATTTATATTTTCAGCCGTACTATTCTCCCTCAACGACCTTAATATCGTGTCAATAGCATTCTCTTCGTTTAATACAGGAATGATAATACTTAGTTGGGGGTTACTTTGCTTCATTCAAATTCCAATCGTATTTGAGAAAGTCGATGTCTGCGTTACCGTTGATTTCAACTTCCGTGTATGGTTTTATATAGTCTGCCAAAGAACCATTTTTGGTAAAATCCTTTTTGTACCATTTAAAAATTTTTGACAGTTGCATTTTTTCTTTGGAAATGCTGTTTCTGGTTGCGTCGTTGATAAACTCAAGCGTAACCTCATGCAATTGTTTCTGCATCTGGTCAGCGGTAAAGGCTTTGTTCAACAATTTCGGACAAGAAAAAGAAGCGCAGTTAATCGCAAAATGAATTCTTGGCTCATTCATCTTTCGAAGTATCTTGTGTTCGATATTTCCTAAAGAAAGCACACCATCACCAGTCTTAATCCAGTTCCTTCCCCAGGGATTTTTTATATCCATTATACTTGTAGTAGGATAGTTATCAAGTATTAGTTTTACCGTTGCTGCATTATAAAGATTGATGTAATAGGCCAACTTTTCATTTTTAGACCAATCTTTTTCCGGACTATTTTCAGCCAATTGATATAGGTATCTATCTAACGAGCCGGCATCATTTTGAAAAGACTTGTAATCAACATCACCTTTGGCATTCACATATTTTGCCAATAAGCTAGTCCATTTGGAATGATCTGGCTTGACTACTTCTTTTTCGGATGGTTTAGACCTTTCCCCCGCTATGGCAACTGGCGCAGCAGTTGTTGCAACGGCCTTTGTCTCTTCTGAAACAGTAGCGCCTTCATTTTTAGAATCATCTAACAAAATGGTATCGTTAGAAGTTCGCAGGCTTTCTTCTTTCTTCTCTTCCAATGATATGGCCTTTTTAGCTGCATGAGGTGAGTTACCACAAGACATCCAAAAAGAACCTAAAAGAATTAAAAACAATTTAACCATGTCGCTTTAATGTATCAACAGCATCCACCGCCATCGTAGTGCCAGGTACTCTCGCTAATATGTATTTCATCACTTGCCTTGGCTAGGGCAGCAGCAGTTTTATCACAAACAGCCAGAGGTTGGTTTTGCATTAGCACATGACCCGCTTTATCATCGAAATAGTCTTCATCTCCATAATAAATCGCGGTTTTTCCGGTGAACATGCACGGCCCATCTTCTGGCATGGGGTCTTTGATGGCTGCAATTTCTATAGATTCAATAAAAATCAATTCATCGGTAGGATAGTGGTTTGGAGATAAAACGCGATATGATTTTCTGGCCCGAATCTCAATAGTTCCGAAACCTGCATCGGTCAATACTTTGACATATTCTGCTATGGGAATGCTTCCGCTCAGGCACAACGCTCTCAAACGATCATCATTTCGCAGTTCATCGTTCATCGGTTGCTCGCATGTAGGGTCGCTCATCACCAAGCGCCCATGAGGTTTTAGTACACGATACATTTCGGCAACGGCTTTTTTCAGATCATCCATTTTAAAGATGTTGAATAGGCAATTTTGCGCGGCTACATCAATACTTTCATCTTCAACGGGAAGGTTTAAGGCATCACCTTTTACGAGGTTTACAAATTCACTTTTGAACCAGTCGTTTTCAATTTCCGCAATTTTGAAATTTTGTCGAGAGGCTTCCAACATCTCATCAACTACATCAACTCCTGTGACTCCTCCTTTTTGTCTAGAGAAATAAGAGAATTGCAGCAATTCCATACCTCCCCCGACACCCACATAGAGTACTTTAGGATTGTTAACCAAATCTTGGGCAGATACCGTGCTCCCACAACCGTAATTCATTTCTTGCATTATGGTTGGAATTGAAAGTCCGGGAAACTGCCAAATCGGATTTGTGGTACAACAAAGACCAACATCGGGGGTTAAAGCTGCTTCTTTATATAAATCGTTTGTTGCTTCTAAATAACTCATTCTTTAAGTTTAATTCGTGTTAGGTTTGATGTTAAATGAGGTGCTACCAGTACTCTTAATTACCAATAAGCCTCTAGCATCGAGCTATTATTATATTTCCTTTATTAACTCTTTAAACAGCTTTACCATTTTTGGCTCTGTTTTTTCTGCGATTGCGATAATCTCCTGAATATTAATAGCTTGTAAATTATCAGGATCACATTCATCCGTTAAGACTGATACCGCTATAATAGGTAGTCGTAAATGATTGGCAACAATTACTTCTGGAACCGTACTCATTCCGACGGCATCTGCTCCAAGGGTCTTCAGCATGCGGTATTCTGCCCGTGTTTCTAGCTGTGGTCCTACCACCGAGGCATATACACCTTGTCTAAGCGATATAGCTTCTTTTTTAGCAATGGCCATTAATTTATTTCCCATTTCGGCATCATAGGGCGCTGCCATATCTACAAAACGATCTCCGAATTCAGCAACATTTTTGAAGGCCAATGGCGAACCGCCTTGTAAATTAATATGATCTTCGATCAGCATCATATCTCCTTTTTTTAAGTCTAGGTTTATGGCTCCAGCAGCGTTTGAAATAAACAGTTTTTGAATTCCGAGCTGATGCATAACACGTATTGGATAGGTTACATCCATGAGATCGTAACCTTCGTACAAATGAAAACGACCTTGCATGACAACAACTTTTTTCCCTTCAAAGGTTCCGTACAATAGCTTACCTGTATGAAACTCTACTGTTGCCAATGGAAAAAAGGGAATATGATTGTAATGCGCTACTATAGGGTTTTCTATCTCGTCAGCTAATTTTCCCAAGCCGGTACCTAGTACAATTCCTATTTCAGGATGCGCAAACCCTTTGGCTTTTAGGTATTCAGTTGATTCTTGTAATTGTTTTTCGGTAAGTCTCATAGGTTCTTCAAATAAGGTTGAAATACTGTAATATTCTTAATGTCTTCGTAAAGATCAATATCGTTTCGCTCTTCCAACAAGTGCACATTTTTATTTCTCAAATCGTCTAGAGTAGCTTGCAATACAGATGCTGTACCCCAAATTTTGTTTTGAAACACCTGGGCGTTGAAGGCATTCATTCCGAGTAAATAATAACCGCCGTCTTCCGCCGGGCCAACTACAAAGTCTTTGGTTTTAAGAATATCAAAGGCATTTTCCAGGTCTGTTTTGCTAAGGTCATACATATCACTTCCGATAACAATTACACGTTCAAAGCCTGAGGCGAAACCTTCTTGAAAAGCCTTGGCCATTCGAATACCCAAATCATTTCCCTGTTGTAATCTCTTATCGAAGATTGAATTGTTCCAAATATCATCATTCCAGATTGCCTCCGAATACCAAACCTGCTTGATGGCATTTACAGGCTGTGTCAATTTTACGGTATGATTTAACAGAAACTTATAGACCTCCAAAGCATTTACATCTCCTATAGTTGCGGCTAATCGCGTTTTACATTTTCCCAGTTCAGGATTTCTGGTGAAAATGAGCAGTAAATTCTTTGAAGTTACCTTAGTATGATCTACCACGGTCTTTTCTTTTCTATTTTCTATGGGAGGGATGATGCTCATGAAGTGTGCTGGGGTTTGAGGGAAAGCTAGCGAATAATATGTGTTATGAACTAATAGACTTTGACACCTTTTTTAAGCAGTTTGCCCCATTCTTTATCGAAGGCATGAACGCTATCTGTTTCCATCTGCTTGGGGCTATAAACCGCATTGCCATGGTTCTTCCACTCGAAAATACCCCCGTACAGATTTTTTATATTGGTGTATCCGGCTTTTTGTAATCTTTCTCCAATATCTTCAGAACGTACACCAATAGAGCAATACACTATGATTGGAGCATTTTTATCTAAAATTTTGGTAGTCACTCTTTCTTCAGTAAATTCTTCATGGCCTACCCAAATAGCATTTTTTAAGTGACTCACTTCAAATTCCTCTTTTTTTCTTGTATCGAGAAGCACAATATTTTCGGTCAGTTTTAGGTCGTCAACATAGACGTAAGGAACACTTTTGTTGTTCCAACGCTCTAAGGCTTTGTCTAATTTTTTTTGCCCCAAAACGGAGGCGCTAAAAACTAAAATCAGAAAAGATGATAAAAGAAAACGCATGGGTATTTCAATAAATTAGTGCAAAGATACTATTTTAGGGGAGGCTTAGAAATAAGCTTCAAATTCGTTTAACGCTCAAAAAAATGAAATTACCAACAAAAATACTACCTCTGATTCTTGGAGTTGCATTGCTCTTTTCTTGTAAAAACGATAATCAAAAAACCAAATCAATAGCCGTTGTTAAGACGAACTATTATACAGAACCTTACCGACCGCAATTTCATTTTTCACCTGAAGAAAAGTGGATGAACGACCCTAATGGAATGGTGTATCACAAAGGGGTTTACCATTTGTTCTATCAGTATTATCCAGAAGATATTGTTTGGGGCCCTATGCATTGGGGTCATGCGACCAGCAAAGATTTAGTTCGTTGGGAGCATCAACCAATCGCATTATTTCCTGACAAACACGGGCTGATTTTCTCTGGAAGTGCAGTAGTCGATATTGCCAATACGTCTGGATTTGGCTCTGCAGAAAACCCACCTTTGGTTGCGATTTTCACCTATCATTTGATGAAGGGGGAAAAGGCAGGAAGAAATGATTTTCAAACCCAAGGAATAGCGTACAGTCTTGATAATGGAGATACCTGGACGAAATATGAAGGAAATCCGGTCATTGAAAACGACGGTATTAAAGATTTTAGAGACCCAAAGGTTTTTTGGGATGAAGCCAATCGTACTTGGGTTATGGCCTTAGTTGCCGGTGACCATCTACAATTATGGAATTCAGAGAACTTAAAAGAATGGACCAAACTGAGCGAATTCGGCAAAGACGAGGGCGCTCATGGTGGAGTTTGGGAATGCCCAGATCTGTTTCCTATTAAAGTAGAGGGAAGTGATGAAGAAAAATGGGTCCTTTTGATAAGTATTAATCCTGGTGCGCCAAATGGTGGTAGTGGCACCCAGTATTTTGTTGGAAACTTTGATGGTGAGAAGTTTACCACTGATCAAACCGAAATCAAATGGCTTGATTGGGGAACGGATAACTATGCCGGCGTCACATATTATAATGCACCCAAGGACGACCGAATTTTTATAGGGTGGATGAGCAATTGGGCTTATGCAAGAGATACGCCGACGGAAAAATGGCGCAGTGCCATGACCTTGCCGCGAAAGTTATCCTTGCAAAAAATACAAGGTGATTATAGTTTGTTTAATTATCCGGTCAAAAACCTAGAAGCTATCGTTGACCGAAAGGGCAAAAAGAATATTACAGTGGTTGGTGGTGCCAAAGAAGTTGTTTCCTTTGACAGCTTGAATCAGGCGGAAGTAAGCTTCTTAACGAGTGCAAGAAACTTTCAATTGAAATTGAGTAATAGTTTGGATGAAGAAGTTCTTCTTACGCTATTTGGTGAGGAGGAGCAGTTTTTTTTAGATCGAACAAATTCTGGGAAAGTTGCATTTCAAGAAGATTTTGCAAGCATACAGATAATGCCAGTAACGGGTTTACCTGAAGAGGAATATGAAGTTCGCTTGTTCATTGACCATTCTTCGATTGAAGTTTTTATGAATAAAGGGCAATATGTGATGACGGCTCAACTTTTTCCAAATGAAAATTATACCAATTTGACTATTGAAAACTTGGGAGACTCGGAAATTAGGTTGAAAGATTTTGAGATTAATGGCGTAAAACGAATTTGGTGATTATTGATTTGAAAGTGTTTCTGCCAGAACTTCCAGATCAATCCCTATTTGTTCCTTGTTTACTTTGACAACCGCTTCTTTAAGATCTTTGGGTAGGTTTGAATACCCATCTTTTGCCCCTAGTATCATTCCCGCAACCGCTGCAACCGTGTCATTGTCACGTCCATAGTTGACGATAAACTGTATGGTTTTTTCGAAATCACCTTCTCCAAATTGGAGTCCGGTAATTAGAATTTGCCAGATCTCAGCTGTGTGAAACGCAATGGCCTTCTCACTTTTTTCAAGTATTTGATACATCATTTCTTGCCGTACCCATTCCTTTTGTGATTCTTGAAAGCCTTTAGGCATTTTAAACATTATCGAATCTTTGGCGATAAGTGAATCTATTAAAACCTTGTCTCTGACGGCTAAGACACTTTTTACAGAAGCATCGGCAGTTGCGTTAGAAATGCGACCCACCAAACGACTGTCTTGGTAGCCATAGGGGTCGACGAAAGTTGCCGTGTTTACAATAGAGTCTATATTTTGTGTTTGCATTGCCATTTGAGTCATGGCGGCAACCAAGGCTGAAATATCTTTGCCATACCCTATATCGAATAGCGTATGTTCGTAGGCCGTGGTATAAGCTTCTTCGGGTGTCTTGGCCAGTAAACCGAACATAGGGGTGTACAATTGGCCAGCGCATGACATTTCACCTCCATAGAATCTATTTTGTGCTTTTTGATAGGCTCCACGATTTTTTTGATAGGCCAAGGCAACTCTCGCCCATTCTTTAATCCAGTCTATTTTTTCGATCTGGTTATCTAGCATATCAGGATCGGTGCTGATTGCGGTACCTTTTAAATCTTTGGTAAGGGAAGCGTAATAATCTGTGATGAACTTGGCGAAGTTTTGAGCATTTGGTTTTCCATTTTGAGAAGTCAAGTAATTGACCATTAAAAACTTCCAACGGGTATCATCGGTAGTTGCGCCGGCGTTCAAATTATGTTCCCAAGTTCCCTCAGGAGACTGTTCGCGAACCGCAGGGGTAAGCCCGACGATATAACCGTATTTCAATTGAATGTCTTTTCTGTGCCACATTTCAGTAGAAGCGCCCATGGCATCTCCAATGGCAGACCCAACCAAGGCTCCTAGAATTTTGTCATACTTCGCTTCTTTTGATAGCATGAGGGTATCAGCTCCGTAACTAACTTTAGTAGGTGATGGAATATGTAGCTTTGACTTAGGTTGTTTGCATGAAAAAACCAGAAATGCACAACATCCTACAACAAAAAGGAAACGTTTCATGATAATATCATTTTTCGGGCGAGTTCCAAAAGATACCGCTTTTCTTCGACAGACCTTTTTAAGGGCAGTTGTGCTAGCCCTATTAAGCGACGCATAATTTCAATACCGGCAACTTGAGCCACCAGCTTTTTGTCGGGCACTCCATCATAAAGCTCATGAATTGAATTGAGATAAGACGCCTTTGAGGTGGCCATGATGATATGCGCAGCCATAACACCCAAATCAAATTCTGGAAAACCCACAAAACCAAATTCGGGATCAATCACGTAGATATTTTTTGATTCGGTCATCCAGCTTCCAGGATAATAATCACCGTGCAACAACGTATTTCCAGGCGATAAATATTTGTTTCCTACCTCATTAATAATGGCTTTCAAGGATGCGTCTTTTTTGTACGACATTGAAAGTTTTTGAAGCCCTTCTTGTATGTCATCTAGTTGAAATCCGTTATCCTCTAGAAAAGGTAAAACAAAAATATGTTGGTGATTCAGTTGGCGCATGGCCATATTTTCAGGGAAATCTTTGGGCACTACACTCCGGTGAATCAAGCTAAGGATTGAAGTCAAGCGCTGTAAGCTGTCTTCCTTCATTTTTCCTGAGGCATATAACGAAGTCATGTCTTCACAATGCCCTAAATCTTCTAAGAGTAGAAGATGTGCATCTGCATTGTACCCCAAAATTGATGGCAGATTTTTGTTGAGAATTTCATTTTGAACCGTTTGGTAAAATTGATGTTCAACAGCGATGCGGGCTAGTGGGGCTTCAATCTGCTGATATTTTTGTACAAAGGGTCTAGACTGTTTTACAATCAGTGAACGCATGCTCGTTTTGATGCGGAGTACCACATTCATATTGCCTTCACCAGGTTTTTCGGTCGAAAGAATTCGCTCCTCTTGGTTTATCCAACGGTTATCAAGAAACAATTTCTGAAGAATTTCAAGCGATGTATTGCTGTCAATATAAGTCAAGGATAATTTTAGTTTTACGATTTAGTCGTTAAAGTTATCCATACTTTTCCAAAAACCAGAGGTTATTTTTTGAAGTTAAGCGTTTGTATACCTATCTCTATTTTTTTTGGTTGTGCTCTAAAGGGGTAGGCTGCCAAATTTCTTACACGTTCTACCTTCTTGATAGATCAATGCTCTTGGTATAGTACGAAAAAAACCACGATCTTTTGAGATCGTGGTTCGTATGAAACTAATTTAGATTGCTAAAGTTTAATCGAAGGCAAAACCTGTGGAAACCCTAAATATAAAGGCGTATAACACAATAGCGAACATAATAAAACTAAACCAAGCGAAAAACTTGAAATATCTTTTTACTATTAGGCTTCCAATGTTTCTAAAACCATCCCTATAAATTTCTTTTAAAAGTAAAACTGTTTTCATAATATCTAATTTGAGGTTGATACCGCAAAGTTCTGTGTAGTTTGACCGCAAAGATTATTTATTTGTCAAACGGTTCTAAACTTGGGTCATTGACATTGGCAATCGATAAACAGCACCATAAGTAGGATTAAGAAGGAGACACGGTTTGTAGGGAGAATGTTCGTTAACTAGATTTTGTGCTTTTAATAGATAAGTACAAAGTTGTAGTGCCAAAAGTTGCCAATGCGCGCTGCGAAGGCATTACAAGGTATACCGTAATAAGGTATCGGAATTGTGCTTTGTAGCTTGTCAATCTAGGGCAGTGCTTGTCTTGAACAAGATGTTAAGCAACACAAGAGCGAACACGCAACCTTATCTATATAAACCGTTGAGATATGAATTTCAGACAAACAAGAGAACGTATTGAACATCATGGGCACTCTAAATTCGGCACTATAGGTTGGTCTAAGAAAGACTACCCCTCACATTGCACCAGTAAAATTATTAAGCAGTTTAACTGCGCTTACTTGATTAATATGAAACCCCTATTGTCAACTAAAAAACAAAACCCCCGGAGACATTAAGTCTACAGGGGATTGTGGTGGTGCCTCCAGGAATCGAACCAGGGACACATGGATTTTCAGTCCATTGCTCTACCAACTGAGCTAAGGCACCATGTCCTTTTCGGCAACTTCAATGCATCGCCTAAAAGGGCTGCAAATATAATTTCAAATTTAGGATATACAAACAAAAACGTAGAAAAAAGTATGGGTTTATTTTTCATTTTGTCATCTTTGTTACATGAACTTAATCATAGATGCTGGTAACACCTCGGTAAAGCTTGCGGTATTTGATAAACAGAACTTGCTTTTTGACGTTAGTACGGAAGCTGAAAGGTTTATCGAAAAGGTAAAAGATATCTTTAATTTTTACCCTGACATCACATGGGCCATCGTTTCTGCCGTGGGTTATTTGAATCAAAAAGACATTGTAGCCTTGTCGATCTTTTGTCAAGTTCATGTTTTGAACCATAGCTCTAAAATTCCTTTTAAAAATTCATATGCCACACCGCAAACATTAGGGGTCGATCGCGTTGCCTTGGCGACCGCTGCTTTTTATCATAACCCAACCGCTAACACGCTTGTTGTCGATGCTGGTACTTGTATTACCTATGACATGGTGAACGATTATGGCGAATACTTAGGTGGGGGTATTTCTCCGGGTTTACACATGCGTTATGAGGCCCTTCACAATCAAACTTCCAAACTACCACTTCTTGAATTGGATGACCCGCTTGACTTAATAGGAAACTCTACCAAATCAAGTATTCATAGTGGAGTTGTACATGGAGTTTTAGCCGAAATTGATGGGGTTATAGAACGCTATAGTTCTCGTTTTGAAGATTTAACAGTTATTTTAACAGGCGGTGATGCGCAATTTTTGTCAAAACGATTAAAAAATACCATATTTGCGGATTCCAAATTTCTCCTCGCAGGGTTAAACTATTTGCTGGAATACAACAAGCGTTAAATGATCAAAAAAATTGTTATTGCAATAGTGTGCTTCGCCGCTATGGGAGCGAATGCTCAAAACGGAACTGTTTCCCCTTATTCCTATTTTGGTATTGGTGATATAAGACCCACAGCTACGATTGAAAATCAAATGATGGCAGGACTTGGCATGTATGCAGATAGTATTCACGTGAATCTTCAAAATCCGGCAGCCTATGGAAAATTACGCCGTACCGTTTATGCCGCAGGTATCTCCTATAATCAGCTGTCTCTAAACAGTGCTACAGCAAAAGAAAGCAATCAGATCGTTAATCTTGATTATCTATCCCTTGGCTTTAATGTGGGCAAAGGGTTGGGTCTTGGTTTTGGTATCAAGCCTTACACTTCTGTTGGGTACAATATATTGTCAGAATCGACCACAACAAATGAAGATGGCACGGAGTCAAATGTGACCAATCAATATTCTGGAGAAGGCGGTTTGAACAAGGTGTATGTGTCTCTGGGGTATCAAATAACCAAAAATCTAAGTATAGGCGTTACTTCGAGTTTCAATTTTGGAACGATCAATAATTTGAGAACTCAAATTATTGAAAATGTACAATTTGGGGCCTTAGACGATAGAACATCGACCATAAACGGTCTAGATTTTAATTATGCAGTTAATTACACTCCGACAATTAAAGATAAGTATACCTTATATACTTCGGCTAGGGTAAATACACAAGCCAATCTCTCGGCGCGTAACACCCAGGAAATCGGTTCTTTTTCTACTTCTACTGGGGGTAATATCGAAATTATTGATGTTGATCTAGAAGCCAGAGGACTCAAAGAAACCGGTTTGACAATTCCTACTACGGCCACCTTGGGTCTTGGTTTTGGAGAGAATAAAAAGTGGTTTTTAGGTGCAGAATATAGTTTTCAGGGCCTAAGTTCATTTACAAACGACTTCATTGATGTTGACAATTTGAGCTATCAAGATGCCAGTACCGTGGCTTTTGGAGGGTATTTTATACCTGATTATACTTCATTTAACAACTTCTTAAAAAGAATTACATATCGTGCCGGAGTGCGAATGGAAAAAACAGGCATGATAGTTAATAACACGGAGATTGATAACTTTGGCATAACTTTTGGACTTGGGTTACCACTGTCTTTTACGTCTAGCGGTTTTTCGAATATTAATCTTGGCTTTGAGATTGGTAAAAGAGGAACAACCGATATGATGCTAATTCAGGAAAATTATTTCAAAATAAATGTTGGATTATCATTAAATGACAGATGGTTCCAAAAAAGAAAGATTAACTAACTAAAATTTAGTACATTAACCACTTAAACAAGAATGAACATGAAAACGAAACTCTACTTTACGGCAATTATGCTTTTAGGGTCAATGGCGATAAGCAATGCCCAAGCTCAGAATACAGAGTGTGTTACCAACCTCTCTATTTACACAGAGCATGTAAAAGTTAAGAATTACGATGCGGCGTATACTCCGTGGAAAATGGTCTATGAAACATGTCCAGGTTTAAACCGGGCTAACTTCATTTACGGGGAAAGAATCTTAAAAGACAAGATCAAAAAATCTTCGGGAGCTGAAAAAGATGGCTTCATTAGTGATTTGATGGCATTGTATGATAATAGCATGGTTCATTTTCCTAAGAAAACCAAAATGGCTGACGTCATGATCGATAAAGTACTTATGAAGTACGATAATAAAATGATCTCTGACGACGAGATTTATAGCCAGTTGGGAAAAGCATTTACCGAGGATAGGGCGAATTTTAAAAATCCCAAAGCACTTTATTTATATTTTTCTAGTCTTGTTGATTTGCACAATTCGGGCAAAAAAGAACTGCAGGAAGTATTTGACGTGTATGACGATGTAACGGAAAAGATTGAGGAGGAAAATGGAAAATTAACTGATATTATTGCAAAACTATTGCCTAAGGAAGGATCAATGACTTCTAAGGAAAAGAAACGATTTAAAGCTGCGAATACCAATTCAAAATCTTTTGGTAAGATTGCAGGTAGTGTAGACTCTAAGTTGGGTGCACTTGCTGATTGTGGTAACTTGGTTCCATTATATCAAAAAAGCTTTGATGCAAAGAAGGGTGATGTTATTTGGGTAAAAAGAGCAGTAGGTAGAATGTTCGCTAAGGAGTGTACAGACGACCCATTATTTAGTAAAATGGTTGAGGTTCAAGCTGAGCTTGACCCATCTGCAGACGTTTATGTCTACCTAGGAACATTGAAGTCAAAAGCAGGCGATACCAAAGGTGCCATTGCAGACTTTGATAAGGCCATAACTTTAGAGACTGATGCTAAAAGACGATCAAATATCGCTTATAAAGTTGCCACGATATACAGACGAGGTAGTAAAGGAGCAGCACGTAAGTATGCTCAAAAAGCCATCGATGCGAACCCTTCAAATGGTAAAGCCTATTTGCTAATTGCTAGTTTGTATGCAAGTAGCGCTAACCAATGTGGTGGAACTACTTTTGAAAAACGTGCGATTTATTGGAAAGCAGCTGATATGGCCCGCAAAGCAGGTCGGGTTAACCCTTCATTGAGTTCTAGGGCTAACAAATCTGCAGCAAGCTATTCTGCAAAAGCACCAACAAAAGAAATGATTTTTACCGATGGCATGGCTGGTAAGACCGTAACCTTTAGTTGTTGGGTTGGAGGAAGCGTAAAAGTGCCTAGTTTGTAAAATGAACAAAGTTTTAGAGAAGAATATGCTAAGCATTGCCACAATTTTCGTGGCAATGCTTTTTTTTTCATGTGGAGATAATTACAAACGTGTTGGCGATGAGGCTAAAAAGAATGTTTTTCCTATCGGTATAGCTGAGAACTTTGTACTTACCTATACGGAGGCAAAAAAAGTCATTGTAGCTGATTCAGTAGAGGCTTCTAGAGTTATCTCAGTATTGACAAGCCCTAAACAAGAAGATTATACAAATTTAGAATTTCCATATCGCACCTTCCCTAACGGATTGTTACTTGATTTTTTTGATGATTTAAATCAAAAAAGCATCGTTAAAGCCGACTACGGTATTATTTATTCTGCTACGAATTTGATAGATTTACGTGGTAATGTGGTCTTAGAAAGTCATGACGGGAAAAAATTGGAAACTTCCCAGCTTTATTTAGACCAAGATAACGAGTGGATATTCACCCATGAAAAATTCACCTACACCAATCCTGAAGACGGCACAATCATGGACGGCGAAGGAATGGATTTTAGTAAAGACCGAAACTTTCTGTATGCACATAAGACCTATGGTTTAATGTTGATACCTGAAGAAAAAGAAGAACCGCAAGAAAAAGAACCGCTTAATGATTAAAATTTTAAGATATACCGAATATCTCTATCTGTTCGTAGCTATTTTTTCCATATACAAGATTACACAAGTATGGAATACCGATCGTAACTATGCTTATTTATTTATCTTTTTCGCTATAGCTTCTATAGGTATGTTTTTGTTCCGGAGAAAGTACCGAAAAAAATTCGAGCAACGACAACGTGAAAACCAAGAGTAGTTTTGGATACTTCCACCTTTGTTATCATCTTATCCTTGCTATTTTCTGCTTTCTTTTCTGGAATGGAGATCGCCTTTGTGTCAGCAAATAAAATCCATATTGAGATTGAAAAAAAACAAGAAGGTTTTCTGGCCAAGATATTAACGCTCTTAACCGAAAAACCTTCGAAATTTATAGCTACCATGCTTATTGGTAACAATATTGCCTTGGTGGTCTATGGTCTCTTTATGGGTGAGGTATTGTTGGAATGGTTCGTTAGCCTTTCGTCTTCTTCGAGCGGTTTGATCAATCTACTTTTGACCGATTTTAGTTTACTTACGCAAACGGTGATTTCAACTATAGTTATTTTGTTTACTGCAGAATTTCTCCCAAAGGTATTGTTTCAGATTTATTCGAATACCTTGTTGAAGGTATTGGCACTTCCCGCTTATATCTTCTATGTCCTCTTCGGATTCCTGTCTTGGTTCATTATCAAAATTTCCGATTTTATTTTGAAAACGTTCTTGAAAACTGATGGCGACGAGGTACAATTGTCGTTCAGCAAAATAGAGTTAGGTGACTACATTACCGAACAGATGGAGACCGTTGAAGAGGAAGATGAGTTGGATTCTGAAATACAAATTTTTCAGAACGCTTTAGAATTTTCAGCTGTTAAAGCCAGAGAAGTTATGGTGCCGCGAACCGAAATTACGGCAGTTGAGCTTCATGAAACACCTAAGACGCTCACTAAGTTATTTACAGAAACTGGGTATTCTAAGATATTGATATTTAAAGATACAGTTGATAACATCATTGGATATGTTCACTCCTTTGAACTTTTTAAAAGGCCAAAGACCATAAAAAGTATCTTGCGACCTGTTGAACTTGTGCCTGAAACAATGCTCATCAATGATATTTTAAATGTACTTATCAAAAAACACAAAAGTATTGCGGTTGTGCTCGATGAATATGGAGGAACTTCTGGTATCATGACCGTCGAAGATATTGTTGAAGAACTTTTTGGTGAAATCGAAGACGAACATGACTCCACCGATTTGATAGAAGAACAAATTACGGAAACATCTTATAAACTTTCCGCTCGCTTAGATGTTGACTATCTGAATGAGAATTACAAGCTTGAACTACCCGAAAGTGACGAATATGAAACATTAGGTGGTTTGATAGTAAACGAAACAGGAGAGATTCCAGAACAGCGAACAGAAATTGAAATAGAAAACTTTCGGTTTACCATTCTTGAGGTCTCTAGTAATAAGATTGATTTAGTGATGCTCGAGCTACTCGATAAGGAATAGGTTTTACCATCTATATTCCTGTAGAACTTTATAATACTTTTGAATAAACCTGCTACGCTGTTTTTAGCCAAAAAAATAGCAATACTAGCGAATTACAGCCGACCGATACCTACAATAAATTTGAACAGGTGAAAAGAAAATGGTAATTTCGCAAACTGATTTTAAATACTCCATACAATGGCAATTTTAGAGAATATTAGAAAGCGGACTACCATTTTGATTTTAATCATCGGGTTGGCCCTTTTTGCGTTTGTAATATCAGGTGTTTTTGTTAACGGTGATTTAGCAGGAGGTACTGGAAAAGTTGGTTCTGCTGTGGCTGAAATCAATGGTGATGAAATTTCTGTTGATGCTTTTAGACAAAAGATTGAGGCGGCCTCTAGAAGATCTGCCAACACTTCCTCTATGCAACTTGTAAACCAGGTTTATGATCAAGAAGTTCGCAATTCGATTTTAGGACAACAATTTGAAGATTTGGGTATTGATATTGAGCAAGACCAAATCATGAATTATATCAAAACCATACCAGGCTATTCTCAAAGCCCTCAGTTTCAAGATGAGAGCGGTATATTCGATGAAAATAAATTTCGCGATTTCATTGCCGATATGAAAGTGAATAATCCTGCTCAGTACGATCTTTGGTTGCAAGATGAACAGAACATCATTCAAAGCGCTAAAGAACAGACCTATTTCAATTTGATCAAGGCAGGTGTTGGTGCAACACTAAAGGAAGGCGAGCTTGACTATAAATTAGCGAATGATAAAGTTGATTTGCAATATGTTCGAGTACCTTATTCTTCAATTCCCGATAGCACCATAACGGTTACCAAAAGTGAAATTGCAGCTTATATCAATGCACATAAAGAGGAGTATAAGCAAGATGAATCACGTGATCTTCAGTATGTATATTTTGAAGAGAAACCATCAGCTACTGATGAGACAGCGGTTAAGGAGGGTCTTTTAAAATTGATGGATAACTCTGTAGAGTTTAACTCGCTGACTAATACAAATGATACCATAGCAGGTTTCAGAACTACAACTGATGTCAATGCCTTTTTAGATAGAAACTCAGATATTAAATTTGACACAATTTTTAAAGCTAAAAAAGCATTGCCGGCTTCATTTGCTGATACCTTGATGACGTTGAGAGTTGGCGAAACCTTTGGTCCGTATCGCGATGGAGATTTCTTTAAGATTTCAAAGATGATCGCTAGAAAGGCAAATGGTTCTGTAAAGGCAAGTCACATACTGATTGCATATGAAGGCGCTCAGCGAGCAAATCCTGATGTGAAGCGCAGCAAGGAAGAAGCAGAAGCGAAAGCAAACGAATTATACCGTGAAGCTCGAAAACCTGGGGCCGCATTTGTAGAGTTGGCCCGCGATAACTCAGACGGACCATCGGCTCCTAATGGGGGTGATTTAGGATATTTTCAGGAAGGTACTATGGTGCCTAAATTCAATGACTTTGCTTTTGGCAACAGTGTGGGAGCAATAGGCCTTGTGGAAACTGATTTTGGTTTTCATGTTATAAAAGTAGATGACAAAGAGGATATTGTTCAGATTGCAACCTTGGGTCGAGAAATCGAAGCTTCGGAAGAAACCATAAATGCCTTGTTTACCGATGCTACGAAATTTGAGATGGCAACTACTTCAGGTGATAAGGTTTTTACCGATTTAGCTAAAGAAAATGAATACCTGGTAAGGCCTGTAAACAAAATCAATGCTTTAGATGAAAATCTACCAGGGCTTACCAATCAACGTAATATTGTGCAATGGGCATTTAATGAGGATACAGAGATAGGAGATATCAGACGTTTCAATATCAACAATGGTTATGCGGTTGTACAATTAACTGCTTCCTATAAAGAGGGGGTTATGTCTGTTGAGGATGCATCAGCCAGTATTCTTCCCAAGGTAAGAAAGGAAAGAAAAGCAGCTCAAATTATTGGGCAGCACCAAGGAAAATCAATGGAAGATTTGGCAAAAGATGCCAATGTTTCAATGTCTAACGCTACGGCTTTGACTGTAAAGTCACCAACCATTCCGGGAGCAGGAAGAGAACCAGCAATAGTAGGTGCTGCATATGCAATGAGTGAAGGAGAAACTTCTGGCTTGATAGAAGGAGAAACCGGTGTGTTCATGGTGACGGTAACTAAAAAAGAGGCCGCCACCACTTTAGATAATTATAGTACATACGCAAACACCTTGAAGTCATCATCTGCTGCCAGGGTAAACACGGCCGTATTCGACGCCTTAAAAGAGGCTTCCGAAATAGAAGACAATAGAGCTACTTTTTATTAATAGCATTCAGTTTAAATTATCTAAAGCCTTCCCATTCGGAAGGCTTTTTTTATAAGATCATATGCTTAAAAGGAATCACGGTATGATATCCCATCTTCTTAAAGTAGGCAGGTGTACTTTTATCTCCTGTGGCCAGTATAAAATCACCGCCCCATGCCCCTAGGCTTTTAATGCTTCCCGTATAATTGGGGAATTTTTCCGATTTTATGGTGCTTAGGTTTAGGTTTTGGGCAATTAGGTCTTCATGTGCGCAAAGCAAGGTCTCGAATTCAGATAGACGAGTGCATGTTACAAGCTGTCGTGTGATAGCGGAAATACTTTTTATCAATTGTGGTTTATCAAAACTTTGATTTCGATATTGGGCAATGCCTTCACGACTATTCTGTTTTTTATTAAGATGTACGAAATACAATTTATCTTTAAAGGGTGGATTAAAAACTACTTCTGTAACCTTGGGCTGGTTTTCCTCTAATTTATATAAAATGGGTGAATCGTGCTGAGCACAAGCAATGTCATAGCCACTACCTGAAAAAGCCTTCCATAGTAGTTGATACGCATCTACTTGGGCCCATTGAGCAATATTGTTGATCAAGGTAGAAGAGGAGCCGAGACCCCAACTGCGCTCAAAATCCATGTAGGTCTCTGCCCTATAGCCCGTTGAGCCAGATAAAAAATCAGCATTAAGCTTCCTTGCCTGCTTCAATATTTCTTGTAGTGTTCTGGCAGTGTCTAAATCTGATGAATGAATAATTTCAAGACTAATAGCGTCAATTTCAGTCTCGAACCAGACTGAACCGTCGGCCGAAGTACTTTTCCATTTTATAAGCGGATATTTGTGTTCGGTTATCTGTAAAGCTTGTCCGTAAGTAGTAGCTGCCGCAAGGCCAAGGGCACCATCGAGAATCACATACTCTCCAGATAGTAAAAGCTTGCCGTTGCTATAGAATTTCTGAGTCATTATTGGCTTCTAAGATTTTCAAATGCCTCCACGACCGCAGCATGGGTTGCCGAATTCTTTTTGAAATGGTTGGTTAAGGTTAGTTTTTCTTCCTCAGTGGCTCCCAACTGGTTTAAGATGTTTAACAAATGCATCTTCATATGCCCCTCTTGAATTCCTGTAGTGACCAAAGAACGGACCGCTGCAAAATTTTGAGCGAGTCCGGCCACGGCAACTATTTGCATCAATTCTTGGGCCGATGGTTTTTGAAGTATCTCGAGCGCCAAGTTTACCAAGGGGTGCAAACTTGTCAATCCACCAACAGTGCCCAAGGCTAGGGGGATTTCTATCCAGAAGCTAAATATCCCATCAGTGATGCAGGCATTTGTAAGACTGGTATATTTTCCGTCTTTAGCGGCATAGGCATGAACCCCAGCTTCGACAGCTCTGAAGTCATTTCCAGTGGCTAAAATAACCGCATCGATACCATTCATAATACCTTTGTTATGCGTGACGGCACGATGAGGTTCGACTTTGGCAATGGCAATGGCCTGAATCATTTTTTTGGCAAATTCCTTGCTGTCGGTAGGGTCATCGGTCAATTCTTCTACTGGGCAGCTTACCTCAGCTCGAACCAAGCAATTGGGCACGTAATTGCTCAAAATGCTCATGACAATCTCAATATCTTTTTCTTCCTCTGTAAATTCTGCAAAGCACAGCGCTTCTTTTTTAAACGTCTTTGCGAATTCTTCTAAACACGAATTGATAAAGTTCGCACCCATCGCGTCTAGGGTCTCAAAGGTGCAATGCAACTGATAATAGTTAGCAAGCTCAGCAGTTTTATCGCGCAATTCGATTTTTGAAATACCTCCTCCTCGCTTTTCCATATTTCGGGTAATAACAGCAGCTTCGGAGCGCAATTTTGGTTCAACGTATTTAAAAAAGGTATTAAGCTTGTTAAAATTTCCGGAAAACATAAAATGAACCTGCCCAATCTTTTCAGTACCAAGAATAGTGGTTTTAAAACCACCACGATCAAGCCAAAATTTAGCCGCCTTGCTGGCGGCTGCGACCACCGAACTCTCTTCGATAGCCATGGGTATAGCATAGAGCTCTGTATTGATAAGAAAATTAGGAGCGATGCCCAAGGGAAGGTAGTAGTTAGATATCGTATTTTCTATAAACTCGTCATGAAGCTTTTGTAAATCGACATCTGTATTCCAATAGCGCATTAAGATGTTTTTTGCAGTTTCAGCATCTTGGGTGTAATTCGATACAATCCAGTCTATTTTTTCTTCCTTCGTGAGTTTTGAAAATCCCTGAATAGGCTTCGTCATACTATTGGTGATTTGATGCGTAAAGATACGTATAAAGAGGCCTGCGGTCAAAAAACCAAGCCAGCGAGGCTTTACCTAAAACTTGCTTCTTTTTTAGTCGGAATAGTGAATATTCGTATAATTATTAGTAAACTTGAAAAATTTAACGCATTCCTATCGATATATGAAAAAAATACACATTTTGTTATTTTTGTTGGCTACATTCTCGACTTCGATCTTGGCTCAAACAAAACAGATTTCCGTTGAGGAAATATATAACAGTACATTTCAGCCAGAGGGTATGCAAGCCCTTCGTTCGATGAGGAATGGAAAGCAATACACCATTTTAAATCAAAATGAATCCAACGGAAGTACTAGCCTAGACAAATATGATTATAAAACCCAGGATAAGGTTGAAACAATAGTCTCTTCAAAAAATCTTGATGGTATTGAAAACTTTGCCGCCTATCAATTTTCCGATGAAGAATCGAAACTACTTTTGGCAACAGAGCTTGAGCCCATTTTTAGACATTCTAAACTGGGCATTTTTTATGTCTACGATTTGGCCACAAAAGACCTCACCAAAATCTCGGAAACAAAAATTCAAGAACCTTCAATTTCTCCCAATGGAGAACAAATTGTATATGCTGCTGGCAATAATTTATTTCTTTTTGATATAGCTTCTAAAACTACCTCTCAGCTGACTTCTGATGGTGAAAAGAATAAAATTATCAATGGAATAACCGATTGGGTATATGAAGAAGAGTTCGCTTTTGTAAAGGCGTATGAATGGAATTCTAATGGTAGCAAAATCGCTTTTCTCAAATTTGACGAAACCGACGTGCCCGAGTTTTCTATGGATATCTATGGGAAAGAATTATACCAAAAACAAAATGTATTCAAATATCCCAAGGCGGGCGAGGAAAACGCAAAGGTCACTTTGCATCTTTTGGATGTCAAGTCAGCCGACATTTCAAAGGTAGCACTTGGTGATGCCTATTATATTCCAAGAATCAAATGGATGAACAATCCGAATCATCTGAGTGTACAGACTTTAAATCGCCATCAAAATCATTTGAAATTACATGATGTAAATGCCCAGAATAACTCAGTAAGACTATTGCTGGAAGAGAAAGATAAAGCTTATGTTGACATTACTGACAACCTAACCTTCTTAGCTGACGATAGTTTTATTTGGACCAGCGAACAAGATGGTTGGAACCATATTTACCGATATAGCAAAGAAGGGCCTTTGATGAATCAAATAACCCAAGGAGCCTGGGAGGTAACCAATTATTATGGCTATAATGCCAAAAAAGACAGAATCTACTATCAGTCTACGGAAAATGGCTCCATAAATCGTGGGGTATATAGTATTTCAAGCTCCGGTAAAAAGAAGAAAGAACTTGCAGTTACCGCCGGAACCAATTCGGCTGACTTTAGCTCAGATTTTACCTATTTTATAAATACCTACTCGAGTGCTACTACGCCAAATACTTATACACTGCACTATGCTTCAAGTGGAAAGGAGGTTAAGGAAATCTTGAATAATACAAGTCTTTCCGAAAAATTAAAAGGCTATGAGATGAGTGTGAAGGAATTCTCTACTATAGCAATCAATGGTAACGATTTGAATATGTACATGATCAAACCCAAAGATTTTGATGCCTCGAAAAAGTATCCTTTATTGATGTACCAATATAGCGGACCGGGTTCTCAAAATGTAGCCAATAGATGGAACACGACACATGATTATTGGCATCAAATGTTAGTTTCAGAAGGATATATTATTGCCTGTGTCGATGGCCGTGGCACAGGTCTTAAGGGGCGCGATTTCAAAAAGGTTACTTATATGAATCTGGTAAAATTTGAAACGGAAGATCAAATAGCAGTGGCAAAAAAATTAAGTGAATTATCGTATATCGACGAGGAACGAACCGGTATTTGGGGCTGGAGCTATGGCGGCCATATGTCGACCAACTGTATATTAAAAGGAAATGATGTTTTTGAGACGGCAATAGCGGTGGCGCCGGTTACCTCATGGCGTTTCTATGATACCATTTACACAGAACGTTTTATGCGTACTCCCTCAGAAAACCCAAATGGGTATGATGACAACTCACCTTTTAACTACCCAGAATTATTAAAAGGAAATTACCTTTTGGTGCACGGTTCTGGAGATGATAACGTACATGTACAGCATTCTATGCGAATGATTGAAGCTTTAATTCAGGCAGACAAACAATTCGAATGGGCGATTTATCCTGATAGAAATCATCGCATTCAGGGGGGGAATACAAGTATTCATCTTTTTAAGAAAATGACCAATTTTATTAAAGCAAAACTATAACCAAATCAAACCAAAATTATGGCAAATTCAATTAAACCAGCTAACCAACGCGAACTATTTGGACACCCAGTAGGACTGTACGTACTTTTTTTTACAGAAATGTGGGAACGTTTTTCCTATTACGGTATGCGTGCCTTGCTCACCTTGTATATGACAGCTAAAACCCTGGAAAACGACCCTCAAAGTGGATTGGGTTGGACCACTACAGAGGCACTTGCCCTCTACGGATGGTATACGATGTTGGTATATGTGATGAGTATACCCGGTGGTTTTATTGCCGACAGGTTGATTGGTCAAAAAAAGGCAGTGACTATTGGGGCTATTTTGTTGACTGCTGGTCATGGGGTTCTGGCAATTGATGCTATCTGGGCATATTATGCCGGTCTTGGTCTTGTAATTCTTGGAGTTGGAATGTTAAAGCCAAACATTTCTACTATGGTGGGCGGTTTATACAAACAAAATGATATTCGTCGAGATAAGGGATTTAGTATATTTTATGTTGGCATTAATTTAGGATCGTTCACAGCCTCACTTTCTGTGGGGTTAGTAGCTGCGCTATACGGTTGGCATTATGGGTTCGGCTTGGCAGGTATTGGAATGCTTTTAGGCCTTCTGGTATATCTCTACGGTCAACGGTTTTTGACTCACGTGGGCAATGCTCCTACCCTTGAAGAAAAATCTTCAGACATCAGTCTTGGAACCTTATTTTCACAGCTCTTTAAATCGCCATTGCAGCTGAGTATTGTTGCTGTTATGTTAGCGTTTTCCATTTATGCAGGTTTTACTTTCGAGGGTCCAGATCATTGGGGTTATGGAGCGCTTTTCATTGTTTTATCGCTAATCACGGGTTTGATGATGATGATTTACAAAAATCTTAACGGGCAAGTAGAGAAAGATAGATATGTGGTCTTGCTTTTATCTTTGCTAATGGTTTTGGTGTTTTGGGGTTGTTTTGAACAAATGGGTGGATTGATGAATCTCTACGCTGAGGAGAAAACAAATAGAATGTTTATGGGGTGGGAAGTGCCTGCCGCCTGGTTTCAAGGAGCCAATGCTGGTTTTATAATTTTGTTTGCTGTTTTAGTCGCTAATTTTTGGGCCAAAAGAAAATTAAAAGGAAAAGAGGCTTCCTCTTTATTTAAGATGGCAGTGGGGGTCGTGATTATGGGAATAGGCTTCGTATACATGGTTTTTGCGTCGCTACAGTATGAAGCAAATGGTAGTTCGGCAATGTATTGGTTAGTACTTGCCTACTTGTTCCACACACTGGGTGAATTATGTTTATCTCCTGTTTCGCTATCGTTTTTCACAAAGCTAGCACCTGCTCGATACATGGCGCTTATGATGGGCGTTTACTGGGCAGCAACAGGATTAGGTAATAAAGTGGCAGGCGTCATTGGCGAAAAGTCGGTACAGGCTGGTGAGCTCAAAGTTTTTGGAGGGCTATTCGTTTTTGCGGTGCTCTTCGGTCTCTTGGTGATATTGTTATTAAAACCGCTTAAAAGACTTACCCATGGAGCTGAGGATAAAGAAACTATTATTCATGATGACGAAACCGAAGGGTTCGAATTATCTGACCATTGATCCTTTATTTAAAATAAAAAGCTCCCTTTTCGCCCGTATGGTGAAAAGGGAGTTTTCTTTTCGCACAGGTTTTTTTCCATCTTTCAATATAGCTCCCATAATTGCTTCCGTCGGCGATAATGTATTTCGGTCTGATCGAATCGATAAGTCGTGCTAAATTGATTTTTGGCGATTGCGTAAGTACAAGGTAGTCTACATTTTCTGAAGAATAGACTCCTAAACTATCTAATAAAAGAACCTCTTTATTCTTCCAGTTATAGCTATTTTGTAACGTTTTAAATTGCGCATTCTTTATACCAAGTCCTATTTGATAATCTTTGGCAATTGCCTTGGAACCTATGCTGTCTGAAGTATATATATTCAGTTGATACGCCGATTGATGTAATAAGATTGAGGTTTTGTTTTTATGCGCTATTAATAGAGATGACGTTTTACTTGCAGTAAAGGAGGTGTAAAATACCCAAATTTGAAAAGCCACGACGCATCCTAGAAACACCATCAGACGTCTATAACTTATGCGTGCAAAGAAGAGCATGAGACTGAAAATAATTGCATAAGAAAGTAGCAATTGCATACCATCGAAGGAGATGTTTTTGAAGACAAAAGCTTCTTGTTGGGCAACCCATTCGATTATTGAATTCATAAAGTTGATCATTGTATTGTAGCCTTCAACCAGCCATAGGGGGAGTCCGTCAAAAAGCGCCAGTATGACGGTTACGATTCCGAATCCTAGAATTAATCCGAGAGCTGGTACAATAAGTAGGTTTGATACAAAGAAGAGTGCGGGAAACTGATGAAAGTAAAACAAACTTATCGGGAGAACACCAATTTGTGCCGCTACACTAACCGATAATAACTGCCATATCTTGCGGATGATCGTATTTTTCGGTAACCATAATTTTTGAAATAATGGGTAAATCCATAGAATCGCGAAAACTGCGGCATAGCTCATTTGGAACCCCACTTGAAAAAGTAACATGGGGTTAATTAGCAGTAAAATGGAAAACATTGATAATGCTAAAATGTTGAATGTATTACTGGGGCGATTCAAATAGAGGGCATAGGCTACAAAAGAAAACATGGAAACCGCTCTTACGACTGAGGCGGAGAAACCTGCCAACAGGGCAAAACACCAAAGCAAGAAGACAATTACCATAAGTTTGATAGTTTTTCCTTTCGGAAGAAGCTCTAGCGGACGCAATAAAAACTGAAGTATTAGAAGAATAATTCCAATATGCAATCCTGAAACGGCCAAAATATGAACTGCACCAGCTTTTTTATAATTGTTATAAGTTTCTTGCGAAATATCGTCACGTTGACCTAAAAGTAAAGCCTGAATAATACTCAATTCTTCTTTTCCGAAATTGGCTTTCTTTAATTTTGATATAATGTTACGCCGAACCGAAGCAGCTAACCCATACACGGTCTTTGAAGAATGTTTGCTCTCCATATGATTGGTTTTATTGATCTGGAGCTGATGATAGATACCCAAGTCATTCAGATAGGCTTTATAATCAAATTGATAGGGGTTTAACGGAAGTTTTACTTCCGACAACCTCCCAAAGACCAACAATTCATCATCTACCTGAAATTTTGCGGTAGCGGAATCTCGATATTGATGTAGTACTAATTGGCCCGATACGTTCTTTCCATCCATAGCAAACACTTTCCCTACGTAGCGATCGGAAAAGGGAGTTGATTTTAGAACTTCCCGAACCTTTACCTTCCAAAGATGTGATGTTTGTAGGTTTTGATGGTAGTAGTGGTTCTGTTGATTTTTGGGTTTCCAAAGCGACACGGCTAAAACACCCAAACAAATTGTACTCAAAAGAGCCATTATTCCAAAAGAAATCGAATTTCTGCCTGTTTGCTTTACAAAAATAAGCGCAAGGAGGGCAATCGAAATTAGGCAAGTGAGCAGCGGAATGTAGATGCCTAATTCGAATTGAACACCAATTGAAATACCCAACATCAGGCAGAGAGTAAGTTTAATCGGAATAAATTTAAGCAACGACATTTTTTGGTAATTTCTTACCTAAATGTACTTAAAAAAGAAAACTATAAGACGCGTGTTGCTTTTACAAAAGCATTGTTCCAGAAACCTTCCCGAAGCGACGATACGATTACGCCTCTTGAAGTCGAAGCGTGAATAAACTTAATCTCGTCATCAGCTACTGAAACCACCATTCCCACATGATTGATACGTCTGCCACGCTTTTTGGTTTTAAAAAAAAGCAGGTCGCCTTTTTCTACTTTGTTTATGCGAACACGTTTGCCCTTCTCTGCCATCACATAAGACACTCTAGGCAGTTGAACATCATGCTTTCCAAAAGAGACATAGAGAAGACCAGAACAATCCATTCCCTTTTTAGTGGTTCCCCCGTATTTATAGCGCGTTCCTGAATAGGTTAATGCCGTATTGATAATATGGTCAGCCGGTGTTAAGACAACTTTTTCTTTTCGTTTTCTGGGTGTTCTATTGGGTGAATCTTCTTTTGAAGGGGCTACGCTAACAGTTCGTTCTCTGGGCGTCGTACCGTAGGTGGTTTTCTTTTTTACCGCACCACAGCTAGCGAGAAGCAATGCCAATAAAAAGTAACCAAATTTATATAGTTGCAAAGCCTTTCTATTGCCCATGCCTTCAAAATTAAATAAATATTTTAGAAATGTGTGTTCTGGTAGGGCCTTAAAAAATGCGTGCTCCTAATTATAGGAACGCGACTTTATGAAATTCTATTGTTTGCAGGGAGTATTCTTCTCAACTGGCATTCGCCACGATCAATTCTGCAGTTTTTGAACTAGCTCCTTGTCCACCTAGGGTTTTCTCTAACGCTACGTAGCTATCAAGTTGCTTGCCTCGATGGCTTCCGTCAAGTATCTTATGCAGTTCGGTTTTAAGATTTTTGGTATTCAAATCACCTTGAATCAGTTCCTTTACAACTTCCTTTTTCATAATCAGGTTTACCAAAGAGATGTAGTCGAGGGTAACAATGCGTTTGGCAATTTGATATGATAACCAATTTGCTTTATAACAGACCACTTGCGGTACTTTGAAAATTGCAGTTTCTAATGTTGCTGTGCCGCTGGTTACCAAGGCGGCACGTGCAATGCTCAATAGATCATAGGTTTTGTTCGATAAAAAACTAACATTCGGATTTTTTAGGAAAGGCGCATAAAACTCACTCTCTAAACTTGGAGCTCCTCCAATTACAAATTCGTAATCTGGAAAATCTTCAACTACAGATAACATAATGGAAAGCATTTTTCTGACCTCTTGTTTTCGGCTTCCTGGAAGTAGTGCGATTATCGGTTTTTCATTTTGGAGCTTATGGCTTGAGCGAAAACTTTGTTCATTGAAGTTAGGTCGATTTGCAATGGCATCCAATAAGGGGTGGCCTACAAAATGAACGGGAAACTCATGCTTGGCATAAAACTCTTTTTCAAACGGAAGAATGACATACATGGCATCGATATCTCGTTTTATCTTTTCAATGCGACCCTCACGGGAGGCCCAAATCTGGGGAGAAATATAGTAATTGGTAGTATAATTATGCTTTTTTGCCCATTTGGCAATGCGCAGATTGAATCCAGAATAATCGATAAAAATCACCACATCGGGATGGAACTCCGTAATATCCTTTTTACAGAACCTAATATTTTCGAATATGGTAAAGAGATTTAAAATTACTTCAAAAAAGCCCATGAAGGCAATTTCTTTGTAATGCTTGGCCAAAGTACCCCCGGCGGCTTGCATCAAATCACCGCCCCAACAGCGTATTTCCGCAGTTTGGTCTTTGACCTTCAATGCCTTGATAAGATTTGAACCGTGCAAATCTCCTGAAGCTTCTCCCGCTATAATGTAGTACTTCATTATTAAGTTCAAGTGTCAAGTTCAAGTATAAAGTTCAATGCCCCTTATTTTGAGTTTGAACTTAATACTTGAACTTGAGCTTATTTAAAACACCTTATAATACAAAATCAGCAAGGCGGTCAAGATAGTTGCGAACAGAACTCCCTTCGCTCTATTGTCTCTTCGAATTCTTAAAAACAAGAAAAAGGCAAGTAGATTCAAAATTGCGCCTAGGGCTAAAAGACTGCCAATATGACCCTGTTGCACCGCAGCTTGAAAAGTTTCAGGTATACCAAGATCTGAAAATAATAGTATGTATAAAAGTGTACCAATGGTGTTCGCAATAATACCCACTATAAATCCTATGAGCAATTCTTTTCTAGTGTTTATTTTCATTGTGGTTTGGTTGGTTTTATGATCATAGTCCATACTTAAGAATTGTACCGCTTAAGGGAGGTTTAGCCGTGTAAATTCCAGTTATTTATATGTTGTATGGCGTGATGCGCCGTTAGGTCAAATTGCGTTGGAACAACTGAAATATAACCATTGGCCAAGGCCCATTCATCAGTATCTTCTCCTTTGTCTAAAAGCTCGAACTCCCCAGTTAACCAATAGTAATCTTTTCCCATGGGATTCGTTCGCTTATCAAATTTTTCCTTCCAATTGGCTCGTGCTTGTCGACAAATTTTAATTCCTTTAAAGTCCTTTTCTTTTAGTTTTGGGATGTTTACATTCAGTACAACTCCTTGGGGAATGCCATTCAAAAGGGCTTCGCGCACAATTTTTTTAATACTTTCACCTGCGGGATCAAAATCAGCATTCCAAGAATAATCACATAAAGAGAAACCGATGGCCGGAATGCCTTCAATACCCGCTTCGATGGCTGCACTCATGGTTCCAGAATAAATTACATTGATAGAAGAATTTGAACCGTGATTGATACCGCTGACACAGATATCAGGTTTTCGGCCCAAAAGTTCTTGTAGTGCCATTTTAACGCAATCTGCAGGTGTTCCGCTACAACTGTATTCTTCGTTAGCCCCATTTTCCAAGTCAATTTTCATTTTCTTGGAATACAGCGCAATATCTAGGGTAATTGCGTGTCCCTTGCCCGATTGCGGACTATCTGGAGCCACCACTACAACATCACCTATTTCCTTCATATAACGCACTAAAGCCCTTAATCCTGGAGCCGTAATTCCGTCATCATTTGTTACAAGAATCAAAGGTTTCGACAAAACGTATAATTTAAGTTGTAAAAATACGTTTAAAAAAAGATATCTATAAGGTAGCTTACAACAAAAAAATACCGCTTCACTCCATACTGGCACGGTTTTTTCAGTATCTTAGAGAATCAATTGAAGTAGAATCTATGCATGGAGTTTTACTTTGATACATTATAGTTCACATCAATTAAATTACATAGTAAATAGAATTTTATGAAGAAGAATTTCGCTTACGGTTTATTTGCACTATTGATTGCAGTTGCATCATGCAGCTTTACGAATAAGACCTTTGAAAATGATGATAAAGACAAGTTGTTAATTGATTTGATCACCTATGTGTTGTCAAAAGGTCACTACGAACCCAAAGATATTGATGATGATTTTTCGGTAAATGTATTCGAAGATTTTATCGATGTCATCGATCCTACAAAACGATATTTTTTAGAATCTGATATCAAGGAGTTTGAGCAACAAAAGTTTCAAATTGATGATCAGATAAAAAATACTGACATTACGTTTTTTAACGTGGTACACGAGCGCTTGGTACAACGCATGGCAGATGCACAAGCAATCTACCAGGAAGTTTTGGAGCGTCCTTTCGATTATTCCAAGGAAGAATCGATAGACATAGCCTATGATAAAATGGCATTTGCCAGCTCCAGAAAGGAATTAAAAGAACGTTGGAGACAACAGCTGAAATATGCGACTTTAAATACATATGATTCTAAGATATCGCATGCAAATGAAGATGCGGAAACAGCCAAAAAGCACGGTCATGCGGAAGATGAAAAACCTATGACGGCTGAAGACGCTGAAGCTTCATCTCGAGAGTCTACGCGAAAGACATTGGCTGAGTTTTTTGATTTTGTCGATGATTTAGAGCGTAAAGATTGGTTTGTTCAGTACCTCAATACGATTGTAGATGAATTTGACCCACACACCTATTATTTTGCACCAGATGATAAAGACAAGTTCGATGCCAGTATGTCGGGCAAGTTTGAAGGCATTGGGGCTCGTTTACAGAAGAAACCAGAAGGAGCTAAAATTACCGATATCATATCTGGAGGACCGGTCTGGAGAGATTCTCGTTTAGAAGTCGGTGATCTTATTATGAAAGTAGGTCAAGATGGCGAGGAACCGGTTGATATCGTAGGGATGCGTTTAGATGACGCTATCAAAATGATCAAAGGTCCTGAAGGTACCGTGGTTGATTTGACAGTACGAAAGATCGACGGGTCACAACAAGTTATATCATTGACAAGAGATGTTGTTGAACTTGAAGAGTCTTTCGCAAAATCGGCAAATATTAAAAAGGACAATCAAAATTTCGGCTTAATTCATTTGCCCAAATTTTATGTAGACTTTGACGACTACAGTGAGCGTAATGCTGCTACAGATGTTGCCAAAGAAGTAGAACGCTTAAAGCAAGAAGGTGCTGAAGGCTTAATATTAGATCTACGTGATAACGGAGGAGGTTCTTTGAAAACTGTTGTTGAAATGGGCGGACTTTTTATAAAAGATGGTCCAATCGTACAAGTACAGTCGTCTGGGAAAGATAAAGATGTATATGATGACAAAGATGAACGTATTCAGTGGGATGGCCCCTTGGTGATCTTGGTGAACGAACTTTCCGCATCTGCCTCCGAAATTTTGGCAGCTGCCATGCAAGATTACAAACGAGCAGTCGTAATAGGTAGCAAACAGACTTTCGGAAAAGGAACCGTACAAAATGTAATTGACCTAAACAATATTGTTCGAAGTAACGAGAATGGTGATTTGGGTGCCTTGAAATTGACAACGCAAAAGTTCTATAGAATCAATGGAGGTTCAACACAACTCGAAGGTGTCAAAAGTGATGTTGTTGTTCCTGACAAGTATAGTTATATCGACATCGGGGAAAGAGATCAATCAAATCCCTTGAAATGGGACAAGATTACACCTGCAGAGTACGACTTTTGGGATGGTTATATCGATTACGATCAAACCATTGCCAATAGCACAAAACGAATGGCATCGAATCCGCAAATAAAGCTAATAGAAGAGAATGCTCAATGGATAAAGTCTCAACAAGATGAAACGATGATTTCGTTGAACTATGAAGCCTATAAAGCAGAAAGCATAAAGGACAAGGAAAAATCAGACTATTTTAAGAAAATGAATGAATACGATTCTAAGCTTACTTTTGAATCATTAAAGTACGAACAAGAATTGTTTACCCAAGACTCTGTTTTACGCGAAAAGAGAGACCGTTGGCACAAGAATTTAGCGAAAGACGTTTATGTAGAAGAAGCCGTTAATGTGTTACAAGACTTGAAAATCAACAACATTAAGAATGGTAAGCTAGCCAGCGTAAAAGGATAATATACCTTAGTTAACTAAAATATAAAACAAAACCCCGCTCCACGAGCGGGGTTTTGTTTTATCAAAAAGTTGCAGTTTAGATCAGCTTGTAACTCGCTTTAGTTTACTCGCATGCATCTTGCGAAGTTTAGCAAGTTTAGGTGTAATAACAGCACTACAATAGCCCTGCGACTGATTGTTTGCATAATAATCTTGATGATACTCCTCGGCAGCATAAAACACCCCTAATGAACTTATTTCCGTAACGATGGAACTATCAAAATAAGACGCCATTTCTAAGAGCAGCTGTTCAGACACCTCTTTTTGTCGCTCGTTATGGTAGTAGATCACCGAACGGTATTGCGTACCTAGGTCACCGCCCTGTCTATTCAAAGTAGTTGGGTCATGGCTCGTCATGAATATCTCTAAAATATCGTGATATGAAATTACGCTGGTATCAAACGTTAGTTGAACTACTTCGGCGTGTCCCGTTAATCCCGAACAAACTTCGCGGTAGGTAGGTTTGCCGGGGGCGGTACCACCTGTGTAGCCTGATACGATTTTTACGACTCCATCAATTTGTTGAAACACCGCTTCAACACACCAAAAACAGCCGCCCCCTAGGGTTGCAACTTCTAAATTTTTATTCATTGTTCACCTCTTCTTTTTCAATCTTCATCGATTCTGAATTGATACAGTAACGGAGTCCGCTAGGCTCGGGCCCATCGGGAAAAACGTGACCTAAATGTCCGTCGCAAGTGTTACACATGACCTCTACGCGTACCATTCCAAATGCGGTATCTTTCTCGTATTTAATCGCATTTTCTTTGATTGGTTCCGTGAAACTTGGCCACCCTGTTCCTGATTCGAACTTAATAGAAGAATCAAACAATGGTGTATTGCAGCAAATGCAATTGTATTTTCCAGCGTCATGAATATGACATAATTCTCCTGAGTGGGGTCTTTCGGTTCCCTTTTTTCGTGTAATTCTAAATTGCTCTGGTGTTAAAATTTCCAGCCATTCAGCCTCTGTTTTTTCTACCCTTTTATCTGGAGTAGGGTTTCCTTTAGTCGCAAAGTGAATAACATCTTTCCAAGTAAGCATAATTGTTCTTCCTTTCTTTTTTAGTATTAAATACAAATACGTATTCTCCTTCCAAGGTATAAAAAGTAACTGGAGAAGTTGCATATTTAAGTCGAAATATAGACGGACATCTTACAGTTCATAAGAAGGATTTCCATGTAAATTAAAGTACATTTATGCAATGAAAAAAAGTGTAAAAAACCAGACCATATATACAATACTTCTGTTAGTTTGTGTATTGGGGTTTTGGCTTTTTGAGAATTTTTATACGCCAGATACCTATACCTCTCCAGAGGGGCAAACTGTACGTACAACAATGCCTTCTTATGTGTTACCCACATCCACAACCGGTGCCATTGTACATCATGATTATTTTTCACTGTCGTACAATGAACCTTACGAACAAGCAGAATGGGTGACCTATGTTTTAGACAAGGAACATTTAACCTATGACAATCGTAAAAGACCTTATTTTATTGAAGACCCTAAGGTGAAGACGAAATCTGCTGATTGGCGAAATTATAAGGGTTCGGGTTATGATAGAGGCCATCTTTGTCCGGCAGGCGACCGACGCTTCTCTGAATATGCATATAACGAAACCTTTTATACAAGTAATATAAGTCCGCAAGACCGAGAATTTAATGCAGGGGTCTGGAACCAACTTGAAATGCGCGTCCGACAATGGGTAAAGAAAACAGGAACTCATTTCGTGATCACTGGGGGTATTTTAGAAGCTGGCTTGGAAGAGATAGGGGAGGAAGATGTTGATGTTCCACGTGCCTACTACAAAATCGTGGCGAAGGGAAGTTCGAAAAACCTCAAAGCAATTGCATTTTTAATGGAGAATCGACCCAGTTCAAAATCCATTCAGCAGTTCACAGTGACTATAGATGCCATAGAAAAACGTACGGGGATTGATTTTTTTAGAGAATTACCTGATGAACTTGAAGAGGAATTGGAACGTGAACTACGCTTGCAAGATTGGAAGTTCAAGTAAGCCTAAATTTCACTGCGGCTTGCAATTTCTGGTTAGAATTTTGATCTAAATTCCTTCTTTCAAGCGATTGGAATCCAACTTCAAGAAAATAAACAGTAAGATGGTAAAGAACAGAAGCCCTGAACCGCCATAACTAAAGAAGGGTAGTGGTATCCCAATCGTTGGAAGTATTCCGATAACCATTCCGATATTTATAAAATAGTGGATAAAAAGGATTGATATTGCTCCATAACCGTACATTCGACTAAAGGGATGCTTCTGCCGTTCAGCCAAATAGACCAATCGCAATAATAGAAACGTAAACAACAAAACAACGGTAGTAGTTCCTGCAAAACCCCATTCTTCGCCTATAGTGCTAAAAATATAATCGGTCTCTTGCTCCGGCACAAAATCACCTTTGGTGCGCGTACCCTCTAGAAACCCTTTGCCAAACAACCCGCCCGATTCAATGGCCTTTTCTGATTGATAGGTGTTGTAACCAATGGTCTTCCTAATTTTCTCCAACTTTGCGGGGTCTTTCTCCAAGCGAAGCCAAAGACTAAAACGGTCTCTATGACGCTGCTCAAAAACGCTATTAAACACAAAATTTACGGAAAGTGAAAATAAGACTGCAATTACAGCCACCGAGATCATCGGAAAAACGGGTACTTTGAAAGTCTTTCTTTTTAGCAAGAGAAAGAGCATGATGATTAAAGCCAAAAAGATGGTTACCCAAATAGTACCGAACATCAAAGTGGTAATAAAGACCAAAACTGCCAATAGGGCAAAACCCAAATAGTAGAGCGGTAAACCTTCTCGAAAAATGACAAAGATCATAGCAAAAAAAACCAGCGCACTACCCGGATCGGGTTGTGGTACAATCAAAATTGCAGGAATTAGAATTACTAAAAAGGAATACAACTGATCCTTTCGTCGCTTAATATCGGTCTGTATATCGCTTAAATATTTGGCCAAGGCAAGGGCCGTAGTAACCTTTGCTAATTCAGAGGGTTGAAAATTGAAAAAACCAAGATCATACCATGAGGTTGCTCCTGCAATAGTCTTTCCGAAAAGAAAAAGACCTAATAACAAAACCACCGATATGATATATAATACACTTGAAAATCGTTCATAAAAACTTGCTTCAAGGGCAAGAAGTAATACAATACTGGCTGCACTTACTCCGATAAAAAAAAACTGTTTTCCGTGTAGGGTACTAAAATTGAATATAGATACGGTTTCGTCGGCAAAGGTGCTTGAATAGATATTTACCCAACCTATTGAAACTAACGCTACATAAATAATAATGGTTAGCCAATCAACCCGCTTGAGTACACTTTTACCTGCCATAATCGTTTATCTTGAACGGAGGTCTTCCGTTTTTGGTTTTATGGCATGTTGGCTCCAATCGTATTCATTGATCTCGAAAGGTTCTCCGCTATACGGCTTGGCATACTCCGATTCTAAGGTTCTTTCAAGCATTCTTCTTTCGAGGTCCTTGCGTGTAATTTCACGTTTTAAGTATTTCTCGATAAGTAAAGAAGCTATATGACCTGCGTAGCGACCCCCATAATACCCGTTCTCAATATAAACAGCGATAGCGATTTTAGGATTGTCAACGGGTGCAAAGGCAACAAAAACAGAATGATCTGTTAATTGGGTTTTAACACTGTCAATTATCGTAAAGTTTTCAACCGTTCCGGTCTTCCCAGCAATTTCTATATCTGGTATTTGAACGTATTGGGCAGTACCTTTTTTATACACATCGGCCATTCCCCTGATAACGGGATCGAAATGCCTTTTATCTATTGTAGTGTGCTTGGGTTTTACGAAGTCTGGTATGCTAATATCTTTTCCAGCCACTTTTTTAATTACATGTGGTGTGTAATAATGACCGCGATTGGCGATAGCCGCAGTCATGTTTGCCAACTGAATTGGCGTCACCGAAACTTCTCCCTGCCCAATGGAATTGGAAATGATATAGGATGACGACCAGCGGTTATCTCCGTACCATTTGTCATAATATTCTTTGGTTGGAATTCTTCCTTTTCTACCGGTATGAAGATCTGAGCCTAAATAGTCACCAAGCCCGAAACTTTTGATATGGTTTGACCAAACATCCTGCCCTTCATCAGAGGTAGGGAATTTTTCATAAATCTTTCGGAAGGTATTGGCAAAATAAGCGTTGCATGATTTGTAAATTCCAACATTCATATTTCGTGTGCCCCCACCACAGTGACAGCCTCTTAGTGTTCTTCCAACATAAAACCCATTGTAACATTTAAAGGTCGTTGCAGGGGTAATAACCCCCTCTTGCAAAGCGACAAGGGCATTGATCGTTTTAAAGGGCGAGCCCGGGGAACCTTCCGCTAGAATGGAACGGTCATAAGTGGGCTTAGAAATGGTATCGTAATGTAGTTTGCTGTAGTTCTTAGAACGTTTTCGTCCAACTAATAAAGAGGGTTCATAGGTTGGCCCTGAAATCATAGTCAAAATTTCTCCTGATGAAGGCTCTATGGCTACGATTCCACCACGTTTTCCGTGCATCAGTCGTTCGCCATATTCTTGAACTTCTTTGTCAATGGTTATGGTAATCTCTTTTCCTTGAACAGGTCGCACATCTAACTCGCCATCTTTGTATTTACCGATGTCTCTATTGAACCTATCTTTTTGAATGTATTGTACTCCTCTAGTGCCTCGTAGCGAATCTTCATATACTTTTTCAACCCCGGTTCGACCTGTTAGTTCGCCTTGCACATAATTCGGATTCTTAGCCAAATCACGCTCATTTACCTCACTAATATATCCTAAGACATTTGCTGCTGAATTGGTATCATAATATCGAAGGGAACGCTTCTGAATGTAAAAACCTGGAAACCTTCTCATTTTTTCTTGAAGCCTAGCGTAATCTTCTTTAGAAAGTTGGTGTACCAATACGGAGGGAAGTCTAGGTGAATATATGCGTGCCCGTCTTAATTCCTTTACAAATTTATCTTTGTCAATATCTAACAATCGACAGAACTCTAAAGTATCTAAAGCCTTTACTTCTCTGGGGATAACCATCACATCATAGGCCGGGTCATTACCAACAAGAAGTTTGCCATATCTATCATAGATATAGCCTCTTTCCGGATAATCATAGATTGCTTTGATAGCAGGGTCTTCCATTACGGCATCAGGGGAAAAACTAAATATCTGTAAATAAGACAGTCGCCCGATAAAAGTGAGTCCGATAATGATTATTATCGATGAAAGTAGCAGTTTTTTCATCCGCCTATTTTGTTATTTTTTCAATTATGACGATTTCATCCTTTTCTAACGCTAAACAGAGAACCAAATAATAAGCAAAGCACTAAGGTGGCAGCACTGATGGAAACCACCTTTTTCAAAATTAAAAGCAAATTTGAAAAACTGAAAATCTCCAACGTAAAGAAAACCAAATGGTGTACTACTATTAATAACGCTAAAAATGTGAATTGTTGTACTTTGGTGGCGTTCCCCAATTTGAAACTTTGAAACTCATAGTTAACCCCAAAAACGAAACGCATTATTGCGGGTCTCATATAAGCAATAGTAATGGTAGATGCCGCATTGATTGCCATGGTATCTGAAAAGAAATCGATTGATAATCCTAGTAAGAAACTAAGGCCGATAAAGGCTGCCCTATTTTGTTTGATAGGATACCAATACAAGAACAGTATATACACCATTGGATTTATGAATCCGAAAAAATTCAGCCTATTGAATACAAGAACTTGCACCAAAACGAGTAGTGTGAATCGAATAACATTGATGAAGTAGTAGTTGCTAATCATTGCCCTCGGTTTCTTCTTGCAATTCTATAATTTCCTCTCTATTGGCATTGCTTACGACATAAACATTTTTAATATTGGTCATATCGTTGAACAGCGCAACTTGTATATTCCAAAAACTTTTTGAATCATTTAGGTCAAACTTTTTAATAGTACCAATAGGTACGTTTTCGGGAAAAATACTGCTCATACCTCCCGTGACTATTGTGTCGCCAACGACCAATGGTACCAGACGAGGAATATCTACCAACTGTACTTCGTTATACGTTCTTGCGTTCCAAACCAAGGAGCCAAAATTGTTGGTGTTCTTTAGTTTTGCATTGATGTTTGAATTTTCGTTTAAAATACTTTGCACAGTGGCAAATTTATTCGAAGTGTTTTCAACAATGCCCAGAATACCTTTTGCAGTAATAACACCCATATCAGGTTTTACACTGTCGATTTCGCCCCTATTTATGGTGATGTAATTTCTAGGGTCTGCATAGCTGTTCTTAATGACTTGGCCCGAAGTAATCGTATAAATCATCTGCGTGGAATCTAATTCAGAGGCAATAGGTTGTTGTCTGTTGAATAGTAGCAGTCGCAACCGCTTATTTTCCTCGACAAGTTTTTCATTTTCGGTATCTAAGTCGAAGTAAGAAGTAATGCCGTATGAAGTTTCGTAAATGTTTCCAGCAACCCAGCTTGAAGAATTAAAAAAACGCGATTGATGATACGAATGTGACTGAATCGTAAAACCCAAGGAGATGATCATCAAAAAGATATAGAGAATGAAATTCTTATATCGTAAGATAAAGTTGATAATCTGCTGCATGCATTTTTAATTTTATGCGACGCTATTTAAAGCCTAGTGTCTATAAAAAAGTAGGTAATAGTCAATCGGGCTATGGTTAGCAACTCCTATTTGATCAATATACTTTTGTAGCGTTCCAAGTTTTTCAGCGCAATACCGGTACCTCGAACTACTGCCCTTAAGGGGTCTTCAGCAATATAAACTGGTAAATCTGTCTTTTGGGAAAGTCTTCTGTCTAATCCTCGCAGCATTGAGCCTCCACCTGCCAAGTAAATTCCAGTGTTGTATATATCGGCAGCCAATTCTGGCGGTGTTTGCGATAAGGTTTCCATAACCGCATCTTCTACACGCAAAATCGACTTATCTAATGCCTTGGCAATTTCACGATAAGATATCTGTACTTGCTTTGGTTTTCCAGTAAGTAAGTCACGCCCTTGAACTGATTTTTCGTCTGGCGGAGTTTGTAAATCTTCTGTTGCCGAACCAATTTCAATTTTAATATTTTCTGCTGTACTTTCTCCAACGTACAGGTTATGCTGAGTACGCATATAATATATGATATCATTGGTGAAAACATCACCTGCAATCTTCACTGATTTGTCACATACAATTCCACCCAAAGCAATAACTGCTATTTCTGTAGTACCACCACCGATATCAACAATCATGTTTCCCTTAGGTTGCATAATATCTAACCCAATACCAATTGCTGCCGCCATTGGTTCGTGAATTAAGTATACTTCTTTACCATTTACACGTTCTGCTGATTCTTTTACCGCCCTCATTTCTACTTCCGTAATTCCTGAAGGAATGCAAATCACCATGCGTAAGGCGGGTGGGAACCATTTTTTCTTTAAAGCTGGAATATTTTTGATAAACATATTGATCATCTTTTCAGATGCATCAAAATCTGCGATTACACCATCTTTCAGTGGGCGAATCGTTTTTATGTTTTCATGAGTTTTACCTTGCATCATATTGGCCTCTTTGCCAACTGCAATGATTTTACCAGAAATACGGTCTCTGGCAACAATCGACGGACTGTCAACTACAACTTTGTCCATATGGATGATAAGGGTGTTCGCCGTTCCTAAATCGATGGCGATTTCCTCGGTCAAGAAATCAAAAAATCCCATTATTAATTCGTTTGGTTATGTTTCATGTATGCGTGGGGTGCATTTCATCGACAAAAGTAGTAAAATTAATGCTTGAAATGACGCGTGCCTGTCATTACCATGGCAAGGTTGTTTTCATTACAATAATCAATACTTAATTGGTCTTTTATCGATCCGCCCGGTTGTATAACGCACGAAATACCGTTTTTATGCGCAATTTCTACACAATCTGGAAAAGGGAAGAAAGCGTCGCTGGCCATAACCGCTCCATCAAGATCGAAATTAAAGGATTTTGCCTTGTGAATAGCTTGATTTAGGGCATCAACACGAGATGTTTGTCCGGTTCCACTTGCACACAATTGTTTGTTCTTGACTAGTACAATGGTATTTGATTTGGTGTGCTTACATAGTTTCGAGGCAAAAAGTAAGTCCTCTATTTCGGTCGAAGAAGGTGCTTTGGTGGTAGCATTCGTTAAATCGGAAACGGAATCGGTTTTGTGATCTTTTTCTTGTAGTAGCATTCCATTGAGACAGGTTCGCACAATCATATCAGGCATTTCTACTTCGTTTTGCACCAAAATGATACGGTTTTTCTTGCCTTTTAGAATTTCAAGGGCATCATCGGCATAGCTAGGAGCAATGACTACCTCACAGAATAATTTGTGTATTTCTTCTGCCGTGGCCTTATCGATTTGCTTGTTACTGATAAGAACACCACCAAAAGCTGAAACAGGATCTCCTGCTAGCGCATCTACATAGGCTTGATGTAGACTCGATCTTTGAGCCAAACCACAGGCGTTATTATGTTTTAGAATGGCGAAGGTAGGATCGTCATTTTTGAATTCGAGCATTAAGTTAACTGCCGCGTCTACGTCTAAAAGGTTATTGTACGAAAGCTCTTTTCCATGCAGTTTAGAGAACATGGCATCGAAATTTCCGAAGAAAAATCCTTTTTGATGGGGGTTTTCGCCATAGCGCAATACCTTGCCTTTCGTTTCGCTAACTTTTAAAGCGGCAAGCTCATGGTTCTTATTAAAATAATTGAAAATCGCAGTGTCGTAATGAGAGGAAATATTGAACGATTTCGCGGCAAAATGCTTTCTATCTTCCAAGCTAGTACTTCCGTTTCCTGAGGAAATCAATTCTAAGACTTCGCCATAGTCCTCCATAGATGAAACGCACAGAACATCCTTGTAATTTTTAGCCGCCGCACGGATCAAAGAAATTCCGCCGATATCAATTTTTTCTATGATCTCTTGTTCTGAAGCTCCACTGGCAACGGTTTTTTCAAAGGGGTATAGATCAACAATAACGATATCTAACTGAGGAATCTCGAACTCCTGTAACTGAGCAACATCACCCTCGTGGTCTTGGCGATTTAAAATACCTCCAAAGACTTTGGGATGCAAAGTTTTCACCCGTCCTCCAAGAATTGAAGGGTAGCTAGTAACCTCCTCCACGGGAACCACATTAATACCCAAGTTTGTTATGAATTTTTCGGTTCCCCCCGTAGAATAGATGGCGATACCCAATTCGTCAAATTTTCGAACGATAGGTTCTAATCCGTCTTTGTGAAATACTGAAATTAAGGCTGAACTGGCTTTTTTGGTGCTCATTTTTTGTGTGCTGATTGTTAGGTTATAAGCAAGCAAAAATACTTTTTTTGCAATGAAAAAGTGGGTCAGGTTATCAACAAAAAGGCTAAAGTTTTGAACGGAATCAGGAAAGAATCAACAAACTAGTGTCATTTGGCAGGGCAATTTAGTTTTGGCAACTATAGCAGTGGTTAAGAAAAAAATTGGCGTAATTCGCCTATGGTCGTCAGAAAGCTTTATTCAAGAATTTCAGCCACTTTTGCATTTACGAATTCTAAAAACCGCTCATCGGCTGATGAAAATGGGTCTGGCGTGTTTGAGTCGATGTCGATTTGACCAATATTCTCACCTTTTACAAACAACGGTACTACAATTTCAGATCGTACCGTAAGGCTACAGGCGATATAGTTGTCTTGTGCTTTAACGTCGGGTACGACGAAATTTTCATTGGAAACGGCAACTTGACCGCAAATACCTTTTCCGAAGGGAATGATACTATGATCGGTAGGTTCTCCGGCATATGGCCCTAGTTTTAATTCCTCTTTTGTACCATTTCTAAAATAAAAACCGACCCAATCATAGTATTCCAGACGCTCTTTAAGTAACTCGCAAATTTTTTGCAAGCGATCATCAATAGTAGCCTCTGGCTTATTTAAAATTAGTTCGATCTCAGGCTTAAGTGTTTCAAACATCTTGTGTGTTTAGAATGCATTTCAAAAGTCGAATTTTTGCTAAAAAATTACAATACGATTGTACTTAAATATTCGTTAAGATATCAAGGCATTACCTTATCTCGAACAATATTTTGTAATTTTGCGCAGATGAAACAAGTATTTCATAAAATAGCTGCAATAGCAATGGGCTTGCTGCTTCTGCTTTCCACTATATCTTGGAAGGTAGAAAAGCACTATTGCATGGGGCGATTGATGAATGTAGCATTATTTACAGATGCCGAAACTTGTGGAATGGACATGACTATGTCGATGCCTGAAGACAGTTTGGATGAAACCAAAAATTCTTGCTGTGACGATGAGGTTATTTTTGTTGACGGTCAAGACGATTTGAAGATCTCCTTCAATGATTTGAATGTTGAACAGCAGTCTTTTCTAATTGCTCTTACCTATACTTATTTAGGCGCTTTGCAAGATGTAAGGCAAAAGCCCGTTCCTCATGAACAATACCCTCCACCTCTTCTAATCAAGGACATTCAGTTACTTGACGAGGTATATTTAATCTGATTTTATTTTCATTCTAGCCGCTCGACCCTGCTCGAGATGACTTTGGGCTAGAATCAACTTTCTTTTGACTTTTTAGACAAAGGGAGAACAAGACACATGCTAATGTGTAGAAGATTTCCCAATCGGGAAAATGAAAATAAAGTAACAATTCATGAAACATACATACAAAATAGCCGGAATGACCTGCAATAATTGTGTTGCATCTGTTGCGGACTCGCTGTCAAAAGTTGATGGGGTACAAAAGATAAATGTAGATTTGGATCGGGCAGAAGCCGAGATTTACATGGCGAAGCATATTCCAATCGCAATGCTAAAATCTGTTCTACGAGATAAATATTCGATTTCGGAAAGAGGAAATCAAACTTCGAGAATTGAAATTATCAACCAGAGGGAGAAATCTAAACTAGAACAGCTAAAACCGCTACTGCTGATTTTCCTTTATCTGTTTACTTCAGCAATTTTATTAAACTACAATGACTGGGATGCTGGTGAGTTCATGCTTGATTTTATGGGGCTTTTTTATATCGTATTTAGTTTTTTCAAGCTATTAGATTTAAAAGGTTTCCCAGAAAGTTTTCGCATGTATGATCCTTTGGCAAAGGCGATTCCAGTTTATGGCAGGGTATATCCCTTTATTGAATTGGTGTTAGGGCTGCTATTCTTAATGCGATTTCAAATTACCACGGCATTAGTAGCTACCATTTTGATTTTGGGTATTACAACTTTTGGCGTTACAAAAACACTTTTAGACAAAAAAAGTATTCGTTGTGCCTGTTTAGGAACGGCCTTGAAATTGCCGATGACAGAAGCGACTTTTATCGAAAACTTCATCATGTTGGTAATGGCGATCTCCATGCTATTTATTCAATTTATTTAAACAAAAATGAAATTATACCTATATATAGTAATCGGCTTGCTGCCCCTCTTTTCCTTATCTCAAGATAAGGTAGAAGGAATGGTCATGGAAGCCAATACAGAAAACAAACACATTGGTCTCCCTGGAGCCAATGTGTATTGGATGAACTCCCAAATAGGGACAATCACCAATGATGAGGGTTTGTTTAGTATTCCCTTTTCAACTGATTATAATAAACTTATTATCAGTTATGTTGGTTTTGAATCGGATACATTGACCATCAATGAGCCGAAAATGTTACATCATGCGTTGCGACCTTCTAATGAGCTCGATGAAGTAGTAGTGCAAAAGAAACGAGATGCCGTTCAAAAAGCCTATTTCAGTGCGCAAAATGTCATTACCGTGAATAGTGCTGAATTGCTAAAAGCCGCCTGTTGTAACCTATCGGAAAGCTTTGAAACTAATCCGGCTATTGATGTCAATTTTTCTGATGCACTTACGGGTACCAAACAGATTCAGATGTTGGGGCTTACGAGTCCGTATTTGTTAATTACACAAGAGAATATTCCTATGGTAAGGGGGGCTTCCCAAGCTTACGGACTTACTTTTACCCCGGGCACCTGGGTTGAAAGTATTCAAATTACTAAAGGAGCCGGTAGCGTGGTGAATGGCTATGAAAGTATTTCTGGTCAGATCAACACAGAGTTGGTAAAACCCTTAACAGACAAAAAACTTTTTGTAAATGGATACTTTAATCGGAATGGACGAATGGAATTGAATACCCACTTAAATAGTAGGTTGAATGAGAAATGGAGCACAGGCCTTTATATTCATGGCAACAAAAGAAGTCAAAAAGAAGACCGAAACGGTGATGGTTTTTTAGACGCCCCATTGGCAGACCAAATCAATGTGATGAATCGTTGGCAATATCAGAACCCTGAAACGGGTTGGGTAAGTTTTCTGAATCTTCGGTTTTTAAATGATGAAAAACAAGTCGGTCAAGTTGATTTCGATCCTGATACCGATAGGATTGCCAGTACGCCGCCCGTATTAAACGGAAACGAATTGTGGGGAAGTGAAATCGATACCCGCCGCTTTGATTCTTCTTTAAAGTTGGGATATGTTTTTCCAGAACTGCCTTTTCAAAGTTTTGGGTTTCAGGCCTCTTATAGCAATCATAGACAAGATGCTTATTACGGTATCAATCGCTATGAGATTACGCACGAAAGTATCTATTCAAATCTGATATTCAATTCCATTATTGGAGATACTAAAAGCAAGTTTAAAACTGGGCTCACCTTTGCCTATGATGGTTATGATGAGTTGGTGAATATTACAGATTTCTCAAGGGAAGATACTTCCGTCGGGGCATTTTTTGAATACAGCTATGACAATTTAGAGAAGGTAAATTTAACTGCAGGACTTCGAATTGATACGCATAACAGATTAGGTACGTTTGTCACACCGCGCTTGCATATTCAATATACCCCATGGGAGAGAGGAAGCCTGAAAGCTTCTTTTGGAAGGGGTAGGAGAGCAGCTAATATTTTTGCCGAAAACCAGCAAGTATTCGCAACGGCTCGACAGATTCAAATTTTAAATTCAGAAGGTAGTGTTTATGGGCTTGACCCAGAAGATGCCTGGAATTATGGCGTCAGTTTCTTGCAAGGATTTACCTTTTTAAATCGTCCGGGTAATGTAACTGTTGATTTCTACAAAACCGATTTCAAAAACCAAGTCGTAGTAGACTGGGAAAACCCAAGAGCTGTATCTTTTTATAACTTGGATGGGAAAAGCTACGCCAATAGTTTTCAGTTTGAAGTAAACCATGAAATATTGAAAAATCTAGAGTTGCGAACTGCCTACAAGTACTATGATGTAAAAACGGCCTATCGTGATGGGGTACTGCAAAAACCGTTGCTGGCTCAACATCGGTATTTTGCAAACTTAGGGTATGAAACTGAGCCAAAAGAAAATGGAGGGCAGTGGCGTTTCGATTACACCTTGCACAGGGTTGGAAAGCAAAGATTGCCGAATACAGATGTAAATCCGCCCGAATTTCGACTTGGAGATTTTTCAGCTTCCTATAATTTGATGAATACACAAGTCACAAAAGTATTTTCAAATCAATTCGAGTTTTATGTGGGTGGTGAGAATTTGACTAATTTTAGACAGATTAATCCTGTATTGGGTGACGAAAACCCGTTTGGCTTAAATTTTGATACTAGTATTGTATATGCCCCAATAATGGGACGAATGTTCTATGCAGGGTTTCGATATAATTTGTAAAAAGATCTTAGCACTCCTTTTGTCAGAGTGCATGAAGATTGCAGCCGAAAGGCCCAAAACAGATGCTGTCGTATCGTACAACCTGCTAAAACATGACCCTATTAGAAGGGTGAAAAAATAAAAATAACTAATCATGAAAAAAATAATTACAGTATTCGCTTTGGTTTTATTTACGACCACCACTTTTGCTCAAGAGAAGAACAAAAAAATGACCATGGAAGTTGATGGTGTTTGTCAGATGTGTAAAGTTAGAATTGAAAAAGCGGCTTTAGGTGTTAAAGGAGTGAAATATGCACTTTGGGATATTCCATCGCATCAATTGTCTTTGATAATAGATGAGAGAAAAACCAACCCCATGAAAATCAAAACAGCTTTGGTAGCTGTTGGTCATGATACAAAGGAGTTAAAGGCTACAGAAGAAGCTTACAATAAGGTGATGCCTTGTTGCAAATATCGCGACGAAGCGGTTGTGAAGAGTCATGAGAACAAATAAAAAGTGCATCTTTCTGTAAGGAAATCTTAATTTACTTTACTAAATCCGTATCGCTCTGTGAAAAAGAAATGATACGGATTCTTTTTTTCGTTCTTTTACTATTTGGCTGTCATCAGGTTTTTTCTCAAACCTGTTGTTCAGGAGGTGTTCCTTTGTCTAATAACTTGGGTTTGCCCAATGAAGGAAAAGGTTCTTTAACCCTTGGCCTGAACTATGATTATAACAACCTGAATACGTTGAATGCAGGTGCTGACCAACTAGATGATGACTCAAGACTTCGAATTACCAATTCAATTTTGCTAAATCTCGGATATGCCTTTACCGATAGATTTTCGTTTGAAACACTTTTTACCTGGGTGAATCAGACGCGTACCATTTCACAATTTGGCAATGAAAACCTTTCAGAGACACAAGGTATCGGTGATGCCGTTTTTTTGATAAAATATGCTATTCCTGATTGGCTTGGTGCGCAATCGGTTATGCATCTAGGTGTAGGTACCAAGGCGCCTTTAGGAAAGTCAGATTTAACAACGGCAGAAGGTTTTCAGTTAACCGCTGATTTGCAACCAGGCAGCGGTGCTTGGGACATTTTGGGTTGGCTGTCAGTCTCTAAAGGCTTAGGTTTTAGGCCATCCGCTACGCTCTCTGGTAGCTTTATCTATAGAGCTACGGGCGAGAATACTTCCTATTTAAACAATACGTCAAACTATGAATTTGGCAATGTGATTCAAGCAAATATGGGCTATACCGACCAATTTCTACTTTTCAATACTATATTCAATCCGGGATTGATTTTGAAGTATCGAAAGGCATCTGTTGATAAGGTAGAGCGCTCTGACCTTCCCAATACAGGTGGAGAATGGGTTTTTGTACGTCCTGAATTGAGGGTGCAAATCACACCCAGCATATCGTTCAGTTCACGACTGGAAATTCCCGTATATAGCTATGTCGATGGTACACAGTTGACGCCGACCTTGCGCTTTACTACGGGACTAGCATTTACATTTAAAAGTAATACATTGAACATCATAAATTAATTGCAATGAAAAAGAACTTATTTTTGATCGTTTTTGTTTTGGTACTTGCATCATGTAGTAAATCAAGTACGCAAAACGCAACATCTAACCCTGATGAAGTCGAAAATACATCTGTAGAATGGAGTATTCCCGTGGCTGAAGTTTTAGATGGAGGTCCCGGTAGAGATGGAATACCTGCCCTGGAGAATCCGCAGATGGTTACCGCTGAAAATTCATCTATACTATTTGATACCGATTTGGTATTGGGTTACAAAAATGGAGATGATATACGAGCTTACCAACATATTGTACTAGACTGGCATGAAATCGTAAACGATAATGTAGGAGATGTTTCTTTAGCGGTTACCTATTGTCCGCTTACAGGAACGGGTATTGGGTGGAGTAGGGTAATTGATGGCAAGGAAACCACTTTTGGAGTTTCGGGCTTATTATACCAAACCAACCTCATTCCGTTTGATCGCGCCACGAAAAGCAACTGGTCACAAATCTTGAACGAATCGGTAAACGGAAGTTTAGCGGGGAAGAAGGCTGATTTGATTCAGTTAGTTGAAACCGATTGGCAAACTTGGAAAGCCATGTACCCGACTACAAAACTCATTAATATAAACAACACTGGTTTTTCAAGAACCTATGGCGTTTACCCCTATGTAGATTACCGAACCAGTGACAGTAGATTTTTCTTTCCTACTCCTAAAGATCCAAGATTACCACTTAAAGAGCGCGTTCATGCGATAATCAGTGATGATAGTGCAAAAGCGTTTCGTTTTTCAGACTTCGATACGGCGAATGCCATAAAAGATTTCTTTAAAGGTAAAAATTACTTGATAGTAGGAAATGCGAAGTTTATAACTTCTTTTGAGTTAGACGCCAATCAAAACAACTTGGACTTTGAGTATGTTTTCGACGGTGCTTCAGATGTCGTAGTACGAGATAGTGAAGGCACAGAATGGAATGTTTTTGGTGAGGCAATTTCAGGCCCGAAACAAGGTCAGCGGTTGCAAGCTTCTCAATCGTTTATGGGCTATTGGTTTTCTATACCTGCTTTTTATACTACAGAGATATACGCAAATAGCAACTAAGCGCACAAATAAAAAAACCGTTCTCGAATTTCGAGAACGGTTTTTTAAATTATGTATCCGCAAACTAGCTAACACTTTGCCAGTCGACGGCGCTGACTTACATCATGCCTGGCATTCCGCCTCCACCCATTGGTGGGGCTGCAGGCGTATCTTCTTTGATATCAGTCAAAGCACATTCGGTAGTCAATATCATTCCAGCAACCGACGCGGCATTTTCTAATGCTACACGGGTTACTTTCTTCGGATCGATAATACCAGCCTTCATCATTTCTACATACTTTTCCGATTTGGCATCATAACCATAATCTGCCTTACCATCCATAATCTTCGCAACAACAACAGAACCTTCACCTCCCGCATTTTCAACGATGGTTCTAAGTGGAGATTCGATGGCTCTGGCTACTATTTGTAATCCGGTTTCTTCATCGGCATTTTCAACTGAGACTTTAGAAAGTACTGTTTTGGCTCTTACCAAAGCAACACCACCTCCAGCAACAATACCTTCTTCAACGGCAGCTCTGGTAGCGTGAAGGGCATCATCAACACGGTCTTTCTTCTCTTTCATTTCAACTTCTGAAGCTGCACCGACGTAAAGTACGGCAACTCCACCAGCCAATTTAGCCAATCTTTCCTGAAGTTTTTCTCGGTCATAATCGGAAGTAGTAGTTTCAATCTGTGACTTGATTTGACCTACTCTACTTTTGATGTGCTTGGCAACGCCACCACCATTAACAATAGTAGTGTTGTCTTTGTCAATTGTAATCTTTTCACAGGTACCTAACATATCTAAGGATGCATTATCTAAAGAAAAACCTCTTTCCTCAGAAATAACTGTACCGCCTGTTAATATGGCAATATCTTCAAGCATCGCTTTTCTTCTGTCTCCAAATCCAGGAGCTTTGACCGCAGCTATTTTTAAAGAACCTCTTAATTTGTTAACAACCAAGGTAGCCAAGGCTTCCCCATCAACATCCTCAGCAATAATCAATAAGGGCTTTCCTGATTGCGCAACAGGCTCTAATACAGGAAGTAAGTCTTTCATTGCTGAAATTTTCTTGTCAAACAACAAGATATACGGACTTTCTAAATCGGAAGTCATTTTTTCTGAATCGGTAACGAAGTATGGTGACAAATAACCTCTATCGAACTGCATTCCTTCAACAACATCAACATAGGTATCGGTTCCTTTAGCTTCTTCAACCGTAATAACACCTTCCTTGCCAACTTTTTCAAAGGCTTGGGCAATTAGTTCTCCAATAGTTTCATCATTATTGGAGGAGATAGCGGCAACCTGCTTAATTTTTTCAGAGGAATCGCCTACTTTCTTAGACTGCTTGCCTAAATTTTCAACGATGGCCTCAACGGCTTTATCTATACCTCTTTTTAGATCCATTGGATTAGCGCCCGCAGCAACATTTTTCAAACCTTCTTTTACGATAGATTGTGCCAAAACCGTTGCAGTAGTAGTTCCGTCTCCTGCCAAGTCGTTGGTCTTAGAGGCAACTTCTTTTACCATTTGCGCACCCATATTCTCTAATGGATCGACTAGTTCTATTTCTTTTGCAACGGTAACGCCATCTTTGGTAACCTGTGGAGCACCAAATGACTTGCTAATAATTACGTTTCTTCCTTTTGGTCCTAAGGTTACTTTTACCGCATTGGCCAAGGCATCAACACCTCTTCTTAGGCCATCACGAGCATCAATGTCAAATTTTATATCTTTTGCCATAATGAAAATTTTGTTTTAAAAATTTTAAATTCCAACTGAAAAATTTCCAACCCCAATGATTTGTAGTTTTGGGAGTGTGTATTTTGGAATTTAGATTTTGGTTTTTGGAATTTTATTTTTTAGATAATTGCAAGTATATCACTTTCCCGCATCATCAAGTAGTCTGTACCTTCTAACTTTAACTCAGTACCGGCATACTTTCCGTAAAGAACGGTATTACCAACTTTTACAGTAATCTGCTCATCCTTGGTACCAGGACCAACAGCCACTACTTTTCCTTTTTGCGGTTTTTCTTTTGCTGTATCTGGAATGTATATACCAGATGCAGTTTTTGTCTCAGCTGCCATAGGCTCGATAAGAACTCTATCTGCCAATGGTTTAATGCTAACTTTAGCCATAGTATTCAGTTTTTAAATTGATTCAATATTTGGTTTTTCTAGGCAGAAATTATGCCATTACCTAGAAACTGACATTTTGTTAAACTAAAAATGCCAGCTTGTCATTGGGGCTGGCATTTTATTTATTTTATGTATAATTATATACTGTCACTCGGAGTGCTGTCAGTATTTGGAAGCACATCTTCAGGTAAAGTTTCTGGTACTTCATCTGGCAGGGTCTCCTCAATACCGTCCTCGTTTAACAGCTTTGAATCGGCAGTTCCAAAATTACCTTTAAGCGCAACATTAGAAGCTAAAATCAACACCACTAGGGTAATTGCTAAAGTCCATGTGCTTTTATCTAAAAAGTCTCCGGTTTTCTTTACACCTCCTACTACTTGGCTGCCACCTCCACCAAAGGATGAAGACAAACCTCCACCTTTTGGATTTTGTACCATAACAACCAACATCAACAGCAAACAAACAATTATGATAAGAATTAAGAATATTGAAAATGTACTCATTACTAGGAATTTTCTTTTTGAATTTTTTCCACCGCTTTAATTCGGTCTGCAAAGAAACCACTTTTTTCCGGATATTTCAAACTTAAAATACGGTATGCTTGTATGGCTTTTTTAAACTTTTTCTGCTCTAAATATACCTTTGCCAAAGTCTCTGTCATGAGTTCGTTAGCATCAAATTTTGTTGCTTTCTTGACCGCCACTTTTGGAGATTGCTGTTCGCTAGGAATGATTTTCGGACTCTCGGCTATAAATTTATCGATAAGCTCAAACTTTTTTTCTTTTAAAATCGCTGCCTCCAATTCAAAAGCTTCGGGTTTTGGTGCTGCTACCTTTTCTTGTCTTTGAACTGTTTTTTGTGAAGTCAACTGTAGCCATTCGCTAAAAGAATATTTTTCGTTTTTGGTAAAGGAAAGTGGTTGACCTATTTCAAGGGCAGTCTCGGCTTCTTCTTTTGCCTTTTTTATGGCTGCATCTACACGAGGATCTTTTGATTTGAACAAATCGGGATCTAAAATGGTATCTGCATCATCAATGGTTTGTGGTAAGGGCTCATCAGGAGATTTTTCGATGAGGATATCCTTCTCTTGAACTTTAGGCACAATTTCTTCGGAAACTATTTCGGTTTCGACCAAGGCGGTCGTTTTACCTGAAATGGAATCGGCAATGGAATTTTGTAGAAATTCTTTAGAAGTTATAAAGTCAAAAAGAGTGTCTCTATCTGTAGTATACGCTGCCGTTACTTTAAGGGCATTGTTATACTTAAAACTGTTTGCGTTTTTCAGACCTTTTAAATGAACGGCACGTGCTCCCTGAAAATAGGGAAACTCTGAAAGTACATCTTCGAGTTGCTTTGTTTGTTCAGCAGAGATAGACTTGTTTGGGTTCTGTAATAAATATGTAAAGTCTTTTACGTTCATTGTTCGCTAGACGCTAGATGTTGGTTGCTTCTCGAATACAATATAAGGCGTTTCAAATAACTCACAATGTACTTTCTACTTCGGGTCGCTAAGTTTGAGTTTTCTTTTCACCAATCAGCAAGGGATGCATTAAAAATATCTTGGGTTATTCTTTCAAAGATAACCTCATGGGCTTCCGATTTCACCGAAGACAATTGTGATTCAGCCGGGTAATCAAAGAAAAAGGAAAAACGTTGTTCAAAATCAGCATCTTCCTTGGTATTGTTTGTAAAACGTACTTGCACGGCTATTGAAAGTCTATTTTGGGCAGCTGTTTGTTGAGCCGTTGCGCTCATAGGCGAGATCCGATATTCAACAATTTCTCCTTCATAGAGTAAATCGCCACTAGATCCAATCAAGTCTAAACTTGTTTGATTTAAAATACGATCTTGAAGTGCCAAGGTAAAATCTCTATCCATACCTGGTTCAAAAATTGAACCGGGACTCTGAGATGCGTAATTCTGAAAATAGTTCACTTGGAATGTTTCAGCGGTACCAACGTCACCACCGGTAAAATTATAAACCCCACATGAGCTAAGACTTACGCTAAGGAGTATGACAAGTATTAAATTTTTAGGTCCTTGCACTTAAAATTAGGTTTAGGTTTCAAAGAAACTAGAATAAAAAGAAACGAACAAAGCTTTTTATGTAAGCTTAACACTTTTTACAAATCATATTGCTTTATTTTTCGATACAAAGTACGTTCGGAAATACCGAGTTCTGCGGCGGCTGCTTTTCGTTTTCCTCGATTTCTTTCCAATGATTTTTTAATCAATTCAATCTCTTTCTCCTGTAAAGATAGAGTTTCTTCTTCTTGAATTTCTTCGGCAAAATGGTATTTGTCTTCTTGAACGGCTTGTTGAATTACAGGCTCAATCTGGGTTTCTGGAAGCTGTAAAAGTTCAACGGAGGCGTTTTCTTGTTTAGGTATTTCCTCACCGTCATCTCCATAAATCTTACGAATTAAATTCTCGTTTTCTTCTTGAACTTTTTCGGTATCGTTATTTTTAAGCAGCTCTAGGGTCAACTTTTTAAGATCATTTAAGTCACCTTTCATATCGAAAAGCACTTTGTACAAAATTTCACGTTCCGTACTAAAGTCACTTTCCTTTTTATCACCCCCAACTACCGCGGGCAAGTTTGAGGTGCTAGCATTGGGCAGGTATCCATTTAACGTGAAGGCCGAAATACTTCGTTTTTCCTCGAGAACAGAAACCTGTTCGGCGATGTTTCGCAATTGACGTATATTTCCTGGCCAGCGATATTTCAATAATAATTCTCTAGCATCATCCTCTAAACGTATGGTAGGCATTTTGTACTTCTGTCCAAAGTCAGAAGCAAACTTTCGGAACAGCAAATGAATATCATCTTGGCGTTCACGCAGTGGTGGAATGTTAATTTCAACCGTACTCAATCTGTAATACAAGTCTTCACGAAACTTTTCTTTCTTAATCGCTTCGAACATTTTGATGTTTGTCGCCGCAACGATACGTACGTCAGTTTTCTGCACTTGAGAGGATCCCACTTTTAAAAACTCTCCATTTTCCAATACACGCAAAAGACGAACCTGTGTTGTCAGTGGAAGCTCACCGACCTCATCTAGAAAAATGGTGCCACCATCTGCCACTTCGAAGTAACCACTTCGCGTTGATGTAGCTCCAGTAAATGCTCCTTTTTCATGCCCAAAAAGCTCACTGTCAATAGTGCCTTCGGGTATAGCTCCACAGTTTACAGCAATATATTTAGCATGCTTTCTATGAGATAACGCATGTATGATTTTAGGAACTGATTCCTTTCCCACACCACTTTCACCGGTTACCAAAACAGAAATGTCGGTAGGAGCCACTTGAATTGCCTTTTCAATGGCCCGATTCAGCTTCGGATCGTTTCCGATGATTTCAAAACGCTGTTTTATTGATTGAATGCCTTCCATATGTATATACCCTCTAAAGAGGAAATCTCTATTTTAGTTCTTACTATAACCCAATGCCTCTCCAATTAAAGTTGCCGAAGTACAATCGCTTATTTTTACATTTACGAAGTCGCCAACTTTATAATTTCCTTTAGGGAAGACTACAACGGTATTTTGCGAATTTCTTCCCATCCAATGCGCATTTGATTTCTTTGACGTTCCTTCGACCAGTACTTCTTCTATATTCCCAAGGTGTTCCTCGGTTCTGAATTTGCAATGTTCGCGTTGCAGGGCTATGATTTCCGCCAGCCGCCTTTGTTTAACGTTCATGGGAACGTCATCTTCTAACTTTCGCGCGGCCATAGTACCCGGTCTTTCTGAATACAAATACATATAGCCGAAATCGTATTTTACATACTCTAAAACGGCCAAGGTGGCTTGATGGTCTTCTTCACTTTCGGTAGGGAATCCCGAGATCATATCTTGTGAAATGGCGCAATCAGGAAGTATTTCGCGAATATTATCTATGAGTTTAAAATATTCCTCAATCGTATGCAATCGGTTCATTTCCTTTAAAATGCGATTGCTTCCACTTTGCACGGGCAAATGAATATGATTGCAGATGTTATCATATTTGGCCATAGTTCGAATCACGTCTAGGGTCATATCTTGAGGATTCGACGTTGAAAATCGAATGCGCATTTTAGGTTGGGCTTCCGCTACCATACCTAGAAGGTTTGAAAAATCTACTGCTGTGGCCTTTTGCATTTCGGAAGCTTTGACAAAATCTTTTTTTAAACCTCCACCATACCACAAATAACTATCTACATTTTGACCCAAAAGCGTAATTTCTTTAAAGCCTTTTTCCCATAAGTCATTCACTTCCTCTAAAATCGACTGAGGATTGCGACTTCGTTCTCTGCCACGTGTGAAAGGCACTACGCAAAAGGTGCACATATTATCGCAACCTCGTGTTATAGATACCAAAGCACTTACGCCATTTGTCTGCAAACGAACAGGTGCGATATCACCATAGGTTTCTTCCTTGGAAAGCACAACATTTACCGCATCTCGTCCTTCATCAACTTCTTTGATAAGGTTGGGCAGGTCTTTGTAAGCATCAGGCCCGACCACCATATCGACGATTTTTTCTTCCTCTAGCAATTGACTTTTTAGACGTTCGGCCATACATCCTAAAACACCTACCTTTAAATGGGGTCTATTTTTTTTGACCGCATTGAATTTTTCCAAACGTTTGCGAACAGTCAGTTCCGCTTTCTCTCGAATCGAACACGTATTAACCAAAACCAAATCGGCATCTTCCAAATTTTGGGTGGTGTTAAATCCTTCGGTTGCCAAAATCGAAGCCACAATTTCACTATCGGAAAAATTCATTGCACAGCCATAACTCTCTATATAGAGCTTCCGAGCGTTGGCATTGTTATGGGTACCAGATAAAGAAGTACCCTGAATGGTTTCATCAATTGTTTTTTCCATCTATTAAAGAAATCCTTGTCATTAAGTGGATGGCAAAGATAGGGCTAAATACAATTTTATGACAAATTGACAGTATATTTTAATAGTATTTTGTGCGATTTACTTTCTCAGAATCTTCCTATTTTTATGTAAAATGACAACCGATGAAATTTGAAATGATTAACCGCAAGATCGATGATAGTAATCCAATTGAGTTTGGTACTATTTTTAGTAAGTCTTTTGAACTCTTTAAAAAAGTATGGGTACAAGGTTTTATAATACTACTATTGACCATGGTATGTATTTTGCCATTCTACATTTTGGCCTACCTGCCTTTGATTGCAGCAGGTATAACAGATCCTGAAATGTTGCAACATGAAGAATTGAGTCTACCAATTATCATTGGGCTGATTGTTTCGATTCCGATTGTAATGATAGCAGTAATGACTATTTCATTGGGTTTTATGGCCGCCTTTCTTCGGATATGTAAAATAAAGGACTTCAATGAAAATAGTGGTGACGATTATTTCTTCTATTTCAAGAATGGACGCTTGCGCAAACTAGTTATTTTGGCTTCAATTTACCTTGGTCTTACTGTTCTGGGTATGCTTACTTGTGGTATTGGTCTTATTTATCTAATGGTTCCCTTGTCGCTGATTCCTGCTTTGCTTGCCTTCAACGATGAATTGACTCCGATGGAAATCGTGAAAGCAAGCTTTCAATTGGGCAATAAGAATTGGTTAGTCATTTTTGGATTGCTTCTGGTTATGGGTTTCCTCGCAGAATTGGGTATTATTCTATGTTTTGTTGGCCTATTTTTTACAGCAATGTTGTCAAAAGTTCCTGTATACTATGTGTATAAAGACGGAATCGGGTTTTCAGCTGAGGAAGGGCTAGAGTCTGCTTAGAAATGTTAATTTCTTAGATCGCACGCAACGTGATACCCCAATCGGCATCCTAATGAAGCAACCCAATAAATAATAGTTATGAAAAAGATAGGAATACTTCTGCTTGCCTTAGTGTTTTTTCAATCGTGCGATTTTGATGATCAGGTTTCTTCTCTAGATATGATGCAAACCTATTTGATAGCAACTCCTTTAAAGAGCAATCTTATTACTTTTAAAGAAGAGGCAGTTGCAGTAACAGAACCGGTTCCGATAATTGAATCTGGAAAAATTTATGCCTATAAAAATTACATTTTTGTAAATGATGTCTATCGGGGTTTTCATATTCTTGATAATACCAATCCATCAGCTCCAGAGAACATTGGTTTTATAAAATTGGAGGGAAACAACGATATATCAATTAAAGACGATCGGCTTTTTGCCGATAGTTATGGTGATTTGGTAGTGATGGATATTTCGGATATCAAGAACATCAAATTTGCCAAACGTATGGAAAATGCCATCTATCAAATATTTTGGTGTACCGTTGGTTTTGACGTAGCGTGGCCCGAGGCAGATGCATATGATTACAGCGATTTTGATGCCAATCGAGATGCCCTAACGGGCTGGGAGGTAAACGAAGTACGCATGTCTACTGCTGACTTTGAGGCCCAATATGGTTCTACCCGAACTGATGTTTTTCTAGCAAACGATTCTGCTGCCGAGGCTGCAGCTCCTACTACGTCAACTACTGGTCAGGGTGGTTCGTTTGCACGTTTTAAAATTGTTGACGATTATCTCTACGCTGTTGAACCTTGGAGTATCAATGTTTTTAATATAGAAGATTTAGACAATCCGAAGGTATTGGAAGAGGTATACGCCAACGGCAACATAGAAACCATCTTTAATCAAGGTGATATCTTATTCTTAGGGGGTACGCAAGGCATGTATATCTATGATATTTCGTCACCTGATAAACCGACATATGTATCAGAGTTTACACATGGTAGGGCTTGTGATCCAGTTGTGGTTAGCGGTGATTATGCCTTTGTTACCTTAAGAAGTAGTAATTTTTGCGGTGACGGTACGGAAAGCGGACTTTATATTGTAGATGTTTCTGATCTTAACAAGCCTACTCTGAAGAAAACCTATCCAATGACCGAGCCCTACGGCTTGGGTATCAAAGAGGAAAAGCTTTTCATATGTGATGGTCCTGATGGTTTGAAAGTATATGATAAGACCAATATCGACGATCTGGTTCAACTAAACCACTTTAAAGATATCAACACCTATGATGTAATTCCGTTGTCAAGTTCCTTGTTAATGATTGGTGATAAAGTTTTGTACCAATATGAATATCTCGATAATGAAATACGCTTGTTAAGCACTTTTGACTTAAAATAAATAGTTCTTAAACCTAAGAAAAACACCTCGTGAAAATGGGGTGTTTTTTTTTACATATATATAAGGTATAGTAGCAAATTAAAAATTTCAACTACTTTTGTTGGCTCAAAAACTGATGAATGGCTAAGAATCTAGTAATAGTAGAGTCGCCTGCAAAGGCCAAAACGATAGAAAAGTTTTTAGGAAAAGATTTTAAAGTAGAGTCTAGTTTCGGACATATAGCCGACTTGCCTTCTAAAGAATTAGGTGTAGATGTTGACAACGACTTCAAGCCAAAATACATTGTTGACGACGACAAGAAGGCTCTTGTGAAAAAATTAAAGGACCTTGCTAAGAAGTCTGAATTGATTTGGTTAGCGAGTGATGAGGATCGTGAAGGAGAGGCCATTTCTTGGCATTTGTCTGAAACCCTAGGTTTAGACAAAGCAAAAACGAGGCGCATAGTTTTTAATTCCATTACCAAATCTGCTATTCAGAAAGCAATTGAAAACCCTCGTGAAATAAATTACAATCTGGTAAATGCACAACAAGCAAGACGTGTTTTAGATCGGCTTGTTGGATACCAGTTGTCTCCTGTTCTGTGGAAGAAAATCAAACCAGGACTATCAGCCGGTCGTGTACAATCAGTAGCGGTTCGCTTGATTGTTGAAAGAGAACGTGATATTGAAGCGTTTACTGCAGAAGCTTCGTTCAAAATATCGGCCCAGTTTAAAACTCTAGAAGGAAATGTGTTTACCGCGAAACTGAACAAGACCTTTCCATCAAAAGAAGCGGCAGAAGCATTTCTCAAGCAAAATATGGGAGCCAATTTCTCAGTGGGAAATTTGGATAAAAAGCCAGCTAAAAAATCCCCTTCTGCTCCATTTACAACCTCTACCTTACAGCAAGAAGCATCTCGTAAGTTGTATTTTTCAGTAGGAAGAACTATGCAAGTTGCTCAACGCTTGTATGAAGCAGGTTTGATTACCTATATGAGAACTGATAGTGTGAATTTATCTGGTGAGGCAATCAATGCAGCAAAAGATGCGATTATCACCAACTACGGTGAGCAGTATAGTAATGTTCGCAATTTCAAAGGAAAGTCTAAAGGAGCGCAAGAAGCTCATGAAGCGATTCGTCCTACGAACATGATGAACCAATCACCTTCATTAGAGCGTGATCAACAAAAATTATATGAGCTAATTTGGAAGCGAACCATAGCCTCTCAAATGAGTGATGCTCAATTGGAAAGAACCAATGTAAAGATTAAGGTAAATACTCATAGCGAGGAATTTTCTGCAAATGGAGAAGTCATCAAATTTGATGGATTTCTAAAAGTATATATGGAGGGCTTAGATGAAGAGGATGCCGCCGAGGAACAAGAAGGTATGTTGCCTGCCATGCAGGTTGGAGATGCTTTACAGAATAATTTTATTACGGCAACTGAACGTTTTTCAAGACCACCCTATCGTTTTACGGAAGCGTCATTGGTGAAGAAATTGGAGGAATTGGGTATTGGTCGACCCTCTACCTATGCACCAACTATTTCTACTATCGTAAATAGAAAGTATGTTGAAAAAGGAACCATTGAAGGTACTGAACGCAAATACAGCCAGTTGGTATTGGAGGCCGGCGCATTGAAAGAAAAGAATCTTTCCGAGATGGTAGGATCTGATAAGGGAAAGCTTGTTCCAACAGATATCGGAATGATTGTAAATGACTTTTTGGTTAGTAATTTTTCAGCAGTTCTCGATTACAACTTTACAGCGAAGGTAGAAGAAGATTTCGATGAGATAGCTGAAGGTCACGAGGACTGGCAGAAAGTGATGAAATCATTTTATAAAGATTTCCACCCCATAGTCAAAGATGTTGAGGAGAATGCCGATCGGGCTAGCGGTGAACGTATTTTAGGTGAGGACCCAAAATCTGGAAAACGTGTTGCTGTTCGGCTAGGCAGATTCGGACCAATGGTGCAAATTGGCACAGTGGATGACGAAGAGAAGCCAACCTTCGCCAGTTTACTACCTGATCAATCATTAAACACCATAACCTTTGAAGAGGCAATGGATTTGTTCAAATTGCCACGAAAATTAGGTGTTTATAAGGGCGAAGAAGTTCTGGCAAATGTAGGTCGTTTTGGGCCCTATGTAAAGTTTGGCGAGAAGTTTATTTCTATGGCCAAGGGAGAGAATGCAATGGAAATAGAACTCGATAGAGCCATCGAATTAATCGTTGCCAAGGAAAAAGCAGATGCGCCCATTGCTAATTACGAGGGTAAAGATGTGGTAAAGGGAACTGGGCGTTTTGGTCCGTTCATCAAGTGGGATGGTATGTTTATTAATGTCAATAAGAAGTATGATTTTGATAACCTGAGCCAGGCTGATATTGAAGAATTGATTGAGGTCAAAAAGCAAAAGGAAATTGACAAACTAATTCAAGAATGGCCAGAAGAAGGCATTCGAATTGAGAAGGCAAGATGGGGCCGTCATAACATCATAAAGGGCAAAGTAAAGGTAGAAATTGCCAAGACGGTTGATGCCACAAAAGTTACATTAGAAGAGGCCAAAACACTTATCGAAAAGAAAAGCCCAAAGAAGAAAGCGAAAGCAAAACCTAAAGCAAAGAAGAAGTAATTTGTTGATTTTAGCGATAGTTTAATCATCGGAATTTAATCTTTCGATAAATTGCATGTAGCTATTGTTTATGTGGTGGTACAGTTATTAACTTTGAAATGCGTATTTGCCTTCAAATACCAGTAACCTTTTAACCCACCAACCCGATGGCATTTGATTTCCTAGTCCCTATTGAAGATAAGGTATTGGCTCATACCGAATTACTACCACCGCAATCTTTAGGAAAGAATATTCATAAGCATACGGTTCGCGATGGACTTCCCGTTTTGGCAATTGCTTCCTTGGCCATTATTGGGGTAAAGGAATCGCGAAATGCCTTCGAGAAAAAAACTGAAAAACTTGACGTTTCTGCTATTCGAATACAACTGTATAAGTTGTTAATGGGCAATTGGAATTCTACCTTAGTTGATATGGGTGACATTGAAGAAGGAGAATCCGTTGAGGATACCTACTTTGTGGTAAAAGAGATTGTTGCTGGCTTACTTGAAGAAAATATCGTTCCCATTATCATAGGGGCCACGCAAGATATTACCTATCCCGCCTATAGATCTTTTGATGGTATTAAAGACATGATAAATCTCGTGGCCGTTGACAGTCGTTTTGATTTTGGCATGGAAGACGAATTGATATCCTCACATTCCTACATGAGCAAGATTATTACAGACAAGCCCAATAATCTATTCAACTTTTCCAATCTTGGTTACCAAAGCTATTTCAATGCCCAGGAAGAAATCGATTTGATGGAACGTCTATTTTTTGATGCGTATCGTTTGGGAGATTTGATTAATGATATTGCGCTTGCTGAACCCGTTTTGCGCAATGCTCACATGGTTAGTCTAGATGCTCGCGCCATACGAGCGGCTGATATTGGGTATTCAAATACTTTCTCGCCTAATGGATTTACTGGTAGGGAGATTTGCGCTATCTCGCGTTATGCTGGTATTAGTGATAACGTAAGTGTCTTTGGTATCTATGAAATGGAAAATTCAAACCAATCGTGCCAGCTCATGGCGCAGATCATTTGGTACTTCGTTGAAGGGTTTAATTTTCGAATAAAAGAGTCTCCATACGTTAATTCCGAAGCGTTCACGAAGTATACCGTGCCAACGGAAACAGAGCAGTTAATCTATTATAAGAGTCATTTCACCGAAAGATGGTGGGTCGAAGTACCATCTATTTTCACTTCAAATACTAAACTCGAATCATCTTCGTTATTACCCTGCACCGAAAAGGACTATTTAGACGCTTGCGATCAGAACATTCCAGAACGGTGGTTTAAGGCCTATAAAAAAGGCTTTAACTAATCAATTTTTTTTTGCAGTATAATGGGGTTTGATACAATAATTTAATCAAATCGTAGTTTTAGAGTGTAGAATAAATAAGTGATTGCAGTTTATAACCATAATCGAAATTTAACCTAAAGTATGAAGAAGCTATTGTTATTATCTATAGCGTTTGTTTTTTTACTCACAAGTTGTGGGTCGAAATCAAAAGGAGAGCTAGTTGGAGCCCAAGGAAAGAAGTGGTATCCAGAGAAACCTTATGGGATGGAACTCATTCCTCGAGGTTCATTTATCATGGGGAAATCTGAAGAAGATCAAGCCAAGGTTCTCAACGCCCCTACAAAGACCGTAACCGTACGTTCCTTCTACATGGATGATACGGAAATCACCAATAGCGAATATCGACAATTTGTAGAGTGGGTTCAAGACTCTATCGCCAGAACCAGGTTAGCCATTCTTGCCGATGAGTTAGGATTAAGTGCTGAAGATGGAGGTATTGGAGAATATGCATTCAAGCAAGCCGATACGACGAAAGCTTCGGTTTATGACAAGTACATGCTTGATAATTATTCAGGAATGGGAGATACAGGTTACGAAGGATATTCTTTGAACAAAGATGAAGATCTTATTTGGGATACTTCTGAGTATCCAGATGAGTATTATACTGAGGTCATGGATTCGTTGTACATTCCAGAAGAGGAATCTTACAATGGGCAACGTACTATCGACGTGACAAAATTAAAATACAAATACAGTTGGATGGATATCGAAGCTGCTGCAAGATCGAGATCTGGTAGAAGAAAAGACTTCATTCGTCAAGAAGAATTGGAAATCTATCCTGACACTACAGTTTGGATTCGTGATTTCGAGTACTCCTATAATGAGCCAATGCACAATGACTATTTTTGGCATGATGCGTACAGCGACTATCCAGTGGTTGGAATTTCTTGGAAACAAGCTCAAGCTTTTTGTAATTGGAGAACAAAGTTCAAGAATGATGATAACAAAAGTAGAGGCAGACAATTTGTAAATAAGTTCAGATTACCTACCGAAGCGGAATGGGAATATGCTGCTCGAGGTGGTATTGAAGGTGGAACATACCCATGGGGTGGCCCTTATGTAATTAGCGACACAGGTTGCTTTATGGCCAACTTCAAACCGCAACGTGGTGACTATGCAGCAGATGCAGCGCTATACACTGTAGAGGCTAAGTCGTACGAGCCCAATGATTTCAACTTATATAATATGGCCGGTAATGTATCGGAGTGGACAAATTCTAGCTACGATCCAAGTTCATATGATTATGTATCAACAATGAATCCAAATGGTGGCGATGGTGCGAATGCCAGAAAGGTAATTAGAGGTGGTTCTTGGAAAGATGTTGCATACTTCTTACAAGTAAGTACTAGAGATTATGAATATTCTGATTCAGCGCGTAGTTATATCGGTTTTAGAACTGTACAAGACTATATGGGTGAAGAAGATTCAACACAATAAAATTGAATAAAGGAAAACCAGTAGAAAAAATACATTCTTCTGGGTATTCCAAAAACAAAAAGTAACAACTAATTTTATATCAACATTTTAAGAGACTATGGCGGTCTTGAAAATTGAAAAAAGGTTAGGGTTACAAAAAGCTTAAGTACAAAGTAGTTCAAATACACAAAATCCAAAATATTTCCGAATAGTTCGGAAGCAACGTTAACCAAATACTTATTATTAACATTAAATCTTAAATTAAACTTTTAAATTATGGCACAGTCAAAATCAACAAAGAAACTATTCAACATGGCCTATGGCCTTGGAGCATCGGTAGTAATTATCGGAGCATTATTTAAAATCCTTCACTGGGAGTTTGGTCCGCTTACAGGTGGTCTTTTACTTGCAGTAGGTCTTATTACTGAAGCACTTATTTTTGCTATTAGTGCATTCGAACCAGTAGATGACGAGTACGATTGGTCTTTAGTATACCCAGAATTAAGTGGTGGTATGTCTTCAGGAAGAGATAACGAACTTGCTGAGATCAAAGAAACCGAGTCTTCATTATCTGCTAAATTAGACAACCTTTTAGCTGAAGCTGGTGTTGATGCACAGCTTATGGAAAGCTTAGGAGATAGCATTAGAAACTTCGAAGGTGCAGCCAAAGGTATCGCTCCTACAGTAGATGCAATGGAATCTACACGTAAGTACTCTGATGAAATGGTACAAGCTGCCGCTCAGATGGAATCATTGAACAGCCTTTACAAAGTACAATTAGAAAGTGCTAGCAAGCAAGCTACTGCTAATGAAGAGCAATTGCAAAATGCAGCTGCTTTGAAAGAGCAAATGGAATCTCTTGCTACCAATCTTTCTTCATTGAACGGTGTATACGGAGGTATGTTAACCGCAATGACCAGAAACTAATTAGTTTTAGTTAAAATGACCCCAAATCAAATAATAATTAAAAACTAATTAGAAAACATGGCAGGAGGAAAAGCAACACCACGTCAGAAGATGATCAACCTTATGTATTTGATCTTCATCGCGATGTTGGCCTTAAATATGAGTAAAGAAGTTCTAGCTGCATTCGGTTTGATGAATGTAAAGATGGAGACTTCTAACGTAAAGACTACGGAAAGTAACCTAGCTTTCTTAGATGGTCTAAGTACAAAAGCATCTGAAGATGCGGCTAAATATGGCGATTTGTACGCCAAAGCTGGCCAAATCAAAGAGATGTCTCAAGAGTACTACGATTACCTTCAATCATTGAAAGATGGTATGTTAGAAGGAGTCGAAGATCCTACGGATTACCAAGTTATGGACAAGTCTGATTTTCTTGATGGAAAGTTTTTCCAAGGAGATAACTTGACGCCGGAAGGAGAAGAGTTCTTAAAGCGAATCAATGATTACCGTGATGGTGTCAATAATATTTTACCAGCAACTATGAAAGATGTTAAAGCATCTGTAGTAGCTCGTTTCCAAACAGGTGATGAGAATGGTAAAGTTACCAACCGTAGCGGTGACAAAGTTGATTGGATCAACTATCACTATGAAAGATTTCCACTTGTGGCGTCTTTGACTAAATTGACTGCCTTGCAGGCTGATATTAAAGCAACTGAAGAAGATGCTTTGAAGTCGATGTTGGCAGGTGAGTTGACTGAACAAGTATCGTTGAAAAACTTTGCAACTTCTCTTTTTGCAAGCAAGTCAGCTTACTATACAGGAGAAAAGTATGATGGTAAAATTATCATTAGTAAAACTGATAATTCATCAACTCCCGTAAGAGCTGAATTGACCCTTGATGGAAGAAAACTTTCGGAGGGAAGAGATTATAAGATTGAAGCTGGTGGTGTAAAAATGCTTATTGGTTCTGGCGCTGCTGGAGACCATGAGGTAGCTGGAACCTTATACTTCATGCAAGATGGTAATGAGATTGAAGTTCCTGTAAAGAATTCTTTCGCTACTATTTCTAAGCCAAATGCTGCATTGATAGCTGCTGACAAGATGAACGTTGTTTATCGCGGTGTATCTAACCCAATGTCTATCTCTATACCTGGTATACCTAACAATAAGGTTAGTGCTTCTGCCCCGGGTCTTAAGAAAAGCAGCGGTAGCAAGTATGTGATGAGCCCTGGTAAAGGAAGAACAGTAACTATTACGGCTTCTGGTACTTTACCTGACGGTCAGAGAGTTTCTTCTAGATCCGAATTCAGAATCAAAGATATTCCAAGACCTTCTGGTTCGATCAGAGGTGAAACAGGAAGCGCTAAAATGCCACGAGCTAACTTAGAAAAATCTACAGTTGGTGCAATCTTAGAAGACTTCGATTTTGATTTGAACCTTAGAGTAAGTGGGTTTAAATTCAAAGTTCCAGGTCAGCCTACAGTAGTTGTTAAAGGTGGTAAATTAGATGCTAGAGCCAAGTCTGCTTTGAAAAGAGCAAAGCGTGGTGATGCAGTTCAGATCTTTGATATCAATGCTTTCATTAGCAACAACAAAACCTATAAATTAAAGAAAGTGTCTCCAGTTGTTGTGGAGATCACAAACTAATACTAATAGAAAACCGAGCGGCGTAAGTCGCTCGGTAATTTTAAATTAATTCAAGCATGAATTGGAAGAATGTTTTACTAATCGGAGCTGTGACCTTGCTACCTGCTTCAATGATGGCCCAAGCAAATATTTTAAACGCGAAGAAGCCACAAGAGATAGGTATGAGGACTGAAGCTCAAAAAGCACTAGACAATGATGCTCCTCTAGAGTATGGTTATGTAGATGATAGAGATATCTTATGGTCTAAAACTGTATGGGAAGTCATTGATTTAGATGAGCGTGTAAATTTTCCTTTATACTATCCTACTGACACCGTTGATATAGGTGCAGATAGAAGGTCGTTGTATGATGTTTTAATTAAGAATATCAAAAACGGAAAACTTGAGGATGTATATGTTGATTCTTATTTTACCGAAAAAAGAGTTTTTGGTGACTTAGAAGCTACTTTAAAGAAAAGAGATACAACCGATTATGGTTACGAACAAATAAATGCTGGTGAAGAACTTTCAGATGAGTACATCAACGAAAGAGAACTTTCAGCCGCGGATATTGAAGAGTACCGTATCAAAGGAATCTGGTATTTCGACAAACGTCAAGGAGAATTAAAGTACCGTTTATTGGGTATCGCTCCTGTTGCACCAGATGTTAACTTTATAGACGATGAATCAATGGATCTTCAAGATGCCAAGGTAGAACTTTTCTGGGTGTGGTACCCAGGTGCCAGGCAAATACTTCATGAAGCCAAGGTTTTTAACCAACGCAACTCTGCACAACCCATATCTTTTGATATGTTGTTGAATGCAAGAAGGTTCAATGGTGTAATTTATAGAGAAGACAACGTACACGGTGACCGAAAGGTTAATGATTACGTCGCTGATAATGCCTTGTTCCAACTACTGGAGGCCAAAAGAATTAAAGAGGTCATCAGAGATAGAGAACAAGACATGTGGAGCTACTAATTCGTACGCTTAACAAGTATTAGAATTCCAATTCAAGAACATATTAAATCCTCAACAGCAATGTTGAGGATTTTTTTTGTTATTGTGAGTACATGGAGGTAGGCTCTTGACTTTGACTCTAACGTTTACAGCTAGCTTTGTGGTGCTCTCCTCCCAATGAGGTTTAATAAGTACCTTTGCCACATGATAGACTATCTAATCGTAGGCTTAGGAATAGCCGGCGTATCATTTTGTGAACGGCTTGAGCAAAGTGGCAAAACCTACAAAGTCATTAGTGATGCTTCACAAACATCCTCGCTTGTAGCTGGTGGATTATACAACCCGGTAATCTTAAAACGATTTACCATGGCCTGGAACGCCAAGGAGCAACTCGACCTGGCCATTCCGTTTTACCAATCTCTCGAAAGAAAACTAAAAATAAAGTTGAATTACAAGCTACCGGTCTTGCGGAGATTTGCCTCTATCGAAGAGCAGAATATGTGGTTTGAAGCTTCCGATAAGATAGGATTAAAAGACTTTTTGGCAACAACAATTCAGCGCAACCAAAACCCAAAAATTGATGCTCCCTTCGGCTTTGGAGAAGTATTGCATACCGGCAGAATAGATACCGCAAAATTGCTGTTGTCGTATAAGGAGTATTTACGGTCAAAGGACAGGTTCGTACAGGAAACCTTTGACTACGGCGCCTTAAAATTCAATGTAGATGGTTTAGGTTATAAATCTGTAAGTGCACGGCAGATTGTTTTTGCGGAGGGATATGGTATGAAGAAAAATCCTTTTTTCGATTTCTTGCCATTAACTAGTACAAAAGGAGAATACTTGACCGTCAAAGTACCCGACCTAAATGAAACCAAGGCTATTAAATCGTCGATTTTTCTGATTCCTTGGGAAAACGATCTGTATCGAATAGGAGCAACATATAAATGGAAGGATACCACCAACCTTCCGACGAAAGCTTCAAGAAGCGAGTTGCTTCAGAAATTAGATGCCTTGTTGAAGTGTGATTATGAAGTGGTAGATCAACTGGCGGGAATTCGCCCCACAGTGACAGATAGGAGACCTTTGGTGGGCCAACATCCAAAGAATAAAAATATGTATGTCTTAAATGGATTTGGTTCTCGAGGGGTTATGATTGCTCCCTTTGCTTCCAAACAACTATTAAATCTGATTGAAAAAGGCGTAGCCATACATCCAGAAATGGACATATCACGCTTTACTAAAAAACACTTTAAGAATTAGCTTGCGCAGCTTCAGAATCGTATTTGAAAAAGAAGTTGATCCAAATGTTTCTTGACAAACGAATAATTACGGGCATGAATCCAACCATGGTGGCGACAATAGCGATAAAAGTGGTTATTAAATTCGCCCCCAAAAACAATCTTGCAATCACAAAGGCTGCAACTGCAAAAGCAATTCCTACTGCGTAACTAACGTACATCGCCCCATAAAAAAAAGAAGGTTCAATTTTGTATTTGGTATTGCAGTTAGCACAACGCTCATGCATCTTAAATAAATGTCCAGGTTTATATGGATTTTTATTCACATACATGCTCTCTTCATGACATTTAGGGCAACTTCCTGTTAAAATACTGTATAGTTTGTTTCCTTTTTTTAACATTTGCAAAATCTTTGTGTAAAGGTACTGATTTGACAATTTTGAAAATGTAACTAGCATTACAAAATTCAATGTGCAAATCGTTAAAACCAATTATTGAAAGACAGATGTAGTAGGTGACATGAAGTTCAGTTTGGAGCCTAACACCATAATAGAATTACGATTTACCTAGTATTTTAGCATATGCTCAATATCCACAATCTTTCCGTTTCTTTTGGAGGCGAATATTTGTTTGAAGAAATTTCATTTCGCCTTAACGGAGGTGATCGTGTAGGGCTTATTGGCAAGAATGGAGCAGGTAAGTCTACTTTGCTGAAATTGCTCACTAAAGATATGCCCTATGATTCGGGCACTATCGCAGTTGAAAAGGATATAAAAATCGGTTTCCTTAGACAAGATATTGACTTCGAGCAAGGCCGAACTGTGTTGGAAGAGGCCTATCAGGCTTTTGAAGAAATCAAAAGCCTTGAAATGCGATTAGACGAGATCAACCAACAACTTGCTGAACGTACCGATTATGAAAGTGAAAGTTACAACCAGCTGATAATTGATTTAAGTGATGTAACGCATCACTATGAGATTATAGGGGGGTATAACTATCAAGGTGAAACCGAAAAAATACTTCAGGGACTTGGTTTCAAGCGTGCCGATTTTAATCAAAAAACAGAAACGTTCTCGGGCGGTTGGCGTATGCGTATAGAGTTGGCAAAATTACTCTTGCAAAGCAATGATGTGTTGCTGCTAGATGAGCCAACGAACCATTTAGACATTGAATCAATCATTTGGTTGGAGAACTTTTTAAAAAGTTATCCCGGTGCCGTCGTAATTGTTTCACATGATAAAATGTTTTTAGATAATGTGACGAATCGCACCATCGAGATTTCCCTGGGCCGTATTTATGATTACAACAAACCCTACTCAAAATATCTAGTTCTCAGAAGTGAAATGAAACAACAGCAATTGAACGCCCAGAAGAACCAAGAAAAGGAGATTCAGCAGGCCGAGCGTTTAATTGAAAAATTCCGTGCGAAGTCAACTAAGGCTTCCATGGCCCAATCACTTATAAAGAAGCTTGATAAGATTGAACGTATCGAAGTTGACGAAGATGACAATAGCGTAATGAATGTGCGATTCCCCATTTCTATTACCCCTGGAAAAGTAGTAACTGAAATTGAAGATCTTTCGAAAAGCTACGGAGACAATCATGTGCTACAGGGTATTGATTTGTTGATTGAACGCGATAGCAAGACCGCATTTGTTGGTCAGAACGGACAAGGAAAATCAACTTTGGCAAAGATCATGGTTGGCGAGTTAGAACATGAAGGAAAGCTTAAACTTGGCCACAATGTGCAAATTGGATATTTTGCTCAAAACCAGGCGGAGTATTTAGATGGAAGCAAAACTGTGCATGATACCATGCTTGATGCCGCAAACGAAAAAAATAGAAGTAAAGTTAGAGATATTTTAGGCTCTTTTCTGTTCCGCGGTGATGAGGTCGACAAATTCGTAAAGGTCTTATCAGGGGGTGAACGCAACCGACTGGCTCTGGCAAAAATGCTATTACAACCTTTTAATGTTCTGGTGATGGATGAGCCTACAAACCATTTAGACATTAAGTCGAAAAATGTTTTGAAGCAGGCATTACGGAATTTCGAGGGCACGTTGATCTTGGTATCTCACGATCGTGACTTTCTACAAGGACTAACCAATAAAGTATATGAATTCAAAGATAGAAAGATCAAAGAGTATCTAGGAGATATCGATTACTATCTAGAAGAACGTAAGGCAGAAGACTTCAGGGCCATTGAAAAAAAACAACATACACCAAAGGAGAAAGAAAAGCCGAAGGGAGGGCAGCAAAGCTTTCAAAATCAAAAAAAGATAAAATCACTTAAGAACAAATTAAGTACGGTTGAAAAAAATATCTCGACTCTTGAAAAAGAAATAGCCGAAATAGACCACAACCTACTTATGGACTATGATGCAACAATAGCCAAGGATAATTTTTTTGAAGACTACAAAAAAAAGAAAGCAGATGTGGAAGAGCTAATGAAAAGATGGGAACGATTGACTATCGAACTAGAAGGCACATCTTAAGAGTTATTTCAAGAAAGTAGCTAAATTCTTACAACACTTTTTGGGCATTTCACAACAAAAACCACGTTTCTCAGTTTAATTAGTGGGTATATTTTGTACTATTATCGGTATTTCACGTTAATTTGTAAGATAATTCTTATAAATAGGCAATTGCAAAAATACGACGAATGAAAAAATACCTTTGCTTACTAGTGGTTTTAATCACGAACAGTATTGTTTTTAGCCAAATACCAGAAATGGAAAAGATGGCTTTAATAGAGCTGTATACTAGTACCGGGGGTGATGATTGGAAAGAATCTTGGGATTTGTCAAAGGATGTTTCTGAATGGTATGGTGTAGAAATTAAAAATGATAATGTGGTTTCCCTTAGCTTGATGAATAATAATCTAAAGGGAAGTTTGCCAGAATCTATAGGAGCATTCAATAAGCTACAAGTACTAAACTTAGCGTTTAATCAGATAGAAGGTGATTTGCCCAAGGGCATCGTGGAACTTAAAAATTTGATGGTTTTAAGACTTGGAAAAAACAGAATTACGGGAGGTATTCCTTATGAAATTGGAAGTTTAAGAAAGTTGGTAATTTTAGATCTTTTTTCGAACAAACTGTCGGGAATATTACCTAGAGGGCTGTTTGTTTTAAAAAATCTAAAAGTACTGTTGGTTTCAGATAATAACATTACAGGGCGTATTTCTGAAGAAATTAAAGACTTAACCAGCTTAGAACGCCTTGAAATCGCAAATAACAATATTTATGGCGATGTTCCAGATAGTATAGGGTTGCTTGACAATTTGAAAATGATGGTGCTATCTGAGAACCGACTTTCAGGAGAGTTTCCTTCTCAAGTTTTTTCTCTGCCCAATCTAAGGGCGTTGCAAATACAAGGAAATCGTTTCGACCAAGAACGCCTGCGTAACAGTATCCCAGTAGATATAGATTTGGTTTTATTTGATTTCGACAAGGGTACACATAAATCGGAACGAGATAATTTTAGAGACATATATCGCAAAGGAGACACCAGAATGGTTGATACGAGGTTTGAGGAGGACAAAGACAATGAATAAGTAGCATGTACCTTAAGAATATACATATAATCTCATTATGGCTGATGTTAGTTGTTTTTTTTACAGCTATCACTATCGTGAATGCTCAAATCTCTGAACAGGAGAAACAAACACTTCTCGATATTTATCATGAGATGAATGGTGAAAATTGGAAGCAACCATGGAATCTTGAGGAAAATGAGGCCGGCTGGCATGGTATACAGGTTAAAGAAGGTAAGGTTGTTGAAATAAATCTATTCAACAACAATCTTGTCGGAATTATACCAGAAAGCATTGGGAAATTGAAAAATCTTACCCACCTAAATCTTGCTTTTAATAGCATTTCTGGCGAATTGCCGGAGCAATTGGTGCATTTATCAGCCTTGAGAGTATTAAAAATAGAAATGAATAGAATAAAGGGCGTACTGCCTGATTCAATAGGCCAGTTGAAGAGCTTGGAGGAGTTTTCGGCTTTCAACAATTTCTTGACAGGCCATATTCCAGAAGACTTTGGAAAGCTTGAAAACTTAAAAGTGCTTAACTTGTCGAGCAACAACCTAAAGGGTCAAATTCCTGATTCGCTCGGTAGTTTGAGCAAATTGGAAAGTTTGGGGCTTTTTGAAAATTCATTGGAGGGTACTATCCCATCAGAAATGGGTAAACTTTCAAATCTTAGAGAACTGGTATTGGCCAACAATCGACTGGGTGGGGCAATTCCCGTCGAGATTGGCCAATTGGCCAGTCTAAGGGTACTGCAAATTCAGAACAACAGATTTGACTCTTTTAAGGGGCTAAAATTGATAAATGTGAAGGGCTTATTAGCATTTGACCACGATGCCGGGGCAGATTTTGAATTCGATTTCGATAATCTCAATAAAAATAAAACCCGTATGGCGGACACTAAATTTGAGGATGATGATGATATTGACGATTAGCTATAAGAACGGTGGTGCTATAGTCTAGTTAGTAATTTGGTATAGGGGATGCGAGAGCATCCTCTATTGGGTTTTACACCTTTTGTGCCAGACATTACTTAAATTGGTTGTCTATGATCGAACACTTTTTTCAATGCCCCTATTGCTGGGAAGAAATTTCTATGCTTCTTGATCCTTCCGAAGCTAGGCAAAGCTACGTTGAAGATTGTGAAGTGTGTTGCAACCCCATACAAATAACCTCCGAATTTCAAGAAAATGAGCTCGTCGCTTTTAATGCTATTGATATAGCACAATAGGTTGAACGTGACTGCTTATGAATAGCTAGACTTAATCCATCACCTTGATCTTTCCTCCAAAAACCTTATCTCGATCTACTTGTTTAGGGTTTCCATAAATATATATAGAACCACCAGCACGTACTTTTGCCGCCGCTTTTTTAGAAGCCTTTATTTCGGCTGAACCTCCTGCATTCACGGTGACCTTGGTTTCCTCCGTGTTTAATGCTTTATTATATACCTTACCACCGGCATTGGCAACTACTTCTTGAATTCGGGCACTTCCGGTAAGCCTCACCGCACTACCCGAGGTTGATTTAACATATAGGTTGTCTATATCCACTTTCATCTCTACATCAGCACCCTCCTGAACCGCAATTTTGACCTCCTTGCTTTTGAACGTTCCTTCAGAGAAAATCTTTGCATTTTCATTGGCATCTAACAAGGTCAGTTCTTCGGTGTAATAGACTTTAGCCTCAATATCTTCCCCATCCATATGATTTTCAAAATCCATTTTGATTTTTAAAAGCCCCTTTTTGTTATCCACATTCACATCTCCTTGATCATCTCCAGTAAGTACGACCTGATTTTTGTCACTTTTGATCAAGGTGACTTCTATTTGATCGAATGCTTTTAGTTCGGTGAATTTTTCCAAATCTATTGTTGTTTTTTCTTTTTGAGCAAAAGAATTGAGAGCACATAGCAATAATATTAAGGTAGTAATCGTATTTTTCATGCTTTATATTTTTGTTCTTGTATCGACCTCAAGATAGTATCATGAAGTATACCAAATTTAAGATAATTTGACATAAATTCCATTTAGACCATAGCAGCCTTAAACATTATTAAATACACCAAATAATTTTTTAATATTTTTAACCTAACTAGGAACCAAATAATGAAATTGAATAGAACTACTATTATTAAAATTCTCCTGATCGGATGCCTGCTTATTACGGTCGTATCCTGTAAGACGACTCAGAAAACTGTCGAACCTTCTGCTACGACTGTATCACCAAAAGCAGCAATTGCTGCGACCACACCAAAAGCGCAGCATAGCTATACGGAAACTGTACCAGCCACTGATGTTTCTTTTGCAATGATAGAAATTCCCGAGGGAACGTTTTTAATGGGGAGTCCGGAATCGGAAACTGACAGAAAGGCTGACGAAGGGCCACAACGGGAAGTAGCTGTTGATGCCTTTTATATGGGTATGTACGAAGTTACATGGGATGTCTTCGAACTCTTTTTTAAACAGAATAAGGAATTGTTTGTAAAACTTGAGGATGATAGGGTGATGAAGATTGACGCCATAACCAGACCGAGTCCACCTTATGAAGATCCTTCTTATGGTATGGGAAAAGAGGATTTCCCGGCTGTAAGTATGTCAGCCTATTCGGCTCTGGTATTCTGTAAATGGTTGAGCACCGTTACGGGAAAATTTTACCGTTTGCCCACAGAAGCGGAATGGGAATATGCCGCTAGAGCGGGAAGTACCTCTGCTTATAGTTTTGGAGATATTACCGCTATTGATGAGTATGCAGTGTACTATAAAAATGCTGGCGGTGTATACGCCAAGGTAGGCACAAAAAAGCCCAATGCCTGGGGCCTATTCGATATGCATGGCAATGCCGCCGAATGGACATTAGATGAGTATAACGCTGAAGCCTATACTACCTTAGAGGCAACTAATCCTTGGAAGACCCCAACCGTAATCCACCCAAGAGTGTATCGCGGCGGTTCTTGGGACGATGATGCAAAAACACTGCGTTCGGCTTCACGATCAGCGTCAAGTTCGAAGTTGCAAAAAAGAGACCCACAAATTCCAAAAAGCTTTTGGTGGTTTACCGATTCAAATTTTGTAGGCTTCCGTTTAGTAAGCCCTAAAAACCAACCATCAGAAGAAGAGCAGAAAAAATTCTGGCAGACCGTTTTAGATGAATAAAATGACACCCATGAAAAATATAGTATCGCTATTCGTATGCCTAGGATTCTCAATGGCCGTCTTAGCCCAAGAATCGTATCGCATAGCATCAGAAAGTCAATTGACTATTGATGGCACTTCTACGGTACATAATTGGACGGTAAGCGCAAACAAAATGAAAGGCAGTCTAAGCTTGCAAAATGGGTCACCAGCCGCTATCAATTTTGAGGTTACAGTTGCTGATATTATTAGTGAGCGCGGTGCAACCATGGATAAAAAAATGCATGCAGCTTTGAAGAAAGAAACGCATCCTAAGGTTTCTTTTGTACTAGAGCAGACCAAGAATACCGCTATTTTAGTTGGGGTTTTGGTCATAGCAGGAATTGAAAAAACTGTTGAAATTGATGCTGAAATTGAAACTGATGGAAGTGAATTGAAAATAAAAGGAGAGAAAAAAATCATATTGCAAGACTTCGAAATAAACCCGCCAACAGCAATGTTCGGTCAGATTATTGTGGGTGATGAGGTATCGATAAAGTTTGATCTGATTTTTAATAGGATATAACATTTGAGTTAATCCTTGAGCAATATGGTTTCCCCTTTGATTTTGGGCTTATAATTTTAGTATCTTTAAGACTAATCAAATTTGTAGCCGTAGGATCTAATGAAGCAAAAACTTATTATCGCTGCTACTCTTTTAGCATTAACGGCCTTATTATGGGCCTTTAAGTCTGGTTTTTTTGAAAGCACCTCAGACGATTATGTCAGCTTGAAGATGCCTGATGTGGTCGATTACAATTTCCACATAAAACCAATACTTTCTGACAATTGCTACACCTGTCACGGACCTGATGCCAATAAGCGTAAAGCCGGCTTACGGCTCGATACCGCTGAAGATGCTCTAGCCGAACTACCAGAAAACCCCGGAAAATTTGCAATCGTCGCGAATAGGATTGGTGAAAGTGAATTGTATCGACGCATAGTGTCTGACGAAGCTACTGAAATTATGCCTCCGCCAGATTCGCAATTGCGTTTGAGCCCACATGAAAAGGAACTTATCAAAAAATGGATTAAACAAGGCGGAAAATTCGAAAAGCACTGGGCCTTCATTCCTCCGATTAAAAAAGCAATCCCTGCTAGCGACGGTACGGCTTGGGGTGTCAATGAAATTGATGCATTTATACTTAAGAAGCTTCAGGAAAATGGATTAACCCCCTCCGAAAAGGCACCGATAAAGTCTGTATTAAGAAGAATTAGTTTAGATCTCACCGGACTCCCACCCAAACAGGATGTTGTTGACAGCTTGCTACAAAATAATTCAGAGAATATTGTACCTAAAGCTATTGATGAATATTTGGCCTCGCCCGCTTATGGTGAACGCATGACCCAGTCTTGGTTAGATTTGGCCCGCTACGCAGATTCTCATGGCTATCAAGATGATAGTTATAGAACGATGTGGCCCTGGCGCGATTGGGTAATTCATGCCTTTAACGAAAATTTACCTTATGATGAATTTTTGACCTGGCAACTAGCAGGAGATTTGCTTCCTAACGCCACCAAAGAACAGGTGTTGGCAACAGGCTTTAATCGAAATCACCCGATTACGCAGGAGGGTGGAGTCATACAGGAGGAATACCGAACGAATTATGTGTTAGACCGCACCAATACGCTGGGTAAAGGTATTCTTGGCCTTACTTTAGAATGTGCACGTTGTCACGACCACAAGTATGATGCTATCTCACAAAAAAATTACTACGAGTTTTTCTCTTTTTTCAACTATGTAAATGAAAAAGGAATTCAGATGGATGCCGTGCAGGCCGCAAATCAGAAGTTCTTTGCCGACCCACCATACATGGCACTAACCGCTAAAGAAACTGAAGGCGTACTTGATTTTGTTAAGTTAGAAAAAGGAAAGGAAGTTAAGGTAATGGTCATGAACGATTCTGCACCAAAAACCACTTTTATATTGAACCGTGGAGAGTATGATCAACCTACAGATTCGGTTCTACCCAATGCACCCGACATTATACATCCTTTTTCAAAAGACCTGCCAAAAAACCGCTTGGGCTTGGCAAAATGGGTGACGGATAAAGAAAACCCACTGACCGCTAGGGTTTTCGTTAATCGGATATGGGGCATGGTATTTGGGCGCGGCTTGGTAGAAACCTCTGAAGATTTTGGAGTACAGGGTAGCTTGCCTACACATCCCGAATTGTTAGATTGGCTTGCCGTAGATTTTATGGAAAACAACTGGGATATAAAGTATCTCCTAAAAAAAATAATGCTTTCCGAAACCTATCAACAAAGTTCGGCCCTACGACCAGAAATAAAAAAAGCAGATCCTGAAAATAAATTGTTGGCAAGAGCACCTCGTTTTCGAATGAGTGGCGAAATGATTCGCGATTATATGCTTGCTACTAGTGGTTTGTTGAATACCGAGATTGGCGGTCCCAGCGTAAAACCCTATCAGCCACCTGGGCTTTGGGAAGAAACCAATGCAGGGGGTAATCGAGGTACTTTGACAACCTATGTTCTCGATACAGGTGAAAAATTGTACCGTCGCTCACTGTATACGCTTTGGAAACGAACTTTACCACCAGCTAGCATGAGCATTTTCGATGCTCCAACACGCGATTTTTGCGAGGTTCGCAGACAAAAAACGAATACCCCATTGCAGGCATTGGCCTTGCAAAATGATATTCAAGTATTGGAAGCGACCCGAGTTTTGGCGCAACGTACGATAGCTTCGGGCATTAAAGAAAATTCAATTATAAAGTATGTCTTTGAGCGCATTCTAGTACGATCACCTAAGGAGGAAGAGTTTACTATGTTGAATGAGTACTACCATGATGAACTCGAACAGTTTTCGGCAAACATTGAAGATGCGAAAGAATTGGCTGCCATAGGTGAATTTGAACAGTTAGATGTTGATCCGGCGCAAACGGCGGCATTGATGCTTACGGCCCAGGTTATTTACAATCTTGACGAAACCATAACTAAAGAGTGAATTATGGAAGAGAAAAAAAATATATCCGAAAACCCTTTAAAAGTCAATAGACGCCACTTCTTTTCACAGTTAAGCGTGGGTATTGGATCACTGGCTTTAGGCTCTTTGTTGATTCCTGACCTGTTCAAAGGGAGTACCGAAAATATATTAAAACAACCCTTAGGCTTGCCACACTTTGCACCAAAAGCAAAACGGATTATTTACCTTTTTCAGGCGGGTGCACCCTCCCAACTGGAAACCTTTGATTACAAGCCGACCTTAAGAAAGCGAATGGGTGAGGATTTACCAGAATCTATACGAAACGGACAGCGATTAACGGGAATGACATCAGGTCAAGATAAATTTCCGCTGATGCCACCTAAGATAGGGTTTCAACAACATGGGGAAAGTCAGACTTGGATCAGTGATTTTTTCCCCCACATTGCCAAAATAGCAGATGATATTACGGTTATCCGCAGTATGCACACTGAAGCTATTAATCACGATCCGGCCATCACCTTTTTTCAAACTGGAAGTCAGATATCAGGTCGCCCTAGTATGGGCTCTTGGATGAGTTACGGGCTTGGAAATGAAAACAAAAACCTTCCCTCCTTTGTGGTACTGACCTCTAGAGGTAAAGGAAACAGTCAAGGCCTGTATTCCAAACTGTGGTCGAGTGGCTTCTTAGATTCAAAGCATCAGGGCGTTCTATTACGTTCTGGGAAAGACCCTGTACTATACTTAAACGATCCGGATGGAATTTCGAGATCTGACAAAAGACATTTGTTAGATCATGTATCATCTCTAAACAAATTGCATCATGTGGAGACCGGAGATGATGAAATCGAATCACGTATAGCCCAATACGAAATGGCTTATCGCATGCAGATGTCTGTTCCTGATGTAATGGATATATCGAAAGAACCACAGTCAATTATCGACTTATACGGTGAAGATTGTCAAGTACCCGGCACCTATGCTGCCAACGCCCTGCAGGCGAGAAGGCTGGCGGAAAATGGTGTGCGTTTCATTCAGCTATACCATCAAGGATGGGACCAACATGGCAATTTGCACAATGAAATGGCCGGGCAGGCCAAAGATGTTGATCAAGCCTCCGCGGCGTTGGTCATGGATTTAAAACAAAGGGGAATGCTAGAAGATACTTTGGTCATATGGGGAGGCGAATTTGGTCGTGGAAACTATGCCCAAGGAAAATTCGACCCAGAAAATTATGGTCGTGACCATCACCCAAGGGCTTTTAGTATTTGGATGGCCGGAGGGGGTATCAAACCCGGACTTAACTACGGCCAAACCGATGAATTTGGGTACAACGTGGTTGAAAACCCAGTACATATTAATGATTTTCACGCCACCTTAATGCATCAGATGGGTATTGACCACGAACAACTGATATATAAGTACCAAGGGCGTCGTTTTCGATTAACCGATGTGGCGGGTAATGTGGTTAAAGACTTACTTGCATAATTCATGGCCAATTCAAACAATTCGCGTTGGGTAAATTATGTGATATTTGGCCTATCGATCTTTTTGGTATTCTGCCTGATTTTTGAATCCTATATTGCGCTTCCAAATCTCGTTGCTTGGCTGGGCCGCTGGCATCCAGTGGTGCTTCATTTTCCAATCGTACTGTTATTGCTAGCTATTTTCTTAGGGTTGACCGGTAAAACTATTCCGAAAACATTGTTACCCCTTGCCACAATAATGGCTTTGATTACGGCCATTTCAGGTTTTTTTCTTGGAACAGATGCCGGTGCTAAAGGTGATTTACTCTTTTGGCATCAATGGTTGGGTGGCGGAACCGCACTTCTTGCTGTTATCTGGTATTGGTTGCATACTTCCGGTTTAGACCGAAAAACCTATACCAAAATACTTCAAGTCGCTTTGGCCTTCTTAATAGGTTTTACTGGTCATTATGGCGGTATGGTGACCCACGGTGAAGAATTTTTAGCCTTTCCTACCAATAAAACAATGGAGGCAATACCTGAAAATCCATTAATATACCAAGATGTTGTAGCCAGAATCATCGATGAATCTTGTGTGAAGTGTCATAGTTCAAACAAACGAAAAGGGGAATTTTTAATGACCAATTTATCGCAACTTTTAAAAGGAGGTGAAAGTGGCGCTGCCATCGTACCAGGAAATTATGAAGAAAGTGAATTGGTTCAGCGATTGCACCTTCCCTTATCTGATGAAAACCATATGCCTCCAGAGGGAGAAAAGAGCCTTACGGATACCGAAATACAAATCTTAGAACGGTGGATTGCCCTTGGAGCTTCAGATACACTTTTGTTGAGCCATTTAGACAATAACGAATTATTGGTAAGCTTGGTTGATGAATTACGGCAACCAACAGAACAAAGAACTTGGGCAGAATTACCCAGGGTAGTCGATACAACTATCACAAGGCTCAACTCCGATTATGTGACAATTAAGAGGTTGGCAAGCAATTTAGATGCCCTTAGTGTTACTATGTATATGCCTCCTGAGTATAATTCAGATTTGTTAATCAGCTTACAACCCATTGCTGAAAATATCATTGAGATGGATGTCAGTGGTTTACCAATTGGCAAGAACGAAATGAGCCTAATCGTCTCATGTAAAAACCTAGAGTGGTTAGAAATTGACCGCACTCCGGTTACTGATATTGAAACAGATACTTTGAAAGTACTTTCTAAACTAAGAACTCTAAAGATATATGACACTGAAATAGGAGATAGCACCTTGTCAGTTATTCAGCATATGGAAAACCTAAAACAGATTTATCTTTGGAAAACTAAGGTTAGCTCAGCTGCCTTACAAAAACTCAGAACAGCGAAACCAGCATTGCGCATTAATACCGGTATTGACCCTGAAAGACAAGCTTTATATGCCAAGAAAGACTCCATTTCAGAAAACTAGATTATATTTAAGTGAAATTGCCAACACATGAAATTTAATCTCGAAGGAAAATCAGCAATAATTACCGGTGGTGGTAGTGGTATAGGTAGAGCTATTGCTGTGGCTTTGGCCGGTAACGGAGCCAGGGTTCATATTTTTGATCTCAAGTCAGATACTGTCGAGGAAGTTGTCGCGACCATCCAGAATGCTGGAGGTCTGGCTGAAAAACATACTTGCAATGTGGCACAGCATGATGAAGTAGTTCAACTTGTCAACAAAATTTGCAAGGAAAAACCTATTGATATTCTAGTTAACAACGCTGGTATTGCCCACATTGGTAATGTTGAAAACACTACGGAAGCAGACCTAGATAAAATATATAGCGTCAATGTAAAAGGGGTGTACAATTGCATTCATGCTGTAATTCCTTGTATGAAGGAAAAGGGAGGCGTAATCTTGAATATGGCTTCAGTAGCTGCAACAGTCGGAATCAAGGATCGATTTGCCTATTCGATGTCTAAAGGTGCTGCGCTTACTATGACCTATTCTGTGGCAAAAGACTATTTGGAATATGGAATTCGCTGTAACAGCATTTCACCAGCCAGAATTCATACACCCTTTGTAGATGGCTATTTAAAGCGTAATTTTCCAGATACTATAGATGAAAAGTTTAAAGAACTTTCTCAAACACAACCTATAGGACGTATGGGAAAACCGGCTGAAGTGGCGAATTTGGCATTGTATTTATGTTCTGATGAAGCCTCTTTTATTACCGGAACAGATTTCCCCATCGATGGGGGCTTTATAAAGTTGAATGGAGACTAAAGGTCTCGACAAGAATAAATTCAGTTAGAATGAAATTAATACGATTTGGAACTATAGGAAATGAGAAACCGGGAATTCAGCTAAAAGATGGATCACGATTAGACGTTTCCGATTTTGGACAAGATTACAATGAAGATTTTTTTGGAGGTGATGGCTTGGAACGGCTTCGAACTTGGTTGGATACAAATGCCGATAACTGCCCCAAAATAGATGGAAACACCCGGTTGGGAGCTCCCCTTTGTCGACCGTCTAAAATCGTATGTATCGGACTGAACTATGCCAAACATGCGCAAGAGGCTGGAATGGCGATTCCGAAAGAACCAGTGCTGTTTTTTAAAGCAAGTTCTGCAATAGTAGGTCCGAATGATGATGTGATTATTCCTAGAGGAAGTACTAAAACTGATTGGGAAGTTGAATTAGCTGTAGTAATCGGTAAGAAAGCTTCTTATGTTTCTGAGTCGGAAGCCATGAATCATGTGGCAGGTTATGTGCTGCACAATGATTATAGTGAACGTGAATTTCAGTTAGAACGCGAAGGGCAATGGGTAAAAGGAAAAAGCAGTGATACGTTTGCACCTTTGGGTCCTTTTATTGCTACAAGAGATGAAATTCAAGACCCTCACAATCTTGATTTGTGGTTGAATGTTAATGGAGAGCAGCTACAGCATAGCAATACTTCCGATTTTGTTTTCAATATTCCAGAGTCGATTAGCTACATCAGTCAGTTTATGACCTTGCTCCCAGGCGATGTCATATCTACAGGAACGCCCTTTGGAGTAGGTCTTGGGTTTGATCCACCGCGCTATTTAAAACCTGGCGACGTGGTTGAGTTAGGTATTGAAGGCTTAGGAACTTCAAGGCAAGAGGCAAGAGCTTTTCAATAAGATAGATTTCTATTTAATTTTTGATGGTTTTTAGGGCAACGGAAACTATAATTTTTAGTAAGTTTGCACCCACATTTGAAAAAAAATGGTGGCATAGCTCAGCTGGATAGAGCACCTGCCTTCTAAGCAGGCGGTCCTAGGTTCGAATCCTAGTGCCATCACTACAATCAAGAAACCACGCCAAAGGCGTGGTTCTTTGTTTTTTTACGGAAAGATCGAACTCATTCGAAATCTTGGAATTAAACGAAGAACTTGAGCGGTAGCCAGTGGTTATTTATTTGCAAAGGGGACATCTGATAGGATATGTAATCCTAGTACTATCACTTCATAGTCAAGGAGTTACATTTAAAGCTAATGTAATTCCTTTTTTGTACGGAAATTTGCAGAAAACGAAGTGTTTTCGAAACATTTATCAAACTAAGTATCCTTTATTTGAACTTTGCAAACGTTGGTGTTGTTTACTCCTCGCGACATTCATTAGATAAATCAAATAGGCTAATCTCGGACGCAACGGACAGAGAGTCCGCCAAGCATATCGGCATCGAAACGCCATATCTTTGATTTTATTGACATGTCAGGACCACCATAACTAATATCCCATATCCAAACTTTGCCCTCTTCAAAAGTGGGTGTTGACGACCACCAGATACTGAAGCTGCCCAGGTTGCGATAACTGCCATCGTTTGTACGCTGACCTCCTGGGAGCGCGTCAAAACCGCTGCTATTCGTACCATTTCCACCTTCCTTCCAGCCATTGATACTTTTTAGGGCTTCACCAGCCTTGTCGGTTCCGCCAAATTGACTCACCAGCATAGACCATTCACTATCTGTTGCCAAATGCCAACCGTTGGGGCAGGCTTTTTTAGCTGCCTCCCAAGTATATAGTAAGCCAAGCTCTTTGCGATTGTTCTGATCGTCATCATAAGCATAGCTTTCCTTTACTTTATAGTTCAGGTTTTGTGCCATCCATATAACCGTGGTGCCCGTCATAGCATTTTCAAAACTGATAGTTTTATACGCTTGCCCATCGCGCGAGTCAGTGAAGGCGTCATTGGATTGGGCAATTACTGCCTGCGTAAAAAGCAAGGTAGAAAGTAGAGTGCAAATGTACTGTTTCATGATCCTTTATTTAAACTAAATGGCAGTTGCATCATATGCCATCTAATATTCCACCTATGAACTCTCCTACTCCTTCTAAAATTCCTTCAAAGGCAACTCCAAAATCAAGCCAAGAAGCATCTATATCTAAATCTGGAATGGTTAACCAGTCTGCCGAAGCAGATGTCGCTAGGCCACCCAGCATTTCAGATTTCATTTCAACATAATCACATATTTCACCGGTAAGTTCATGATAGGCATCGAAATCAGAATGAGATGAAAATGTACACATTGCCCAACAATGCCAATCTATGCCGACATATTCATGATAATTAGACTTTTTGGAAGCCTTTTTTACTTCTTCAGGTTTATAGTATTTTTTCTTACCGTGCTCTTGTATTAAAATTTTTCCAATATCTGATATAAATTCCTTTTTATTCGTTGGAGCAGCTGGATATTGACTATTCATTTTTGATTTGGTATTAACTTTATGTTTTAGAGAAATAGAATCCTTTACTTGAACTTTTTAATTGAATAGCCCTTTGCTTTCTAAGAAAACAGCAACGATTACAGTAACCCAAAAGACTAATCCTGAATAATATATTTTCAATAATCTTGCCTTGTCCTCAACGCTACCTCCCAAGTTCGCGAAGTAATGTCTACCCAGTAAAGTAACGTAAAGTATACCAAAGAAGAACATAACTATTTGTTTTTTAGCCTTAAGGGTATGTTTTGCTTTTTTAATATCCAATACTAACTAGGGTTAAAGTACAACCAAGTATGTTTCTAATTAAAGGTTAAGCCATTGCTTGAACTCCGCTGCCCTGTTTTTACTAATAATAATATCGACTTCAGAATTTGGGTTAACTAAAATTTTCAGCTGATTGTTTCCATATTTAACGATCTTGTTGATGGCCGATATCGCGATAATAAACTGTCTATTCGCCCTAAAAAAATAGTTTTCATCTAGATTTGAGAAAAGTTCATCGAGGCTTAAGTTGGTGGTTGACCTTCTACCATCAATGCAAACCACATAGGTAATGGTGCTTTCGGTGTAAATATGAGCAATCTCTTCTATGGGAATTGGCACAAGTTCATTGCGCACATAGGTCAATATTCTTTTCTTTGCGTTGTTATCGTTCGTTTTTGAGACCGGTATTTTCTCTATGACCATCTGTTGATAGTCTCCCACAGCCCTATTCAATTTAGACAGGTTGACAACCTCGTCCTCCAATTTTTGATTTTGAAGCTCGAGTCTTTTCTCATAGGCGCTTCCCAATAGCCGTACAATAATTACGTAAGATAGAATTACAACAAGACCCATCACCAGAAAAATCGTATAAAACCTTTTTCGTATTTCACTTAATTGTAGTGATATGTTTTTTATGTTGGCATGTGCTGCGACTACCCAATCTGAATTTTGAACAGGATATAAATAAATTACCTCTGAGTTTTGATCTAAGACATCTACATTACTTTCTTCAAATTTTTTTTGTCGTTCCTTCAACAAATCTGAAAAAATCTCTGCACTTAAATCATCTGTAACTGATGACACAAATGACTCGCTGGAACTGGCTGGCTGTCCCACATTCTTAATGTCTGGGTGGCAAACCACCCTTCCTGACCAGTCGTACATACTTAAAAACCCCATTTCAAAATCGGTACCTTTTAAACTGGTCTGTATATAGTTTATAACCGAATCTTTTTTAATTCCATTTGCCAATTGAAGACTTACAAGGGTTGCAAACGTCTTTGCCTCTTTTTTGCTAAATTCTAAATGAGTTTCAAGTAATTCGTGTGTACTTGCTTTAACCAAATGATGTAGGGCAACACTAGCGATAGCTATGTATATAACAGTAATCGACAAAAAAGTAAGAAAATAGAGTTTATCTTTTCTCATTAGTATAAGGCAAATTTTTGTTGAATATAAGAATTTGTGCGCATCAAAATATTGTGCATGCCCAATTCAAAGTCAATTTCTCAATTCACACTATCTGAGGTTCTTTTTTAAAGGTCATATTTCCCTGTTAAACCTAAATTTTCCCTTTCAGCAAGATTAATAATGCTGTTTAGCCCCAATGGTGCTTCATTTGTCATGTACAAAATCAAAAAAAAGATAAATATGAAGACCTCAAGATTTATAGTGATTTTTTCAATGATGCTCTGTATTTGGAGTTGCACATACGACAGTGAAAATGATTTAATTGAAATACAGCAAGATCAAGATGAAGATGAGAAAGACATAGATGGTGATAGTGTCACTTATGAAAACACCATAAAGGCGATCATACAGAGCAGTTGTACGGGCTGTCATGATAGTCCACCAAGAAATGGAGCGCCTTTCGCATTGGTAAACTACGGCCAGGTAAGCGCCAGGGCCAATGGCATTCTGAATGCAATGTCACGACAAAGTGGCGCAGCCGGTGCTATGCCTCCATCAGGAAGATTACCCGAAAATACAATTAATCAAATCCAAGAGTGGATTAATAACGAATTGCCAGAAAATTAAAAATAGCTGTCACACTAAAAACTAAATAGTAAAAATGAAAAATCGTAAAACCTTTTGTTTATCAATAGTCCTTTTAAGCAGCGTATTCGCCATCAACTTGAATGCTCAAAAATATGTTGACAAATCTGGGAATATAAAATTTGAAGCTTCAGAAAAGCTTTTCGAGCCCGTTGAGGCGGCAAACGAATCAGTCACTGCCGTATTAAATGCAGACACAGGAGACTTCGCTTCTCTAGCGTTGGTCACAGGCTTTCGATTCAAGAACTCGCTTATGGAAGAACATTTTAACGAAAACTATATAGAATCTGAAACGTACCCTAAAGCAATATTTAAAGGTAAGTTGATTGGTTTTGACCTTTCGAGCTTGACGGATACCTCAATTTTAGTTGAGGTGGATGGGAAATTAGAACTGCATGGAAAAGAAAAGCAAGTCAAAACAGCGGTAAGCCTGCAAAAATTGAATGGGTCCATAGTCATGAAGGGCGACTTTAGGGTCAGCCCTTCAGATTTTGATATTGAGATTCCATCTATTGTGAGCAACAAGATTGCCAAAGAAGTACTAGTCACCATAAGTTTTAACCTAAAGTCATGAAGAAAAAGAAGATGAAGTATATCCTTATGGGCCTGGTTGCCTTCACTTTAGCCTCGGTAGGTTTGGTTTATAATATGGTATTCAACGCGCAACACAGACAAATAGCCACAGAAGCTACAGCATTTACCATTCCCGCAGAAGATTTGCAATTTCATTTTGCAAATGACGAGACGAAGGCAACCAATCAATTCATAGATAAAGTGGTGGAAACCCATGGTGCAGTAACCGAAATTGCCGAGAACTATATTATTCTAGAAAACAGGGTTCAAGTAGATTTTTTGAACGGTGTGGAAGAAGACACTAATAAAGGTGATATTCTAAACGTCAAAGGCAGATGTGTTGGTTTTGATGAACTTCTACTATTGGTGAAAATAGATCAAGCTACGACCATAAAAACAAAATAAGATGAAGATAAAATTATCAATAGGGGTTCTATTTCTGTTTATGAGTGCACTATATGCACAAGAAGATTTGCTTGCAGAATTTGATTCTGTTCAACCCAACACCTACAAAAGTGCGGCATTCAAAGGCCTAAAAATTGTAAATTTTGAATCGACAAAAATGATTTCAAAAGGTGAATTGTACTTCGTGGTTTCACATAGGTTTGGATCGGTTGAAACTGGTTTTGAAGATTTTTTCGGATTAGATCAAGCTGTGACCCGTTTAAATTTGTTATACGGAATATCTGATGGCATCAACTTCGGGTTCTCTAGAAGTTCCTTCCAAAAAATTTATGAGTCATCACTAAAATTAAGGCTGATTCGAGAAAAAAAAGGTGGATTTCCATTTACCGTAGTAAGCTCAAACAATATTTTAATTAATACGGCTTTAGACGAACAAATTTTGCCTGGGTTAAAGTTTGAGAACCGTTTGGGATATACTGCGCAATTGTTGATTTCAAAAAAATTCAATAAGAACTTTTCCCTACAATTGATGCCTACTTTTTTTCATGACAATTATGTTGCCGTTGACGAACAAAATAACTCTCAATATGTATTGGGTTTTGGGGGAAGACATAAGTTAACCAAAAGATTTTCGTTCAATTTTGATTACGGCTATCATATGAACAGAGCCTCAAATTCACCATTTAAGAATCCACTTTCGATTGGTATTGATATTGAAACCGGCGGACATGTATTTCAATTGCACTTCACAAATGCTCAACCAATGAATACGAATGGTTTTCTAGGACAAGGAACTGGTGACTGGACGAGTGGTGATTTTTTCTTCGGGTTCAACCTTTCGAGAGTATTTTAATTCAAAACGAAAACATGAAAGCACAACGCGCAAGAATACCTGTTCAGAATAAATTTTGCATAAGATGTAAAAATGCTATTCTACTTAAATTGGCAGAAATACCAGATATTTCTAGCATTCAGTTATATGAAAAAGAATCGTTGGTGGTCTTTAACTTTTTTAAAGCCAATGAGTTGTCTGAAGTACTCAACCTCCTAACGGAGATAGGGTATCCTGAAGTTGGGGAACGATGGCATAAGGCTGCTAAGATGGAATCAAAATTATGTTTATGTTAGGGTTTGGTTGTTAGCTAAGGGCTTCCATATTGGAAGCCTTTTTTTATTGCCAATATGAAGAAGTATGTTTTGAAATTGTAAGGGCATTTTTCATTTTGCATGACCCTAACTAGTAACATAATTCCCATCTTTTAAACTAGTAAAAACTATTTCATAACGGCTTTCAAGCAGCTCTTCAACTTCAGCAGACGAAAAAGGTCTTGGTTCAATACCCCATTTCACTTCAAGATGCAAATAGCAAATACTATTGACGGGCCGTATGTACCAGCAGAATCAAATGAAAGAGGTAAGAACCATCTTAATTCAGAACGATGAAGCTACAAACGAATATTTCTAAGTTATCAATAGTCTAAAACACTGAGGTACACTTGGAATATATTCCCTTTTAAAGGCAAATATTCCCTTTCACCCAAGTTTTGTCTTCAAACGCAGTGGTTACGGGGTTTCTTTGTCATCATTAATTAATCAAATAATTTTAAAAATGAAGAAAATCTTTTTATTAGCAATGGTCACTTTATTTGTGGTCAGCTGTAGTTCAGATGATAGTGGTTATGGAAATGACCAAGATCAAAATCAGGATCAAAACGACGATCAAGACGACGGAACGGATGATGACCCGGTGGTTGTAGAAAATTCAGTGCGATTGGTTGTAGATGGAACATTTGGATCGGTTTTAACCAATTCAGAAGGTTTTACATTGTACTTTTTTGCCCCAGATAGCAAGGGAGATTCCAATTGTTTGGATGGCTGTGTTGCGGCTTGGCCAGCGTTCAATGCAACAGACCTTACCTTAGATGAGGGACTAAACCCAGATGACTTCGGTTCAATTACCAGATCCGACGGAGAAGAACAAACTACCTATAAAGGATGGCCTTTATATTTGTTTGCCAATGATGCCGCTGCAGGTGAAATAAATGGCGACGGCTCAGGGGGAGTTTGGTTTGTTGCCAAACCAGACTACGCTGTTATGTTTACAAGAAGTCAATTGGTTGGAAGAGATTCAGATGGAAATGATACCGAACTCAACAGCGCATATGAAGCTGGAGAAGAGGAGACCTTCTATATTACAGATGCTGAGGGCAATACCCTTTATAGTTTCATCAACGACGAAAATGGAACCAATAATTTTACTAATGAAGATTTTTCAAACAATGGGTCTTGGCCAATTTTTAATTCAGAATTGCAAAACGTTCCAAGTATTTTGAACACAGCAGATTTTGGAACTATTGATGTTTTTGGTCAAGCGCAATTAACCTACAAAGGTTGGCCCCTTTATACATTTGGAGGCGACGATGGAAGGGGCGATAACTTTGGAGTGGGCTTTCCAGTTGCTGGTGTATGGCCAATTCTGAACCTCGATACGGAAGTTGCGCCTGAACCTGAGGAACCAACAGCTACTATCGAAAGAACCTTTACAGTTTCCAATGTTGGGGCAACGTCTTACGTATTCGAATTTACCAGCCTAGAAAACCCAGAACTTGAATTGACAAGAGGTAGCACTTACGAATTCTCTGTGAATACACCTGGGCATCCATTTTTTATTAAGACAAATCAAAGTACAGGTACTAATGACACTTTTGATGAAGGTGTTACGAACAATGGAGCGTCGACAGGAACCATAACTTTTACGGTACCTGAGAATGCTCCTGATGTGTTGTTTTACAATTGTGAATTTCACGGTTCAATGACGGGAAGGATTCGAATTGTAGATGCAAATGAAACCAGCTCTTTTGATGTTAGCAACATTGGTGCAACTTCATATGTGTTTAGTGGTACAGGTTTTGATAATGACGAAAATTCCAATTTCACTTTGCGTAGAGGAAGAACTTATCAATTTAGTGTGAATACACCAGGGCATCCCTTTATAATAAAATCAGTGCAAGGAACTGGTACTGGCAACGCTTTTAATGATGGGGTGACAAACAATGGAATTGCCACCGGAACTATAACTTTTACCGTACCGTCAGATGCTCCTGACACTCTTTTTTATAACTGCGAGTTTCATGGTAGCATGACAGGAACCTTTGCTATTATTGATTAATTGAAAAAGGAAATATGTTTTTGTTAGTTTTGCCTAGGGTCGATATAGAGGCCCTAGGTTTATACTAATTTTAGAAATACGCTTTATATTTAATTGTAATTATTCTAACACATATTGAAAGGATTAGGTAAATTTATTCGGGTGCTGATTTTGGGGCTAGTGTTGATAAGCTTCTTTCTTTTATGGAACACTTTTTACACAAAACCGGTGAATATCCTTGAAGCTGAACCAGAACTGTATTTGAATGCGGAAACACTTATCGCCCATTTTAAAAGGGAAAACGACTATGCATTACGTGCTGAAAAAATTGTGGAGATAGAAGGTACAATTAAAGAGATTAACAATCTTAACAATCGAATTACTGTATTGCTTGAGGGGGGTGCCAATGAATCTGCTTCTGTCATTTGTGATATGCAAGCCGACCAAACGAAAAACCTGAAAAAATTTAAACCAAAAGACACCATAAGATTAAAAGGTATTTTCAAAGGATTTTTGAAAGATGCCATTTTTCTGAATTGTGTTATTTCACAAAAAATAATCAATGAATAAATTGATTCTATTTTTTTTACTGTTCATTTTTTATGGGCAGCAACCAACCGAGAATAAAATAATTGCCCGGCAGGGACGTATATCTTTTTTTTCATATACCGCGGTAGAACATATTAAAGCAGAGAACAATCAAGCTTTGAGCATTATCGATTTAGCCACAGGTGAAATTGCCGTTAGTATGCTTATGAACGCTTTTGTATTTGAAAAGGCATTAATGCGAGAACATTTTAATGAAAGCTATATTGAATCAGATATTTATCCGAAGGCTACCTTTGATGGAAAAATCATTGATTTTGATCCGGCAATAGGAGGGGAGCAGACTAGAATGATAAAAGGTGTATTTTCAATGCATGGGGTATCAAAAGAACTTGAAATAAAGACAAGAATAGAAAATGATGAGGGCACATATGTGCTATCTGGTACCTTTGAAGCCTTCGTAAAAGATTATAATATCAAAATACCTCCGTTGCTGGCAGGGAACATTGCAAAAACAATATCAATAGATTTTAGATTTGAATATCAGCCCTATGAAAGCTAAAAAAATACTTTTGCATCTGGTCTTGATCTTTGCGGTAAATACGCTTGCTGGCCAAGACCTTTTGGGCATACTTGACAAAGAACAACAAGATGCTCCGCAATATACATTGGCCACGTTTAAGTTTAGTAGAATTTCTTTTGGCCATTCGGTTGAGACACGCAAAAAGGGACTGCTAGACATCTATGTGGCAAACCGCTTTTGGAATACTCCGGCAGATAGGGCACAAAGCTTTGCCGCCGATCGCCTGAGCACAAGAATTGCATTGGAGTATGGTATATCAGACCGATTATTACTAGGCTTTGGTGGAACCACCTACGATGGGCTGTTTGATGGGTTCTTAAAATATAAATTGGTGCGGCAACGCAGCGATAAAAAAGGTTCACCACTAAGTGTTTCACTTTTGCAAAGTGCAAGTTATTTCAGTGAAGGCCTTGCTGCACCGACAATACAAGGTGATCTGGGCAATCGCCTCTCCTATACAACGCAGCTACTCATTGCTAGTAAAATCTCACCGAATTTTTCGTTTCAGATCGCTCCTACTTTTGTTCATCGTGGCCTGGTTTATTCTGAAGAAGATCCTCAAAATCACTTTGCCATTGGCTTGGGAATACGATATAAGCTGGGCAACCATGTTTCTTTTGTATCCGAGTATTATTACAACACAAACCCCATAACATCTTTTGATACTTACGGCCCCTTCGCGGTGGGTGTTAATTGGGAGATTGGTGACGTGATGCTACAATTTTCGCTCACCAATGCGGTGCGCATGGTTGAAGATTCATTTATCACCCAAACGAGAAACAACTTCAATTTTAGGAACCCCAATCTAAATTTTGGCTTTAATGTGGCCTATGTCATACATTTTAAAAAGGGCTTGAAGAAGAATAAATAGAGTCAAGTACTTTACAGTAGTTGTGCAGCCTTATGAATTAGCTGTTGGTTTAAATGCGCTTTAGGGTATCAGCCAATCAACGGTATATGCCTAAATACTAGTGCCACCAAACGGTAGTGGTTAAGCCAAATTAATTGACTTCATTGTTGATTGAAGTATCTCCTTGAGTTTAGGAAACTAAAGTATTCGCTAAATATGATTTTGGGCCAGAGTAGATTACATCCATTCTGGACTTTTGTTTTTGAGACAGCCAAAACAGGTAATCTGCTTGTAATACACGCCTCGATGCTCTTCGGATTACATACACTCTTTTTTTGTGGAACTAAATGGTGTTTATATTAAACAAGATTTAAGATATATTTAACAATAGTTGCATGTGCAACTATTTGAATTTGAACTAGTTTTGCCGAATGAAAACTAAAGAGGTTCATATTGATTTTGAGAGGTCTATCGGACCATGGCTAGGTAGAACCATGAAGTTGCTCGATTATCATATGCATGAAGCTCTTCAGTCGGCCGGTTTGGATCTGACCAAAGAACAGATGGTCGTTTTGAAGAAATTGCACCAGAAAGATGGCCTAAACCAAAATGAGTTGGCCTTTCTTACCTATCGTGATAAGTCTTCTTTGGCCAGACTGTTATCTAAAATGGAGCGAAAGAAGTACATCATTAGAAAACAGAGTACTGATGACAAAAGAGTTAATCAAGTTTTTTTGACCAAGACAGGAAGAGCAACGTATTTAAAAACAAGACCGGTTATTAAAAAGCTAATTAACAAAATGGAACAGAATATAAGTACAGAAGAGAAAGTGCAAATGATAGACTTACTTCAAAAAGTGCAAGTAAATTTTGAACCTGAGTTAACTTTTAATAAATGATTAACAACTATAGGTTAAACCCGCATGAAATGCTATGGTCTAATTCCGATGAATGGATAATACATTTAAATATCGGTTGCGACAAAAATGTTTTTAGAATTATCAACGTATGAGAAAAATAATATTATCTGTTTTGGGTGTTTTACTGATTGTAGGGGGCTTCTTTGGAGCCAAAACCATCATTGATAACAAAAAGAGTTTTAAACCAAGAGCGCAAAAAGTTGTGAAAACTGTGTTTACCGAAGTTGTAACCAATGGTACCGTTCCGATTGTGGTTCCGGCAAACGGAAACCTGATTGCAAAAAATAGAGTGGAACTTTATGCCGAAGTTCAAGGGGTGTTCAGAAAAGGGAATAAACTTTTCAAAACAGGGGAGACCTATCGCAAAGGAGAAACTATCATTCGTATAGATGCCTCCGAATATGCCGCCAGTGTACAATCGGCAAAGAGTAATCTTTATAATCAGTTGACTTCGGTAATGCCAGATTTGCGTTTAGATTATCCTGAAATTTTTCCCAAATGGCAAGCCTATCTCAGCGGTTTTGACATGAAGGGTGTAACCCCTCCTTTACCCGAAATGACCCTTGAAAAGGAGCGTTTTTTCATAAGCGGCAGAGGAATTTTGACCAGCTTTTACAATGTGAAAAACCTTGAACAAAGACTTTCAAAATATCGAATTTCTGCCCCTTTTAGCGGTGTTCTCACTGAAACATTGGTAACTGAGGGAACGCTAGTAAGATCAGGTCAGAAGTTGGGCGAATTCATCAATACAGATGTTTATGAGTTAGAGGTCTCGGTGAGCAAAGCTTTTAGTGACCTTTTGAAAGTAGGTGAAAAAGTAGAATTGTCAGCTCTAGATGACGATAAGACCTATATCGGTAAAGTGGCAAGGATCAATGGCAGGGTGGACCAAGCATCACAAACTATAAAGGCTTTTATAGAGGTAAAGGATAAAAGTTTGCGTGAGGGAATGTATCTAGAGGCGAATTTAGATGCCAAGGAGGAGACCAACGCCATTGAAATAGATAGAAGCCTGTTGTTAGAGGGAGATAAGATTTTTGTAGTACGAGATACCATTTTAGATATGATCGATGTCAAGCCTGTCTATTTTACTGATAAAAGAGTTGTATTGAAAGAAGTACCTGATGGGATTAAAATTATGTCTAAGCCCCTATTAGGGGCATATACTGGAATGGCAGTAAAAGTGTATGAAGATAAATCAGCAAATACAAAAGGATAATGCGCAAGGTCATTGAATATTTTATAAAGTACCATGTAGCAGTAAATGTGATAATAATTGCTTTTGCCGTTTTCGGTATAGTTGGTGCAAAGTCATTGAAATCCTCCTTTTTTCCACTCACCGAATCTAAGAATATCTCCATTGCCATAACGTATCCGGGAGCTTCACCTCAAGAGGTCGAAGAAGGTATCGTTCTGAAAATAGAGGATAATCTTAAGGGATTGGAAGGCGTGGATAGGGTTACCTCCACTTCACGTGAAAATAGCGGCAGTATTAACGTTGAAATCGAAAAAGGACGGGATATTGATTTCATGTTACTACAGGTAAAAAATGCTGTAGATAGGGTGCCGACCTTTCCCACAGGAATGGAGCCCCTAATAGTGTCAAAGTTTGAATTCGTTCGCCAAACCATCAGTTTTGCTATAAGTGGAGAACAAATACCGTTGGTTACCCTAAAGCAAATTGGACGACAAATTGAGAATGATATTAGGGCAATGGAGGGGATTTCTAAAATAGAGATTACGGGTTATCCTCAGGAAGAAATAGAGATTGCGGTGAATGAGAATAGCTTGCTGGCCTACAACATTTCTTTTTCAGAAGTATCTCAGGCAGTGGGTAATGCAAACATTTTGGTAACCGGCGGAAATATAAAGACCAATGCCGAAGAGTATTTGATTCGTGCCAATAACCGTTCCTATTACGGAGACGAACTTTCCAATATCATAGTAAGGGCCGATCCTTCGGGTCAAACTGTTCGCCTAAAGGATGTAGCTACCATACGCGATCGTTTTTCAGAGACTCCAAATGCCTCATTCTTCAATGGCAACTTATCGGTCAACACCTCAATTACCAGTACGAATACCGAAGATTTAATTGGTTCTGCTGATATGGTTAACGAATATATAGAGACTTTTAATCAGAAATATGATAACATAAAGCTAACCGTAGTTAGCGACCAGTCAGAGGTGCTTACGGGTAGAACGAAGCTTTTGGTAAAAAATGCTTGGCAGGGTATGTTGTTGGTGTTGATTTTTCTTTCACTTTTCCTGAATACCAGACTCGCTTTTTGGGTTGCATTCGGTCTTCCTGTTGCATTTTTAGGGATGTTCGTTTTTGCAGGATTTTTCAATGTGACCATCAATGTACTTTCTCTTTTCGGGATGATTATCGTAATTGGAATTTTGGTGGATGACGGCATCGTTATAGCGGAAAACATTTATCAACATTACGAAAAAGGAAAGTCTCCAGTTAGGGCGGCTGTTGATGGCACTTTGGAAGTGCTTCCACCAATACTTTCGGCAATTATCACCACAATATTGGCTTTTTCCATATTCCTGTTCTTAGATAGTAGAATAGGTGAATTTTTCGGGGAAGTTTCTGTAATTGTAATTCTCACCTTGGTAGTATCCTTAGTTGAGGCCTTGATTATATTACCGGCACACTTAGCACATTCAAAAGCGTTAAAGCCCAGAACAGATAAGCCAAAGAAGGGGATTGCCAAGGCATTTGCCGAATTACGGAAGATCAACCAAGCCGGAGATCGCTTTATGGCGTGGATGCGTGATACTTTATATAGTCCGTTGCTCCGCTTTTCTTTGAAGTATAAATTATTGGTATTCGGTTTTTTTGCCATGGCCTTGATGCTTTCTTTTGGTGTTATTGGTGGGGGAATAGTGCGCACATCTTTTTTTCCGCAGGTTGCGAGCGACCTGGTTCAGATTGAATTGAATATGCCTAACGGCACCAACGAGAAGGTTACTGACTCCATAATTTCCATGATCGAGGAGAAAGCTGAAATCGTAAATCAAGAGCTTACCGAAAAATACTTGAAAGGAACCGATAAAGAACTCTTTAGAAACGTAATACGAAGAATTGGCCCAGGCTCTTCTGCTGCCACTTTGAGGATAAATCTATTGCCTGGTGAAGAAAGACCTGATGAAATTGTGTCCACCATGGTAACAGGAAGACTAACCGAGTTGGTAGGCCCCATAATCGGTGTCGAGAGTTTGATTTATGGCTCTGGCCGTAATTTTGGAGGATCTCCCGTATCGGTTTCGCTACTGGGTAACAATATAGGTGAACTGAAGGCAGCCAAGCAGGAGCTTAAAACTGCCTTATTAGATAATAGTCTGTTAAAAGATGTGGCTGATAATGACCCTGCAGGTATCAAAGAAATACGACTTGAATTAAAGGAGAATGCGTATTTACTAGGTCTTGACCTTAGAACTGTAATGAATCAGGTAAGGGCCGGGTTTTTCGGCAATCAGGCGCAGCGATTTCAAAGAGGGCAAGATGAAATTCGGGTTTGGGTACGCTATGATCGTGAAAATCGTTCGTCAATTTCCGATTTGGATGAAATGCGAATAGTAACACCAAGCGGTGCCCGAATACCTCTAAAAGAAATAGCGGAATATAGTATCGAACGTGGTGATGTAGCCATTAATCATTTGAAAGGCCAACGCGAGATTCAAGTGTCAGCAGATATGAAAAACGCAAAAGACAGCCCTACCGATGTCATGACCGAAATTCGCGAGCTTATCATGCCTGAAATTCAGTCTAAATACCCTACCGTGACGGCTTCTTATGAAGGGCAAAATCGTGAGGTGGGAAAGTTGTTTGGCTCACTGCGTTTTGTTGGTCTTTCGGTTTTAGCATTGATTTATATGACCATTGCCTTCACTTTTCGGAGCTTTAGTCAACCATTGATGTTAATCTTGCTAATACCATTTAGTTTGACAGCTGTAACTCTTGGACATTGGGCGCATGATTTACCGCTAAACATCCTTTCCGTACTTGGTATCATTGCGCTAATAGGAATTATGGTCAACGATGGATTGGTCTTGATAGGAAAGTTCAATAGCAACCTTCGGCTTGGGATGAAATTTGACGATGCCATCTACGAAGCTGGCCGTTCTAGGTTCAGAGCTATATTTTTGACTTCAATTACTACTATTGCTGGTTTGACCCCTTTGATTTTTGAAACAAGTAGACAGGCCAAGTTTTTAATACCCATGGCAGTTTCGATTGCTTATGGGATAGGTTTTGCCACTGTATTGACATTGGTTATGCTACCACTATTTCTTTCCTTTAGCAATAAGATGAAGGTGAACACTAAATGGCTGGCAACGGGCAATGTGATCACCAAAGAGGAGGTTGAGCGCGCTATAAAGGAGCAAAAAGAGGAACTCCACATGCACGGGGAAATGCAACCAAATAAAAATGGAGTAGAAGAGCGTGTTGCTGAAATCTCCGAAACCGATTAGAAAATCTAAGTTAGTATTTGAAGTATCCGTATAATGAGAAATAGACTTTTAATCCCCATTCTTTTCATATTTGCATGCAATTCGCTCTCCGCTCAAGAGAAGTTATTGGCCAAGGAGGACGCTGTAAATTTAGCCTTGGAGAATAACTTCGGAATTAAAGTAGCGCGTAACCAAGTTAAAATTGCTAAGAATAACAAGAGTGTCTTAAATACAGGTTATCTACCAACTTTGACCAATTCTACCACTGCTGCTTATAATCGCGATGACTCGGTCATTGAATTTCCAGGGGTATTCAATGATGATGGTAGCCCAAGAAGCGATGTGGAGATAAATAAAGCAGAGGCTCAACGTTACAACTCCACCTTGAGCGCAAATTACACGCTCTTTGATGGTATGGGTCGCTTTTATAATTACAAACGACTGAAAGAACAGTTTCAGTTGAGTGAGCTTCAAGCTAGGGAGACTATTGAAAATACGATGCTACAGCTTTTTAGTGTATATTTTGAAGTTGCTCGAATAACGGAAAACGAAAATGTATTACAACAGGCACTTGAGATTTCTACCCAACGTATTAAAAGAGCGGAATATGCCTTTGAATATGGACAAAACACCAAACTTGATATTCTAAATGCTCAGGTCGATGTTACCAACGATAGTATCAATCTATTAAATACGAGACAGCAGCTCGCAAATACCAAGCGTGATTTGAACGTTGTTTTAAATCAAGATCTCAATGAGAAATTTCAAGTCGATACTCTGGTAGGTTTTATCCCTAAGTTACAGTTGGAAGAGTTCGTAGCACAAGCCAAATTGAATAACGTTGCACTTCTTCAAACCGAGAAGAATTTGGCGATCAATGCTTACGATATCAAAGTGAATAAATCTGGCTACTTACCGACGATAGGTTTAAATGGATCCTACGGTTGGAATTTAAATCAAAGTGCAGCATCTGCTTTCTTTCCAGGTACCAATAACACCACTTGGAATTTTGGTTTAGGAGCAAGTCTAACCTGGAATCTATTCGATGGCGGAGGAACCACCGTTAGGGTTAAGAATGCCAAGATTGCCTACGAAAATCAAGAATTATTAAAGCAACAAGTGGAGTTGGAAGTCAATCGCGATATTCAAAATGCCCTAGCTATCTATGAGAATCGATTGAACATCTTTAATATTCAAGAACAAAATGTGCTGACCAATCAAAACAACTTCGAGCGCTCAAAAGAACAGTTTCAATTGGGTAGGATTACTTCGATTGAATTCCGTCAGGCACAAATAAACCTATTAAACGCCCAGACGAATAAGAATCTGGCGAAATACGATGCGAAATTAGCAGAATTGCAACTACTTCAGCTAACAGGGCAGTTGCTAAATATAGAATTCTAAAATCTTCGCCGTATATTTAATTAGCTGCAAAACTTCATAGTATGGCTAATTTAGGTATCGGAATTATTGGAACAGGTTCAATTGCAAAAACCTTTGCAAAATGTATCTCCGAATTGGTAGATGTTGATCTCGTTGCTATGCACACAAAATCTGCTGACCGCCTTGAAGAAGTACAACAGCAATTTGGTGTTGGTGCTTTTGATGATATTAATGCCTTTTTAGATAATTCAGGAATAGACTTGGTGTGTGTTTGTAACGAAAGTGGTAACCATGGCGAAGCTATAACACAGTCAGCGAAGGCTGGCAAGCATGTGCTCTGCGAGAAACCTCTCGAAGTTACCCCCGAAAAAATAGATGAAGTCATTGCAATTTGCAAAGAGCAGCAAGTCATTTTAGGTTGCGTATTTCAGAATCGGTGTACTCCCGATTATCAATTGCTATATAAGGCAGTACATGGAGGAACACTAGGGAAACTTTTGATGGGGAATGCGTATATCAATTGGTATCGCAATAAGGACTACTATGCTAAAAGCAAATGGAGAGGAACCAAGCGATTCGATGGAGGAGCAGCTTTCATCAATCAAGGTATTCACACCATAGATTTACTCTTGAATGTTATGGGACCGGTACATTCTGTCTTTGGAAATGTACAAACGATGGTACACGACATTGAGGGCGAAGATGTGGGAGCAGGATTACTTCATTTTAAAAATGGGGCCCTTGGCACCATTACTGCAGGAACTTCTTTATACCCGGGCTATCCTGAACGTTTGGAAGTGTTTGGAGAAAAGGGAAGTGTTGTATTAGAAGCGGGCAAAATTGTTCAATGGAATGTGGAACATGTATCTGCCCCAGCATTAATGAACAACGATACTTCTGCAAGCGGGGCTTCTGACCCCACTAGTATTGGTCATTTAAATCATAAAATCGTACTACAAGATATGATCGATGCTATCAAAGAAAATCGTTCACCCATGGTCGATGGTATAGCGGCTAGAAAATCAGTTGAAGTCATTTCGGCAATCTACCGCTCTTCCAAAGAAGGGCAACTGGTGCGATTATAACTTCGAATTTTTTACTTGGGGTTTCTTCCAAAAAAGGTAGTACCCGTTCACCAAGAGAATAGCTACATTCGTAATAATCACCGGAATGCTAGGTAGCATTGTTCCGTAGGCAACGAAAAGTGCACATCCAATAGAATTGATGATTCGTAGCCGACGAATATCTTTATTAAAAAATGAGAGTAGTACAAAGAGACTGGCCAGGTAGCCTACGATTTCAGTCGGGTTTATTTCCATAGGTGCAAAGCTAAGCCAATATGCCATCTCCTTTTACAAAATAGCTCAAATAAAAAGTACAGATGTGCTTCAGATGTACTTTATAGTGGGCACTATTTTGAAGTTTCTACCGAACCGAAAACCTTTGTGTTAGAAGATCGAAAACAAATGATTCAAGACTTGTCACTAATTTTTAGCTTATAACCCAACGCGTGTTGGCCACAATAGTATTTTATTTAAGCATTAAGTATATTTTTAATTAATCAATAATTTACAGGTTCAGGCAGTGGCAGGATGTTTTTTTAGTATACTGTACAACCTGTGGGTGAAAATCAAAGGAAGAGAATAGGTTGATTTAAAATCAGTTATAACATGAAATATACACCTGAAGATGGTTTCCCATATTATTTTGACCTGGTAAAACATGTAGATTGTAAGTCACTTTTTGCTAGCTCCTCAACCGCTGCATTGCTAAGCTCAATAAGTGAACCAAATGCCATTTACCGCTACGCGCCCGATAAGTGGAGCATTAAGCAAATCGTTGGACACATTACTGATCACGAAAGAATAAAAATGTTTCGCGCATTTTTGTTAAGTCGAACAGCCCCTGTGGCGTTATGGGGCTATGACCAAGACCTCTTGGTGACCCACAGTCGTTTTGAAGATTTAACTATGAAGCAATTGGTTGATGATTATGTAAACGTAAGAAAGGCGTCTATTAGTTTTATAGATACCTTGTCTGAAAACCAATTGAAAATAAAAGGTATGGCCGGGCAATATGAAATCTCATTGGAAGATTTTCTAAAATCTATTGTTGGGCATGAAGAACACCATTTAAAAATTATTAAAGAAAGGTATATGTAATAAGAGTTGGGGTGGTATTTTCTACTGGTGTAGCAACCCAAACCTTTTTTAGAGAGATGCAACGGCGTCTTCAAATGAAAGATCATGTCATTGAAACGAGATGTTTCAGTGTTTTTTATTTACGGATCAACTAGGGTGTACTGCGAGCTGTGTTCAAGAGATTGTACTGCGACGGTGCGCTGAAAAAATAAATGGCAAACGTTACAGGCTTCATCTGCGTTTAATTAGCCACCCAATTACATACAAGACAATATTTGCTGAGATAAGTAGCGCGGTTAAGGTTATAAAGTAAAGTAGTGAATTCATGCCAAATCTTATATACTCCCCAAGCAGGGGGGGTGTTTCCATTATCTACTTTAATAGTAGCCGTTTAAATGATAGATTCGGAAACTAACAAAAGGTTGCTCATAGACCGGACAGGAATTTTAAAACCTGAACAATATGCAATCCGATTTTCTCAGATCATTTATAGGAGTTCCGTAGTGGTATCTTTGATTTTTGCTTTTTTATTATTAAGTTTAGTCAAACAAAAAATAGACTAACATCATGGGAAAATTTGAAATAAAAAAAGATAAGAGCGGACAGTTCAGATTCAATCTAAAGGCTGGCAATCATCAGGTGATTCTAAGTAGCGAGGCTTATAAAACAAGAGCTTCCTGCGATAATGGAATTGAATCTGTACGGAAAAATTCCAAAAATGATAAAATGTTTGAAAGAAAGACCGCCAAAGATGGCAGCCCCTATTTCAATCTTAAATCGACCAATGGTCAGGTCATAGGATCTAGTGAAATGTATTCTTCCAAGTCGTCTATGGAGAATGGTATTGCTTCGGTAGTTAAGAATGCACCGAAAGCTACTATTTCAGATTTGTCCTAGTACGAAAGAAGTCACTTATAATTTTATAGTTAAAGTAAATAGTTTAAAGACAGCCGGGTTAAGGCTGTCTTTTTTTGGCTTTGTCGCAAGCTATGAACCCGCTTTTTCTACTTTAGATAGCCGCGACCTCAATTTTACAATCCCTTACCACAAGCTAAATTAACTTTCTTTTGATTTCTATAAGGGAGGTAGGCCAAATTATGCCGAAAGCACAAATTGCCACGAGACACCATATTTGTCTTGACACCATCCGAATTTTTCACCAAAACCATAATCGCCTTCGCCTTGGTAGTCATCTAAGGGTACCATTACTTGACCACCATTTGAAGAAAGCTTTTCGAAAAGTGTTTGTATCACATCAGCAGATGGGTCACGTATAAAAAGTGAAACGGCGGGGGTAAAAGTCCAGGCATGATTATAATTACTTTCGGCAACCATGTAATCGGTTCCATTTAATGAAAAAACACCGTACTTAATAAGTTCAGGTGTACCTCCTGCTTCGCCCTCTGCATATTTTGTTATGCTCTTAATTTCTGAATTTGGAAAGATTGATGTGTAAAATGCGATGGCTTCTCCGGCTTTTCCGCATTGGTCACCTACGAATGTGAGGAATGTCGTTGTGTTCATCTTGTTGCTATTACCTATTGGCTAAATACTTGCTTGTTATTTTTTTTTGAGAATGAAGGCACAGAAAAAAGCCACAATCATTCCTATTGGTAATACTTCAATGTAGCTAATTAAGATGGCAAATAGAGGGTTCTTATACATTTCCTTAAAATTTGCCATTTGAACAGTCACAGCTTCTACCTCCTCTGGTGCGCTATTTCTTATTCTATAATCTGTGTAAACATCCATGAAATCTGGGATAAACAAATAGTAATACAACAAGCCAACTACAACATAAATCGTAGAAGCAACCAAACAAATTAATGCTCCAGTTTTGATTGCTTTAGAAAAGCTAATCTTGCCGTCAAGAAAATTGTCTCTGTAATTTCTGATACCAAAGTAAATTATAGAAAACATAGCGATTTGGGTTGCATACCCTAACAGATCGTTTCCTTGATAGTTAGGATTGGTATACATGATTTTTAGATGAATAATCGAATTGGTCGTTAATAGCACGCCTATCACAGCACCGAAAATTAGGATGATTTTTTTCATAACAAACGGATTATATAGTTTAAGTCGAAACTATACTATTTAAGAACTAATAACTTCATACTTTGGTACCGATTTTCTTGAATCAATATTATCAAACCGAAGTTGAAGCTCCCTCACGCCACGATTTCCATTTTTTTTGCCAATGAAATGGCTTTATATCTGTTTTTTACATTCATCTTAGAATAAAGATTGGAGACATGGGTTTTTATAGTGCTAAGGGAAAGAAATAAGTTGTTGGCTATGTCAGCATTGTTGTATCCTTGAACGATAAGTTGTAAAATTTCATATTCGCGCTTGGTGAGTTGAAGACTTTCCAAAGCAGCCTGGTTTAGGACAAATGTTTTGGGTTGATGCACTATAATTTCTTTCTCCACAACAACGGTATGCGTTTTTGGTTGTATCAATTGAGAAGCAATCCAAACACCTAAGACTGTGAATATAGCAGCTATCATTCCAATGTATAGATCTATTGCATTTTCAACTATCAGAAAATTCCACTGAAGCCATTTCAGCCCAAGGATTAGACCTGCCATTACTAATCCATATAATAGGATGTGCCGTAAACCTTTATCTACTTCCATATTCCGTGATTTGATCTTGTAGAAATTTTTATGGACTGATTTTTACTAAATTACAAAAAGCTCATGTATATGAGTGGTAGCAGACAATTTGCCACTACTTTTTATATCATAATATTCTTTAATAAAATGAAATAGAGCTTCGAGTTAGCACCAAAATGGGTATTGCATATAGGTTGTGTTGTCTTTAGGTTTTTCTATTCCTGATTTTGAATTGGGGTGCAGATTTCAATTATAAATCCGTTCAAATCTCTCAAATAACCAACTTGCTGTTCCCAAGGTTTTGTTACTGCCTTTGCTATAAGTTCTGCTCCATTTTTAATGGCATTTTCCATTACTTTTTCAACCTCTGAAGTTGAGAAAACCAATTCAATTCCAAAGGGCTTTTCACTTAGTTTACTTTCTTTAAAACCCTTTTTAAAGTTGGAATTACCGAGTTCAAGGTTCGCAAAAGCGATTGTAGTACTACCTGAAAGTATTTCGCCGTAGTCATTTTCTGTGGTTAGGAACTTTTGTTCAAATCCAAATGCTTTTGTATAGAATTCAATGGTTTCCGGTATGTCTTTTACGTAAAGGATGGTGTATGCGTACTGAATGTCCATTTCCATATTTTTAAGTTCGTAATTCGCAACGATAGGTTCCTCTGGAGTACGAAGCTCGTTCTTGCAAGAGCTGACTAGAATTAACAAGATTGCTAAAAACCAAAATTTCATATCGTTATTTTGATACAAAGTTACTAGGCTGTAAAATTCTTGTTTTGTAAAAAAACGACATTACCTAAAATAGCTTGGATTTTCTCCAGAAATACGTTTGAATTCATAAGTCATATGCGCATGGTCAAAAAACCCCATATCGAATGCTATTTCCAAAAGGCTAGTTTTGGTGAAGGTCGCTATCGATTTCTTGGCATTGTTGAAACGTACAATGTTTGAAAACTCCTTTACGGTCAAGCCGATATAACTTTTGAATCGCCTTTCCAATTGTCTTAAACTTATACAATGCAATTTGGCTAAATCTCTAACATTTACAATGCCTCGCAACGATCTTATTTTCTGTGCGACCGATAAAACGATTTGGTCTTGTCTGAATGAATTTTGTATAAATGATGTTGTGATATGGTTTTCGAGAAAGTTTATTTTATCTGTTATTTTTTCTAAGCCAGTAAGTTCATTTAAGGTATTAAAGGTGTTATAAGGAACAATATTCGATAATTCAAGACGTAAGTTTTTGGTTTGGTCAAGAGGTATTTTAATTAGCAAGCCCAGCCTTTCGACTTTTAAACGTACTCCAATTAAATTCGATTCGGAAGCTAATTCACGAAGTTGATATTTTGTCATAACCCCCGAGAGAAAACCCGTGTTTTGGTTTAGGTCGAAAATCAGATCTGCACAAGTATCAGGCAATATTTTGAAATTCTCACATTCTTTATTATTCGAGAATGTCCAAAAAGTATCGATTATATTATCATTTCTTTTTGATGGTCTTATCTCTTGATACATAGTTTGTTAATGTTGCCTTCTATGCCCTGCATAAACCGCAGTTTTAGCACCTTTTAATTTCTGTTTGCCGTATGAAACTAGAGATTTAAAGTTTTGTAAATGATTCCTTTATTTCTTTCCCATCTTCCCATACAGCGGTCAATTGAAGTTTTATTGTGCCTTGTTGTTGAAGATCAAATTGTAATATTTCATATAAACCAGTAGGCATTCCAGCGTATTGAAATTTGTTGTCGCCTACGTATTCATAACTTTCTCCAAAAACTTCACTTTTAGACCATAATAGACCATCCTTTTCAAAATACTCTTTGATGCTACCATTATTGTCATTTGTATACTTTCCGATAATTTGATCTAGAGAGGAAACAGAAACATTGAGTTTGTCATTCATATTACAATCGAATACAACCTTCTTTGTTCCATTATTCTCTTCTACTTTAAGTTTTCTGTATTCGGCTTTCTTAGCTGCTGACCAAGGATCTTTTTCAATGTAAGGATCACCTTGGAAATAAATTTGAGTAATTAAACTCTGATACCCAGGAGCAGAAACCATTAGATGAAAATGTGCTGGCCTAATAAAGCCACCGCCGGCATCATATGGCACAGGCATTTGAGTCTTGAATTTATACCTGCCGTTAACATCGCAATAGGTTGTTCCTCTATATCGATATTCATCAGAATCATTATCGTAGATTTCGTCAGACGAACAATGCCAAAGTTCTACTTTCGCATTTTTATAAGGGGTTTGACAATCCTTGTGCCTTACTATTCCAGATAGTTCAACAATCTCTCCGGGCATACCGGCAATTACCAAATTTTCTCTTTCAGGGCTGTTCGGACGATAAAATGGCCCTAATATATCTGTCGTGGTTACACAATCTCCTTCGTAAGATTTGCCGTTGAATCTTATAAATCCTGTTGTCGATATGGCTATTACACTAAGCCCTGTCAGTTTGGTAAATGCTCTTCTTTTCATAATGTCAAGATTTGATTACGTAATTGAATTGTGTTTTAGCGTATACTGCCAACGGTTTAACTAGGCCAAGTAGGGTAATAAAAGTAGTGAACTTTCAATGAAACACTTAGCCAAAACTTTTTGCTTTGCGACCTATGCCGGGTTTTATATTTTTTAAAGGCCTTTAAAATAATTTGTTAGACTTAGACAAGAGCCCTGAACTTTGGATTATGCGCGAAAACCCATATTAATTAGAGCCATCGTTATACGCTTTTCGTATGTCATTCCAAGTAATTAGTTCGATACTATTTTCCTTCAGTTTTGACTTATTTTCTTCGTTTGCGAAAAAGTCAAAGTCGATCTGTCTCCATTCAGAACCAAAATTTGGATGATTGACGGTAATGCCTTTCATTTCATTATCATCGAATGCAGGATGTATTAAAATGAGGTTCAGTCCGCCTGTCAATTTTTCTAAAATGGAATCGTAGAAGTCGTTAAGTTTACCAGTCTTGAAATATTCAAATTCTCCAAAATAAGCGCGGTCAATTAGAAAATCCTCTTGTTTGATATTCACCTCAGAATTCAGTCCGACGATTTTCATCAATTGTTCATTTATTAAAACGGGGAGCTTATATTTTTTGCCTAATTCTCTGTATATGTCAAAAAACTCAGGGCTTGCTCCAACGCTATACATATGCGAATCAATATGAGTTGGGTTTAATCCGAATTTAATTGCTTTTTCGATTTGTGCCTCAAGTTCATTTTTAACATCTTCAACTGAGGCGTTTTCTCTAAGTTGTTCCCTTTTTTTATAGAAATGACCATTCTCGTCTACTAAACTTGGCACTTCGGAAACGGGTAAAACAGGGCCAAATTTGTAATTTTCCCATTCGCAGGTTAATGTCAAGTGAATTCCGTTATCAAATTGAGGGTTGTTTTTAGCAAATACAGCCATTTCATAAAACCACGGGCAGGGAACCATTATACTATATGAGTTCACAATTCCTTGCTCTAGCGATTGTATTGTTGCCCTATTTTCAGAATGGGAAAGTCCTGCATCATCTGCGTGTATTATTAATAATTTGGTGCCTTTCGAGAATCCCAATCTTTGTGCTGAGTTCATTTTCAATCAGGTATTTTATATTTAAGTGTAATTTTTTTATCCGAATTGTACAACGATCGAATAGCCTCATTAATGCTATCCTACTTATAGCAACTAAGTTGAACTATTTATTCTTTGGTATCAATACTCAATTTCGATTTCGTCGTATTCAACTTTTGCTATAATCTCAGCCGTATTGGTATCGACTTTCGTTTTATACAAATCTCTATGTATTGGGTAGGCGGTCAACAGCTCATCTGGCATATCGTTGTCTATCAATTCCTGAATACCCTCACGAGTTGTACCATTGTCAAGCCACTTATCTAGGTCCTTGTCGCGCAATATGACTGGTCGGCTGTTCTTTTTATTGTGCACCATAGAAAATAAGGGCGTGGCATTCTTGGTAAGAATGGAGAAAGTAGCCATGCCATCTTTCGTAAAATCATAGATACCGGCAATGTTCATAAAACCGTCGTCTTTACGAGCAAATCTAAAGGGAACAATAAAAGGTTTGCTACCTGACTTCGCCTGGGTATGATGAGGTTCGTGGAATCCGGTTAGGGGAATGATACAACGTCTTTCCATAGCACTGCCCATATACATATTGGAAGAGAACAATTTTTCACTTCTGGCATTGAGTCCACTGCCGTATTTGATACTATTTTTGTAATAATCCTTATAACCGGCACTAGACTCCCAATAAGGCACCAATCCCCACATCAAAGGGGTTATGAACTTTGGATTCTCCTGTGGAATAACGGCCACCATCTGATGGGCAAACCCATTGCTATGATAGAACTGTAGCTGCTCCGCTAGCACTTCGTTGCGTAAAACGGCCTTTACTTTGAACCTGAACTCAAGTTCCTTCAAGGGTTTGCGTTGCTCTATGGAGTAACACATAATTAATTTGGTTTGGTGTTACCAATATAACTAATTTTAAGCAACCTTATGACGACACAAGATCAATACGAGAAGATTTGCCAAAGAGTGCTTAGAAAGCATTACAGAGAATACAGCAAGGCGGTATGCGATCCTTTCTTTGTCGATTGTGAGAGCAAAGCGAAGGCCAAATTAACCGAAATGCTTCGAAACGTAAGATCGGAAGTTGAAACTATCGTAGCGATACCTAGATGGGACCTGAACTCGAGACGCATTGCCGAGCGAATAATGGGTGAGTACCTAAATATAGGAAAGAAGTATGGGGAGCGGTATTACAAACGGAAATTGAAAATCAGTTGACATAAATAGGTGCTTTGTTTATTAATATCTGGCCATTCTTGGTTTTTAGAAATTGCTCGTGCCAGTGTTGATAAACCTAATGGCAGCTAGTTTAGCTATTGATGTATTTCACTTTTTAACTATTGTTATTAAGATAATTTACCATCCAATGCACTCCGAATTTATCTGTAAATGTTCCAAAGTATGCACCCCAAAATGTATCAGCAAGTGGCGATGTTATGGTTCCACCTGATGAAAGTCCGTTAAATAAATGAACAGCTTCTTCTTTACTTTCCGGACTAATAGATATATAATAATTATTCCCAAAAGTTAGCGATTGTCCCTTAGATTCAAGTGCATCTGTACCCATGAGGAAATTTCCAGGCCCTATTGGTAAACCCACATGCATTACTTTTTGCTTGTCATCTTCCGACATTTTATCATTAGCAGGCATATCTCCAAAGCGTCTTATTCCGCCAACGAATTCAGTACCAAATACTGATTTATAAAAATTAAATGCTTTTTCAGTGTTACCCATAAAGCTTAAATAGGTGTTGATTGTTGCCATATTTTTTTTTACAGAAGCTTTTTGCGCTTGATATTTAGAATTACAGAGGCATAAGGGTTGCGCGTGACCGAAATTAATGAAATTGCTTTAGATTTTCCTCACGGAAAAGCCCGAGTTATGAATTTTAGATGTTGTTAGCTGTAGTTTTTGCTATTTAGGCTCTAGTCCCATTACATAATGGTAACTCTCCATTAAAACAGTAGCTAGGTTATCTAGATCATGTAACATGGATTCTGGAACCAAGACATATCCTCTCATTGTAGCGCCATGAGATTTGAAAAAAGTGGTTCCCCAGTCTTCTATGTATTTCTTTTGCACATCTTTGGAGAACCTGATTCCTAGATCACCATCTTTATTTAATATGGAGAACATATACCCGTTTGCTGAAGTATAAGGTACCGATTTCCCTTTTCTCTGAATTTTCGAACATTTTGAGATAAGGTTGTCATATATTTTTAGTTTATCGTCCCACATAATTATTGTTTTTCAATTACTTCCTTAAATTGTCTTATCCATTTTTCTCCTTGTTTGCGGTACATTCCTGGGAATAATATGGCCATGAGTTTTGGCATGATCCAACTGATACGGGTGTATTCAAATTCGTATTGATATCTTGTTTTCTCTTCACTTAATGGTACAAACGAGCATTTCATGGTGTTGTCCATGTGCGTGTGATGATAGCTTGACTCAAAGGAGTTGGGTAGGTTATTGGAAATTACAGATTCAGTAAGAATCATATCTCTTTTACCAAATTTGTAGTACAGTTTTATTGCCGCACCAGCTTCGCGTCCATTACCTTTAAGTTGTTCTTTTTTAATAAACCCATCTTGCCATTTTTTCTGATTGTCGGATTTGGCGAAAAAATCTACAACCTCCTGAATGGGTTTGTTAATGTCGATGTAGCCTGTGTATTTCATGTCGTCTAAAATTTAATTGAGAGACAATTATACCGACTTGATCAACAATACAGGTTACAAAACACTTTTGTAACCAAAAAAAGATCTTTTTCCATTACAACTTTTTCAAATAATCGGAAGGAGACATGTTTTCACTTTCCTTAAAGGCACGATAAAAGGAAACCTTATTGTTAAAACCAGCATCGAATGCTACATCAATTAATTTAATTTTTGCTGGATCTGAATTTTTGAGTATCAATTTTGCTTCTTCTAAACGGTAAGTTTTGACAAGTTTTGAAAAGGAACAATCGAATTTTTGATTGATCAGAGCAGAAACATAATCCTTATTAAGGTTCAGCTCATTGGAGAATTTTGAAAGATTCAGATCGTCAATTAAATGGATTTTATCCTGATCGAAGGCCTTAATAATTAGCTCCAAATCAACTTTTCGTTGATTTATATTCTCAATTTCCGGAGTTCTGGAGTTAAGCAAATTAGATTGCTCAATTAACTTAAAGGCAACTGACTGAATGATCAGGGTCATGGCGAGCATGCTTAATTGATTTACAATTTCAAAGCTCAATCCTCCTAGTGGTTGAATTACGAAGTAAATGAGATGTGCCAATAGAAAAACAGAATAGCATATTAATACGATTCGATACCAATTAATCAAAGTGTTATTGATGACTTGTTGTCTGATAACATTAAGTTTCTTAACGCTTAAGAAAATATATGCGCCAATGTATAAGAAAAAGCTTAGGGTAAAATAGAACTCAAAACTTTTATACGATGGAACGTTTTCCATAAAAGATTTCACTAAGTCCAATTTCTCACTACCATTTAATGTGTAAAACGGTAAATTCATCAAGAGAATTAACCCAAATGGGATAAGATGCCAAAAATGAAATTTCGACAGGCGAAAGTCCTTTCTTGTTAAGGCCAATACCATTAAAAGCATCAAAGGCGGTTTTAAGAAACTTATTGGATAAGAAATTCCAAGAAAGTGAGGCATGGATTCAATGATGGAGGTTTCGACCAATAGTCTTTCCAATAGAATTATTGCTTCTACTATTAGTAAAGCGGAAAACAGTTTCTTGAACATTGTTCTCCTTTTCGACCGAACAATAACAAAAGCCATGAAAAATGCTTGGCACATTCCGTAAATGATTAAGGCATTTATTATTTGCAAAGAAGTTGTCATTCTTATTACAGCTAACGGTCTCGGCTATGAGTGGTTGCGGGTTTAGCACTTAACTTTGCAAGTACACACGGGTCTGAAATTCCACTATGATTTTCAGAAGTAGCGAGAATAAGCAATTATTAATAGCCATTGCTGGCATTTGTTTTTCATTCAAATTCCATTTGCTTGGGTGTAGGTGTAATTAGTCCAATTAGATTTCCTGCCACATCTTTTAACCAAGCAAATTCTCTTCCATCAGGCAGCTTAATAGGCTTCACAAATATTTCACCACCGTTTGATTCAATTGCTTCAAGGTCGGAATGTAGTGCATCAGTTTCAATATAAACGGTTACATAATTTTGAGGGTCGTTCGGTCCTAATTTATTGATATGTCCACTTAAAGCATCTTCATTTCTGGTGTCAATTATCGAAGAATTTCCGTGATTATTTAATTTCCAATCAAAAACTGCGCTATAAGAATCAGATGTTTTATCAATATCACCGCAGCCTATTTCAAAATGTACAACTGTCTTTTTCATTTTTTTTCAAATTAATCCCAACACAGAAATAGCATCAGTGATGATCTCCTACTTATGTAGACTAAGATAATAAATCCTAAATGTGCATGAACCATCTATTCGTCGGTTGGGTGTAAATTTCAGTGGTTTTAGTAGCGCTATGTTCCAAAAGAAGATGCGCATGTCTTGTGTCTGGGCTGTTTGCTAGATGATGGGTAGCAAAGAGAAGCGCATTCTGCATACTTGGTACGAAGCTATGAGGATGCATCTATTGAAAACCAATAATGGATATTCAAATTATGGATATTTGAAAAAATAAATTGTTGTGCCAAGCATAAAAAAAGGCTCCCGAAAAATCGGGAGCCTTTTGCTTACTAGTAGCGGGGACTGGACTCGAACCAGCGACCTTCGGGTTATGAGCCCGACGAGCTACCTACTGCTCTACCCCGCGATATGGGTTTTATCTCACTTGCCTTGCAACTTCAGTTCATTACACTGACGAGATAATGGTGCGCTACTATTTGTAGCGGGGCACAAATATACAACCGATTTTTAGTATTTTCAAAACTTGCATGCATAATCTTTTTAAAACCTTCAGGCTCGAAAAAACTTAAAATCCATACCTTCGGTCTTATACTTTTCTATGGAAGCAATCAACGATTTTATTTCGGGAGCTCTGCCCTATACTGAGTGGCCTATGTTTATTCTGCTTATTATAGGCGGGCTTTTTCTAGTATTTTATTCTAAGTTTTTACCCTATCGCTTCTTTGGTCATGCCATTGCTATTACAGCTGGTAAGTATGATGACAAGAATGCCAAAGGCGATGTGAGTTCTTTTCAAGCCCTCTCAGCAGCGGTGGCTGCAACGGTAGGTTTGGGTAATATTTCGGGAGTAGCAATTGCTATTCACGATGGTGGGCCTGGGGTGATTTTTTGGATATGGGTTACCGCTTTGATAGGCATGTGTATCAAATTCTACTCGTGTAGCCTTTCGGTTATGTACCGCGGAACCGATTCGGAAGGCAATCTGCAAGGTGGTCCTATGTACTACATTACAAAGGGCTTGGGCGAGAAAGCCAGACCCCTCGCTATTTTCTTTGCAGTTTGCGGACTCTTCGGATTTCTTGGGGTATTTACGGCAAATCAGTTTACTGAGACTTTTATGAGTGTTGTAGAGCCGTCTAATACTATTGTCGCCATGAGTGATTTTAGTTGGAAGTTAACTATTGGAATAGTACTCGCCATAATTACATCATTTGTGATTTTTGGAGGATTGAAAAGTATTGCCAAGGTTGCCTCGGCCTTAGTACCTTTTATGGTCGCGATTTATTTGATTGCCGTTATTGTGGTTATGGCCTTGAATGCTTCTCAAATACTCCCTGCTCTTAAAATGATAATTACAGAAGCTTGGAATTTTAAAACAATCGTCACTGGTGGTTTTTGGGGCTTGGTGATCATTGGCGTTCGCAGAGCAATGTTTTCTAATGAAGCTGGTTTGGGTAGTGCTCCTATGTATCATGGGCAATCAAAAACTGATAACCCTATTAAAGAAGGTCTGGTGGCTATGTTGGGCCCGTTTATCGATACGATTTTGGTTTGTACGTTTACGGCAGTGGTAATCATTTTAAGCGGTGCTTACTTAGAAGATTCAAGCGGAATTGTTATGACGCTATCTGCCTTTGAAACCACGCTGTTTGGCTTTGGCGATGATTTATTGATGATTATTGTCTCTGCATTTGCTTTGTCTACCCTATTCACCTATTCGTACTATGGTGTAAAAAGTTTGTCTTTTTTGACCAATGCAAAAATCGGAAAATTATACAATGTCTATTTTGTCGCAATGATAATTTTTGCTGCTGTTGCTTCTTTAGAACTCGTCAAAAACCTTATAGATTTATCCTATGCTTTAATGGTAATTCCGAATATGATTGCCGTACTTTTGCTGGCTCCAAAAGTAAACACGGCAGCTAAGGAATATTTTAAAAAGTTGAAGAATGACAAAGCATAAAGCAGGTTTCGTAAACATCATCGGCAACCCCAATGTAGGTAAGTCTACCTTGATGAATGCTTTTGTAGGTGAGAAACTGTCGATTATAACCTCTAAGGCCCAGACTACAAGACATCGTATCTTAGGTATTGTTAATGGAGACGATTTTCAATTGATATTATCCGATACCCCAGGAATTATCAAGCCCGCCTACGAATTGCAGTCTTCAATGATGAATTTCGTTAAATCGGCCTTTGAAGATGCTGATGTATTGCTGTATATGGTTGAAATAGGTGAAAAGGCCCTAAAAGATGAAGCCTTTTTCGAAAAAATAAAAAATAGTAAGATTCCGGTTTTGCTATTACTAAATAAGGTCGACACCACGACTCAAGAGTTGCTTGAAGAACAAGTGCAATACTGGCAAGAATTGCTTCCTAAAGTAGAATTGCACCCCATTTCGGCCCTTTCAAACTTCAATGTCAAGAATGTATTTGAACGCATTGTTGAACTACTACCTGAAGCTCCCGCTTATTATCCAAAAGACCAATTGACAGATAAACCCGAGCGATTTTTTGTCAATGAAACTATCCGCGAGAAAATCCTTATTCATTACAAAAAAGAGATTCCATATGCAGTTGAAATTGATACCGAAGAATTTTTTGAAGATGAAGATATTATTCGCATGCGCGCCGTGATCATGGTGGAACGCGATTCACAAAAAGGAATTATCATTGGCCATAAAGGAAGCGCTCTAAAGCGAGTAGGGGTGGAGGCGAGAAAAGACCTTGAAAAGTTTTTTGGAAAACAAGTGCACTTAGAGCTTTACGTAAAAGTGAACAAAAACTGGCGCAGTAACACAAGACAATTAAAACGATTTGGTTACAATAACTAAACCTTCATAACCTTATCTTTTTGTTAAGCTAAACTTAGATTATTTTTTAAATAACTTTTGATTTAAGCGAGAAGTTCATCTTTGGGTTTACTAAAAACCAATTGAAAGATGAAAAAAAATTACCTCGCTTTAGCGATTGCCATTACCACTTTTTTGAGCTCCTGTGAATTGATAGATGACTTCGTAGGTGATCCTATCAAGCCGCCTTCAGAACTCAAATTTTCTAAAATCGCCACCTTTTCAAACGGATCAGGTGATGAGGGTTTTGCCGAAATAAGTGCTTACGATGACAAAACCAAAAAGTTGTTTATAGTTAACCCAAATGAAGATGAGATTTCCGTTTGGGATATTTCGAACCCAACATCTGCTACCAAGCTTTCATCCATTCCCTTATCAAGTACTCCCAATAGCGTTGATGTGCATGACGGCCTTTTGGCCGTGGCTATTGAAAATGCTGATAAACAAGCCAATGGTGTCATTGCCACCTACGATACCGAGACGATGACCTTACAGCACACTTATCATGCAGGTGCGCTACCCGATATGGTAAGCTTTAGCCCAAATGGCAAATACCTTGTAGCTGCGAATGAAGGAGAACCCAATGACGATTATACCGTTGATCCTGAAGGAACGATAACGGTCGTTGACTTGGAAAAATCGGAAACAAATACCCTGTATTTTGGCAATTTCAACGGAACAATGGTGGGTAACGATTTTAGAATTTTTGGGCCGAACGCAACACTTTCTCAAGATGTGGAACCTGAATATGTTGCCATTAGCGATGATAGCAAATACGCCTATGTTTCCTTGCAAGAGAACAACGGTATGGCGGTTGTCGATTTAGAAGCAATGACCATCACCCAAGTTTTTGGCTTAGGAACTAAAGACTTTTCAAAAACAGGCAATACCATGGATGCCAGTAATAGGGATGATATTTTAGGTAATTTCCAAAACTGGCCCGTATTAAGTTACTACCATCCTGATGCCATTACATATGCTAAAATTGATGGAACCGGCTATATAATTTCCGCAAATGAAGGCGATGCCAGAGATTATGACGGATACTCCGAAGAGGTACGTGTCAAAGATTTGATGTTAGATCCTGACATTTTTCCTAATGCGGAAGAATTACAAGAAGATGAAAATTTAGGTAGATTGAAAACAACAACTGCAAATGGTGATTTCGATGGAGACGGCTATTTTGACCAAATATATGGGTACGGGGGTCGTTCGTTCACGATTTGGAATACCTCTGGAAATGTAGTTTACGATAGTGGTGATCAAATAGGCATGAAAACATTTGAGATTAATCCTGCTTTATTTAATAATGACGAGGGTGAAGCTGATGGCCGAAGTGATGATAAAGGAGCAGAACCTGAAGCCGTTACTACCCTTAAAGTAGACGGTTCTACACTACTATTTGTTGGCCTTGAACGCACAGGGGGCGCCATGATCTACGACATTAGCAATCCACATAGCCCTGAATTTTTGGAATGGATTGTAGACCCTACAGACGTCGGACCAGAAGGTTTGTTGGCAATTCCGGCAAGTGAGTCTCCCACAGGAGAAAATTTAGTCATACTTACGCATGAAGTTTCCAATACAATTTCAATATACGAGATTAAATAATTAACCCCACTTTTTCAACTTTTTTAAACCCCAGATTTCGAATTTTGAAATCTGGGGTTTTCGTTTTAGCATCTATTATTGAATTTTCATTTTTTGTCTCAGGATAGTTCTTAATTTTAAAGCACTTAATTTCAAGAAAATAGAAGTACTTTTGCACCTCCAAAAATAAAAGGTATGAGTGCTATTGTAGCCATTGTAGGAAGGCCAAATGTTGGGAAATCTACTTTTTTTAATAGACTAATCCAACGTAGGGAAGCCATAGTTGATGCCGTCAGCGGGGTTACCCGTGATCGACACTATGGTAAAAGTGAATGGAACGGCAAGGAATTTTCACTTATAGATACCGGTGGCTATGTCTTGGGTAGCGACGATATTTTTGAACAGGAAATAGATAAACAGGTCGAATTGGCAATCGAGGAAGCAGATGCCATCATTTTTATGGTTGATGTCGAATCGGGTGTAACCGGAATGGATGAAGACGTTGCGAAGCTCCTTAGAAGAGTAAATAAACCGTGCTTTTTGGCAGTAAACAAAGTTGATAATGCCAAACGGGCTGAAGATGCTGTGGAATTTTATTCCCTGGGATTAGGCGAATATTACACACTTTCAAGTATAAACGGAAGCGGTACAGGAGAGCTATTAGATGCTTTGGTTGATGTGCTTCCTGAAACGGATACCGAAGAAAGTGAATTGCCCCGATTTGCGGTGGTCGGAAGACCCAATGCGGGTAAATCATCCTTTATCAATGCACTCATAGGAGAAGAAAGGTATATCGTAACTGATATTGCAGGTACAACACGTGATAGTATCGATACAAAGTACAACCGCTTCGGATTTGAATTTAACCTGGTAGATACTGCCGGAATACGCCGAAAGGCCAAGGTCAAAGAAGATTTGGAGTTTTACTCGGTAATGCGCTCTGTACGCGCTATTGAGCATGCTGATGTATGTTTGCTCTTGGTCGATGCCACACGAGGCTTTGACGGGCAGGTAGCGAATATTTTTTGGTTGGCCCAACGCAACAACAAGGGTATTGTAATTCTGGTCAACAAATGGGATTTGGTTGAAGACAAAGAAACCAATACCATGAAACAGTATACGCAGCGCATAAAGCAAGCGATTGAACCTTTTGTCGACGTTCCGATTTTGTTTATTTCAGTGTTGACCAAGCAACGTATTTTCAAGGCAATTGAAACTGCCGTACAGGTCTACGAAAATAGGAGTAGAAAAATACCGACAAGCAAGTTCAATGATACCATGTTGCCGATTATTGAAAACTATCCACCACCGGCATATAAGGGAAAGTTTATAAAAATCAAATTTTGTATGCAATTGCCCACACCCTATCCGCAATTTGCTTTCTATTGTAATTTACCGCAATATGTACGAGAACCCTATAAGCGTTATTTGGAAAATCAGCTGCGGGAGAATTTTGATTTTTCAGGAGTTCCGATTTCCATTTTTATGCGTAAGAAGTAGGTTTGTTAGTAGTTCGTAGTGAAGCGTTAAAAGTAGACGTTAGTATCAACGACCAACTAACAAGGGCGTACTGAGACTACCATCCCCCCGAAGCACCACCGCCTCCAAAGCCACCGCCTCCAAAACCGCCTCCAAAACCTCCAGAGCCACCGCCAAATCCGCCGCCGCCGAATCCACCTCGTGAACCTCCGCTTCTCCCCATATTGCTAAGAATGATGATATCCCATAGGTCTAGCCCTCTTGAACGTTTTCCACCATTGCGACCGCCATTTCTGCGATTGCGACTCGATAGGATGATCAAAATGACAATAAAAATGATGAAGGGAAGAACGTTGCTTAAAGGAAAGTCTTGGTCGCTTTCAAAAGTTCGTTCTTCTTTGAATTCTCCATTTAACACCTGAAAAATGACATCAGTACCTTTGTCAAGTCCTCTGTAGTAATTATTTTGTTTGAATTCTGGCACTATCACATTTTCGATGATTCTTTTAGATAGCGCATCGGTCAAGAATTCTTCAATGCCGTAGCCGGTGTTGATGGCGATTCTGCGGTCGTCTTTTGCAAGTAGAATTAAGATTCCGTTATCTTCATTGGCCTGTCCAATACCCCATTTTTGCCCCCATTGTGCACCGAGGTAGTTGATGTTTTCTCCTCCAGTAGAACTAACAATAGCAATAACAATTTGGGTAGAAGTACTATCAGCGTACCGCGTCAGCTTTTTTTCCAAAGTCTTTACTTGGCTCGTCGCCAATAGATCAATGTAATCGTAAACCCCCGTTTGCTTTTTGGGTTTTTCAGGAATCTGAAACTGAGCAAAGGCAAAGCCACAACACCATAGAAGCGCGACAAGAAGATTAACCCTTAGATACTTCATCGCTCAACTCATTTTGGTCTCCATGCTTCCATGGAAAGTGACTTTCTAACTCTTTACCCGCACTTTGAATGCCGGCCACGATGCCTTTTTGATAATTGCCGCTTTTGAAATGGGTTTGAATGACGTCTCTGGTTGCCTCCCAAAACTGTTCAGGTACGACTTTGTCGATACCTTTGTCTCCATAAATGACAAATTTCTTATCGTTGACAGCAACGTATATAAGTACACCGTTTGCGTCTTTGGTATTATCCATTTTCAATACATGAAATACCTCTTTGGCCCGGTCAAAATGAGCTAATCGGGTATGTGATTCGATATGTACTCGAATTTCACCAGATGTATTTTTTTCGGCTTCAAGAATTGCTTGAACAATTTCTTGTTCTTCATCATCCGATAAAAATTGTTCTACGCGCGACATGTAGTGGAATTAGTTGAAATCAAACTCCACATCCGGTGCATTTTCGGATCTGGGGTCTGCTTTGTAGCGTGCCATTTCTTCAAAACCGAATAGACCAGCAAGAAGTTTACCTGGAAATTTGGTGGTATGAATATCATATATATTCACCTGCTCATTAAAACGGTCACGGGCAACATTAATACGATTCTCAGTGCCCTCCAATTGCGCTTGCAGTTCCAAGAAGTTCTGATTTGCCTTTAATTCAGGATAACGCTCCACTACGACCATTAATTTGCTGAGCGCTCCGGTGAGTCCACTTTGAGCCTGTTGAAATGCGGCCATGTTTTCAGCTGTCAAGTTGTTGGCGTCAATGTTGGTTGAAGTAGCCTTTGCCCTGGCTTCAATGACTTCTTTAAGCGTTCCTTTTTCGAAATCTGCGGCACCCTGAACGGTCTTGACCAAATTGCCAATGAGATCGTTTCTGCGTTGATATGAACTTTCGACGTTCGACCAAGCAGTTTTAGCATTTGCTTCAAATTCAACTGCTGTGTTGTTAAAACCAACTCCCCATTGGTAAAGTCCGAATGCTATTACGCCAAGAACTATTAAAATAATTAATCCTCTTTTCATGATATAGTGTTTTATAGGTTAGTGTTAAATGAATGCAGAATGTTACAGGAACCAACCTAGAGTTGTTCTTTGATTTTGGTAAGCTCCATCTTGATACGCTCTAATTTGGCAATAATTTCAAAATTATCAAGCGTCTTTTTTTTATTTTCCTTTAAGTGGATTTTTGCTCCTTCTAAGGTAAAGCCTCTTTCTTTGACGAGGTGGTAGATAAGCTGCAGATTTTTGATGTCTTCGGGAGTAAATTTTCGATTGCCTTTGGCATTCTTCTTCGGCTTAAGCGCGTCGAATTCTTTTTCCCAAAAACGTATCAAGGAGGTATTTACTCCAAAGGCTTTGGCGACTTCGCCGATGCCGTAATATCGTTTTTCAGGCAGCTCTATATGCATCAATCGAGAGATTGGTTTTCTTGATTTGCGTATTTCAGCATATTTTCAAATTCCTTCAAGGATAAACTTCCGTAGTAGAAATTGATAGGATTGATTCGTTCTTTGTCTTTAAAAACCTCGTAGTGCAGATGCGGTGCTTCCGAACGCCCTGTGCTTCCCACAAAACCAATAAGATCTCCGCGTTTCACTTTTTGACCCTTATTTACATTGTACTTGCTCAGATGCGCATAAAGGCTCATATAGCCATAGCCATGGTCAATACGTATGTGTTTTCCGTAACCAGAAGAGTTATTATCGGCCCTAGTGACTTTACCATCTCCAGAGGCATAAATGGGAGTACCTCGTGGTGCTGTAAAGTCCATGCCGCGGTGCATTTTACGCGCCTTGGTAAAAGGGTCAGAACGATAACCATAGCCTGAGGCCATTCGGGTCAATTCTGAATTGTTTATAGGCTGAATAGCCGGTATAGCGGCTAAGAGTTTTTCTTTTTCCTTGGCTAACAGGGCAATTTCTTCTAGCGACTTAGACTGTATAGCCATTTGTTTTTTAATAATATCTAAGCGTTTGGTTGTGGCAATCACCATTTCAGAATTGTTGAACCCTTCCAAAGACTTATATCTATTAATACCGCCGAAACCTGCACGACGTTGTTCTTCAGGTATAGGGTTGGCTTCAAAATACAAACGGTAAATATTATTATCGCGATCCTCAATATTGGCCAGAACTTCCTCTATTTGCTGCATTTTTTTATCCAGCAACTCAAACTGCAATTCATAGTTTTTGACTTCGCGATTTAAAGAAAGTTCACGAGGTGTGTTTACCATATTGGTATTCAATAATAGAATCAAAGAAAATAGCCCAAATAAAGCAGAACCCGCGATGAAGAGAGCGATATTCCGGTAACGTCTTGATTTCTTCGGCTCTATCTTACGGTACGAGAGCGTATCAGGATCGTAATAGTACTTTACTTTAGACATGAATGTATTTTACCTATTTTTGTGTCTATTTTACAGAACAAACAAATATAAAAATTGTTTTGTATAAATAGTTAAAATTTGTAAAACTTACCATTTTATATGACTTCCAAAGAGATCAGGAATCAATTCTTAGACTTTTTTAAGGAAAAAGGCCACAAAATTGTGCCTTCCGCGCCCATGGTTATCAAAGACGATCCTACCTTGATGTTTACCAATGCGGGAATGAATCAATTTAAAGAATTCTTTCTTGGAAATACTGTTGCCAAAAACCCGCGCATTGCAGATTCTCAAAAATGCCTTCGAGTAAGCGGAAAACATAATGATTTGGAAGAGGTGGGAAAAGATACGTACCACCATACCATGTTCGAAATGCTTGGTAATTGGAGTTTTGGAGATTACTTCAAAAAAGAGGCTATTCAATGGGCTTGGGAATTTCTAACTGAAGTGTGTAAAATTGATAAGAACAGTCTCTATGTTTCTGTTTTTGAGGGAAGCGATGATGCTGATAACTTGAAAATGGATACAGAGGCCTTTGATTTGTGGAAAACTATTGTGCCCGATGATCGCATTATCATGGGCAATAAGAAGGATAATTTCTGGGAAATGGGTGATCAAGGCCCTTGCGGCCCATGTTCTGAGATTCATGTAGATATTCGCTCTGCAGAAGAAAAGGCTAAGGTTGCAGGAGCTTCATTGGTTAATGCCGACCATCCGCTGGTGGTCGAAATATGGAATCTGGTTTTCATGCAGTACAATCGTAAGGCCGATGGAATACTCGAGTCACTGCCGGCAAAACATGTGGACACCGGCATGGGCTTCGAACGCCTCTGTATGGCCTTGCAAGGTGTAGAATCCAACTACGATACCGATGTTTTTACTCCCATCATAAGAGAAATCGAAACCATTACCAACTCGAAGTACGGAAATGTCGAAGGCGCTGGGGAGGAAATCGATATCGCGATTCGTGTAATCGCAGACCATATTCGAGCCGTATCCTTTGCCATAGCTGACGGCCAGTTACCGAGTAATACGGGTGCAGGCTACGTAATTCGGAGAATTTTGAGGAGAGCCATCCGCTACGGATTCACATTTCTAGATACCAAGCGACCCTTTATGTATCGCTTGGTAAATGTGCTGTCTGATACGATGGGAGATGCTTTTCCAGAGCTAAAGCAACAAAGACAACTTATCGAGAATGTCATTAAGGAGGAAGAGCATTCCTTTTTAAATACACTAGAACAAGGCCTGGTGCTTTTAGATAGTATTATTTCAAAAACAAGCGGGAAAGAAGTTGATGGTAGAAAGGCCTTTGAACTCTATGACACTTACGGGTTCCCGATCGATTTGACGGCCTTGATACTTGGCGAGAAAGGGTATACTTTAGATGAAGAGGGTTTTGAAAAAGCTATGCAGGAACAGAAAGATCGTTCTAAATCTGCCTCGGCCACCTCAAAAGAAGACTGGACCATTCTGACCGACGACCTAGAGCAGGAGTTTGTAGGGTATGACCTGTTGGAAGCAAATGTGAATTTGGTTAAATACCGCAAGATTAGCTCCAAGAAAGACGGTGAACAATATCAAATGGTTTTCAATTTGACACCTTTTTATGCTGAAGGCGGTGGCCAAGTAGGCGATAAGGGCTATTTGGAAGCTTCTGATGGAGATGTAGTTTACATCGTTGACACCAAAAAAGAGAATAACGAGATTGTTCATTTTACCAAAAACTTACCGAAAAAAATTAATGGCAGGTTCAAAGCGGTAGTTGATAAAAAACAACGCCAACGTACAGAAGCGAATCACACAGCTACGCATTTGTTACATCAGGCATTGCGCGAAGTTCTTGGTACGCATGTAGAACAAAAAGGCTCTGCGGTACACTCCAAATATCTACGATTCGATTTCTCTCACTTTTCTAAATTGACGGTGGAAGAGCTTCGTGCCGTTGAAAATTTTGTGAATGCCAGAATAGCAGGGCAGCTTCCTTTTGAAGAAAACAGAAGCGTTCCTATGGAAGAAGCTTTGGCAGCAGGAGCCATGGCGCTTTTCGGAGAGAAATACGGAGATGCCGTTAGAACCGTTCGCTTCGGACAATCTATCGAACTTTGTGGAGGAACCCATGTGAAGAATACAGCTGATCTCTGGCATTTTAAAATCAAATCTGAAGGTGCCGTTGCTGCAGGAATCAGAAGAATTGAGGCAATCACCTTCGACGCCGTTAAGGATTTTTATTTTGAGAATAACAGAATGCTCTTTGAGATTAAAGATGCTTTAAATAACGCCCAAGATCCGCTAAAGGCTGTTACGGCTTTGCAAGAAGAAAATGCGAAATTGAAAAAAGAGGTCGAACAGTTTCTAAAGGATAAGACGAAAAATTTGAAAGGAGAATTGGCCAATCAATTGGAAGAAGTGAATGGGGTTCAATTTTTAGCTAAAAAAGTTGATTTAGACGCTGCCGGTATCAAAGATCTCTCCTTCGAATTGGGAAGCAACAAAGACAATCTCTTTCTGCTCTTCGCAACCGAGCAAAATGGTAAGGCTTTGCTTTCGTGCTATATTTCCAAACAACTGGTGACGTCCAAAAACCTAAATGCAGGAACTATTGTTCGTGAATTAGGAAAATACATTCAAGGTGGAGGAGGAGGTCAACCCTTCTATGCTACCGCTGGGGGTAAGAACCCTGATGGTATCACAGAAGCTTTGGCGCAGGCGAGGCACTATTTAAATTAGAACTTCGTAGTCGAATTGGTCAGTTTCAACAAAGGTTGTAGTATTGTTTTGACGTTTGCCTATTGCCAAACGTAATCATTCAACCATACCATGGCGTCTTTTAAATAGGGTAAATATTCACATGGAACAGAGTGCCCTAAACCAATAGCTTTTATCAAGGTGATATCGCTTCCTGTAGCTACCGAAAGTTCTACGGCCGATTCGGTATTGGTATAAGGGAATAGCGTATCCAATTCGCCCTGAATGACGTACAATGGAATCTCGGTTTTTTGGAGAATCCCATTTTCATACCGAAGGCCATAGGCCGTTGCCATTGGAATACCCGCGGAAAAAAGCTCAGGATGCGTATCAGAAAAAAACCAACTTCCATTTCCCCCATCACTATACCCTACTACAACAACTCTTTTTGGATCAACCTTGAGGTGTTTGATTGCAAAATTAACGAGATTTACCACCTGCGATTCGTTTGCTACATCATACCACAAGAGTCCGTTAGCATTAGGACTTAAAATATAGGCTTTCATACCTTCGATTGCTGGTTCGATCAAACAAGCCGTTCCCTTATGTGCATCATCTCTAGGGGTTAAGGCCCCTCCGTGAAGATTAACAAAAAGTGGAACTAGTTCATCGCCATTGAGTTCTGGAGCAATCAGTCTAAAATCCCAGGTTTGATTATTTGCAATTGGTAATGAAAAGTCATTTATACCTGTATTTATGGTAAGTTCAGAAAAATCCCTGTCTATTTCTTCGATGGTCAAAGGTGGAAAATTAATAGTCTCAGGAGCAGGAGCGTCTTCTGAATCTAAAAAACTATCACTACACCCCAAAATGCATCCAATTAGGGCCATAAATAACAACATAGCTTTTTGCCTATTTCTCATATCCTGTACGTAATCACCATGGGTAATATACTATAAATCTTTTTCGATCGACAACCGAAAATTGTTAATTTAAATAGAATGTTGGTTTTCACCTTTGCCTTAGTACGAAGTTTAGTTCGTATTTTGTGCTACATCTTGTAAAACAGTATGAAACTTCAAACCCAAATCCCTATTCCTATTCCTGAAGGGGGTAGTCAAATCAACTATCAAAGTCAGTTATTGATTTTAGGTTCTTGCTTTGCCCAAAATATGGGTAAAAAATTGGAGTATTTCAAATTTCAAACACTTCAGAACCCATTTGGAATCTTATTTCATCCCTTGGCAATTGAAAAGTTAATTTCAAAAGCTACAACAGCAGAATATTATACTGAAAAAGATGTTTTCTTCTTGAATGAAAGATGGTATTGTTTTGATGCACATTCTGATTTAAGTGATCGATCGAAAGCAGGATTGCTTGAAAAACTGAATTTAGGCTTGCAACATACGAAGCAACAAATTGCAAGGGCAAGCCACATTTTGATCACCTTAGGCACAGCTTGGGTGTATCGAAAAATAGACACGAACACCCTAGTTGCGAATTGTCATAAACTGCCTCAAAAAGATTTTTCCAAAGAATTGCTTTCTGTTGATGAGATAAAGCATAGTCTCGAAGCCACTATAAAAAGAGTTAAAGCGCTTAACAATACCATCCAATTTGTTTTTACGGTTTCACCCGTGCGACACCTAAAAGATGGTTTTGTAGAAAACCAAAGAAGCAAAGCACATTTAATTGCCGCCGTACACTGCGCAATTAAAACCCTCTCTAAGGGAGAACGCTGTCAAGAGGCCTATTTTCCTTCTTATGAGCTCCAGATGGATGAACTCCGTGACTATCGTTTCTACGCGTCAGATATGATGCATCCAAACCAGTTGGCCATTGACTATATCTGGGAAAAATTTGTTACCGTGTGGATTTCGTCAACTGCTCATCGCACCATGGCAGAAGTAGATGCTATTCAAAAAGGCATGCAACACCGACCTTTTCATCCTGAATCTGAACAGCATCAATCTTTTATGGAGTCGCTCGAAAAGAAAATCACGTATCTTCAAGGGGAGTATCCTAATATCAAATTCTGATCGTATATCTGAGTAGCGACACTAAAATACGAAGAACTTAAAGGTGAGATACCACCAAGTAATCTGTAACTTTGGAATGGTCAATAGGTAGATTGCTTGGCTGAAACGCTCACAAATACGTATTGTAAGAGTATACGAAATGAAAAAAATATTAATAGCAATCATCCTCCTCTTAACCGGCATCTTGATCTTCCGTTCCTGTTCGGAAGACAAGAAAGAAAAATCTATCCTTCAAGAAAATTCAATGCTCATTCAACAGCAAATTTCCAACGTTAGTAAACTCGTTGTAACCGAAGGTCATTTTGCCGAAGTATACAATTATAAGGATTCACAAGAATTATTTGGGCCATTAATTACTGCTGATAAAAAGGCTTTGGTGGTTGTAAATGCAGAGGTCACCGTGGCCTATGATTTAAGCAAAATCGAATTTGAAGTAGATGAGGTGAACAAAACCCTTCATATAAAAAGCATTCCAAAATCGGAAATCAAGATCAATCCTGATTTTGAGTATTACGATGTCACCGCTGATTACCTAAATCCTTTTGAAGCTTCTGACTACAATACAATCAAGAAAAATGTGAATGCCTCTTTACTAAAAAAGGTGGAGGTATCATCTTTAAAGGCCAATGCTGAAAATCGCTTGATCAGTGAATTGTCGAAATTCTATGTGCTTACCCATTCTATGGGCTGGAAACTAGTGTATGGCGATCGTCCTATAGCTACCATGGGTGAACTTAGAATCATTGATTGAGTTCTAAAACCTCATTTGCCCATTTGATATATTGTTCCCAATCGTAATCAGTGACGTCGTGTTTTCCTGCGCGAATGTGATACCCAACAGCAGTATGAATTGGAGTGTGCAGTTCGGGCATCTGATTTGTTGCAATCCCTTTCTTATTAAAAAGCGCGTATACTGTGGATGCATGGTAGGCAGAAAGAAACTCACCTTTAGGGTCAGCCCATTGATCGTCTTGAGCGCTCGCTACATATACTGGTGTCGGTGCTATTAAGGTCAAGAGCTGATGTTGGTCGACTGCCAAGGCTTCTTCGTTATTGTTATACTTTTTGAAATTACGGCAAAACCAATGTGGAAAACTAGTATTAATAACATTGATGGTTTCCCCAAACCGTCGTTTCGACAGTGCTGCCCCTCCACATCCGGAAGCATTACTAATTACCCCTGCGAATCTTTGATCACTGGCTCCCGCCCATAAGGCTGCCTTACCCAAACGAGAATGACCAAAGACAACAACCTTAGTTGGGTCTACGTCTCTGTCTTGTTCAAAATAATCTAAAGCGCTACTATATCCAAAGGCCCAGGCTGCCAAGCTGCCCCATTCATTATTCTTGGGTCGCTCTTGTCTCTTCTCATAAAATAACTCATGAAGACCATCGCTTAGGTCGTATTTGTCTGGGTCAATTTCTCCGTAGTATATTGTAGCCAATCCGAAACCGCCCTCCAAAATTTTCTCAATTGCCCACCTGTGTCCCCTCAGACCGCGTGATGCTTCTGTTAGACGATGATCGCTGATATGCATTTCTTCGCTATTCATCGCCCAGGCTTCAGATACGATTACGTTTGCATCATTGGTTATCGTATGATTTCCAAAGAAATTATAACCTAAAAAAATAGGAGTAGCCGAAGATTTTTTCGGTAAAAACATCAGAATCGTAAAGCGGATTGATTTTTCGTTTTTGCTAAGAGTAACTTCCACTTGTTTTCTCCTTGCCTTGCCATTTAAGGCATTTTCATTTTCTTCCAAAAGTTTAAAAGAGGCACTATCTAGCTTGCCGGGCACTTTACCGTAAACCTGGTTTTCAAAGAATTCGAAAAGCTCTGGGCGTCTTTTTTCGGACCACTCTGAGATGTTAGAGATCTTTTCGCCAGCAAAGGTTGTTAGCGGATTGGGTAGGTTAAATTCTCGAACTTGGCTTTCTTCATAATTGGTATCAAATTGAGCGAATGACATAGTACATACAAAAAGAAAGATTGAAAAATGAACTGCCGTTTTCATACAAAACGAATTTAAGTAAAGTTAAAGTACTGTTTTTCTAACAATTAACCATTTCGATTCAATGCATATTTGGTAATCATACCCTAAACAACTAGTGCAAATGGTTTCTCCAGGTCATGCAGGTCTCAGACCAAAGCGCAATGCTCAATCTTGAATCGTAAAATGGGGGGAGTTTAAGCAACAAAACTGGTGTTGATCAATTGCAATCCATCATCGATCAAATGGCCCACCTTCGGATTGTTCAACTTCACGGTTTCCAAATGGGCTTCGATTTCTTGGGCAAAATCAGCATCGCCATTGTTTTTTGCCAATTCGTACAGTTCAACTGACAATAACCAATCGTCTGGAAATTCTTCTGCGATCTGTTCAAAAACCTTGTGACGCGAGATGGTGGTATTGATTCCCTCACGAAATTCTCGCACCTGACGATAATAGTTCTCCAATCGTTTTCTTACTGGAGACAGTTCGGTTTTTATTGTAGTTGAGGCTATTTCGTGGGTAATGAGATTGAAACTCTTAAGATCTGCCGGACCGTTGTAGGCTGAAACAATATGCTCGCCAACCGCCATGCTGTACAAGCTGTCATCAGATTTGAAAATGACTTTTTTCTTGTGCCTAACGGTACAATTGCGGAATGTTATTAGGATAATTTCACCCTTTAGGTTTCTGGTTCCAGTAATGATTTCTCCCGATATTTTGATGCCTCCTTCAAATTCTAGGCTGATGGTTTGCCCCTCGAAGATATTATAGGCTTTTAAGTCTCTTGGGCTCATATCCTCAATGGCCAAATTAATGCCCTTTAGTTTTCCCATGGGGCTGCCAAACCCGTCATGATGGTGTGCTGTGCTATGACCTACCAGTTCTTTTTCACGATACGATAGGGCGGTCGCGCCAGTGGTTTGAAAGAACACAGGCTTCCCTTTAAATTCAAGTACCTGATCAAAATTCCCGGAAATTTGGAGCCCTGTGCTGAGTTCAATAGTACCTAGTTCTTTTGAGTTTATAAGTTTTTGAATGCCACTTAACCCTCCCTTTCGTACCGCCATTTCATTTGCAAATTCTTCCAAAACTTGGCTAAGAAAAGCAAAATCAGGAGTTACAAAGAGCTGGGGTTGTGGTTGGGTAATATCGAAAGCAGTATGGGCAGCGGCAATTGAATAGGGTATTTTTCGTACTTCATCGGTCATACACCAAGCGCTTTCGCCTATAGAGGACAGGAGCCCAGCGCCGTAAATCTTAGGATCTTCAACAGTGCCAATCAGTCCGTACTCAACAGTCCACCAATGTAAGTTTCTGATAAGTGCGATTTCGCTGGGCTCACCCATATTGTTTTGCAAATCTTCTATATGTGCTTCTGCCTGGTCAATTTCAGCCTGAGGAGTGCCATGTGCCTCCTTGATGATTGATAGATGCCGAACGGCCTCATAGAGTTCAAAATCTTTGGCATTCGAAATCGCTTTACAACCAATTTCACCAAAACGCCTTAAATACTCCGCATATTCAGGATTTGCAATAATCGGTGCATGACCAGCCCCTTCATGAATGATATCTGGTGCCGGGGTATATTCAATATGTTCCAATTGACGAATATCAGATGCAATTACCAACACATTATAGGCTTGAAATTCCATAAAGGCAGAAGGAGGAATAAACCCATCAACAGCAACCGCAGCCCAACCAATTTCTTGTAGAATTCGGTTCATGCCGTACATATTTGGAATATGGTCTACCGCAATGCCCGTTTTTTGTAAGCCTTCAACATATGATTTATGTGCGACCCTACTGAGGTAGTCCACATTTTTACGCATCACATAACGCCAAACCGCTTGATCAATGGCGGTATAATCGCTATAGTCTTGAGGTTTTATGAATTGCTTCAAATGCTCTGGGAGCTTGTCTAGTATGGGATTGCTTTCGTACGACACCTATCTTCGTTTTTCTGGTAGTAAAGTTACGAAAATCAAAAGTTTGTCTTGTTTGAAAACTGTTAATTGCTAAAGGTCAAACGCGAAGTAACAAAAAGCATTGGTTCGAATTATATAAACAAAACGAAGCAATTTGTTTAACCCTATTTGAAGGATTACAAATTGCTTCGTTTCTATAAATTTTGAAGTACCTAGCTTACGTATGACTCAAGGCAAAGACGAATCTTTGAGAGACTTAATTCGAAGCCACAGCGTTTGGTGGATATTGCGTCAATATTTCCGCAACAAATTCTTTAATACGCATTTCTTTCTTTTCTATGTTTTTGGTGTTGCTTAGCGTTCCTTCACCCTTACCTTGCCACACCAATTCTTTGTTCTTAGCGTCTATCAGATCGATATATAGTGAGCCTTCTGTGCGTGTACTGACATTGCTGCCGCCCCAGCCCCAACCTGGACCGAAACCACCCCAGCCCCAACCCCAGCCCCAGCCGCCCCAGCCGCCCCAGCCGAAGTTGTTGTTGTAAACGTCTACCTGTTCACGTTCTTTGGTGAATATGCTTACCAAAATGTCTGGGTTTTGAGATTTGACAAAACCTCTGGTTCCCATTTCGGTTTCTATGGCTCTTAAAATTCGTTTTTTGTCCAAATCGGAAATTTGGGCTTTGTCTATTCCTGTTTTGTAAAACGCATAAGATTTGTACGACTTAAAGTCAGTGTCTTTGTCATAGTCAGACAAAACACGAACAGAGGTACAAGAACTTAAAAAGAGCAATACAAATAATGGAAGTGCGAGAAGTTTCAATTTTTTCATAACAACTATTTTTTGGAATTCGTCAAGTTTAATCTTTTAAAAAGTATCAAAAACCATGCCGAACAATAGTGAAAAATCGCTACTGTGTATTGGTTTTTGGGTCATACCCATATGGGCAATGTCTACATCCACTTTCACAGCAATAGCCTCTTTTTAAATGATATTGCCTTGTAAAAACACGATATCCTTCTTCTGACCAATAAAAATCTCCTTCTTCAATAGGAATGATTTCTTTCATAATTTTGGCAAATCACTAATCGCGCAATTGTGATTTTCTTTTTGGGCCACTTCTTTTAATAAGTAAAAAAAGTGCTTAGCGAATAGCGTGGATCATACAGCCCTTCTATAGCTAAATTAGGAGATTTTTTGTTGATAACACAGGGTAAACAAGCTCGAATTATACACTTTATAGGCTTTTAATAGGATTTTAACGAAAAAATACAATTGTTGGCAATATAATGGAGTTATGTTTCTCGATGACGTTTTAACAATTAACTTTGTTAGGTAGACGTTTTACTATCAATCTATGATATTAGTCTTTAAACATCTCTTTTATAAGAACTACGTTGGCTTGTCTTTTTGGCCTTTTATCATCTTAAAGAACGATTCTTTAAAAGCAGATAGCGTATTGATCAATCATGAAAAGATTCATTTGAAGCAACAGCTTGAATTGTTGATACTTCCCTTTTATATATGGTATGTTTCTGAATGGTTGTTGCGCAGTCTTTGGCTTCTTAGCTTTTATCGAGGTTACCAGAATATCAGTTTCGAACAAGAAGCCTATCACAATGAGCACAATTTGAATTACCCGAACGAACGAAAGGTTTTTAGCTTTATAAAGTATCTTTGAAGCTTTAAAAGTTCAAAGTTGCAGAGCGAAAACCAATCCGTACAGCTTCCTATTTTAAGACAGAAACAGGTATCCCTAACTATTAAAAGGGAAGACTTGCTGCATCCGTTGATTGCTGGAAATAAATACCGAAAACTAAAATATAACTTAGCAGCTGTTAAGGCCCAAGGTTTTGAGACATTGTTAACTTTTGGAGGAGCCTTTTCCAATCATATTGCAGCTACAGCCTACGCTGGAAAGTTACATCGGCTAAAGACCATAGGCGTCATACGTGGGGAAGAACTATCTCAGAAATGGGAATCGAATCCTACTTTAAAACTCGCTTCAAAAAATGGAATGCAATTTAAATTTGTCTCGAGAGAAGCTTACCAAGAAAAGCATTCAAAAGCATTTACCGATACATTAAGACAAGAATTTGGGTCTTTTTATTTATTACCCGAAGGAGGCTCAAATACCCTTGCTGTGAAGGGATGCGAAGAAATATTGACTCCTGAAGATGCTCAATTCGATGTGATCTGTTGCGCTATTGGCACGGGAGGAACAATTGCAGGAATCATCAATACGTCTGGTCTAAATCAAAAGGTTTTGGGCTTCCCTGCCTTGAAAGGTGACTTTTTAAAGGAAGATATTCGTAATTTTACAACGAAGGACAATTGGCGATTGCAAGGCGATTATCATTTTGGTGGTTATGCAAAAGTTTCCGCAGAACTTATTCATTTTATAAATGATTTTAAGAAGCAGACAAAGATTCCCCTTGACCCCATATATACTGGAAAGCTGTTGTACGGAATACTAGACTTGATCAAAAAAGATCATTTCAAGCCGAAAACGAAAATTTTGGCTATTCATACCGGCGGTTTGCAAAGTATTACGGGAATGAACCCTATATTGAAAAAGAAGAATCTACCCCAGATTGCGATATGATAAAACGTATTTTTCTAGTTACCCTTTTGGGCACATTTTTGGTCGGATGCAAGGTGAAACAAAAAGTCACCTATAGTAAACGAAAGACCGAGACCGTTCGCAACATTCCTAAGAAAACAGCTCCGAAAACAACAGTAGATGATGGCGGACTTTACCCAATGCCTGAGGATACGGGTAGATTTATTCGAATGGAATTCTCAAGTGTTCAAGACTACATCAACACCTTTTCGGAGGTAGCTCAGTTAGAAATGAAGGCCTACGGAATTCCCGCTAGCATAACGTTGGCGCAAGGACTTTTGGAAAGTGGTTTTGGAAAAGGAGAATTGGCACGTAAAACAAACAATCATTTCGGAATAAAATGCCATACAGGGTGGCAAGGCGATTATGATTTTCATGATGATGATGCAAAAGGGGAGTGTTTTCGTAAATACAACCACCCCATGTATTCCTATCGTGATCATAGTATATTCTTGACCAAACGCTCGCGATACGCCTTCCTTTTTGATTATAAGAATACCGATTATAAAAAATGGGCCTATGGGCTCCGTAAAGCCGGATATGCGACAGACAAACGTTATCCACAGAAATTGATTTCGCTCATTGAACAACACGGGTTAGCTAACTTCGACAAGGCAATTGCAAAAGCTGAATATGGTAAAAGGAAAGAAGTCGTCGTAGCGGAAAAAAGAGTGGTAACGACAAAGACCAATGCGGTACATGTGGTTAAGGCAGGTGATACCCTGTATTCCATTTCGAGAAGATATTCCGTTTCGGTAGATGACTTAAAGCGCTGGAATTATATGTATAGCGATACCATATCGGTTGGTCAGAAACTTACCGTGGAGACTGAAAAATTCAACTAAAAGATGATTTATCAAAGAAGTAGCGCCCTGTTTCAAGAGGCGAAAAAATATATTCCCGGCGGAGTAAATTCTCCAGTTCGCGCATTTAAAGCCGTGGGCGGTGATCCGATTTTTGTCAAAGAAGCGAAAGGAGCCTATTTATACGATGAAGATGGCAATCGCTTGATCGATTATATTGCTTCTTGGGGTCCTTTGATTTTAGGTCATGCTTATGAGCCAGTAATCGATGCAGTTGTCGAAAAAGCACGAAAGGGTACGTCTTTCGGTATGCCGACTGAAATTGAGACCGAACTGGCACAGCTGGCCGTTTCTATGGTGCCCAATATCGATAAAATTCGTTTTGTGAATAGCGGTACCGAGGCTTGTATGAGTGCTGTGCGTTTGGCAAGGGGTTACACGGGAAAGGATAAGATAATAAAATTTGCCGGATGTTATCACGGCCATTCCGATTCGTTTTTGATTCAAGCGGGTAGTGGCGCCGTAACCTTTGGTAGTCCGAACAGTCCCGGTGTAACACAAGGGACGGCTAAAGATACCCTGCTTGCCGATTATAATGATTTGGATAGTGTTGAAAAATTAGTTGCTGCAAATAAGAGCGAAATAGCCGCAATAATTATTGAACCTGTTGCTGGCAATATGGGTTGTATTGTTCCTCAGGCAGGATTTCTTGAAGGCCTTCGCGAAATCTGCAACCACGAAGGTATTTTATTGCTTTTTGATGAAGTGATGACCGGATTTCGATTGGGAAAAGGAGGGGCTCAGGAAGCCTTGGGCGTTAACGCCGATATCGCAATGTTTGGAAAAGTCATCGGGGGTGGTCTTCCGGTAGGGGCCTTTGCCGCTCGCGCCGAAATCATGAATCATTTGGCACCAGAAGGTCCGGTGTATCAGGCGGGTACTTTAAGTGGAAATCCTCTGGCAATGAGTGCAGGCCTAGCCATGCTTACCGAGTTGAACAATCGACCCGAGGTCTTCGAAAGCTTGGCCAATAAGACCGAACATTTGCACGAAGGTTTTAACAATGCTTTGCGAGGAAAGGGTGTTCCTTATCAAATTAACCGTTTCGGCAGTATGATTTCGCTACACTTTACAGATGAAGCAGTAGTTGATTTTAAAACTTCGGCAAAAGGTAACAACGATACCTTTAAAAAATACTTTCACGGGATGCTAAACAAAGGTATTTATCTGCCACCCAGTGCCTTTGAAAGTTACTTTCTGAATGATGCATTGAGTTACGCTGATCTAGATGAAACCATTCAAGCGCTAAACGAACTGCAGCTTTAGATTTTAAGCCGTACCTATTGGCTTTTGTTCAAATTCTGGACAATCGATTCGAATATCTTTACGAACTAAATCCTTTTCCAATAGATGGCAGTAATCCGTTGTTTTATTTTTCTGATAAAACTTGCACCCATAGCAGGTTCTTTGCATGGAAAGAATTCCATTGCGATTTAATTTATAAATTAGTTCGCTCATGGTTTTAAACAAACTTTCCATTTCGTTTTGGTTTAAACTACTCAGTTGACTTTTCAAAGGATTGGCAAAGTCGTAAGTCTCTGCAACAACTTTCTTCCCAGAATCGGATAATTGAATGGTATAACTACGGCTATCTGCGGAAGAATAATCTTTTATGATGAGTTCTTTTCTATCTAAAATCTTAATGGCATCGCTAATAGTCGGTTTTGTTACATTGAATTCTTTAGCCAAATGACTTACGTTGCACAACTCCTGCTTATGATAGGCAATGAAAATGAGTATTTGAATTTGTATTGGGCTAACTCCAACTACTTTAGCTTTTTCCCAAAGTAGAATTTTAAAGACTTCGGAAATTCGCTCAAGCGCTGCTACCAATTTGCTGGGCATGTCTTTTTGCTGAAATTCTGGATTGAATACACCTTCGTACATCATAGGAATTGCCTGCCGAGATTATGCGACAGGCAAAGTTAGTAATCCTAATTAAATCAATTACAGTTTTCCATCTCTAAAATATAATATCCGTTCTCTTCAATTTGACGTATCATTTCTTCTGTAGCCTGCTCGATATGACAGAATTTACATTCGTTAGTTGTGATAGCAGCGGATTGAATTTGCCTTTGTCTAAGGTACTTTCCACCATAGCCATAAACAACTTGTTTTTCTGTCAAGTCATTTGAAACGATAATGTCAAAATGCATCATTCGACCATCACTTCTTTTCACATAGGTATCCCAAACAGAAACTTTCATTGCTGTACGCGATATGGCAAGCTGAGATCGCCGCTGGCAACGCTAAATACTTCATACACGCCTAGCATTGGTAGGTCGGCGTTGCTTGTGTTAACCTTCATAAAGGCAGTAACACCGTCAAAACTAAAATCAGTTTTGTTGTTGATTCTATAATCAGGAACCACAACTTTAATGGTGCTTTCGGATGTTTTTACAGGATAACCAGGAGAATCCATGTACATGGGCATTCCAGGATTTGTTGGTGGTAACACCACCGTGTTAGCTGCTTTTTTGAATTGTTTTACAGAGAGTCCGCCCTCAACTCTTTTGTCCTCAATCAAAACCACCCAATGTGGGTGCCAAACAATGCCATCATTGTCAAAAATCGAATCGCTATTCTCGTCCCAGAGGGGAGTATCATCAAAGTCAGGATGCGACGTAAGGGCCAAAGCTACTATACCATCGCTTTCACTAAAGCCAACATCAGCAGATTTTAAATTCGTCGGGAATACATATCCCAGAACTTGTGCCCCATCTAGTTGACCGACTTTTGTGGGCGTTGTTAACCCCGCAGTACCTTTTACATTCATTTGCCAGACCGTAACATCAAAATCAGTATTGTGGGTAACCTTTACTGATGCAATTGCAAAATCAGTATTGTTATATGTGCTTTCTTGGGCATACGAATAGGTGGTACTGGCTAGAAGTAAACTTATCGTACATGCTAAAACAGTTGATTTCATTTTGTCTTGTTTAAAAAGTAAGAAGTCAACTAAATAGGACTCCTAACTATATGGTTTACAAATTATCCTTTTACATCTTCCAGTGAAGCTCCAAAATTGATATGGAGTATATTCCCATTGGGCGTTACCAGAGCTGGAACTGATTTCACTCCAGCCATTTCCGCTTCGGAAATTCTAGATTTTGTTTCACCAATGTTCACAATGTCAATATTTTCGACTCCCACTAGATTTACAATATCCTGTTCGGCACTCACACATACCGGACAGCCCGCGTGATAAAAAATTGATTTACTCATAGTTGATCTTATTTATATGATATGGCAACATTGCCGTTGCAAATATAGTAAGGAATCCTAACTAAACAAAGTTTTGAGATTTTATTTTTTTTTTGCTAGAATTGCTTAGTCCGTTTCTGAAATAGGAAAATAGCAACATTGTGCTTTGCAGGTTGACCCTATAAAAGGGAATCCTCCATCAAGGAGTTCTGTATTTAAAACGGTATTTCATCGGAAAGATGTGCGATTCGTCAAATTTGTGTAAGTTTTTACTTCAATATGGAGTTAACATAGGACTAGCCCAAAACTACAACACCTATTGCTATGAAGTTAAATGTTATTGTAATCGACGACTCAGCCGTGCAATTGGCACTATCATCAAAATTAATTGAGAAAAACGAGCACTTACATCTCGTTGGAACGTTTACCAATCCTTTTTTGGCGCTTAATACGGTAAATAGCCAAGACATTGATTTGGTTTTGCTTGACATTGAAATGCCTGAAATTGACGGATTCTCGCTTCAAAAATTCTTTAATGACTCTGTAGCGGTTGTTATGAATTCTACTAGAGCATCTTTTGAGCTGCAAGCGTATTCGAATGGTGCGATTGATTTTCTATCGAAACCCTTATCGACTTCCAGACTTGATCTGGCCGTGGCGCGAGTGTTAGATTTAAAGAGGATTTTTACTTTTGAAGAACCGATTGCTACGGCTGCAAGCTAGATTGACTACTCGATAGTAATGGTTCCCAAATGTTTCGGAATGATAACCTTTGTTTGAGGAGACAGTCTTTTTACATCCTCTTGAAAAGGAATCAGCTTTTGTTCCACCCCGCTTTGCTGCGAAAAACCGTAAGGCAAACGAAAATTATCCCAATGCGTAGGTATGATGGTTTTAGGATAGTTAGTCACCGCCAGTAGGCGTTCATTGTAATTGTACAATCCCAGTTGTGAACGATTGACTCCTGCTAAAAGAATGTCTGGTTTTTGACCTAGCAATTCCCTTTCGATAAAGTTCATCGATGCCATGGTCAATATGTTGTGATTGGCAAAGCGCGCTAAGAACATTAGCGAACCTCCTTCAATAAATTCTGATACTTTTAGAGGCGTATTAGGTACTTCAGTATAGGTTCTAGAGTCGATATAGTGTTTGTCGTTCAAAGCAGAATGTATCGATGGAATCACTTGAATTGAAAAATTTTCGAACTGATAGTCTTCTCCGCCTTTTACGGGATACAATTGTTCTTCAGGTATACCATACCCACGAAGTATGTTTCGAGTGGTTTCCGTGCCGATGACTTTGGCCCCAGTTTTTTTTGCGATATAGGGAACATCTGCTAAATGGTCAAAATGCGAGTGATGTACAAGGATAAAATCTGCCTTGGTAATCAAACTATCAATTAACAAGGTGTCTGATACAAATACATCAGAACGTAAAACAGTTTGCCGACTGTCTTCAGCACTTATTCCTGGCCCTGTTCCCAATTTCATTCGGGTAATATAAGGGTCTAACAATACGGTTATTTTTCCATCGGTTATCTCCCAACCAGCTGTTCCAAAATACTTTAGTTGTATGGGGTTATTTTGAGCTTCTGCTATGGAAGAAATAAAAAAGGAGATGGCAAAAATTGCACTGACAAGGATCGATTTTGAACATGATATTCGTTTCTTATTTAAAGTGATCATGATAGGTTGGTTTACGAGCTTCAAATTAGTTTTTTGGCCGGTTAAAATAATAGCGATTGATTTCGTCAGAGTTGGCCTCTATGATATCGGGAAAACCGTCGTTATTTAAATCAGCCGTGATAATATCATAGGTGTCAAATGCTTCGTCCTTAAGCGCATGGCCCTGCCATTGCTGCCCATTTTCAGTATTAAAATACACAAAATTGGGGCTTTCAGAATTACCGATTATGATATCCATATCATTATCGCCATCAAGATCAGCAATAGCAACAGCGTAGCTTCTCGCATTGCTAGCGTCAAAACGTACCGATTCGCGAAAGGGTTGCGCTATAGCACCAAAATAGATGAGATTGGGCTCGCCAATATTTGCGGTTATAATATCTAGTAACCCGTCTCCATTAAGATCACCTATAGCCACCGAACGTGTTTCGTCACTTCCTGTACCGAACGCAATTTTCGTACTAAAACCGAGATTACCATCGTTTAGGTAGACATAGTTCGGCTGCCCATCTCTATTAGCCAAAATGAGATCAAGATCATTATCGCCATCTATATCAGCAACCTCCACATCGATGGTTGAATCTTCTGAACTTCCGAAATCTAATGTTTCGGAAAAATTACCCTTACCATCGTTTATACAAATTTCGTTAGGGCGGCCTCTATTAGTTATTAGAATATCTTTAAATCCATCTTGATTTAAATCGGCAAGTGTAAGGTTTCGTGTGGAGGAATACGTTTTCCCAAAAGAACCACTTTTCTTAAAATTACCTTTGCCATCATTGATGAATAGGGCATGAGGTGCCATATCATTTCCGACAGCAACATCAAGATCTCCGTCATTATCTAGATCTGCAAGCTCAGTTGCATAGGTAGTTTCTCGCAATGACCCTAGACCTTTCTCAACGGTAAAAATGCCTTTACCGTTGTTTATAAAAATACGATTTTGACCCGGCCAATGTCTGCCGTTAGCTACCAAAAGGTCGTTATCACCATCCCCATCGATATCTCCGCTGGCCACAGAAGCTGTTCGCTCTTGGTAGGTGCCGAGTATCAGACGCCCGCTAGTGGTTAGGTCAGTTTGTTGGGCAAAACTAAAACAACCCAAGCCACCGAAAAAAATGATAAGAAGTAAGAGCTTTTTATTCAAATTTTACTAATTGAAGGTTATCAACGCAAATAAGGCGCTATGACAAGGTCCTTAAATATAGGCCAAATATGTAACTACTATCAATATGTTGATCTTTAAAACCGCTAAAATTTCACTAAACGCTAAAAGAATAGTAGTAGGAACCAGGTGGGTATTGCCAATTATTAAGGGCTGCTAGCAGATACGAGGCAATATGTTCTGCAGTTTAATCTCAATGCAATAGATAAAAAAAAGGGACACACTTATCAGCGCGTCCCTTGGAACAAACAAAAATCCAGCCTAATCTAACCTACTATTTTCTTTGTTTCTTTTGGCTTTTTGATCTTTTTCCCTTTCCATGCTTGCCACGGCGGTGTTGTATCTTTTCCCATTTTTCCATTTGCTCTTCCGATAAGATTTGCTTTATCTTTTCCTTTTGGGCAATTTGAAGATCCAAACGCCGATTGGCCATGGCGTAACGTTCTTCGGAAGTCGGCTTTGTGGCGTCTTCACGCTCTTTTCGTGCCTGTTTTTCTTCCATCTTGGCTTTGCGTATTTTAGCATTCTCGATGAATAAAGCCTTCATTTGTGCTTGTTGCGCCTCAGTGAGGTCTAAGGCTAAAGTGGCTTTTTTGGTCTGTAAGGTTGCCATTTGTTCGGGCGATAGATCTTTCATCCCGCCACGGTTGTTTCGTTCTCCTCGTTGTGCTAGTGTCGTAACTCCCACTAACAACATCATTGCGATTACTACTTTTCTCATAATTACTTCAGTTTAATGTATTTCCTCGATTCCTATAGTTGTCGCGAGGAAATTTTGTTTAAAATTTAATGTGTTTGTATCTGAGACCCTAGATAAATAACTTGGTTTAATAGGGGAATTGGATTTATGATTTTTTTAACGGAGGGAGAAATATGCGCAAACAAAAAGGGCGCCGATTGCTCAGCACCCCTTGTTGAGGTAAGTAGGAATGTTCTTGGTGAACGCGTCTAAGGCATATGGGAAGCCCAAACGCAGTTCAATATATTTTCTAGTTCAGTGTTTCTGGTGATGAAACCTGTGTGATGGTATGATTTGCCAATTCAGTGTTTTGCACAGTATCAGTATGATCAAGGTTGTAGTAGGTTACAACTGCTAGTACTAAACTTGCGAAATATAGAAGACTTTTTGTTTTGTAATTCATAACGATTTGGGTTTTGATTCTGAAGCTAAACTACTGCGGAAAAGGGCACGAAAAAGCCCATTGTTGTGAAATGGGCTTTTTATGATGTCAAAATACGCTATGTTGTTGAATAGCGTTTTTCTTCGTCGGATTTTTTATTCAGTACAACGAGAAGTTACTAAAAATACGGTTTTGGCGTTCTTTCGACTATGACACCAAAGAGTCATTGAGGATCTAAAATCATATCGATACGTTCGACGGCATCTTGCAAGTGATACTTGCTCATACTGTCGGAGGTTCTTCCTGTGGCGCTTTTTATTTCCCTTTTTAGCGTATTAAGTTCTGCACGGGCAACCGATCTGATATCAGATTGACTTGTGTTCACCACTGTTGATTTTTGATAACCGCCAAAACTCGGCTTCTTTTTTTGATTCGCCGCCGTCATTAAGTAAGCCAGACGATCAATATGTACTTTTTGCAAGTTTCTGCGATAAGTATCGATAGTTTTTCCTGAACGTAGTTCTGACCAAATGCCCCTACGTAGATCACGCATCATTTCTAAAAGAGAATAGGCTTTGCTACCGTTCATCGTTTCATTTTCGATCAGTCGAGCCATTTTACCCAATCGCAACATATTGTTCAAGGTGCGTTCCTGCATGCTGCGTACACGCTCTATAGAACCTGAGTATTCTATTTTTGAGAAGAGTTCCTTATCAAGCATCCATTTTGGCGTTTGAAACAACTCTTCCTGCAAAAAGCGCATACAGTTCTTTTGATGTTCTTTAGCCACATGCGTATACACCGCACCTTCTTGTTCATAGGTTTTATGGTGTTCGTAAACCCCTCCTATGTTATTGGATACATGACCCATATATCTGTTATACTGTGAGAGTACCTGACCGTACAGTGTTTTTAAGTCATCATAGTCTTTCCCGTCTTCTGCGGTCCATTCTACCAATTTTGGAACGATACGTTTCAGGTTAGCTATTCCATATGCTCCTGCTTTAATAGCGTCGTCTCCCAAATCTTCAGTCTGTGAGCTTGGATCGACCACATCTCCAATTTGTTGATGTCCAAAACGATAATTGGGGTCGCCTGCATGTGCTAGTATCCAACGGTCTAATATAGGTTTCTCCTCTTCAGCATTTTTGTCTAAAATAGGTTTGTATCCCCATCGGATGGCATGCTTGTCATAAATACCAATATCGGGCATCAATGCCACACCTTCATCACCCGGTTGGGCAATATAGTTGAATCGGGCATAATCCATTATGGAAGGAGCTGTTCCGTATTTTTGGGTGAAAGTTGCCGATCGTAGCGAATCGACAGGGTAGGCAACACTACTACCCATATTATGGGGGAGCCCTAAAGTATGACCAACTTCGTGAGAAGAAACAAAACGAATCAACCGACCCATTACCTCCTCCTTAAAGGCTACTCCTCGTGCATCAGGATTTATTGCGGCGGTTTGCACAAAAAACCAATTGCGCAATAGGGTCATAACATTGTGATACCAGTTAATGTCAGATTCTAAAATTTCACCGCTTCTAGGATCACTCACATGAGGTCCGTTAGCATTAGGAATAGGTGATGCCAAATAACGCACTACAGAATATCGCACGTCTTCAGGTGACCATTCAGGATCTTCCTCTTTGGTGGGCGGGTCTTTGGCGATTATCGCATTCTTGAATCCTGCCTCCTCAAAAGCTACTTGCCAATCTTCAATACCTTTTTTGATAAAGGGCACCCATTGTTCAGGAGTTGCCCGATCTACATAATAAACGATTTGTTTTTTGGGTTCGACCAATTCTCCAGCGGCATACTTATCCTTGTCTTCGTCTTTCACCTCCAATCGCCAACGATCTAAAAACCGGATCGTTTTGCTTTCTTGCACATCTAAGCCATAATCAACTTGCCCTCTAGCAAACCAACCAACACGCCTGTCGAAATAACGCCTTTTCATGGGTTCTTCAGGAAGTAAAATCATAGAGTTATTGATTTCTATAGATATAGAACCTAATGTACCGTTCGATGGAGGTTCTTTGGCGAAATAGGTTTTTACATGCCGTGCCTCAAGGTTCAGTGGATAACTCCGCAGTGAATCGATGTAACTGCGTTTTTCGTCTAAACGGCTTACTTTATATCTTTTCCTATAGAATTCTGGCATGCCAATAGCATTGACATCCTTCACCAAAAAATCATCTACTTGAATCACAGTAGAAGCCGTAGAATCGTTTTTGCGATATGCCTTAATATCAAATGCCTGTAGTACAGGTTCAAAATTCGAGTTAACAACGGCTTCGTGTACCGGTAGTGAATCTGCCGCAACTATGCCATATGACACCACGCGAAGCAATACTTTTTTGCCTTTTTTTTCCCAACGTAGAACTTGGGTGTTAATTTTTCCTCCACCAAAACCGATTCCAGAGGCAGTTTTGGCTATTCTACTTACCATTAACATTTCTTTGTTGAATAACGAATCGGGAATCTCGTAATAGTGTTTGTCATCTACAACATGCACATCGAACAAACCTTTGTCGGTTTTTGCATCTTTGGTAATTACCTTGTCGTACGACTGAATTTTTCCTTTTTTAGGTTTTTCAGCTGCCTTTTCGGTTTGTTTGTTTTTCTTTTTAAAAATTTGAGCTTGTACGGTAGTCGCACACAAAATAAAGGTGGCAAGGAGTGCTTTCGCCAAGATGGACTTCGTCATATAGTAGTTGGTTTTAATTTTTATGATGTCCAAAGAACTGAAAAATAAATGGCACCTTTTGTTAATGAAATCATAAGCTGAAACCGTTAAATTCAATAATTTTTTTACCTAATCTGTAACATTTTGGTTTTAGCTGCGTCTTTTAAGTAGAGAAATTCATTTTTTCAATTAGCGAATTAGTCGATGATAAAGCTGTTTACCTTGTGTAAATGGCTTTATTTTTTTTGAAATAATTGGGAATAACCCGATAAACGGGTGATTTGCAAACCATTGTATCCACACTTATCTTATTGAACTGAAATTTTTTCTCGTAAAAATTCATAGCGATTCCTATCAAGATCTTAAGGCTTGAAATGTTAAAATATGAACCTGATAGCTTTCTTAGCTTCTTTTTAAGAATACTATAATTCACGCTTTTTTGCGTAATCGACGAACTGCAAGCTGAACAATAATAACCGTCTAAGGCGTTATACTATCTCATAAATTAACCTATAACGTTATGAACAAAAAGAATTTTATTTTAAGTCTATCACTGTGTATGGTTCTGGTAAAAGGAATTGCTGCCAACAACCTACATAAAGACGTTGAAGTTTTTGATATTAATACAGTAGAATATATAGAAGAGGAAGAGGTAATTGATTTAGGTTTCGATGTGACCGATTATCTTCCAGACGGATTCGATCCGCATAAAATTTATGTTGATTTAAATGCCATAGCATACGTTGAGGAAGAAATAGAGATTGCCGATTTATCTAAGTATCTGCCCGAAGGTTTTGATGCCTATGCCTTTCCCACCGATGTGGAGAGTATCAATTACATTGATGAAAATGACTCATTTACTCTAGATTTCGACGCAGAGAAACATCTGCCTGAGGGTTTTAACCCGTATATAAATTAAAGAGTTCTCCATATTTGAGTTAGCAGCAACATAAAGACCTTCACAAAGTGAAGGTCTTTTGTTTTTTACCCAGTCAGGGCCTTTAATTTTTATAATCTGCTCACCTTTTTTACAGATCAATAGGAAGTATTTTTTGGTAATTCTTGAATTACGTTCCAATTCTAAGATGACTAAAATACTTCATGATTTTAACAGATTTTAAAAAAAACTAGTGCCGCGTATGACTAACCACCTTGTGTTTTGGTCAGGGAAAATATGAAGTCGCCCCTGCAGAATACTATAGGTCGTATTCTAAATTTCCAGAATCTGTCGTATCATTTGGTTTGTAAAGCCCCATTCATTATCGTACCAGGTCATAATTTTTAGTAAATCGCCATCTACTACCCGAGTCATACTCAAATCAACAGTAGAGGCGTACGGACTCTTTACAATATCAGAGGAGACGATGGGCTCTGTTGTTGTTGTCAATATATTTGTATACCGGCTTGATTTAGATTCTTCCACGAAAATGGCGTTCACTTCTTCTAGGGTAACTGGCCGCTCTGTTACAAAAGTCATATCGGAAATAGATCCAACAGGAATTGGTACACGTAGGGCGACACCATCAAATTTGCCAGCATATTCGGGTAGTGCTTTGGTAGTTGCTATTGCTGCACCTGTAGATGTAGGTATGATATTTGCTGCCCCTGCTCGACCCATTCTAAAATTCTTCTTTGAAGGAGCATCTACAATACCTTGAGAAGCTGTATACGCATGAACTGTAGTCATTATGGCCTTTTTAATTCCGACTCTACGGCCTAAGATTTCAACTACTGGGCTGATATTGTTGGTAGTACAACTTGCACATGAAAAAATGCTCGTCTTCCCATCCTTTGAGTTTACCCCATGAACCACGGTAGGGGTATCTTCACTTTTAGTGGGTGCAGAAATTATGACCGTTCTTGCCCCTGCGTTGAGGTGCTTTCTGGCGTCTTCGCTGGTCGTGAAAAATCCCGTGCTCTCAATAACGATGTCAATTCCGTTTTCCTTCCATGGTAATTCTTCAGGATTCTTCAAAGAATTGTATTTAATCTTTTGCCCATCAATGATTAAATTCTCCGTATCATGCGTCACGTCCTTTTCATAAATTCCGTATACCGAGTCATATTTGATGAGGTATGCTATATTTTCTATCGGTATGATATCATTTACTGCCACCAATTCGAGTTCGGGTTGACTTAAAATTACCTTTAGAGAGGCTCTTCCTATTCGTCCCATTCCGTTTATTGCTATTCTTTTCATTTTGTTGCTTTTTATTGAATTAATTGATAAAGGTCTTCTTCAAAATTTTTATAGGTTGCTACAAACCGGTTGTTGCTAAGTATGATCAAAAGTTCATTGCTTTTGGGCAGATAGAGCGTCATGGTCTTGTAGCCCGACCAACTACCATTGTGATAGACCCACTTACCTTTACTATCGGTGTCATAAATAGCCCAACCAAACCCATATTTGGTCGAAATGCTATCTGCCGACATCATTTTCTTTTTGCTATGCGCTGTAATCAATAGGTTATATCGAATTGCTCTTTTCCATTTTTCAAGATCAAGGATTGAAGCGTAGACTCCCCTGTCTCCTACGATGTCGTTCATCCAGCGCAGGTGCCTGTGGTTTTTATCATCTTCGGCTTTTTGATATACGTTGCGTCGATGGTTATAGGTATAGCCAAGGGCAACGTTCTCAGTCGAACTCGATTGCTCTCCAAGTGCATATACTCTTGAAGACAGCATTCCAGAAGGTTTGAAAATATGCTGTTCAATATAATCCTTGTATGATTGCCCACTAACTTGCGCTATTACAGATGCTAAAATGACATATCCTGTGTTATTATATTCATATTGGCTACCAGGCTCAAAGTGCAGCTCTACATTGGCATTGTTTAAAACCTTGATTACATCCTCATTGGTAGCTTTATTTTTTCTGTCCCAAAGTTTTTTGCTAGAAAGCAGTTTTTGATAGTCAGGAAGCCCAGATTGGTGCCTGAGTACTTGTTCTACAGTGATGTTGCGGTATGGAAAACCTTTGATGATTTCATGGATTTTGGTTTCATAAGAAAGTCTCCCGTTTTCTACCAACTGTACAATACCCAAGGCGGTGAACTGTTTGGAACAGGATGCCAACTCGAAACTAGTGGAATCTTTTAGTCGTTTGTGCGTTAAAAAATCACTGTAACCATAATTACCCGTAAAGATTATGGAGTCATTTATTGAGTATAACACATTGCCATTAAAACCTTTAGAAGCATAAGCCGAGGCTAAACTATCAATGCGTTCCGCCAATTGACCACTAACCGTCAGGGAGAGTAGTAAAAAGACGGGTATTAGTTTCCATATAATGGGTATAGAATGTTTCATGAGTTTGATTTTAGAATGCTATTTTCTTTTCTTTAAGGATGCTTTCCAATTCTGTAATTCGTTCCTTTAAAGGGTTCAAAATAGGATCGAGCTGCTCTTTGGTAAAACGAGGTTGAATATGTTGCGGACAGTTTACATCTAAAGCGGCAACTGTAAATACTAAGGCGCGTTCAACCCGGCTGCGATACGAAGAATCGGATAGCGACTTCAGCAGCTCTGCGTCGTCATCTACGACCGCCGTCGTACCCCATATTTTTATCCGGGTCCTGTTAGGGTAATCCATTAGAAAGATCGTAGACTTGTTATTTTCGGCTAGATTCCCTATAGATATGTATTGTCGGTTTCCGGAAAAATCTGCAAAGGCCAAGCGCTTGTTATCTAAAACTTTTAAGAACCCCATCGGGCCACCACGATGTTGAATATAGGGTTGACCCTTACCGTTCGCCGTACCGAAGTAGAAGGAATCGATATTGGCAATAAATTGTTCCAAAGAACTGTCTATTTCGGTTTGCCAAGCTCCTCGTTCTTCCATGACAGCATAACTCTTGCGAGAACCCATTCGTTCCTGTATTTCTTTTACAGCTTTTGTAAAAACAATATCACTTGTAAATTCTGATTTTCTATTTTCCATTTGCATTCTTTTTTCTACGGTATGTAGACATTAGGCAGATTGAAAATTACCTCTGTTAGCTGCCTAATGTCTTAAACGATCAACTAGCTGCTAGTTTCTATGGTTACAAGAGCCTTATTCTTGTTGATTCAAATGAATGTCGTCTTTTACTGATCCAGTGGTTATGTCTTACAACTTCACTAGTTGTAGCATTCACACTTTTTGATCGGTTAATGTTCGTTACTGTTTTCATGATTTTAATACCTTACCGTTGACTACTAAAATTTCATTATTTGATATTGTTCTTATTCAGAAAATTCAATATGTAATCGGCGATTTCACCTCCTTTTTCTTCAAGCGCAAAATGGCCTGTGTCTAATAGGTGGAATTCTAGATTCTTCAGATCTCTCTTATAGGGATATGCACCTTCAACAGGAAAGATGTAATCGTTCTTTCCCCACACAATTAGGGTTGGGGGCTGATATTTTCTAAAGTATTCCTGCCATTGGGGATACAACGGAACGTTGGTTCTATAATCGTAAAACATCGCAAGTTGTATGTCATTATTACCTTTTCTGGTCAAATGTTGTAAATCGATATTCCAGTTATCAGGACTTATTTTGGTAGAATCCTTTACCCCGTGGGTGTACTGCCATTTTAGACCGTCAAGGGAGTGAAAGCCTTCAAGGGCCTGTCCATTCTCTAGCGTGTGATCGTTCCAATACTTCTTTAGTGGTACCCAGAAATCACGGAGGCCTTCTTCATACGCATTTCCGTTTTGGATAATCAGAGATTCTATTCTCTCTGGATATTTTGCGGCAATGCGAAAGCCTATCGGTGCCCCATAATCCATAAGGTAAATGCTATATTTATTTATGTGCAATGCATCTAAAAAACCTTCCACAATGATTGCCATATTATCGAACGTATAATCAAAGTCGTTGATTGCTGGCTGTTCACTTCTACCATACCCAGGGTAATCAGGGGCTATTACATGGTATTGTACAGACAAGTCTGTCATAAGATTTCGAAACATATGAGATGATGTGGGGTAGCCATGCAATAGTAAAATAGTAGGCTTGTCTCTGGTACCGGCTTCGCGATAAAAAATTTCCACACCATTTACTAAGGTAGATCTATGAAATGTAGGTTGTTCGTCACTTAATGATGTGACTGGGTCTGTTGTTGCAACTGAATTTCTAAAGGAAGATATCCCCAAGATCATGACCGTAAGAAAGGTCATTCCTAAAACTGATTTGATTGTTTTCATGATTGTTGTTTTATAATTACTAATTGATTAAAATTTTCGCTCTGATATCTTGATTTCAACATCGTTAGCACTCATATCACGTAGCTTCATTAGGCCCTCCGAATCGAATTCCCAGTGCTCGTTTCCATGAGTTCTATACCATTGACCGGTTTGAGCGTGCTGCCATTCATACTCGAATCGGACCGATATTCTATTCTCAGTAAAGGACCAAAGATGTTTCCTTAGCTTGTAGTGAAGCTCTTTGTTCCACTTGTCGGATAAAAAATCTACGATGGCCCTTCTACCGGTAAAGAACTGATCTCTGTTTCTCCATTGAGAGTTTATGGTATAGGCTAAGGACACCTTTTCTGCATTTTTACTGTTCCAGGCATCTTCCGCGGCTTGCACTTTTTGTGATGCGGTTTCTTTTGTAAAGGGAGGTACTATTTTTTTCATTGCTTACATTTATCATACAGACAAGTCTGTTTATTTTAGTATAAAAAAATTATTCTAATAACCTTTTGCAGGCTTTTTTAGCCGTTACTATGGGCCAAGTATCTTTTTGAATTTGAGATAGGATAATTGCGCCTTCAACCAAAACCATTACCTGATCTCCTAATTCTTTTGCCTTTTTGGATGAAAACTCCTCTTCTTGTACAAGTTTTTGACGTACCACGTTTCTTAATTCGTTTTTATGAAAAATGGCCTGATCTTTAATTTTGGTATGGCCTTCAGGAAGATCAGTAATAATATTCTGCCATCCACAACCTCTAAAGTTTACCGCCGTCAACCACTCCCTGAGGTAATCAAAAACTCCAATAACTTCATGTTTGGGACTTTTCTTCTTCGCTACACTTTCCTCCAACTTTCTCATCCACATCGCGTGTCGGGCAACTAAATAGGCAACGGCAATATCTTCTTTAGACCTAAAATGCTGGTACATACTTGCTTTTGCCACACCCGCTTCTTCAATAATTTGATTTATTCCGGTCTGGTTGTACCCTTGATTATAGAATAAATCTGAAGCTGTTGCAATGATGCGTTCTTTTACACCTAACTTTTTCATGAGGCAAATATAGCTCTAATTATTTATAAACAGACAAGTCTGTTCAATTTTAACATTACTTTAGCTATCAATGCGATTTGATTGATTCATTTACGAAGCTAAATACTGGTAAAGTGATGGCAATTTAAACCGCCACCGGACGCATAAAAAAACTACCCTGAGCAGGTCTAAATAGCTAAACCGTTAGAACAAGTTTTAGAATAACAATGGCAGCACAAACTGAAACAACAGAACCAAAAGGGCCACCGCTATAAGGTTGAGAATAACACCAACCCTTGCCATTTCATGTACCTTAATATAACCACTGGCAAAAACGATTGCATTGGGTGGTGTTGCCATTGGAAGCATAAAAGCACAACTACTCGCCATAGTTACAGGAATTAGTAAGTAGAGAATAGGAATTTCCAAACCTATTGCAATACCCGCTACAACGGGTGCTAACACAGCAACAAGGGCTACGTTGCTCATCAGTTCTGTCATGAATAACATCAAAAAGATGAGCAATACGGCAGTAAACAGAATACTGATATCGCTTTCGGCAATAGCAGCCGAGACCATATCAACGATTCCACTTACCGCCATACCTTTGGCTAAGGCCAAACCTCCTCCAAAAAGGATTAAAATACCCCAAGCCAATTTCGAAGTGTCTTGCCATTTGATAATAAAATCTCCCTTCTTAAGATTGTATGGAACGGCAAACATGGCAATGGCACCCATCATACTGATTACCGTGTCATTTAATTTCAGGGCGGGAAATATACCATTAATCACTGTTCTAAAAATCCATAAAAAAACGGTGACCCCAAAAATGGCTAATACCATTTTTTCCTTGCCGCTCATTGGGCCTAATTTTCTCAACTCACTATTGATGACCTCTTTTGAGGCCGCAAATTTCAATTGTTTGTTTGGAAACATCAGCTTGACTAATACCAAATAGATAATAGCAATCATTATTATCGAAAACGGAAGTCCTATGACCATCCATTTTAAAAATGAAATTTCAATATTGTATTCGTTTTCGAGTAAGCCAATCATTACGGAGTTCGGTGGAGTACCTATAACCGTTGCAATTCCTCCGGCATTAGCGGAGAAAGCGATTCCAAGCATTACGGATAAGGCAAAATTTTGATCGCTTTTGGTAAACCCGTCGTCATCATTTATAAGTAGGCTAATAACAGACATCGCAATAGGTAACATGACGACGGTGGTCGCGGTATTACTAATCCACATGCTTAACGAAGCTGTGGCTATCATAAAACCCAAGACCACCTTATTCGGAGTTGTGCCCGTTATTCTAATGATGTTTAATGCAATTCGCTTATGCAAATTCACTTTTTCCAACGCCAAGGCGAGTACAAAACCACCGAAGAATAGAAAGATAATGGGGCTGCCATAATTCGCGCCTACATCACCTACCGTCATAATTTTTAGAATTGGAAAGAGCAACAGGGGCAACAAGGCAGTAACCGATATAGAGGTAGCTTCTGTAATCCACCAGATGACCATCCAAACGGCCACGGCGATGACCATATCACCTTGCTCCGAAACCAATTCAAATGGGAGATTAATAAGAATAAGAAATAAAATCGGTCCTAAAAAAAGGCCCAGTTTGCTACTGATATGCATAGGGTTTGCTTGGTGGCTCTAAGCTATGTTTTTTCGCTTGATTAAGAAAATTAATAAATTATAGAGTCAGCGGCTATTTGAGGCAGCTCATAATTACCATAATAAACTGTAATTTGACCGTCTTTTAACGTCTTGGTTCCTTGGGCGTTGACTTTGGTCTTATAGAGATATACTTTCTTCAAACGCTTAAAGTTTTCTAATTCTTGTACATGGGTTTCTTCAAAATCGGTACTGGTCATATTGATAGATTTTAAATACTCCTTAGAAGCCAAAAGCGATATGTTTTTCCCTGATATAGCAGTATTATCTAATTTTAGTATGGTCAAATTCGAGAGTGTTACAAGCTTTTCGAAAATCGCATCAGTAACTTGAGTGGCACCTAAATCCAATATGGCAATTTGTGTTGCTATGGGTTTTAATATCGCAAAATCTGCATCTGTAAAGTTGGGCTTATTGATACATGATACTTTTAAAAAATTAGAGGTCTTATCAATAGGATCTACATGGATTCCTTTTGCCTCTATAATCTTGACGCTATCTTGAGCAGCTTCAGCTACCTCAATATCTGGATAATTATTGTCTGGTTGCTTTGGGAAGAACGGTAGTACGAGTTCTTTCTCCAATCCTGCTTGACTTATAGTTTGATTAAAGGGATGCCCCATATCTATCCAGGCTCTGATAAGTTTTATTTCTTCCTTACTGGGTTGTGTTTTATCTTTTGGAGGCATATGATCTTCATCCGTTTTGGGAAGATCGATACGACGAAAGAGTTCACTTGCATTGGCATTGTTCATGGCCAAAACCACCCCATTTTCACCTCCTTTTAAAATGGCTTTTTCATTATGAAGCATCAACTCGCCCTTGCTTTTCTTCGGACTGTGACAGCTAATACACTTATTGTTTAAAATAGGTTTTATGATATCCTCGTAAATCTGTGCCTCTTTCCAAGTTTCTTCGGTTAGGGTAATTTCCTTTTCTTCAAAAGTTTCAAAACCCAAAGCAGATTTAATAGTATTGGGGAGCGGTGCTACGAGATAATCTTCGCCATGCGTAATGGTTCCACCCAAATGTCCGGTAACAGATATTAGTATGAACATCAATAGCGTCATCACGATAATAGGTATGGGTTTTACCCATGCAAATTTTTTGGTGCTTCCGACTTTGAAATACATCAAAAAGGAAAAAATTGCCGTAGCTATTCCCAACCATAAATGCCATTTTACCGTTTCAAAAGTGTAGCCTTCTCCTATATACTGAGCATAACCGCTTATACAAGCTAAGACAGCAAAATAACCAGCCCATAGGAAGATTAGTGGAATGGCGTGGTTGAACTCGTTTCTTTTTCTGTCATACCATTGCAAGAGTAACCCTAGTATGATAAATCCTATGGGGAGGTGAACGATGATAGGGTGTAAGCGACCTAAAAGCTGTTTTAGAACATCCATAGAATATTAAAGATAACTACTATTCATTGAACGTTCATTCTTTTTTTGATGGCCTGCATGATAAAAACATTTGCTTTCCATTGATCGGCCACAGGAACTCTTGTGTGTGGTAAGGTTTGCATATAATCAGGCGGACCGAACTCTGTAGTAATTGTAACAGCTTTGTCACTCTCTGCCCATTTTTGCAGAATTACCTTTTCCCAGATGTCGATATGGCGATGCAATGCTTTTTCCCATTCGGGTGCTTCAGGGTCATTTACCTGAGGTCCTTCGGCATGACCCACGCGCGCGTGAATATGATGTGAACGCTTGAGTACTGCTGTCAGATTTTTATCTTGATTTTCCAATAAGGATTCATGAACTACCATCCAATGACTAATATCTAGCGTCAATTTCAAATCGGGTATTGCCGTTATATATTTTTCGGTATCAGGAAGGTTGTAACTGAATCGTCCGCGATGGGTTTCATGATAAATAGGAGTGCCACTCTCTTTGGCTATTTTATTTGCTGCATCAATAAAGGACTTATTTTTCTCCATGGTGAAAAAATCGTTCCCGGTATGGCAATTGATATAGGTGGGATTCCAAGACAAAAGGGTTTTGAAATGATCGGTGTACTGCTGTAGACTTTCTTCAAAGGGAATAGCTTTATTTGTTCCGTTTAAAAAGCCAACTTTTAGATTATGTTTTTCTAAAGCCGCCTTTAATTTGTTTTGACTTTCCTCCTCCGATGGAAACCAGATTTCAATACCGTCATACCCTGCAGCTTTAGTGCGTTCGCAAAAGGCATCCCAGGAAAGCTTTCTGCCCCAGTCGGTATTAAAGAATTCTAGATTTCCTTGTTGTTGGGAATTAGAGGTAATCGTAAAAAGGGAAAGAATCAATAAAATGCTCAATCTCATAGTATTTGATCTGCTTGATAAACTTTTTAATGTAATTCAACTTTTTCACACCTCCCTCAATACCACCTTTCTAGGAGGGAAGAAAAACTTTCCCTCTAGTAATCGGGGATTGAAGGGTGTTTTTTTTGACAATTCACAATATGGTCTTTCGTCCAATAAAAAATCAGGCCAGTATCTCCTTGATCACTTCGCCTTCAACATCGGTCAACCGAAAAGGTCGTCCTTGAAATTGATAGGTAAATTGCTCATGGTCGAAACCTAGAAGATGCAAAATGGTAGCGTGAACATCGTGTACCGATACGCGCCCTTCGATTCCCGAGAAGCCAATATCGTCGGTTTTTCCGTGGGAAGCTCCTTTTTTAATACCACCACCGGCCATCCACATGGTAAATGCATCTCCGTGATGGTCACGCCCTTTGTAGGCCATTTTTTTGTTTCCCCTATTTTCTTGCATGGGTGTTCTACCAAATTCTCCACCCCAAACAATAAGGGTTTCATCGAGTAAGCCACGCTGTTTTAAATCTAAAATCAACGCAGTAATAGGTCGGTCGATTTCGCGACACTTGTTTCGAAGCCCTAAATCAATAGAACCTTCACGGATATTTCCGTGGGTATCCCACCCCCAATCGAACAACTGTACAAATCGAACACCGTCTTCAACCAACTTTCTGGCTAAAAGGCAGTTGTTGGCAAATGATTCTTCCCCTGGTTCGACACCATACATCTGTTTGATAGTCTCTGGCTCATCATTGATATTCATTACTTCAGGAACGGCAATCTGCATACGATATGCCATTTCATATTGATTGATACGAGCTAGAATTTCAGGATCCGCATATTTAGCATATTCCGCTTTGTTTATGGTATTGATGGCTTCGATTGTATTCTTTTTCAAATTGCGCGAAACCCCCTCAGGATCTTCAAGATAAAGTACGGGGTCACCTTTTGAACGGCATTGTACGCCCTGATATACAGAAGGTAAAAAGCCACTTCCCCAGACACTTTTTCCGGCATCTGGTGTATTGCCACCTGAAGTCAAAACCACAAATCCCGGGAGATTTTGGTTTTCAGAACCTAGTCCGTATGTCGCCCAAGCCCCAATACTCGGTCTGCCCAAACGCGCACTACCCGTATGCATAAAAAGCTGTGCAGGGCCATGATTGAATTGGTCAGTGTGCACCGCTTTCAAAAAGGCCACATCATCCACCACTTTTTTGAAATGTGGCATAAAATTAGAAACCCAGTTGCCTGATTCGCCCTCTTGTTTGAATTTTGCCTGTGGACCCAGTAGTTTGGGAGTTCCTTTTATAAATGCAAATTTTTTGCCTTCTAGTAGCGATTGAGGACAATCTTGTCCGTCTAATTTGAGTAGTTCGGGTTTGTGATCAAACATTTCCAATTGGGAAGGTGCACCTGCCATATGCAGGTAAATGACCGATTTTACCTTCGGACTAAAGGGTGGTGCCAAAGTTGCCAACGGATTCAAATCTCGTTCTGAAAAAGTCATAGTTGTCTTTTTCTTCGGGCTTACTAGCGGATCACAGCCCATAAAAATAGAGCTTAAGGCTAGTCCGCCAACACCCTGGGCACAATTTTTAATAAAGTGCCTCCGGGTTGTCGATTGCGCATCCCGCTGTAAATATTCCTTAAGCAGACTCTCAAGATTATCTTTCATCCATCTGTTTCGCTACGTTCTTTACTATACTTCAATTCGCTACCAACGCTAATCCCTTTTTTAGGCCTTGGTTAAAAACTCGTCCAGATTCATAATTGCATTGGCTACTATGGTCAGTGCTGCAAGTTCAGCACTCGGTTTCTTTTCTAAATGAAAGAACGGTTCATTGGTATTTTCATTTTTAAATTCTTCTAAGGAGTTTTCATAGAGTTCTCTTAACGCTTCTAATTTTACCGGAGTTATTTTGGTATAGGTCGCTTTTTCGTATCCCAAGCTGATATTTTCCTCAGGGTTTTCGGAGACCTGCATCGCCTTGGCCAGCTCATGGGAAGCTTCTAGGTAAACCGGGTCATTCAGTGTTACCAAAGCTTGTAATGGTGTATTGGTTACCGTTCTACGTATCGAACAAACTTCTCTACTGCCTCCGTCAAAGCTCATAAAAGAGGGGTAGGGGCTCGTGCGTTTCATATAGGTGTAAACGGCCCGACGATATCGATCCTCTCCTTTGCTTTCAATCCATTTGGCGTTGCTATAAACGGTTTGCCAAATTCCTTCGGGTTGCGGTGGCATTACGCCATGACCATACATTTTTGAACTTAATAGTCCGGATACTGCTAAGGCTTGATCACGTATTTGTTCTGCACTCAAACGAATTCTCGGTCCACGAGCGTACAGTTCGTTATTCGGGTCCTTTTGATAGAGCTCAGGATTGTTCTCAGAACTTTGACGATAGGTACCCGACATCACAATTTCTTTGATAAGTGATTTTATACTCCAGTTATGCTCGTTCATTAATCGTAACGCCATCCAGTCTAACAGAGCAGGGTGAGATGGTGGTTCTGATTGCGAGCCGATGTCTTCAATAGTAGCAACCAATCCCCGACCAAAAATTTGATGCCAAACGCGATTGACTAAAGTTCGAGCTGTCAACGGATTATTTTTGCTTACTATCCATTGTGAAAGTCCCAATCGGTTTTTTGGCCAATCGTCATTCCATGCATTAAGAGTTTTAGGAGTGTTGGGTAAGACCGTATCCGTTTTTGTCAACCAACTTCCCCGTTCAAACACCTGAGTCGTTCGTTTCATATGATCTGGATTTTCGATCATGATCGGTACAGTAGGTGTATGGCTGTTCAGCACTTGTAATAGGCTGTTGTTTATACTAGCATACCCATATTTTTCTTTCCCAGGAAGTTCATCCAAAAGGGCTACCCAATACAGGTTGATAATATTAACTTCTTTGGCGACACCATCATTATTGGTTTCGATATAGAGGTCAAACTTTTCATCTACTTTCTGAAATGGAATTTTACGGATGATGCTTCCCTTGGTTTTATTAATTCTGGTTTGCCCCAGAATTTCTCCTTGCGAGCTGTTTTTTCGGAAGGTAATTGTAGTACCACTTATACCAGCGTTGTATTTTAAATACAAGGCTGTAGCTCTCTCTGAGGAAACATTTTCAAATCTTGCAGTGCCTTCGTCCCAAAGAACGGTAGACGCATGGTCGTCGTAGGAACCGTTCTGAATATCCTTTAAGTGATGTGAATTGTACACGGGTTCATTGTACAAAAGAAAATCTTGATATTGCTTTGTAGTTTTCTTGCTTCCATATTGTGCGACCCAGGCATTTATGCGGTCAACTGTTTGTTGTTGTTCTGGGGAATAGAATTTTAGCACAGGTGCCTCACTGGGCATATCCTCATCTCTAGTATTATCGAAGAAAGCCATCAAATTATAGTATTCCTTATGTTTGAATGGGTCATACGGATGGCTATGGCATTGTACACAACCCATGGTGGTGCTTTGCCAAACTTCAAAAGTGGTATTAACACGGTCGATAACCGATGCAACACGGTACTCCTCGTCATCTGTTCCTCCTTCGTCATTGTTCATCGTATTTCTATGAAAAGCTGTGGCAATGAGTTGATCTACCGACGGTTCTGGTAGCAAATCGCCAGCAAGTTGCTCTACCGTAAATTGGTCGTAAGGCATGTCTCTATTTAATGCTTTAATGACCCAATCACGATATTCATAAATGCTTCGACCTTGGTCTTTTTCATAGCCTTTGGTATCAGAATAACGCGCCATATCTAACCACCAACTTGCCCATTTTTCTCCGTACGACTGATCTGACAACAAACTATCGATCAGGTTTTCATAAGATAGATCACCAGAAACAAATGCGTTAAAAATCTTGGAATTTGGAGGCAAGCCGGTAAGGTCTAAAGCGACTCGGCGAGCTATCGTATTTTTTTCAGCTGGAGCGTTTGGGGTGAGTTGTTCGCTCTCTAATCGTGCTGCGACGAAATTGTCGATACTATTTTGAACGAACTTTTTGGATGAAATCGAAGTAAAGCTAGCTTCTTGGGAAAAGACAGGAGGCTCCACCTTGTCTGGAAGCGAATAGGCCCAATGTTCACCCCATTCTGCACCTTGATCGATCCATCGTGTCAATAGCTCGATTTCCGCATCGGAAAGTTTTGGTTTTTCATAGGGCATGCGGAGTTCAAGATCGTTTTCCTTTATCCGTCGAATGAGTTCACTGCCAGAAGCATCTCCTCTGATAATTGCTGGTTTCCCAGATTCGGTATCGGCAAAAGCTTCTTCTTCAAACAAAAGGCTAAAACCGGCATTTTTTTTGATACCGCCATGGCAGGTGATGCACTTGTTGTTGAGTATGGGTTTGATTTGAGTGCTAAAGTCGACCCGCTCTGATGATTCACATGATTGAATTAAAAGAATGCCGAGACAAACTGACAGCAACCGAACCCCAACGATAAGTACATACTTTTTCATAGATCGACAGCTAGCTTAATGCCCTAGCTCTCATAAATATAGGAAATTTTGAAGGTAAAAAATTCGGAAAGCCTCCACAACAATGCCGAAGTAATCAAAATGATCCGAAATTGTTGCAAATATGGTAATTGGTAATATGCGCTTAGCCGTCTAAGAAGACAATTCTACAAACAAACCATCTTCTGTTTTGTTGACTTTGGTAAGACCATGTTTGGAGAGTGCTTTCATCGACTTATCCCACTTTTTACCGCTGAGTCCTGCCTGAGATTTAAGCACTGCTAATTCCATCGTACCTTGCGGTTTTAAAATGGCGACAATGGCTTTTTCCTCTTCCGTAAGTTCAACAGCTTTCTTTTCAGGCCGCATCTGAGGAAAAAACAACACCTCTTGAATCGAAGAATTATTAGTCAATAACATCACCAAACGGTCTATGCCGATTCCGATACCAGAGGTAGGGGGCATACCATATTCCAAGGCTCTAAGAAAATCTTGATCAATGAACATGGCCTCGTCATCACCTTTTTCCGATAGTCGTAATTGCTCTTCAAAACGTTCACGTTGGTCAATTGGGTCGTTCAATTCTGAATAGCAATTGGCTAATTCTTTTCCATTAACCATTAATTCGAAGCGTTCTGTTAAAGCAGGATTGTCACGATGTTCTTTGGTCAACGGACTCATCTCTTTCGGATAGTCGGTGATGAAGGTGGGTTGTATGTAATAGTGTTCGCACTTTTCACCAAAAATTTCATCAATAAGCTTACCGACACCCATGGTTTCGTCAACCTCAAGCCCCAGTTTTTGCGCCGTTTCACGAAGCTCAACTTCACCCATTCCAGATACGTCGACTCCTGTATGAATTTTAATGGCTTCCAAAATTGGTACTCTGGCGTAAGGCGCTTTGAATTCAATTTCATTTTCTCCAACCCTTACCTTAGAAGTTCCATTAGCGTCTATGGCTACTTTTTCTAATAGTTGTTCGGTAGTATCCATCATCCAATGGTAGTCTTTGTAGGCCACATAGAGCTCCATTACAGTAAACTCGGGGTTGTGGGTACGGTCCATTCCCTCGTTTCTGAAATCCTTTGAAAATTCATAAACGCCGTCAAACCCGCCAACGATCAATCTTTTTAAGTACAATTCATTAGCAATTCTCAGGTATAACGGAATGTTCAACGCGTTGTGATGTGTTAGAAAAGGTCTTGCAGCCGCTCCCCCAGGAATAGGCTGAAGAATTGGTGTTTCTACCTCCAAATATCCTTTCTCATTATAAAACTGACGAATACTGTTTGTAATCTTGGTGCGCTTCACGAAAGTCTCCTTTACATGCGGATTTACTACTAAATCAATATACCGTTGGCGGTAGCGCAATTCAGGATCATTAAATTCATCGTAAATATTTCCATCGGCATCCTTTTTTGGAAGGGGCAATGGTCGTAGGGTTTTACACAAAATGGTAAAGTGCTGAACCTTTATCGTTTTTTCGCCTACTTGAGTGGTGAAAAGCTCACCTTCAATTCCAATGATATCTCCTATATCCAACAACTTTTTATAGACCTCATTATACAAGGTTTTATCTTCTCCTGTACAGATTTCATCGCGATTGAAATATACCTGAATACGTCCGGCACTATCTTGCAATTCAGCAAAAGAAGCTTTTCCTTGAATTCGGCGTGACATTAATCTACCAGAAACCACCACTTTCTTAGCCTCAACGAAATTCTTTTTGATGTCTTCTGAAGTGGCATTTACAGGATACAAAGCCGCAGGATAGGGGTCAATACCCAGCTCACGTAATTTGGCCAATTTCTCTCTTCTGATGATTTCTTGTTCCGACAATTGCATTGCGCTACGATTTAAGGCGCAAATATAGGGTTTCAGGATTTTATTTTAAAGTGGAATGGCTTTGAATAAAGGTTTAATGCCCTTAGCGTGATACGCAATGTCTTTCTTTGAATTCTAATTTGAACTGCTGACATGGCGTACCAAGCATCTGGGCAAAACTCATTAATCAAAATGCAGTGATGTAGGATAATTTGGGGTGTATTCAGCTGCAGTAACAATCGCTTTAACGTCAGCCTCTAAAGAGGTAATCGGACTTTCAATAATTCGGTTGGTTTCTTTGCCATCTTTATAGAAAATAAAAGTGGGCACACGTTTGATGCTAAGACCCCATTCTTCTCCCGTCGGGCTTTTTTTGTAGTAGTCTTTTCTGCGGTCAACAGCTACTATTTTTAGGTTTTCCATAGGGAAATCCGCTGCTTCCAAAATCTTAATAAATCGGGGTACTTCCCGTTTACTATCGCCGCACCAAGTGCCCATGAAGATTAGAATTTTATGTTTCACTAAATCATTTTTGAATGCTGAAACTATTTCTGCGTCGACCTTGTATGCATTGTGATTGGTACTGTACCAATTTTGATATGAGTTGGAGTTGAGTCCGTCAAGGTCAATTTGACCCACCATAAAGGGTTGATTGCCCTCGATTTTAACTTCTTGATTGATTTGTTGCCCAGAAATGGTTGCAGAAAGAGCCACTAGAAAAAATAGTTGAATGATTCGATTCATAATTTTCGGTTTTAAAATTTAGGACCGAAAGTTGTCTAATTTAAAATTCGAAAAAGTATTTCATAGGATGGAAATAAGGACTAGACCCAGGGTGGAAATTTAAAGTTCAAGCTCAAATGCAAAAGCACCCCTAATGCACTTTCTGGTTTTTGAGAGGCAAGAGGAGTTAGCTAAACAACTGCTTTATTTCGTCACGTGAGGTAACATCCAATTTTTTGTAAAGATTATTGATGTGGGTTTTGACCGTACTTAGGCTGATGAATAAACCCGAAGCAATTTCTTTGTTGGTTTTGTCCTTTAAAATTTCATTGACAATTTTCTGCTCTTGTGTGGTCAATTTTCCTAAAGTTTGATCTTTGTGATGTTTTCGAAGAGATTTTTGTCGAACGATGAAATAGATGTTGAATAAGACAGAAAGTAGCAGTAGGCTGCCTAAAATCCATTTCCAATATGCATATGCCACTTTGGTTTGAGCAGCCATTTGCAGATCTGTGGCAATCTCGGTTTGGTACAATTCTGTAAAAACCGTGTTTGGATATTTTGCTACAAGACGCTGACCTAATGCGTTATAATAATCGTTTTTGGATATATCTTTTAAATAATGAGAATAGGTTTCGTTGCGTTTATCTGATAAAAAGTCGAAAATATAGAGTTCTGCCAAGGGTTCTTCGAGATCTTGCCCAAAATCTTGCAGTTTTTTGAACCATTTTTTGGAATTCAATTTTTGATTGGCTTCACTCCGGTAATCGTAAAAATCAATAGCCATTACTTCTTTCAAAGCATCAATTTGAAGAAAGGCATCCGATTTAGAGTTGGTAGAAGTAATTTCACATAGAACTTCATCGGCAAACGAAGTGGGGAAGCTTATCGCATCTGTGTTGTTAGCGATAAAGAGAATACTCTTGCTGTTTTCACACCTTCCCAAAAAATGATTCGTATCAACAGCTTCTTCCGAACATTCGTCAACGTGAATACGGTATATGCGGTTGTTTAGTGATAAATTATCTCCCTGAAATTTAAAATATCCAAGCGAATCGACCTTGGTTTTCTTTATGATCTGTTCAAAGTACGGCCGTGAAAGCTTGCGATAATCTTCGATTATGGAAAGATAAACAGTCTTTCCCTCCACATTTTCCGCTATTTGACCCTCAAAGCTGTACTGCGAATAGCTTGCAAAGCTTAGGCTCAATAGGGCTATGATAATGATCTTTCTTGTCATAAGGGCAATGCTTATAAGCCTCTAAATTAGAAGATTTTGTAACATTATAGATACATTTGCTACATATAAGTACACTTGCTCTGCAAAGGAGCGGGGTCATCAATCAAAAATCCAAATCAAATGAGTTTTTTACGAGTATTACTTGCCATTATTTTTCCGCCACTTTCCGTTATCGGAAAGGGATGCGGGTCTTTTCTAATTGTTCTTTTGCTAACCCTTTGTGGATGGGTTCCTGGGGTGATTGCGGCTTTGGTAATTTTAAATAACCCGAATTGATCAGATTCTGATCACTGAAAACCTATAAACCCAACTAAAGCGGGTTAGTAGTCACAGCAAAGTTTAGTTTATTGATTAATAGCATATAATCATTAAAGGGTTTGACTTTCTCCTTTTCGGGGGAACTTTGGGGGAGGTCTTACCCTTATACATTTTAGTATCTTTGCACCTATGAATAAGAAGGTCATTTTACAAGATCTCGGTCTAAAGGATTACAAAGAAACTTGGGATTACCAAGAACAACTTTTTCAGGAAACTTTAGATATCAAAATCAAGAATCGGAGGGAAGAGGCAAATCTAGAAACTCCGAATCATTTCGTATTGGTAGAACACCCACATGTTTTTACTTTAGGTAAAACCGGTGACTTTTCAAATCTTCTGGTAGACGAAAAACAACTTGAGCGTAAGGGTGCAAAATTCTATAAAACCAATCGGGGTGGAGACATTACCTATCATGGTCCAGGACAAATTGTGGGTTACCCGATTCTAGACCTCGACAACTTCTTTACTGATATTCATAAATACCTTAGACTTCTAGAAGAAATGGTCATTTTGACCCTGAGTGAATACGGTATAACAGCAGAACGCTCCGAAGGTGAAACTGGTGTTTGGTTAGACGTGGGGACCCCTTTTGCTAGAAAGATCTGCGCCATGGGCGTACGAGCATCGCGATGGGTGACCATGCATGGTTTTGCATTGAACGTCAATGCTGATTTAGGATTTTTTGATTTGATGATTCCCTGTGGAATTAAAGATAAAGCCGTTACGTCTTTGAATCTAGAATTGGGTAAAAAAGAGGTCGATGTAGCGGAAGTAAAACAAAAGTTACTTCGCCATTTTCAAGGCCTATTTGAAGCTGAAATGGTGAAAGAAAAAACCTCGGTTTAGAGCCGAGGGCTTTCTATTTCTAAAATAGGATTCAATAATTGTGTACGATTTCTAGTTTTCTACTGGTTCTTTACCCTTGATTTATATATACAAGAAATAGTAAAGCAATTGCTAGCGCTAAGAACAACAGCTGTTTAATAAACTCCAATTTCTCTTCAGTATTCATAGGTTTTATTTTAAGGTTCCCCTTCTTAATGAAAGTGCTTATGAAAGGTTAACAGCGGAAACTTAAAATACTCGAGTAGGTAATAATTTGTAATAGGAATACTACAAAGGCCTGATTTTTAGGGGTATTTGAAGGATCTAAACGTTTCCTTTTTTAAAAAATGTTAAATTAGCTATGAACGCTGTTAACCTTCTTCACCTCCAAACTATTAAAGTGCACAAGAAACAATTAGATATTACCCTCGAAGAATTGAGAAAGGGATCCGACAGTGTCCTTAGAAGGGTGTACGAAGAAAATAGGGATAAGTTTTTAAACTTTGCTCGTCGATATCATTTGTCTGAGGAGGAGAACATCGATATTTATCAAGATGCGTATGTTATTTTTTATGATAATGTAATGAGCGGAAAAGTGGAAAGTTTTACGAGTAGTATTTCTACTTATCTCTTCGGAATTGGCAAATATTTGATATTCGATCAGATGAAGAAAAACAAAAGAAAGATAAGCTCTGAATTTGATTTAGCCCTTGTTGGAGAGGAAGATGAATTGGTAAGTACTTTGGAAATGGAGGAAAACAGTCTAACTACAGAGCAAAAATTGTTGCAAAAATATTTTAGTACACTTGGGAAGCAATGTCAAGAACTTTTGACCCTATTTTATTATCGAGGATTTACCATACAGGAGATCATGGATCATGCCACTTACAACAGTGAAAATGTAGTAAAAAGTGCCAAATCACGGTGTATGAAGACACTTAGAGAACGTATAGCGGCAAACTAACACAGACCGATGATGGATAAGGAAGCATTATTAACCAATTATTTTTCAAATCAGCTTACTCAAGAGGAGCGGAAAATGTTCGATGAACTTTTAGATTCGGATGCGGAATTTAAGGCGAGGTTCGATTTTGAACAGAACTTGCAACGTGCTATTAAGGCTGAAGAAAATCAGAATGTAAAGGCCAAGTTAATTTCCTTTGAGAAAGAAATTGCGAGAGAAATACCAAAATCATCTCTGAAAAAGTCGTATCGCAGTCTGGCTATTGCAGCCTCAATCACCTTGTTGATGGGATTGGCATGGATTGGATATATAGATGGCACATCGAATAAATATGAAGAATTGTACGCCCAAAACTTTCAAGAATATCCAAACACAGTCTATGCCATTACCCGTAGCGGATCGGAAGAATCGCTAGAAAGAAATGCGTTTGTAGCATATGAATCTGGAGATTACGATGCTGCTATTGAAAAGTTCGAGCAAATACCTTCGGAAGTGAAACAGCCTTATATCGATTTCTTTCTTGGCCAATCCTATTTGAATGCTGGAAAGAATGACCAAGCCAAAGCTTATTTCAGAGAAACGATTGTTAAGGCAGACAATTTTGTTGCTGAATCGCATTGGTATTTGGCCATGATTGCATTGAAGGAAAAAGATATAACGGAAGCAGAATCTGAGCTTAAGAAACTCATAAATGGTTATGATTATAATAAGGAAAAGGCTGTGGCTTTATTAAAGGAATTGGATTAACCTTCCTTTTTTCCGAAAACAAAAAATCCCGCTACTACCGTTAGTAGTGTTCCTAGCGCGATCCAAACCCAATAACTGTTGGTCATTAAAGATGCGGTATTTCCTGAAATGATAAAGCCTGACCAGTAATAAGGGTGTGACAATCCGTTTTGACGATTGGCGTCTAAAAATGAACGTTTCGCCTTTTGAAGTGCCAAATCCTTAGGGTACGTATCGGCTAGATTCTTGTAAAAGGAATCCATCAAGCTTGTTGTCGAAGCGTCATTAATTTTCCAAAGTGTACTAGCAATACTTGATGCTCCGCTGAAGAAAAACCCCCGCGCGAGACTAAGAAAACCTTCACCTCGCTTCAGTTCGCCTACGCCACTTTCACAGGCACTTAATGTAATCAGTTCGGCTCGAATCTGAAGATTGTACAAATCGCTAACATAAAGCAAATTTTCTTCCTTATTCGCAGTTGAGAATGCCAGGAAGGAGTATTCAGGAGCGGCATCGTTGAAAACTGCATGTGTCGCTAAATGCAGTATGCGATACTTGGAAAGCTGTGAAGTAAAGTTCTGGAGTGAAGCTTTTTCATTGATAAAAGATCGCCCCGAGAAGGAGTTTAATATTTGTTTTACTTCCCTTTTGTTATGAGGTAACGGCAATAAATTAGCACGATTAGGATCAATTTGCACTTGTTCTCCGCTAAAGTTAGGTGCAAAGGCGAGTAAGTTGCCTTCTTGTTTATTGCGCGCTGAGAGATGGGCGTACAAGGTTGCAGAATTTACATAACTAAGTGCATTTTTCTCTATAAGATAAACAAGGCCGTTAGCTTTAGTATTTAAAGCTCCAAAGGGAATATAGTTCAGCAGTCCGTCAGTAATGATAATCAATTTCTGCTTTTCATTAGGTGTCACCACTGGGGCAACTAGTTTTGAAAAAAGCTTATTAGTTAAGGTGGCTAAAACTGAAATAGCTGACTTTGGGTCGCTCAACATATGGTGTACTTCTTTGATCTCCTTTTCAAGTGAGCTACTCAACGGTATACGTTCAATATGTTTCGAATTTTTATCAACTCCAATTGCATAAATAGCTTTGTTTCCATAGAAATACGAAATTAATTTTTCGTTATATTTTAAGAGTTTTTGTGCCTCAATAAGCGGTAGCGTTTGGGTATTGTATTTGAGATCGTAATAGTCTTTATAATCTGTCTCGATTTTGCTTATGAGCTGACGATGCTCTTCTTGTAATTCAAAAAGTCGATCTTCCTTGTCTATATCTGCTTTCGTAGCCTGATTAAGTTGTTTTTCGATAAAGGTAATCGCTGATTTTAGCCGACGTTCATGTTCTAAGAGTGTATCGGGTATATTGGCAAATTGCGTGGCCTTGGCTCCCAAAATTGCTTCCAGAAGCAAAACAGATTTACTTTTTTCGAAATATTCAAAGGCGGTATCAATGTATTTTTGATCGTTGCTGGTTTTACAAAGTTGATAGGCCGTCTCGACGCCTACTTCAAAAAGTGTAAACGCTTCTTCGATGAGACCGAGCTTATCCGTTTGATTTTTGAAAGTTGGCTTCAAGAGGTCAAGTGTCTCTAGTCCTAAATCAACCGAACCCAAAACAGCGAGCTTGGCATTTGAATCTCGCATTGTAGCCAGTGTTTTGGCCCTTGCCGCCAATAGACTTAACAGGGTGTTCTTTTGGCCAACCGCAGCGGGATTAAGATTAGATTCGTTGACCACCGAATTGTGTGTTGCGCTGAGTTCGGTGATGCCCTTATCATAATTTTGTAATGCCTTTTTAGCATCTGACATTTCAAAATACAGATCGCCTATTTTTTTTCTTAAACGCGGTTTATCGGTTTCCAGACTTACACGAATAGCATCTTCAAAGGTTTGTAGCGCTTTCGTATAGTTGGCTTCTTTAATATGAATCTCTCCCTTTGCTATGAGGTATCTGTCAACAAAGGGATCATTCTCCACACTATATTGGTTTATTTTATTGAGAAAATAGGTTGCGCTATCTATTTGGTTCAAGTCTTTATATACTTTTGATAGCAGTATGCTAGTGGTTACAAAGCTGTTCCTATTTCTTTGGGTATAGTTTTTTTCATTGAAAGCGAGAGAAGTTAACCATAGCGTTTTGGCTTTTTCATAATTTCCTTCTTCATACAATGAATTTCCATAAAGATTGTAAACTTTATGTAGCCCTTCTATATCGTTGGATTTAAAACGCTGAAAAAGGCGAATATTTTTTTCGTAATAGTCATTGGCTATTTCATACCTTTTCTGTACAGCATTCATTTGAGCAATGAAGTTATAGCATTGCGATAATAAATCTAGATAGTCAATGTTGTCTTGATAGTTTGGTTTTCTCAATATTTGTTTAACAATGGCGCTGAAATAAAACTTTGCTTTTTTAAAATCCTCCAGTTTATGGAAGTAAATACCTTTGTTGAAGTTGAGGTAGTTTTTTTGAAATTCTCCGCGATCGGGCAGGGTATCTAAGACATTGCTGTTTTTTTGTACCAACTGGTCGGCTTCATCAATAGTAGATTTGATTTTATCAAGATCATAAAAGTAACCAGCAGAAAAGCAGACATAATTCAGGTTGTCGATAGCCGTTGCGAATTGGTTATTAGCCAAGGCAAGTTCATTGATTTCATCGAAATAATAGTATGTTGAATCTTTGTTCGAGTAGAAATGTTGATAAGCCTTATCTTCAAGAGCAGCAAGGCGTTCTTCATAGTCTTGGCTAAAGCCGCTGTTGCATATCAAGCATACTAAACAAATACCATATGATTGTAGTTTCATGCCCTGGGTACTGTTAGAAATTAGTAGTTAAAGTCGCCAATTGAAAACCGATAGTGGTTACGGCTCCTTCGGTTAGAAACATCAGTCAACAAACTAGCCCCTAGTTGAGGAGCCAGTTTGACTAGTAATTATTTGATAAACTCAGGAATATCTATTGACCGATTTTAGAATCTAAAACAAACTCAGAAATAGCATCTCCTGAATTGAGTTTCTCTTTAACCTGTATTTGAATTGCCCCTTGATAGTCTGGGTTGTCGAACTTAAAAACTACATAATCCAACAATCCACCTACATTATCAAGCGCAACCGGGTTTCCCTCGGTTTTGCCAATAACACTACCATTAGCATCAAAGACTAGTAGCTCATAAAAGGCTAGGCCCGGTGGTACGGCAAGGTATTGTAAATTCGGATAACAATTTTGGTCTTTGGGGCATGGCCCTGGAATAGGTGGACGCCTTTTATAGACCGCTTCTCTATATGATGCAATAGCCGTAACTGCATTTGACGCTTCTTCTCTTTTTTGCTTAACCAGTATAAGCTTGCTATCAGTTGCATCTGCTCCACCAGCAATGAGTTCTTTTATTTCCTCATCTAATTTTGCAATTTGAATTTGCAAAAATTCGGTTTTAAAATCCTCTGAATAAAAGTAATTTGTTTCGGTTAAAATTCCGTTTTTGTCATCAGGGTGAGCATAAAAATCTTTTATACAAGAAGAAAGAATAAGGCAAAATGCCATTAATAAGGTAAATTTTGTTTTCATTGTTACCATTTTTAGTTGATATTCATTTACTTTTTTAATGTTCAAAAATTCGAAGGGTTAACTAGTTTATTTCGGTTTCAAATGTAAAATCAAATACCTTCGAAACGTACTACATATGTAACAAGGGGTGTCACATATGTAACATCCATTAAAAATAGTCGTAATAGGCTGATATACAGTATATTTTGTGTGCCTGACCTACTTTGTGGTATAAACGGTAAGGAACAAAGTACGGATGTAAAATTATGTATTAGTAGACATAAAAAAACCGAGGTATTTGACTCGGTTTTTTTTATTGAATATTTGAAGTTGAACTATTTCGAAAACTTGGTGAGTTCTGTTTTGCCCATCAAATCACCATTCTTTTTATAGGTTTCCTGTTTGATCATGCCAACGCCTTCGGCCAACCACAGTTTAGAATTAAATTCCATATTCGCTCCCATTGTTTTTGTCCTTGTAGTTTCGGCAAGTACAATACAGTCGAAGGAGCCCGCTGGCGTGCTTACCTTTTCTTCGCCTATAACTTTACGGTTGGTTTGGTCAACCGAAATATTCATTTTAATGCCACTCATGTTCATCGCTATTGCGACGTTGGCATCGGCCAAATCTTCTCCTACGCTCAAGTCGTTGGGTAGTTCGATATCTGTTCCTGTAATATCCATTTCCACATCCATCTCGCTGTATTGTTTCATCATTTGAGCAGGAAATAATGATTGATAGTCTATTTTGACCATATTGTTCTCGCAGGTAAAACTGTATTCGGAATTAAAAATTTCTTTTCCTTTTTTATCTGACATTTTTAAATCAAGAGAGGCTTTAGTGGCCGCACCTTCAGAAGTAACCGCTGAAACTTTATAATTGGTAACGCCATCAACTTTCCCTTTTTTGTTATAGTTGGTATATTCAAATGTAGAGCCCTCCACCATAGGGTAATATGAACTGCAGTTGTCTTGGGCTTTAACCCAAACTGAGACGAATACAGTAATAAGGGTGGTAAGGATTATTTTTTTCATTTTTTATTGTTTTACAAATTCTACTCTTCTGTTTTGTGCTTTTCCATCTGGTGTACTATTGTCTCCTACAGGTTGAGATTCACCCATACCTTCGGCTGTTAAACGTTCTGGAGCTACATTGTAAATGGAAATCAATGCCTTCATAACTTCTTCTGCACGTTTTTTGGAAAGTGTCATATTGGTTTCTTCTTGGCCATCGGCATCGGTGTGACCTATAATTTTTATGTTGATGGCGGTGTCTTGTTGCAGCACTTGCGAAATCTGTCTAATGATACCCATTGACTGTGGTTGAATATTAGCAGAACCCGTATCGAAAAGAATTCCATTAGTAGAAACTTTTCCTTCTGAAAGTAGTTTTCTGCGCAGGTCGACACCACCTTCGGCGACTTTTAAATTGGTTATAAATACTTTTTCCTTTCCATCTTGAAAACCGTTTGCCTGAAATTTTATGGTATTAAGAATGGCTCCAGTAGGTACTAGCCTTGGTACATCAATATATTTAACTTCATTGACCCACAAGCGATAGCGTTGCTTATTGACGGCAATTGCTATATGTGGATAGTCTAAAATTTCATCCCTTAAATCAGCTTTTACTGTACTGCGAATCAACCGCTTTTTGTTGATGTGGTTCTCAATAGTAATGCCAATAGCACTATATTGGCAGAAGGGTATTTCGGCATAGGCATAATTATCTCCTTTTTTAAAATTTTCGTCATCACTTATATACATTGCAAGTTTTGTTGTAGAAGATGTTTTGCGGTCTAAGCCGATAGCTGCAATATCAAATTCAACCGTATATTCTTCAGGAAGTTGTGGCACATCGGGTATATAAAATATGCTGTAACCAGATTTCAGTTCTAGCCATCTTTGCTGAGACTCGCCGATAGTAACTATTTCGCCTCCCGCATCGGTATTCCATTTGGATGGGAAATCACCTATGAAATCATTTTTATAATCATCAAAGAACAGTAGTTTATCACCGGGTACAAAGTCAAATTTGCTGTAAACTTTTATTTGTTCGCGAGCACTATTTGAAGCCGAAGTATTTGGTGTTTCTGAATTTTGAGTGTCACTAGAATTTGGGCCTGAATCAGTCTTGTCGACATTTGATGGATTTTCTTCTGAAGGAACAGGAGATTTTGTTTGTTTTCCTTTTTTTCCAGGTTCTAAAATGCTATCCAGCGCTTGGTCTGTTTTTTTTGAAGCTTCTTGTTCAACTCTTCTTTCTACGGTTCTTTCCGCTGCTTTTTCGGCTTTCTTGGCAAGTTTTTTTAAAATCTGCCCATTGGCTTGATTTGAAAACAAAAACAGAAATGCCAAAGAAAAAAGAAATTTAATGGCCAAGGGTGCGTTTTTCATGGGTAAAAATTTAGTGTTCAATAAGTTACAAAAAAAGATCAGTAATAATTGCTTTGATTCTATCTACAGGTAACCTTTAATGCCGTCAAAATACAAAGGTTAACGTCTTACCGTAACTCCAAACTTATAAAAGGCACTTGAAAATGTACTCATGGTATGAAATACTGTATAATCGGAAAATCGCGTAAACAGATCACATTTTGTAAACGATCAGCGAGTTCTTATTTTCTTTAACTAGTAGTTCAAGGTCTTTGTTCTCGTCAATATCTTCTAAATCTATTTTTGAAGAGCCATCAATCGGAAAGTTTTTGATAGGTTTTGCTTGACTATCGAATAGATAGGTCTTTTCATTCTGCAGATCGGTAACGCTGACATAAATCTTATTGTAAAGGTAAAATATTTGGGGTTGAGTATACACCCCTAAATCAAGTTCGATTTTCCTTCCCTTTATGGTCAATATGTTATCATTCATCAATACCAGCGTATTATCGGTAGCTGCCATGCCATGATCATTGGAGAGGTTGAAATTGGTTTTGGTTAGTTTTCCAGTTAAATCGATCTGATATAACACTCCCTTTTTATCCGTTACAGCGAACTTGTTTTTGTATTTAAAAACCTCATTATCTGAAAAATCTATTTTTTCATTAACAGGAATCCGTACATCGCCAACGCGGTTTAAAATCTTTAGAGACCCCCCCTTTAATTTGAAAACAAGAAAGTCTTTATTCCCTAATACAATGTGTTTTGGAGCCGCTAGTATAGGCTGCGCTGCCTTTATATATTTAAACCCCTTTACGATCTCAGCTTTACTGTTGTACATGAAAGTCTTCTCTCCTTGAGTCACCACAAAACGATAGTTCTTTTGCTTGTCATAGTCAAAAACTGCTAATGAATTTAGATTTCCACCTTGGTATGTGTGCGTGAATTTCTCAACTTCTTTTCCGTTACGATCTAAAATCATAAACTGGTTGTTGGTTGTAAACGCCAATTGCAAGCGACCATTTTTAAATAGGTCTACCTGTTTGACTTCCCCTTGAATTAAGCTGCCCAACTGCTTTTTCCATAGAACTTTTCCGGTACTGGAAATCAGATACAGCATATTATTTTGATCTTGTACAATGACTTCTTTTCTTCCTGTATTATGATTGGTTACGAATTGTGGATTTGTAGCCATGTCAGCATCCAAATTTAGCTTGAAAAGATGCGAGACACCAGTAGTGGAGTTGGTTTCATTTTTGATTTTTTGAATTACGATATTGGTATGATAAAAATTCTTGTCTGCAATGCTTTGGGCTGCGAGACCATAGTCGGAAAGTTTAATTTTCTTTAGATCATTAGAAAAGGCAGTAGAAAAGTCTTCCTTAAGGATTTTTTCGACATTTTTTGAATTGGAAACAAAAAGAATGCTTGATTCTTTTGCGATTTCCTCATTTAAGGTTTTAAAGACCGATGTATTGCTAAAAGTAGCCTCATTTTTATAGTTGCGGATAATTGTTCTTAGCATATCTTGCTCTTCAGAGAAGACAAAGGCGTTTTTTAGGATTACACAGAAATTCGCTTTGTAGTCTTTAACAAGAGGAGCAAAGCGGCTATTTAAAAAGTCGTGGTCACGAAATTCCAAAATTTCTTGGCCTTGATATTCTATGACTCCTGTATTTTGGCTAACCAGATATTCTGAAATACCCTCAGCACCATAGGTGTTCAAGAGGATGGCTCTTTCACCCTTCATATAGATAAAGCCAATTTCTTCGACCGAATTCAAAGGAGGGTCTACAGGAGAGACCGTTCTTAATGCGAGCTCCTGGTTTTTCGCAAAAGTGGCATAATTTTCAAAGGTATATGATAAAATAGCGTCGGCTTGCGCAGGAGCAAATGATGCTGTAAGGTTTGGCAAAGGTTTGGTATTGGCAAAAAGATCAATATAATTCCATGTAGAATCATTGGCAATACTTACCCCGCTCAGATTGAGATTTTTTTGATTGGGTTTGAGGTCTAGGGAGATCCAATCAGAAAAGCCTGATACCATCATTTTCGAATTTTCCTTAGCAATGGTTGATATCAGCGAGTTGCTGTTATTCAAGTTGATAAAAATCGATGCCGGTTTGTTTTCATTAGCAATGGTGTAAAGTTTTTTAAGTGTTTCGGGTTGCTGGGTTGTGAATTTCCCCTCCAATTGCTCTAGCAATATTTTTGAAGAACTGAAAATGGCTTTTTGATTAGCCACTAAACTGTAAAAAGGTATGTCTTCGATCGTATACCGATCAAAAGTAGCATTCGCAAATGCTATGCTTTCCACGGTTTTGTTTTGAATACTATCTAAGTTGATAAGATCGGCTGTTTGGTCTGTAACGTATACGAATTCAAATTGATTATCGGAAGTTTGGGTTAGTGCTAAAATACTCTCCGATTTTGGTGACAAGTATTTGAGGTATTGCACTTTTTCAAGAATGCTATTGTAGGTAGTTGAGGTCGCTAAATCGGATAAGAAATCATTGTTTTCAATTGTATTTTTGAACGCTTCATGATTTTCGATTTTAACAATCAAAAATGCATTTTCAGGAACATAGCTCAGAATTGGTAAGGCAGTGCTGTCTTGGTCTGAGCAATTAAAAAGTAAAAAAAAGAGCAGGACTAAAATGCCGTTTTTCATTTACCTGAGGTTTTAACCAAAGTTAGGATTTTTAAAGCTTTAACGTAAGTTGCTCTGGCAATTGTCTGAAACTTTTTCTGTGATACTTGGTAATGCCATATTTTCGAATGGCTTCTCGATGTTCTTTTGTAGGATATCCTTTGTTCTGTTTCCAATTGTACATCGGGTATTCCTTATGCAATTCTTCCATATATAAGTCACGGGCGGTTTTTGCCAAAACTGAGGCGCCAGCTATGCTCATATATTTACGATCTCCCTTAACGATGCATTTGTGTGGTATACCTTTAAAAGATTTAAATCTATTACCATCCACAATGATAAATTCTGGTAGGGTTGTTAACTGTTCTAGGGCCTTGTGCATGGCCAATATGGAGGCATTTAGAATATTTATCTTATCGATTTCTTTAGGATAAATATGTGCTACTCCAAAACTCAAAGCATCTCGCTCTAGAATTGGTTTCAAATGAATTCGCTTCTTCTCAGAAAGCAATTTCGAGTCATTTAGAAGTGCATTTTCAAAAGTTGACGGTAAAATCAATGCTGCTGCAGTTACAGGACCTGCTAGACAACCTCTTCCTGCCTCGTCTGTGCCAGCTTCTCTAGAGAAGCAAAAATGCCTTTTAAGCATATTTTAGGAGATTTTTTAACATTTTCTCAATTAAATTCAAAATTTGTAAGATTTTTTTTGCGTAATATGTTAAAAAAATGCAAAATGTATACTAATTATGCGTGCATAGTAATTTGTTCGCAAATATCAGGTTTTTTTTAACAGAATATGGTCGCATTTCGTGAAACTTTTGTGTGCGTGGCGAATTATTCTCACTTTTACCGCAGACTAATTTAAAAATTACTTTATGAGACAGAAATTAACATGGATGTTAGTGCCATTGTTGGTGCTATGCATGAACTTCTCTTATGCGCAAGAGAACACAGTTTCAGGTACGGTGACTGATCAAAATAGTTTACCCTTACCTGGTGTATCTATTGTAGTTGTGGGAACAACAACAGGTACTCAAACAGATTTTGATGGAAATTATTCCATTATGGTAGAAGAAGGGCAAGCTTTGCGTTTTAGCTACCTCGGACAACAAACGGTTGAAAGAATTGTAGGTTCTTCCAATACGATGAATGTTCAAATGGATGAAGATGCGGAAGCCTTGGAAGAGGTAATTGTTACCGGACAAGGTTCAGGTATCGCCCGTAGAAAGTTATCTACAACAGTAGATGTATTAGATTCTGAGGATATTGACAGGCTTCCTGCGAATCAAATTGACCAACTATTACAGTCGACAACGCCAAGTGCTCAAATACGTCTGAGTTCTGGACAGCCTGGTACTTCAGCTATCATACGAACTAGAGGGCCGATTTCTGCTTCAACCTCTGCCACTCCTGTGGTGATCATAGATGGTGTTCGAGTTGATAACCTAAACTCCAACCCGCAATTAGGTATTGGTACAGGTGGAGCAAACGTTTCTGCCTTGGCTGATATTCCTGTTGAATCTATTGAGCGAATAGAATATATTAAAGGTGGTGCTGCGACAACGCTTTATGGTGCAGATGCTGCGAACGGGGTTATTCAAATTATTACCAAAAAAGGTAGAGACGGTAAAAGCCGTGCTTTCTTTGAAAGTAATATTGGCGCTATCAAGGCTACAGATGACTACTTAAAATACGAGCGTACAGCTGAAGCATTATTTGATGATGGAATTTCTCAAGAATTCAAAGTTGGTTTAAGCGGAGGCTCCGATAAATTCTCTTATAATTTTGGAGGTAGCTTATATAAAGACGATAGCTTTAATTTATTAAATGAGCAAATTAGAAGATCTTTCACATTTGGTTTAACAGCCAAAGTGACTGATAGATTGAGATATCAAGGTTCTTTGTCCTTTGTTAACTTCGAGTCGAATCTAGATTTTAGTGCGAACACTAGCTTTTCTAGATTTTCTGCTTTTGAGGGTGCTGGTCGCGGAAACTTAGATGAGTTAACAGATGAAGAATGGCAAGGCGAGCTTGAGCGTTCAAACAATATAGGCCCTTTAGTAGATATTACGAGTACCACCAACCGTGTTACCGCATCGAACAAGTTTATCTATGATGTTAACGACGCTATTCAAATTAACGCAACTGTCGGAATTGATAATAGAAATACCGTTCAGGAAGATTTGCAAAGTAATGCACTCTTAGTTGCCTTAGGTTCAATCGCCGAAGGTACAACTGATCAAGGTTCGCTAAGTCGAGTACTTAGATCGGCTTTTACCCTTACCACTGATTTAAACTTTACGCACAGAGCTAATACTGAAAACTTTTCATTTGTTACAGTTCTTGGTGGACAGTTCTTTAGAACTAGTGATAGACAAAATCGTTTAGATGGTTCTGGAGGTGTTGATGGTACGCGTTCTTTAAATAACTTTGCTGAACAGGCTTTTTCAGATTTTGTTCTTGAAAATGCAAACTACGGAGCTTACTTTTTAGAAAATATAGGTATTTATGATGTGGCCTTCCTAGAATTTGGAGGTAGGCTAGATAAAAACACGGCATCAGGTTCGGATACAAAACCATTACTATTGCCTAAGGTGGGAATCACTTACAACTTTAGTGACCACGATTTTTATAAAGCAGCCAAAATTAGCGATATCGTATCTACTATTAGATTAAGAGCTAACTATGGTGAGGCTACCAATTTTGCCAGACCGTTTCAGCAAGACAGAACCTTCGCATTAAATCCATTTTTAGGTGGACCTTCGTTCACTTTCAACAACCCTGGAAATGATGAATTAGTTTCTGAAAGAGTAAAAACAACAGAGTTTGGAGTTGAATTAGGTTTCTTTAGTGATCGCTTATTTTTAAGCGGAACCAGATATCTGGGTATTACTGAGGACGCTTTGTTTACACCACAATCTGCACCTTCTTCAGGTCAATTGAATCAAATTCAAAATATTGGAGAGGTTGAAAACAAAGGTTATGAATTTGAACTGAGGGCTACGCCTATTCAAACAGACAAGCATAATTTAAGTATAAATTTATCGTACAACACTAATGAGAACTTAGTGACCGATTCTGGTGGCGCACCAGCTTTCGTGGTCGGTGGATTTACAGTACTTGGTTCTGTAGTTGAGGAAGGTCAGAGTTTAGGTTACTTACGAGGTACTGCAGCTGTGTTGCAAGATGACGGCACGTATGCCTTTGAAGCGAATACAGCTTTAGGTGATACTTTCGCACCAAACTTTGGTTCTATGGGTATAAACTATTCTTGGGGAGATTTTAGCTTCTTCGCAACTGCCGATTATCAATTTGGTGGTAAAATCACCGATTTAAGTTTCTTGCTACGTCATTTAAGAGGTGCCGACGACACCGGTATTCCTGAAGACTTAGTGGGAACTACTTCTCCTTTCAACTATGTGAACTTCTTTGTTTTTGACAATGATTTTCTTAAGGTAAGAAATTTGGGTGCTTCATATAACTTTGGAGATATTGCTAGTCCTTTGTTCAGTAATATTCGTCTTGGGGTTACCGTTACCAACCCATTCAACTGGACTGCTGGTCAGTTTGATCCTGAAACAACAGGTTCTGGTATTGCAGCTCAAAATGGTTTTGCCAGTGGTGGATTTGCATATGGAACGGAATCTGCACCAAGAACTTACGTTGCATCTCTAAGATTTGAATTTTAAAAAAAAAACAATGAAAAAAATAACAATATTTTTCTTAGCCATTCTGGTTTTCTCATGTTCGGGAGACTTTGGCGAAGTAGTAGACTTCACAGTAGTTGAAAACCCTAACCTTTCAGAGGCTTCAGTGGTTGGTCAGCCTAACTCATCAACCATTTGGTTGACTGGTTTAGAGCGTCAACTAGCTCTTGTTTTTAATGAGACCTTAGTTTTGTCTGAGTTAGGTTCAGATAACTATGTAAATACGCAAACCTTCTTTAATCAGTTTATGGATGGATTAAATATCCAGATCACTGATCCTGATATGAGGGATACCCAACGGGCGATACAACGTCTTAGAGAGCTTGCACTATTCGGAAAGAACAGTGTAGGACCTGGTGATCCGAACTTTACGGCTGCAACGGAAGCTGAATACAATTACTTTGAAGGATTGTCTTATTTGTTCTCAGCAATGTACTTTTCTGCATTGCCTGCTGAGCCATTAGGTGCTCCAATTGCTGCCGAACAGCACTATCAAAATGCAATCACTGCTTTCGATGCTGCAATTAGCGCCAATGCAAAGCCGGAGTATCACTTGGCAAAAGCTAGAGCAAATTATTATTTGGGAAATAAGACCGGAGCTGTACAAGCGGCTAATGCGGCCTTAGCTTTAGATCCTGCATTTGATAGGATGGCTATATTTGACGAAGCAAATAATCCTGACAATACGTTCGAAGACGCACTTTATGAAAGAGCGACATTTGATGATTTACAACCGTTACCGACATTAGATTTTCTAGATCCAAAATATTCTTTTTTAGATACAGAACAAGATGCACCGGTACACTATATGAAAGCTGAAGAGGCCTTGTTAATTTTAGCAGAGGCGGCCTTATCAGATAATGATATCGCAGCTGCTAGAACAAATTTAACAGCCTTGATTGATTTGGTTGGAACTCGAGAAGTTCGAAATATTGACGATTCAATCGAAGCAAGAATTGAAGTAGAACCAGGTTCAAGACCCGACAAAACAACGGTAGTTGTAAATGGGCGATCAGGTTTAGTGCTTGACCGACAGGCTGGTAATGTTGATGTTCCTTCTGTTTCGGGTACTTCTTTGACTGCTGCTGATATTGCGGCAATGGCAGACGATGACGCGGGCCTTACCTTGTTGTATAGAACGCGACAAGAAGTTTTCATTGCTGAAGGACTTCGTTTTGTTGATATGGGTGTTAAGCTAGTGATTGATGAAAATGAAATTCTCCTAAATGAGAATATCAATGAAGGTGACGCAGGTACTACACCACTAATTCCATCCTTCATCTCAGCAGTCGTAGCTGATTTAGATGCTATAACATATGACGCTACCGCTGGTACGGCCACAACAGCTATAGATTTAAGCGCTGTTCTAGTAGCAAACAAAAGTGCGACCGAAGTAGTTCCCTTTGAATAACTTTGAGCATAGAGTACCTAAAAATCCTCCGCAAAGCGGGGGATTTTTTTTGCCTAAACTTTCACATTTTATTACGAACAAAAAAAATTAACTTTGCTCGGTAATAGCATACAATGAGATATATTCTTTTGGTAGTAATTATAATGATGGGTAACTGCCTACTTGCACAAGATGACCCTCCTTCTCCAATTCAAGAATCTGATTCGCTTTCAAGGCAGCCTGGTACGGACAAGAAAAGAGTGCTACAATCAACATCTTCTGAAATAACTATTAAAGATTACAAGATAATTTCTTTCAGACGAGATACCACTTTTTTAGATACCACCATAACTATTGATAAGGAGTATAAGTACAATTATCTAAGAACTGATGATTTTGAATTAATGCCTTTCTCCAATGTGGGTCAGCCGTATAACAAATTAGGTGTCGATTTTGAAAGAAGGAATTTGTACCCTAGACTTGGGGCGAAAGCCAAGCATTTTAACTATGCAGAAATGGAGGACATCAACTACTATAATGTAGCTACCCCAATGACTGATCTCCTTTTTAAGACCACTTTCGAGCAAGGCCAATTGTTAGATGCACTGCTCACATTCAATACCTCACGGAGACTGAATTTTTCAATCGGTTACGAAGGCATGCGTTCTTTGGGAAAATATAATTTTGATGAAGGAGAATCAGGCAACTTTCGAGCAACCACCAATTATGTGACTAGAAATGGAAGATACAGTCTTAGGGCTCATATTGCTGCACAAAGTGTAGATGCGGAGGAAAATGGAGGTTTAACAAACCGAGAGCAATTCGAGTCAGGCGATACCGATTTTACCAATAGGGTCAAGATTGATGTGAGGTTTGACAATGAAACCGCCAGCAATAGAATCTTGGGGAAACGGTATTTTTTAGATCATAAGTACAAGCTCATTAAAAAACAAAAAGATTCAAGTCGAGTTGAAAAAACCTCATTGGCCCTTGGTCATCAATTCAATTATGAAACAAAGTACTATCAGTTTATTCAAGCACAGCAGAATAGTTATTTTGGAGAAGGTTTTTTACCTAGTATTAATGATAGGGCAAATCTGAAGACCATGTACAATCAGGTAAGCGTTGACTTTTACAATGCCACTTTGGGCAGCCTTCAAGCCAATTTAAGTTTGTACAATTACAATTATTCCTTCAATAGTATTTTGGTTACAGATACACAGCGCATTGAAAGCCAGTTAAAAGGAGAAGAGATTGCACTAGGTGCGAACTATGAAAAGCAAATAGGAGGTTTCTTGGTGCGCGGAGGAATTAAGTATAAAGTAGTAGGTGACCTCACTGGTAATATAATAGATGCATCGGCAAGTTATCGTTTCAATGAAAAGAACAAAATGACGGTGGCTTTTCATACTTCGGCGAGAATGCCCGATTTTAATTTTCTATTGTATCAAAGCGACTACTTGAACTACAATTGGCAGAATACCGCAACCTTTAAAAACGAGCGCATAAATAGTCTTCAGGCGAGTTTTGATTCGCAAACTTGGGGAAATTTGTCAGCGAAAGTTACCAACTTAGATAACTATACCTACTTTGCAGTAGATCCAACGGTGATAGCTGAAGATGGGGTCGAGAGTATTTTTGTCAAACCCTTTCAGGAAGATGGTAGTATTCAGCATTTGAAGGTAAAGTATAGGAAGGAGTTTAAAGTCGGAGGTTTTGCTTTGAATAATACAATAATGTATCAAAATGTGAATCAGTCGAATGATGTACTTAATGTACCTCAGTTGGTTACCAGAAATACGCTATACTTTTCTTCAGAGATTTTTAAGAAAGCCATGTTCTTGCAAACTGGGGTCACCTTTAAGTATTTTACGGCCTACAATATGGATGCTTACAATCCGCTCTTAGGAGAGTTCTATACACAGAATGTCGAAAAACTAGGAGGCTATCCTTTACTTGACTTTTTCATCAATGCCAAGGTGCAGCAAACTCGAATATTTTTAAAAGCCGAACACTTCAATTCTTCTTTCAGTAAGAACAATTACTTTGCTGCCCCTGATTATCCGTATCGAGACTTTGTGATACGTTTTGGTTTAGTGTGGAATTTCTTTTCATAGTTGATTATGAAACACTTTTAAAAAAGCGGTTCGTTTATTGGTTTTGTGGTGATGGGGGTATGAAAAAATAATGCAAGGCCATCACCACTCGCTTTTTTCATGCCGCCAATAAAGATTGATGGTATAGAAAAGAATACAAACAAGGGAGTTATCGCTAGCTCGATCAAATTATTTTTCATCTTCTTAATTCTGATAATCAAGCAGTTGAATTTTTTTTTCATAAGGTTTTCAAAAAAAATCATTTAGCTATTGTGTAAGCAAGAAAACCATCTTATATTTGCACCCGCTTTGAGGCTGAGATACGCCTGAAGTCTTGAAAAGCTGAAGTTCGCATGAAAGGTATATACCTTGATAGAAGAGTTTCGGTTTTTTGTTTGAAGTTCATTGACAAATTGTAGAGACAGCGCACAACAGAGATGTTGTGTAATATTATAAAGAATCGAATTATATATTTGAGAGATTGGGTATATAAAAGAATTAGATCGAGATTACGGAGCCTGGGATTTTTTTTTGGTTGT